>NZ_JARZAG010000021.1 GCF_029892155.1 Kitasatospora sp. GAS204B | reverse complement strand
AACCCGACGGCACCCGACACTCCAACCGTCCGGCTGGTCGCACCCACCAGAGCCAGCCCGACCAGCCGGAAAACGACCTAAATCACCGGTATTGGAGCTAAGGGGCGTTCTCGTCCTGTCCGGCTGCCAGGTGGCTCCGTCCGTGGTTGCTGCGGACGAGCCGAGGGGCCCGGTGCGCGTGGTTCGCGCTCCGGGCCCCTCGGCTCTGGCCCCGTTCGGCCCGGCCCTGGCCTGGATTTGTGGCGTGGGTCGTGGTCGTGGGGCGGGTGGGTCAGTAGTTGTGGTGGATCTGCCAGTAGGCCCAGGCCTGGTTGGGGCTGCCGTAGCGGGTGTTCATGTAGTCGTAGGCCCACTTGATCTGGGTGCCCGCGTTGGTCTGCCAGTCGGCGCCGGCGGTGGCCATCTTGCTGCCGGGCAGGGCCTGGGCCAGGCCGTAGGCGCCGGAGGAGGGGTTGGTCGCGGTGACGTTCCAGCCGCTCTCGTGGGAGATGATCTGGTCGAACGAGGCCAGCTGGTTGGCGGGCACGACGCTGGCGGCGATCTGCTGGGGGGTATCGGCGCTGGCGGTGGCCGGGGCGACGGCGGCGCCCAGGGCGGCGATGCCGGCGGCGGAGACGAGCAGGGCGGCGGACTTGCGCATGCGGGTGGTGATCACGGGCATGTGGGAGTTCGACCTCAATCGTGCGGGGTGCCTCGCCCCGCGGCTGTGCGGACCCGGAAGGTCCGGCGGGCGGGAGTCGGCACCGGGGCGGTCACGGGTGGTGACCGCCGGGCGGGAGTCGCGGCAGTGGATCAGACCGCCGCCGCGGCTGGCGACTGAGCCATTGTTAGCGGGGCCGACGCCCGGATCCAAGGGTGTCCGCTACGACGCGGCGTCGTAGCGGGGCGGGGCGCATGCGCCCGCCGGAGGCGGGCCGGCTGCTCGTCGTCGGGGTGGTCAAACCTGGCCGGGCACACTTTTTTGGGCGATTTGCACCGGTTTGGCCTGCGGAAACGACGGAAGGCCGACTGCGGGCGCGGGAGCGCGGCCGCTGCGGCGGCCGACCAGGCGGGCGCGGCGGGCGGGACCGGCGGGCGGCCTACTAGGAAGGGTAGGAGACGCGCGGGACGCGTGAGCACCATCACGGGCCGCTGCGGTCCGACACCCGCCGCGAGGAGATCCGGCTCACACCGCGGTGACTGCCCGCAACCACCCGGTGGCGCCGGCCCGTGTCCGGCTGCGGCCCGGCCGCCGAAGACCCGCACGCGCCCGGCCGGGCGCGCCCACGAAGGCCCGGCGTAGCGGCGCACTGCCCGCCCGCTCCGCACCTCCCGGACTGGAGCGCCGTCCCCGCCAGGACGAGCCGGGACGGCGCGGCCGGTACGGGGCGGGTCGGCCGGTGACGGTCTCGGGGGACCGGTAGAGCGCGTCCGGAAGCGCGCTCTGGTGGTCGCTCGGCTTTCCGTCGGCGCGGCCCCCGCCTGCCTGCGCAGCCACGTGCCGACAACGATCCGAGCCGTCTGGGCCACGACGCATCCGTCTGGTACCGGCGCGCGACGGCCACCACGAGCGGGCGACAGCTCAGCGCATCTGGACCCAAAGCTGCGTCCTTGCCTTGTCACGCCTCCACGCCTACGAGACCGGAGAACGAAGGCCGGTGACAGCCGACTTGGCGGGGACCAGCCCGTTCGAGCCGGGCCAGGCGGGGACAACGAACCGAAGACAGCGAGCCCGCCCGACCCACCCGGGCGCAGCACTGCCCGGCCCGGGGTTCCGTCCCCAACGGACCGTCACGCAACCACCACCCGCCGCAGGCGCTCGCCTGCCGGCTACGGCTCGGTGAGGGAGCCGTCGCCCCCGGCCCGGACGGCGGCGGCGAATCGCCACGCTTCGATGTCGCGGTAGCGGATCGGCCCGGGGCCACGGCCGATGTTGCTGCCGACAAGGTGGAGGCGTTCGGTCCACCACGGCCGGCCCACGAACCCGGTGAGCCCGGCCGCGGCCTGCGGCACGCTGGTGGGATCGTCGCGGCGGGACCGTGCCAGGGTCAGATGGGGGCGCAGCGGGCGGTCCCTGAGCTCGATCCCGCAGGACCTGATCAGGCCCCGGATGTCGGCGGCGAGCAGGTGCAGTCCCTCCAGGTCCCCGTCGATCCCGCTCCACAGCAGTCGCTGGTCGAAGTGGCCGCCGCCCCGCAGGCCCAGGTGCAGGGGTGGGTGCGACGCAGTCGCACCCACCAGCGCGGAGCGCAGCAGCGGCACTGCCGTGGATGGCAGTTCACCGAGGAAGGCCAGGGTGATGTGCCAGTCCTCGATCCGGTTCCACCGCAGCCGTGGGTACCTGGCGTAGGCGGGCTGCAGGGCCTGGGCCAGTTCATCCTTGGCGTCATCGGGCGGAGCCAGTGCCACGAAGACGCGCAGGGTCGAGGGCTCGGGGTGATCGTCCACGAGGGGGGAGGTTAGCTGAGGGTAGGTGGCCTGCGCTCGCTGGTGCCGCCGGGGTCGATGCCCTGGTCGTCAGCCGCTACCCCTGCCGCGGCCGCCGCGCTGCCCTGGGGCACAGCACCTGCCTCGTCAGGCATCCACAGTTCGGTGGTGCGGGCGGGCCGTCAGGGCGCTTTGAGCAGCCGGCCGAGGAGCTCGACGAACTGCTGGCGAACGTACAGGGCGCCAGGTCGGTGTCGGGCAGGTTCGCAACTGAACTCGACGCTTGGCTGGAGCGGGCGTTGCTGCTCATCGGGGAGGGAAACGCTGCGGCCGACGCGCAGTTCGACCGCGGAATCCGAACCGCGTCCGGAGCGCTTGCGCCGCCGTCCAGGGCCCCCATTACCCACGGGCCGGGCCCGCTGCCGCCTCGACAGCGGGTCCGACCGGGGCGCAGCGGTCACTGGACGATGACCGCCATGTCGCCGTAGGTGGCGTACCCGGCGTCGAAAGCCGCCTCGCTGATCTGCAGTTGCCCGCGGGCCGGGTCGTTGACCAGGTACTGTCCGTTGCTGACCGCGGTCACGACGACGGTGTGTTCGGATGGGCCGGCGTAGGGCACCACCTGACCGTCGTACGCGGTGTACGAGCTCGCCGCGACGTCACGCCAGTTGTAGTCGACCCATACGATCGCCGGGTGTCCGGCGGCAACGGCGCTGCTCAGCTGAGCGGGGGAGATCCCCTGCCCGGCCGCCGTCACGGACAGGCCGTAGGACTGCGCGGCCTGGGCGATCGGCGGGGAGTACACGCCGAAGCCGGTGCCGGCTGCTTCCGAGCCGTTGGGGTCTCCCACGAAGGCCCGGAACGGGTCCCCGGACAGCGGCCCGGAGACTCCCGCCTGGGGATGCGCCAGGTCGACGCCGATGCGCCCGAGCACGTCCTGGTCCGACACCTGCACCCCCCGTGCGGCCAGCACCATGCGCAGGGAGGTCGCCTCGCAGTCGTTGGCCAGTTGCTGCTGGTAGGCCGGGACGGCGGCGGAGGCGGCGCTCGAGGGGGGCGTGCCGGCCATCATGACAGCGCTGGTCAGGACCGCGGTGACGGCCGCTGCCAGCCTGCCGTGCCTCTTCGTCGCCGGCCGGCCCAGCGTTGGGCGTCTGCCGGCGCGCGGTGCGGTCGCGGGTGACGAGGGCGCGGGTGGAACCGGCCGTCGCGGACTCTGGTGCGGGCACCGCCCGCCGTTCAGGACGTCTTCGTGGCTCTCCATGGCTCATCTCCTTCCCACGGCTCCTCATCGTCTGAGGGCCGGACACCCGCCGCCAGCTGCCGCTGGCCTTTGCACAGGTCGGCGGCAGCTGCGGACGTACGTTCCTTCCATCGAACCTCGGCTTCGCTCGCTTCGCCCGCTTCGCCCCGCGGTGACACCAGCGCTGGCGGAGCCGACCGCTGTGGTGTACGCGGGAGTTGCCCGGGCAGCCGGCAGCCGGCAACCGCGACCTGCGCGTGGTCTGGAGCCTGGAGCACCCCCGACCGCCGTCGGCTCACGGTCTGCGTCTCGGACACACTCTTTGCCCGCCGGGCTCGGAGACCGGGCACCGTGAATCGGCGCCCGGTCCAGGCCTTCGGCCAGGTGCGGGCGTTCGTCGTTCCGCATCGTCCTCAGCTCGTCGCATGTCTCGCTGGAGCGTCAGCCACTGACGAGATCACCTCACCGCGAACCCCGCTCGGCGGGCACGCATCAGCGCTGGACGGCGTGCCCGCCACTGGGCTGCACGAGTTGGCGGGCTCGGGCCCGCTCTCCCACCAGATCAGCCACTGGCTCTTCAGGTCGACGGCCGCCTCACTTGCTCCTACCGCCAGTCGTTGTTGCGGCGACCACCCCTCCATGAACCGCCTCTACACCGCCTGGGTGTTCGCCACCCACGGGCACGACACCGGCCGGCTCGAACGCCAGCTCGACCTGACCGGCGGCCTGGCCCGAGAGCTCGTCGAGCAAGCCCACCAACGCAGCGGGGTGCCACGCTCCTGACGTCCGCACGGCCTGCCCCGGCCGGGTGAATACGCGTTGCGCCATTCGAGCCGGGTACCGCCCCACGACGGTGCGTCCCACGGGCCGTCGCCACAACCGGACTAGCGTCGTGGCGTGGACCGTGTCGTGTCGCTTTCCCAGCTGTTGCGCCGCCCGCTGGTGGGGCGTGATGGCGCGGTCGTGGGCCGCCTGTCCGATGTGATCGTCCGTCTGCGCGGGCGCGACTACCCCTTGGCCACCGGCCTGGTCGTGCAGATCGGCAAGCGCGAGGTCTTCCTGCCCATCGAGCAGGTCGCGGACTTCGACGGCGAACAGATCCGGCTGACCAGCGAGGTCGTGGACCTGCGGCCCTTCGAACGGCGCGAAGGCGAGGTCCTGCTGCGCGCCGACGTGCTGGGGCACCGCGTGATCGACGTCGCCGACGTCGAACTCGTCCGCGCCCACGACCTGGAGCTGCGCCGGCGTCCGGACGGCTGGGTGGTCGACCGCCTGGACACCCACCCGCGCCATCCCCGCGTGTTCGGCTTCCTGGCGGGCGAGGCCCATCCGCAGTGGCGGGACTGGAAGTCCTTCGAGCCGCTCATCGGCCATGTCCAGTCGGCGCGTGCGCGGGGGCCGTTCGGGCGCCTGGGCAAGCTCAAACCGGCCGACCTGGCGGACCTGCTGGAGGAGGCCAACCGCACCGAGTCGCACGAGATCCTGCAGACCGTCCACGCCGATCCGGAACTGGAGGCGGACGTCTTCGAGGAGTTGGAGCCCGACTCGCAGACCCGCCTGCTCGCCCAGAAGAGCGACGGCGAGATCGCCGAGGTACTGGGCAGGATGCGCGCGGACGACGCCGCCGACGCGATCAACGACCTGCCGCAGAACCGCCGCCAGCCGGTGCTCGACGCCCTGCCGGCCGGCCAGCGCACCAAGGTCCTGACACTGATGGGCTTCAACCCCTCCAGCGCCGGCGGCCTGATGGCCCTGGACATCCTCACCACCGCGCCTGGCGCCACCGTCGCCGAGGTGCTGCGCCTCGTCAGCGCGGCCCGGACCCTGCAGCCCGAGGCCCTCACCATCGTCCACGTGGTCCGCGACAAGAACCGGCTGATCGGCACCGCGACCCTGGTGGCGCTGCTGCAGGCCGATCCGGACGCCCTGATGGAGCAGGTCATGGCCACCGAACCGGTGCGGGTGCTCCCGGACACGGACGTCGAGGACGTCGCCCTGCTGATGACCGACTACAACCTCCTCAGCGTGCCCGTCGTCGACCACCATGACCAGATCCTCGGCGTCATCACCGTCGACGACATCCTGGAGACGGTGATCCCGGAGGACTGGCGCCGCCGCGAGCCCGCCCCGTACCCGGGTCGCCGCACCGAGGACGACACGCCGCGTGAGCCCACGAACCCAACGGATCTCGGCGGATGACGACCCCTCAGAATCCCCCGGACGACAACGCCCGCCCCGCACCCCCGCCCACCCCGGCACCGTCGGTGCCGCCCGTGCCCGTACCACCCAAGGCCACATCGCCGGCCAGGCCCACCTCGCCGCCTGAACCGCCGCCTGAACCGCCGGCCGCAGCGCGGCCCAGCGCCGTCCTGGACGAGGCTCATCTCGGGGACATCGAAGGCGCGTTCGGCCGGATCCCCAGGGATCACGCCGAGGAACGCCCGGGCTTCAAGACCCGTCTGCTCACCCTGCTGGCCATCGTCGGCCCCGGCATCATCGTGATGGTCGGCGACAACGACGCCGGCGGTGTCGCCACCTACGCCCAAGCCGGTCAGAACTACGGCTACTCCCTGCTCTGGGTCCTGCTGCTGCTCATCCCGGTCCTGATCGTCAATCAGGAGATGGTGGTCCGCCTCGGCGCCGTCACCGGCGTCGGCCACGCCCGTCTGATCAACGAACGCTTCGGCAGGTTCTGGGGCTGGTTCAGCGTCGGCGACCTCTTCGTCCTCAACTTCCTCACCATCGTCACCGAGTTCATCGGCATCTCGCTGGCCGCCGGGTACCTCGGCGCCTCCAAGTACTGGGTGGTCCCCCTGTCCGCCCTGCTGCTGATCGCCGTCACCGCCAGCGGCTCCTTCCGCCGTTGGGAACGCGCCATGTTCGCCCTGATCGCGGTCAGCCTCCTGCTCATCCCGCTCACCCTGATGTCCGGGCCCCAGTGGGGCCAGGCCGCCTACCACTTCGTCGTCCCCGGCATCCAGGGCGGCATCACGAGCGACGCGGTCCTGCTGATCATCGCGATCGTCGGCACCACCGTGGCGCCCTGGCAACTCTTCTTCCAGCAGTCCAACGTCATCGACAAGCGCATCACCCCGCGCTTCATCGGCTACGAACGCGCCGACACCGTCATCGGCTCGGTCGTGGTCGTCGTCGGAGCGGCCGCCCTCGTCATGATCGCCGACTTCGCCGCCCGCGGCACGAGCTTCGCGGGCAACTTCACGGACGCCGCCGGTGTGGCCAACGCCCTCGGACAGCACAGCCGCACGCTCGGCGTCATGTTCGCCATCGTCCTCATGGACGCCAGCATCATCGGCGCCGCCGCCGTCACCCTCGCCACCAGTTACGCCTTCGGCGACGTCTTCAACCTGCGGCACTCCCTGCACCGCGGCTTCGGCGAAGCGAAGAAGTTCTACGCCTCCTACAGCCTGATGGTGCTGCTCGCCGCCGGCATCGTCCTCATCCCCGGCGCACCGCTCGGCATCATCACCGAAGCCGTCCAGGCCCTCGCCGGACTCCTCCTCCCCTCCGCCAGCGTCTTCCTGCTCCTGCTCTGCAACGACCGCGAGGTCCTGGGCCCCTGGGTCAACCCCCGCTGGCTCAACCTCATCGCCACCCTCATCATCGCGGTCCTGCTACTGCTCTCCGCCACCCTGATGACCGCAACCCTCTTCCCCCACATCGACGTCAAGGCACTGACCCGCTGGCTCGCCGGCGCCCTGGTCGTCGCACTCATCTCGGCGGCCGGCGGCCTGCGGATCGCCCGCAGGCGTTCCGGCGCCCCGGCCCGCGCTCCGGCGCCCACGATGCCGGCGGCCGAGAAGCTCGCCTGGCGCATGCCCCCGCTTGCCCTGCTCAAGCCCGTCCGATGGTCGCCCGGACTACGCCTCGGCATGCTCGCCCTGCGCGGCTACCTCGTCCTCGCCGCCATTCTGCTGCTGGTCAAAGCCATCCGCCTCGGCGGAACGTGACCAGCGCACCACCCACGGGGGCCGGCCGTGACGAACCCGTCGCCGCCAGGGCGCTCGCCGTGCGCGACCTCGAACTGCCGTGCCCCCGCCCACGGTAGTGGAACCGCTGGTCTTCAAGGGCGGTCGCTGCGTCTCGCTCGCGGCGGACGAGCCGGCGGCGCGTGGTGCTGAGGGAAGGCCGCCAGATGATTCCCTTCGGGACGGGCGAGTGCGGCGGGCATCGCGTTCCCGACAAGAGCTACCCGAGGCGTGGAATGGCAAACGCCAGGCCTGGAAACACAGTTCTCGCACAAGGCAGAGCGAGGGCTGCTTGCGCTCCCGGACGACGCGTGGATGGCGTGTCCGTCTGAGCGTCTGTCACGGGGAGGGGCAAACCGAGGCGGGAATCGGGTTTCTTCATCCGTTCGGGTGAACCGATGGGTTGGCACGTGCCCGAATCAATTCGATGGGGTTTGATCTCGTCCGACGAAATGTTCATTCCGTCCCAGGAGCTTGTATGCCGAACTCGCCCACCAAGAGCAGCGATTCACCTGAGAGTGGCCCGACCGCTGTCGCCCGGCGCAGCTTCCTCGGCTCGGCCGTCGCGGGGGCCGCGGTCGCGGGAGCCGCCGTGGCGGGAGCCACCGGCTTCACCGGGAGCCCGTCCATCAACCCGCCGATTTCCAACCCGTCCCACGGGATCGACCCGGCGGTCAGCCGGGACCTGGCCCGCAAGCTCCTGCTGGTCGGCGACAAGGACGAGGACCTGAAACTGCAGTACCTGCGGATCCTGATCGACGGCCAACTCCCGCCTCGAGCAGCGCGCAAGAAGATCCTGATAGTCGGCGCCGGGGTGGCCGGACTGACCGCCGCCACGCTCCTGAAGCGGGCCGGGCACGAGGTGGTCGTCATCGAGGCCAACGAGAGCCGGGTGGGCGGCCGGGTGAAGACCTTCCGCAACTTCAAGGACAAGGCCCTCTACGCCGAGGCCGGCGCGATGCGGCTGCCGGACTTCCACCCGCTGGTCCGCGCGCTCGCGGACAAGCTCGGGCTCAAGCGCCAGCTCTTCTACAACGCCGACGTGGCACCGGGCGCCCAACCCACCGGCACCATACCGCCGGTCACCTACCGGGCCTTCACCGGCGAGACCTGGACCAACGGCCCCGACGACCACACCTTCACGCCCCCGGCGTCCGGCGGGAAGCGGCTGATCCGCGTCAACGGACTCACCACCACCCGGGCCGCCTACGCAGCCACGCCGCAGCGGGTGAACGGCACGTTCGGCGCGAGCGCCGGCACCGTCATGGCGGACGCGCTCAACGAGGCGCTCAAGCCGGTGACCGTCTCCGGCGACGCGAGCATCAACGACCAGATCGACGCCTGGGCGACCATCTTCCAGAAGTACGACGACTACTCCACCCACCGCTACCTGGTCGAGGAGGCCGGCTGGGACCTGGCGCAGATCCAGGCGGCGGGCACCCTGGAGAACCTCACCTCCCGGCTCCACTACTCCCTCATCCCGACCCTGATGGACCACGCGGCGATCACGCCGACCGACCGCTACTGGGAACTGGTCGGCGGCTTCGACGTCCTGACCGAGGCTCTGGCCGCGCCGCTCAGGAACGACATCCGGATGGGCCGGCGGATGACCCGCCTCGTCCAGAGCGACAGCGGAGTCCGCATCGAGACCACCGCCGAGAGCGGCACCGAGAACTCCTGCGACGGCGCACCGATCCAGCCCGCCGAGTGCTTCGAGGGCGACTACGCGATCGTCACCATCCCGTTCAGCGCACTGCGCTTCTGCACCGTCGAACCGCTGATGTCCTACCCCAAGCGCCGGGCCGTCAACGAGCTGCACTACGACTCCGCCACCAAGGTGCTGCTGGAGTTCAAGACCCGCTTCTGGGAGCAGGGCCCGAACGGCTTCACCGGCGCGGGCTGCACCTCCGACAGCCCGAGCCGCAACACCTACCTGCCCTCGCACGCCCCGGCCGGATCGCCGGGCGGCGTGGTGCTGGCTTCGTACAGTTGGTCCGACGACGCGTTCCGCTGGGACTCCCTCACCGAGGGCGAGCGGGTCGCGTTCGCCCTGGACGACATGGAGCGGCTGTTCGGCCCGGTCGTCCGCGCCTCGTACGCCGGTGTGGGCGTCAGCCAGTCCTGGGCCAGGGCCCGCTACGCGCTCGGCGAGGCGGTCATCTTCACCCCGGGCCAGCTGCACGAACTGCACCCCGCCACCCGCACGGTGGAGGGCCGGGTGCACTTCGCGGGCGAGCACACCAGCCTGAAGCCGGCCTGGATCGAGGGCGCCCTGGAGTCCGCGGTCCGCGCTTTCCTCGAGGTCCACCCCCGCTGAATGACGCGCCCCGCCCCGCAGGTGTGAGACGGGGGGCCGACCTGCCTGCACGGAGGCAGGTCGGACCCCGGTCCCCGGCGCAGCACCGCGTTCTCGTGCCTGCGCACGAGCAGCTCCGGTGTCTGCGCACGAGCAGCTCCGTCTCCTTGGAAGGGCGCCGGGATCGGGCGGTGACCTGGCCAGCACTCGTACTCGTGGACAGGGCGATCTGCCGTGGTACCGGGTCAGCCGTCAGTGGCCCGCACGTCGATGTCAGCAATTCCTGCATATCCGCGGACATCCGGGCGGCGGTCGGGTCGTCGAACGGGAAGTACGCGCGTACTCCTCGAACTTCGAGGTCAGCACGGCCAAGCTGTGGTTGTGACGGGGGCGCCTCACCCCCGGTCAGGCGCTCGGCACCGCGACCGGCCTGGCCAGTAGCTGGTCCAGGACGTCGGCGAGGAACCGCGCCGGATCCGGGACCTGCGCCGTGACCCGCATCGCGACGAT
Organism: Kitasatospora sp. GAS204B; assembly: GCF_029892155.1. GTDB lineage: Bacteria > Actinomycetota > Actinomycetes > Streptomycetales > Streptomycetaceae > Kitasatospora. Next base: position 157,725 of record NZ_JARZAG010000021.1, on the reverse strand, counting down.
CGCGTCCGGTCGCACGAGCAGGGCTCCGTCGTCGGACAGCCAAGGTGCGCAGACCCGGTGTGCCGGTAGGCCGACGTGCGCCGCGTCGGCGAGCCACCGGTCGCCCGCGGCGCCCACCAGCAGGGTCCACCGGGACGCGACCAGGTCGAGCGTGGAGACCCCGTCGACCCACGCGTGGGGCACCCGTGAACCCGGCGACCCGTCCAGCGCCGCCACCAGGTCGACCGTGGACGGGAGTTCCGGCCGCGGATCGACGACGGCGGCCGAGTCGTACCGCTGGCCGAGGTGCACGACCGGCGCCGCCCACACCCCCGCGGCAGCCCTGGCGGCGTCGGCCTCGGGTCCACGCCCCCAGTGCAGCGCCGGGTCGGCGAACCTGCGCATCGCCTGGTCCAACGTCGCCGCGGCGACCGGCTCGCGCTCCTGCGCGTAGCTGTCGAGCAGGCCGGCGCCCGCCTCGCCGTGGTGGACGGCGGCCAGCTTCCACGCCAGGTTGTGGGCGTCGGCGACGCCGGTGTTGAGGCCGAACGCACCCAGCGGTGCCACGGTGTGGGCGGCGTCGCCGACCAGGAACACGCGGCCGACGGCGAAGCGGTCGGCCAGGGCGCTCCGGGGCCGCCACGGCAGCACGCTGCGCACCTCGACGTCGAGGTCGGGATCGCCGACCGCCGCGCGGACGACCGCGACGCAGCGTTCGTCCGTGAAGTCCTCGGGGTGCTCGCCCCCGTCCACGTCGCAGGTGACGTGGAAGACCCAGGTGGTCGCTCCGTCCACGGTCACCAGCAGGCCGGGTGCCTCCGGCGTGGTGATCGTGCAGGTGCCGAAGGACATCCCCCGCAGGTGGGGTCGGAGGTCGGCGCGGAACAGGATGTTGATCTTCGACTTGCCCAGGTCGCCCGCCCCGGAGGTGCCCACGCCGAGCGCGGCCCGCACGGCGCTGTGCGTGCCGTCCGCGGCCACCACGCGCGCGCAGCGCAGCGAGTAGCGACCATCGGGCCCCTCCAGCTCGACGTCGACCCCGTCGGCGTCCTGCGCGATGCCGACCAGGCGGGTCGACCAGCGCACATCCGCTCCGCGGCGCGCCAAGTCGGCCGCCACCACGGCGTCAAGGCGGTCCTGTGAGCAGACGCCACGCAGCCTGAACGGCGTCGTGTCCAGCTCGGTGGCGGACGGGATCGGCATGGGCACGGTCACGACATCGCCCGCGCCCATCTCGACGACGGTCCGCGCCACCGCCTTGGCCGTGGCACCCCGCAGGTCGACAGCGACAGCGTCGACGGCGGTGTCCAGCCCGAGTTCACGCAGGATCTCGACCGTCCGGGGCCCGATGCCGGTGGCGCGCGGGTGGACCGACGGCCCCGGGCGGCGTTCGACGAGCACCGCGGAGACGCCGTGGTGGGCGAGCAACGCCGCAGTGAGCAGCCCGACGCTGCCGCCCCCGACCACGAGGACCGGCACTTCCAGATACGCTGTTTCTGTCATGGATACACCGTAGCCAGAAGCTAGAATGCCGGTCAACGAGAAGAGGAAGCACCCGATGACCGAACCCGCTCCCTGGTCGGTGTGGACCAGGCCTCGCCCCGAACCGGCCCGACGCGCACCGGGAGTGGACCAGTACGTGGCCGCCGCGCTGGCCGTCGCCGACGCGGAGGGCCTGGCCGCGGTCTCGATGCGCCGGGTCGCGGGCGACCTCGGCTCCGGGACGGCCACCCTCTACCGCTACATCACCAACCGCGACGAACTGATGGACCTGATGGTCGACGCGGCGCAGGGCGAGGACCCGCTCCCCGAGCCCACGCGGGACTGGCGCGCCGACCTGGCCGCGGTCGCGCACGCCCAGCGCGCGACCCTGCTGCGGCACCCCTGGTTGGCTGGAGAACTGGCAGGCCGGCCCTCACTCGGCCCCAACTCGTTGCGACGGTCCGAATCCGCGCTGCGTGCCGCCGTCGCGCTCACGCCCGACATCACCCTGGCCTCACAGGCGCTCGGAGCCGTGCGCGCGTACGTGCTCGGCTCGGTGGCCACACAGCAGGCTGCTCGGCGCGCCGAGCAGCGCACCGGCCTGACCGAGGAGCAGTGGCAGCGCAGCGTCGGCCCCTATATCAGCGAGGTCCTCGCGGCGGGCGAGCACCCGATGCTCGCCCGCCGCGTCCTCGAAGGCGAGGAACTCGACCCCGACGTCGAGTTCACGTTCGGCCTGGACTGCGTGCTCGACGGTCTCGCGGCCCGATTGGGTCGCTGACCGTTCAGTGCGGCTACCGGTTCACAGTTATCTTCCTGCTGGTACGACGGAGACCTTTGATAAGCCTCATCTTCCCAGTTCAGAAGGCACTTTCACGTTGCCACCCACGATCCGGTCCGGCCCCGGTTGAACGAGCAGGCTAGATGTTGGCTGCTGCGCCGACGCCGGTGAGGTCGTACTTGGTCCACGAGCCACCCGGAGCCAGGACGGCAGCCGCGGCGTTCGGGAAAGCCCGCCGCTGACCGGCAGCGAGATCGGGGCAGGCACCACCGGCCGGCCCACCGGCCCGGGGCCGGTACTGCGTCTGCGGTGCCGGCCCCGGGCGTTCACCGGTGGATCGGGGTCCCTGCGCGCTCGGCTGATGCCTGGCCAGTTCGCGGCGATGTTCCCGCCGAGGTCCTGCGCACCTGCCCACGGCTGGCCCTGGTTCCACCAGGCGTGCCAGATGTTGCCGCTACCAGCGCCGCTGCCCTTCCAGTGCCCTCTTCCGCACGTGAACCATCCTGGCTGAACGTGGCAGTGTGCTCCATCGCGTTCGTGTTGCGCTGCTGTGGCGTTCAGCGCCGTCTGCCCTTACGGTCTGTCCAGGCAACGAGTCGACGGCGGGGACACTGCCCGATCGTCAACTGAGCGGAAGCTACTGGTCGGGGGCATCAGATGGCTGGAGAGTTCGGGCCGATCTTACGGAAGTACCGTTTGCGCGCCGGGTCGACGCAGGAGGAACTGGCAGAACGATCAGGTGTGTCCAGGCATGCGATCAGCATGTTGGAGTCGGGAGGACGGCGCCCGCGCTTGTCATCGGTGAACCTGCTAGCAGGTGGCCTGGGTCTGGGTCCAGCTGATCGAGACCGGCTCATCGCCTCCGTCCAGGCTGAGGTTTCCTCCGCACCGTTCCCCGCGATCGCAGACCAAGTGGGAACTGGCGCGGACAGTAGCGGCCCACAGCACCGCGTCCTGTCCCACGGCAAGGCCGCAGAAAATCCACCGTTCCTGATAGTCGGCTACGAAGAGCTGGCCGCCCAGTTCGAGGCGGCTCACACCTTGAGCAGTGGCATGGTCAACACCTTCATCGCCCAGACCCAGCTCCTGCGCACGCTGGATCGCCAGCTGGGGGCCATCGTCCTGAGGGACCAGGTGCAGGCTCATCTGACAGCGTTGGAAGATTTGCTGACCTTCGCCACGCTGCCCAGCATGCGGGAGCACATTGCGAAGGCCCTCGCCGATGCAGCCACGCTCGCTGCCTGGCAGGCGCTTGACCTCGGTGCCGTAGAACGCGCCTGGCGGCTGTACGAGTTAGGCAAACGGGCCGCCGCCGAGTCGAAGGACCCGGCGTACCTCGCGTACACCATGGCAGCCCGAGCCCCTGTGCTGTATGCGGCGGGGCTGCCTGAACTCGCGGTAGAACTCGTCCAGGAAGCGCTTCGGTCAGTGGCGCGCAAGGCATCTGCCCGCCTTGTGGCATGGCTTCACGCCAGTGCCGCCGAGGCGCTCGCGCACACAGGGCAACGGGACGCTTGTCTACGTGCCCTGGACCGGGCCTCGGCAGTGATTCCTCCCGGAGACCACGACCAGGATCTCGAAATGCCGAGCGTCCGTCTGAACGAGAACCACCTGACCCGCTGGCGCGGCAGCATGCTCGCTCAACTCGGCGACGGCGACGCCGTGAGCGAGCTATATGAGGCACTCCCCAAGACCGACCCGACGCTCACCCGCGCGAGCGCTAGCATGCACTTCTACCTGGCGAAGGCGCACCTCGCCCGCAGGGAACGGGATGAGGCCCTGAACCACGCATTACAAGCCCGAAAACTGGCCAACAGGATCGGCTCAGCCCGTAACCGTGCCCGGATCGATCAGCTGGCCACAAGGCTTTGAACGTTCCAGGCCAGGGAGCTTGGGGGGCTGCACCGACTCCGGCCTCGCCAGGGTGGCCTGCGCTCCGCGCGGCCGGCACGACTCTGTACCGCCTGCTGAGCGGTGGTGACGAGACACTCAGTGCGGAGCTGCAGTCGGCCGAAGATCTGACCATGGCGTTTGACCGCCTGGTAACACTGCCCCGACCGTGCGGCTGCCGAATACATCATCCGACCAGGTCAGGCGGCGTTGCGCCTGCCGAAAGCCTCATCCGCCCAGGTCAAGCGGCATGCCGGTACTCGTGGATCACTCCGCCGAGCCGATCGTGTCGGCGTATGTCCAGGCGGGCGATCCGTCCGGGATCAGCGATCGGCTCGGGCACCACGCGCAGTGGTGCGGCCTGGTTCATGGCCTGATGGGGCCGGCGCCCGTTGTGATGCCGCTCGAACTCGCGCAAGGCATGGCGTAGGTGGCGCTCGTTCCAGATCACGGTCCGATCCAGGAGTTCGTGGCGGCAGGTCTGCACCCAGCGCTCCATGACGGAGTTCATCTGCGGCATGCGGATGCCGGAGAGCACAACCTTGATTCCGGCGTCGCCCAGGATCTGGTCGAAGAGCGCCGGGAACTTCGCATCCCGGTCGCGAATCAGGTAGCTGACGGCGGCTCCGGCATTCTCAAGGTCCATGACGAGGTTCCGGGCGGCTTGGCCGACCCAATGGGCAGTGGGATGCGCGGTAGCGCCCAGGACGCGGACGGCCCGGCGGGAGGCGTGCTCGATGACCGCGAGGATGTACTGCCGTTGGCCAGTCAGGGTGACGGTCTCGATGAAGTCGCACGCAAGAAGCGCTCCGGCCTGGGAGCGCAGGAAGTCGGCCCAGGTGGTGACGCTGCGGTCGGGCGCGGGGTCGATGCCCCCGGCCTTGAGAAACTCCCATACGGTGGAGGCAGCGATCTTGATGCCGAGGGCTGCGAGTTCACCGTGCACGCGCCTGTACCCCCACGACGGGTTCAAGAGCGGACGTGACGCTGCTTCATCAGGTCGCGATGCCAGCGCAGCACGGTGTCCGGTCGGACCAACAGCCGCAGGCGGCGCAGGACTCCGCGCGACAGCGGAGCAAGAAGCGCAAAAGGAAAGCCCAGTCCGCCGGAGCGAACCTCACCCGGCCCTCACCGAACTGCCCCCCAAGGACGGCAAGCTGATGACGCAGGGCGAGGATCTCCACATCCATCTCGCGGTCGCTCAACGGCAGCAGCCTCAGGGCGGCGAGCACATTAGTGACAGTCAGGTATGCCAGGCGAAGCAACACGAGTGATCATCCTGCCGCAACCGCCGAGCAACTCCTTGAGCTGCGCGGATGACCTCTCGGCAGGCGCAGAGATCAACCTCCTCCGATGGTGTTAGTGGCTGTTGCCGTTCCGATCTTGAGAGGTGCCGGTCGAACGGGAGTCTCGATCGGGTGACTGTGGCGGGAGCCGCGCATAAGAGCAGGGCCTCGTGGTAGCTCCGAGGGTGTCTACGCCAACGAGTGATCCAGGAGGCCCTGTTGTCACAGCTTTTCGCAGTGGCGGCCGTGGAGTCCAGCCCGGTCACCCTTGCGTATGACTGCCTGGCTCACCGGTTCGGGAACGCGGCCGATCACGGGGTACGCGAGCCCCGCTATCCGACGGACATGTCGGACGCCGAGTGGGCGGTGGTGAGACCGCTGCTGCCGGTGCCGGGCTGGCTGCGGGGCCGGGGCGAGCAGCCGGAGGCGTACTGCCACCGCACGATGCTCGATGCCGTCCACTACCTGGTCGACAACGGCACCAAGTGGCGGGCCATGCTGGCCGACTTCCCGCCCTGGGACCGGGTCTACGCGTTCTTCCGCCGCTGGCGCAACGTGTCCCCCGCCGCACGGGCGGAGGAGGGCCCGCTCAGCCGTCGTTCTTGATGATCTTCATGGTCAGGTGCGAGTCGACCCGGGCGACGGCCGGCAACCCCATCAGCCGGGCGGTGAGGAAGCGCTCGTAGGCGGCATGGTCGGCGACCGCGACGCGGATGAAGTAGTCGGGGCGGCCGAAGAGCCGGCGGAACTCGACCACCTCCTCGTAGGAGGCAACCGTCGACTCGAACTCCTCCACCGTCTGCAGGTCGTTGACGCCGATCTCCACTGCGACCACCACCTCGAACCCCCGGCCGGCCGCCGCCGGGTCGATCCGGGCCCGGTATCCAGCGATGACCCCGGCCTCCTCCAGCCGCTTGACGCGGCGCAGGCAGGGCGGCGGCGTGAGGCCGACCCGCTTGGCCAGTTCGACGTTGGTCAGCCGACCGTCCTGACGCAGGTGGAACAAAATGTCACGATCAATGCCGTCCAGCATCTCTTTATTACTCACAGCGCGACTCCAGGGCAATAATTGGAAACCATATTACCGGAAATCCGGCCTAGAATTTCCCCATGAACTCCACCCCTGGCGGGACGCTCAGCCGTCCCGTTCCGCCACTTGGGCCCGCCGCCGACACAAACGCCGCCGACACGAACGCCGCCGCGCCGAGCGCCCGGAACGACCTGACGGCCGCGCTCCGGGACTCCAGCTCCGTCGGTCTGGGCCTGTTCCCGCTCGGCATCGCGTTCGGCGTGCTCGTCGTCCACGCAGGCCTGAGCTGGTGGTGGGCCACCGCCTTCACCGCGCTGGTCTACGCCGGGTCGCTGGAGTTCCTGCTGATCGGGCTCGTTGTCGCGGTCGCCCCGCTCGCGCAGATCGCCATGACGGCGTTCCTGGTGAACTTCCGGCACGTCTTCTACGCCCTGTCCTTCCCGCTGCATCGGGTCGGCGGCCGGTTCGGCCGGGCGTACAGCACCTTCGCCATGACGGACGAGGCGTACGCCCTGACCACCGGGCGGCAGGCGCGCTCCTGGAGCGGGCGACGCATCATCTGGCTGCAGGTGCTCTGCCAGGTCTACTGGGTCGCCGGCGCCACCGCCGGCGCGCTGTTCGGGGCACTGGTGCCCGCCCGGCTGGTCGGCCTGGACTTCGCGCTCACCGCGCTGTTCGTCGTGCTCGCCGTCGACGCCTACCGCGCCCGACGCGACGTCCCCACCCCCGCACTGGCCCTGGTCTGCGCACTCGCCGCGCGCTTCCTGTTCCCCGGCCAGATGCTGCTCGCCGCCACCGCGCTGTTCACCGCCGGGCTGCTGACCCGACGCGCCCTCACCCGGCACCGCACCCCCGCCCCGAAGGAGCCGACCCGTGCCTGACACGCCCTATCTGCTCGCCGCCATCGGGGTGTCGGCCGCCGTCACCTGGGGCCTGCGCGCGCTGCCCTTCGCCGCGCTCGCCCCACTGCGGGCCAGCGCCGTGCTGCACCACCTGAGCGAGCGAATGCCGGTCGGCGTGATGGTGATCCTCACCGTCTACGCCTTGCGCGACCTCCCCCTCACCAGCCCGATGCGGGCCGTACCCACCGCCGTCGCCCTGGCCGCCACCCTCGGCCTGCACCTCTGGCGGCGCAACGCCGTCCTGAGCATCCTGGGCGGCACCGCCGTCCACGTCGCCCTCGCCAGCACCCTCTTCGCCCACCCTTGACCACCGCCGCACCCGCCGAACCGAGCTGCCGCTGCAGCACTGTGATCCGATGACGAAGGGCCAGGATCTCAACGCCCTTGCCACGATCGCTCAGCGGTAGCAACCGCAGCGCGGCGAACGCGCTTCGAGATCATCAGGTACGTCAGGCGAAGCCTGGTCAGCGATCAGCACGCCGCAGCACACAAGACCCACGCCAGGCGCCCGACCTGCACAGACGTCATTTCCGGCACCCGCAGGACCAGTGCCCACTCTGAGAAGGCTCACTGCTCGACAGGTTCATGAAGACGTAATTCGCCATTCCGCCACGATCTTGCCTAAATCCCCCTTAAGCTCGCCAGCAAGGCGGCTCTCTCCGCCATCTCACGTACTCCCTCATGAAGTTGGGCAGCTGCCCCTTGTCTGAACGATGAGAGCAGGGGATGACAGACAGAAGCGAACCAGTAACAGGCAGCGCGCGCGGGCCCGGCCTGCGACGGCCGGGCAGCGTCGGTCTGCGCGCGACGGGCGGCGTCGCAGCGCTCGTCCTCGGACTCGGCAGTTGCTCGCTGGTGTTGGCGCCGTCGGCGTACCCGCAGGCCGGGGACGGCACGGTGACGGTCCGGGTGATCCGGGCCGTGGACACCAGCGGCGCCTGGACACCCGGGCTGGAACCGGGCATCGGCGGTGTCACGGTGACCCTCACCGATGACGCCGGCACCAGCATCGACGCGGTCACGGCGGCCGACGGCACGGTCACCCTGGCCCCGGCGCAGAGCAAGGCCACCGGCGGCAAGTACCGCGTGCAGGTGGTGAATCCGCAGCCGGGCGTGCTGTTCCCGGCCTTCGCCTCAGCGCAGGGCCTGGACGGCGCGCCGACCCAGCTGAGCAGCAACGAGGAGTTCGTCGACCTCTCCGGCAAGAAGAGCGTGTCCTACACCACCGGCCTGTGGAGCCCTGGCGACTACTGCCAGAAGAACGCGCCGCTGGTGACGACCTGTCAGCCCGCCTCGCGCGAAGGCGGATCCCAGCGCACGCTGGTCTCCTTCCCGTACGACACGCGCGGGCAGGACGGCGCCAACGGTGTCAACGTCACCGACATCGCCACCAACGCCGACACCGGGACGCTCTACGGCATCGCCTGGAACAAGGCCGACAAGCGGGTCTTCTCCTCGGCGGTGGCCAAGCGCACCACGGACTACGGTCCGGGCGGGCCCGGCGGCATCTACGTGACCGACATCGCGGCGAAGAAGACCTCGCTCTTCACCGTGGTCCCGAACGCGGGCACGACGGTGCACGGTCCGGGCACCGATGACGCCTTCCTCGCCGTGCCCGGCAAGGAGAGCCTGGGCGGCATCAAGGTCACCGACGACGGGTCCTCCCTGTTCGTCGTCAACCTCGACGATCGCAAGCTCTACGAGTACGACGCCACCGCGGCGACCGCGGCGGCGCCGAAGGCCGCCTTCAGCATCCCGGACCCGGGCTGCCCGGCGGCCGTGGACTGGCGGCCGTTCGGGCTCGGCATGCAGGACGGCGCCGGCTACGTCGGCGGTGTCTGCTCCGGCGAGTCCACCGGCAAGACCTCCGACATGCGCGTGGTGGTCATGCCGTTCGACCTCGCCACCGGGGCCTTCGGCAAGCCGGTGCTGGACCAGCCGCTGGACTACCCCCGGCAGTCCACGGTCGGTTCGGGCGCGTGCGACGGCGGCACGGGGTGGTGGCCCTGGACCAACACCTGGCCGACCTCGCAGAACGGCCAGGCCTGCACGAGCTACCTGGCCCAGCCGGAACCGGAGTTGGGCGAGATCGGCTTCGAGACCGACGGCTCGATGCTGCTGGCCTTCCGCGACCGGTTCGCCGACCGCGCGCCGGCCGGCCCCACCCCGGGGACCCCCGGCCTGGTGCTGTCGGGTGGCGACCTGAACAAGGCCTGCCCAGCGGGCGGGACGTACGTGATGGACACCAACGGCGGCTGCGGGCTCTCCCCCCGGGGCACCCGGTTCTTCGACAACAGCCGGTTGGGTGCCCACCACAACGCCGCCTTCGCGGGGATGGCGCTCTCCAAGGTGGAGGACACCATCGCGGTCTCCAGCTTCGACCCCAACAGCACGGCCTTCGGGACCGGCACCGCCTTCGTCGGACGGGACGGCAAGCAGCACCCGCCGGACGGGCTGCGGCTCAACCCCGCGGGCGTCAACTCCGCGTTCGGCAAGGGCGCCTCGATGGGCGACCTGGAGGTGCTCTGCGACCAGGCGCCGCTGCAGATCGGCAACCGTGTCTGGTACGACCCGCAGCGCACCGGCATCCAGGACCCGGGCCAGCTGCCGGTGGCCGGGGCGACGATCCACCTGTACGACGGATCGGGCAAGTTGGTCGGCACGACGAAGACGACGGCGCGGGGTGAGTACTACTTCGACGACTCCGACGTCAGCGGCGGGCTCAAGCCGAAGACCGACTACACCATCAAGCTCGACGACCCGGCCGACTACGCCAAGGGCGGTCCGCTCTACGAGTGGGTGCCGACCGACGCGAACGTCGGGATCAACCACTTCATCGACTCCAAGGGGACCGTGCCGCCGGGTACGGCCTACCCCGTGAAGGCGCTGACCACCGGTGGGCCCGGCGAGAACAACCACACCTACGACTTCGGCTTCCGCCAGCAGGAGGGCGTGCTGCGCGTGGTCAAGCACGACCAGGACGGCAACCCGCTGGCCGGAGCCCGGTTCCAACTGTGGGAGGAGAGCAACGGCATCGACGGCCTGCAGACCGGCGGGTCGAAGCCGGACACCAAGGTGGGTGACGTCTGCGCCACCGGGGCCGACGGCATCTGCCAGGGCAGCGGCACGGTCGGAACGTACTACTGGCAGGAGGTCAGCCCGCCCGCGGGCTACACCGCGCCGGACTCGACGGTCTTCGGGCCGCTGGTCCTGACTGCCGACAACCTCACCACCGGGGTCTCGGTGACGGCGGTCAACCAGAAGATCGTCACGCCGACGCCGACGCCGACCCCCACGCCGACGCCCACGCCGACGCCGACGCCGACGCCGGGCCAGTCCCCGACGCCCACGCCGACGCCCGGCCCGACCACGCCGGCACCGGTCGTGCCCGGCCCGGGCTCCCCGCCCGGCTCGCACCTGGCCTTCACCGGCATGGACGAGCTGGTTCCGCTGGCCCTGGTCGGTGGCGCCGCGTTCACCGCGGTCGGCGCGACGATGCTCGTGCTGACGCGCAGGCGCAAGGCCTCGGCACAGCGCGGCTAGGGCCGCGGCCCCGCGAGGGGCGGCCGGCACCGGTGATCCCGGGGCCGGATCGGGCGGGGTCGCCGGGTCACCGGCCGGCGAACCCGCCCGACTCCATGACCGCCCGACTGCATGACCGATAGCCCGTGCAACCGATCGGCCGGGACCCGACCACTCCCCCAGCGATGAGAGAAGACGACCGCATGGCTCGTAAGACCGAGACCGCCGGCCTCGCGCCGCGCCAGGACGGCCCCGCGCCACGCCGGACCCGTTGGTCGCACCGGACCCGCTGGTTCAGGGCCTTGATCGCGCTCGCCGTGTGCGGCACCGCAGTGGGCGGCGTGGCCGCCTACCGGAGCCTGTCCGGCGGCAGCGGCGAGCGGCCGGTGACGATGGACGAGGCCTCCCGCCTGGCGCTGTCGCGACTGAACGTGTACCAGGCCAGCCCCGTGGCGGTGACCCTGACCGCCGCCGAGGGTGGCGGCGTGGTGCTGCGGGTCAGCGGGGTGGTGGACTACCGGACGCACCACGGCGTCGGGAGCTACCAGACCACCGGGGCCGGGTTCACCGGGTCGTCCGGCACGTCAGGCGCCACCGCCGCTCCGCAGCTCGACCAAGGCCTGATCGTCTGGGACAGCGACGGCCTCGGCCTGGCCCCCGCGCTGGACGGCACCCCACCCTGGCAGCAGGCCGAGCACATCCCCCGCTCGGGCTGGTCGCCGCGCTCCTACACCACCGATCCGCTGGACGCCGGGCTACAACTGCTGATCGGGCTCGGCGCGGACCGGCCCGACAACCCGCTGCTGCTCGCCCAGTCCGGCGCCCGCTGGCTGGGCCGCGACCGGATCGACGGCCGCGACTACGACGAGATCTCCGGCCCTCGGGCCACCGGCACCACCCCGGGCAGCGGCCCCGACGGTGGGAAGTCGCCGCTGACCTACTGGGTGGACGGCAACGGCGGCCTGCGCAGGGTCACCATGCGAATGCCGGGCCTGGGCACCCCGACCACCCTGGAGTTCACCGGGCACGACGCCAACGCCAAGCTCCCGGAGGCGCCCTGGGACACGGGCACCGGCTGAGACCCGAATCCCATGGCGCACCGCGGATCCGACTACGCGTCAGTGCGCGGCCGGCACCGCACCGGAGTCCGTGGGCAGCGGGTACGCGTCCGGATCGACGGTCCCCGGCAACCCGGTCGCCGGAACGGCCGCGGCCGTCGGGTCGGGCATCGACGGCTGCGCGGGCGGCGCCGGCACCTGGCTGAACGGAACACCGGACGGTGCCTGCACCGAGGCCGCCCGACCGCTCGGCAGGCTGCCCCGCCCGCTCGCCCCGCTGCTCGCCCCGTTCGCCCCGCAGCCCGCCAGGCCCTCCAGTCCGGCCGGGCTCTGGGTCGCCGGCTGGTTGCCGCTGAAGCAGTTGCTGGGGTCCGCGGCGGCCAGCACCAGGTCCTCGCCGTTGCCGGTGACCCGGTTGCCGGTGACCTGGTCACCGCTCGCCGGGTGCCCGGGCGGGTCGGTGATGATCACCCCGACCGCCGTGTTGCCCTGGACCAGGTTGCGCTGCACGCGGTCCCCGGTGCCCCCGCCGATGCCGATCCCGATCCCGAAGCCGCCGTCCGCCTGCTCGGGCGTGTCGGTGGCGTTGTCGTCGCTGATCACGTTGCCCGCGAGCACCGCGCCGTGCTGCGGGGCGAGCGCCTCCTGGTCGTTGGAGTTGACGGTGACACCGACCCGGTTGCCGGTGACCAGGTTGCCCAGCACCGAGACGCCCTCGGAGGCGTTGGTGATCTCGATGCCGACCGCGTTGTGCGCCATGGTGTTCCCACGGACCAGGGTGTCGCAGGGCCGGCACTGGCCGACGTAGATGCCCGAGTCGGCCTGCCCGGAGGCGTAGGAGTCCTCGATCACACCGCCGTGCGCGTCGAACGCGTAGATGCCGTACAGGCCGTTGTCGTACGTGGTCACCCTGGTCGCCCGGAAGCCCTGGACGGCGGGGAAGCGGGAGGTGTCCAGCGGGTCGTACGCCGAGCCGCCGGCCCCGCGCTGCTGCAGCTTCTGGTCGGTGACGCCGGTGAACAGCACGCCGTTGGCGAGGTAGTCGCGCACGGTGAGGTTCTCCACCACCGAGCCCGCGCCGGTCGCGGTGATGCCGTTGACCAGTCGCACGCCGCCGTCGAAGACCACCGCGTTGCGGTCCGTGCCGCGCAGCACCACGTCGGGCTTGGTGACCTGCACGCTCTCCCGGTACACACCAGGGCCGATCAGCACCGTGTCCCCCGAACGGGCGACGTCCACCGCCTGCTGCACCGTGTGGAAGTCCTGCGGCACCCGCAGCACCGTCCCGGCCGGGTGCTTCGCGTCGGCGGACGCCGAACCCGGGGAAGAGCACCCGGTGGCCGCCAGCGCCACCGCCGCGACCAGCACCGATAGGCGCACCGCCACCGCCCGAGGACCCGGCGGTCGGACCTGATGGAGACTCAACACAGGTTGGACAGACAGCATTTGCATGAAGGTGTTCTATCGTCTGCAATAGCCGCATGCCCACCGAACCGGAAAAGGCCCAGGATCCCGTCCACCCGGTCAGCGCCGGATTCGGGCGGCGCGGAGCCCTGCTCGCTGCCGGTGCGGTGCTCGCCGCCGGATTCGGCGTGGCGGCCGACGACCTGGTCAGGAACGACCAGACGGACGCCCACAAGCGCGCCCCGGCCGCGCCGCCCGAGGCCGTGCCCCCCTTCTACGGGCCCCGGCAGGCCGGCGTGACGGCGCCCCAGCAGCCGGCCACCCAACTGCTCGCCCTCGACCTCCCGCAGACTTCCGCCGCCGCCGACCGCCAGACCCTGCGCACCGTCCTCGACGCGCTGACCCGCGCCCTCGCCGCAGCGGCTTCCGACGCCCCGTCAGATGTCCGGCTCCAGGGCGTCGGCACCACCCGGCTCACCTCGCTGGTCGGCGTCGGCCCGGACCTTGCCACCCGGCTCGGCCTCAACGTCCCCGCCGCGCTCGCCGAACTGCCGCCCTTCCCCGGCGACCAGCTGGACCAGGCCCGCGGCGGCGGCGACCTGCTGCTCCAGCTGTGCGCCGCCGACCGCTGGACGCTCACCGTGGTCGCCGAACTCGCCTCCAGCGCCGCCCGGTCCGCCGGCGCCACCCCGCGCTGGAGCCAGTCCGGCTTCCTCCCCGTCACCGCCCCGGGAACCACCCCGCGCAACCTGTTCGGCTTCAAGGACGGCACCTCCAACCCCGGTCCGGCGCAGGACGAGCAGTTCGTCTGGGGGCCGCCCGGCGCGCACCAGAACGGCACGGTGCTGGTCTACCGCCGGATCCGGATGGACGTGGCCGGCTTCGCGGCCCTGCCCGCGGACCAGCGCGACCGGGCGATCGGCCGCCGCGAGAGCGACGGCGTCCCACTCACCGGCACCGCCGAACACGACGACCCGGACATCTACGCCAAGAACCCCGACGGCTCCTACGTGATCCCCGCCAACGCCCACGTCCGGCTCACCAGCCCGCGCCTCGACGGCGGTGCCCGGATGCTCCGGCGCAGCTACAGCTACGACGACGGCCCGACCGACCGCGGCCTGCTGTTCTGCGCCTTCATGCGCGACCCCGCGCAGTTCATCCGGGTCCAGGACCGCCTGGCCACCCGCGACGCCCTCACCCCGTTCCTGCAGCACCAGGCCTCGGCCGTGGTCTACGTGCCGCCCGGCGCGGCCGCCGGAGGCAGCCTCGGCGAGCAGCTCTGGGTGTAGGGCCTGTACGGCGGATAATGGCCCAGGCCACGGACCGGCCACGCCGGCGGCACCGGCCGATGGAGAGGAAGAGGACAGATGACCTTGAAGGAAGGCCAGCGCGTCAGGTTGGCCGAGGACCTCGGGATCGGCGAGGCAGTCGCCGGGGAACCGGGGGCCGTCGTCGGCTTCCTCTCGCTGGGAGCCGGGATCGAGGGCACCGTCGAGCGGGTGGACGGAGAACTCCCGGAGAGCCATGAGGTTCGCGAGTACCAGCGGCTCAAAGCGCTGTTCGAGGACTTCGGGCACACCATGCCCGCCGCGAGCCGCACGCGACTGGAGGCGGAGATCGCCGCGCTGGAGCCACAATGGGCCGCGTACCAGGAGCAGGGCAACCGGATGACCCTCCAGGTCCGGCTGGACAACGGCTTCGTCCTCGGCCGAGCGCACCAGGACATCCTGACCCCGCTGTGAGCAAGGACGTCCCGGCGAAGGGGCGGCAGCCCCCACGCAGGCCAAGAGGAGCCCGTCCCTTAAAGCCGCCGTCCAAGCCCGCGACCCTAGTCACGGGCCGTGCGCTGCGGCCGTGCAGGGGCGCCGGCCGCCTCGCCGATGGCATGGGGCAGGTGAGGCGGCGTCGAGCCGGGGGTCTCCGGGGTGGGGGTGGCGCCGGGGTCGGTCGTGGCGGTTGGGAGCTTGCGCAGCAGGGCCGGGGTGAGGTGGCGGTACGCCGCTGGGTTGATCGGGTTGAGCCAGTGCGAGGCGCGCATCAGGACGTTGATGTTGAGACCGAGGTCGCCCAGCACCTCGTCGACGTTGTGCATCGAGAAGGGAATGATCTTCGTGCCCTTGCAGTGGTGCCCGTCGGTCGCGGTGTCCAGGAACGCCAACTGGTCGACGACCGCCTGGCGCACCTCCTCCGTGCTCGGCAGCGGTATCGCTCGCGCGATCGCCGCCGCGATCCACAGGGCCGCCATCTCGGCGTTGAGCGGACTGAAGAACGAGGAGTTGTAGCCGTTGAAGTACAGCCCGGGGATGTCCGGGGGCATGATCTGGCGGTAGAGCATGAAGTTCCCACGCTCGTCCAGCAACCCCTCCTGTACCTCCGCGGGGAGGAACGGTACGGCCTGGGTGAAGCCGGTCGCGCACACGACGAGGTCGGCCGGGAGCGTCGTTCCGTCCGCGAGCTGGGCGAACGGCCTGCCGTCCCGGGCGAGCAGTCGGGTGATCGTCTGGTCCCGGCGCACCCCGATGCGGCCGTCGGCGACCGCTTCGAAGAAGCCTTCGGTCGCGAGCCCGATGGCGCCTCGGACGATGCCCTCCATGCTGCCGCGGGGGACCAGGGCCAGTCGCCGGAGGCCGAACTGACGCACCGAGACGGAGCCGACGGAGTCGAGCATCCTGCGGCGCAGGCCGTTGCCCGGGCCGTGCAGGAACTTCTCGAACCCGCGCAGCCGCAGATAGCGGAAGAGTGCTTCGCCCATGCGGGTCAGCAGCAGCATCTTGAAGTTGAGGAAGCCGCCGATCCTGCGTGGCACTTTCCACAGCAGCTGCCGCGCGATCACCTCGGTGCTCTCGGCCGCCTCGCTGATCGCCACGGCGACGTCGCAGGCGGACTTTCCGTAGCCCACGACCAGGACGCGTCTGCCCTGGGCGTCCTGGGCGTCGTGGAACTCGGTGGCCGCGCACAACCGCCCGCCCGCTGCGGTGAATTCCTCCACGCCCGGGTACGAAGGGATGGCCGGTTCGCAGAACACGCCGTTCGCCACGACGAGTTGGTCGAATTCCTCGGTGGAGTGCGTGCCCGCGCCGTCGGTCGTCTCGATCGTCCAACCGCTGCCGACGCCGTCCGGGCGCGCGGCGCTCACCTCGGTGTTCAGCCGCAGCGTGCTGTCGAGACCGAACGCCGTGGCGTAGGCGGCCAGGTATGCCTGGACCTGCTCCCCGCTGGGCCACTCGGGGAACTCCTTGGGCATCGGGAAGTCCGAGAGCGAGTACTGGACCCCCGGGCTCTGGGTCGTCAGTCCCGGATAGCGTCGTGTCCGGCTCCACACACCCCCGACGTCGGGCGTCCGGTCGAACACCTGGACCGTGTGCCCGGCCTGGGTGAGCACCTTCGCAGTGGCGAGACCGGCGACGCCGGCGCCGATGATGGCGATCCGCATGGTCAGCCCACCTCGGGCGGGAGTTGGAGCTGGATGCCGAACTCGGCCATGATCTTCTTCATCAGCGAGACGTCCTTCGGACCCGGGGGCATGTCCGCCAGCGCCTGGTAGTACTTCTCCAGGCCTGCCGGCGAGACCACGGAGATGACCCGCGACTCCTCGCCGTACGGGTTGCGGAACGCGTGCACGACGTCACGCGGCAAGTAGAGGTAGTCGCCGTGCTCCAGCACGAACTCCTCGTCGCCGAGGCGGACATCGAGCCGCCCGGCCAGGCAGATGAAGGACTCGTCCTCGCGGGTGTGCAGGTGCGGAGGAGGGCCGTCGACCCCGGCCGGAATCGTGTACTCGAACATCGAGTAGGCGTCGCGGGTGGACGCGCCGTCCGTCTTCATCGTGATGCCGAGCCCGATCGCTGCGATCGCGTGTCCCTCACGCGAGGGCAGCAGGTAGCCACCACCGAGAGTCATCGTCGTCTCCTCAGATCACCGCACCGACAAGTCGTCGGTACGCCAGCGGTCACAGCATTCGGTGTCGCGAGCTCGCGGCGCAAGCACATGTCCCGCTCACTGAGACCGTGCGTGTTCGGTCCTCCTCAGCGACGCTGCGAGTAGGCCCTGGAGGCGGCCGCCGCGGCGAGCCGGACCGCGGGCCCGATCCGGTCCGCGCGCACCAGGCCGGTGGGGCCGGTCACCGACAGGGCCGCGACCACCTCGCCGAGCGGTCCGAAGACCGGGGCGCCCAGGCAGCTCACGCCGATGTTGCCCTCCTCGCGTTCGATCGCCCAGCCCCGGGACGGGATCGCGGTCAGCTCGCGCAGGATCGCGACCGGACTGGTGAGGGTGCGCGGCGTCCTGGCGGGCAGGTCGGCGGCGAGGACCGCCTCGACGGTCCCGGTGTCGCTGTAGGCGAGGATGGCACGGCCCAGGGCCGAGCAGTAGGCCGGGACCCTGCCGCCGACTTGGGAGAGCATCGGCATGGGCCGGTGCCCGGTGATCTTCTCGACGACCAGGACCTGTGTTCCGTCGAGCACGCCGAGCTGCACCGTCGTCTTCGTCGCGTTGTACAGGTCGTGTAGGAACGGCAGTACGGACTCGCGCAGTTCGTGCCGGATCGGTGCCAGGCCGGAGAGCTCGAAGAGGCGGTTGCCGATGCGGTACCGGTCCTTGGGCTTGTCCAGCCAGCCGAGGCGGATCATCCGCTCGGCGGTGCGGTGCGTGGTCGAGCGCGGCAGGCCGCACCGGGACACCAGGGCCGCGAGGGTCAACTCCCGGTGCTCGGCGTCGAAAGCGCCCAGGATCGCCGCCGCGCGGTCCAGCCCGCCGAGGCTGCCCTTGTCGCTGCCCTTGTCGCTGCCGGTGTCACAGCTGGTGTCCCGCTCAGCGGGACTCATCGTTGGCTCCGGAGTCCATGGGGGCCAGGCTAGACCCGTCGCGGACCACCACGCGAGGCCCGGAACCATACGGAGGCAGACATCAGCAAGCGAACCGCTCTCGTCGGCGGCGGCAGTTCGGGCATCGGGTACGCCGCGGCCGAGCACCTGGCGCGCTCGGGACACCGGGTGGTCGTCACCGGCCGCCGAGCCGAACCGCTCCGAGCAGCCGCGTCCGCTCTGCGGGAGAGCACCGGATCCGTGGTCGAGGCGCTGGTCAACGACGTGTCAGAGCCGGACGGCGCCGCGGCGGCGGTCACCTGGGTCGAGGAGCGCCACGGCCCGCTCGATGTCCTGGTGCTCAACGCGGGCGGACCGCCGCCCGGCCGGATCCTGGACGTCGGCGACGACCAGTGGCAGCGGGCGTACGAACTTCTGCTGCTCGGCCCCCTGCGGCTGGCACGACTGGTGCTGCCCCGGATGGCCGCGCGGGGCTTCGGCCGCGTCCTGTTCGTGACCTCCTCGGCCGTGCGCCAGCCACAGCCCGACCTCGCGACCTCCGTCGTGCTCAGATCCGCGGTCACCGCGGCGGCCAAGCTTCTCTCCCGGGAGTTCGCGGCCCAGGGCGTGACGGTCAACTGCGTGGCACCCGGTGCGACCGCCACCGAGCGCCGCAGGCAGATCCTGGACAACCGCGCCCGGCTGGACGGCAGGAGCTACGCCGAGCTGGACGCCGCGGATGCCGCGGCCGTTCCGGCCGGCCGGGCCGGGCGTCCCGAGGAGATCGCGGCGGTGGTGGCGTTCCTGGCCTCCGAAGCCGCAGGCTACGTCAACGGCACAGTACTCACGGTAGACGGCGGACGAACGGAGACCATCTGATGGCGCAATCCGGACAGGACTTCTCCATGGCCGAGTTCCTCGGCGCGATATCCGACACCGTGCGGCCCAGCAGCGCTCGCCCGATCGTGGTGACAGCAGCAGAGTTGGAGACCCTCCCGGCAGGGCAGGTGCACAACCCGACCACGTTGTCCATCGCTGGCAAGCTGCCGACCGCCACGTTCGAGATCTTCCGGCAGACGATCCCGCCGGGCCTCAGCTCCGACATGCAGCGCCACCACCACGAGACCGTCCACTTCGTCATCTCGGGCGAGGGCCACAGCGAGGTCGAGGACGAGACCTGCTCCTGGTCCGCCGGCGACTTCGTCTACACCCCGCCGTGGACCTGGCACCGCCACTACAACGACTCCACCGAGCACCCGGTGGAGTTCCTGACCATCGAGAACTCGCGCCTGCTCGGCCTGTTGGGGGTCGGCCGGCGCCAGAGCGCCGGCCTGGCGACCATCAAGGAGGCCCGCGACCGCTTCCGCGAGGACGCACGGCAGGACCACCCGCAGCCCGAGGGGCCGGCAGCTGAGGAGAACCCGGTATGAGCGACCTGCCCGCGCACATCAGCATCTGGGGCGAGCTCGCGGACGTCGACCACGAGCTGCGCCACGTCGACGTCGGCGGGGTCCGCACCCGCGTCCTGCGGGCCGGGTCGTCCGGCCCGGACCTGGTCCTGCTGCACGGCACCGGCGGACACCTCGAGGCCTATGCCCGCGATGTCGCCGGTCTGGCCGAGGACTTCCGCGTCACCGTCTACGACATGGTCGGCCACGGCTGGTCCGACCTGCCCGACCGGCCCTACACCACCGACGTGCTGTCCGACCACCTGGTCGGGCTGATGGACGCCCTGGACATCGACGCCGCGCACCTGTCGGGCGAGTCGCTCGGCGGCTGGGTGGCCGCCTGGACGGCGGCACACCACCCGGACCGGGTGAACCGACTGGTGCTCAACACCCCGGGGAACATCGCCGACAAGCCCGAGGTCATGGTCCGGTTGCGGGAGAGCACCATGGCCGCCGTCCTGGACCCCAGCGACGAGGTCGTCCGCCGCCGCGTCGAATTCCTGTTCCACCACAAGGAGATGGTGACCGACGAACTGGTCGGCCTGCGCCGCGCGGTCTACAGCCGCCCCGGCTTCGTCCAGGCCATCACCAACACACTCGTCCTGCAGGATCCCGAGGTGCGCAAGGACTTCGCCTGGGACCCGGCCTGGGTCGGCAGGATCGACGCGCCCACGCTGCTGCTGTGGACCGACCACGACCCGACCGGTGGCCTCGACGAGGCCGCGCTGCTCCTGAAGTGGCTGCCCCGCGCCCGCCTGCACGTGATCGAGGACGCCGGCCACTGGCCGCAGTGGGAGAAGCCCGAGGAGTACCTGCGCGTCCACCGGGACTTCCTGCTCGCCGAGGTGGGACCGGCATGAGCGAGATCATCGGCCTGATCGGCATGTCCCACTCCCCGTTCGCCACCATGACGCCGCCACACGGGCCCGAGGAACCGGGCGGCCGGTTCATGGCCGACGCCGCCAGGGTCGCCCGGGCCGTCTCCCGGCTGGCCCCGGACGCCGTCGTCGTCATCGGCCCCGACCACTTCCACGCGAACTTCTACGACGCCATGCCGCCGTTCGTCCTCGGCGTCGAACAGGCCTCCGGCTTCGGCGACTTCGGCAGCAGGTCCGGTCCGCTGCCGGTCGCCACCGAGCTGGCCTGGTCGGTCCGCGACGCGCTGGCCCAGGCCGGATTCGACCTGTCGCTCTCCTACGCGCTGACCGCCGACCACGGCCTGGTGCAGAGCTACGACATGGTCTGCGGCACGGCGGGCATCCCGCTCGTGCCGCTGGTCGTCAACACCGCGGCACCGCCGCTGCCGAGCATGGAGCGCTGCGTCGAGCTGGGCAAGGCCCTCGGCGAAGCCCTGCGCGCGTCGCAGTTCGCCGGGCGGGTCCTGGTCATCGCCAGCGGCGGGCTGTCGCACTGGCTGCCCCCGAACGATCCGCGCGACCCCTCGGTGCCCGACGAGCGGCGCACAGCGGTGATCCACGGGCGCCAGGACCCACACGCGTATGACGCGGTGCGCGTGCCCAGGATCCGCGCGATGGGCGGCGATCCCAACGCCCACGTCAACCGCCTCTGGGACACCTGGTTCCTCAAGCAGCTCGGCACCGCCGACCCGGGACCGATCGTCGCACTGGGCGACCCCGGTCTCGAAGAACAGGCCGGCAGCGGCGGACACGAGATCAGGACCTGGCTGATCGGACTGGCCGCCGTGGCCCGACCACTGGTCTGGACCAGCTATGAGCCGGTTCCGCAATGGATCACCGGCATGGGCATCGGCACGACCTTCGAGGTGAACTGACATGTCGCCGGCTTCCAGAACACTCGACGCAGGCACCGCCGAGGCGCTGCGGCAGCTCACCGAAGCCCGGGCCCGGCACCGACCCCAGCCTCCGGTGCGCGACCTGCTGCCCGCCGGCGACATCGACGCGGCCTACGCGGTCCAGGCGGCGTGGGTCGAGCGGTGCGAGGCAGCCGGAGCCCGGGTCGTCGGCCGCAAGATCGGCCTGACCAACCCGGCGGTGCACGCCCAACTGGGCGTTGACCAGCCCGACTTCGGCGTGCTCCTCGACAGCATGGAAAGCCCGGACGGCGCGCCCGTCGACATCAACCGGACGCTGCAACCCAGGATCGAGGCCGAGATCGCCTTCGTCCTGGCGCGGGACCTGACCGGCGCGACCATCGGGGAGGCCGAGGTCGCCGCCGCCACCGCCTTCGTCGTGGCGGCGCTGGAGATCGTCGACAGCCGGATCGCCGACTGGGACATCAGCATCGTGGACACCGTGGCGGACAACGCCTCCGCGGGGCTGTTCGTCCTCGGCGCGCACGGCCAGGAACTCGGCACCCTCGACCTGGCCGACTGCGCCATGACGATGTGGCGCGGGCAGCAGGTCGTCTCGCAGGGGTCCGGCGCGGCCTGCCTGGGCAACCCCCTGACCGCCGTCGCCTGGCTGGCCAGGACCGCACACCACTACGGCCGGCCGCTGCGAGCTGGGGAGATCGTGCTCTCCGGTGCGCTGGGCCCGGTGGTGCCCGTCGCTCCCGGCGACGGCTTCCGCGCCGAGATCAGCGGCATCGGCGAGGTCAGCGCGACCTTCACGGAGGCACCGGAATGAACCCGACCGCACAGACCAGGGCCAAGGCCGCCGTGATCGGCTCGGGCAACATCGGCACCGACCTGATGGTCAAAATGCTGCGGCTGAGCGAGCACTTGGAGATCGTGGCGCTGGTCGGCATCGACCCCGGGTCCGACGGTCTGGCCCGGGCCGCACGCCTCGGCGTGCCGACCACCGCAGCGGGCGTCGCGGGGCTCATCGCCATGCCCGGCTTCGACGAGATCCAGGTCGTCTTCGACGCCACTTCGGCCAAGGCCCACCAGGCCAACGCCCGCGCCCTAGAACCGCACGCCAAGCGGCTGATCGACCTCACCCCGGCAGCACTCGGCCCGTTCGTCGTCCCGGCGGTGAACCTGGAGAGCCACCTGGACGCGCCGGACGTCAACATGGTCACCTGCGGCGGCCAGGCCACGATCCCGGTGGTGGCGGCGATCGCACAGGTGGCACCCGTGCCGTACGCGGAGATCGTCGCCTCGATCGCCTCACGATCCGCCGGGCCCGGCACCCGCGCCAACATCGACGAGTTCACCGAGACCACGGCCGCCGCCATCGAATCGGTCGGCGGCGCGCGGCGCGGCAAGGCGATCATCGTACTCAACCCGGCCGAGCCACCGCTGATCATGCGCGACACCGTCCTGTGCCTCGTCGACGCCCCCGAGCCGGACGTCCGCGACCGGATCGCCACGTCGGTCGAGCACATGGTCGCGCAGGTCGCGGCGTACGTCCCCGGCTACCGGCTCAAGCAGCCGGTACAGATCACACCCCTCGCCGACCACCCGCACACGCTCATCGGTGCGAGCCCGGCAACCCATCAGGTCAGCGTCCTGCTCGAAGTGGAGGGCGCGGGCCACTACCTCCCCCCGTACGCGGGCAACCTCGACATCATGACCTCGGCCGCCCTGCGCGTCGGCGAACGGATCGCAGCACGCCTGTTGGAGGCGAAGGTATGACCAAGCGGCTGTTCATCCAGGACGTCACCCTGCGGGACGGCATGCACGCCGTCCGCCATCGCCTCCCGCCCGGGACAGCGGCCCGGATCGCGGCCGCACTCGACGCGGCCGGCGTCGACGCGATCGAAGTGGCGCACGGCGACGGGCTCGCCGGCACAAGCCTCAACTACGGCCCCGGAAGCAACACCGACTGGGAATGGATCGAGGCCGTCGCCGCGAACCTCACCCATGCCCGGCTGACCACACTCCTGCTGCCCGGCATCGGCACCGTCAAGGAGCTCAAGCGCGCGTTCCGACTCGGCGTGCGCTCGGTGCGGGTCGCCACCCACTGCACGGAGGCGGACGTCGCCGCGCAGCACATCGCCACCGCGCGCGAGCTGGGCATGGACGTGTCGGGATTCCTGATGATGAGCCACCTGGCTCCGGCCCCCGAACTCGCGCGGCAGGCCGCACTGATGCAGTCCTACGGAGCGCACTGCGTCTACGTCACCGACTCGGCCGGCCACCTCACCATGAACGGAGTGCGCGAGCGGGTCCGCGCCTACCGCGAAGTCCTCGACCCCGCCACCGAGATCGGCATCCACGCACACGAGAACCTCTCCCTGTCGGTCGCCAACTCGCTCACCGCAGCCGAGGCCGGGGCCACCCGCGTCGACGCCTCACTGGCCGGACACGGCGCGGGGGCGGGCAACTGCCCCATCGAAGCCTTCATCGCCGTCGCGACCCTCGAAGGCTGGGAACACGGCTGCGACCTGCACGCCCTCCAGGACGCCGCCGACGACCTCGTCCGCCCCCTGCACGACCGGCCGGTCAGGGTGGATCGCGAAACCCTCACCCTCGGCTACGCCGGCGTCTACTCCAGCTTCCTGCGCCACGCCGAGACCCTGTCCCGCACCCACGGTGTCGACGCCCGCACCCTTCTCCTGGAGGCCGGCCGGCGCGGCCTCGTGGGCGGCCAGGAGGACATGCTCGTCGACATCGCCCTCGGGCAACCGACGAGATGACCACGCCGAAGTCCCGGGCGGGTTCGGCAAGGCTCGGCTGCGAAGAGAGCGTCCCCCCGCGAAGCCCGATGCCCCCCACGACGGCGGGGCATCGGGCTCCGGGGTGGTGCGGACCTCGTTGACTGGGCGTCAGTTGACGGTGAACGCCGTGCCGGTGGTGCTGTCGCCGGCGAGCAGCGTGTACTGGCCCGGCTCCACCGTCGGGCTGCCCGATCCGTCGACGTCGCCCTCGGTGTGGGCGAGTCGGGAGAGCGGGACGTCGAGGTGGACGGTGGTGTGGGCGCCCGCCGCCAGGTTCACCCGGGTGAAGCCGACGAGCCACTTGGCGGGGGTGAGCACCCGGCTCACCGGCTGGGACACGTACAGCGGGACGACGAGGTCACCGGCCTCGGCGCCGGTGTTGGACACCGGGATGCTGACGTGCACGGTGCCCTCGGCCGGGGTGCTGGTGCGGTCGGGTGTGGCTGCACCGATCTGCCAGTCGGTGTAGGACAGGCCCGCGCCGAAGGGGAACAACGGGCTGTATCCGGAGTCCGTACCGCCGTTGGTGCCCGGCAGTTGGGTGTAGAACTCGGGCTCGTTGCCGATCGCCTTGGGCCAGGACACCGACAGGCGGCCGCTGGGGTTCGCCTTGCCGTAGAGGATGTCGGCGACCGCGTTCCCGCCCTCGGTGCCGGGCAGCCAGGCCATCAGCAGGCCGGCGGTGTTCGCGGCGCTGCCCAGGACCAGCGGGCGGTCGGCGATGACCACCACCACGACGGGCTTGCCGGTGGCCTGGAGCGCCGCGACCTGCGCCTGCTGGGCCGGGTCGAGGGTCGGGTCGGGGTGATCGTTGGGCCCCTCGGCGCCGGGGGTGTCGCCGACGACCACGACGGCTGCGTCCGCGGACCGCAGGTCGGTCACGGCGGCGGCCTGGTCAGCCTGGTAGTCGATGGCGGTGCCCGCTGGAGCTCCCTTGCGCAGGCCGGCCAGGACCGTGGTGCCGGGGACGGTGACCCCGTTCGGCACGCCCTGCCAGCCGATGGACCAGCCGCCGAGCTGGTTGTTCAGGTTGTCCGCCGAAGGGCCGGTGACCACGATCTTGTGGACCGAGGCGCCGAAGGGGAGCACGTTGTTCTGGTTGCGCAGCAGCACCGAGGACTCGGTGGCCGCCGTACGGGCCAGGCCCAGGTCGGCGCCGTTGACGATCCCGTCGGCCTTGGACGCGTCCACGTAAGGGTGCTCGAAGAGACCGAGCTTGAACTTCATGGTGAGGATGCGGGAGACGGCCTGGTCGATGCGCTGCCGGGAGATCAGGCCGCGCTGGACGGCGGTGAGCGCCGAGGCGGTGAAGTCGGCGGCGTTGGTCGGTTCCATCGCCATGTCGACGCCCGCGTTGACCGCCTTGGCGATGGCCTGCGGGTAGTCGGCGGCGATGTGGTAGGAGGTCTGCAGGTTGCGGATGTCGCTCCAGTCGCTGACCACGACGCCGTCGAAGTGGTACTGGTCGCGCAGCACGGTGGTGAGCAGGTAGTGCGAGGAGGTCACCGGCACGCCGTTGACCGCACCCGAGTCGGCCATGACGCTCAATGCTCCCGCCGACAGCGCCTGTTGGTAGGCCGGCAGGATGGTGTCCTGCAGATAGCGGGCCGAGTAGTCGGCGGGCACGCGGTCGTGGCCGTTCAGCGGCTGGGAGTACCCGGCGAAGTGCTTGACCGTCGCGGCGAGCTGGGTGCCGCTGGAGGCGTCCTGCAGGCCGTTGACCGCGGCGGCGGCCATGGTGCCGGTGAGCAGCGGGTCTTCGGAGAACGCCTCGTAGTAGCGGCCCCAACGCTGGTCCCGGGCGATCTCGGCAACCGGTCCGAAGGCCCAGTTGATGCCGGTGGCGGCAACGGCACGCTGGGTGGACTGCTCGACGCCGCGTTCCAGGGCGGGGTCCCAGCTGGAGCCCATGCCGATCTGCTGCGGGAACATGGTCGCGCCGAGCACGTTGTTGTGTCCGTGGACGGCGTCGATGCCGTAGAGGATCGGGATGTGCAGGCGGGAGTTGGTGATGGCGTAGCTCTGGAGCTGGTTGGTCAGGTCCGCCCAGTCCTTGGGGCTGTTGGTGGCCGGTGGCATGCCTCCACCGGAGAGGATGGACCCGGCCGCGTTGTCGACCAGGACGTTGTGCAGGCAGGCCTGGTTGAGCGCGCCGCCGCTCCACTGGCAGTTGCCCTGCACGGTGACCAGGGCCAACTGGTCCATCTGGCCGATCTTCTCGTTGAGCGTCATCCGGTGCAGCAGGTCGGCGACCCGGCTCGGGATCGAGGCGGTGGCGTCGAGGTAGGCGGGTGTGCGAGCGGCGGCGGCCGGGGCGGGTGCGGCCCCCAAGCCGCTCAGGGTGGCGGCGGTGACCACGGCCAGGACCAGACCGGTGACACGACGTGGGATTCTCCGCGCAGGGCGCATGGGACCATCCGTTCGTAGCCGAGGTGCTGAGTGGGCGTCACGACAGGAACTGGAGAGGGAGTTAACTCCCGTGGCGCACGAGCGTCAATGAGTTGAACGGGAAATTCTGCCCAAAAACCTGAATGGGGGACCACTGGAGCTTCTGCGTTCACTATTTGAAGGACAGTCACCATCCCCGGACCGTGCCGACGCTCTTGACGGCACTTCGGGGCCCGAGTTTAATCACGTCGCGAACTAAGTGGTCTGTACCAGTCCCCCCAGTTCCCCCAGCCGAGAGGCAGCACTCCCCCATGCGCTTGCCGACCTTCTCCCTACCCCGACGCGCGCTCTGCGCCGGCCTGGCAGGCATGCTGGCTGCCGCCGGGCTCGCGCTGGCCGCCCCGCCGCCCGCCCAGGCCGCCGACGAACCGGTGAACATCTGGCTCACCAGCACCAGCGACTCCGGCGGACGGACCGTCACCCGCGGTCTGCAACAACAGAGTCCGATCGCCTTCACCGCCGGCACCGGCACCGGCGGCCAGACCATCTCCGTGGACGAGAACACCCGCTACCAGCAGTTCACCGGCGCCGGCGCCTCGTTCACCGACACCGCGGCCTGGCTGCTGAACAGCAGCGGTGCGCTCAGTTCGGCCACCCGCACCCAGGTGATGCAGAACCTCTTCGATCCGAACGCCGGGATCGGCCTGGACTTCCTGCGCAACCCGATGGGCGCCTCCGACCTGGCCCGCTACAGCTACACCTACGACGACCTGCCGGCCGGCCAGACCGATCCCGGTCTGAACAGCTTCTCGATCGCCCATGACCTGGTCGACGTGCTGCCGCTCACCCAGCAGGCGCAGCAGCTCAACCCGGCGCTCAAGGTGATGGCCACCCCCTGGACCGCCCCGCCCTGGATGAAGGACAGCGGCGCCTACAGCCAAGGCTGGTTGCAGTCGCAGTACTACGCCGCGTACGCCCAGTACTTCGTGAAGTACCTCCAGGCCTACCAGGCGAACGGCGTGCACGTCGACTACGTCTCCGCGCAGAACGAGCCGACCTGCTGCTCCGGCTACCCCTCGATGCAGTGGAACGGCTCGGGCCTGCAGTACTTCATCGGCACCGACCTGCTACCCGCCCTGCATGCGGCCGGGCTCAGCACCAAGGTGCTCGCCCTGGACTGGAACTGGGACCAGTACGCGAGTTTCGCGGCCCCCACGGTGGACGACGCGACGATCCGCAACGACTCGCTCTTCGGCGGGATGGCCTGGCACGGCTACGGCGGCGACGTCACCGAGCAGACCACCGTGCACAACCAGTACCCGACAGTGGACGCCTTCGACACCGAGCACTCCGGTGGCACCTGGATCGCGAACCAGCAGCAGGAGGACATGCACAACATCATCGACTACACCCGGAACTGGGGAAGGTCGGTGGTCAAGTGGTCGCTCGCGGTGGACCAGAACATGGGCCCGCACAACGGCGGTTGCGGCACCTGCACCGGCCTGGTGACGGTGCACAACGGCGACTCGCGCAGCGGCCAGGTGGACTACACCGTGGAGTACTACGACCTGGGCCAGCTCACCAAGTTCGTCAAGCCCGGCGCCTATCGGATCGACTCCACCGCCAACTCCTCGGTGCCGAACGTGGCCTGGCTCAACCCGGACGGCTCCAAGGCCCTGGTGGCCTACAACGACAGCGGCTCCACCCAGAACGTCCGGGTCAACTGGGGCGGTGAGTCGTTCAGTTACGACCTCCCGGCGCAGACCACGGCCACCTTCAGCTGGGCCGGCAGCCAATCCAGCGGCGCCACCGGGCAGATCACCGGCTACGGCGGCAAGTGTGCGGACGTGGCCGGCGCCAACACCGCCAACGGCACCGCCATCCAGCTCTACGACTGCAACGGCACCGCCGCCCAGCAGTGGACCCTTCCCGGCGACGGCACGGTCCGCGCCCTCGGCAAGTGCCTGGACGTCACCGCCGCCGGCACCGCCAACGGCACCCGGACCCAGCTGTACGACTGCAACGGGACCGGCGCCCAGCAGTGGACCAGGGGTGCCAACCAGTCCCTGGTCAACCAGGCCTCCGGTCGCTGCCTGGACGCCACCGGGCCCAGTTCCGCCAACGGCACCCGACTGCAGATCTGGGACTGCACCGGAGCCGCCAACCAACAGTGGACGCTGCCGAGTTGATCCGACGTCCACTCACCTGAACCGGCCGGCTGGAGCACTGTTCGGCTCCAGCCGGCCGTACCACGAGTACGGCCGGAGGGTGTGGCCCTGGCCGGCCGATCAGCCGCCGGGGGTGACGGCGGCGCGGGGCGGGGTGGCCTGGGGATCGGGAGCGGAGTTGGGAGGTGTGCCGGTCCCGGGAGAGAATGAGGCCCATGAACGAGAACACCCCCGAAGCACCCACCTCGGCCATCGAGAGACGCGACCAGCTCCTTCAGGCGATGCGGCAGGACGGCGGTGCCTGGGACTGGGTACGCGCCCGCGCAAGCTATGTGGTCGAGCCGGACCCGCGCACCGTGCGGCGGGACCTGGAGCAGCTGCGCAAGTCGGGCGCGATCTACCGCGACCGGGAGACGGGCAAGTACCAGGCCGGTTAGGACGACCGTGAGCCCACGGGTTCCGGAAAAGTGCTGGTTGAGATTCGTCTCGACCAGCACTTTTTGCTTTCCCGGTCAGCCCGTCGGGGGTGAGGCAGTGGAATGATCCCAATGAGAAACAGAACGGGGGACGATGCCCATGCGCACCATCAGGATTCGATGCGCAATTGTGCAACAGTGGGCTGCACCCGATCACTCCAGCCTCGTACGCAACATTCGATTTTCCTCTTGCGACACCTGACGAGCTGGCTGTAGTTTTTCGTCGCGGGAAGCACGGGTGCCGCCGAACGACGTGATCGTCGTATCCGCATCGCGCGCCTCCCGAGAAAATAAGGGGGCGGGGGCAGGGGGATGCATTCCTTATTGACACGATTCCGGGAAAGACGTCGCCGCGGGCACTCGATTCAGCGTGTCATCGCAGGCGTGCCGGCGTTGTTGCGCGCCGCTCTCCTCACCGAATCCCCAGGACCCGTAAGGCCGCCAGGGCGCGGCGTCCACGGCCCGCTGGGGCAAGCGTTGCGATCCGCGCGACCGGGGCGCCGATCGGATCCGACAAGTCCACTCGCAGGATGACGGGGGTTCAGCAATGACCGAGTCCAGCACCACGCCCGACATGCCCGCCCGCACGAACCGACCCGCCGGCACCTCCCGAGCCCGGACGAACGTCCAGCGGACCATTGATCCGGGGGCGTTCGATCTGCCGTCGCTGGTGCCAATCATGTACACGTACATGTTCCGGAACATCGCCAGTGACGGATTCGTCTTCAGCGATCCGCAGTCGCCGGGCGACATTTCCCGGGACTCGAAGCCGGGCTGCATCATCGCCGCCCCGTCCTTCCCGGCCGACACCCCCGGCATCGACGAGGACTACGTCTTCAACTGGGTGCGCGACGGGGCCATCACGGCCATGGAGGTGGCCAAAGCCGGCATGCCCACCCGCCCGGGTGGGACGGTGCAGACGCTCAACGACTACGTGCAGTTCGCCGACCTCTGCCACTCCAACGCCCAGCCGCCGTTGACCAAGGGTCACGCCTGCTTCAACATCGCCGGCGACGCCCGCCCGTGGACCGAGCAGAACGACGGTCCGGCCCTGCAGTCGATCACCATCCTGGCCGCCTACGACCAGCTCGATCTCGACACCCGCAAGCGGGCGCTCGACCTGGTGAACGCGAACGTGGCCTACCTCCTCGGCGTCTACGAGGACGCCACCACGAACCTGTGGGAGGAGCACAGCGGGTTCAGCTTCTTCGCCCGGTCCGCCCAGCTGCGCTGCTTCGAGGAGATCCAGGCCTCGACCATCGTCGGGATCGACAAGCCGGTCGGGCTGCGGCCCGCCATCGACTGGCTGCGCCAGGCCCTGGCAGGCCACTGGGACGGGAGCAAGTACGTGAGCATGATGGCCGACCCCGGTAGTGGGGCCCAGCCGTCTCCCCAGAACCCGGTGGTCAGCGGTTACGACCCGAACATCGACATCGTCCAGTCGGCCGTCTACGGCGCCGTTCCCGTCATCGACACCAAGCTGCTGGCCACGGCGGCCCAACTGCGCTCGCAGTGGGAGGAGGGCGGCATCGCCTTCTACCCGGTCAACAAGGCGGACAAGGAAGAGTTCGGCATCGGGCCGCTGTTCGGCCGCTACCCGGGCGACGTCTACGACGGTGACACCTCGCACCCGGTGCTCGGCGGTCACCCCTGGGCCCTCTCCACGTGCAACGTCGCCGAGCTGCACTACAAGCTGGCAGCCGAGATCAAGGCGAGCGGCAAGGTACCCCTGGACGACCTGTCCGCACCCTTCTTCGCGCAGTCCGGCATCGATGCGTCGACGGCCCCGGCGGCAGCCGCCGCCGCCTTGGCAGCGACCGGTGACGCCATGGTGCGCGCTGTCGTCTACCACAGTGACAACTTGGAGCTCTCCGAGCAGTTCGACGGCACCACCGGCTTCGAGCGCAGTGTTCACAACCTGACGTGGAGCTTCGCCGCCTACCTGTCCGCCATGCGAGCCCGGGCCGAGGCCGTGTGACCCCGCGGACAGCAGAGGAGTAACTGCCCCATGTACGCGAAATTCCCCGACGGGGCGGCGAAGCGCACCGACCCCGCGGCGGCGGCCGAGGTTCTCTACGACGCCGTCATCGTCGGTGGCGGGATCGCCGGCGCCATCATCGCCTCGCGGCTGAGCGACGCCGGCAAGCGAGTACTGATACTCGAAGCGGGCCCGGCCGAGGACCTCACCATGCGGGGCTACGAGGCCTACCTCGACCGCTTCTACTCGGCGACCGGCAAGGACAACCAGGCCCCCTACCCGGTCGTCGCCAACGCCCCCATGCCCCGTGGCACCGACGCACGGCGCATCCTCCCGGGTGCGCCCGACGCCTCGGCCTACCTCGTCCAGAGCGGGCCCTTCGCCACCGACACCACCTACACGAGGGTCCTCGGCGGCACCACCATGCACTGGGAGGCCAAGACGCTGCGGATGCTGCCCGAGGACTTCCGGATGCGCACGCTCTACGGCGAAGGGGTCGACTGGCCGCTCGGTTACGAGGACCTCTCCCCGTACTACAACGAGGCCGAACGCGAGATCGGCGTCTCCGCCGACGTGGCGGACCAGGCCTACCTCGGGATCACCTTCGACGAGGGCTACGTGTTCCCCATGAAGGGGCTGCCGCTGTCCTACCTGGACCAGGTGGTGGCCGCGGACCTCGACGGGATGCCCGTCGAACTCGACGGGGAGAAACGAGAGTTGCGGGTCCGGCCGTTCCCCCAGGGGCGCAACGGGGTGCCGAACCCGGCCTACGACGGCGGGAAGGGCTACCTGCCGCGAGGGGCGGTGAGCACCTACCAGGTCGAGGTCGGCGGGCGGTGCCAGGGCAACAACAACTGCGTGCCCATCTGCCCGGTGCAGGCCAAGTACAACGCGGGCAAGACCCTCGCCGCGGCCCTGCGGAGCGGCCGGGTCGACCTGGTGGCCCAGGCGGTGGCCTACAAGGTGCACGTCGACGAGCGGACCCGCCGAGTGACCGAGATCGAGTACCGCCGCTACGACCGGCCCGACAGCCCCGGCTTCACCACCGTGAGGGCCCGTGGCCGGCTGTTCATCCTGGCGGCCAACGCGGTGGAGAACCCCCGGCTGATGCTGGCCTCCGGCCTGCGCGGCTCCAGCGGCCTGATGGGGCGCAACTTCATGGACCACGCCTACCTGCTGGCGTGGGCCCTGCTACCGGAGGTGGCCGGCACGTTCCGGGGCACGAACTGCACCGGCGGCATCACCGACCTGCGCGGGGGCCGCTTCCGCCGCCGCCAGGCGGCATTCAGCGTCGACATCCACAACGACGGCTGGGGCTGGGCCCGCGGGGCGCCGATGACCGACCTGATCGACCTGGTGGACGCCGGCGGCCGCTACGGCGAGTCGCTCCGCCAAGGCCTGGTGGACCGGGTGTCCCGCCAGCTGCAGTTGGCGTTCATGGTCGAGGTCCCCGCCAACCCGAGCAACCGGATCACCGTGGACCCGGCCGTCACCGACAGCCTGGGGAACATGCGGCCCATCCTCAGCTACGACATCCCCGACTACACGATGCGGGGGGTGGCGTACGCCCGGCAGCTGTCGAAGCGGATCTTCGCCCGCCTCGGGGCCGAGGACCACACCGAGTACGACCCGAACTTCTGGGGCTACGCCGTCCACGCCGGCGAGGGGTACGAGATCCGCGGGGGCAACCATCTCGCCGGCACCCACGTGATGGGCAGCGACCCGTCGACCTCGGTGGTCGACGCGGATCAGCGCAGCTGGGACCACCAGAACCTCTACCTGGTCGGCGGGGGCAGCATGCCCACCGTGGGCACCTCGAACGTGACCCTCACCATCGCCGCCCTGTGCCTGCGCAGCACTCGGGCCATGCTGGCCCAGCTCGAGTCCGAGACCGCACCGATCCACGTCAGCTCGAACGGCGCCGCCCCGGGCCGAGCTCAGGAGGCGGCCCGGTGACCGCGTCGACCATCGACAACCGTGACGACCTGATCAGCTACCTGCACTCGGCGATGGCGCTCGAGCACGCGACCATCCCCACCTACCTGACCGCGTACTACTCCATCCACTCCTCCACCAACTCCGACGCCGCCCACATCATCCGGGTGGTCGCGGTGGAGGAGATGCTGCACCTGACCCTGGTCGCCAACGTCCTGAACGCCATCGGCGGGACGCCCGACCTGACGCTCCCCGGCTTCGTGCCGAGCTACCCGGCCTACCTGCCCGACGGGGAGGACGACTTCACCGTCGACCTGCGGCCCTTCTCCCCCGAAGCGGTGGAGACGTTCTGCAAGATCGAGCGGCCGGGCAAGGCCCCCAGCGCCGGCGCACGGCTGGTGCGCACTTCGGACCGCGGCAGGCCGCTCCTGGTCTCCAGCCCGACGGCCGAGGGGATGCGCTTCTACAGCATCGGCGAGTTCTACGAGGAGATCATCGAAGGGCTCGAGAAGGTGGCGGCCGGCGACCCCGGGCTCTTCTGCGGGGATCCGGCCCGGCAGGTGGGGCCCGAGTACTTCTACTCCGGCGGCGGGGAGGTGATCACCGTCTGCGACCTGGACTCGGCCCGGCGGGCGCTGCGCCTGATCGCCGCTCAGGGCGAGGGCCTCGATTCGGGCCTGTACGACGCGGACGGCGAGCTGGCCCACTACTACCGGTTCCGGCAGTTGCAGCTCGGCCGCTACTACCAGGTGGGCGACCATCCCGACGCGCCCTCGGGGCCGCCGCTCAGCGTCAGCTGGGACGACGTGTACCAGGTGAAGGTGAGCGCCCGGCTGGCCGACTACCCGGTGGGATCGGAACTCGCCGGTGCCGCGCGGAAGTTCAACGCCGAATACGGAGCCTTCCTCGCCCTGCTCACCAAGGCGTTCAACGGGAGGCCGACACTTCTGCTGGACGCCGTCTGGTACATGTTCCGCCTGCGCGACGGGTTCAACCGGTTGGTCCGCAACCCCCTGCCGGGCAGCGGCGGCCTGCACGCCGCTCCCACCTTCGAGATCCCGACCCCGGTCGGGTCCGATCCGGCCGCAGCCCGGACCGCCGGCGGGACGACCCGGGCGGTGACCCGGTGACCGTCCAGTCGTTCGATGAGTTCCTCCTCCTGTCGGTCGACCTCACCGCCTTCGAGCAGACCGACCTGCTCGGCACGGGTCTGGCCCACCACTACCTGGCCAAGGCGCGCGCCGCCTGCGGCGACGAGGTCGTCACCGCCCTGCTGGACGCCCACCGGGCGGCCCGGGCCGACGCGGCCGACGGCGTCGGCGGCCATGACCGGGCCCTGCTCGACCGGGCCCTGCGCCACCGGATCTTCAGCGACGACCGCCTCGGCCCGGTGGCCCGCAATGTGATCAAGCTCTGGTACTCCGGGACGTGGTACGGCCTGCCGGCCGAGTGGACCGACTGCTACGGCGCCCAGCCGGCGGCCGAGACGTCCACGGTCACCGCCGCCTCCTACCAGGAGGGACTGCTGTGGCCGGCCATCGGGGCCAATCCTCCCGGTGCCAAGGCGCCCGGCTACGGCTCCTGGGCTCAGCCGCCCCGGATCGAGGACCGCTACCTGAAGGGGACAGCCAAATGACCGAACTGGGTGACCGCCTCAGCCCGGACAAGGTGAAGCTCGGCGTCTGCTGCACCCTGTGGTGGAACGACGACTTCCCCACCATCGACGCCGGCATCTCCTTCGGACAGGCCGTCAGCGAGATGGCGCTCGCCGGCTTCCAGGGCTGCAGCATCGGGCACAAGTACCCCTCGGACGCCGCCGTGCTCAGAGCCGCGCTCGATCTCCGCGGCCTGCAGGTGTCCGAGCCCTGGACGAGCACGTACTTCACGATCGGCAAGATGCGGCAGAAGACGATCACCGCCTTCGAGAAGACGCTGCTCCAGGTCAAGGCGCTGGGTGGGACCGAGTTGGTCGTGGCCGAGTTCGGAGCTTCGTCGCACCTGCTCCCCGTCGACGTGTTCGCCAACCGCCCGGTCTTCACCGACGCCCAGTGGGACGATCTGACGTCGGGCCTGGAGGAGCTCGGCAAGATCGCCAACTCGGCTGGGATGAAGCTCAGTTACCACCACCACATGGGCACGGGTGTGATGACCCGGGCCGACGTCGACCGGCTGATGGCTTCGACCGATCCGGCCCTGGTCCACCTGCTGCTCGACACCGGCCACATCGCCTTCGCCGGCGACGATCCGCTGGATCTGGCCCGGGCTCACGCCGACCGCATCGGCCACGTCCATATGAAGAGCATTCGGCCCGAGGTCGTGCGGCGGGTGCGAGGCGAAGGCCTGTCGTTCCAGGAGGGCGTCGAACTCGGCGTCTTCACCGTGCCCGGAGACGGCGCGATCGACTTCCGGCCCATCCTCGGGGTGCTGGCCGACGCCGACTACCAGGGATGGCTCGTCGTGGAAGCCGAGCAGGACCCGAAGAAGGCCGTCCCGCTCGAGTACGCCAAGAAGGCCCGCGCCTACCTCGCCGACCTCCTGGGCTGGTAGCGAACTCAGAACAGCGAGGACACCAGGAATGAACGCGGCATCCAGCCGGGACGTCTACTTCAGCTTCTTCATGTTCACGGCCGATCTGCGGCCGCAGGACTCGGACTACACCCAGGTTCTGATCAGTCATCTGCAGGCCCTGACCGACATCGGCTACGACGGCTTCGACCTGCACATCGCCTCCCAACCCGCGACCGTCGACCATCGGACCGAGGTCGAGAGCTACGTCGGTCTCAAAAAGGCGTTCGACGAGGCGGGGCTGAGGGAGGTCAAGTTCACCACCAACGTCGGGACCACCCGGACCTTCGACCCGACGTCGCCCTACGAGGAGCAGCGCAGGCAGGCCCTGTCCTACCTGAAGTCGCGGGTCGACATCACCCGGGTCCTGGGCGGCGACTCGATCATGTCGGGGCCGTTCCTCTACCCCTACGGGGTCTTCCCGGTCACGGACGCCGGTGCGCCGATCTGGAGCGACGCCCTCCAGGACTGGATGAAGTCGCGCTACCACGCGGCGCGTTCCGTCTTCGAGGAGCTCGCGGAGTACGCCGCGGCGCAGCAGGTGAAGCTCGCCATCGAGCCCGTCAAGAGCTGGGAGACACCCCCGCCCAACACGGTCTCGGAGGTGCTGGACTTCCTCGACGACCTCGGGCCCTCGTGCGGTGGCGTGACGGTCGACACCGCTCAGGTGGTGATGGAGAGCCGGGGGCCGTCGGTCTTCAAGGCCAACGTCGCCCGAGCCGCGCGGCAGGACCGGCTCTGCTACGTCCACATCTCCGCACCCGACCGAGGTGCGGTGCGGGACAGCTGGATCCCGTGGGACATCGTCCGGAAGGAGATCGAGCCGGTCTACCACGGGCCTTACCTGGTCGAGGTGTTCAACGCGATTCCGCCGTTCGACAGCTCGATGCGCATGGCGCGCCGGCGCTTCTGGCGGCCCGGTGAGGACGACCCGGTGCGCGGCGTCGACAGCGCCTACGACGTCGCCTCAGCCGCGCTGGAGGAAGTGCGGGCACAGCTCCCGTCCGCCTGACGTCGATCCATCACGGCAGAGAGGTCCCCGAATGCTGGCTCAGGTGTCGGATCCCATCATCATGGTCGTGAAGCGGGCGGGTAACGTCCGCATTCACACCTTCGTCGCGTCCTTCGCGTACAACAACATCGCGAACGCCACGCACATCATCGAAACCGAGAACCAGCTGGTGCTCGTCGACGGGCAGTTCCTGGTGCCTTATGCGAAGGCGTTCAGACAGTACGCGGACAGCCTTGGCAAGCCGATCGAGAGACTGTACCTTTCCCACCGGCACCCCGACCACTGGTTCGGCACGGGGACCGCGTTCGCCGACGTCACGATCTACGCGCTGCCCGAGACCATGAGCTTCATCGAGGAGCACGGCGAGGACTCGAGGAGCGACCACTGGAAACTCGGCGACCTCGCGCCGGACCGGATAGTCGTCCCCCAGAAACTCGCCGGCCCGGGCGAGGAGATGATCGACGGGGTCAGGTACGTCTTCGACCGGGTGACGGACACCGAGATCGACTACCACCTCACCATCAGGCTTCCCGAGCTGAGCGTGTATTTCGCCCAGGACCTGCTCTACAGCGGAACCCATCTGTATCTGACGAAGCACCTGGACCACTGGATCCGGGTTCTGCGGGACATGCTGCTGGAGGACTACGAGCTTTTCCTGCCGGGCCACGGCCTGCCGGCCGACAAGAACGAAGTCGCTCGCAACATCGAGTACCTCTCGACCGCTCGGCAGGCCATCGGCAACGGCCTGGCGGACGACGCCTTCAAGGAGTTCATGCTCCAGCGGTACCCCGAACGCAAGTGTCCGGGCATCTTCGACATCTACCTGCCCCGACTCTTCGGCGGCGCGAGCGACTACTGATGACGGGGGTCACCATGAACGAGCGCTACTCGGTGGGACAGTACCTGGTGGACCGGCTCCGCCAGCTGGGCCTGGAGCACCTGTTCTCCATCGCGGGTGACTATTCGATCGAGTGGTTGAACCGGTACGTCACACCGAGCACCATCGAGATCGTCGAAGAAGTCAACGAGGTGAACGCCGGCTACGCGGCGGACGGATACGCGAGGCTGAAGGGCATCGGGGCCCTCTGCGTCACCTACTCCGCAGGGGCGCTGTGTGCGGTGAACGCCGTCGCCGGCGCCTACGTCGAGAAGGTGCCGATCGTGCTGATCAACGGCACACCGAGCATCAAGAAGACCCTGACCTTCGAGCAGACCGGGTTCAGTGCGCACCACTTCATCAGCGGACGCGAAACGGACCTCCAGTCGTTCGAGCACATCACGGTCGCCGCCGTCCGGATCGACAGTCCCGACCTCGCACCGATGCTGATAGATTCCGCACTGACCCGGTGCATCAGTGAACGGCGCCCGGTATACCTCGAACTCCTCCAGGACATGGTCGACTTGGAGTGCGACCCGCCTCAGGGCGTGCTGAAGCCGGCCAGGATCCTGTCGGACCCGACCAGCCTGGAAGAGTCGGTCGAAAAGATCTGCGCCAAGCTCGAAAGCGCGGAGAACCCGCTGATCTGGATCGGTGTGGAGATCGACCGGCTCGGCCTCCAGGAGAAGGCCCTGCGGCTGATCCGGCAGCTGGACGTCCCCTTCGTCACGGAACTCCTCAGCAAGGCCGTCCTCTCCGAGGACGATGTGCTGTTCGCCGGAGTGCTCGACGGCCAGGCCTCCTCGGAGGCCGTCACCGAGCTGGTCGCGTCGGCCGATTTCGTCCTGGCCCTCGGCGTGTGGCTGACGGACATCAACTGCCTGGGCTGGGAGCCGGACTACGACAAGACCGCGTTCGCCTCGCTGGACGCGGTCAAGTTCGGCACCTACTTCGGCGGACAGGTCGCGCTGGAGCACCTGATCGACGGGATCCTCGCGGCGAAGCAGGTCGCGCCCAACGGGCGGCAACTGCCGACGAGGCAGACCCGGAGCACGCCGGCTGTCGCGGGGACCGAGGTGATCACGTACCAGGGGTTCTACAACTACGTGCAGCGGTACATCGACCGGAACACCATCGTCGGCAGCGACGCGAGCATGAACTACTTCGGCAGCCTGCTCCTCGATGTGCCCGCCCCGAGCGGGTTCATCGTCCAGTCGTCCTACTCGGCGATCGGTTACAGCGCGGCGGCCGCGACAGGTGTCTGCCTGGCGAAGAGACCCGACCAGCGGGTCATGGTCTTCTCGGGCGACGGCGGCTTCCAGATGACCGCCCAGTGCCTGTCGACGCAGACCCGCTTCGGACTCAATCCGATCATCTTCGTCATCGACAACGGCGTCTACGGCGTTGAGCAGTGGCTCGCCGACGCATCGGTCTTCCACACCGACAAGCCGTTCTACCGGCCCTGCGTCCTGCACCGGTGGAACTACAGCAGGCTGTCGGAGGTGTTCGGTTGCCAGGGATGGGAGGTCAGCACGTACGGGGAGCTGGGCGAGGCCGTGGCGGGTGCGCTGGAGAACTCCAGCAGCCCGTCCATCATCCAGGTCCGGGTGCCCGACAAGTCGATTCCTGACAATGCGAATTGGAAGACCCAGTAGTAGGACGAACATCGACCGCAACACCGGAGAGAGGAAAAGAACAATGCCCACGAAAATCACTGCAATCTTCGAGAACCCGCAGAACGCCGATGCCTTCGAGGCCGGTCACGACGACCAGATCGCGCTGGCGAAGAAGATTCCCGGAGTCCAGCGGGTCGAGAGCGCGAAGGTCTGGCCGAAGGAGGACGGCAGCGCGACCCCGGCCTATCGCGTGCTCGACCTGTACTTCGCCGACTACGACGCGGCCAGCCGGGCGGTGACGACCGAGGAGGCATCGGCGTTCGTCTCCAAGGTCTTCGAGCTGGCGACCGGCGGTGTGCGGCTCCTCTTCACAGACGTCGAGGAGGTCTGAGCGCAGACGCTGTCGTCGCCTCGCGTCGTCGCCTCGCGAGGCTGAGCGCTGCCCATGAGTTTCCGGCAGCGTGGTTCGGCGCCCGTACCAGGCCTTCGGCCAGGTACGGGCGTTCGGTTTTCAACCCTGAAGACGGGGCGAGCACGTCGAGGTCGGTGCCATCGAGGTTTGAGCGGTGCCGTCACCCCAAAGGGTTCTCCATCAGGATTCGCCGGACCCCATCCGGTCGCCGGTCTACTCTACGAACAGGCCGCCCGCTGCCCACTGCGGGCGTTTGAGGAGGAGACCCGTGTCATCGCCCTGTGACCCCGAATACGCTTCCGTCGGCGATGTGAGCGGAGCGCTCATGGTGATCGACTCCCGACTCAAATCCATCTACGACGGCACGGGTGAGACGGACCCCGAACGGCAGCAGCTGCTGGACCAGTTCACCGCGTCCTTGGGCCCCACGGAGGCCAATGCGCTGCTGGACGGCGCGTGCACGCTCATCTACATGTTCATGACCTGGCTCCGGAAGGCCTGCGAGGAGCACGAAAAGGACGTCATCGAGTACGTGGTGCCCACCGTCGTGGCCACGATGCGGATGATGCCCAAGACCTTCCGCCCCGAGGTCATCCCCACCATGGCCGGCCTGCTCATCGCCGCTGGCACCGACCTGAGCCCCAACCTGTGGCGCGCGCAGTACGGTTACTGGACCGAGGCCGAGATGAATCCGCTGGAGGCCACGGCCGTCCTGCTCGCGGATCAGATCAACCGGATGTCCGGCGACGACCACGACTTCGCCACCCGCCTGATCACCGGGGCCCTGTCGATGTCCGACCAGGACTGAGGTGCGGCGGCTCGCCTGGCTCCCCATGAGCCGGCGACCCGTCAGTCAGCGATCCATCAGCCGGCGATCCGTCAGCCGACGACCCATCAGCCGGCGATCCGTCAGTCGCGCGAACCCAGCGTGTCCTGCGACACCCGCCAGAGCAGCGCGGCCGCCTCAGGATCGAGAGCGTACTCCGCGACGCCGTTGCGAGCGCCGAGCTGGCCGCGGACGGCCTCGTTGCAGTCCTCGAAGTAGCGTCCGGTGACGCCCTCCACGAGGGGCGAGGCGGCGAGCAGCACGGAGGTCGCGGCGCCCTGCTCGGTCGTCTTCCACTTCAGCTCCGCGCCGCCCGCGGCCTGGCTGCGCAGCCGGGCGAGTTCTTCCTCGGAGACGTAGCGCTGGAGGTTGGTGCGGATCCCGCCGGGCATCAGGGCGTTGACGGTGATGTGGTCCGCGGCCCAGCGCTTGGCGGCCTCGACCGCGAACAGCACGTTGGCGGTCTTGGACTGGCCGTAGGCGGACCAGGGCTCGTAGGGGCGCTCACGGAAGTGGATGTCCTCGAAGACGACCGGCGAGCGGTGGTGGGCGCTGGAGCTCACGGCCACGACGCGGGCGCCATCGGCCTGCGCGAGCGCTCCGTGCAGTCCGGTGGCCAGCGCGAAGTGCCCCAAGTGGTTGGTGGCGAACTGGAGTTCCCAGCCCTCCGGCGTGCGGAGTTCCGGGGAGGCCATCACCCCGGCGTTGTTGACCAGGATGTCCAGCGGTCCGCCCCAGGCGGCGACGAACGCCGCGACGGAGGACTGGTCGGCCAGGTCCAGGGGCGCGATGTGGACGTCCCGGTTGTCGGTCGTCGCGCTGATGTCCGCGGCGGCACGGGCTCCCGCGGTCAGGTCCCGGACCGCGAGGGTGACCTGCGCGCCGGCCGAGGCGAGGG
The DNA here is from genome assembly GCF_029892155.1 of Kitasatospora sp. GAS204B. Taxonomy (GTDB): domain Bacteria; phylum Actinomycetota; class Actinomycetes; order Streptomycetales; family Streptomycetaceae; genus Kitasatospora. The sequence continues at coordinate 116,409 of NZ_JARZAG010000021.1, read as the reverse complement.
CACGCGCGGTTTCGACGCCGATCCCGGAGGCCCCGCCGGTGACGACGGCGCGACGGCCGGTCAGGTCGACGCCCGAGATGACCTCGGCAGCCGTGGACTCGGCGCCGAAGGGAGTGGTGATGCGTGGGGTGGGGGTGCTGGCGGTCATGGTCGCTTCCCGTCTGGCTGAGGGCCTGGAGCTGGGGTGCGGGGGGCCTGTAGAGTGGAAACCGGAGGCCCCTCCGTATATCTCGAGACTAAGCGGAGGATGCTCCGTTTGCAAGCAGGGCTCCGACCGTGAAACCGAGCCACCATCTCCGGCCGTACGCCGGACCAGAAGGAGGAACCCCCGTGGCCGCCGCCGAACCCAGGCCGCTGCGCGCCGACGCGCGGCGCAACCGCGACCGACTGCTCGAAGTGGCCGTCCAGGCCTTCTCCCAGGACGGGCCCGAGGTGACGCTCGACGCGATCGCCAAGCAGGCCGGCGTCGGGATCGGCACCCTCTACCGCCACTTCGCCACCCGCGAGGAACTGGTCGAAGCGGCCTACCGCAGCGAACTCGTGCACCTCTGCGACGCCGCCGGAGAGCTCCTGGCGACCCGGGCACCGGACGAGGCGCTGCGCGCCTGGATGGACGGCTTCATCCAGTACATGACGGCCAAGCGCGGCATGGCCGACGCCCTGCGCGCCCTGATCGCCTCCGGCGGCGACCCCTTCTCCCACAGCCGGACGATGCTGACTGCCGCGATAACCGAACTGCTGCAGGCCGGCGCGGCCGCGGGCGTGGTGCGCTCCGACGCGGAGCCGGACGACGTGCTGTTCAGCCTGAGCGGCCTGTCACTCGCCGCCGCGACACCGGAGCACCAGGCCCGGATGGGGCGCCTCCTCGACCTCCTCATGGACGGCCTCCGCCACCGCGCCGCAGCCGCCGAGCCCGGGAGCGGAGCACCGAGCCGCTGAACCGCTGAACCGCTGAACCGCGGACCCGTGGAACACGGAGCGCTGCGCTCCCGGCCGCCGTGCGGTTACTGCAAGCCGTTCCGGAACACCCCAACTTCCCACGCCAGAAAGCCCTGCGGTAGGCCGACGACCCCAATCCCGACATGCGCGCACTCGCCCTCGAAGACCCCGCAGCCACCGCCGAACTCGTCGAGAAGTTCAGCCGCGACCCCGATCGCGGCGTGCGCTCGCGGGCCCTGCGCGACCCACGGCTGTCACCGGCATCCGTCATCCGCCTGCTGGACGACCCCGACCGGGTCATCAGAGAAGCAGCGGCCCGCAACCCACGCCTGACCACACGCGCGCTGACCACGCTGCTCCACGACGCCACCGCCGCAGCCTCGGCTGCCGCGAACCCGGCCATCCCGGAGCACGTGATGCACCACCTCCTGCACCGGCAGCCACTGCGCACGAGCTGACCGGACGGGACCGGACGGCGGCAGCGATGCATGCCTGTGGCGAGTTACGACTTGGTCCGCGATTGAGGTCTGGGTGTGCTGGCCACTCGGGTCGACTGGTGGGTGAGCAGTAGGCCGCCTGTCGGGCGAGCACGAGTTCGGTGCTTGGCTTGCTGCGGGTCGGCCGGCGGGCTGCGCGGTCGGAGACCAGCGAGGCGATCGCGAGGTGGGTCTCGGCGTAGTCCTCGCGTCGGCCGGTGTAGCGCTGGAGCGGGCGCCACTGCCGCAGCTCGGCGTTGGCGTGCTCGACGCAGATCCGCTCCGAGGACTGTCGCCGTCGCATCTCCCGCCACGCATACTGCTCGCCGAGCGGCGCCTCGTCCTTCGGCTTCTTCGGTGGGGCGCTGACCTGGTCGGGGAACTCGTTGGCCAGGCCCCGGTAGCCCTCGTCGACCTCGGCTGTCACCTTCGGACGGGACCGGAGCTGCTCGGCGATGCCCTCGGTACGCATCGCGGTCTGGTCGTGCATGCGGCCGGGCCGGTCGGCGCCCGACCACAGCAGGCGGCCCTGGCCGTCGCTGATGGTGGTGGTCTTGATGGTGTTCTGCTTCTTCTTGCCGGAGACGAAGGCCCGTCGTCCAGGTCGGTTCGCCTTGGGGCGGCGGACCTGGGTCTCGGCGCCGTCGATCCGCAGCCGGATCCCTTCGGCCTCCGCATAGGCGAACACGTCCGCCAGGGTCCGCAGCCGGACGCCGGGGCGGTCGGGGACGGCGAAGCCGCGTGCTGCCAGCAGCGGCCGGATCTCGCCGATGGCCCGGGAGACCGTGGAGCGGGCCGTGCCGTACAGCTCGGCCAGCGCGGCGTGCGGGAGCCCGGTGCGCAGGTGGACCAGGGTGACCAGCAGCCGGGAGGTGAAGACCAGGTCGTGCTTGGGCCCGGCACCGGCCTCTCGCTGCCGCTCGGCACCACGCCGCTCGTACAGCGCCGACTCGCACCGGGCGAGCCACGGGTCGGCCAACTCTTCGATCAAATCGCCGAGATGTGTACGGGAGACGCCGCAGAAGGCAGGATGGGTCAAGGCCGCACGGGCCCACTTCTTGGTCACACTCGAAGAACCCGTGCGGCCACCGTCAGGTCACGGCTGCCCCGCCGATCACCAATGGGTGTCGTTCTTCTGCAGAGCTGTCTGAGCTGGGAACGTCGCTGCTGAAGAGCTAACGCAGCCAGCGCAGCACCGGCCCGAGCATCAGGGCCTCAGCAGTCCGCCCACCCACCAGTCGTGCGGCTTGCCGTCGTTGGCAATGCCGCGATTGCGCAGTGTCCCTTCGACCGTGAAGCCGAGTCTCTCGGCGACGGCACGCGAGCCGGTGTTCCCGGCCATGGCCCACCACTCGATGCGGTGCACGTCGAGCGTGGCCCAGCCCCAGTCGCACAGGGCTCGAGCGGCCTCCACCGAAAAGCCCTGGCCGCGCTGCTCCTTGACCGCCCAGTAACCGAGCTCCCAGACGCCGCGGCTGAGGAGGGTCAGGCAGTACGAGCCGACCAGGGCGCCGCTGTCCTTGCGGAACGCGCCGAGGGTGTAGTCCCTGTCCTCGGCCCACTGAGCGGGCAGCTTCTCGCCGACGAGCTTCTCCGCGTCCGCACGCCGGTACGGCACCGGCACCGGGGTGTAGAACTGGATGTCCTCGTCCTGGCAGGCTTCGTACACCGCATCCACGTCGGCGGATGTGAAGGCCCGCAGCACCAAACGGTCGGTCTCAAGAGTCACCGGATCCATTGCGGCAGTATGAACACCACCGACAACTGGCGACCAGCGAATTTCCGCGTACCGCCGACACCATCGGGCCCTCGGCTAACCCAGTGGTCGTCGCAACACCCTGTCCCCGAGAAGGAGCTACGCCTGCACCCATCACCAATCGTGGACCGAGCCGTTAGTCCGAATCGGGCTCAGCTGCCACGCTGTTAGGGGGCGAGGCCTTCCACCGAAATCTTCCGGCTCCTCACCGAGCGGGGGTACCAACTGCCCAGGAGCTGCGAAAACCCGTCGCCGGCCAGGAACCGGGATCCATAAGGTGGCACGGATAACCGAGTTCCCCAGGGCACCGCTGGAGAAGGGCCACAGTAAATGGAGACCAGGCACGCGGACGCGTCCGTCGTGACGTTGTGGCGTCCGACAGGGCCAGAGGAGTTGGCGCTGGTGCAGGCGTCCGGGTGGCGTGCGTGGCCGCCCAGGCTGCCCGAGCAGCCGATCTTCTATCCCGTACTCAACGAGGATTACGCGATCCGCATCGCGCACGGCTGGAACGTACCCGCCCACGGCGTCGGCTACGTGACACGCTTCCAGGTGGACGCGAACTTCGTCGCGCGCTACCCCGTCCAGCAGGCGGGCGGCGAGACGATCCTCGAACTGTGGATACCAGCCGAGGAACTGGAGGAGTTCAACCGGCACATCATCGGCAAGATCGAGGTCGTCCACGAGTTCCGGGCCACGAGCGTGTCCGGGGAGGCGGCTAGGTGACCGTCTTCGTCTGCCGCGCATGCGGACTGCCTGGTGTCACCATGCCCCGCGGCACCTACGCCGCCGAGCCCGACGCCCCGGCGAACGTCTACGTCCCCGGCGGGCCCCACCACACGTTCGTGCTCCACCCCGAGGACGACCGCCACGACGGGAGGACAGCCGTGAGTCGCCGGAGCCGGGAGATCGGAGGCCGACTGTCGGTGCGGGTGCTTGTCGGGCTGGGCCTGGTGGCTGCGTTGAGCGGCTGTGGTCAGGGCGGAACGGCCAAACCGAAGCTGACGGCGGCTCAGGCACGGGCACGCAGTGCCGCCGTGGCCCAGGAGGTGATCGCCTCGCTGCCGGTGAAGCCGCAGACGGTGCAGACTCTCGCGACTTCGTCGTCGCCGTGCCTCGTCGACCCGAACGCCCAGCCGGACGGCACCGTGCAGTACGGGACCGGCTACAACCTGGTCGGGCTCACGGTCGACGCGCAGACCCTTGCGGCTGTCCGGAAGGAACTGGACGCGAAGCACTACCGGTTCGTCTACGCATCGGCGAGCACGCTCCAGACGCACTCCCCCGACGACTCCACCAACGTGACGATGGACCGGGCAGCCGACAGCACCGCGCCGCTCAACTTCACCGTCACCTCCTCCTGCGTGTGGCCGGACGAGTCGCCCACCCCGTCCGCGAGCCCGACCCGGGCCGAGATTCCCTGACCGAGATTCCCTGACCGGGCCTCGGTGCGGCCGGCCGTCCCGGAGTACTGGCTCTTCGCAGGTGAGGGTGGAGCGCCGGACGTCGGGCGGCGTCGCCGGTGCAGGGTAGCGTGGCCACGGTCACGCACCTGCCCGGGAGGTTGACGATGCACTCGACGGTCCATTCGTTCCGCACACCCGGAGGCGTCACGCTCGGGGTCGAGCACTTCGGCGATGCGGCGGCGCCGCTCATGCTGCTCGCGGGCGGCACGACCATGCTGTCGTGGCCCGACGCGCTCTGCGAGGCGCTCGCGCGCGGCGGACGTCACGTCGTGCGCTACGACCTGCGCGACTCCGGCGCGTCGACGACCGTCGACCCCGAGGCGCCCGCGTACACGCTCCGGGATCTCGCCGACGACGCGGCCGCGCTCGCCCGCGGACTCGCCGACCGGCCGGCGCACCTGGCGGGCATCGGCGTCGGTGGGATGGTCGCCCAGGTCGCCGCGCTCGACCATCCGGACGTGTTCTCGGCGCTCACCCTCGCCGGGACGCGGCCCGTCGCCCCCGGCCCGGTCGACGACGATCTGCCCGACCACGACATGGCGGCCATGAAGCGGCGGTTCGCGCTCCCGACGCCCGACTGGTCCGACCGCGCTGCCGTGGCGGAGTTCGCCGCCGCCAGGGCGGAGATCCTCGGCGACGATCCCGCTGCGGCACGCGCGACCGCCGAGCGCGTCTTCGACCGCACGCCGGGCACGGAGCCCGCGGTCCAGATGGCCAACCAGCTGGGCATGGTGTTCTCCAAGCTCGACTGCGAGCCGCGGTGGCGCGAGCGCCTGCCCGAGTTCGCGATGCCGGCGCTCGTGGTGCACGGTCGTCACAACCGGTTCTTCCCGGTCGGCAACGGCGAGGCGCTCGCGCGCGAGATCCCCGGTGCGCGGCTGCTGGTGCTCGAACAGGCCGCGACCGTGATCCCCGACGCGGCCGCCGATGAAGTCGCCGCGGCGATGCTCGCGCTGTAGCCGGGTGGTGCCGATGTCGGTCAGTGGGTGCGGGCGATCAGTGAGCGGGCGGCGGTGGTTGACGGAGTCCGTGGGCGGCGGCACGACGGACTGCGTGGCCTACGCCGAACCTCCCGCGACCGTCCCCAGCACGGTCTCCCGTCGGAGGCAAAGGGACTAGCGTCTCAGGCCGTTGTCGCAGCCCGATCGCCTCGGGCGAGGTTGCTGGGGAACGGTCGCTCAGGGCGTGGAAGGCCGCGATGACAGCCCATAGGAACGTCAAGCGCCAGGTGCGCGCCCGCGCCGCCAAGACCGGCGAGTCCTACACGTCCGCCCTCCGGTACTTCCGTCCGACTCCATCAGGAGACGTCATGTCGGAAGCAGGGAACTCCAAGAGCGTGCGGCTTGCCGTCGCGCAGACCCCCGTCCGCGAGGACCCCCCGAGACGGTGACGCGCTGCGCGAACCGTCGCCGCGTCAGATGACCGGCAGTCAACTCGTGTCCCCACCAGCCTATACACTTCCGGCCGAACGACCGCCTGGCAGCTGATGCCCACGGTCCGTTCCGGTTTCGGTTCACCTGGCCGGCGGCGCCGGCCTCTGTACGGGGGTTTCATCATTTCCATGCGCCATGTCCTCAGCGCTGCCCTGCTCGTCTCCGCCGCGCTCGCGCTGACCGCCTGCGGCCCGGACGACACGACCACCGCCAACGCAGGCGCGTCGAGCCCGGCCGCGGCGAGCAAGCCGGCCGCCGCTCCGACCTCCGGTGCCGGCAAGTCCGCGGCCCCCACGAGCAGCAAGGGTGGTGGCAAGGGTGACTGCCCAACGCTCGCCCCGGGGCACAAGTACATCTGGGTCGACCATCTCGAAGGAGCCATGAACAACGTGGTCGCCGCGGACGCGCAGGCACACTGCGACCCGACGATGAACGAGGGTGCCGCCTACTCGCACGGTGACACTCTGAAGACCTACGGCCTTTCCCTGGACGCGAAGATCACCATCATCGCCAAGGACGGCCCGAAGACCGTCGTCGCCAAGAACGGCGACCGCTACACCGGAATCGCCCACGTCAAGGCATGCGCCGACCCGAACGGCGGCCAGCTCGACGGCGCGAAGCTGCCGACCGGCTACTTCTGCGCGGGCCAGAACTTCTTCGACGTCGTGATCGACTCGCACAACACCGTCACCGAGATGACGGAGGTGTACGGCTCCTGATCCCGGCAGTCCGCCCGGTGCTCGGCCTGCCCGCAGAGGGCGGCCGGGCCGAGCGCCGAGGGGGGACAGCCTCGTCTGGTGGGTGGACTGTGCGATCGCGCACATGTTGAGGTGTCACCTATTCACCACGTGGTGCTGAAAGCAGCGCTCGGACTCCCCCAGCTCTCCTGCTCGCGAGAGCAGACGTGTGAGCTTGGCGGTTCAGCTCGCCACCTACGCCCGCGATGATGACAGCACCCCTTTGATACGACCGCCGGAATCCGGCGGGCCATCATGCAGGATCGAGATCAACAGCCGAGCTCAGACGAGCATTGACACGCCGTCAGTAGAGCCGGATCATTGTGATCAATCCTCCACTTGGCTTACATCCAGCATCAATTGGCTGGCCGGAGCCCCTCTAACTCAGCACTGCTTCGAGCATGGCTCGCCGGAACTCGAGGGCGACGCAGCGGAAGGTGGTTGTTCCCGTGGCTGACAGCGTGGCTGACCGCACGGCTGACAACTCCCTCCGCAACGGCCCTGCCGCAGGAGTGGCCGACGGGCAGCCCACGGTCTCCTCGCCGAACTGCCCGGTGACCGGGCAGTTCGCAGCGGCAGGTCGGCCAGGCGCGGGGATGCACTTCAGCGATTCGTTGGACTGCTGGGTGGTCGAGGGGTACGCGGAGGCAGTGGCGGTCATGCGCAGCGGCGCGCTGGAGGTTCCGCTCCTTCCGCTGCCCCGTGGCCTTGGGAGCGTGGCAGAGCGTACGGCGCTGGAACCACTGTGGGAGCAGGCCAGGCACATCCCGCTCTACAACAGCGGGCAGGCCCATCGCCGGCTACGGCATGAGCTGCGTGATGCCTTCACCCGGGAGTCCGTCGAAGCCTGGCGCCCCTCCATCCGCAAGGTGGCTGAGGAGTCGTTCACCGGCTGCCTGCCCGCCGGGCGGGCGGAGGTCATCGAGGACATCGGCAAGCCGGTCCTCCGCGAGGTGATGGCCGAGGTCGTGGGCATCCCACCGGACGCACGTGCCGAGTTCGGCCGGTGGGCGGATGTCACGGTCAGGGCAGGCGCTTTCGGAACGCCGCAGTGGTCGGACGGCCTGCTGGCCGAAGTCGTGGCGGCCGTCACCTCGATCGACCGCCTCATCGGCGAGGTGGTGGCGGATGCCCGCGCGGTGCCCGCCGGGAGCGTGCTGGCCCGTGCGCTGGAGCGCCGCAGACACGGCGAGGGGCTCTCCGAGCAGGAGATCTCAGCCAATGCCCGCGCGCTCTACACGGCCGGCGTCTACACGACCACCCACCTCATCGCCGCCGCGGCGTACTACCTGTTCCGCGACGCCACCGTCCTGGAACAGGCTCGCCAGGACGGGCGGGAGCTCGCGAAGGTGGTGCGGGAGACCCTGCGCTTCGCGTGTCCCGCGGTGGAGACGGCTCTTCGGCGCGCGACCCGGGATGTCGTGATCAACGGCGAGACCATTCGGCGCGGCCAGTTCGTGCGCACCGTGGTCCTGCGTGCCAGCCGTGATCCCAGGCGCTTTCCGGAGCCCGACGTTTTCGACCACGAACGTCCCCGCCAGGGAAGAGAACTGGTCTTCGGAGTCGGCTCGCACATCTGCCTCGGCAACCATCTGGCCACCGCCATCACCGAGGAGATCTGCGGCGTCCTGGCCGCCCCGGAGTTCCACGCGCGCCTGGCCGAACCGCACCCGGTGTTCCGCCGCCGCCCAGCCGTACCCGTGATGTGGGGACCGGAGTGGGTGCACCTGGAACTGGCCCCTGACCATCACTCCGCCGTCGGCAATCGACGCGCGATTGATGAATCCGCACCAGCAGACACCCGAGAGTAGAGGAGAGCCCGACATGTTCACCGACATCGACCCCTCAGCCCTGCCCAGCGCCGAGGAACTGCTCACCGAGGACGCGGCCACCGCGCCGCTCGCGCAGATCACCCAGGAGGTCCTGCAGAGCGTCTCCTACCGGACGCACGAGGAGTAGGTCCAACGCAAAGCCGCCGCGCTGGTGAGTCCCGGCGCGGCGGCGCGGCGGGACCCAGGCGCACCAGGACCAGGCGCACCGGGACCAGGCACGCCGGAACCAGGCGCGCCGGGAACCTCGCGCGGGCACAGAGCATGACTCACCGTCACCGGTCCGAGACCAGGGAGATCGACCACCATGCGCGTCCTGTACGTCAGTCCGATGGAGTACGGCGCGAACCCGGCCGTCGACGCGGTCGGCCAGGGTCTGCAGAGCCGGCTCGCCGAGCACGGCATCGAACTGCGGGTGATCTGCGCCGACTTCCGCGACAAGGACTGGCCGGGCACAGCCGACGCCGCGATGCTGGCCGGGGTCGACGCGGGGGTGGACGCGATGGTGGTCTGGGTGGTCACCCCCGACTCCGCAGCAGTGGGGGCGGCGGCCGCGATGCGGCAGGGCATCCCCGTCATCACCTTGGAGCGCCCGCACTATCCCGTTTCCGCGTCCATCGTCTATCCCAACTTCAACCACGGCGTCTACATGGCCGAGCATCTCGCCACCCTGCTGCCGACCGGAGCGGACGTAGCCATGATCGGCGGCCCCGGCTCCGTGGACGACGACGAGTTGGTCCTGGGCCTCCAGCGCGGACTGCGCCTGGCGGGCCTGCACCTGGTGAACGATCCCGAGGACGCCCGGTACAAGAACGTCACCGACGTGGCCGAGGGCGGCCGGCAGAAGGCACTCAACGTGCTGGCCGACTTCCCCCGACTCGACGGACTCATCCCGTACAACGACGAGACCATGCTGGGCGCCGTCGCGGCCCTCAGGGAGACCGGACGGCTGGGCGAAGTGGCCATGGTGTCCCGCAACGGGACGCCCGCGGCCGTGCAGGCAGTCCGGGACGGCCTGAGCGCCGGTACGTGGGATGTCGACGTCACCGGCAACGGCCAACAGCTCGCCGATCTGGTGATCCGCGCCGCCGTGCGGCAGGAGGACCTCGGCGGGCTGTGCATCGCGGGCCCGATCGGACACATGATCACGCCGGAGCGGACGGCTCACTGGGAGCCGTGGGAGCGTCGTATCCCCTACCAGGCCTTCCGGCTGGGCCTGGAGCTGTAGTTCGACGGGGGTGTTCCCGTTCGCGGTGCCCGTACCAGCCGGCCCACCCCACCGCGCCCAGCAGTAGCGCGGCGAAGCCGATCGACCAGCCGGCGTCCCTGGCCGGGTGGATGTCGCCGGGGCGGCGGGGGCCGACCACCCCGTCCGGGTCGAAGACCACGCGGACGGTGTCACCCGGGTGCAACCGGTTGTCGCGGTCCAGCAGGCGCGGGCCCGGGACCGGAGCGCCGTCGGGACGGCGCAGTGTGGAGTACCAACGCTGGTCCCGGTCGACCACGGTGTGCTCCACGGAGACCACCACGGCGTCGGTGGTGCGGCCGTGCAGGACGAGCGGGAGTTGCACGGCGGCGGAGGCCCCGGGGAGCCAGGCGAGGCCGGCCAGCACCCACACCGCGACCGCCGCCTGGCAGCCGATGTCGATGCCGGCCACGAAGAGGAAGACGACGGCGGTCACCAGCGCGTAGCAGAACGCCAGGCCGGTCAGCGCCCAGGCGTTCAGGTACACCTCGCCGAGGATCAGCCCGAACAGGCCGCCGAGCGAGAGCAGCCCCGCCCCGGCGGTGTAGAGGACCGTCAGCCATCCGCTGCGCACCGCCCGGCGCGGCACCGCTGCGGTCTCGGCCACCGTCTGCGTGCTCACCCGAAGGCCTCCCGGATCCGGTCGCTCACACCGCCGCCGACCGCCTGCTCCTGCGGCGGGTAGAACGAGAGCCCGCTCAGTGCCGCCGCGACGAGCGGCAGCCACTCCTCCCAGTACCCGAGATCCTCGGTGCTGAAGACCGCCGCGACCAGGTGCCGCGCGCCCGGGTGGGCGAGCAGCGCCTGGATCTGACGCACCGTCGCCGTGCCGTCCTCGGCGATGCCGAAGGTCCGGCCGGGCACCGGCACCACGCTGTCCTCGGTGGTCACCAGCGCCCGACCGCAGGGCAGGCCGAGCACTCCGACCTCGGCCTGCGGGCGGGCGGCGGCCAGTGGACCGGCGTTGCGCTGGGCGAAGGTGAGCGGCTCGCCGACCGCCTCGGCACGCACGTAGAGCTGGAACAGGCCGTGGATCGCCCGGCCGTCCTCGGCGTGGTAGCGGCAACTCGCCCCGTAGACCAGGCCCTGCGCCAACTGCTCCCGCAGCCCGGCCTCGCCGCTCAGCGCGGCGCTGAGTTTCTGCTCGGCCGTGGCCTGCGGGTAGAAGGCGTCCAGCCCCTCCAGCACCTGGGTGGTCCGCTCCGCCGGGTCGGCGTCCAGCGGCAGTTCGGTGAAGCCGATCGGTGCCTCGAACCAGAGCGTCGGCGCGGGGCCGGCGTTCACCGGCCCATCCAGACGCCGATGCCCACCAGGTTGCCGAGGGTCAGCAGCGTGCCGACGGTGCCCTGGACCCGCTTCGTCTTGATCCCGGAGGCACTGCCGATGCCGCCGATCGCGTTGCCCGCGCCGGTGGTGTAGTTGACGCCGTTGGCCAGGCCCGGGCCCTGGTTGTCCACGCCGAGCGAGTAGATGGTCGGCACGGTCAGCCCGGTGGTGATGCCCGCCTGCACGCGGTCGGCGATGTCCCATGCCTTCTCCGGGGCGACGCCCATCTTCACCGCGGCCCACTCGGCGGGCTTGCTGAGCAACGGGGTCGCCGGGTCGATGCCACGGGCCAGCGCGTTGGCCTCCTTGGCTCCGGTCTTGAGCCCGACCTTGGCCGCGCCCAGCAGACCGTCCGCCGCCCGCGCACCCTCCGCGGCCTTCAGGCCCACCCGCGACCCCTTCACCGCAATGCCGACCCCGGGCACCGCGCCGAGCAGGTCGCCGGCGAGGGTGAGGTCATTGCCGATGTTCTTGGCGTTCGGGGGCCACAGCCCGCTCAGTCCGTACTGACGGGCGTGCGCACCGGCCGCGAGCACGCTGAGCCCGATCGCGACGATGGCGAGCGCCGGGCAGAAGATCGCCACCACTCCGGTCAGCGCGGCGGCCACGCTCAGCAGGTCGGCTCCGTGCTGGTTGAGCCAGTGCCCGATCCGCTGGAACAGCCCGGGCTCCGGCGGGGCCTTGCTGTCGGCCGCCGACCTGATGCGGGCGGCCGCGTTCCGGGCGTCCGCCTCGTGTGCGCCGCCCAGGTCGTGACCCTGCCCGACGTAGTAGTCGACGGTCTCGGAGGCGCTCTGGATCTTCGCCGAGGCGGCGTCGAGCTGCGCCTTGGCGGCGTTGTACCGATTCTGGGCGGCGGTCTGCGAGGCCTGGTCCGGGAACCGCTGACCGGCGAGTTGCAGGTCGGGCGCGGCCGCCGCGCCCTGATGCTCCGTCTCGGCCTCGGCCAGTGTGCTGCGGGCGGCCGCCGCCTGGTCGTCCAGCGAGGCCGCGCGCGGCTGGTTCGCCGCCAGCGACTGGTACCACTTGTCGAGTTCCTGGTACGCCTCGGTGATGGAGTCGGACGCGTCCTGGAGGTAGCCGGGCAGCTTGCCGAGGTGGCCCCCGAACGCCTGGGCCGCCTGCCCGGTCCACTCGTCCTGCCCTGCCGCGATCCTGGTCAAGGTGGCGTGCACGGAGACCAGGTGGCCGGCCACCTGGCGCAGGTTGCTGCTGAGTCCGGTCACCACGCCCTGGTCGCCGGGCGCCGGGTTGAAGCCCAGGCCGGCCCAGCTCCGCTGCTCGCTCACGAGGTGCCCGCCCCGAATTCGGTGGCCAGGCCCTGCTCGGTCTGCGCGTAGTTCTGCTGCGCCTGGTCCAGCCCTTCGTGCAGCGTCTTGACGCACTCCTGGACCTTCTTGAGGCCGTACTCCCACTTGTCCTGGAAGTGCTTGCACGAGCCGTCCAGGAAGTCGAACCCGAGCCCGGCGGCGCCTGCGTCGTGCAGGGCTTTCAGCCCGTGGTCGAGCTCGTCGGCGCAACCCTGCAAGTCCTTCGACAGCTGGGCAAGCGCGTTCACGTCAACTGTGAAATCCGACATCGTTCCCCCTTGTCACCGCGCAATGCGATGGCCATCGCACGACTTTAACGCAGCGTCAGGGAGGTTGTGCCAAGCGGGAGTTAAAGGAATGTCAAGACGGCGGGCGCTGCCGCAGCAGCACCCGCACCTCGCCGGCCGCCGCCGGCAGCACCCCCAGCAGCACCTTCACCAGCGTGGACTTGCCGACCCCGTTGGGGCCGAGGACGGCGGTGAACTCCCCTGCCCCCACGGTCAGATCCACACCCGACCACAGGGTCCGCCCGCCCACCCGCACGGCCGCGCCACGCAACGACAGCACCGGCTGCTCGCCGGTTCCGGCGTGCTCCAGGTGCGTTCGGACCGCTTCGGTCGGGTGGATGCTCACTTGCCCGTCGCCTGCTTCAGTGCGTCCGCGATGCCCTGCAACTCCTTGGTCTGCCAGTCCTGGAAGGTGCTGCTGGCCGGCGCGAGGGTCTCGGTGACCTCGGCCACCGGGATGCCCTGCGCCTTGGCCGCGTTGACCTGGGCCACGACATCGGGGTTGGAGTTCTGGGTGTTGTACACGTAGATCTTGATCGCCTTGGTCGCGATCTGCTGGTCGATGGTCGACTTGTCGGCCGCGGTCGGGTCGGTGCCCTCGCTCTCCGCGTCCAGGAAGGTCTCGGGGGTGAGCATCTTCAGGCCGACGCTCTCGGCCAGCGGCGTCACGATCGACTCGGAGGCGCCGATCGGGGTGTCCGCGTACTTCGCCTTGATGTCCGACTCCAACTGGTTGTACTGCGCCAGCGTCTGCGTCTCGAAGGACTGCTTCTGGGAGTCGAAGTACGCCGCGTCGGCCGGGTCCATCTTCTTGTAGTCGGCGGTGATCTGGTCGATCACCTTGTACACGCTGTCGTGCGAGTACCACTGGTGCGGGTTGTCGCCCTCCTTCTTCCCCACCAGGTCGCCGACCTTCAACGCGGTCCGGTTCGGCGCCGGGTTCGCGGCCAGCAGCTTGTCCGACCACGCGTCATAGCCGATCCCGTTGGTGATCGCGTAGTCGGCGCCCGCGATCGTGCGGCCGTCGGCGGCGGTCGGCTCGTAGGAGTGCGGGTCGGTGTCCGGGTTGGTGATGATGCTCGACACCTTCACGTGCGAGCCACCGAGTTGGGTGGCGATGCTGCCCCAGAAGTTCTCCGCCGCCACCACCTGGATCACCTTCGAGCCGCCGGCCGAGGATCCGCCCGAGGCGGCCTTCGACGTGGTGGAGCAAGCACTGGTGGCCGCGAGCGCCGCGACGGCGGCCGCGCCGAGCAGGAATCTGAGCGGCTGACGGCGGACCTTGCTGGACAGGGCGGCGCTCATGACGGGCTACTCCTCGCATGCGGACCCGGCCGCGGACGCGGCGGGGCCCAGTTCCGGTGGACGACCCTCACCCTAGATAGAAATGGTTTTCATCTCTACCGACAGCGACCCCGAGATGACAATCATTACCAAACCTTGACCGGCGGGCCCCAGCGATCGCCGCAGCAGCAGACCTCCCCCGCTCCCCGTCGATTCGGGCGGGATCCGGCTGCTTGGCGGCCCGACAACTCCCGGTGCGCGAGGGTGGTTTGCGAGCTTCCTCCGCACCCCACGACCACCGTCGCGGGATGCGGGAACCAACCCCCGGCCCGTATCGTCCAAGTCGCCGATGCCCGGATCGGGCGGCCCGGACGGAACTCGGAGAGTCGTCAGATGAAGAGGCGGGCGCAGGCCCTCATCGCCGGCGCGGCGATCATCGCGTCGCTGTCGGCCTGCGGTTCCAGCGGTGGGGGTCGGTCGTCGGCGCCTGCTACTGCGAGCACGTCGCCGTCACCGTCGTCGGCGGGGGCGACCAGGGCGGCCACCCCGACGAGCCCGCCCCGAACTCCGGTCACACCGTCCGCCCCCGAGCACACGTTCTCCCCCACGACCACGAGACCCACGACCACGGCACCCACCGCGACCGCCCCCGGGTCCGGGGGCGTCGAGAACCCGGTCGACCCGGTGCATCGTGGCACCGCCGCACCGTCCCACTCGGCCGCGACCTCGTAGCTCGCCGTGACGCCGCCGTGGACCGGCGGGCGCCTTGGACGAGGCCCCGGCCGGGTGGTGATCTTTATGGTTTCGCAACCTGATCTTCCCTTCCCCTCCAACAGCCGCACCCGGGAGGCTGCTTGATGCTTCGCCGAGGCGTCCGACACCGCGCGCGCCCGGCAGTACATGGGGAGGAGCACCAGGTGCCCATCAGGCATCAACGACGGCTCATGATCTGCGCCGTCACATTCACCGCTCTCGGACTCGCCGTCACCCAGGCCGCCGCGGCACCCGCGAACAGCGCCGTGCCGTGGAACGTCCGCCACCTGGCAGCGGTCGGCGCAGCGCACGCCCAGCAGGCCGCGTCCGGTCATCACGCCAACTCCCTCGCCACCGCGAACGCGGCGACACCGGGCGGCGACGGCGGGGACGACGACGCCTTCAACTCGGCCGAGTCGACCGCCCAGTACACCGAGGCCCGCACCGCGCCCGGCGTCGTGGCGCCCGGCGCGTACGGCGCCGCGTGGTCCCAGCTGCAGTCCCTGGACCACACCTCCGGTTCCTGGGACCAGGTCACCAACAAGCCGTACAACTCGGACGATCCGCGCTACCGCGACGTCAACTCCAACTCGAGCGGCGGCGCCGGCGACGTCACCGGCCGGATCACCGGCATAGCCGCCGACGACGACGGCTACGTCTACGCGGGCGGCGCCAACGGCGGCGTGTTCCGCTCGCGCACCGGCGGCGGCCAGTGGCAGCCCATCTCGAACAAGCTGCCCTCGCTCTCCACCGGCGCGCTCGGCCTCGACGGTGGCGGGCGGCTCTGGTACGCCACCGGCGAGTCCAACACCGGCGCCACCTCCTTCGTCGGCACCGGCGTGTACGTGCTGTCCGACCCCAAGCACGGCGAGTTCCAGCCCGGCGACCGGGTCGGCGGTGCGGAGTTGGAGAGCACCACCATCCACGCGCTGCGCTTCGCCGGTGACAAGGTCTGGGCGGCGACCAGTCGCGGTGTCTGGAGCCACTCCACCACCACGCTGTCGGGCCCGTGGACGCTGGAGTTCGCCCCGAACCCGGACTACCTGCCCGGCGGTTCGATGGCCTCGGACCCGAGCGCGCCGTACAAGAACATCGCCAATGACATCGCGATCGACCCCAAGGACCCCTCCAAGGTCGTCCTCGCGGTCGGCTGGCGCAGCGGTGACACCTACAACGGCTTCTACAGCAAGGCACCGGACGGCAGCTGGCAGCGCGTCAGCTCGCTGGGCGACCTGCCGAGCGACGCGGCCGACGTCGGCAACGTGACCTTCGCCCGTTCCACGGACGGCTCGCGCTACTACGCGATCGACGAGTCGCCGAACCTGCTGAACACCAACCCGGACAGCGGTCTGCAGGGCATCTACGTCTCCAAGTCCGGCTCACCGCTGGGTCCGTGGACGCTGATCGCGGACAAGAACAAGCTGATGGGCTCCGGCTCGGCGCTGCAGGGCGCCGGCTACCAGCCCGGTATCCAGTCCTGGTACAACCAGTTCCTCCAGGTCGACCCGAACAACCCGGACCATCTGTACGCCGGCCTGGAGGAGGTCTTCGAGACCACCAACGGCGGCACCAGCTGGAACACCCCCGGCCCGTACTGGAACTTCGGCTTCCCGTGCTGGGGCATCGACCCGACCAAGCAGACCGGTGACTGCTCCCAGACCACCCACTCCGACCAGCACGCGGTCGCGGTCGGCAGCTACCACGGCAAGACGTCGGTCTACGTCGGCAACGACGGCGGCATCTACCGCCGCCCGCTGAACGGCGCGGTCGACGCCTCCGGCCACGCCACCGACTGGACCTCGCTCAACGACGGCACCATCGACACCCTGCAGTACTACTCGGTGGGCGTCGGCAAGGACCCGGCCGGCCACGGCGTCATCGTCAGCGGCGGCCTGCAGGACAACGGCCAGTCCGTCCTGCGCGCCGGCGACAAGGTGATGGGATCCAACTTCGGCGGCGACGGCGGCGACACCATCGTCGACCCGAACAACGGCTGCAACATCGCCCAGGAGTACACCAACCTGGACATGTGGGTCACCCAGGACTGCGGCGTCAACAACGGCGCCTGGACCACCGACCCGACCAAGGCCACCGAGTACGAGGTCGCCCCGCCCGACAAGGCCACCGGCGCCGCGCGCTTCATCGCCCCGATCGCCGCCGACGCCAAGAACCCCGACACCTGGGTCGCCGGCGGCCAGCACGTCTGGGTGCAGAACAAGGGCTACGCGATCCGCAGCACCAGCGACTGGACCAGCGCCTACGACCTGGGCGCCGGCCACCTGGCCACCGCCGTCGTCGCCTCCGGCGGCACCGTCTACGCCGGCTGGTGCGGGCCCTGCAACAACCAGGGCTTCACCCGCGGCATCGCGACCGGCAACGCGGACGGCACCGGCTGGCACCAGCTGAACCTGCCCGTCGACGGCACCATCCCCAACCGGTACATCTCCGGCTTCGACGTCGACCCGGCCGACGCGAGCCACGTCTACGTCACCATCAGCGGCTTCTCCCGGAGTTGGACCGAGGGCCCCGGCGCGGGCATCGGTCACGTCTTCGAGTCGCGTGACGGCGGCGCCACGTGGACCGACATCTCGGCCAACCTGCCCGACGTCCCGGCCGACAGCATCCGGATCGTGCCCGGCGGCGGCCTGGCGCTCGGCACGGACCTGGCCGCCTTCTACCGCGCCCCCGGCGCCACCGACTGGAAGGTGCTCGGCAAGGACCTGCCGACCACGGCGGTGCTGGAGCTGCGGATCGGCCCGGACGGCGACCTCTACGCGGCCACCCACGGACGCGGCATCTGGTCGTTCGACCTGAACCGGCTGCCGCGCGGCAACCGGCCCGGCGACAACTGACTCGCGCGTGAACGGCGGTCGGCCCACCGGAGTGCGGGCCGACGGGTCTCGCGATCGGCGGGTGCTGTCCGCACCCGCCGATCGCTCGGACAACCCGACTCACCTCGCCGGCAGCACCGGCCGCCCCGCTCGTCGCGTTACGGAACGGGTTGTTGCTGGGTGACGCAGTGGATGCCGCCGCCGCCCGCTCCGATGTAGTCGATGTCGAGCTGTTCGATCGTGCGGTCCGGGAAGAGCTGGGCCAGGGTCGCGCCGGCGGCGGCGTCGGCGTTGGTGTCGCCGAACTGGGCCGAGATCACGGCGCCGTTGCAGAGGTAGTAGTTGGCGTAGGAGCCGACGAAGTTGGGGTTCGTCGAGCGGATGAGGTTGTAGTCGGGGCCCTGGATCTGGCTGACCGCGATCGGGGCTCCCAGCGCGTTGGTGGAGCTGGAGAGGATCTGGAGCTGCCGGCGCTCGTCGTCGGACCAGATGTCGGTGTCGGTGGGCAGCGGGATCTGGACGGCGGCGGTCCCGGCGCCGAGGAAGCGGGAGGTGGCGTCGACGTGGTCGTCGGTGATGTCCTGGCCCGAGATGCCGGGGAACCAGATCACCGTGGAGGCGCCGTAGGCCGCGCACATGGCGGCTTCGAGCTGGGCCTGCGACAGGGTGGGGTTGCGGTTGGTGTTGACGATGCTGCTCCGGGTGGCCATCAGGGTGCCGGCCGCGTCGGTCTCGATGGCGCCTCCCTCGCCGACGAGACCGGCGGCGGTGAAGGGGATGCCGAGGTAGGCCGCGACGCGCTGGGCCACCAGCGCGTCGTTGGTGTGGGTCTGCTTGCCGCCCCAGCCGTTGAAGTTGAGGCCGACGGCGTCGAGTCCGCCCGCTCCGTCGGTGCGGAAGATCGGGCCGGTGTCGCGCATCCAGCAGTCGTCGACCGGGATCGAGCCGATGACCGTGACGCCCGCGCCGCACATGGAGCGGGCCTTGGCGACGCTCGCCGGGTTCGCACACATGGTGACCGGCTCGTACTTCGCGATGGTCCTGGCGACGAGCGCGATGTTCGACTGGACGCCGCTGAGCTGCCTGCGCCAGATGCTGGTGCTGTCCGGCCACGCCATCCAGGTCCGGGTGTGGGGATCGCTGTCCAGCGGTACGGAGTGGCCCGTCGTGGCCGTTGCGCGGGCCGGCTGGCCTGCGGCTGCCACCGCCCGGCCGCCGGTCGCGGCGGCGACGGCGGCACCGGCCGCGGCGAGGCCCGCGGCCGTCAGGAATCCGCGTCGTCCGACCCCGGCACGCGGCCGGGGCTCAAGGGTGTCGTTCATTGCTGACCTCCAGTCAACTGTCCGTGGAGTTACCACGGTTGGTGGTGAGCGAGAGTGCGCGCCTGGCGGCGGCCAGCTGCCGGGGGTCCCAGCCCGGTC
The DNA here is from genome assembly GCF_029892155.1 of Kitasatospora sp. GAS204B. GTDB lineage: Bacteria > Actinomycetota > Actinomycetes > Streptomycetales > Streptomycetaceae > Kitasatospora. The sequence goes on along the minus strand of NZ_JARZAG010000021.1, from coordinate 97,318 downwards.
GGGGCACGGAGTCCAGCAGCAGCCGGGTATAGGGGTGTTGGGGCGTGGCCAGGACCTCGGCGGTGGGCCCTGACTCGACGATCCTGCCGTGGCGCATGACGATGACGTCGTCGGTGACGCAGCGGACGACGCCGAGGTCGTGGGTGATGAACAGGTAGCCGATGCCGGTCTGTGCCCGGATGTCGGCGAGCAGGTTGAGGACCTGCGCCTGCACGGAGACGTCCAGCGCCGCGACGGCCTCGTCCAGGACCATGACCGCGGGTTCGACGGCCAGCGCGCGGGCGATGGCGACGCGTTGGCGCTGGCCGCCGGAGAGCCGGCGCGGCAGGGCACTCGCGGCCCGGGTGCCGAGACCGACCTGGTCGAGGAGCTCGGTGATCCGGCGGGCGTGGTCGATGTCCGGGAAGTGCAGGCGGAGGGCTTCGCGCAGCGCCGCCTCGACGGTGGTGCGCGGGTCGAGGGAGAGGTAGGGGTCCTGGAAGACCAGCTGGATCTGGCGGGCCCGCGCCAGGCGTCGGGCCTTGCCCCTGGCACGGGCAGTGCGGTCGGATCCGTGCAGCAGCACCTGTCCGGCGTCGGCCCGTTCCAGGCCGACGATGATCCGGGCGGTGCTGGTCTTGCCGGAACCCGACTCGCCGACGATCCCGAGCGAGCCGCCTTCGGCGAGCGTGAAGGAGACGTCGTCGACCGCCCGGACAGTGCCGAACGTCCGCCGCAGGCCGGTGACTTCGAGCACGGTGTCAGGCATCGGCAGCACTCTCCTCGAGACGGTCGCTGTGGTGGCACGCCGCCAGGTGACCGGGGGCGCCTGGCGCGGAGTGCGGCTCCGGGGCCTGTGTGGTGCAGAGCTGGGTCGCGAAGCGGCAGCGCGGGGCGAACGAGCACCCGGTCAACTCGTGCCGCAGATCCGGCGGTTGGCCGTCGATGGCGGCAAGCCGGCCACCGGGGGCGGCAAGGCGTGGGGTGGCCGCGAGCAGGGCGAGGGTGTAGGGGTGGCGGGGGTCGGTGAACAGGGTGGCGGCTGGGCCCGTCTCCACGATCCGTCCGGCGTACATCACGTAGACCCGGTCACTGATGGCGGCGGCGAGCCCGAGGTCGTGGGTGACGAACAGCAGCCCGGTGTCGAAGCGTTCCTTCAACTCGCCGATCAGTGCGACCACTTCCGCCTGGCTGGTGACGTCGAGCGCGGTGGTGGGCTCGTCGGCCAGGAGCAGGACGGGGTCGCCCATCAAGGCGGCGGCGATCATGACGCGTTGCAGCATGCCGCCGGACAGCTGGCCGGGGTGGCGGCGCAGGACCGAGGCGTCGAGCCCGACGGCTGTCAGGAGTTCGGCGGCACGGCGGGTGGCGTCCGGCTCGCTCATGGCGCCGGTGAGGCGGACACTCTCGGTGAGGAAGTCGCCGACGCGGCGCAGCGGGTTGATCGCGGCCCGCGGGTCCTGGAAGATCATCGCAACCCTGCCCGTGCGCAACGCGCGCAGTTGCTGCGGGTCGAGAGCAAGGACGTTCTCGCCGGCGACCTCGACCGCACCCTCGGTCTCGGCGCCCTTCGGCAGGAGGCGGAGCACGGTTCGCGCGGTCAGGCTCTTGCCGGAACCGGATTCGCCGACCAGGGCGACGGTTTCGCCGGCCGCGATGTGGAGGTCGACGCCGTCGAGGACGGGTCGGGCCGTGTCGGGAAGGCGCAGGCAGAGGTTCCTGATGTCCAGGGTGCGGGTCATCGGTCCCTCCTGGCGACCTGGTCGGCCCAGCGTTCGCCGACGACGTTGAAGGCGACGACGGTCAGCACGATCACCAGGCAGGGCAGGAGCGCGGAGAGCGGGTAGCCGCGTTGGATGGCGGTCTGGCCGTCGAAGACCATCCGCCCCCAGTCGGGGGTCAGCGCGGGGACACCGAGTCCGAGGTAGGACAGGCCCGCGAGGTCGATGAGGGCGTAGCCGAAGTTGATGGTGGACTGGGCGAGGACGACGGGGGCGATGTTGGGGATGACGTGCCGCAGGCAGATCTGCAGCGAGGAGTGGCCCTGGACCTGGTAGGCGGCGACGTAAGGGCGTTCACGCTCGGCGAGGACGAGGGAGCGGGTCAGCCGGGAGACGTAGGGCAGGTAGGCGATCGCGAGGGCGAGGACGGGGGCGAGCAGTCCCTCGCCGTAGACCGTGACGATGAGGATCGCGAGCAGCATGCCGGGGAAGGCGAAGACGAGTTCGGTGCTCCGCGAGAGCACGGAGTCCAGCCAGCCGCCGCGCCAGCCCGCGGCGACGCCGACCGCGACACCGGCGAGGGTGGCGAAGACGACGACGCCGAGCGGGCCGATCAGCGAGGTGCGGGCGCCGAGCAGCAGCCGGGAGAGGGTGTCGCGGCCTGCGGCGTCGACGCCGAGCAGGTGGTCGGCGGACGGCCCGGCGAGCACGTTGCCGAGGTCGACCGTGTTCGGGTCGCCCGGGGCGAGCCACGGCGCGAGCAGCGCCGCGAGGACGACCAGCACGACGAAACCGAGGCAGGCCAGGTAGAGCGGTTGCCGGGCGGCCCGGAGGCGGGCGAGGCCGGGCCGGCGGGTGAGGACGGTGGTCATGCGGTGGACCTCCGGGCTCCGAGGGTGACCGTGGGATCGACCAGCGGGAAGAGCAGGTCGATGATGAGGTTCACGGTCATGAACAGCCCGACGATGAACAGCGAGATGGCCTGGACGGTGGGGAAGTCCTTGGTGGTGGTGGCGAGTTCGAGGAGCTGTCCGATTCCGCCGATGCTGAACGCGGACTCCACCAGGACGGTGCAGATGATCAGGGTGGAGACGATCAGGCCGCCGGTGGTGAGCACGGTGCCGCACGCGTTGCGGAACACGTGGCGCCAGATCACCTGCCGCTCCGGGACGCCGCGGCTGCGGGCCACGGCGACGTGTTCGCTGTCCAGTTGCTCGAGCATGGCGGCGCGGGTGACCCGGGCGAGCATGCCGATCAGGTACAGGGCGAGGGCGATCGCGGGCAGGATGAGGTGCCGGATCATGTCCCCGAAGCCCTGGCCGGTGCCGCTGGTGGGGAACCAGCCGAGGCGGACGGAGAACAGTCCTTGCAGCAGGATGGCGGCGACGAAGGACGGGGTGCCGACCGCGACGGTCGTGGCGACCAGGATCGTCGAGTCGGTGGCCCCGCCGCGCACCGCGCCGATCCAGCCCAGCGCCAGGCCGACCACGACGACCAGGACGAGTGCCATCGCGACCAGCAGCAGGGTGCTGGGCAGCCGGTCGGCGAGCAGCTTCGAGACGCCGGTGCGGTACTCGATCGAGCGCCCGAAGTCGCCGTGCAGCACCTGGCCGAGCCAACGGAAGTACCGCACGAAGAAGGGGTCTTGGAGGTGGTACTGGGTGTTGATCTCCGCCAGGGCGGCCGGTGAGGCCGACCGCCCGGAGAGCAGGAAGCTCGCCGGATCGCCCGGCGCCAGGTACATCGCACCGAAGATCACGAAGGAGGCGCCGAGCAGGGTGGCGGCCATCTCCAGCAGCCGCCGGACGGCGAATCTCGCGAAGCTCACCTGGCCGCCCCCACGTCGGCTGCCCACGGGTAGTACATGTAGGAGATCGTGGTCGGAGCGCCGGTGATCCGCTTGTTCATGAACAGCGAGGTCGGCCACTGCGCGACCGGGATCCACAGCGCCTGGTCGGCGGCCTGCTGGTTCAACCGGGCCTCGATGGCCAGGCGCTGGGCCGGGTCGTACGTACCGACGGCCTGCTTGACGAGGTCGTCGTAGGCCTTGTCGCTGTAGCCGGCGTAGTTCTGGTAGGAGCCGGTCTGGAAGTTGGTGAGCAGGTCCATCGGGTCGGTGATGGACAGGTAGTACGTCTCGGGGAACATGTCGATCCCCTCGCGCGCCTTCGGGTCGGTGAACAGCGCGGTGAAGGCGTCCGGGGCGATCGTCCTCAGCTGGATGTCCAGCCCGATCCTGGTGCCCGCCGACTGCACGGCCGTGGCCAGCAGCGAGACGTCCTGGCCGATCGAGCTGGTGGCCATGGTGAGGGTCTTGCCGCGCGCGCCGGCGTCCTTGATCAGCTGGGTCGCCTGCGCGATGTCCTGCGCGGTCGGCTGGAGTCCTCCGAGGGCCGCCTGCTGGGTCGCCGCGTCCGCTGCGGCCCAGGCCGCCTTGCTGGTGAGGGAGGTGGTCGCCGTGCCGTTGCCGCCGAGGCCGGTGCTGACGAAACCGGCACGGTCGATGGCCAGCGAGAGCGCCTTGCGGACCCGGACGTCGCCGAGTGGGCCGTGCGTGTTGGTGACGTTGACGTTGACGGTGCTGAGGCTTTCGCCGAAGTAGAGGGTGCCGGCGCTGCTGTTCTTCAGGCGGGCGTAGCTCTCGGTGGGGATGAGGTAGCCGCCGTCGGCCTCGCCGGTGAGCAGGGCGTTGGTGCGGGCGGACGGGTCGGTGAGGAACTCGAAGACGACCTTCTTCGACTTTGCCCTGGCGCCCCAGTAGTCGTCGAAGCGGTCCAGCTCGATCGACTGGCCCTTGGTCCAACTGCCCAGCCGATACGGGCCGGTGCAGTCGAGGCTGCCGCTGGTGCCGTAGTCCTTGCCGGCCGCCTGCACACCCCGCGCACTGGCGACCACGCCGGCGGCAGTGGCCATGTACTGCGGGAACTGGGAGTCGGGGGTCTTGAGCTTGATGGTGACCTGGAGCGGTCCGGTCCTGGCGATGGTGTCGACGTTCTGGAACTCGTTCGCCCAGGCGCCGCCGTTGTCCGGGTTCCGCTGCCGGTCCAGGCTGAACACCACGTCGTCCGCGGTCATCACGGTGCCGTCCTGGAACTTGACGCCGGGGCGCAGGTCGAAGACCCAGGTGGTGGGGTCGGGGTTGGTGGCCCGCTCCGCCAGTCCGGGCTCCTCCTTGAGCTGGGGCGTCCAGCGCATCAGGCTCTCGCAGATGTTGGACAGGACGGTGTTCTGCGGGTAGTCGAAGGCCTGGAGGTAGTCCAGGGTCGGCGGCTCGGCGTAGAGGGCCCAGCTGAAGGAGTCGAGCTGGCCCTTCGCGGCCGGGGTGTCCGCCGACAGCGTGTAGGCGTCCTGGCCGCCGGGGCCGCTCGGCTGCGGCGGGCCGGCGCAGGCGGCGACCAGCGCGAAGGCACTCAGGGCGGAGGCGGCCAGGGTGATCCCGCTGGCGTGCCTCCCGCGTCTTCCCGGGCGCGGCGGTGTGGGGGGCATCGGCGCTTCCTCTCCGATTCTGGTGGGGGTCAGGGTCTGCTGGACGATCGGGCTCTGATGGAGGATCAGGCACGCGCGCGGGCGGCCGGGACCTGCTGGGTGATGCAGTGGACGCCGCCCCCGCCGTAGGCGATGACACGGGTCCGCACGCCCACGACCTTGCGGCCGGGGAAGGCGCGAGCGAGCACGGCCAGGGCGCCCTCGTCCTCGGGATGGTTCGCGACGGGGGCGACGACGCCGCCGTTGGCGAGGTAGAAGTTCAGGTACCCGACCTCGGTCCGCCTGCCGGCGACCTCGACCCAGGCGGCCTGCGGGAGGTCGATGATCTCGAACGGACGGCCCTGGGCGTCGGTCGAGTGCTCCAGGACGGCGCGGTTGGCGCGCATCCGCACGTAGTCGGGGTGCTCGGGGTCGGCCGGCAGCTGGACGACGACCTGGCCGGGGGCGACGAAGGCGCAGACACCGTCCACGTGCCCGTCCGTCTCGGTGTCCAGCAGCCCGCCGTACGGAAGCCAGATGACCTTGGTGACGCCGAGCCGGGCCTTCAGCTCGTCCTCGATCTCCGCGCGGCTCATCCCCGGGTTGCGGTTGGGGTGCAGCAGGCACTGCTCGGTGGTGATCAGGGTGCCTTCGCCGTCGACGGTGATCGCACCGCCTTCCAGGATCATCTCGGAGCGGATCACCGGAACACCGAGGTGCTCCAGCAGCAGCGCGCTCAGCTTGTCGTCGGCGTCCCACGGGTGGTGCTTGCGACCCCAGGAGTTGAACCGGAAGTCCACACCGGCGCGGTGCCCGTCCTCGTCCAGGACGAAGATCGGCGCGGAGTCACGGAGCCAGGAGTCGTCCATCGGCAGCTCGACGACCGTGACGCCGTCGCCGCACCTCTCGCGGGCCTCGTCGCCGTACCCGGGCGGCACCGCCATGGTGACCGGCTCGAACTGCGCGATGGCACGGGCGACCGCGGCGTACTCGCGCTTGACCTCGTCGAGGGTCTCGCCCCACAGGTCCGGCCGGACGGGCCAGGCCATCAGGCAGCCGTCGTGCTCGGTCCATTCGGCAGGCATACGGAAACTCACGGCGACCTCTTCCTGTTCGATCCAGAACTCGCAAGTGGGGAACGGGGGGTGTGATGTGCCCCGCATCCTGCACCGAACTGAAAATTCAGTCAAGGTAGAGTGAGCAACCATGTCGGATCGTCGGACGGAAATACTCAAGGCAGCCACCCGCGTGATCGCGCGGCGGGGCGTGCGCGGACTGCGCGTCAGCGAGCTGGCGGCAGAGGCGGGGGTGTCGACCTCGCTGATCTACTACCACTTCACCGATCGCGCCGGGATCCTCCGCCAGACGCTCGAGTTCATCAGCGACCGCGCCGACCGCTACACCGCCGAGCGCAGCCCCGGGACCTACCCCGACGACGCCCGGGCCGACCTGGAACAGGTCCTGCTGCTCGAACTCCAGGACACCCCCGAGGTGCGGGAGAACAGCACCGCCTGGGGAGAGCTGCGCGCCAGCGCGGTCTTCGAGCCCGACCTGCGCGAGGACCTGGCCCGGGCCACCCACACCTGGGTCCACGAGATCGCCGATCTGCTCGCCCGCGCCGATCCGCTGGGCACGGCCCCGGCGCACGCGGCCGCCGCCGAACGTCTGACGGCCCTCATCGAGGGCCTCAGCGTCCGCTGGCTCAGCGGCTCCCTGCCGCTGGACCACGCCCGGCACCTGCTCGAAGGCGCCATCGACGCCGAGCTGGGGTCGCGTAGGGTATCGGACCATGGCCGGTCGTAGAACAGCAATCATGGAGGCCGCCGCGCGCGTGATCGCACGGCGGGGGGTGCGCGGTCTTCGCGTGGAGGAACTCGCCGCGGAGGCCGGTGTGTCCACCGCGCTGATCTACTACCACTTCAAGGACCGCACCGGGATCCTCCGCCAGACGCTGGAGTTCATCAGCGACCGCGCCGAGCGCTACACCAGGCAGCAGGAAGCGGGCAGCGAACCCCTCAGCGCCCGCGAGGAGTTGGAGCAGTCCCTGCTGCTGGAGCTGCAGGACACCCCCGAGGTGCGGGAGAACAGCACCGCCTGGGGCGAGCTGCGCGCCAGCGCGGTCTTCGAGCCCGACCTGCGCGAGGACCTGGCCCGGGCCACCCTGGTCTGGGTCCAGGAGATCGCCGAGATCCTCGGGCGGATCCAGCCGATGGGATCGGCGGTGGCACTGGCCGGCGCGGCCGAGCGGCTCACCGCGCTACTCGAGGGGCTGAGCGTGCGCTGGCTCAGCGGCGGGCTGCCGCTGGACCACGCCCGCGCCCTGATGGCCGCCGGTATCGACGCCGAGATCGCGCGACTGCGTCCGTAGGCGCCCCGGCGTCCGATCCGGGCGCAGACACGCGGCCCGATGCTTGACTGAATTTTCAGTCAGTGTCAGAGTGGGGCCCATGAAAGACTCGCTTCTGCGCCCCCAGGTGCCCAGGGACGACGTGCCGCACGCCCGGACGTGGATGTCCTGGCCGTCGCGCAAGTCGGTCTGGGGACGTCAACTGCGCGGAGTGCAGGAGGACATCGCGCTGATCGCCCGCACGATCGCGCGCTACGAGCCCGTGGTCCTGTGCGCACCGGACGACTACTCGGTCTCCCAGGCCCAGCACGCCTGCGGCCCGAGCGTCTCCGTGATCGGCTCGATCCCGACGGACGACCTGTGGATGCGCGACATCGCCCCGGTCTTCCGGCGTGACGGTCGCGGCGGACTGCAGGCGATCGGGCTGAACTTCAACGGCTGGGGCAGGAAGCAGGTCCACGCCGACGACGCCCACGTCGCCGGGAGCGTCGCCCGCCTGACCGGCCTGCCCTTCATCCGCGCCGACTTCGTCGGTGAGGGCGGCGGCATCGAGACCGACGGTGCCGGCACGGTCATGGCGACCGAGAGCAGCCTGGTCAACAAGAACCGCAACCGCGGCTGGAGCCGCGACGAGGTCGAGGCGGCCGTCCTCGATGTGTATGGCGCGGACAGGATGATCTGGGTGCCCGGCATCAAGGGCAAGGACATCACCGACGACCACATCGACGTCACCTCCCGCTTCGTCCGCCCTGGTCTGGTGCTGGTCCAGCTGCCACCGGACGGCCGCAAGGACGCCTGGGCGCGGGATGCGCGCGAGCAGTTCGACATCCTGACCGCGGAGACCGACGCGCGGGGACGACGGCTGGAAGTCGTCCGCGTCGAGGGGCCGGACAGCGTCCGCTCGCGGCGCTCCGACTTCGTCGACTCGTACCTCAACTTCCACGTCGTCAACGGCGCCGTCATCGCCGCCCAGTTCGGCGACGACTACAAGGACGCGGCCGCCAAGCGGACCTTGGAGGCGGCCTTCCCCGGCCGTGCCGTCGTCCAGCTCGATGTCGACCGCCTGATGGCAGGCGGTGGCGGCATCCACTGCTCGACCATGCAGGAACCGCTCCCGTAAGCCAGTACGGCACCCGGCACCCGCCCCCCGATCCCCGGAGAACCACGTGGCCCTGTCCGCCCTTTCCCGCCGTACCGTGCTGCGGTCCCTCGCCGGTGCCGGCGTCGTCGCGCTCGGCGCCGCGGCCTGCACCGGGCCCGACGGCTCGGCCGGACCCGGCACGCCAGCCTCCAACGGGCTTGTCCAGCCCGGCAGTTCGACCAGCGCGACGGCCGGACGCCGGCTCGGCGCCGAGTGGGAGAAGCACGCGCGCACGTTCATGGCGTGGCCCGCGTCGCAGGAGATCTGGGGTGGGCAGCTCGACGCCGTCCGCAAGGACATCGCAGGTGTGGCGCGGGCGATCGGGAGCCGCGAGCCGGTCGTCCTGCTGGTGCGGCCCGGCCAGGAGGCTTCGGCGCAGAACGCCTGCGGCTCGGACATCGAGATCTTCTCGACCCCGGTGGACGACCTGTGGGCCCGCGACACCGTGCCGGTGTTCGTCGAGGAGGCCGGAAAGGTGAAGGGCGCCGACTTCAACTTCAGCGGCTGGGGCGGCAAGCAGCAGCACGCGAACGACGCCGGCGTCGCCCGCGCAGTCCTGGCCAAGTACGGCCTGGACCGGATCGGCACCCCGGTCGTCGCCGAGGGCGGCTCGTTCGAGAGCGACGGCCAGGGCACCCTGCTGGTCACCGAGAGCTCGGTGGTCAACGACAACCGCAACCCCGGCAAGAGCCGTGACCAGATCGAGGCGGACCTCAAGGCGGCCCTGGGCGTGACCAAGGTGATCTGGCTGGCCGGCGTACGCGGCCAGGACATCACCGACGCGCACGTGGACTGCCTCGCCCGATTCGCGGGCCCCGGTGTCGTGTTCCTGGACCAGGCCTTCCCCGGCATGCCGGCGGACGTCTGGTCGCGCTCGGCCGACCAGGCCCGGACCGTCCTCGCGGGCGCCACCGACGCGACCGGCAAACCGCTGACGGTCATCGACCTCCAGCAGCCGGACCCCGACCTGATCACCGGCCGCGGCGAGGCCTTCGTCTCCTCGTACCTGAACTTCTACATCGGTGACAAGGGCGTCTACCTGCCGCTGTTCGGCGACCCGAAGGCCGACGAGCACGCGCAGGGGCTGATGAAGGAGCACTTCCCGAACCGCGAGATCGTCCCGCTCCAGATCGACACCATCGCCGGTGGTGGCGGCGGCATCCACTGCTCCACCCACGACCAGCCGGCCGGGTGACGCCGTGCGGCTGACCCCGACCGAGCGCGACCGGCTGCTGATCTTCACAGCCGCCGAACTGGCCCGCGCCCGCCGCCTGCGCGGGCTGCTGCTCAACGTGCCCGAAGCCACCGCGCTGATCGCGGACACCGTCTGCGAGGCGGCCCGGGACGGCGTGCGCCTGGCCGAGGCGATCGAGCGCGCCCGCTGCGTGCTCGGGCCGCAGGACGTCCTGCCGGGCGTGCCGGACCTCGTCACCGAGGTCAACGTCGAGGCGGTGTTCGCCGACGGCACCCGGCTGGCGGTGGTCCCCGACCCGTTCGGCGGCGGGAGCCTGGGCGAGGCCGCGCCCGGTGCCGTGATATCCGGCACCGACACGGCGTACCTGCCGCAGCCGGTCCACACTCTGACGGTCCGCAACACCGCGACGGTGCCGGTGAGCGTGACGTCCCACTTCCACTTCTTCGAGGCCAACCCCCGGCTCGACTTCGACCGCCCCACCGCCTACGGCATGCGGCTCGCCGTCCCGGCCGGCTCGTCCGTGCGCTTCGACCCGGGCGCGGTGATCGAGGTCGGACTCGTCCCGATCGGCGGTGCCCGCGTCGCGATCGGCTTCGCCGGGCTGGTCGACGGCCCGCTGGACGCACCGGGCGCCAAGCAGCAAGCACTGCGCAGAGCCGCCGCGTGCGGCTACCTCGGAGCCCTGACCGACGAGTTGGAGGGCGAGCGGTGAGCACGACGATCGAACCCCACGAGTACGCCGCCGTGCACGGCCCGAGAGCCGGTGACCGGGTGCGCCTCGGCGACTCGGGCCTGGTGGTCCGGGTCGAGTCCGACTCGCAGCTGCCGGGCGAGGAGTTCCTGGTCGGCTTCGGCAAGACCGCCCGCGACGGACTGCACCTCAAGGCCGCGGCCGTCCGCGAGACCTGTGACGTGGTCATCAGCAACGTGCTGGTGATCGACGCGATCCAGGGCATCCGCAAGACCTCCATCGGGATCCGCGAGGGCCGGATCGCCGCGATCGGCCGGGCCGGCAACCCGGACACGCTTCAAGGGGTCGACGTGGTGGTCGGTACCGGCACCACGATCGTCTCCGGCGAGGGCCTGATCGCCACCGCCGGCGCCGTCGACACCCACGTGCACCTGATGTCCCCGCGCATCATGGAGGCCTCGCTCGCCTCCGGTGTCACCACGATCATCGGCCAGGAGATCGGCCCCGCCTGGGGCGTCGGCGTCAACTCCCCCTGGGCGCTGCGCCACGCCTTCAACGCCTTCGACGCCTGGCCCGTCAACATCGGTTTCCTGGGCCGGGGTTCGTCCTCCGACCCGGAGCCGCTGGTCGAGGCGCTGGCCGAGGGCGGCGCCTGCGGCTTCAAGGTGCACGAGGACATGGGCGCCCACACCCGCGCCCTCGACACCGCACTGCGCGTCGCCGAGGAACACGACGTCCAGGTCGCCCTGCACACCGACGGCCCCAACGAGTGCCTCTCGGTCGAGGACACCCTGGCCGTCCTCGAAGGCCGCACCATCCACGCCTTCCACATCGAAGGCTGCGGCGGCGGACACGTCCCCAACGTCCTCAAGATGGCCGGGGTCCCGAACATCATCGGCTCCTCCACCAACCCCACCCTCCCCTACGGCCGGGACGCGGTCGCCGAGCACTACGGCATGATCGTCTCCGTCCACGGGCTCAAGACCGACCTGCCGGGCGACGCCGCGATGGCCCGCGACCGGATCCGCGCCGGGACCATGGGCGCCGAGGATGTCCTGCACGACCTCGGGGTCATCGGCATCACCTCCTCCGACGCGCAGGGCATGGGCCGCGCCGGCGAGACCGTCCGCCGCACCTTCGCCGTGGCGGCCAAGATGAAAGCCGATGTCGGTCCCATGGCGGGCGACGGGCCCGACGACGACAACGCCCGCGTCCTGCGCTACATCGCGAAGCTCACCATCAACCCCGCCATCGCGCACGGCCTCGCCCACGAGGTCGGCTCGATCGAGGTCGGCAAGCTCGCCGACCTCGTGCTCTGGCGGCCCGCGTTCTTCGGCGCGAAGCCCCAGCTGGTCCTCAAGGCCGGCTTCCCCGCCTACGGCGTGACGGGCGATCCGAACGCGGCCACCGAGGCCTGCGAACCGCTCGTCCTCGGCCCGCTGTTCGGCGCGCACGGCGCGACGGCCGCCGACCTGTCCGTCGCGTTCGTCGCCCGGGCCGCCGCCGAGTCCGGTTCGTTCGGCCGTCCGTACGACGCCATGGCCACCCGGCGGCGCCGGGTGGCGGTCAGGGGAACCAGGGGCATCGGCCCGGCCGACCTGATCCGCAACGCCCGCCTGGGCGACGTCCAGGTCGACCCGCGCAATGGCCTGGTGACCCTCGACGGCACCCCGGTGCGGTCCGAGCCCGCGCAGGACGTGCCGCTCAGCCGCCTCTACTTCCTCTGACACCGGGAGCAGTCCCACCGTGCCCGGGCACGGTGGGACTGCTCCCGGATTGGTGCCGGTGGGGCTCAGCTGGGCAGCGTCCACTGCTGGTTGGCGCTGTCGTAGCAGGTCCAGATCTGCAGCCGGGTGCCGTTGGCGGAGCTGGGGCCGGTGGCGTCCAGGCACTTGCCCGAACTTGGGTTGACCAGTTCACCGTTGGACTGGGGCTGCCAGACCTGGGCGCCGCTGCCGTTGCAGTCGTACAGCTGCACCTGGGTGCCGTCGGCGGTGCCGGCGGCGGTCACGTCCATGCACTTGCCCAGGGCGCTCAAGGTGCCGTTGGTACCCACGGTCCACTGCTGGGCCCCGGTGCCGTTGCAGTCGTAGAGCTGGACCGCCGTGCCGTTGGCGGTGGCGGCGCCGGCCACGTCCACGCACTTGCCGCCGTAGCCGGTGATCTGGCCGGTGCGGCCCGGGCCGGGTCCGCCGCCGGTCAGCTGGTTGAAGATCCGGGAGTAGGCGTAGCCGGTCGGCTTGTCGTAGTAGTCGACCTCCCAGAAGGAGAGTTCCTGGACGCCTCGGGCGGCGGCGAAGCTCTCCAGGGTCTGCGCGTCGGACTGCGAGAAGTACTCGTTGTCGTCGTTCTGGCCGGCGATCGGGGTCAGGCCGAGCCGGCCGTAGGCGGCCGAGGTGGAGATGCCGTAGAGGCCGGCGAGCTGGCCGGCACTGGCGGTGGCGGCCGACTCGGCGTCGTTCAGCGCGTTCTCGCCGTTGCCGAAGTCCATGGTCATGATGTTGACCGCGCTGACGTTGACGCCCTGGCTCTGAGCGTCGGTCAGCACGCCGTACTCCTGCGACGGCAGCCCGTTCGGGGCCACCGCGAGGGTGTACGCCACCTGCACCGAGGGATTCTGCGCCTGCAGCGCGGCGAGCGCCTGGTTGCGGCGCTGGTTGGCGGCGGTGTCGCCCAGGGTGCCGCCCTCGATGTCGAAGTCGAGGCGGGTCACACCGTAGGTGTTGACGATGTTGGCGTAGGCGGCGGTGAGCGCGGAGACCGAGGTGCAGGTCTGCGCCAGCTCGCCGCCCTGGGCGCCGCCGAACGAGATGATGACGCTGCCGCCGGCCGCCTTGAGCGCGTTGATCTGCGAGGTGTAGGCGCCCACCGGGTCGCCGCCGGCCTCCCACTGCGCGGTGCAGCCGGACTGCGGGATGAGGAAGGCGAGCGTGTAGTTCTTCAGACCGGTGGCGTTCATGTCGGACGCCAGGTCGGCTGCGGTGCCGCTGCTCAGCTGCAGGTAGGGGGCGGCGAAGTGGGCGGGAAGAGCTGCGGTCGCCGCGTGTACCTGGCCCGCGGTGCCCAGGAAGGCGGCGGCGGAGGCGACGACGGTCGTGACGAGCGTGGCGGTGCCGTGTTTGAAACGCATCAGGGGCTCCGTAGGTGGCCGATGGCGGGGGTGTTTCATCCGACCCGAGCAGAACGGGAGTCTGCGCGCGCTCATGACACCTCGTCAAGGCTTGTAACAGGAAACCTTCCCAATGAATCACCAGAACGGACCGCCCCAGACCCGCCGCAACGGTTCTGACCTGCGCACTTGCCTACCTGCGCACGATGTTGCCGGAACGCGGTTCACCGCCCGATCGCGTGCAGAAGATGAAGCCCCACATGGTCTGGACCACTAGACCGTCCAGTAGGCTGGCGTTGCCTCAAGTCATCTGATTCACTGCATAGTTGCAGCTCCCCCGAGGCAGCACGAGGGCCACCTACCGGGATGAACGGAAGCCTTGACGCGGCGGTATCGGCTCTGCTTCCTTCAAGAAACAAAATCCCGCTCGGGAGAGGTCACCATGAAACGCTTCCTGAAGCACGGTCGGCCGACGCGCCGCCTGGCCGGACCGGGGGCCGCCGCGGTCCTGGTCGCCGCCGCGCTCTCCACGGTGGGCGGCGCGACGGGCGCGCACGCCGCCGTCTCCAGTTCAGCCTGGTACAACCTGGTGAACGCCAACAGCGGCAAGTGCGTGGACGCCGCTTCCGGCGCCACCGCCAACGGCACCGCCGTGCAGCAGTACACCTGCAACGGCACCGGCGCCCAGCAGTGGCAGTTGCTGCCGGCGACCGATGCCGGCTACTACGTGATCGTCAACGCCAACGGCGCCCAGCCGGCGATCGACGTGGCCGGTCCGTCGACCGCCGGCGGCGCGCAGATCCACCTCTGGTCGAACGGCGGCTGGAGCAGCCAGGAGTGGCAGCCGGTGGCCGAGAGCGGCGGTGGCTACCACTTCGTCAACCACTACAGCGGGCTCTGCCTTGACGTACCGTCCGCCTCGACCGCGGACGCGGTGCAGCTGCAGCAGTACACCTGCAACGGCACGGCCGCGCAGTCCTACGCGCTGAACCAGGTCGGCGGCAGCGCCCCGCCGCCCAACCCGAACAATCCCGACCTGGGACCGAACGTCAAGATCTTCGACCCGTCGATGTCCGCCGCCAGCATCCAGTCGACCATCGACTCGGTCTACGGCTCCCAGCAGTCGAACCAGTTCGGCACCGACCGGTACGCGCTGCTGTTCACGCCGGGCAGCTACGACGTCGACGTGCCGGTGGGCTTCTACACCCAGGTGGCCGGCCTCGGCGCGTCCCCCGACGACGTCTCGCTGACCGGCGGCGGCATCCACGTGGACGCCGCCTGGTCCGGCGGCAACGCCACCCAGAACTTCTGGCGCGACGTGGAGAACCTCTCCGACACGCCGAGCTCCGGCACCCTGGAGTACGCCGTCTCGCAGGCCGATCCGTTCCGCCGGGTCGACGTGCACGGCAACATGACCCTGGACGACTACACCTCGGGCAACAGCAGCAGCAACTGGTCCTCCGGCGGGTTCATCGGCGACTCGAAGGTCTCCGGCCAGATCAACTCCGGTACCCAGCAGCAGTACCTGACCCAGGACAGCACGATGGGCAGCTAGGGCGGCTCCAACTGGAACATGGTCTTCGTCGGCGACAACGGCGCCCCCGCGCAGTCCTTCCCGACCTACACCACGGTGGCCCAGACGCCGACCGTGCGGGAGAAGCCCTACCTGTACGAGGACTCCACCGGCCTCTACAACGTCATGGTGCCGGCCCTGCGCACCAACGCCACCGGCCCGGACTGGACCGGCGGCAGCACCGCGGGCACCACGATCCCGATCACCCAGTTCTACGTGGTGAAGGCCGGTGACACCGCCGCCACCATCAACGCCGCGCTCGCCGCCGGCAAGAACCTGCTGGTCACGCCGGGCGTCTACCACCTCAACGCGCCGCTGAACATCACCAAGCCGGACACCGTGGTGCTCGGACTCGGCATGGCGACCCTGGTGCCCGACAACGGCGTCACCGCGATCACCACCGCCGACGTGAACGGCATCGACATCGCCGGACTGATCGTCAGCGCGGGCACCACCAACAGCTCCTCCCTGGTGCAGATCGGCCCCGCCGGCGCGACCGCCTCGCACGCGGCCGACCCGACCAGCCTCCAGGACGTCTTCTTCCGGGTCGGCGGCGACGTGGCCGGCCAGGCCACCCGATCCCTGGTGGTGAACAGCAACGACACCATCGGCAACGACCTGTGGATCTGGCGGGCCGACCACGGCAACGGCGGCACCTTCGGCTGGAACACCAACACCGCCGCCAACGGCCTGGTGGTCAACGGCGACAACGTCACCATGTACGGCCTGGCGGTCGAGCACTACCAGCAGTACCAGACGCTCTGGAACGGCAACGGCGGCCGGACCTACTTCTACCAGTCCGAGATGCCCTACGACGTCCCGGACAACGCGAGTTGGACCCCTGGCGGCGGGCAGAACGGCTACCCCTCCTACAAGGTCGCCGACTCGGTCACCTCACACCAGGCCTGGGGGCTCGGCGTCTACTGCTACATGAGCACCAACCCGTCGGTGGTCGCCGACCGGGCGATCGAGGTCCCCGGCAGCGGCTCGGCCTTCCACGACATGGTCACCGTCTCGCTCGGCGGCAGCGGCACCATCAGCCACGTGATCAACGGCTCCGGGGGCCAGGTCTCCAGCGGCTCCACGGTGACGTACCTGACCTCGGGTCCCTGAGCTCGGATCCCTGCCCCGGGCAGGCACCGGCCGTCGCCGGGTTCGGGCCACCGGCCCGGGCCCGGCGACAGTGCGTTCGGCTACCATGCTGACTGTCGCATGATCGGTACGCTGCGTCAGCTCACGTTCATCCTGAGGACCGGGGAGGGGTTCTTTTGACCAGGACACTCCAGGAGCGACTGAACGCGCTGTTCGAGACGGTCCACCCACCCGACCGAGGCCCCTACAGCAACCACGAAGTGGCCGACCTGCTGCGCGAACGCGGTGGCGCCTCCCTCTCCCACGTCTATCTGTGGCAGCTGCGCACCGGGCGGCGGGACAACCCCACCAGGCGGCACCTCGAGGCGCTGGCGGGGTTCTTCGGCGTCCCCGCGGCCTACTTCTTCGACGACAGCACCGCCGACAGGGTCACGGCCGAGCTGGCGTTCCTCGGTGAGTTGCGCAACAGCGGAGTCCAGCGTGTCGCCCTGCGGGTGGCGGGGCTGTCACCGCAGAGCATGGAGCAGGTGCTCGCCACGGTCGAGCAACTGCGCGCACAGGAAGGGCTCCCGGCCGGCTCAGCCGACGAAGGAACGGACCGGAACCCATGAGAGGCGGCCTGCGCAGCAGTTGCCGGCGCTTCGTGCGTGGCCTGGACCTGCCGCGCGTCAGCAGCGTGCGCGAGCTCTTCCCGGTCGTCGAGAACCTCTCCGGTTACCCGATCCGGACCCTCCCCATCGCCGAGGACATCGCGCAGGGCTTGTGCGGCCTCTGGATCCGCTCGCAGAGCACGGACTACATCTTCGTCCACCCGGACACCAGCCCCGCCCACCAGGACCACATCATCGCGCACGAGCTCGGACACATCCTCCGCAACCACCAGGGTCTGCCGGTCCTCCCGTCGGCCCCGTCGGCCAAGCCGGTCGCCGACCGGCTGGTCCCCGACCTCGACCCGAGGGTGGTCAAGATGATGCTGGGCCGCACGAGTTACGAACACGACGACGAGGAGGAGGCGGAGTTGATCGGCACCTACCTGCAGCGCCACGCACACCGCCCGGGCCCGCGCCGCCAAGGCGACGATCCGGTGGCGGACACGTTGCTGCGCGAAAGGCGGTGACACGGGTCCATGCAGCAGTTCCTGCACCCGGTCTGTCTGACCCTGGCCGTCACCGGCTTCCTGATACTGCTCTGCCCACCGCGACACCTGGGCCGGGACCGGGCGCTGACCGCCCTGGTCGGCATGTACGGTCTCTCCGGCTTCTCCTTCCTGGTGTCCCTCGATCCGGTCTGGGCGTTTCTGGGCCGCACGACCGGCAACCCGGCCATCGGCATCCTGGCCTCCTTCGGCATCGTCACGGCGCTGGAGACGCTGGAGCTCATCGTGCTGGCCCACTGGGTCCTGCCGCCGGAGAAGGCCCGCAGGACGGTCCGGCTCTGCCTCGCGGCCGGGGCGGCGGTCATCGCCGCACTGGCGACGCTGTTCCTCCTGCTGCCCGTCACCGGCGCGGTCTCCCCGCAGGCCTTCACGGCCAAGTACATCCACAGCGGCATCTATCAGGCGTTCCTGACGCTCTACATCGGTGCCTATGCCATCGGGGAGGGCATCGCCGCCGTGGTCTGCTGGCGGCGGGCCGGCGGCACGGGCGAGCCATGGATCGCCCGTGGTCTGCGCGTCGTGGGCGCGGGGGCACTGCTGACCTTCGGCTACAGCGCGGTCCGACTCGTGGACGTCGCAACCGCGGTCTTCGGCCTCCCCCATGCGTCGGCGCAGGCGGAGAACTTCGCCTGGCTCTGCGCCGACGGCGGCACCACGCTCCAACTCACCGGATTCTTCATTCCCACGCTGGCCGTGCACGCCGTCCCGAGGGCCCGGGCCTGGGCGAGCGCCTATCGCAACTACCAACGCCTCGCACCGCTGTGGCACCGGGTGCACGACGCCCTGCCCACCATCGCGCTGCAGACCTCCCGGCACGCCTCGGCGGACCGCCCGCCCGTCTGGGGTGCCACCTGGCACCTGTACCGGCGCACCGTGGAGATCCGGGACGGCCAGTGGGCCTTGCGCCACCACCTGGACGCATCCGTGCGCCACGCGGCCGAGACGCGTCACACGAGCGCCGGGCTGCGGGGCGCCGAGCTGGCCGCCGCGGTCACCGCCGACCAACTCCGCGGGGCGCTGACGGCCTACCACCGCAACGAATCACCGAAGGCCCCGACCGCCTACGCCGACGCGGGCGACCGCGACGAGGTCCGCACGCCGGACGACGACGTTCGCGCACTGCTGCGCATCGCCGCCCACTTCGCGACCGCCGCCGCGCACGAGGATGCCACTTGATGGACTGGGCGAACCAGAAGAACACCAGCGGAAAGAGCACCGACACGCCATGACGGCAAACCTCGAAGTCACCACCTCGACCTACGGACCCGGCGCCAAGTCGATCGACATCTACCGGCCCACGCCGGCCGGCCCGGCACCCGTCGTGCTCCTCTGGCACGGCATCGGTCCCGATGAACGGGACGTGCTGGCACCCCTGGCCGAGGCAACGGCCCGGCAGGGCCTGCTCGTCTACGTTCCCGACTGGCGCCCCGACGCCGAGGACGGCGGCCGCGGCCACCTCCTCGAATCCCTCCGGTTCGTCCGCGAGCACGCCGCCTCGCACGGGGGTGACGCCGACCGCACGGTGCTGGCCGGCTGGTCGGCCGGGGCCTCGGCGGCGGTGAGCCTCGCCCTGGCCCCCGAGGCCGTCGACGGTTGGCGCCCGACGGCCGCGGTCGGCATCGCGGGCCGCTACGACCGGCCGTCCCGGATCACCGGCACCAGCCCGACGGCCGAGCTGTCCCGCCCCGCTCTCGCGCCGAGTCCCGTCTGGCTCGTCCACGGCACCTCGGACGCGCTGGTGAGCAGCCGCTACTCGGAGGAATTCCGCGACGCCCTGCGGGACCACGGGTGGTCGGCGCACCTCGAAACACCCGCCTCCGACCACGCGGGCGTGATCATGACCGAGTACGACCCGGACCAGAACCGCTGCCGCCCGGCCCAAGCGGAACACGCCCGCAGCGCCGGCCTGACCACCGCCGGCATCCTCGCCACCGCCGCGTCGACCACGGTTGGCCGGTGACCACCGGGCGGGAGTGACCGAGCGGGCGCGGTGCGGGTCAGGGCTGCCGGGTCGCTATTCAGAGGGTTCTCAGAGGACAGGAACATGGCAACTCGGCTGACATCTCGTCAGCATTGAAGGCACAGCGTCAAGTCCGCCTCCAGCGGCGGCTCACCGACGCGCTCCTGCCCTGATGCCCCGGAGGCTCCCATGTCCATGCCCTCGCTCGACCGTGCCCGCTTACTCCCCAGAGTGGTCGCCGCGCTGCTCTGCCTCGCCGTGTCCTGGATCCACGTCCAGGACCAGGGAGGCTTCCCCGGCGACAAGACACCGCACTACGTCGGCATCGGCTACTACCTGCTGGAGGCGACCGGCGTGCTCTGCGCGGCGCTGCTCCTCGCCGGCACCCGGCAACGCGTGCCCCGCGACGCCTACCCCGTCGACTGGCTGCTCGCCATGGGAGTCGCCCTCGGCCCGCTGCTCGGCTTCATCCTCTCCCGAGGCCCCGGTCTGCCCGACTACAACGACGACAAGGGCAACTGGACCGAACCCCTGGGCCTCATCAGCGTCGTCGTGGAGGGCACCCTCCTGATCACGGCCGCCACCGTCCTGCTGACCGCCCTCAGAACGACGCAGACCACCGAAAGCCGACGCGTGCCCAGCAGCTCCACCGCCCGCTGACCCGTCAGCCGGGAGCGAGGTGCTGCGCGCCGAGGACCGCCAGCAGGGCGAGCTTCTCGTAACTCTCGCTGCCAGGCGTGGCGGTGAGGATCAGCAGCACGTGGGTTCGATCCGGGTCGAGCAGGAACTGGCAGTAGAGGTCGAGCCGGCCGACTTCCGGGTGGATGAACCGCTTCTGCTCCGTGTAACGCAGTCCGACCTGGTGGCCGTTCCAGAGGTCGGCGAACTCCGTGCTCAGGCCGGTCAAGGTGTGGGCCAGTTGTGCGGCAGGTGACTGCGGACCGTGCTGCGTGACGACGGTCCGCAGTTGGGCGACGTGGACGCGGCTGTGGTGGGGGTGGTCCTCGGCGGGGTAGAGGCGGCGGGCGTCGGGGTGGGTGAACCAGCGGTAGACGGCGCTTCGGGTGGGGCCGGTGTGCTTGGTCTCGTCGCCGAACAGCGCGGTGGCGAGCCTGGTCTGGGCGAGCGTCTCGCCGAGCGCGCCCATGATCTGCGCGGGGGTGTCGTCGAGCCGGTCGAGCACCCGCATCAGGCCGGGGCTGACGTGCTCGGCCCGCAGGGCGCGGAGCGGGGCGCGGTGGCCGGCGAGCAGGAACAGGTGGTCGCGTTCGTCGAGGGAGAGTCGCAGGCCGCGGGCGAGGGCGGCGGTCATCTGTTCGGAGGGCTGCGGGCCGTTTCCGCGTTCGAGGCGGGCGTAGTAGTCCGCCGACATGCCCGACAGCTCGGCCACGTCCTCGCGGCGCAGGCCGGCGGTGCGTCGGCGGGTCCGGCCGGGCAGGCCGACGTCCTCGGGTTGCAGGGCTTCGCGCCGGCTGCGCAGGAAGTGCCCGAGTTCGTCCCGGTCCATGTCCTCATCCCGTTCGTGTGGCGGGCCGGTTGCCGGCGCCGCTGGTTCCACTATCGACGGGCGCCGGGTCCGGTATCCACTGTCCGGCGTTCAGTGGCTCGGCGGGTCCTTGTCGCCTCCTCGGGCGCGGCGTCTACTCGTGTCCACCGCCACGGCGGCGGACGACGGGCCCAGGACCTTGCGGCTCGCGTCGATCACGGATCGAGGAGAGCCTCATGTCGAAGTGGACGGCGGCTGAGCTGCCGGACCTGTCGGGCCGCACGGTGATCGTCACCGGTGCGTCGAGCGGGATCGGCCTGGTCACCGCGCGGGAGTTGGCCCGGGTCGGCGCCCGGGTCGTGCTCGCGGTGCGCGATGTCGCCAAGGGCGAGGCCGCGTCGGCCGGGATCACGGGCCGCACCGAGGTGCGGCGCCTGGACGTGTCGAGCCTGGAGTCGGTGCGTGCCTTCGCGACGGAGTGGACCGGGGAGGTGGACGTGCTGGTCAACAACGCGGGTGTGATGGACGTCCCGCTCAGCAGGACGGCGGACGGGCTGGACCTGCAGACCGCGACCAACTACTTCGGGCCGTTCGCGTTGACGAACCTGTTGCTGCCGCGCATCACCGACCGGGTGGTGCACGTCGCGTCCCAGTTGCATCGGATGGGGCACGCCCGGCCGGAGGACCTGAACTGGGAGCGGCGGCCGTACAAGCCGATGGACGCGTACAGCGACTCCAAGCTCGACCTGCTCCTCTTCTCGCTGGAGCTGCAACGGCGGTTGACCGAGGCCGGCAGCCCGGTGCGCTCCATGGTCGCGCACCCGGGGATCGCCACCACGTCGTTGGCGAGCCGTTCCGCAGCCAACCGGATCAATAAGTTCCGATTCTTCCTCAACGATCCCGAGCACGGCGCGTTGCCGACACTGTTCGCCGCGACTCAGGACCTGCCGGGCAATTCCTACATCGGCCCGGACGGCCCGGGCGGCATCAAGGGCCATCCGAAGGTCGGCCGGCCCTCCCGGGCCGCACGCGACACCGAGGCCGCGGGCAGGCTCTGGGCCGCCACCGCGCTGCTGACGGGAACGGCGGCATGACCTTTCCCCGGATGCCCCACTCGATGCACGGGCCGGTAGGCGCGCGCCGGGGTGGCGCGCTCCGCACCGTGCGCGCCTGGCAGTCGGCGTTCTCCACCAACTCCGTCTACGAATCGATAGAATGACGGGCTGTCGACCTCTGCACGCTGGAGAAGCCCGTGCCGGAGCTGCACTTCACCGTCCTCGGTCCGCTGCGGGCCTGGCGGGCGGGCCGCGAACTGCGGATCAACCGGGCCCGGGACCGGGCCGTGCTCGCGGTGCTCCTCGCCGCCGCGGGGCGGCCCGTACCGGTCGGCGAGATCGTCGAGGGGGTGTGGGGCGAGGAGGGGGACGAGGCGCCGGACCGGGTCGGCGCGCTGCCCGGCCACGTGTACCGGCTCCGCAAGGCGCTGGACGGTGCCGGCCCGGAGCGGGCCGGCGCGAGCGTCCTGCGGCACGAGGGCAAGGGGTACCGGCTGGACGCGGATCCGCAGGCCGTCGACCGGACGGCCTTCCTGGGCGCACTCGCCGAGGCCGCCACCGCCCGCCGGAACTGGCAGCCGGAGCGGGCCCGGACCCTGCTCTCCGGTGCGCTGCAGCTGTGGTCGGGCCCGGCCCTGGACGAGGTGCCGGGGCCGTTCGCGGCGCACGAGCGCCGCCTGCTGGCCGGTCGGCGGGACGAGGCGATGCGGCGCTGCCACGAACTGGACCTCGAACTCGCCGGCCGGCGCGGCCCGGTGCCGGCTGCCCGGGCGGTCCGGCGGCCCTTCCAGCTGCCCTCCGATCTCGCCGACTTCACCGGGCGCCGGGCCCAACTGGCCTCGATCGCGCAGGCCTTGACCGTTTCCGCTCGGCCGACGGCACCGCTGGTCATGGTGACCGGACCGCGCGGGGCCGGCAAGAGCGCGCTGGCGGTGCACGCCGCCCACCTGGCCGGGGCCGGCTATCCGGACGGGCAGCTGTACGCGGATCTGCACGGCACCGGCCCCGGCGCGGTACCCGGGATCCTGGCGGCGTTCGTGCGGGCGCTGGGCATCGAGGAGCACGCGGTGCCGGTGAGCCAGGACGACCGCCGCCTGCTCTACCACCGGCTGCTGGCCGGGCGCCGGGTGCTGGTCGTCCTCGACGGCGTCGCCGCCATGGACCAGGTCCGCCCGTTGCTGCCCGCGACAGCCGGCTGCGCCACCCTCGTCACGGTCGACGGACCGGGTGAGGACGCCGGTGGCGCGGCGGCCGGCCACACCGTCGGCGTCGGCCGGATGACCCCCGAGGAGGCGCAGGTGCTGCTCGGCCGGGTGCTCGGTCCGCAGCGGCTCGACGTTGAGCCGGTGGCCGCACGAGCACTGGCCGCCGCCTGCGACCACCTGCCGGGTCCGCTGCGCCGCTCGGCCGACCTGCTGGTGCGCCGCCCGGCCTGGTCCATCTCCGCGCTGGTTCCGGCGGCCGGCGGAGGGGAGAAGTGTGGCGGATAGCGGTGGCCCGGCCGATCGGGAGAAGCCGGTGCCGAGCGGCGGGGCCGGCCTGCGCTTCCGGCTGCTGGGCCCGCTGGGCGGCTGGCACGGCGAGCAGCCGCTGGATCTGGGACGGCGCCAGCAACAGGCCTTCCTCGCCATGCTGCTGGCCCGGCCCGGCCGAGTGCTGACGGTCGCCGCGCTCGGCGGCGGGGTCTTCGAGGAGGACCGCCCACCGAGCCGGCCCCGTTCCGTGCTGGCCACCCATGTCTACCGGCTGCGCCGGGAGTTCCGCAGGTACGCCGCCGAGCACCTGCTCGTCACGGTCGACGGCGGCTACCGGCTCGACCTGCCCGCTCAGGCAGTGGACGTCGACGCCTTCGACTTCCTGGTCGCACAGGCCGACGAAGCCCTCGGCGCCGGCGAGCGGCCGCGAGCCCGGGACCTGCTGGCCCAGGCGCTCGCCCTGCACCAGGGTGAGCCGCTGGCGGGCCTGCCGGGACGGCACGCCGCCGAGCTGCGGCGACACCTGGCCGAACGCCGGCTTGCGGTGCTGGAGACCAAACTCGGCCTGGACGTCGAGCTCGGGGACAGCCCCTGCTGCCTCGTCGACCTCCAACAGGCCGTCTTCGCCCACCCGTTCCGTGAGCGCTTCCGGGCGCTGCTGATGGTGGAGTTCCACCGGTCGGGCCGCCCGGCCGAGGCCCGGGCGGTGCATGCCGAGGCCCGGCGGTTCTACCGCGCCGAGGGGCTGGACTGCCCGGACCTGGACGCGCTGCTGGACCGGACCCGCCACGCCGACCCCGCGCCGGCTGGCTCGGCACCGGCCCTGGTGCCTCGCCAACTGCCGGCCGGTGTCGGGGACTTCACGGGCCGCCAGACGGTGGTCGCCCGGCTGACCGCCCTGCTCTCCCGGCCGGACCCGGCAGCCGTGGCCGTCCTGGCCGTCAACGGCCTCGGCGGAGTCGGCAAGACCACGCTGGCCCTGCACGTCGCCCACTCGCTGCGCGAGCGCTTCCCCGACGGACAGCTCCACCTAGACCTGCGAGGTGCCGAGGCCGACCCGATCGACCCCGCCCAGGCGCTCGCCACCCTGCTGGCCGCGCTCGGCCTGGCGGGCCGCGCGATCCCCGCCGACCCGGTCGAGCGTGCCGCGCTCTACCGCACCACCGTGGCCGGGCGCCGGGTGCTGCTCCTGCTCGACAACGCGGCCGACGCCGCACAGGTGATCCCGCTGCTGCCGGGTGCCAGGACCTGCGCCGTGCTGATCACCAGCCGCGGCTGGCTGACCGCGCTGCCGGGCGCCCACCACCTCCACCTCGACGCCCTCGAGCGGTCCGAGGCGCTCGACCTGCTCGCCGCCATCGCGGGGCGGGCCCGGATCCAGGCCGAACCCGAGGCGGCGGCCGCGATCGCCACCGCCTGCGGGCTGCTGCCGCTGGCGCTGCGGGTGGCCGGCTCCCGCCTGGCCGCCGATCCCACGCAGCCGCTCGGCCAGCTCGCCGCGAGCCTGGCCGACGAGGCGACCAGGCTCGCCGAACTCGCCTGCCACCCCGCCGCGGTGGAGCCCGTGCTCGCGCTCTCCTACGCGCGGCTCGATGCGGCGCAGGCACGCGCCCTGCGACTGCTCGCGCTGCCCGACGCACCCGAACTCGCGCTCCCCGTCGCCGCCGCGCTGCTCGACCACGGCCTCGACGGGACCCGCGAACTGCTGGAGACGCTGGTCGACCTCAACCTGCTGCAGTCTCCGGCCGCCGACCGGTACGGCTTCCACGACCTGGTGAAGGTCTTCGCCCGGCAGCGCAGCACCCGGCAGGACTCCCCCGGGTCGGTGACCGCCGCGTTCGCCCGGCTGCTCGACTTCTGCCTGGCGAGCGCCCGCAACGCCGAGCGGACCGCGCACCATGCCAGCCGGCCCCGGCGCAGCCCGATCGAGGCCACGACCACCGCGCCGGGGCTGGCCTTCCACACGATCGAGCGGGCCAACGCCTGGATGCTGACGCAGAGCGCCCTGCACCACGCGGTGATCCACCGGGCCTGCCAGGACCCCGGCCTGCCGCTGGCCGGGGCCGCCGCGCTGCTGGACACGATGGGCTCGGCCCTCTTCGGCTGCACCTACGCGAGCACGGTGGCCGACCTCGCCGGGCACCTCGCCGCCGCTGCCCTGGCCCGCGGTGAGCGTGGTGCCGAGGCGCTGGCGCGCGCGGTGCGCGGCGGCATGCTCTGGCACACCGCCTGCTATGCGCGGGCGGGCACCGAACTCGGCCGCGCTCTGCCGCTCTGCGAGGGACGGGAGTTGCGCGGGCTGCGGGCCCGGGTCCTGCAAATCCTCGGCCGGACCGCGCGGATGCTGCGGAAGCACGAGGAGGCGATCAGCGTGCTGACGGAGGCCGCCGCGGTCTTCCGCGAACTCGGCGACGCCGAAGCCGAAGGCCTCACGCTCGGCGAACTCGCCGTCAACCAGGCCGAGTGCGGGCACCTCGCGCAGGCCCGGGCCACCGCCACCCGCGGCGCCGAACTCACCGGCGGGCAGCTCTCCAGCTCCGAGGCGCTCGGTCGCTTCTACCTCGCCAAGGTGCTGCACCTGGACGGCGACCTGGCCCCCGCCCTCGCCGAGGCCGAGCACGCGCACCGGCGGCTGCGCCGCTTCGGGCTGACGGACTATCACGTCGCCGCCGGCAGCCTGATCGCCCTGGTCCATCTCGCCGCCGGGCGCGAGCGGGCCGCCGTCCAGGCGGCCGAGGAGACCCTCCCGCTGGCCCGGCAGGCCTCGGGCAAACTCGAAGGCCACCTGCTGCGGACCCTCGGCGAGGCGTGCGCCAGGCTGCACCGCACCGATCGGGCCAGGTCGTGCCTGGTCGAAGCGCTGGGGCGGTTTCGACAGCTGAACCTCCCCTGGGAGGCGGCCGAGGTCGAGCGGACGCTGCACGGCCTGGCCTGACACGCGTGCTCATCGAATGTCCATCGTCGTACCCGAACCTTTTCAAGTGCCCGGTCGCTGGACCGGGCCACAGTCGAAAGGCGGGACCTCATGTTCGTCAACGGAGTCAGGAAGGCCACCGTGGCACTGGTCGGCATGGCGCTGGCCGGCAGCATCGGGCTGGTGGGCGCGGGCAGTGCCGCGGCGTCCAGTGGCGGTGGCTGTGGCGGTACCGGCACCGAGCAGGCCTGCGTGAGCGCGGGCGACGGCCACGTCACGGCGACCGCGACCTCCAACTTCGCCAACGGCAACTGCAACGAGGAGGTCATCCTCTGGGACTACACCACCCAGGGCAAGGCGCTCGACACCACGTTCCCCTGCCACAACGGCTCGTACAGCTTCACCTGGGTCCTCACCGACCCGAGCGGGGGCCACGACTACAAGACCGAGGTGCGCTTCTACTGGCAGGGCGGCTCGGGCTACGACTACCAGCTCAGCCCCGACCTCTTCTACTGACCGGCTGACCGGTTGAGCCCGCTGGGCACGCTGCCCGGCCCGCTTCGGCGCGGGCCGGGCAGCGTGCTCGGACGGCGATCGACGCGAACACCGGCACGTCGAACGCGCCTGCGGCCACTCAGCGCGCTGCCCACCTCCCGCTGTGCCAGCCTGGAATGGGAGTTGCCCACCTGCCACCCGGCTTGACGGCAGGCTGTTCCGAAGGAGCACAGACATGGCCAGCAGCACCAGTGGAGCGCCTACGGGCGCCCGGACTTCCCGACGGCCGCTCGCCACCGGATGGACCTTCTTCGCCGCCGCGTTGATGATCTTCGGTGGCGCGATGGCGATATTCGAGGGAATCTCCGCCATCGCCAAGAACGATCTGGTCGTCGTCACGCGTCACTACTCGTACAGCTTCACCGCCACCGGCTGGGGCTGGGTGCACCTCATCCTGGGCTTCCTCGTCGCCCTCGCGGGCGTGGCCCTGTTCACCGGCGCCGTGTGGGCACGCGTCGTGGGTATCGTCCTCGCCGGTCTCGCCATGATCGCGAACTTCCTGTGGCTGCCCTACTACCCGTTCTGGGCCATCGTGTTGATCGCCATCGACATCTTCGTCATCTGGGCGCTCTGCGCCGGAATGACCCAAGAGGCCGACGAAGTCTGACGGCGTGTGCCCGGACGGTCACCGTCCGGGCACGCTCCTGGCAGCGAGCGCCTGATCAGAGCGGGTGCGGACGGCTCCCGGGCCGATGCCCGGCGCGCGTGGCGCACCCGGCGCACGGCCCGGGCGCCTGTACGGTGACCCGGTGAACCATGTCATCCCGTGGCGGCGCAAACCCCACCGGAGCGGTCATGCGCCTTCCCGCACCGACTACGCGGGAGCCGTCTACGGATCCCTGCTGGCCGCCTCCGTGCTCGCCGCGTCGAGCTCGGTCGGCAAGTTCCCCCGCTTCCAGACCGTCGTGCTGCTGCTCGTCACCGGGCTGGTCTTCTGGGCCGCCCACGTGTACGCACGCCTGGTGGGCGAGAGGTCGGTCGGCCGCCTGATCGGCTGGTCCGAGGTGCGCGAGGTCGGCCGGAACGAGTGGTCGATCACCGAAGCGGCGGTGCTGCCGGCGGTCGCGGTGGCCATCAGTCCGCTGCTGGGGTTGAGCCTCAGCGCCACCGGCTGGTTCGCCCTGATCGTCGCCGTGGCCCAGCAGGTCAGCTGGGGCTACCTCGGTGCCCTGCACGCCAGTGCGTCGCGTCTCGAGGCGCTGATCGAGGCGGCGGTCAATCTGGTGCTCGGGCTGGTGATCGTGGCGGCCAAGGCCGCGCTGGGCCACTGATCCTGCTGACGGTCCGTCATAAAACCCTTGGACGCCCCGGGCGCCCGCGCGGGAGACTTCGGTTTCTGGCCTCCTCACACGCCGCCGCACGACAACCCGGGGTTGGGATGGGATCGTCCGAATCGCACCAGGGCTCGCCGGGCCGGGCCTCGATGCTCCTCGCACTTCGTTACTACGGACGGGAGCTCGCCCGGTCGCCGCGGCTGGCGCTGCCGGCCATGCTGCTGCCGGCGCTGGGCAACATCGGCATCGCCTACCTCGCGCCGCTGGTCGTCGCGAAGCTCGTCGGTCGCATCGCCGCCGCCTCGGCTGTCGGCATCGGCACCACGCTGCCCTACGTGCTGGCCTTCGCCGGAGTCCTGCTGGTCGCGGAGACGCTCTGGCGCATCGGCCTGCACTGCATGAACCGCCTCGAAGCCCGCGGCATCGAGCACCTGTACGTGATCGGGATGGACGAACTGTTCGCCAAGGACTCCGCGTTCTTCCATGACAACTTCGCCGGCTCGCTGACCAAACGCGTCCTGAGCTTCGCCTCGCGCTTCGAGGAGTTCGTGGACACGCTGACGTTCTCGGTCGTGGCCAACTTCGTGCCGCTGCTGTTCGGCTCGGTGGTGCTGTGGCACTACCAACCGCTGCTCGTCGTCGGGCTGCTGGCGATGATCGTGCTGACGGCAGCATGCGTGACGCCCCTCATCCGGCGCCGCCAGCAGCTGGTCGACCAGCGCGAGGAGGCCCTCGCCCGGGTGTCGGGCCACGTCGCCGACAGCCTGATGAACATGGACACCGTCCGGGCGTTCGCCGCCGAGGAGCGCGAGGCCGCCGAACACCGCTCCCGCGTCGCGCAGTCGCGCCGGCTGGCCCTGCGATCCTGGGACTACAGCAACCTGCGGATCGACACGCTGGTCGCGCCGATGTCCGTGCTGACGAACGCACTGGGCCTGCTGCTCGCGGTCACGCTCGGCGGCAGCAGGCACAGCGTGGAGGCGGTGGTCGTCGCCTTCACGTACTACAGCAGCGCGACCCGGGTCATGTTCGAGTTCAACCAGATCTACCGCCGGCTGGAGAGCTCGATGACGGAGGCCGCGCAGTTCACCGAGCTGCTGCGGACGCCGCCGACCGTGGTCGACCCGGCCTCGCCGGAACCGCTGCGGCTGCGGGCCACCGACGTCCGCTTCGAGCGGGTGACCTTCGCCCACGCCGGCGCCGAGCCGATCTTCGAGGGCCTCGACCTGGCCGTGCCCGGCGGCGCGAAGATCGGCCTCGTCGGCCGGTCCGGCGGGGGCAAGACCACGCTCACCCGGCTGCTGCTGCGGATGACGGACATCGACGCCGGGCGGATCCTGATCGGGGGTCAGGACATCAGCAGGCTGCGCCAGACCGACCTGCGCGGCCAGATCGCCTACGTGCCGCAGGACCCGGCGATGTTCCACCGCACGCTGCGCGAGAACATCGCGTTCGCCCGCCCGGACGCCACCGAAGCCGAGATCCGCCGCGCGGCCGAGGCGGCACACGTCACCGAGTTCGCCGACGCGCTGCCGGACGGCTTCGACACCATGGTGGGCGAGCGCGGCGTCAAACTCTCCGGCGGCCAGCGCCAGCGCGTCGCCCTCGCCCGTGCGATCCTGCGCGACGCACCCATCCTGCTGCTGGACGAGGCGACCAGCGCCCTGGACTCCGAGAGCGAACTCCTGGTCCAGGAGGCCCTGTGGCGACTCATGGAGGGACGCACCGCCCTCGTCGTGGCTCACCGGCTGAGCACCGTCGCCAAGATGGACCAACTCGTCGTCCTCGACCGCGGCCGGATCCTCGAACAGGGCACCCACCAGGAACTGCTCGCCACCAACGGCGCCTACGCCAAACTGTGGCAACACCAGTCGGGCGGCTTCCTGGACGACACCCCCACCGGCGCCAAGAGCCCCACCCCCATGACCGCCGGGGCCACGGCCGGCGAGGCCGCGACCCCGTGACCCACCGCCGTGCTCACCCGCCCGGGGCTCGGCGCACCGGCCCGGCCCCGGGCGGGAGTTCACTCAGGTGAGGCAGCCTCAGGAGAGCAGCCCGTTGTAGTCCGGCAGCTTGAAGGTCTGCTCGGCGTGGCCGCCGTTGAGGTCGGTCCAGTTGTTGCCGATGTTGGCGATGATCGTGTAGCCCTCGTCCTCCACCTGGATCCGCTGGTTCGTCTTGAACTGCTGGACCGGCTCGAACAGATCGCCGAAGTCGCGCCCGCGCAGCTCGTCCACGGTGTAGCCCGCCTCGGACAGGCTGTGACGGGTGATCGGGTCGATGAAGTCCAGCCGCGCGGTGACGAAGATCAGCGCGACCCCGTGCGCGTGGGCGTACTGCGCCAGCTGCACGACCGGTGCGATGCCCGGCATCGTGAACGGGTGGAAGTGCGTCGCGAGCGTGGTGTTGTCGATGTCGAACACGATCGCGAGCTTCTGGTCCGTGGGCTCGGCCGTGCGCTGCTGGACGTATGCGGCGGCCGGGGCGATCGCGGCGCTCACGTCCGACAGCCACTGCGCCTCGGTCACCGTGCTGCTGCTGGTCGCCGCAGCGGCGACGGCGGCCGTCGGCTGGGCGGGGGTCGCGGGCGCGGCGATCGCGGGGGTGGCGAGACCGGTGGTGAGGGCGGCCGTCAGGGCCGCGGCGGCGACGAGCTTCGCCTTGGTGCTCATATCGGGACTTGACCTTTCATCAGATGGATCGGATGGACGGACAGTCAGTTGGTCGGCTTGGCACTCGGGGTCGCGTTGCCGTACGAACCGGCCAGGATGGGCCATTCGTTGTGGTAGGTCGCGAACGGCAGGTCCTTCTCGAGCAGCGGGGTGCCGAGGATGGCGATCCTCGCCATCACGGCCCCGTTCACGTCGAGCCCGCCGTAGAGGCCGCCGCTGCCGTTGACGGTCGGCTTGGCGCCGCTGCTGTCGACGCTCACCGTGCCCTGCACCGCGGCCCGCAGGTACGGCTCGACGGTGGCCTTCACGCCCACCGCGTCGTACAGGGCGACGGACCCCTCGGCGACCAGGCCGCTGCGCACGTCGGCGCTGCCGGCGAACGTGGCCTTGACCGGGGTGATCCGGGTGGTGATCGGGTCGGTCGCGCTGGTCCAGCCGGATGCCTTGGTGTAGTCGGCGTGGATGGCCCAGTCACCGTCGACGGCCTGCGCGACGTCGACGCTGACGCTGCCGTCGGCGCTGACTTCGGCGTAGACCGTCAGGTTGAGGGTGATCACGACCGGCAGCCCGCCGACCATCACCGTGGGGCTGGCGGTGAGCGTGGCGACCGGGATCCGGACCGGGCCGGTGGAGCCGGTGAGGCCTGCGGTGAGGTGCCAGTTGGCGTGCGCGCCCAGGTCGAACCCGACCTTGGCCTGCTCGGGGGCGAGGATGCCGTGGGCGCCCTGGTAGGAGAAGACGACGCTCGGGTCCAGTTCGAGCGAGCCGGTGAGCGTGGCCTTGGCGCCGCCGGGCAGCGCGACGGTGTCGTTCGCGTCCAGCTTCAGCGCGACCGAGGCCGAGCCGTTGCCGCCGTCCGGGTTCGGGACGTAGGAGGCCTTGAGGTCCTGGATGCTGGGCGTGACCTGGATCTGGTGCGGATCCAGGGCGGTCTTGATGTTCGCCCAGGCCTGGCCGAGCAACTCGGAGATGGTGGCCGGGCGGGTGTCGACCTGCACCGTCCCCGCGCTGCCCTGCTTGACGGCGGTGATCGCCAGCAGCGCGCCGTGCGGCGCGGCGGTCGAC
The DNA here is from genome assembly GCF_029892155.1 of Kitasatospora sp. GAS204B. Taxonomy (GTDB): domain Bacteria; phylum Actinomycetota; class Actinomycetes; order Streptomycetales; family Streptomycetaceae; genus Kitasatospora. Next base: position 65,393 of record NZ_JARZAG010000021.1, on the reverse strand, counting down.
GGCGGGCTGTCGATCAGCTGCCCGGTCCGCACGGCCGCGGTGGCCGCGGCAGTGGCGGACGGGCTCGGCGCGGACGGGCTCGCGGCGGACGGGCTCGCGGTGCCGGTGCCGTCGGCGCCGACGGCGAGCACGGCTTTGCCGGTCTGCTGGTTGTACGAGGCCAACGTGAGGTCCGGCGCCGCGCCCGCGAGGGTCGGCGTGCCGGACGGGGACGGGGTGGCCGACGCGGGCGAAACGCCGGCGGTGGCCGAGGACGTCGGCGAACCGGCCGGCCTGGTGGCCGACTTGGTCGGGGTACCGACGGCGGTCGCCGGGGTGGCCGACGTCGTGCGGTCCGCGGCCGGAGTCACCAGGGTCACCGCGGGATTGCCGGTGGCGACCGAGGTGATCGGCGCAGTCTGGAGGCCCGGGGCGGGTGTGGTCCGGGCGGCGGCAGTGCCGGAGTCGGCGGACTGGGCTGCCGGGGTCGTCGGATCGCAGGCGCTGAGCGAGAGCACCACGGATGCGGCGAGCACGGACAGCGCGAGGGTGCGCGTGGACATGCGGAGGGTCACCTTCGGCGTGGGACGGACGGGGAGGCTCCCTGGGAACCCCTGCCAGGGGCATGCCAGGGACGGCGCCGGCAGAAGTCCACCGCGGGGAGGTTCCCGGGTGGCTGCCGGCAGGTGGAGCGATCACACGGGAGGTGGCCGAAGTCCGCCGTCGGCCGAGACCCCGAAGGCGAGTTGCCCTTCGAAGCCGGACCTGGTGCCACCGGGGCGGCGCCAGGCGCAAATCCACCAGGCGCTCCTAAAACTAGAGCCAGTAGTTTTGCCTGGGCGAGAACGTACACTAGATCGGGCGGAGGCCCAATACCCGGGGGTAACAAGCGAAAGGCGCCAGGACGAACAGATGGGCAGACCGCCACGGCCGCTGCTGACCCGGGACCGGATCATGCGCGCCGCTCTCGAACTCGTCGACGAGGAAGGCAGCGACGCGCTCTCCAGCACCCGGATCGCGGCCCGACTGGGCGTCAAGGGGCCCTCGCTCTACAACTACGTCGCCGGACGCGAAGCGATCATCGACGGCATCCGCGACCTCATCGTCGCCGAGATGGAGCTCAACCCGACCATCCAGCCGTGGACGGCCGCGCTGGACACCTGGGCCCGCTCGTACCGCGCCGCCCTCGCCGCCCACCCCAACGCCGTTCCGCTGCTGACCTCCCGGCCGACCCAGTCCCTCGCGGCCCTCCAGGGGTACGCCAACGCGTTCGCCGTGCTGCGCGCCGCCGGGTGGCCGGAGGAGCACCTCCTCCCGCTCGTGCAGTCGGTCGAGTACCTGCTGATCGGCTCGGCCCTCCACCTCGACCGCCCGCTCGACGCGGCCTGGACGGCCGAGACGCTGCCGCCCGGACTCGAGCCGCTGCTGAACGCTCCCGCCGACTTCCGCGAGCGGGCCTTCGAGACCGGACTCGCCGCACTGATCCGCAGCTTCCAGGAGACCCTCGACGGCCTCCCGGTCCGTCACGACGGCTGACGCACCGCCAGCTGGCAGTTGCCAGGCCTGCATGGGTCGATTCATCGCATCTGCCAGTGAAACTGCCGGTTGGGTGGGTATCTGCGAGGCCTCACGGGTACCACCCGAAACGGGCCGCACGGGCGCGGTCCGGAGATGGAGTCCCGATGCGCAGACCTGCCGCCGTCCGCTTCCACGGCCGCCTCGACGAACCTGTCGAGCTGACCGTCGCCCAGCTGCGTGACCTGCCGGCCCATCAGGTCCAGGTGAGTTTCGACTGCCTGACCGAGGGCGAGCAGCGGCACGGCTTCGAGGGGCCGAAGCTGTGGGACGTGCTTCGCGCGGCGCGCCCACAGGTCGACCTGACCGGCCGCAAGCAGCGGCTGGGCTTCGTGCTGACCGTCAAGGGCGCGGACGGCCACCACGTGGTGCTCTCCTGGGCGGAGATCGACCCGGACTTCGGCGGCCATCAGGTGCTGCTCGCCACCAGCGTGGACGGCGCGCCGCTGGACGCGACCGGGCCACAGCTGGTGGTCCCCACCGACCACTGCGGGGCGCGCTACGTCAGCGGGATCACCGAGGTGTGGGTGGGCCGGGTCGACGACTGAGGCCCCCCACACGCACAGGCCCGGCAACGCCCCCGCCGACAGCTGGACGGGGGCGGGCCCGGTGGTGGGTCAGCCGCTGAAGACGTCCTCGACGTACCGGCTCTGGTCCATCAGGGTCTGGAGCCAGCGCTGGGCCTCGGCGCGGTCGGCGCTTCGGGTCTGCCGCAGGTAGATGGCCTGGAAGGCGTTCCGAACGCCGGGCGCCATCCGGGCACCGTCGCCGCAGACGTGGACCCGGGCTCCCTCATTCAGCAGCTCCCACACCTCGTCGGCTTCGGCGGTGATGCGGTCCTGCACGAAACGCCGGCCGTCGACGGGGGTCTTGCTGAAGGCAGGGCGCAGGGAGACCGCGCCGGCCTGTTCGGCAGCCCGCAGTTCGTCGGCGTGCAGGTAGTCGGCGTCGGGGGCGTCGCAGCCGAAGTAGCAGAGCGCCGGGGCGAGCGGGGTGCCGCCGAGCGCGAGAGCGCGACGCTCGGCGATGGCGGCGCGGAAGGGGGCGAGCCCGGTGCCGGCGGCGATCATGATGACCGGGGTGTCGGCGTCGTGCCCGACCCGGAAGGCCTCGCGGCAGGGCTGGATCCGGGCGAGCAGGGTGTCGCCAGGCCGCACGGAGTTCAGGTAGCCGGAGCCGGTGCCTCGGAAGGTGCCGCGCCCCGAACGGGCGGGTGCCTCCAGCACCGAGACCATGAGGTCGACCTGGTGCGGGTCGGCCGTCGGCGAGGAGGAGACGGAGTAGTGGCGGGGCCTGATCGGCGGCAGCAGCTCCAGCAGCGCGGGCCAGCTCAGGCTCTCGCGCAGAGCGGGGTGGTCCTCGATGAGGTCCAACAGGGTGCGCTGGTCGGCGGCGTGGGCATCGGCGTTCTCGGCCAGCGCCCCGAGCGCGGCCCGCTCCGGCGGGCAGGGGTTGAGGGCGGCCAGCACGGCCAGCTGAGCCACGGTCGGTCGGTCCTGCAACTCGACGTGACGGGTGAGCAACTGACGGATCGTCAACTGTCCGGCTACCGGGATCCCGTCACGGCGGGGGTGGTTGGGGACGATGCTCAGGACGGTGTCGAGGTCGGCCCGGAGCAGGTGGGCGGCGCGCTCGACGAGGGCGCTGTCGTTGGCCGGGAGCACCGTGAGGTGGTCGGCCGTGCGGTAGGACGTCCCCTCGGGCAGGGCGAGGCGGACCAGGCGCTTGACCCGCGGGTACTGCGGGTGGGTGAGCCCGGCGGTCCCGACGACCGTCATCGGCGTCATGCCGTGCCGGGCGGCCAGGGTGTCGAGCGCGCTGCCGGTGACTTCGGTGACGGTGTAGGCGGGGCCGTCCTGCCGGCGCTGCGGCCCGGCGCCCACGGTGGCCGGGTCGCCGTACCGCTCCAGCAGTGCGGTGCGCAGGGCGGCGGTGAACGCCTCGACGCTGCCGGTCAGGTCGCCGGAGGCGTCGGCTTCCGCGCGGTCGAGGATGCGGGTGGCGCCGAGCGCGGCGAGCCGGTCGTCGACGAGGGTGGGGATGCGCTGGTAGGTGGCGGACCAGTTGCGGTCACCGACGCCGAGGACCGCGTAGCTGACGCCCTCGGCCGCACCGGCTTCGGCTTCGGCTTCCCGCAGCCAGCTCACGAACGCGGCCGCGTCGTCGGTGGGTTGGCCGTTGTACGAGGCGGTGACGATCACCACGGGCCGGTCGGTGGGCAGCGCGCCTCGGTGGGCGTCGAGCGGGGCGACGGTGGTGTCGCACCCCAACTCCGCGGCGGCCTCGGCGAGGCCGGTGGCGAAGTCGCGGCAGGTTCCGTAGTTGGAGCCGTGGAGCAGCAGCAGCCCGGTGCCCTGGCGCACCCGAGTGGGCAGGTCGGCGACCTCGGCCGGGCCGCGGTCGGGCTGTGCGGCACTCGCGGTCGGCAGCGCGGCGCGGTTGGCGGCCCGGTCGGCGGCGGTGCGCGGGGCGAGAGTGAGGGTGAACCCGTCCGGCTTGATGGTGAGCGACTGCTTCAGCTTCAGCTCGTAGTCGGCATGGTCGATCAGCCGGTACCGATGGAGCAGCATGGCGAGCACCATGGTGGCCTCGTGCAGCGCGAACTGCCGTCCGATGCAGGCGCGTTCACCTGTCCCGAACGGCTTGAACGCGTGCGGGGAGCGCGCGGCGACCGCGTCCGGTGCGAAGCGCGAGGGGTCGAACAGCTCGGGGTTGTCGCCCCACACCGGCTCGCGGTGGAGCATCGGGATCAGGGCCCTGACGCTCTGCCCGGCCCGCAGCGGGATCCGGCCGCCCAGCACGGTGTCCTGGCGCGCCTCGCGCGCGAACCCGGGGGCGGTGGGCCACAGCCGCAGGGCCTCGTTCAGCACCTGCCGGAGGTAGCCCAGGCGTCCGACGTCCTCGAAGGTGGGCTCCGGGGCGGGGGTGTCACCCCACATCTCGTCCACCTCGCGCTGCGCCAGGCGCAGCACGGCCGGGTTCTTGGCCAGGTAGTACAGGGCGAAGGCCAGGGCTCCCGAGGTGGTCTCGTGCCCGGCGATCAGGAAGGTGATGATCTGTTTGCGGACGTTCTCCAGGTCCAGGGTGGCGCCGTCGGAGGGATGCGTCGCGGTGAGCATCAGGCCCAGCAGGTCCTGCGGCTTGCCGGGGGCGGTGTCCGGCGCGGTGGTGCGGGCGACGGTGGGCGCGGTGGTGCGCGCGGCGATCACCTCGTCGACCACCGAGGCCAGGTAGGCGGCGTCGACGCGCATCGCCTCGTCCTGCTCGCTGAAGTCGACCCCGGCGGTGCGGCCGACCGAGGTCATCGCCCAGTCCAGGCAACGCAGCATCGAGCTGACGAACGGGTGCGGCTCGTCGCGGTCGAAGGAGCCGAAGTCGAAGTCGAATCCGGCGAGTCCGATGGTGTCCAGCGTCATCCGCGTCATGTCGTCGGCCACCTCCACCGGACTCCCCGTGGCTGCCCGGCGGTCCCAGGACTCGATGAGCCGGTGGGCGACCTTCAGCATCACCGGGTGGTAGGTGCGCATCGACCCCAGACCGAAGGCGGGCATCAGGATGTCGTGTGCCTTGGCCCAGTTGGGCTCGTCGATGTGCGCGGTGAACAGTCCGTCACCCAGGATCGGCCGCAGGTTCGCCACCCCGAGGCCGATGTTCTTGGTGAACCGCTGATCGTCGGCAAGCTCGGTGACGAGGTCCAGGCTGGAGACGAAGAGGTTGTCCTGGCCGTCCACGCGCAGCGCGAAGGCCGGGCCAAGCAGGCGGGCCGCTCGCATCAGTCCCAGGGTGGGCGTGCCGCTGAAGTTGACGGCGGAGATGTCGATGACGGGGACGTCGGTGGCGGGGACGTCTTCGCCGCTCGACTGCTGCGGCGGGAGCAGGGTATCGGCCATGGGTGAACTGCCCTCCGGAATATGGGGTTCAGCGGGCTGGCGCCGCCGCGGTCGCGGCGGCCTCCTCCACCGTCCCGCCCCGGGGGCACGTTGAGCGCTCGGGTGGCTACATGATTTGGTAGTGGCCTCGGGCGCCTCGGACTTGCGGGTCTCGGGGCCGTGGGGTAGCTGCACAGTGGGGTACGGCACCGTGGGGTAGCGGCGCCAACGACGCGACGGGTGGGAACGCGTGATGGATCACCAAGGGCAGCAGGCAGGCTGGCTGCCGGCCGACGCCGCGATGTCGTCCGATCGCGAGCGGGCGATCTTCTGGCGCAACCGACTCCTGATCCTCTTCGACCTCCTCCCACTGCCGGCCGCCTTCTGCGAGGCGGACGGCACGATCCGGGTGGTGAACTCGGCGATGGCCCTGGAATGGGGCGTCCTGCCCGGCCACCTGAGCGGGCACAACGCGCTGGCGCTCTTCCGGCTGACGGCCGGCGCCCGACTCCACCCGGTCAACGAAGCGGTACGGCTGCGGCGCAGGTCGCGGTACCCGGTCGAGGTCTCCTGGTCCAGCGGGAGCGGCACCGAACGCCATGGCGAGCTGAACATCGACGTGGTCACCGACCAGCCGGACGCGCCACCGAACCTCCTGCTGCTCCTGCGCGTGGTGGACCGACCCGCCGCACCCGCCCCGGCGCCGGGCCCGGAGGAGCACACCCAGGTCAGTGCCGTGGAAGCGCGGATCCTCGCCCTGGCCGCGGGCGGCTCCACGACCACCCAGATCGCCGCGGCGGTGGGCCTGACCGCCGACGGGGTCAACTACCACTTCAGGCACCTGTCCCAGCGCTGGGGAACCACGAGCAGGACAGCACTGGTCGCCCGCGCCTACGCCACCGGCGTCCTCGCGCCGGGGACTTGGCCCCCGGCCCCCGCGCACCGCCGGCCGCGGTAGCCGCAGGCGTCGGTTCGGGGCAGGCGAGTTGGTGGCGTCAGTGCTCCGTCCCCGGCAGGTCCCGCATGCCGCGCAGCGGCGAGAGGTAGATCGGGACCCACACCACGGCCAGCCCCAGCGCGCCGGCCCAGAGGGCGGCGCGCAGCGAGGCGACGGTGGCCAGCAGGCCGGCCAGGGCGGCGCCGACGGTGAGCGCGCCGGTGAGCAGGAAGCGCATGGTGGCGTTCATCCGACCGAGCAGGTGGTCGGGGGTGGCGTGCTGACGGAAGCTCACGTTGATGACGTTGTCGCTGCCGACCTTGAGCGTGATCAGCAGCCAGGCCCCGGCGGCGCACCAGAGCAGCGGGCCACGGTCGGCCAGGGCGACCAGGACCCCCAGTGGCGCGACCGCCAGGCCCATCAGCCAGAGCACTCGCCCCGCGCCCAGTCGGCGGGCCAGCGGGCGGGCGAGCAGCGAGCCGAGGAAGACGCCCACCCCGCCGAGCGCGAAGAAGAGGCCGAGCACGCCGTCCGGCAGGTGCAGGGTGCGGGCGAAGAGCACCGGGAGCACGGTCTGGCAGAGCTGGATGGACAGGTTGGTGCAGGCGCCGGCCAGCGCGATCGGGCGCAGCAGCGGGTCGCCCAGCACGAAGCGCAACCCGTCGCGCACCTCGCCCGCCAACCCCCGCCCAATACCGCCGGCCGGCCGGGGAGGGACCGCCGGCTCCGGGCGGCGGATCCGCAGCAGCAGCACGGCCGAGCCCAGGTAGCTGACCGCGTCGACCAGCACCGCCGCGGGTGCCGACACCAGCGCCACCAGGAAGCCGCCCGCCCCGCGCCCGCCGACCTGGGTGACCGCGTCCGCGGTGACCAGATGCGCGTTGGCCCGGGTGAGACCGGGCCGGCCCACCACCCACGGCAGGTTGCTCAGCGCGGCCACGTCGAAGAAGACGGTCGCCGCCCCCGCGAGCAGCACCACCAGGGCGAGTTGGGTGAAGGTCAGGCAGCCGAGCAGCCAGGCCGCCGGGACCGAGCCGAAGAGCACGGCCCGGACCAGGTCGGCGGCGATCATCACCGGGCGCTTCGGCAGCCGGTCCACCCAGGCGCCGACCGGCAGCCCGATCAGCAGGAAGGCGACCGTGCTCAGCATCGCCAGCAGAGCCACCTGGCCGGCCGAGCAGTGCAGCGCGAGCACCGCGACCAGGGGCAGGGCGAGTGAACTGACCGCGGTGCCGAGCTTGCTGACGGTGGCGGCGGCGAGGAGCAGTCGGAAATCCGAATCGGGGGAGGTCGCGGGGGCGGCGGGCAGCTCGAGCCGCAGATCGGTGGTCATGGCGCACAACCCTGGCCGCGGCCAGGAGCCCCTGGCCATGAATTTAGACTGAGCTAATTCGACGGGCCGCCGCCCGTCGCCCGTCGCCCGTCGCCCGTCGCCCGTCGCCCGCCGAGGAAGGCCTGCCCCGTGCTGGAGTTGGAGTTCACCGCCCGCGACCTGGCCCACACCCGGTTCGCCGTCTCCCCGCTCTGGGAGGTGGTGGCCAGCGTCCGGGTGCTGCGGCGGCCGGACGAGCACCCGCTGCACCGACCATGGCTGGCGGCGGTCCGCCCCCGGCTGGCCGCCGCCCGGCTGGACTGGCAGTTGCTCGCCGACCTGGTGCCGGAGGGGCCGTTGGCGATCCCGGTCTTCGTGGCGCCGCCGCCGACCTCCTCGGTGCCGGATCTCGGGGTGGAGCTGGCGGCACTTCGGGCCACCGCGCCCGAGCAGGTCCGGGCCGAGCTGGACGGGCCGCGGGCGCCGCGCACCGAGCGGATCGAGGCGCTGCGCCAGGACCCGCAGGCCGAACTGGCCCGGCTGGCCGACACCGTGGCGGCGTACTGGGAACTCGCGCTGGCGCCGTACTGGCCGCGGTTGCGCGCCCTACTGGAGGGGGACGTGCTGCACCGGGCCCGGCTGCTCGCCCAGGGCGGTATCCAACAGCTCTTCACCGACCTTGACCCACAGGTGAGTTGGGTCGATGAACGGCTCTCGGTCGAGCACCGCTACGGGGGCGGCGGGCGCCGGCTGGGCGGCCGGGGACTGCTGCTGATTCCCTCGGCGTTCGTCTGGCCACGGCTCTTCTCGGTGACCGTCCCCGGCCGCCAGCCGACGCTGCGCTACCCGCCGCGCGGGGTGGCCACCCTCTGGGAGCGGCGCGAACGCGAGCCCGCGCAGGCACTGGCGGCGATACTGGGGCGCTCCCGAGCCTGGCTGCTGGCCGAGTTGGACGCCCCGGCGGCCACCGCGGAGCTGGCCCGCCGGACCGGGATCACAGCAGGCGGCGTCTCCCAGCACCTGGGCGCCCTGCGCGCCGCAGGACTGGTCGCCGCCACCCGAGCCGGCCGCCAGGTGCTGTACCGGCGCACCGAGGCCGCCGAGGTCCTGCTCGCGGCGGCTGACCACTCGTCAACGGCCGACGTTGCCGTGGCAGTTGCGTGATCGGCAGGCCTGAGCGTCAACTGGCAGGGGACGCGGGCGAGCTGGGGATCGGCTGGTCGAGCATGGTGCACACGGCGGCGTTCACCAGGGCCTGGTCGGCGGGGCCGGTCTTCGGCGCGGCCAGGCCGAAGATGGTGGTGGTGAAGACCGAAACCGTGCGGTGGCCGGTGGCGTCGGTGTAGTCCTCGCTGGAGTAGCCGGGGACCTGGCCGACGTGGCCCCAGACGGTGCCGCAGGGGGTGACCACCTGCTCGAGGCCGAGCCCGTAGCGGTTCGGATTGCCGCTCTCCTCCGCGACGGTGGTCTGCATCTCCTTGAGCTGGGCGGGCGCCAGGAGCTTGCCGGACATCAGTGCGGTGTCGAAGCGGGCCCAGTCCTGCGCGGTGGAGACCATGCCGCCCGCCGCCCACTCCGTGCTGGGGTTGATCCAGGTGGTGTCGACATGTCCGGCGGGCCGGGCGGGACCGGCGAACGCCGTGCCGGCGGGCGTGCCGGGCGGCAGCACCGGAGCGAGCTGGGCGGCGTCGGGCTCGTAGCCGTGCGCGAGAGCGGGGCTCTTCACCGAGTCGGAGCCGGTGACGAGGTAGGTGTTCTTCAGCTGCAACGGCCCGGCGATCCGCTGCTGGATCAGGTCGCCCAGGCGCTGTCCCGACGCCTTCTCGGCGACCAGGCCGAGCGCGACGTAGTTGGTGTTGCTGTAGGAGTACTGGGCGCCGGGCGCGAAGAGCGGGTCGTGGCGGACGGCGGCGGCGATCAGCTCCCCCGGCGTCCAGGGCCTGGTGTCCTGGCCGGTGAACGCCTTCAGGACGTCGGGATCGTTGGCGTAGTTGAACAGGCCGCTGGTGTGGTCGAGCAGCATCCGCAGGGTGATCGCGGACCCGTTCGGGATCAGGCCGGGCAGCCACTTCTCGACCGGGTCGGCGAGCTGGAGCCGCTGTTCGGCGACCAGTTGGAGGACCACGGTGGCGACCACCGTCTTGGTGTTGGAGCCCATCCGGAACGCGTCGCTCGCGGCGAGCGCGTGGTCGGCCGTGGTCCACGGCGCCTGCCGGGCGATCTCGATCGCCGGCCCGTTGCCGTCGTCGACCCGGACGATCACTCCGGGCGCTCCGGCGTCCACGTCCTGCTGGGCGAGCCCGGCCAGCCGGGCCTCCCGGGCTGCCACCGCGTCGGGGCTCCCGGTCGGGGCGTGGGCGGAGGCCTGCGGTGCGGCGGAGGACCCGCAGGCGGCGAGCGTGCCGGTCAGGGCCGCGGCCAGGACGAGCGTCAGAGCCGCCTGCCGACGGTGCGTGTATCCGGTCATGAGGTGTCCCTAAGAGTGGTTGGCGGACCGGGGGGTTTCCCGACCGCTCCAGCCTCCCGGGGGCGCGGGCGAAGAACACGGGTGCTGGACCCACTGCGGGGGTGGAGGAAACCCCACTGTGCGGAGCCCTGCCGGCCGGTCATCATCGAGACCCGGCCTGCGATCGCGGCCGGTCAATCGACGTGGCACCGATGCACGATGATGGGGCGTGATGAGTCACTCCAGCGAGCGTCCCCCGCCCACCGCCCTGCGTTCCGGACTCGCACTGCGGGTGAGCCTGCTGGGCTGGTCGCTGGTGCTGCTGCTCGGTGCGGTCCTGGGCGCCGGCCTCCTCACGCTCTGGGTCACCTCGGTGACGGCTGTCGCGCTCGGCGTCGGCATCCCGCTGGCCCTGCTCTCCACCGTCCTGGTCCGCTGGCTCGCCGACCTGCACCGCCAGTGGGCCGCCGACCGGCTCGGCGAACCGGTGCCCCGGCCCTACCTGCCGACGCCCGAGGGCAGTTGGCTCGTTCGGCTGTGGTCGATCCTGCGCGACCCGGCGAGTTGGCGGGACTGGGCCTGGCTGCTGGCCAACTCGATCACCGGGTGGTTCACCTACACGCTGTCGTTCGCGCTCTTCCTCGGCGGCGTCTTCTACCTGATCTATCCGATCCTCTACGAGCTGACGCCGCCCCAGGTGTTCCGCACTCCCCTGGGCAACGGCTTCCGGCTGCACAGCGTCCAGCAGTCGTTCGCGCTGGTCCCGCTCGGCCCGGTGCTCCTGCTGCTCTGGTACGCCACCGCCGAGCGGCTGGCGAACCTCAACGCCCGGGTGATCCGCTCCCTGCTCGCGCCCACCGCGCAGGCCCAACTGCGGGCCCGCGTCGCGCAACTGGCCGCCTCGCGAGCCGAGACCGTCGACACCCAGGCCGGCGAACTGCGCCGGATCGAACGGGACCTGCACGACGGCGCGCAGGCCCGACTGGTGTCGCTGGGCATGAGCCTCGGCCTGGCCCAGCAACTGATGCTCGACGATCCGCACGCCGCGCAGCAACTCCTGGAGGAGGCCCGCGAGTCGACCACCAGCGCGCTGGCCGAACTGCGCGACCTGGTCCGCGGCATCCACCCGCCGGTGCTCGCCGACCGTGGCCTGGACGGCGCTCTGAAAGCCCTGGCCTTGGTCAACCCGATACCGACCACGGTGCTGACCCGCCTGCCCGGACGGCTGCCCGCACCGGTCGAGTCCGCGGCCTACTTCGCCGTCGCCGAGGGCCTGTCGAACGCCATCAAGCACGCCCAGGCCCAGCACATCCGGATCACCGTCGAGTTCGAGCCCCACCCCGGCACCACCGCGGGGCTCCTCACCATGCGGGTGTCCGACGACGGCCACGGGGGCGCCGCCGTCGACGCCGGCACCGGCCTGCGCGGCATCGCCCGCCGTCTGGCCGCCTTCGACGGCACCCTGACCGTCGACAGCCCGCCCGGCGGACCCACCGAGATAAGGATGTCGTTGCCGTGCGCATCGTGATAGCCGAGGACCTCGCCCTGCTCCGGGAGGGCTTGATCAGGATCTTCCAGGTCAACGGCTTCGAGGTGGTGGAAGCCGTCGACAACGGCCCCTCGCTGATCCGGGCGCTGACGACCCACCGGCCCGACATCGCGATCGTCGACGTGCGACTGCCCCCGACGTTCACCGACGAGGGCCTGCGCGCCGCGATCGACGCACGCAAGCAGCTCCCCGGCCTGCCCGTCGTGGTGCTGTCGCAGTACGTCGAGCAGCTCTACGCCCGGGAGTTGATGTCGGACCGCGCCGGGGCGGTGGGCTATCTGCTGAAGGACCGGGTGCTGGACGTCGGCCGGTTCATCGCGAACGTGAAGCAGGTCGCCGCCGGCAGCACGGTCATGGATCCCGACGTGGTCACCGCCCTGCTCACCCACCGCTCGGCCGACCCGCTCCTGCTGGCACTGACCCCGCGTGAGCACGAGGTCCTCTCGTTGATGGCCCAGGGCCGCTCCAACGCCGCCATCGCCGGCCGGATGTTCGTCACCGAGAAGACGGTGAGCAAGCACAGCTACAACATCTTCGCCAAACTCGGACTCGAACCCTCCGAGGACGACAACCGCCGGATCCTGGCCGTCCTCGCCTACCTGGAGGGCTGAGCCCGCCGGTAGCGGGGGGCGAGTTCGGCGTGGTTGCCCTGGAGCAGCAGGGTGGGTTCCACGGCTGTCCAGTGCTCGAGGACCTCGGGGTCCTCGATGCCCGGGACGCACAGCACTTCGCCTTGCCGGTGGGCCGTCCACAGGGCCTGGGCGACATCGGGGGCGGGCATGGCGCGCGGGTCGCCGTGGTTCCGCCCGCCGGACCAGTCCGTGTCGACCAGGCCCGGACAGACGACGGTGGCCGCCACCCCGGTTCCTCGCAGTTCGCCCGCGAGGGCGCGGGTGAAGCCCACGACGGCGGACTTCGCGGCCACGTAGAGCGTGCGCGGGAAGCCCATGTCGAGGCCGGCGCTGAAGGCCAGCAGCGAGGCGACGGTGACGATGCCGCCCGAACCCGCTCGCAGCATCGCCGGGAGCACGGCCCGGGTGAGGGCGAGGTGCGCGGTGGCGTTGAGCCGCCACAGCCGGTCGACCTCCGCCGGGGCGAGGTCGGCCAGCGGCGTGTAGGCACTGGTGCCGGCATTGGAGACCAGCAGGTCCACCGGGCCGGCCTGGGCGCGGTCCAGCACCGCTTGCAGACCGTGGCTGTCGGCCAGGTCGGCGGGCAGGATCTCGACCCCGGTCCCGGCGTGGCGCAGGAGCTCGGCCTCGGCGGTCAGCCGATCCTCGCGGCGGGCCACCAGGATCAGGTCGTAGCCCTGCTCGGCGAGCAGCCGGGCCGTGGCGAGGCCGATTCCGCTGCTGGCTCCGGTGACCAGGGCCGTGGGCCGGGCCCTCACGCCGCGACCTGCTCCGGCGCGGCGGTGGCAGCCGGGTCCAGGCGGTCGCGCAGGAAGGCCGCGGCGCGGTCGAGCGCGGCGGCGGCCTCGTCCAGGACGGCGGCGAAAGCCTGGAAGACGTGCGGCGCCCCGGCCACGACGTCGAGGGTGACGTCGACGTCGCACTCGGCGGCCCGCGCGGCCAGGCGCACCGCATCGTCGAGCAGGACCTCGTGGCTGCCGGCCTGGACGAGCAGCGGCGCGAGGCCGCGCAGGTCGGCGAAGGCGGGACTGGCCTGCTCAGCGCGCGGGTCGGCACCGCCCAGGTAGTCCGCGGCCCGCACGCGCAGCGCGGTGGCGCTCATCGACGGGTCGACCCCGGCCTTGGTCTCCAGGCTGCGGCCGGACTGGGTCAGGTCCACCCACGGGGAGAGCAGCAACGCCGCGGCGGGTTGCGGCAGACCGGCACTCCGCGCGGACAGCAGGGTCGCCATCGCCAGGCCGGCCCCGGCCGACTCCCCCGCGACCACGATCCGCGCCGGATCGCCGCCGGCGTCCAGCAGCGCGCGGTAGGCGGCGAGGGCGTCGTCCACGGCGGCCGGGTAGCGGTGCTCGGGAGCGAGCCGGTAGTCGACGGAGAGCACCTCGGCGCCGGTGCGGCGGGCGAGGGCGGCGACCAGATTGAGGCTGGTCGCCGGTTCTCCGACGGCGTAGCAACCGCCGTGGAAGTGGACGATGGTGGCGGTCGGCGGGGTCGGGGTCGCCCCGTCGACCCACACCCGCAGGGCGGGCACCCCGCCGAGCACGGCGGGCTCGGTCCGCACGTCGGCGGGCACCGGGGCGGCGGTGAGCATGGCGCGGAACACCGCGCGCATCTCCAGCGGATCCCCGGCCAGGTCGAGCGGAGCACCTCGCAGCAGTGCCTTGACGTTCTCCATCTGGGTGGTAGTCATGACTGTCGCCCTCGCAGAGGTCTCGGGTGGAGCACGGAGTTCATTACTAGTAAGATACTAAGCACTATGAACCATGACGACAAGGCTTCGAGGAGCGGACCGATGAACAACGAGGACTTCCTGCGCCTTCTGGTGCGCGCGCAGATCCAGTTGTGGGACGCGGCGGACACCGCTCTGCGGACGGACCACGATCTGCCGCTCGCCCAGTACCTGCCGATGCGCGTGATCGCCCAGACCCCCGACTGCCGCGTCCAGGACATCGCGGACCAGCTCGCCATCACCAGCGGTGGCGCCAGCCAGGCCGTCGACCGGATCGAGAAGGCCGGCCACGTCCAGCGCAGACCTCACCCCGCCAACCGGCGCTCCTCCATCGTGGAACTGACCGCGCAGGGCAGCGCGCTCCTCGCCACCGCCGCCGCGACCATCGACCGGGAACTGGAGCGCCGCCTGACCCCGCTGCCGACCGCCGCCCGCACGCAGCTCGCCGACAGCCTCACCGCGCTGCTCGCCCGGGACCGCTGAAGCCGTCCCGCGCCGGGCAGTTGGAGCCTCGGGCAGGGTCAGGGATGGCTCGCGACCATCAGCGCGCCGAGCGTGGTCATCATGGCGGCGATGAGCGCGTCGAGGATGCGCCACGAGGCGGGACGGGCGAAGAAGCGTTCCAGCAGCCGCGCGCCGAAGCCGAGTGCGCCGAACCAGCACAGGCTCGCGACGGCGGCTCCGGCGCCGAAGGCCCAGCGCTGGGAGCCGTAGGAGCCGGCGATCGAGCCGAGCAGCAGCACGGTGTCCAGGTACACGTGGGGGTTCAGCCAGGTCAGCGCGAGGCAGGTGAGGACGGCGGCGCGCAGCGAGGGGGCGGTGTCGGCGGTCGGGTCCAGCCGGGCCGAGCGCAGCGCCCGGCGGGCGGCGAGCAGCCCGTAGCCGACCAGGAAGGCGCCGCCGATCCAGGCCAGCGCGGTGATCGCGGCGGGCCAGGCGTGCACCACGCTGCCGATGCCGGCGACGCCGAGGGCGATCAGGACCGCGTCCGAGCCCGCGCAGATCGCGACGATCACCGGCACGTGCCGGCGCCGGATGCCCTGGCGCAGCACGAAGGCGTTCTGGGCACCGATGGCCACGATGAGGGAGAGTCCGGTGCCCAGTCCTGCGGCTGCCGCGATGAGTACGTCGTGCATAGGGCGAGGCTAGGTCAGTCGCGGCGATGAGCCCAGCTAATGTTTCTTACGTATCCTTAGCACCCATGATGACCGGCCTTCCCCTGGAGCAGGTGCGCACCCTGCTCGCCGCTGCCGACGAGGGGACCTTCGAAGCGGCGGCCCGGGCCCTGCATGTGACACCCTCCGCCGTCAGCCAGCGGATCAGGGCGCTCGAAGAGCGCACCGGGCGGGTCCTGTTGCTGCGGTCCAAGCCGATCCGGCTGACCGACTCCGGCGAGGTCGTCGTGCGGTTCGCCCGCCAGGTCGCCCGCCTCGAGCGCGATGCCGGCGCCGAGCTGGGCCTGCCCGGCTCGGGCGAGCCGGCCCGGGTGTCGATCGCGGTCAACGCCGACTCGCTGGCGACCTGGTTCCTGCCCGCGCTCGCGCACGCCGGTCGCGAGGGGCGGATCTGCCTCGAGGTGCACCGGGAGGACGAGGAGCACACCACCCGACTGCTGCGCGAGGGCACCGTGATGGCGGCCGTGACCTCCTCCCCGCAGCCGGTCCAGGGGTGTTCGGTGCGTGCGCTGGGACGGATGCGCTACCGCGCCATGGCGAGCCCGGACTTCGTCGACCGCTGGCTCGGCGGCGCACCGCTGCGACAACTGCTCGGCGCCGCACCGGTCGTGGTCTTCGACCGCCGCGACGAACTGCAGGACCGCTTCCTGCACCGCCTCAACCCCCGAGCCACGCCAGGGGCGCTGCGCCACTTCGTCCCCGCCTCGGAGTCCTATCTGGACGCGGTGGTGTCCGGCCTCGGCTGGGGCATGCTCCCCGAGATCCACGTCGCCGCCCGGGCGGTCGGCGGACGGCTGCGCGATCTCGCCCCCGACCGGCCGATCGACGTCCCGCTGTACTGGCAACAGTGGAAGCTCGACTCCCCGGCGCTGGCCGAGGTCGCGGACGCCGTGGCAGCGGCGGCCGCCGACGCGCTGTGAGGGCGCCGCGCAGCGCCGCCACTGGCATCATGAGGTATCCGCTCGTGCCAGCCCTGACCACGTCAACGACGTTTCTTCGGAAGGGACATGATGAAGCTTCTCCTCACCGACTCCGGTATCAAGAACGCGAGCATCCAGGATGCGCTGGTCGACCTCCTGGGTAAGCCGATCGCCGAGTCCAGCGCCCTCTGCATCCCCACCGCGGGGTACGGCCACCCCGACGCCGATCCGGGCGGGCCATGGCGGTTCATCAGCGGACGATCTCCCAGCCCCATGACCGAGCTCGGGTGGAAGTCGGTGGGCGTGTTGGAGCTCACCGCGCTGCCCAGCATCGAGAAGGCACGCTGGGTCTCCTGGGTCCGGGAGGCCGACGTCCTGCTGGTCAACGGCGGTGACGCGCTGTACCTGGCCCACTGGATGCGGGAGTCCGGGCTGGCCGACCTCCTGCCGTCACTGTCCGACACGGTCTACGTGGGGCTCAGCGCCGGGAGCATGGTGGTGACCCCCCGCATCGGGGAGGACTTCGTGGGCTGGCAGCCGCCCACCGGCGGCGACAGCACGCTTGGCCTGGTCGATTTTTCGATCTTCCCGCACCTGGATCATCCGGCCTGTCCGGAGAACACCATGGCCGATGCAGAACGATGGGCGGCCGCGATCGCGGGTCCGGCGTACGCGATTGACGAGCAGACCGCCATCAAGGTGGCCGACGGCGTGGTCGAAGTGGTCTCCGAGGGCCGCTGGAAGTCGTTCCAGTACCCGCTCGTGCAGCCCTGACAGCCCTCCCGCTGCTGTCGGCCGGCGCCTCTGCTCCCCTCCGGCGCGGAACTGCTCGTCGACGGCGGCGTGGCGCAGGCGGCGTTCGCGGCCTGCGCCACCTTCCTAACCGGCCACCGTCGTCCGGCGTGCCCCGGTCGGCTCCGGGGTGCGCGGGTCCGCGGTGCCGAGGGCCTGGAGGATCTCCTCGACGCTCTGCTTCGCGTCGCCGAAGAGCATGCCGGTGTTCTCGCGGAAGAACAGCGGGTTCTGGACTCCCGCGTAGCCGGAGGCCATCGAGCGCTTGAAGACGACGACCTGCTCCGCCTCCCACACCCGCAGCACCGGCATGCCGGCGATCGGGCTGGACGGGTCGTCGGTGGCGGCGGGATTGACGGTGTCGTTGGCACCGATGACGAGGACGACCGAGGTGTCGGCGAAGTCGTCGTTGATCTCGTCCATCTCCAGGACGATGTCGTAGGGCACCTTCGCCTCGGCCAGCAGGACGTTCATGTGCCCGGGCAGGCGCCCGGCGACGGGGTGGACACCGAAGCGGACCTCGACGCCGCGCTCGCGCAGCCGGCGGGTCAGCTCCGCGACGGGGTGCTGGGCCTGTGCGACCGCCATGCCGTAGCCCGGGGTGATGACCACCGACCGGGCCTGGGCGAGCAGTTCCGCCGTCTCCAGGGCACGGATCTCGCGGTGCTCGCCCTGCTCCTCGTTCCCGGCCGAGGGGGCTTCGATGCCGAAGCCCCCCGCGATGACGGAGAGGAAGGAGCGGTTCATCGCCTTGCACATGATGTAGGAGAGGTAGGCACCCGAGGAGCCGACCAGCGCGCCCGTGACGATGAGCAGGTTGTTGTCGAGCAGGAACCCGGCGGCGGCCGCGGCCCAGCCGGAGTAGCTGTTGAGCATGGAGACGACGACGGGCATGTCACCGCCGCCGATCGAGGCGACCAGGTGCCAGCCCAGCGCGAGCGCGAGCACCGTGACCGCCACCATCAGCGCGAGGTTCGGGCTGACGGTGAACCAGATCGTCAGCAGCACGAACGCCGCGAGCGCACCGGCGTTGAGCGCGTTCTTGCCGGGCAGCGTCAGCGGGCGCGAGGCGATCCGGGCGGACAGCTTGAGGAAGGCGACGATGGAGCCGGTGAAGGTGACCGCCCCGATGAAGACGCCGATGAACACCTCGGCGTGGTGGATGCCCAGCAGGTCGGCGGCGATCCGGGTCTGCGCCGAGCCGTGCGACTCCACCTCCAGGTAGCTGTCCCAGCCGACCAGCACCGCGGCGAGGCCGACGAAGCTGTGCAGGACGGCGATGAGCTCGGGCATCTGCGTCATCTCGACCTGCCGCGCCCGCCACAGGCCGATCGCTGCGCCCAGCGCCATCGCGAGGACGATCAGGGTGACCGCGCCGGCCGTGATGCTCTGCGCCGCCACCACCACGGTGGCGACCAGGGCGAGGGCCATGCCGGCGATGCCGTAGACGACGCCGGCGCGGGAGGTGCGGTGCTGGGAGAGCCCGGCCAGGCTGAGGATGAACAGCAGGGCGGCGACCAGATCCGCGGCATGAGCGGCTGTCGTGGACGTCATCGGAACTCAGCGCCTTTCCGGGGCGGTGGAGAACATGTTCAGCATGCGGCGGGTGACGGCGAAGCCGCCGAAGATGTTCACGCTCGTCAGCAGGATCGCCACGAACGACAGCACCGTGACGAGCACGCTCTCGTGCCCGATCTGCAGCAGGGCGCCGATCACCACGATCCCGGAGATCGCGTTGGTCACCGACATCAGCGGGGTGTGCAGGGCATGGTGGACCTTGCCGATGACGTAGTAGCCGATGACCACCGCGAGCGCGAACACCGTGAAGTTCTCGGCGAGTTGGGCCGGAGCGAAGGCGACGAGCACGAACATCGCCAGCATCGCGGCGCCGATCAGGCCGAAGCGGGCCGCCGGGGTGAGCCGGGGCTTCTTCGGCTCCACGGCGGCCGGCGCGCCCGCGGGCTGCGCGGCGGGCGCGGCCGAGACGGCCACGGGTGGCGGCGGCCAGGTGATCTCTCCCGCGCGGACCACGGTCACCGCCCGCTGGACCACGTCGTCGAAGTCGATGACCAGCCGCCCGTCCTGACGTGGCGTCAGCAGCTTCAGCAGGTTGGCCAGATTGGTGCCGAACAGCTGTGAGGCCTGGGCGGGCAGCCGGGACGCGAGGTCGGTGTAGCCGATGATGGTGACGCCGTTGCCGGTGACCACCGTGCGGCCCGGCACGGTGCCCTCGACGTTGCCGCCCGCCGCGGCGGCCATGTCGACGATGACGCTGCCGGGCTTCATCGCGGCCACGTCCTCGGCGGTGAGCAGGCGCGGGGCCGGACGGCCGGGGATCAGCGCGGTGGTGACGACGATGTCCACGTCCTGGGCCTGCTCGTGGTAGAGCTCGGCGGCGGCGCGATCGTAGTCGGCGGAGGTCGCCTTGGCGTAACCGTCGTTGCTCGTCTCCTGGACGACGTTGACGGCGAGGTACTCGCCACCCAACGACCGTACCTGGTCGGCGACTTCCGGCCGGGGGTCGGTCGCGCGGACGATCGCGCCCAGGCTGGAGGCGGCGCCGATGGCGGCGAGCCCGGCCACACCGGCGCCGGCCACCAGGACCTTCGCCGGGGGGACCTTGCCCGCGGCCGTCACCTGGCCGGTGAAGAAGCGCCCGAAGACGTGCGCCGCCTCGATCACCGCCCGGTACCCGGCGATGTTCGCCATCGAGCTGAGCACGTCCATCGACTGCGCCCGCGAGATCCGCGGCACCGCGTCCAGCGCCAGCGCCGTGATCGGACGCGACGACAGCGCCTCCAGCAGGTCGGGTCGCTGCGCCGGGGCGAGCAGGCCGACCACGGTCGCGCCGTCACTCAGCCGGGCGATCTCCCCGGCTGACGGGGCGTTGACCTTCAGGACGGTGTCGGCCGACCAGGCGTCGCCGAGGTTCGCGCCGGCCGCGGCATAGGCCTCGTCGGTGAAGCCGGAGGCCGAGCCGGCCCCGGACTCGACGACCACCTCGTAGCCGAGTGCGAGCAGCCCACGCACGGTCGACGGGGTGGCCGCGACACGGGTCTCCCCAGGGGTGGACTCGGCGACCACACCGATGCGCTGAGGAGGGTGGTGCGTGGAGCCGTGTGCGGACATCTCTCGTGGCTCTCTCTCGTCGCAGGAGCGGTTCAGGAGCGGATCAGGAGCTGATGACGGGGGATCTGCGATCAGGGAAAAGTGTCCTCCCCTTGGGGGCTGGAACCTACACGCCCCGGCCGGGCGAGGCGCAGGGGTCGGGACCGTGACATGTTTCACCTCAACCCGGACCCGCGCGGTGGGTAAGGCAGTCTGTTGGGGCCGCGCCGGAAGTCCCCGGCCGGGCGGGCCGTCAGCGGATCACCGCTCCCGCAGGTCCCTGACCCGGCGGATCTTGCCGACCGAGCGCTCCAGCGTCTCGGGGTCGACGATCACGACCTCGACACTCACCCCGATGCCGTCCTTGACGCCCTGGCCGATCGCGCGGGCCGCCGCCTCGCGCTGCTCGGACCCGATGGCCGCGGACCGCGCCTCGACCTGGACGAGCAGGTGGTCCATCCGGCCGCGCCGGGTGAGCTGGAGCTGGAAGTGCGGGGCGACGCCGGGGGTGCGCAGCACGATCTCCTCGATCTGGCTGGGGAAGAGGTTCACCCCGCGCAGGATGATCATGTCGTCGCAGCGGCCGGTGATCTTCTCGATCCGGCGGAAGGCGGGCCTGGCGGTGCCCGGCAGCAGTCGCGTCAGGTCGCGGGTCCGGTAGCGGATGATCGGCAGCGCTTCCTTGGTGAGCGAGGTGAGGACCAGTTCGCCGGGGTCGCCGTCGGCCAGCACCTCGTCCGTGATCGGGTCGACGATCTCGGGGTAGAAGTGGTCCTCCCACACGTGCAGGCCGTCCTTGGTCTCCACGCACTCCTGGGCGACACCGGGACCGATCACCTCGGACAGGCCGTAGATGTCCACGGCGTGGATGTCCATCCGCTCCTCGATCTCCCGGCGCATCTCCTCGGTCCAGGGCTCGGCGCCGAAGATGCCGACCCGCAGCGAGGTCGAGCGCGGGTCGACCCCCTGGCGCTCGAACTCGTCGAGCAGGGTGAGCAGGTAGGAGGGGGTGACCATGATGATCTCGGGTTCGAAGTCCTGGATGAGCTGCACCTGACGTGCGGTCATGCCACCCGACGCGGGGATCACCAGGCAGCCGGCCCGCTCGGCACCGTAGTGGGCACCGAGGCCGCCGGTGAACAGCCCGTAGCCGTAACTGATGTGCACCTTGTGCCCGGGGCGGCCGCCGGCGGCGCGGATCGAGCGGGCGACCACGTCGGCCCACATCGACAGGTCACCGTCGGTGTAGCCGACCACCACGGGACGTCCCGTGGTGCCGCTGGAGGCGTGCAGCCGCCGGACCCGGTCCATCGGGACGGCGAACATGCCGAAGGGGTAGGTGTCGCGCAGGTCGGCCTTGGTGGTGAAGGGGAACCTGGCCAGGTCCGCCAGGCTGCGGCAGTCGGCGGGGGTGACCCCGGCATCGTCGAACTTCCTGCGGTACAGCTCGACGTGCTCGTAGGCGTGCCGCAGGGTCGCCTGGAGACGGGCGAGTTGGAGCTCCTGGAGCTCCGCGCGCGACATCCGCTCGGCGTCGTCGAGCAGTTCCGCGGGCAGGGGCTCCCCCAGGCGGGCTCGCGGGAACGGCGGCGCCGTCGGTTCACTGCTCATCGCGCCCCTGCCTCTCTCACGTCGGCGGCGGGGCGGGGCGGGCGCTGCGGCCACGATGCTCGCCTTCCACGCACCGACCGAACATTCGGTTATCGTGCGGCAAGGTCAAGTAACCCAGCAACGCCACGGCACGTCAAGGCTCAAATCCGCGCGGCGCCGCAGCTAGGGCCTGTACGGCGGATCTTTCCGGGCCCGCGACGCCGGGCATCCCGGCTGGACGCACGCCCGAATCGCCCAAGTACGTCCAGTACGAGGACGACTCGGGCGCACGCCCAGCCGGGCGCCCAGCGCCGCGGGCTCATCCGAAAAGATCCGCCGTACAGGCCCTAGGCCATCTGATCCCGCCGCAGGACCGGGACGCCGTCGACGACCGCGGCCGGGCGGTAGCGGTGATCCAGGATCCCCTGGAGGCGGCCCGAGGGGTCCAGCGAACTCGGCGGGTCGTAGAGGACCACCCAGCTCGGTCCCGAGGCGCCGTCGAGCCAGTCGGCCAGCCGGGGTTCGGCGGACGGGACGGCCTGGAACGCCGAGTTCCACAGGTAGGGGAAACCCGTCGAGCGGTCGGCGAGCAGGTAGAGGTCGGCGGAGGCGGTGAACGCGAAGACGGTGTCGGTGGGCGCGGTGCGGGTCCGCAACCAGCCTGCCAGCTGCCCGTTCACCAGCAGGCGTCGGTCGTCGATGACGGACGCCACCCGCTGCTGCGGCGTCTTCGTCGCCAGGTCGAACTGCACCGCGAGCGGGCCCGCGACGGCAGCCGTCACCAGCACGGCGGACACCAGCGCGCGGCCGCCGCCCGGACGCAGGCGCATCGGCAGCCGGGTCGCCGCCACGGCGGCGAGCACCGCGAGGGGGGCGATCGCCTGGACCCAGTAGTGGGGATGCGCGAACGGCCCGCCGAGTACCGCCAGCACGGCAGCGGCGAGCCACAGCAACAGCGGCAGCGGCAGCGGCAGCGGCAGCGGCAGCGGCAGGCGACGGTTCCGTGCGCGCAGCACCGTCGCGCAGCCGAGCAGGCCGACCACGACCAGGCCGAGCAGGTCCGGAGCCACGTGCAGGAAGGTCTGGTAGTCCGGGCCGAGCCGCGAGCCCGATCCGCTGGTCGCGGCGACCGCCGTCTGGAAGCCGACGACCGCGAAGTACCAGGCGGACCAGCCGGTGACGGCGCCGTGGACGGCCGCGGCCGCCAGCGGAACCGCCGCGCCGGCGCCCGCCGCGAGCAGCGCCCGGGCCCGCCGCCCGCCGGCGGTCGCGGCCACGGCGGCCAGCACGACCAGCGAATCCAGCGCGGACTGCTTCATCAACGGCGCGACCCCGCAGAGCACGCCGGCCGGCACCAGCCAGCGGGCCGCCGCCGCGCGTCGCTGCCACCAGAGGGCCAGCGCGACGCCCGCCGTGCCGACCGCTGAGGCGATCAGCTCGCCGTTGAACTCGTAGCCCTCGACGTACGGTCCGGCGCTGACCACCGCCACCAGCAGCCCGGCGACGACCGCTGCTCGCCGCCCCGCCGCCGCCCAGGCCGCGCCCGCCGCGCCGGCCGTCAGGACGACGGCGGCGGTCACCGCACCGATCCGCAGCGCCGTGGCCGAGTACGACAGGTCGGTCACCAGGCGGAAGACCAGCATCAACCCCTGCGGCCGGTCGACCCAGGCGGCGGGTGAGTAGAGGCGCGCGCCGCCCGCCCACCTCGCCGCCAGGTAGGCGTAGCCGCCCTCGTCCGGGTCCAGCGGCAGGTGCAGCAGCGGGAGGCGGACGGCGACGGCCAGCACGGCGGCGAGCCCGACCAGCACGAGCGCCACCGCGCGCGCCCGCCGCGCCGCCGGTGCGGGCGTAGGTGCAGGTGGGGACGGTGTCGACCGCCCTGGCTCGCCGGTGCCGCTCATCCGTGGATGGTAACCGTCGTGTCCACAGAGCCCGGTGCGGGCCGCGGGGTCGGCCTGTCGGTGGCGGCGCCCCGTCGGCCCCGCGCTCCGCCGTACGTCAGTTGATCCAGTCGAGCCAGCAGAAGGCGAGTGTGGTCAGCGCGCCCGGGGCACCGGCGCCGAAGGCGACCACCATGGCCTGGCCGATCGCGACGTCGGTGGGGTCGACGCCGTGCGACCAGGTCAGCCTGGCGTCGATCCCGGGGATCTGCTGGAAGGGGGAGTACGAGAGCAGGGTGCCGCGCGCCTCGGCGATGGGTGTGCCGTCCCGCAGGAGCCGGGCCCGGCACAGCCCGGTCGGCCTCAGCTCGTAGCCGCGGCCGCCCACCAGGGCGTTGCGGGTCCGCGCCGCTCGGCGCGGGTCCCAGCGTCGGTCCGTCCTGCGGCTCGTGGTCACCCGCCGGCCGTCGACGCTCATGGCGCCGTGGTCACGATCGGGCAGGACCGTGACGGCCGGCATGCCCTCCCCCTGCACGAGTGCGATGACGGAGGGCCAGCTGTCATGGCTGATCCGTATCGGCCCGAAGGGACTGTCGACCATCCGGTGCTTCGAGAGGCGGACTTTGCGGCGCTTGGTGAACACGGACACGGTCGGCTCAGCTCCCGGCATCGAAGATCGGCACAGTGTGCCACATGGGAAAATCCTGTTGCGAACGCCATCCGGGCAGGTGCGAGGATCCGGGGATGACCTACACCATCAAGACCGTGCGGCACCAGGATTGGCCCAAGGCCAAGGAGATACGGCTGGCCGCCCTGCGGGACCCGGTCGCGCACCTCGCCTTCCTGGAGACGCTGGAGCAGGCCGTGGCCAGACCCGACGACTTCTGGCAGGGCCGCGCGGAGGCCTCCGGCGCGGGAACGTCGCTGCGGCAGTTCGTGGCCGAGGACCCGGACGGCGAGTGGCTGGGCACGGTCACGGCCCGCGTCGAACTGCCCGGCGACGACACGGTCTTCGGGCAGGCCGCGAAGGCACCGCAGATCCACGTCGTCGGCGTCTTCGTCCAACCCGCCGCGCGCGGAGTCGGCTTGGCCGAGCGGTTGTTCGGCGCCGCCCTGGAGTGGTCCTGGTCGCTCGCCGAGCCCCGGATCGAACGGGTGCGCCTCCACGTCCACGAGGACAACGCCCGGGCCGAGGCCCTCTACCGCAAGGTCGGCTTCGACCGCACCGGCCACACGGTCCTGGTCCCCGGCGACACCCCGTTCCACGAGATCGAGCTCGCCATCCCGAGAAGCCGAGCCGCCTTCTCGGTGTGATCGTATGACCCTCCTCACATCGGCTTCTGACTCTCCGTGAACGCTACTGGTCAGTAGCGGTTCGCCGCTCCCCGGCCACCGCGCATGGCCGAATTCGTCAGTAGGCCGTCATTGCCGCCGCCCCGTGCCGGATACAGGCTGTGATCGTGCATCAGCGACGCGTGGTGGTGGTGATCTATTCCGGGGCCCAGGCACTGGACGTGGCAGGGCCGATCGAGGTGTTCGACACCGTGAACCGTCGGCTCGCCGAGACGGGTGTCCGCTATCGGATCGAGGTCGTCTCCGCCGACGCGCCGCTCGTGCGGACCTGCTCGGGCATGGTGATCGCAGCCGAGCCGCTCGACCACGCGGACGGCCCGATCGACACCCTCCTGGTCCCTGGCGGCTGGAGTCTCAAGGACGCGCTGGCGGACCGGGAGTTGGTCTCGTGGATCGGCCGGGCGGCCGCCCGGTCGCGCCGGGTCGCCTCCGTCTGCGGTGGGGCGTTCCTGCTGGCCGAGGCGGGCCTGTTGAAGGGGCGGCGGGCCACCACCCACTGGGCCTTCTGCGAGGAAATGGCCCGGCGCTACCCGGATGTGACGGTGGATCACGAACCGATCTTCGTCTGGGACGGCCGGTTCGTGACCTCGGCCGGGGTGTCCACGGGGATCGACATGGCCCTCTCCCTGGTGGAGGCCGACCACGGCGCGGCGTTCGCGCTGGAGGTGGCGCGGTACCTGGTCCTCTTCTTCAAGCGGAACGGCGGGCAGCCGCAGTTCAGCGCGATCCTGGAGGCCCAACTCGCCGATCGCGCACCGATTCGCGCCGCGCAGGAGTGGATCCTCGAGCGCCTCGAGCAGCCGCTGCCGCTACCGGAGATCGCCGAGCGCGCCAACATGAGCCTGCGGAACTTCGCCCGGGTGTTCCGGCGCGAGGTGGGTACGCCCCCCGGCCAGTACATCGAGCAGATGCGCATCGCCCGGGCCCGCAAGCTGCTGGAGACCACCGAGTTGCCCGTCACCCAGATCGCCCGCCGCTGCGGGTTCCCGGCGCCGGAGACGTTCTTCCGCTCCTTCGGTCGGTCCTTGGAACTGACCCCGAACGAATACCGCCGACGCTTCCAGACCATCTCGCCGTCCGGCCTCGTCGTGCGGCCCGACCTGGCGGAGAGGAGCTCCGATTGACTGCCAAGGTCCGGCTCGTCGACTACCTGGCGCGGGAGTTGGCCAAGGCCGGCGTCAGGCACGTGTTCGGCGTGGGTGGCGCGAACATCGAGGACCTGTACGACGCCCTGCACGCCACGGGCGACGCGATCCGCACCGTCGTGGCCAAGCACGAGTTCTCCGCCGCCACCATGGCGGACGGGCACGCCCGGGCCACCGGGCGCCTGGGCGTCGTCGCGGCCACCTCGGGGGGCGGAGCGGTGAATCTGGTGCCGGGGCTGGCGGAGGCGTATGCCTCCCGGGTGCCGGTGCTGGCGTTCGTGGGACTGCCGCCCACCGAGTTGGAGGGGCGCGGGGCGTTCCAGGATTCCAGCGGCAAGGCGGGCTCCTTCGACGCGCGGGAGCTGTTCGCACCCGTGACGCGGTTCTGCGCCCGGGTCGATGACGCGGACTCGATCCCGGAGCTGCTGGCGCGGGCGGTCGCGGCAGCGCAGCGCGATCCCAAGGGGCCGGCGGTGCTCCTGCTGCCCAAGGACGTACAGCAGGCACTGGTCGAGGCCAGGGAGCCGATACCGGCGCCGGCCGTCCCGGCCGCACGCACGGAGCCCCGGGCCCGGGCCCACGCGGTCGGCGTGCTTCGTGCCGCGCGGCGCGTCCTGATCGTCGCCGGCGAGGGCGTGGCCTCGGCCGGCGCGCGGGCGGAACTGGCCGAGCTGGCGCGCCGCCTGGGCGCCTGGGTGGCGGTCACCCCCGATGCCAAGGACGTGTTCGACAACCACGACGCCCGGTTCGCGGGGGTGGCCGGGGTGATGGGGCATCAGAACGTGCCGGACTGCCTGCGGCGATCCGATGTCTGCCTGCTGGTGGGGACCCGGCTGCCGGCCATGGCCCGCGCCGGTCTGGAGCCGGCACTGGCCGGGACACCGTTGATCTGCATCGATCCTGAGCCACCGTTCGTGCCCGGGATCTCCCTGCGCGGTGAACTGCGGGACACGCTGCGGATGGTGGCCGGCCGGCTCGACCCCGGTCCGCGGCCGGCTCCCGACCATGCCGGCCCCGCTCCCCTGCCGACGCCATCGACGCCGCCGACCCCGCGCAGTGGCGCCACCTCCTACGCCTCGGCGGTGGCCGCGATCGAGGCCGCGCTGCCCCCCGAAGCGCACGTCTTCGTGGACGCCGGAAACGCCGGGGCCAGCGCGATCCACCTGCTCCCGGCCCCGCGCCACGGCCGCTTCGTGGTGGCCGTCGGCATGGGCGGCATGGGCTACACCTTCGGTGCCGGGATCGGCGCCGCGCTCGCCACCGGGCAGCGCACGTACGTGCTCGCCGGTGACGGAGCGTTCTTCATGCACGGCATGGAGGTCCACACCGCGGTCGAGCACGCCGCACCCGTCACCTTCGTGATCTTCAACAACAACGCCCATGCCATGTGCGCCACCCGGGAACAGCTGTTCCTCGGGGCCCCGCACCCCAGCAACCTGTTCCGTCCCACCGACATCGCCGCGGGGGTGGCAGCCATGTTCCCCGGCCTGGACGTGACCCGGGCCGAGGACGGCCCGCACCTGCGGCAGGCGCTGCTGCGGAGCAACGCGGGCAGCGGTCCCGCGTTCGTCGCGCTGGATTTCGACCCTGCCGAGATACCACCGTTCCTGCCCTTCCTGACCATCGCCGGCCGCGAGCCGGCCGAGAACGAGGAGACCACTCATGAGCGCGGACCCGTCCATGTCGGCTGAGTTGGCTGAGTCGGCTGAGCTGGCCGACATCCCCGGCCTGACCAGGGTCGAGAACACCGACCTGGAACAACTGGTGGGCCGGTGTGCCGAGTTGACCCGACCCGCCTACCCGCACGAGGAGGTCTACGGGAAGTACTGCACGATCCAGGAGTACGTCGACTGCCCGCCGGAGCAGGCCTACGAGTACCTGAGGCAGGGTCACCACCTGGAGGAATGGACGTTCAGCCTAAGGAACTTCGTCCCCACCGGCACTCCCGGGCTGTGGGTCGGCAACGACCGGCTGGAGGAGCAGACCCGGATCTTCTGCAAGGTGGAGACCCATCCGGAGGCCATGACCGTGGACTTCCACTGCGCCTGGGACCAGGGCGACAAGCTCTGGATGGTCTACCTGATGCGGGTGGTGCCCGCCCAGCTGGTGTTCAACAAGCCGGGCTCGGTGATCACCTGGACCAACTGCCGGCACCCCTACTACGACGAGAACCCCCACCCCGACCTGGCGCCGCGCGCGGACCGGCCGTGGGTGGGCGACTACTGGGACCTGTTCTACGCCGGCCACACGGTGGAGATGGCGAACCTCAAGGCGATCCTGGAACACCGCCACCGCAGCGGGCTGCCGGTCAGCACCTCCCCGCGCGCGGCGGTGGTGCGGTGACCACGGTCAGCCTCACCGATGTCGCCGGCTATCTGCCGGGCGAGCCCGTCCCCGCCGAGTTCTACACCGAGTACCCCGGCGCCGAGGACAAGCTTCGCGACAACCCCATGTTCAGGGTCCCCCCACGGCGGCACCACGTGGCCGTGGGCGAGACCAACGTGGACATGGTCGAGCGCGCGGTGCAGCCGCTCATCGAGCGGCACGGGCCGGAGGAGATCCGCTCCGTGGACGTCCTGCTGATGCACAGTCAGCTGCCGGACACGCCGTTCGTGGGCGCCGGGACCGAGGTGGCTCGCCGGCTGGGGCTGAAGCCGCAGTGGCTGATCGACGTGGCCAACGCCGGTTGCGCCTCCTTCGTCCACATGCTCGAACTGGCCCGGCAGATCCTCACCACCACCGACGCCAGGACCGCACTGATCTGCAACGCACAGAGCGCCGCCGGCCAGCTGTTCACCCAGTCCGACGTCCGCCGGCTGGCCCAGGCCGCGATCCCCGGAGACGGCTGCGGGGTGGGCTACCTGACCACCTCGGGGTCCTCACCGGTGCTGGACGTGACGACCCGTCACATCGCCGACTACGGCGGCGACATGACCGCCGTGCTGGACGACGGTCGCAAGTACTGGGAGCCCGGCACCTCCCAACTGCGGATCGGCTTCACCGAGTCCGGCATCGCCAAGGTCCTGGAGCGTGGCAACCGCCTGGTGCCGGAGGTCGTCGCGGAACTGTGCCGACGGCTCGGTGTCGCCACCACCGGGATCGACCTGCTGGTGACCAACCAGCCCAACCGCACCTTCCTGCAGAACTGGCGGGAGGCACTGGGACTGCCGGCGGATCGGCATCCTGACACCTTCGACAGCTGCGGAAACATGTTCGGCGCGGCGATCCCGGTCACCCTGGACCGCGCCATCCGTTCGGGACAGGTCGCCGACGGCGACCTGGTGGTGCTCGGCGGCTTCGCGCACGCGGGCGACTACGCCGGTGCGGCGGCGATCCGCTGGGGCGGCGGCCGCACCGCCTCCTAGGCCTCCCGTCCGGGCCGCTGTCGCCCGCTCGCCCGCCCGCCCGCTCGCTCGCTCGGACCAGGACAGAGTGGCCAAGCCCGGCCCTCCCCAGCCACCCGACGCGCACCGATATCCGCATCTACCGGTACCCCCGGGCGGTAATGGCATCAATCAGGTCACATCTGGAACACAGTAGGATGGCTCGAACCGCGTGCTACGCGCGAAGAGTTCCACAAATGTTCCACATGTCCGATGTATCTCCCGCTTCACACGCCCGGAGCCACCCTCATGGACAATCTGTCCACCGCCGACACCGACGGCGCGATAGAGACGCGCGGTATCGAACCTGTCCCGGACCACGAGCGGCGCGGCAGAGTCCGCGAGCTCTTCCCGACCTGGGTCGCGGCGAACATCAGCGTGCTGCTTCTCACCATGGGTGCGGCCCTGGTGGTGTTCAACCAGTTGAACTTCTGGCAGGTCCTGATCGTCGCGGCGTGCGCCGCACTCGCCTCCTTCGGGATGGTCGGCGTGCTGTCGGTCTCCGGAAAGTGGGGCGGGGCGCCGGGTGCCACGCTCTCGCGGGCCACCTTCGGCGTGCGCGGCAACCTCTTCCCCGGCGCGATCCTCTGGGTCGCGCGGTTCGGCTGGGAGACGATCAACGCCGTCACCGGTGCCTACGCCGTGCTGACCGTTCTCGACCTGCTCTTCGGCGTCAAGAGCAATACCGCGCTGATCGTCATCACGCTCTTCCTCTTCGTCGCCTGTACGTTCCTGGTCTCCGGCATGGGCCGGAAGGCGCTGAACGTCTGCAACACCTGGTCGACCTACCTCTTCGGCGTCTTCAGCGTCCTGGTGCTGGGCTACCTGATCGTGCACATGCACTGGAGCGAGGTCTTCTCCAAGCCCGCGGGCACCACCGCGATGATGATCGCCGGCATCGGGACCATCGCCGCCGGCGGCATCAGCTGGGTCCCCACCGGCCCGGACTTCGCCCGCTACCTGCCGCACGCCGCCTCCGGGAAGAAGATCGTCGGCGTGACGGTCTCCGGCGCCGGCCTGGTGATGGTGCCGATGGTGCTGATGGGTGCCGTGATGGCGGTGGCCTCGCCCGGTCTGGCGCAGGCCGCGGACCCGGTCTCCTTCCTCGGTGACCTGCTGCCGACCTGGCTGGCCGTGCCGTACCTGCTGACCGCGATCGTGGGCATGCTGCTGATCAACAGCCTCTCGATGTACTCGGCCGGCTTCACCGCCCAGACCATGGGCGTCAAGCTGCCGCGCGCCATGGCCGTCAGCATCAACGCCGTGATCTCGCTGGTCGGCGGCCTGATGCTGATGCTGGTCGCCAAGAGCTTCCTGGGCTCCTTCATCACCTTCCTGATCCTGCTCGCCGTCTCCTTCTCGGCCTGGATCGGCGTCTACGCCGTGGACATGTTCCGGCGCCGGTCGCGTGCGGTGCGTTACGACGCCGCCGCGCTGATGGACACCAGCCGGAGCAGCCGGTACTGGTACCGGGGCGGCTTCTGCTGGCAGGCGATGGTGTCCTGGGTGCTCTCGCTGCTGATCGGGCTCGCCTTCACCAAGTGCGACTGGTTCGCCGGCCCGTTCTCCGGTACTCCCATCGGCAAGTACGGGCTCGCCTGGGCCGCGACCATCGTGATCTCCGGTGTGATCATGGCCGTGCTCCCCACGCCTCGGGAGAACACCTCCGCCACCGCCGGGGAGACCACCGGTCTCCAGGCCGAGCAGGCCGCACCGGCCGAGCGGAGTGAGCAGACCGAGCGCGTCACCGTCTGACACGAACGAGCGAACGCGCGCACGCGACGTCTCGTCGCCGGCCGCCCGGCCGCCGGCTCACCCGAGCCGGCGGCCGGGCGGCCGGCGTTCGCGGACGAGCACCGGGGGCACCCCCTCGCCCGATTGCGGCATCCGTATGATCTTCCTTCATCATGCGTATCGAACTCGCTAAGAGCGCGCCCGTCGGCCCGACCGCCCCTGCACCCGGCGACGCGCCCGACGGCAACAGACCCGGCCACCACCGCCCGGCCATGGCCGCCCTGACCCTCGGCGCGCTGGGCGTCGTCTTCGGCGACATCGGCACCAGTCCGCTGTATGCCATCCAGACCGTGTTCACCGCCGACAACGGCGCGGTCGGGACGGCGCCGGACGAGGTGTACGGGGTCATCTCCCTGGTGTTCTGGGCCATCACCCTGATCGTGTCGGTCAAGTACGTGACCTTCATCCTGCGCGCCGACAACGGCGGCGAGGGCGGGATCATGGCACTCACCGCCCTGGTCCAGAAGCTCGACTTCAAGTCCGTGCGCACCAAGGTGATCCTGGTGGCGCTCGGGATCTTCGGGGCGTCGCTGTTCTACGGCGACGGCATGATCACGCCGGCGATCTCGGTGCTGTCGGCCGTCGAGGGGCTGAAGGTCTCGGCTCCGGGTCTGAGCAGCTTCGTGATCCCGGTCACGATCGCGGTGCTGGTGCTGCTCTTCGCGATCCAGCGCTACGGCACCAACCTGGTGGGCAACCTGTTCGGCCCGATCATGACCGTGTGGTTCCTCATCCTGGGCGTCGTCGGCGGGGCCGAGGTGGTGCGCCACCCCGCGATCTTCAAGGCGCTGTCGCCGGTGTACGGCCTGAGCTTCATCGTGGACCACGGGCTGGTCGCGTTCGTGGCGCTGGCTTCGGTCGTGCTGGCCGTGACCGGTGCCGAGGCGCTCTACGCGGACATGGGCCACTTCGGCCGGTCGCCGATCCACCGCGCCTGGTTCTTCCTGGTCTTTCCGACGCTGACGCTCAACTACCTCGGCCAGGGCTCGCTCATCCTGCGCTCGCCGTCGGCGATCTCGAACCCGTTCTTCCTGCTGATGCCCGGCTGGGCGCAGTTCCCGATGGTGATCCTGGCGACCATCGCCACCGTCATCGCCTCGCAGGCGGTCATCTCCGGCGCGTTCAGCGTCACCCGCCAGGCGGTGCAGCTCGGCGTCCTCCCCCACCTCACGATCCGGCACACCTCGGAGCACGAGGTCGGCCAGGTCTACGCGCCGGTGATCAACTGGGGTCTGTTCGGCGCGGTCGTGGCGCTGGTGGTGGGCTTCGGTTCCTCCGCCTCGCTCGCCTCCGCGTACGGCGTCGCGGTCACCGCCACGTTCGTGCTCAACACCGTCCTCTTCCTGGCCGTGGCCCGCGTCATGATGCGCAAGCCGGTCTGGCTGGTCGCGCTCGGCGCCGTCGTGTTCCTGACGACCGAGATCGCGTTCTTCGCGGCCAACCTCACCAAGGTCGTGCACGGCGGCTGGCTGCCGCTGCTGGTCGCCTTCACGGTCTTCACGATCCTGATCACCTGGCAGCGGGGACGGCAGATCGTCACCCCGAACCGGACGGCGCTGGAAGGCCCGTTGCGCGTGTTCGTCGACGAGGTCGACGCGATGGACCCGCCGGTGCACCGGGTCGACGGCACCGCGGTGTTCCTCAACGCCAACATCGAGACCACCCCGCTGGCGCTGCGCGCCAACGTCGAGCACAACCACACCCTGCACAAGAACGTGGTCATCCTGTCGGCCGTGGTGGAACGGGTGCCGCACATCCCCGAGACGGAGCGGTGCGTCTTCGACGACCTCGGCCACAGCGATGACGGCATCACGCACCTCACCGCGCGCTTCGGCTTCATGGACGAGCCGAACATCCCGCAGGTCCTGCGGCTCGCCTCGCAGCACCCCGACGC
The DNA here is from genome assembly GCF_029892155.1 of Kitasatospora sp. GAS204B. GTDB lineage: Bacteria > Actinomycetota > Actinomycetes > Streptomycetales > Streptomycetaceae > Kitasatospora. The sequence continues at coordinate 32,331 of NZ_JARZAG010000021.1, read as the reverse complement.
GGGCCAGATCCACGGGCTGCGGGTGGACGAGGTGTCGTACTTCCTGTCGCGCATGACGATCGTCAGGACCGCCGCGCCGGGCATGCGCCGGTGGCGCAAGCGGCTCTTCCTGACGCTCGCCAACAACTCGAGCAGCCCCGTCGCGTACTTCGGGCTGCCCAGTGACCGGTGCGTCATCATGGGCGCCCAGGTCTCGGTGTAGCCGAAGGCCAGGTCGGTCCGGCCGCCCCCGTCACCCGCCGGCGCGGGCGCGCCAGAACGCCGCCTCGAGCGGGTCCGCCTCGGCCTCGGCGAGCTGCGCGAGCAGGAGCAGCACCGCCGGCGGCAGGCCGGCGGAGCGGGCGGACCCGGCACCGTCCTGCTCCGCTGCACCGGCGCGACGGGCCGGCACGACCGCGGCGGCGGCCGTTGCTGCCGCTGCTGCCGTCGTCCGCGCCGGCGGAACGGCGGCGGCCGGCTCACCCGCCGCCGCCAGGCGGTCAGCGCCGTCCGGTCCGCCAGCGCTGTCCGCGTCGTCCGCACCCAGCGTGGCGAGGATTTCCCGGGCCCGTTCCCGGTGGCCCAGCCGCTGCAGCTGCAGTGCGTGGTCGAAGCGGGCCCGGCGCTCGATCTCGGGATCTCCGCAGTCGCTCGCCGCCTCGAACCAGGTGCGGGCCTCCTCCTGCCGTCCCGGCATGGTGTCGAGGATCTGTGCCAGCAGCAGCAGTGCCCCCGGCCGGTGCCCGTTGCCCTCCTCGTGGGCCACCGGTAGCAGCACCTGCTCAGCCCGCGCGTACTCGCCCAGCCGGAACAGGGTGCTGCCCAGGTAGCGGCGGACCATCGGTTCGAGCGACGCGTCGCCGGAGTCGAGCGCCTCGGTCAGCAGCGCCCGCGCCTCGGCGAACTGGTTGAGCGCCCGCCGGGCGACGCCCAGCAGCGCGGCCGCCCGGGGCGCGCTCGCCGTCCCGGGAAGCTGCCGTGCCGCCTCCAGCAGTTCGATCGCGGACTGCAACTCACCGACCTCGAGCAGGTGCTCACCGGCATCGACGAAGGCCAGCATCGTGGCCTCCGGGTCCTCGGACTCCGCCGCGCCCGCGATCACTTGGAGGGCCTGGTCCTCCTCCCCGCGCTGCCTGAGCAGCACACCGAGCGTGGCCCGGGCGGCCTCGGTCGCCTCCGAGGGTTCGTCCGCGATCACCTCGCGCAGCAACTCGGCGGCCTGGTCCGGCTCCTGCTCCGCGATCAGGCGCTTGGCCAGGTGGAAGCGGGCCAGCTGGAGCGCCGTTCCGGTGGCGGTGCCCACGGCGGTCACCAGATGGGCCCGGCCTTCCTCCCACCGACCTGTCTGGAGCAACAGGATGCCGAGGAACGCCATGCCGGTACCGGCCGCCACCGGGTGCTCCGAGGCGATCAGTTCGCGCAGCAGGACCTCGGACTCGTCGAACCGCTCCAGGTTCACCAGGAGCAGGGCCAGGTCGATCCGGGCGGCCAGGGCCCAGGCGGGGTGCCCCGAGTCGATCGCCAGCCGGTAGGCGCGCTCGGCCTCGTCCGGCCGCGCCTCGCGCACCAGGAGGTCGCCGAGCAGGTCCGCGGCCTGGGGACCGAGATCGGCGTGCGATGACCCGGCGACCTCCGCCAGCAACTCGGCGGCCTCCTCGGCGCCGCCGAGCGCGGCACCGTCGAACGCCGCACCGTCGAACGCCGCGCCATCGTGCGCCGCGCCACCCTGCTGAGCCGCGACGTCGGGGTTGGCGAGCAGCAGGGCGAGGTTGATCCGGGCCGCCAGGGACCACTCGTGGCGCCCGAACACGATCGCCCTCCGGTAGGCGGCCACGGCCTCGTCCGGCCGTCCCATCCGCAGCAGCAGGTTGCCCAGCAGGCAGGCCGCCCAGGGCGCCAGCCCGCGCTGGTCCGACGCGGCCACCTCCGCCAGCAGGCGGCGCGCCTCCTCCTGCTGCTCCGCGCCGGCCAGCAGGAAGGCGAGCCCCACCTGTCCCATCCGGGCCCACACCGGGTGGCCGCTCGCCACGGACCGCCGCAGCCAGTGGTCGGCCTCCTCGGTCCTCCCGGCGGACCCGCACCAGTGGCCGAGGTGGGCCATCGCCTCGGGCCCCCAGTTGGGGTGGCCCGCGTCGACGACCTGCCGCAACAGCGCCAGCCCGTCGTCCAGCCGACCCAGGAGGAGCCAGGCGATGCCCAGGGCGAACTGAGCCGCGTCCACGCTCAGCGGCCCCGCAGCGCGGACGGCCACCTCCAACAGCTCCGCCGCCTCCTGGTAGCGGCCGCGCACGATCAGCAGCTCGCCCAGTGAGGCCTGGGCGATCGGCCGGGCCAGTGGATCGCCGTCCGCCAGCACGGACCGCAACAGCTCCTCGGCCCGGTCCAGTTCGCCCTGATGGACCAGCACCCCGACCAGGCGGGCCCGGGCGATACCGGTGATGGAGGAGCTCGCCGAGGCGCCGACCGCCCGGGACAGCGTCCACGGCTGGTCGGCCGGCTCGCCCCCGCCGCCCATCGGCCGCCGCGCCGGGACCTGCTTGCCGTCCTCCGGCCCGCCCATGCCGAGCGGGGCGACCGCGGCCGTACTGCCCTCACCGACCAGCAGCCGGCCGAGCCGGGCCGTGGCACGCGGGCCGACCTCCTCCACCCCGTACGCCAGCACGGCCGCCAGCAGGCGCTCGACCTGCTCGGCCTCGCCCAGTTGCAACAGCACGCCGGCCAGCCCGACCTGGGCGATCAGCGAGACCTGCGGATCCTGCGCGGCGACCGCGCGCTCCAGCAGGTCCCGCGCCGTCTCGTACTGCCCGCGCGCCGAGAGCAGCCCGGCCAGCTCGGCCTGGGCCAGCTCGGCGACATTCTCCAGCCCCGAGGCCGCCGGCTGCCGCAGCAGTTCCTCGGCCTCGGTGAACTTCCGCTGGTAGAGGCGGATGATGCTGAGCATCAGGGCGGCGACCGCGCGGACGTCCTCCGCGCCCTGGTCGACGATGCCGGCGAGCAGCTCCGCGGCAGTCTCCTCCCGGTCGCGCACGATGGCGGCCTGCGCGAGCGTCAGCAGGTCGGTGCCGGACAGCGTGCGGGCGGCGTAGGCCCAGGCGAAGTCGGGGACCTGCGCCGGGGCACCGCCGACGGCGTCCAGGTACTCGGCCAGATAGGGGAAGGCCGCGTAGCCCGGCCGCCCTGACGCGTCGGTGGCCCGGCCCAGCAGGGCGATCCCCGCCTGCGCGCGGTCGCGTGCCCAGCCGAGCCCGTCGTGGAACGGCGCCTCGCCCGGCTCCAGGTCCAGTTCGGTGGTCCACCGCCGGTACTCGTCGAAGAGTTCGCGCAGGGTCTGCTCGTCGAGCGGGGTCGGCGCGCCCATCCGCGACCAGTCGGCGGCGGCCTTGACCAGCAGCCAGCCTTCGGGGCAGCTCTCGGGGCCCGCGTCGAAGCGGACCTCCAGGGCGGGCGCGGCCACCAGCATCTCGCCGATGCCGCGCACCGAGAAGTCCTCCTGCGGGTAGAGCCGCGCGGCCTCCCGCCGCTCGTCCTCGGCCAGGGTGTGATCCAGCGTCACCACCGTGGCCCGGCGCAGCACTTCGCGCGCGGCGCGGCCGACCTCGTCGTCCAGGGCGCGCAGTTCGTCCTGGTGCCGGTAGGTGAGCGTGCCGACCACCAGACAGGACGGGACCTGCTGGAGCAGCAGGACCAGCGCGCGGGCGTCCAACGCACCGGAGAGCAGGTAGTGGTGCAGGTCGTCGAGCCAGACGACGACGGGCTCGGGCGTCTGCGGCAGGCCCGCGCGGGTCAGGTCCTCCAGCGCGTTCCGATCGCGCCGCGGGACGACCAGCCGGGCTCCGCCATGGGTGCGGCTCAGGCGCTCGTGCAGGGTGCGCGACTTGCCGGCCTTGGCGCGGCCGGTGACCAGCACGAAGCCGCCGGCCGCCAGCGCCGCGTCCACCGCGCGGTCGGCCGACGGCCGTGCCACGTACGGCTCGTAGCCGGTGGCGGTGTACTTGGACTCGCTGACCCCGAGGTCGTGCGGGTCGACCTCGGCCAGCCGGGGAAGTTCCCCGGCGGCGAGCGGCACGGCCAGCAGCCGCCCGAGCCGCTCGCGGTGCTCCTGCGCGGTGATGTCGTGGACGAACGGGCCCAGCGCGGGCCAGAGTCGGCCGATCGAGTCCAGCGACTTGGCGAAGCCCACCCGGCGATCGGCCTTCTCCGGCTTCTGGCGCGCGGCGACCATGCCGACCACCCCGCGCAGGGTGTTGTTCCACACCGGACCACCGGAGAAGCCGGGTTCGGTCGTCCAACCGGTCGGCGTGGTCGACTCCAGCTGCAGCCAGTCGATCTCGGCGTAGCCGACGATCTCGCCCCGGATCGGCACGCCGCCGCTCTCGTGGCCCCTGGGGAAGCCGTAGCAGCGGAAGGTGTGGCCGAACACGTCGACGTCGGTGCGGCGCAGCGGCGCGGGCTCGGCCCCGGGCGGCGCGGGCCGGCTCAGCTCCAGCACCGCGACGTCGCCCGACCAGTCCCGCCGCGGGTGCCAGCCGCCGGGGACCACCAGAGCCGGAATCGGCTCGTGTTCGGCCAGGAAGGGGAAGTGGACGTGCACGGGCCCGGTCGGGGGTTCGACGGGGTTCGCCGGGTCGACCACGTGGGCGCAGGTGAGCACCAGCCGGTCGGAGAGCAGCATCCCGCACCCCTCCGGCACCTGCCCGCCGGCCGGCCGGATGCCGGCGAACCAGGGCGGGCGAGCCGGATCGAACGCCACGGCTCAGCTCTCCGCCGCCGACCCGGTGGCCCGCCAGCTGAGCGTGACGTCGAAGTGGCCTTCGGCGGCGGTCTTGGCGATGACCACCCCCGCCTCCGCGTTCAGCTTGATGCCGAAGGAGACCTCGATCTGTTCGGGCTTGAGGTGGCGGAGCGAGTCCAGCACGGATTCCAGGGTGGGGCGGCTGGCGGCGAGCGCCTCGTCGAGCCGGTGTGCCGCTTCGGCGATCCCCTGGTCCGTGCGCGAGACCAGCTCGATCCCCGGGGAGTCGTCGTCGACCTCCACCACCAGGGAGGTCCCCTGCGGGCCCTGGAAGCGCAGCAGCTCACTCACGAATCCCCCTGGTTGACGTGGCTCGCCGATCGGCCGCCGTCAGGATATCCGCGCCCGCGGCGGCGCCGGGGGCTTTTGCGTCGATAACATGAGGCGCAGAGATGATCGGCCCGGCCCCGGGGGTGGCGTGGAAGAGATCAGGCGGGAGATCCGGCAGGCGCTCGACGGCGGTGGCGCCACGGCCTCGCTCGACGTCCTGTGCGCGGCGCTGACCTGGGCCTGTGCCGAGCTGCGCACCCTGGAGGCGGGCCCCGGCGGGACCACGGCGCTGGCAGCGCTCTACGCGCTCGACGACGCCCTGAGCGCGGGCGCCGGGCTCCCCGACGTGGTGCCCGGGCTGCTCGACGCCGCCCGGGCCGGCGCCGGCCTCCGGCAAGGCGTCCGCGAACTGACGGACCGTATGGCGCAGGCCGGGCGGCTGCTCGCCGACGAGCGCGACGCGCTGACCGAGCTGGCGGGCCGGGAGGAGGAGCTGCGACGGCGGCTGGCCGAGCATGGAGAACTACGCCGCCAGGTGGACGAGTTGCGTCGGCTGGAGCGGATCGTCGCGGCCCTGGACGGCCTCGGCGAGCAGCAGGAGGCCATCACCGCCAGGCTGTTGCAGTTGCGCGGCAAGGACGCGGGCGTCGAGGACGCCCTGCGGATCGGCGCCGAGCGGCTGCTGCGGCTGTCCGGCGAGCAGGCGGCGGTGCTGTCGCCGCAGACCCGTCAGACGCTGGAGCTGGCCGACCGCGCCGAGGCCGAACTAACCGCCGAGCAGCAGGACTTCGACGAGGGGGCGAAGCGGCTGGCCCGGGCCCGGGAGCGGCTCACCGAACTGCGCGCCCGGCGCGGCGAACAGCTCGCCGCGCTGCAACTGCACGCGCGGGCCGACGCGGAGCTGGCCAGGGCGCTGGCCGGCGCCGCTGCCGCGGAGGAGCCGGCGCCGGCCGCCGCGTCCGGGCCCACCGTCGCCGCCGAGCGGTCGGCCCTGGCGGAGGCCGAAGCGCTGGCCGACTATCTGGAGGCCAGGCTGCAACGAGTGGATGCCGTCCTACGCGACCTGCTGGACCGGCGGGAGGCGGCGGACGCCCAGGCGCACGCGGCCGTGTCCTGGGCGACGCCCTGACGGTCGCACCGCTGCCCGCCCGCCGTCACGGCGGCGGCACGTCCTCGGCGGTGAAGGCGACCTGACCCGTCATGGGCTCCTGTTCCCCGGGTCCGCGCAGTCGCCGGGCCAGGCGGAGCTCCATCGCCTGGAGCAGGCCCGCCACCGCGCGTGCGTTCCCGAAGTCCCGCGGTTGCGCGGCGCGCCGGACCTCGAACCACGCCGCCGCGCGCTGGGCCGCCTCCGCCGACAGCAGGTAGCGCTGCGCCTCGGCCTTGCGACGCAGGATCTCCACCAGGTCGGCGGTCGGGTAGTGGTCGAACGGCAGCGTCTGGGTGAAGCGGGAGGCCAGGCCGCTGTTGGCGGCCAGGAACTCGCGCATCTCGCGCGGGTAGCCGGCGGCGATCACCACCAGCCGCCCGGGGTACTGCTGCATCTCCCGGACCAGCGTGTCGATCGCCTCCTTCCCGAAGTCCTGGCCGCCCGGGCCGGCGGCGAGGCTGTACGCCTCGTCGATGAAGAGCACGCCGTCCAGGGCGGAGCGGACGGCCTCCTGGGTCTTCGGCGCGGTCTGGCCGACGTACTGGGCCACCAGCTCGGCGCGGGTCACCTCGACCACCTTGTCGGAGTGCAGCAGCCCGAGGCTGTGCAGGAGCCGTCCGACCAGGCGGGCCACCGTGGTCTTCCCGGTCCCGGGCGGCCCGAGGAAGAGCAGGTGCGGCGGCTGGGCGAGCTCCAGGCCCCGGGCCTGACGGAGCGCCACCACGTCGGCCAGCCCGGTCAGGAACTCCCGTACCTGCGGCAGCCCCACCAGGTGGTCCAGCTCGGCCAGCAGGTCGGCGGCGGTCGGCGCCGGGCGCGGCAGGTAGTCCTGGTACTCCGTGGGGAGGTCCTCGGGGAGCAGCGGCCGGCCGAGCTCCTCGCCCACCCGCTCCGCCCAGGCGGCGAACAGCGCGTCGGCCAACTTCCGCACGGCACGGGCGTTGCCGAAGTCCGCGGTGCGGACCCGGTGCATCCCGGCGAGGACCACCCGCAACCGGTCGACCGCGGCCTCGTCCGGGCGCAGGCCACGGTCGGCCAGCAGCCCGAGCAGGATGGTGTGCAGCGTCTCGGGGTCGTAGTCGGGAAAGTCGAGCCAGGCCGCGTTCCGGTCCTTCAGGCCCGGGTTGGTGCCGAAGAACTCCGCCATCTTGGCGGGGTAGCCGGCCAGCACCACCACGAGCCGATCGCGGTCGTTCTCCATTCGCTGGACCAGCGCGGTGATCGCCTCGGCGCCGAAGCCGTGCTGCTGGTCGCTCAGGGTGTAGGCCTCGTCGATGAAGAGCACGCCGTCCAGCGCCCGGTCGATCAGCGCGTTGGTCCGCTCCGCCGTCTGGCCCACGAAGCCGGCGACGAGGTCCGGGGCCTTGGCCTCCACCAGGTGGCCGCGGCGCAGCAGGCCGAGATCGCGGAAGATCTCACCCACCAGGCGGGCGACGGTGGTCTTTCCGGTCCCGGGGTTGCCGGCGAACAGCAGATGGTGGGCCCCGGGGTCGCGCGAAATCACGCCCCGGGCGCGCAGCCCCCGGGCGGCCTCGGCCTGGGCCCGCAGCGCCCGCAGGTGCTGCTTGACCGGCTCCAGGCCGGGCATGGCGTCCAGCCGCGTCCAGGGGCTGTCGTCGTGCGGCGTCACCGAGGTGACCAAGCCCCGGTCCAGGACCGCGCGCCGGTCGAGCGCGGTCGCCTCGGCGATGAGCCCGCGCAACCCCTCGCGCCAGGCGGAGGCCCGCTGCGGGCGCCCCGCGAAGGAGCGCAGCACCGGTTCCAGTTCCCGCCAGTCTCCCACCCGCAGCCCCTCCTGCAGGCGCAACTGCTGTACCAGGCGGTTCAGTTCCGCGTCCTCCGGGAGGCCGATCCGGAAGGCGCCGCCGAGCGCCGGCTGCTCGATCTGGGCGCGCAGAAAGCCGCTGAGCGCCGGGTAGGAACCCTGACCGGCCACCAGGCGCTCGACCTCGCCCAGGGTCGCCTGCCGGAAGACGAAGATCCAGCGGTTGCTGCCGAGGCGGTCCTGCGCCTGGTCGGCCAGGGCACCGGCCAGTTGGCGGGAGGCCTGGTGGTGCCGCAGGATCTCCGCCGCCTGGGTGTAGACCACCGCGCTGCGCACTGCGCGCTGCCGCAGGTATCCGTGATGCGTCATCACCGCGAAGGGGTCCGCCACCGAGCGCGGGGCCGGGGCCGCGGCGGCGGGCGTCGCTGCGGCGTCCGCGCCCAACCGCAGCCGCCCGAGCGGGCCGCTCAGCCTCGGATTGCGCATCAGCTCGCCGGGACCCTCGGCCCGGCTCTGCGCGCCCCGGCCCTCCTCGCCGGGGCGGCTGTGCCGGCGGGAGTCGGCGTCGCGGAAGTAGAGCGGCCGGCTCAGCGAGGAGTAGACGATCCGCTGGTAGCCCGCCGCGCGCAGCAGCCGCCACAGCACCTCCTCCAGCCCGCGCACCCGGTAGTCCGGGTCGACGAAGATGTCGTCCACACCCGGGCCGTACAGCACGGTGAACGGCTCGTCGGTGCGCAGCCGCAGGTCGCGGAAGCGCTCCCCGTGCTGCTCCGCCCGGCCGCGCCCGCCAGGCCGGGGTGCCTGCTCCGCCGGCCTGGTCACGGGCGGGTGGACCCTTCGGACCGCTCCCCGCGCCTGCGGTGGGCCGCCAGGTCGTACCGGTCCTCGCCGACCGCCAACGGCTCGGGCTCGGGCGGGAGTTCGGCCAGGGGGGCGTGCACCTGGTGGCCGTGCTCGGCGAGGGCCCGCTGGATCGCCTCGGCGCGGCTGCGCCGGTCGGCCTCCGACTCGGTGTCGTGGTCCAGGGAGACCACCCGCAGCACGACGCCGCCCGAGTCCGGCTCGGCCCGCTCGATGTCGAGCACGATCTCGCTGCCGTTCTCGTGACGCAGCTTGGCGAAGAAGGCGCCGCGCTGGTCGGTGTCGGCGAACTCGGCGTCGACGAGGCTGTAGAAGGCGGTCTCGGCCAGCACCTGCGCCACCTCGTCGGCCAGACTGACCCGGACCTGCGAGGCGAGCTGGCTCAGGCCGGCCCGCTGGACGGCGTCGCTCAGCTGCGCCTCGAACATCGGCGCCTCCTCCTCGCAGATCCGTTGCAGGGCCTGCGCGGAGCTGGCCTCGTCCCGGGCCCGCCGCAGCGCCGCACCGGCCAGCCGGCGAAAGTCGGCGAGCCCGCCGCCCGACCAGTAGTCGACGTCGAGCACGACACCCGGGATCTCGCGCTGGTCGGGCCCCAGCACCGACCGCTCGGCGTTCTCCTCGATCAGCAGCTCCACCAGCGCCACTGCCTGCACCGCGGCCGACTGCCACGACCTGCGGGCCAGGTCCTCCTGCTCGACCTTCACCCGCAGCTCGCCGAGCGTGTGGTAGCCGTCCTGGGAGACAGCCAGCGCCGCGTCGTAGCGGCCGAGTTCGTGGTTGCCGCGGGCCTGCGCCAGCCGGGTCAGGACCGCCGCCAACTCACCCGGCGCGTACCGCTCGTGCGGCAGGGTTTCGGCGATCAGCGCCGCCATCGTGTCCGCGTCCGCGAGCCAGGCGCGGGACAGCTCCTCGGCCAGGGCCCGGTCCTGGGTCAGCTCGTCGATTCGCTGCGTCAACTCGGTGCTCTGCGCGATCCGTTCGCGGCGTTCCGCGGCGAGTGCGGACGCCATGGCCCGCTGCTGGGCGTCGAGTGCCGCCCGGGTCTCGGCGCGCAGCTCGCCCACCCCGTCCGCCAGACGCCGCTGCAGGTCGGCGGCCTGCTGCTGGAGGCGCTGGTTGGTCTCGGCCTCCAGGGTGCGGGTCTGCTCGCTGAGCCGCTGGACGCTCTCCTCGCTGCGCTGCTGCCGGCGCCGCAGGTCCGCGAAGCCGCGCTCCACGTCGACCCGGGCCTGCCGGCGCACGTCCTCCACCAGCTTCGGGAGGTCGCGGCGGACCTCCCGCAACTGCTCGGCGCTGCGCAGCAGCCGGTACCAGGCCGACTCGTCCACCTGGATGCGCTTCCTACCGCTCATGTCCCGTTCCCTTCCATGGCGTTGCGGCTCAGCCGGGTCCTGACCGCGTCGACCGCGGCGTCGAAGGCGTCCAGCAGCCCGGGCGGGGGCACGCCCACCAGCAGGGCCGACGGCCCCTCAAGGGCGATCTCGGCGCTGCGCGGACGGTCCTCGAAGTCGTACTCCTCCTCCCCCGCCCAGGAGTTGAGCCGGTGCACCCGCTGGTTGCGGCTGCCGCGCAGCCCTCGTCCGTCGTTCAGCTCCGCGACGTACTGGCCGTCCACCAGGACGTCCACGCAGGCCAGCAGTCGGGCCACGCCAGGGTCGGGCGGGTCCCGGCGCAGCCGCTCCAGGCGGTAGCCCGTGAAGCAGAGCACCGAGAGGTCGCGCTCGGCCCGCGCCCGGGCCACCGTCTCGGCGAGCGCGGCGGCCTGCGCCATGGGCTCGCCGCCGGACAGGGTCAGGCCGGTCACCCGCGCGTCGGCGAGCAGTTCGGCGGCCAACTCCCCCGGGGCGACCAGGCGGGCGGGCCGGTCCGGGATCCAGTCCGGCGACATGCAGCCCCGACAGGTGAACGGACAGCCCTGCACCCAGACCACGGACCGCAGTCCCGGACCGAGCGCCCGGGTGCCGACCCTCGTCGCGGCCACGTTGACCAGCGACCCCGCCCCGCTCACCGCGGCCACCCGTCCCGGCCGACGCTGTCGGCCGGGTACTCGTCGTAGCGGAAGGCCGTCCCACCCACCACCACGCGGCTGCCGGGGGCGCAGGTCACCGCGCTCGCCCGGGCGGCGGAACCGTCCGGGCTGTAGCGGATCCTCAGCGAGACCTCGAACCGGCCGCCGACCCACCGGCGTCGGCCGTGCACCCGACCGGCCCCGCCGAGCCGGGGGCTCAGCAGGACGCTGCGGCCGGTCAGCAGGACGCACTCCGGAGCCTGCCCGCCGAAGGCCGGTTCGACGAAGAGCTGTCCGCCGAGTGCGGGCCGCTCCGCGCACAGCCAGCCGAACGCGGCCAGCACCAGGACGAGCAGCAGGACGCCGACCACGGCGCCGAGCGCCAGCGCGAGCACCAGCGCCAGCACGAGAAGGGCGGCGAACCCCAGGGCCACGGGCTGGTGGCGGAGCCGGCGGGCCAACCGCTCGGCCGGGTCGAAACGGTGGTTGCTCTGGTTCATGACCGCACTTCCTCGAGGACGCCCGGCAGTCGGCCGAGCGGGTATTCGTGTGGTGCGCCGCCGCCGAGTGGCCGCAGCACGAGGCGGGCCCGGCCGTCGAGGGCCAGCGCAACGCCGACATGGAACCGCTCCTCCGGTGCGCTGGCGGGCAACCGCGCCGAGCCGACCCGCACGGACGGCCCGCCGTCCACGCCGCGCACCCAGACCTCCACCTCCCGGGGTGCCTGCCCGGCGCCGCCCACCGCGACCCGTCGCCCGCCCTCGGCGGCGAAGACCGCGGGCGCCTCGGGGATCAGGGAGCCGGCCGGACAGAGCGTCAACTCCGCTGCGGCCAAACGGCCGTGGCGCACCTGGCGGGTGCCTACCACGACGGTGTAGGGGTAGCGGTCCGCGGGGTCGACCCGGCCCGCGGCGACCAGGGCCGCACCGAGGACGGCGGCCAGCGCGGGGTCCGTCCCGCCGGGCAGCTCGACCAGCCGCCCCGGATCGCCCACCAGCCGCCGCACGGCCGGCAGCCGGGCCAGGCCTCCCACCACGACGACCGGCGGGGCGTCGGTGGTGGCGTCGGCCGTTGCCTCGGCCAGGGCCTGTCGCAGCTGCTCCCGCAGCGGAACCAGCGCGCGCCGTACCGTCCCGGCCGGCACCTCCAGGGCGCCGACCCACAGCACGGGCGTGTCGTCGTACCGCGTCGGGTTCCGCTCGGCGCGACCGACCGCGAGGTCGAGGCGCTCGGCGAAGCCGGGGACGCGGCGCGCGTACCGCAGCGCCTCCAGCGACGCCGCGTCGGCGCCGCTCGGACCGGCGCCGACCAGGGCGTCGTCGAACGCCGCGCCGAACCCGCCGGACGGGGCCCGCCGGACGGCCCCCAGCAGCGCGAGACCGTGCGGCGTGGCGGCGCACACGGTGACCGCCACCGCCGCCGCGCCGAGCTCGCACAGGGCCCAACTCCCCACCAGCTCCTGACCGTCGTGGCGCAGCAGGGCGAGCGCGGCCGCCGCCGGGTGCAACGGTCGCAGCCGAGGGAGAGCGCTGCGGGCCGACCCGAAGACCTCGGCGATCGTGCGGGAGCACTCCGCTCGCGCCGAGTCCGGACAGAGCAGCACGACCGACTCCGGAACCCCGAAGCGGTCGCGGAACGCCGCGCAGCCGGCGGCCAGCACCTGGCCACCGACCTGGCCCGGCGCCACCGGCAGGCCCTCACCCGGCACGGCCCCCGCCAGGTCGGCCAGGACGGGACGCCCCGCGGTGTCCAGGTGCGCGAGCCGCACGAAGCGGGTTCCGACGTCGACGGCGAGGCTCACCCCTCCCCCTCCGTCCGTTTCCGGCCCGGCAGTCGCCAGCGCCGACCGCCCTCCGGTGCATGGGACTCCGCTGCACCGGACCCCCGTCCGCCGGACGCCGGCGGCACCGCGGGCGGCAACTGCGGTGGCGGCCACGCCTGCGGTGCGCCGGCTCCCGGCAGCTGCTGCCGGGAGCCGTGGCCGAGCACCGAAAGGGCCGTCTCCAGGCGCCGCAACTCACCCTCGGAGCAGCGCAGCAGCTCGTCGCGCAGCAGCGCGGTGTCCCGGCGGCCGGCGATCTGCCGGTAGAGATCGGTGGCGAGGTGCGGGGCGCGCCGCCACAGCACCTGGGCCAGCCGGTCCACCTGCGGCGCCGACCAGCCCGCCAGGAGGGGGAGCAGCTCGCCGGCCAGCGCCTGCGGCAGCGGTCCGGCCCCGGCCGTGTCGACCAGCACCTCGCCGAGCCGCTCGGGCTCGGGTCGGCCGTGCGGCAGGCCGGTGGCGATCGCGATCGCGTCGATCCAGCGCAGTTCGGGCAGCGCGGTCAGCGCGGCCAGGACCCGTGGCGGAAGGCCGAGCGTGAGCCAGCCGCGATCGCCGGTCCGCAGCCGTCCGGCCAGCGCGTCGACCAGCGCGCGCTCGACACGGGCCTGCCGGGCCAGCAGTGGCTCCAGCACCCGCCACCGGCCCGGGTCGGGCCGATCGCCCAGCAGGGCGTTGACCACGGTGGCCGCGATCTGGTCGGCGAGGGTGGCCAACCGCCCTGCCAGCGCCCGGGCGTAACGGTCCGTCCAGGCGGCATCGGCCGGATCCGGGCTCGCGCCGTGCGGCGGGTTCGTCGCCGCGGCCCGCCGCTCCCGGGCGAGCTGCTGCTCCAGCGCGGCCAGCGGTGTGCCGACCCGGCCCCGCCCTGCGATCAACCGGATCAGGTCGAGGTCGGCCGAGCGGGCGATGTCCTCGCCGGGCCGCTCCGATTCCCCACCGAGTGGGGCCAACCTCCCCAGGCGCTCGGCGAGTTCGGGCCCGTCCACGCTCAGGGCGACCACCCAGAACAGCGGCCAGAGATCCTGGAGCGCCGCCGGACGGTGGTTCGCGGCCGCCAGCGCGAGGATCTGGCGCCACCGATGACCGACCCCCACGCGCGCGAAGTCCTCGGCGTCGCCGGGTGACAGCTCGTCCCGCGTCCACCGGCCGCTGAGGTAGGCGGCGTAGCGGAGCCAGCCGGTGCTCTGCCGTAGCGGCAGCAGCTGGGCCGCTGCCAGCAGGCGGCCCAGCACCACCTGGTCGAACGCGCCGTGGTCGAGGGCGACCTGCGCCCAGGCACGGCCGAGCTCCGGGTGCTCGACCAGGACGCGGTCGGCGCTCGCCGCCTGCGCGCCGAAGGCCTGCTGGGCCCGCCAGGCCAACGCGCCGCCCCAGACGAGCTGCGGCCCGACCGTTGACGCCGGGTCCACCAGGGCGCCGAGCAGGCTCGCGAACTCCGGTGAGCCGGGCCCGCGCAGCTCCCGGACCAGCTCGAGAGCGGCCATCGCCCGGTCCTGCGCGGGCCCGGCGGCGGACTCGGCGAGGACGTCCGTGGCCAGCCAGCGCGGGAGCTCCGGCCGCCAGTGCCGGCGCAGCAGCTCCAGGGCGCGCCCGTCCCCGCCGCCGGCGCCGGCCGCGCGGCCGAGGAAGCGGAACAGGACGCCCGCCCGGTCCGCGTCCAGCTCGGCCGCGTCCGGCAGCGCGAGCACCCGGCCCACGTCCTCGACGCGGCCACGGCCCGCCTGGACCTCGGCGACGACGGAGTCGACCAGGTCCACCTCGCGCAGCGCGCGGAACGCGCCGGCGCCGTCGCGCCACTTGAGCGGCGTGGTCGCGCCCAGCAGGTGCCGGACCAGGTCGACGGTGGCGAAGCCCTTGCGGCGCAGACGGCGCAGCTCGGCCAGGTACCGGCCGGCGCCCGCGTCCGGCGCGAGTTCGGGCGCGGGCTCGCCGTAGCGGACCTCGGTCTGTGCGGAACGGGCGGACTCCGCGAAGGAGAGCGTGAGCTGATGGTCCGTCAGACCGCTCCAGGTGGCCGCGCTGAGCCAGCAGCGGCAGCCGTAGGGCAGCAGCGAAGCGATCGCGTCCACCAGCCACACCCGCTCGTCGGGCGGGGGCAGCGGGCGGCCGGTCGGTGTGACGACCACGAGGTGGCCGTCGAGCAGCAGCGCTGCGACGGTGGCCGCCCAGTCGAAGCCCAGGTCCTCCACCGCCGCCGCGAGCGCCTCGGCATCGGCGGGCGCCGCCGCCGGCTCCAGCGGCGGCGCGTCCTGCTGATGCCGCGGCCAGCGCACGGCCGCCGCCGCGTCGGCCAGACCGCTCCAGGTGATCCGCGCGCCGCTGGCCTGGGCCCAGTCCAGGAGCAGCAGCCGCGAGGTGATGATCGGCGCCCCCGTCCCGTCCAGGCTGCCGTCCCAGCTGTGCTCCACCACGGCGCAGGCGGCCGTCTGCTCCCCGTCCACCCCGCTGAGGAACACCCGCCAGGGCAGCTCGTCGGGCCCACCGCCCCGGCGCACGGCCGGTGTTCCGGTCTGCGCGCCCCACAGCCAGCGTCCGGCGCGCGCCTGGGGCAGGCTGCCGCCGAGCACCTCGTAGCCCATCGTCTCGCCGGCGCGCTTGCCGAGTACGGCCCACTGCGCGCTGAGGGGTTCGGCTCCCGGGCGCCGCATGCCGGTCACCGGCGCCAGAGCCGGCGGCGACCGCCGCCGGCCCCGGCGCGGTCGCCGCTGATCCTGCGCTCCAGCGCGATCACCGGGTCCAGGACGTTGAGCGGCTGCGGGACGGTGGCGATCCGCGGCTGCCCGTCGACCAGTTCGACGTTGGCATAGGACCGGTAGTCGAAGATCCCCGCCTCGTTCAGCCGGAAGCCGATGGCGGAGATGGCGTGATAGCTGATCCGGTCGGGGTGGAAGTTGGTGTTCAGCGCGTCCCGCACGAGTCTGGTGGTGGAGCCGCGGAAGGTGTCGCAGAGCCAGGCGAAGTAGCCGGCGCTCAGGTGTTCGGGCACCTGCGGCAGCCGCGCCCCGACGTCGTCCTGCGTCACCCAACCGGCCTCCACCGAGGGCCGGAAGAGCTCCGGGTCGTCGAACTTGGCCACGCAGACGGCGACCTGGTGCGGCAGCCGGCCCCGCAGCAGGCCGCGCTGCTCCCGCACCCGGGAGTAGAGCGCGTTGAGCGTCGCGTGGAAGAACCTCACGCTCTGGGTGGCCGGTTCACCGTCGAGTAGCGGGTCGAAGAGGTAGATCAGCCCCTCGGCGTCGGCCAGCTGGTTCACGATGGCGGCGTGCTGGGGGTGTTCGGGCCGGAACGACTCGCCGCTGACGTCGTGGATGTCGAGCTCGAAGCCCACTTGGCGGATCCCGCCGAGCTGCCTTGGCACCTCGCCCTGGAACGACCAGGTCATGCCCTGCACGCCCACCGTCGCGCCGGGGAAACCGCGTTCCACGGTGAGCTGGTTGACGCTGCCGTTCAGGAAGTCGACGGCTGAGTTGCCGACCCCGCTGACGACCCAGTTGCCGCGCTCGTTGCGGGCGTGCTGCATGGCGGCGATCGGCAGCGACGCGAGGAAGGTGGTCTTGCCCGAGCGCGGCGCGCCCCAAAGGCCGATCCGGACGGTGGCCGGGCCCTGGCCGCCGTCCCGAGGGGACCGCGGGATCGTGGCCGCCCCGGTGTGCCCGTCCATGGACTGCGACGCCCCTGGGACGGCGGTGCCGAAGGACCCGGACGCGTTCGGACCGAGCGGTGGGTTCGCCGCCCGCGAGCCCTGGGAACGCGAGGAGTTGCCGGACCCGGGCCCGTCCCAGGACGGCCCGCCGGTGCCCTCGTCGGGGCTCTTCTGCTGGTCCGGATCGGTCCCGAACGGCTTGCTGGACGACATCGGCTGCCTCCTCGGCAGGACTGCGGATCAGAGCAGAGGGTGGGCCAACGCGAGCCCACAGGGCGGGCCTTCGGCCCGCCAGGCGGGCAGCAGGCGGCGGGCGACCGAGGCCGGAGGGAGCCGCTGGTCGAGGGATCCGTCGGCGCCCAGCTCCGCCCAGGACTGTGCGCCGTACTGCTGCAGCAGACGGCGCACGCGGTCCGTCGGCGGCTGGTCCGGGAGGCTGTCGCGCCGCACCAGCACGTCGATGCCGTGGGTGCGCAGCGCCGCCAGCTCGGTCCGCCAGTCGACGCCGAGCGGGCAGGCCGGGACGTGCCCGTGCTGGGTCGGCTGCCCTGGTGGCCGACCGCCGAGGACGACGACGCGGCGCTCGGTGCTCGGTGCGGCGTCGGCGGTCGGGGTCGCCATCAGGCGCACCGCCCTGAGCGCGTCCTCCAGCGCGGCGGCGGTGTCCTGGCGGCGCCGGCTCGGCTGCCACTCGGCGAGCGCGGCCAGCGCCACCCCGGGCGTCCCGAGCGGAACGGTGTGCAGCAGGGTGTGCCGCGGCGCGTAGGGGCTCTCGCGGACGCCGTGGTCGTAGTAGCCCACCGCACCGACGGCCGGGCGCGCGGCGGCGCCTTGCGGGCCCGCCAGCGCCGCGATCAGTTCACGGGTGAAGCCGAGCCGCTCGACCACCTCGTCCGGTGAGGCCGCGTAGGAGAGCTCGACGGCGAGGAAGAGTTCGAGGCGAGGTGGTCGGCGCAGCCGCCGCGGCAGGCTGTCGATCAGCTCGGCGAGGTCGGCGGTGCCGGCCGGTTCGGCCGCCGTACCGTCCGGCAACCGCACCTCGACTTCGCCCGGCCCGTGCAGCACGAAGACCAGCTCGGCCGGCCGCAGCCCCGGCAAGCTGACGCGGTGCGCCGACACGACGCTGGCCCGGGTGCCGGTGCCGACGTCAGCGTCGGCCTCGTGTCCGGCCAGCACCGGCAGGGTGACCACGGCACCCTCGTCCGGGCCGCCGTACACGGTGAGCGCCACGGCGGCGGTCTCCCCGAGCGGCAGTCGCGCGCCGGCCCGGAAGAGCGTCGTGGTCTGCGGCCGCACCGCACCACTGTGCGCGTCGACGGCGGCCAGCAACAGCTCGTGGTCGCGTCGCAGCGGCACGCTCCGCAACAGTCGCCGAACCCCCGCAGTACCGCCGGCGGTGGGCCCGACCTGCGCGTCGGGCGCCCGGAGCGACCGCACCACGGCCGCGGCGCGGGCCGGCAGGAGCCAGTCCGGGCGTTCCGACAGCAGGACGGTCCGCTGACCGGCCGCCGGCGGCAGCAGGGTTCCCAGCAGCCGGCGAACGCCGCGGTCGAGGGCGACACGGTCGACCGGCGGACCGGCGCCGATGCCACCGGCCAGCTGGAAGGCGCGGACGGCGGGGTCGGCGGCGAATTCGGGGACGATCGAGCCCCAGGCCGCACCGCCGACCTCCTCGGCCCAGGGGATGCCGTTCGGGTCCGTGCCCGCCTTGATCAGGCCGACCCGCTCGGCGGTCAGCTCGACGAACCAGAGCACCGCGTCGGGCTTCGCGACCAGCTCCGCCAGCAGGCGGTCCCAGCTCTCGCCGTCGACGCCGCCCACCGCGGCCCGTGCGGCAAGGGCGGTCGCTCGGGCGTCCCACTGATCGCGCGCGGCACGCAGCGCCTCGCGTTCGCACCGGACGTCCTCCTCGACCGGTGCGCCGAGGAAGTGATCGCCCTCGAGCCGCCAAGCGCAGGCCGGACAGCGGCTGCCGCTGTCCGCCGGGCTGCAGCAGACCGGGCAGGCCCGGTCCGGGCCGCGTAAGCCCCCGCTCATCGATTGTCCCCCAACTCACCTGCACGGGCCTTCGTGAGACCCGGTCGAAAACCTGCGCTGCCCCCCGACAGCCTCCTCATGTTGGCACAACGCACCTGTGTGGCACGAGCGTTCTGACACATGGTTGATGGTACGGATACGGACTGCCCGTCCTGACCCGCGAGAACCGTGCGGCAGGTCAGCCGATCTGACGGCGGACCAGCTCGTGGAACACGCCGCCCCGGTCGGCCAGCAGTTCGGTCGGCGGCCCCTGCTGGATGACCCGGCCCTCCGACATGACGATCACGCGGTCGGCGTCCAGCACGGTGGACAGCCGGTGGGCGATGACGATGCGGGTGGCCTGCAGCTTGCGGGTGCTCGCGATCACGATGCGCTGAGTCTCGTTGTCCAGGGCGCTGGTGGCCTCGTCGAAGAAGAGCACGCGTGGCCGCCGGATCAGGGCCTGCGCGATCATCAGCCGCTGTCGCTGTCCCCCGGAGACGGTGCCGCCGCCGTCAGAGAGCACGGTGTGCATGCCCATCGGCATGAGCTTGATGTCCTCGGCCAGGCCGGCCATCTCGGCCGCCTCCCAGGCCTCTTCCAGCGAGAACAGCTCGGCGCCGCAGATGCTGTCCAGAATGGAGCCGGTGAACGGCTGGGCGTTCTGCAGGACGACACCGCACTGCCGGCGGACGGCCGCCTGATCGAGGGCGGCGAGGTCCTGGCCGTCGTAGAGCACGCTGCCCGAGGCCGGTCGGTCGAAGCCGATGAGCAACCGGAGCAGGGTCGACTTGCCGCAGCCGCTGGCCCCGACGATCGCGACGAACTCTCCTGGCTGGACCTGGAACGACACGTTGTCGAGAACCAGCGGCCCGTCCTCGGCGTACCGGAAGGAGAGCTGCCGCACCTCGATCCCGCCGGCCAGCGTGCCGGGTTGGGCACTACCACCGCGGACCTCCGGAAGCTCCTGGAGCACCGGCTTGATCTGCTCGAACATCGGCAGGACGGCGGCGGCCGAGATGAGCGCGCCGGTGAGCTGCGTCGCCGAGGTCAACATCATCGTCACCGCGGTGTTGAAGGTCAGGAAGCCGCTCGCCGACAGGCTCCCGCGGGCCGGGCCCGCGAGCAGCACGAACATGAGGAGCGTGCAGAGCGGCAGATAGACCGCGTTGAGCACCGTGATCAGGTTCTTGATCCGGCCGACCCGCTGCTGCAACTCGCGGCTGCGGGCGAACTCCCTTGCCCAGGCGGCGTAGGCGAAGCTCTCCGCCGCGGCGACCCGCAGCTTGGGCAGGCCGCGGAGCGTCTGGAAGGCCTGGTTGTTGAGCTTGTGGTTGAGTTTGATCAACCGGCGCTGCCAGCGGAGCTGCCACATGCCCAGGCCCAGGAAGAGCGAGGCGATGACGATCAGCAGGGCGATCGCCGCCAGCGCCAGCAGCGGGCTGTAGCAGAGCAGCAGAACGAGGTTCACCGCCCCGACCGTGCCGGCCTGCACGGTCACCGACGTGATGCCGGACAGCACGCGGCGGATCGCGCTGATGCCCATCGCCGCGCCGGCCAGCTCGCCGGTGGAGCGCTCGGCGAAGAACCTGGTCGGCAGGCGCAACAGCCGGTCCCAGACGGCCGGTTGGAGCGTGGCCTCGATCCGCCCCTCCAGCCGCAGGATGGAGATGTTCTGCAGCAGCATGAAGGCGGCGGAGACGAGGGTGGCGGCCGCGACCGCCAGTGCGGTCTGGACGATCAGGCCGTTCTCGCCCTGCGGCACGTAGGCGCCGAGCACCTGTCCGGTCGCGATCGGCACCAGGGTGCCGAGGCCGACCGCGACCAGGCCGCCCAGGATCAGGTTGCGCAGGTCGGCGCGGGTGCCGCGAACGCTGAACCCGAGCAACCGCCAGGCGGACAGGGCCTGTTCGGGCAGCGGCCGGTAGAACATGACGGCGCGGGGTTCGAACTGGTCCGCGTTCGCCGCGTCGATCCGGGTGCGCCTGCCGGTGACCGGCTCCACCGCCTCGTACCGGCCGCGACGCCACAGCAGCGCGACCGGGGCGCCACTGGCGGCCCGCTGGCCCACCAGGGGGCCGGTGTTCTCCCGCCACCAGCGCCCGCCCAACGCGACCACCCGGGTACGGAATCGGGAGCTCAGGGCGATGCGCTCGACCGGGTTCAGCCGGCCGGTCGACGAACCATCCGCCGCCGAACCACCCGCCGCCGAAGCACCGGCCGCGGGCTCCACGACCTTGATCCCGGCCGCCTCGGCCACCAGGCGGCAGACGGCGAGGGTCGCGTCCTCGCCGCCCGCGCCGTGGTCACCTGCGGCACTCCCCGACCTGGCGGACCTGGCGGACTTACCGGCCTTCGCGGACCTGCTGCCCTTCGCGGACCTGCCGGCCTTCGCGGGCCGGCCGGACCTGTCGGGCCCGTCGATCGAGGCCAGCAACGCCTGATCCGCGTGCGCGCGCACGGCTTCACCGGCCTTGATGCCGGCGGCGGTCCGGTCCTCGTGCGCACGATCCAGCTGCTCGATCCAGCGGTCCAGCGCGAGCAGCAGCCGCGACTGCTGGTTGATCAGGCGCTGCCACAGCGCGCCGTCGATGAGCAGGTCCCAGGCGCCCTCCTGGCTCATCGGGGCACCGTACTGCAGGCTGCCGGGATCCACCGGCATCCAGAGGATGTTCTCGTCGGCCGGCTCGTACCCGCCCACCGGCGCGTCGGAGCCGGGACCGGGCATCTCGAACAGGACGCGCAGGCCGCGTCCGATGCCGCGGGCGAACGCGTCCTCCAGCGGGCTGAGGACCGGCTCACCGCCGTCGGGCGACCACTGGTCGCCGTACTGTTGGGACTGGTACTGGTGCTCGTAGTTGTACTCGTACTCGGGCCGGAACAGCTCCCTGAACTCGATCCGGCGCAGCACGCAGCCCCGCAAAGGCCGGCCGACGAGGGTGTGTTGCGGGCCGTCGACCGGCCCGAGCAGCAGGGCCCCCGTCTCGAGCCGGCCGAGGAAGTGCCAGCTGCCCTGGTTGACGGCGTCGACCGCGAAGAGGTCCATCGCGCCGTCCGCGACCAGCCAGAGCACCTGCGGCCCCTCCAGCCGCAGGCTGCGCGAGCTCGCGCAGTCGACCAGGGTGCCCAGGCCGCCCAGGGCACCGACCACCAAGTCGCCGGTGGCCGGCGGATGGTGAACGGATGTCATGTCAACGCTCCCCGACCAGCTCGGCGTACGGGCCGCCGGCGGCCACCAGCTCCTCGTGGCGCCCGCGTTCGACGACCGTCCCGTGGTCCAGCACGACGATCTCGTCGCTGTCGCGCACCGTGCTCAGCCGGTGCGCGATCAGGACGCAGGCGCAGCCACGGCGCCGCAGGTTGTCGATGATCACCTGCTCGGTCTCGGCGTCCAGCGCGCTGGTCACCTCGTCGAGGACCAGCACGCTGGGCCGGCGCACCAGAGCCCGGGCGATCTCCAGCCGTTGCCGCTGGCCGCCGGAGAAGTTGTGGCCGTCCTGCTCCACCCGGCTGTGAATGCCGCCGGGTCGCCGGGAGACCACGTCGTGGACGGCGGCGTCCTTCAGGGCGGCGATGACGGCCTCGTCGGATATCGACGGGTCCCACAGCGTCACGTTGTCGCGGACGGTGCCTTCGAAGAGGAAGACGTCCTGGTCGACGAACGAGACCGAGGCGGAGAGCGAGCCGCGGGAGATCTCCTCCAGCCGCTCTCCGTCGATCCGGATCGTGCCCTCCCACGGGCTGTAGAGGCCCGAAATCAACCGGGACACGGTGGACTTGCCGCTCCCGGAGCCACCGACGAGGGCGACCTGCCGGCCCGGCCCGACCGACAGGGAGAAGTCGGTGAGCAGCGGCTGGTCCAGCGGGCTGTAGCCGAAGGTGACGCCCTCCAGCGTCACGTGTCCCCTGAGCCTGCGGGTATCGGCGGCCGGCTCCTGCTGCGCGTCTCGCGAGCTGGACGAGTTGGCCGAGTTGCGCGAGCTGGGCGGGTTGACCGAATACCGGGAGTCCACCGGGAAGTTCTCGACGTCCTTGAGCCGGGACACGTCGGCCGCGAAGTCCTGGGCCCGGCCCGCCACCCCGTTCAGCCGGGTGACCGGCGCGGTGAAGCTGGTCATCAGCGTCTGGAAGGCCACCAGCAGGCCGATCGAGATATGGCCCTCCACCGCTCGAAGCCCGCCGATCAACAGGATGAGCGCACTGTTCAGCGCCGCCAGCGTGGGAGCGACGACGGCCAGCACCGCGCTCGGCACGCCGAGTCGCTGCTGTCCGTCCAGGGTGGTCGCGTGTTGGCCCGCCCAGCGACGGAAGTACCCGTTCTCGCCCCCGGTGGCCTTCATCGTCTCGATCAACTGGAGCCCGCTGTACGAGGTGTTGGTCAGCCGGGCGCTGTCCGCGAGCAGCCGCTGGGTGCCGGTGGCCCGGATCCGGACCACCACCCGCATCGCCACCACGTTGAGCAGCGCGACGGCCACCCCGATCAGGGTCAACTGCGGGTCGTAGGTCCACAGCAGGACCGCGTAGAGGACCACGACCAGGGCGTCCACGCCGGCGGCGGCGAGGTCTCGGGCCAGCGTCTCGGCCACCGCGTCGTTGGACTGCAGCCGCTGCACGAGCTCGGCCGGGTTGCGCTGGGCGAAGAACGTGACGGGCAGCCGGAGCAGATGCCGCAGGAAGCGGGCGCTGCTCAGGGTCGACGCGATGATCCGGCCGCGCAGCAGGTTCGCCTGCTGAAGGCCCGTCAGCACGGCGGTCAGCAGCACCAGCGCGGCCATCGAGGCGAAGAGCACCGGCAGCAGGGAGGACTGGTTGCCGCCCGGGCCGCTGCCCCCGACCACGAACGTGTCGATGTACGTCCGGCTCACGGCCGGCGCCGCCGCACCGACGGCCACCAGCAGGAAACTGGCGGCCAGGGCGGCCAGCAAGGTGCCCGTGGTGCCGCGCAGCCGGGCCGGCAGCGCACGCAGGATGCCCGGCTTCCGGCCGCCTCGGCGGAACCTGGCGCCGGGTTCGAAGGTCAGCACCACACCGGTGAAGCTGGCGTCGAACTCCTCGGGCGAGACGAACCGGCGGCCCCGGGCGGGGTCGTTGAGGTGCACACCGCGCCGGCCGAAGCGCCGTCCCATGCCGTCGAAGACGACGAAGTGGTTGAACTCCCAGAACAGGATGGCCGGCGCCCGCACCTGGGCCAGGGCGCTCGGCTCCATCTGCATGCCCTTGGCGTCGAGGCCGAACCCACGGGCCGCCTTGAGCACGTTGCTGGCCCTGGAGCCGTCACGGGAGACCCCGCAGGCGATGCGCAGTTCCTCGAGGGGGACGTGCCGGCCGTGATGACCGAGCACCATGGCCAACGCGGCGGCGCCGCACTCCACGGCTTCCATCTGAAGGATGGTGGGGGTGCGGACGGCCTTCTGCTTCTTCGGCTTCTGCTTCCTGCGCGTCGGCGTGGGCGCGGGCGTCCGCCTCCGCGTCGGCATCGGCGTCGGCTTGTGCTGCGCGGTCAAGGAAAGAGCCAATCGATCGGATGCTGCGCGGCCAGGTGCACGGCACCACTGACCAAGGTCATGGATTCGATCGGATCCGGCGGACCGCTCGCCGACGACCACGCGTAGCCGGACCTCGTGCCGGCCGACCGGTCCAACTCGACCAGGACCACCACGGGTTGGCCCTGAGCCGAAAACTGCTCGCCCAACTGGCCGTCCCCGAGGAAGCCGGTGATCTGCTGCTGCGTCTGGGGGACCCGGCCGACCGCCTTGACGTGGCCTCGCAGCACCCCGAACTGCTGTGCCGGCGCCGACTGGACGCTCAGGTCCACCGCCGCGCCCACCGGCACCGTCGATGCACTGCCGCCCGGCACGTACAGCAGCGCCACGATCGGGTCGTCAGCATGGTCGATCCGCTCGACGGTCGCCAGATCCGCGCCGGTGGCGACCACCGCACCGATCTTGGCTGACAGCGCGGTCACCCGACCCGCCGCCACCATGCGCACGGTCGTGTCCGCCTGCCCCGTGCCCTGACCCGTCCCCTGGCCCGTTCCCTGGCCCGTGTGAACGCTGAACAGCTGCGCGCCGACGGGCAGCGTGTCGCCCTCGTTGGCGAATACCGCGGTGACCTGACCGGCCACCGGACTCTGCAGGACGTAGCTGCCCTCCGCATGGGTCAGGATTCCGGGTGCGCTCAGCTTTGACGACACCGTCCCGAGCACCGCCCAGGAACAGGCGGCTGCCATGACGACCGCCGTCACGGCCAATACGAGCCAACCCTGCGGCCGGGCGAAGCGCACCGGTATGTCGAGCTCTTCGCGCGATTGCAGCTTGGAAAGCGCCTGCTGGCGGAACTGCACGGAACTGATCCTTCAACGACGTTCGTCCGGCGCTTTCGCCTGAGGCATTCGACCGCAGCATTCTCCTGCGGCATTCGACTGCCGCTGACGCGTTCAGCTACCGAATTGATCTGCGGCATTCAGCTACCGCGTTGAGGTGGCGGTGAGGTCCGTGGACCCCGGAATCGGGGGGCAGCCGGGGTCCACGGCAGGCGCCTGGGTCAGAGACCGAGGCCCATGGTGTTCACGCCGGCCAGGCCAGTGACGTTCGAGACCAGGCCGGTGACCTGCGAAACGGGCACGATGGACTCGACCGTCCCGAGAAGGTCGCCGAGACCGACATTGACACCGGCGCCGACGCCCAGCGCGGAGACGCCGGCGGCGATGCCACCGGAAACGTTGTCCAGGTCGCTGTCGGAGATCTCGCGGGTCTCGATCTGGGAGGCGAAGTCGTTACGCATGATGCGCTGTTCCCTTCATAGCACTGAGTGTTTCTGAGTTGTCGTCGGCCGGCTGGACGGAAAGCCGATCCGGCCGACTGCCACGGTGGCATGGAATCTCGGAAACCCGAAATCGCCGCAATGACCGTTGCTGACGCGAAATCCAACCACGCCGGCAGGAGGCCCGTCCAGCCGGCCCATCGGAGTTTCGGTGAACGTTGCGGCAAGGCGTTCCGCCGGCACCGGGCAATGGCCATCAGAGGTCGACGAGATCTTCACGCAATATCAGTGACAATTCTCGCGGGTGCGCCAGAGCGGACCCGACCTGCGGGCTTCTGTCCGGTTTTGAGGGTGCTTTGTCCGGATACCGGTCGGATTCGCCTTTCGCTCGCACTTGCGTCACAGAAGGCTGGAATCATGGAGATCCGCTCGCCCTGCCGAGCGGCACGGCGGCGGCTCCACGCCCCTGCGGGCGTCCCCCCACGAACCCTCGCCCGTGCACCACATGACATGCACAGGCGTGCGATCAGCGCAGGTGCGGCGTCAGGCCGGGGCGGTGAAGCCGCTGGCCCAGAAGCGGCCGTGGATGGCGAGTTCCAGCAGCATGCGGGTGGCTTCCTCGGCCGGCATGGGCGGGGCGTCCTGTTCGAGCCACCAGTGCAGGACCGACAGGTGCTCACCGACCCAGGCGCGGGCCAGCAGTTCCGCGGGGAGACGCGGTTCGACGCGGGTGTGGTCGGCGCGGGTGCTGAACACGGCCGCGACTCGACGCACCGATCCGTCACTGAAGGTGCGCAGCGCCTTGCCGTCGCCCTCGCCGCGCAGGATGACGCGGTACAGGTCGCGCTCCTGCTCCGCGTGGCGGAACAGCTCCAGCAACGGCTTGCCGGTGAAGCCGACCTCGGTCTCCTCGACGAGCGGGTGCAGTCGCTCGTCGAGTTCCCGGAGCAGGTCGGTGGTGACCTTGGTGAACAGGCAGCGCCTGCTCATCCCTGCTGCTGCCGACGGCCGGCATCAGCGCGGTGCTGTGGGTGCCGGCCGTCGGCACAGTCGTGGGCCTCGGCCTGCTGTGGACGGGACGCAGCGCCAGGTCCGAGCGCACACCACCGGTGGCTCGTGTCGACTGGCCTGCTGCCGTGCTGCTGGCAACGGCTCTGGTCCTCGCCGTGCTGGCCCTGCACGACGGCGCGAGCTGGGGCTGGGGATCGCCCGGCACCGCCGGCTGCCTGGGTGCGGGCGCGCTGCTCCTCGCCGTCTGGGTGATGGTCCAACTACGCACCCCCACGCCGCTGATCGATGTGCGCCGACTGCTGCGGCCGCGCCTGCTGCCGGTCTTCGCGGTCGGCGCCTGCGTCCACTACATCGTCCTCGGCGGGCAGGTGTCCTACTCGACCTACCTCACCGGTTCCAACGGGCTCGGGCTGCCGTCCTCCTCGGTCGGCCTGGTCCTGCTGCCCGCCTTCTGCGGCATGACCCTCCTCAGCGCCTGCAGCAGCAGGCTCGGGCGGGCCATCGGCTACCGCAGGGTCACCGTCCTGGGCGCGGCACTCGTCGTCCTCGGCACGGCAGGACTGCTGCTGCGGCACTCGGCAGCCGCCGACCTCGCGGTCACGCTCGCCTTCTGCGGCGCCGGCATGGGACTGATCTCCGGAGCCGCCCGCATCCTCGTGGTCGACAGCGTGCGGGCCGAGGAGACGGCGGCCGGCGCGGGGCTCTTCGAACTGCTCGTCAGCCTCGCCACCGCAGTCGGCTCCGCGGCCACCGCCGCGATCCTGACCGCCCAGGGCGGCGGCCACCAGGCCTACCTGACAGCCTGGACGGTCAGCGCCGGCATCGCCCTGCTCGGCCTCGCGGCCTCCCTGCTGCTGCGCGGGGCTGGGTCGGCCGGCTCAGCTGTCAGGCGCTGACCGGGGCGCCGGGCGGGCACGGGCCGGGCCGGTGCGGGCTGGCTGATGGTCAGTCACCCGCTCGGGGTCGTAGGGTTGGGGGCAGAAGCTCGACAGGGAGGGGTGCACGGTGGATCCGGTTTCGGTGAGCATGCTGCTCGCGGCGTTCGCGGGCGGGGCGGGCGGCGAGGCGGGCAAGCAGGCGCTGGAGGGGGCCTGGAAGCTGGTGCGGCGCCCGTTCCAGCGCCCCGCGCACCTGCCAGCCGCGAGCAGCGGGGAGGCGGAGCTCGTCGCGCTCGAGCAGGCGCCCGCCGATCCGGCGCTGGCCCAGCAGCTGAGCATGGCGCTGGGGATGCGGGCGGCGATGGACCCGGAGTTCGCCGGTGAGCTGACCGCCTGGGAAGGCCAGGCGAAGTTGGTGCGGATCGAGAGCGGCACGGTGTACAACAACACGATCAACGGCGGCATCCACGGCATGACGATCCAAGCCGGGAAGATCGACCGCGTCTACAACCAGACAGACGGCAGAGGCTGACGTAGCGTCAGGAAATGCGACGGGCGCCCGGCCCCTGGATGCTGTTGGCTGATTCCGGGCGCTCGCGTGACGTCGGCTCCCAAGACCCGGTTGTGGTCTTGGGAGCCGACGTCGTCGTTCGGGCAGGGCGTCAGATGTTGACCGCCCTCGCGACGGTCAGAGCGGTCCTGTTCCGGTGCGGCGACGAGCGCACCAGCGCGACCGCGTCCCGTTCGAAGTGATGGCAGATCTGGATGCGCGCCAGGTCCGAGAGTCCGCAGGCGCCCGTCCGGCCGCGCCCTTCGCCATCAGCTTGTGGAAATTTCAGTGCCCGACGCGTTCACTGCCCCCAGCCAGAGGCGATCACGGGCTCGAGTCATGGCGACGAAGAGTTGGCTGCGTGCCAGCTCCGCGTGCTCCTCGGCGAGTTCCCTCTCAGCGTCCGTCGTCTGCAGGAAGTCGTCGTACTGCGGCAGGTAGACCTGTTTGAACTCCAGGCCCTTGGAACGGCGGTAGGTGCCGAGCTTCACCGCGTGGACCGGCCGACCCTCGTACTGGTCGAGCGAGATGACCGGGATTCCCGCCGTGATGAGAAGCCGCTGGTAGTGGTGCAGGTGCTGCCAGGACGAGCACAGCAAGGCGCAGTCACCCCAACCTGTCGTGTCAGCCGCCTCGGCGTGGTCGTCAGGAGTCGCGTGGCCGTGAGTGCGCAGTGCGGTCAGTAGGGCCTGGTCGTGCTCCGCCAGCGTTCGGCTCTCGCTCCGAATGACCTGACCCGCACGATACGACGGGTCGATGTCGCGCCGCCCGGGACTTCGCTGTCCGTCCAGGTCCTCGAAGTCGTCGCCCTGGACGACGGCGAGCGCCGCTTCCAGGATCTCCTTCGCGTTGCGGTAGTTGGTGCGCAGTACCTGCCCCCGATCGCCGCGGATATCGATGCCGGCCTCACTGACACGGAAGCCTCCCGGATAGACCGCCTGTTGGCCGTCGCCGATCAGAAGCAGGCCGTTGGGGACGTCGCCGGCGAGAGCGTGAAGCAGTCGCAGCCCGGTGAGGGTGAGGTCCTGGATCTCGTCAGTGATCACCGCGGCGTACGGGGGTGCGGCCTGCGTGGTGCGCAGATGGCCGAGGGCAAGAGTGAGGATGTCGTTGAAGTCGTGGACACCGCGTTGCGTGCGCAGGCGTTCGTACTCCTCGTACAGGGCCCAGACAGCTTCGCGGTGGTTGCGGCGCAGGGTCACGCGCCGGCGGCGGCGCGGCAGGACCGCGTACTGCTCGAAGGTGGTGATGCCCCGGCCTTTGATGACGTAGTCGATCTCCTCGCGCCAGTAGTGGGAGGTGGCGTCGATCGTGGCGAGCACACCATCACGGCCGGCGCGCAGCCAGGCGAGGCTGAAGGCCGAACGCGCGCGGTCGCCGTGCAGATGAGACGGCATACCGTGCTCGCGCAGGTAGCTCTGGGTCCAGGAGTGGAGGCTGCTGAACTCGACCCGGTCGCTGATGGCGGGGGCCATGGTCTGCAGGAAGGTGCGTTGGACGCGCGGGAGATTGTTGGCGTAGGTGACGTAGAGGATGCGGCCGGCTGTGCGTCGGGCGAGGTGCGCGGCACGGTGGAGTCCCACGACGGTCTTGCCGGTGCCCGCAGGGCCACTGATACGGGCAGGGCCGGCCCAGTTGCGTCGTACCAGGGCGACTTGGTCCGGATGCAGGAAGGTCATCCACTGCTCGATGGGGGCCTGCCGTGCGGCGGCGAGCTCCGCCTCCCGGATGTCCTCAACGTCGAAGAGAGCATCGGCGCCGGCCGCCACACTGGCCTGGCCGGGCTCCGCGGGCATCGGTGTCGCCGGGACGACCACGGTTTCGTACGCCGGAAAGGCCCGCTCAAGGTGATCCCCGATGGCTCGAACAGCGGCCGCCTTCAGGCGGGTTGGCTCACTCAGCAAGGCCGGGGCCGCTTCCTGCTCGCCCAGGAGCTGCACGGCTCCCAGACGCCGGTTCAGCCGGTGGCCCGCGAAGACCATGAGCGGACGGACCGCTACCGGCGACAGGCCGAGCTCACCAACCACACGCTCCGCCAACCGCGTCACCGCCGTCAACTTCGCAAGCTCGTCGTCCCGGTTCTGACCACCGGCACGCAACTGGTCGCCCGCCACCTCGGGTTCGGATCGCCAGTTCTTGACGTCCACGACGTATACGCCGCTCGGCCCGACCAGCAGCATGTCCACGTTCGCCGAGGCCGTGCCCGGCCAGCGGCGGTCTACCAGCAGCCGCCAACCCTGCTCGGTGAGGAACAGCAGCCTGGCCGCCACCAGTCGCTCACCCTCGCTTGCCGCTTGCCAGCGGCGCGCCTCCGATCGCGCAGCCTGCATCTGCTCACGCAGCTTCGCCTCCCGCTGTCGAGCGTCCTGCGCCCGACGCCAAGCTGATCCACCTGCAGCCATCGACACCCCCCACGATCGACACACAGCGTAATGATCATAGTGCGATGAGCAAGATCCCACAGGGGCTCAGCCGAATCGGTGAGCAGCGATGTTCAGCTGATCAACAGGACGCCGAAGCCGCGCCGCAGGCGGCCCCGCAGCCTCGGCACCGGGGTGCGAGGTCACGAGGCCGCCTGCGGCGCGGGCTGAGCGTCAGGCGAGCGACGGGCCGGCGGTGGAGTTCAGCCAGGCCCAGTCGGACCAAGTGCTGAAGCCGGTCTGCCACTTGTGGTAGACGCCGGCGCTGCTGGTGGCGAAGACCTCGATCCGGCCGTCCTGGTTGTCGGCGGCCGTGATCTGGGTGCCGCCGGTGCCGAAGGTTTCCCAGGCTGACCAGTCGCCGTTGACGGCTGTCTGGTAGAGGTGGGTGGCGGTGGTGCCGTTGATGGCGAAGACCTCGATCCGGCCGTCGACCGAACGGGCGGAGGAGAGCTCGGAGTTGGTGGCTCCGGCGGTGGTGGCGGTCCAGTCGGACCAGGTGGTGGGGGTGGTCTGCCACTTGTGGAAGACGCCGGTGCTGTTGGAGGCGAACACTTCGAGGCGGCCGTCGGAGTTGTGATTGACCGTCAGGTCGTAGCCGCCACCGCCGAAGTTCTCCCAGGACGACCAACCGCCGTTGACCGCGGTCTGGTAGAGGTGGCCGAAGGTGGTGTCCGACAGGGCGAACACCTCCAGGCGGCCGTCGGGGGCGTTCTCCATCTGCAGCCGCGAGTCGGCGGGGCCGCCGACGCCGGCCCAGGCGGCGAAGGCGCTGTTGGGTGCGGTCTGCCAGGTGTGGAAGACGCCGGCGTCGCTGGAGGCGAACAGCTCGATCCGGCCGTCGGCGTTGCTGCCGGCCGCTACGCGGTATCCGCCGCCGCCGAGGTTGGCCCAGGCCGACCAGCCGGCGTTCGGGGCGGTCTGCCAACTGTGGTCGAGTTCGGTGCCGTTCACCGCGAACACCTCCAGCCGACCGTCCTGGTTCGGGGCGATCGCCAGCTGGGCGTTGGCCGGGCCGCCGGTGTCGACCCAGTCCGACCAGCTGCCGTTGACCGCCGTCTGCCAGGCGTGCCAGATGCCGTCCGGGCCCGCGGCGAAGGTCTCCAGCCGGCCGTCCGCGTCGCGGCCGGAGACCACCCGGCCGGCGGAGTACGGGTGCGGCTTGACGGCGCTGTCCTCGAGGACGTTGTTGTAACGGCGGGCGCTGTAGGCGCTGTTGGGGTGGCCGTCGAGGGAGGCGTCGTTGATGTTGGCGGTCAGGTGCTGCACCGGTGTCGAGCCGAAGGTGTAGTAGGAGAAGCCGCCGTTGGCGTCGAGCCACTGGTCGAAGAGGAAGACGTGGTCGCTGTAGTCGTCCATGATATCGCCGGGGCGCAGGGCGCTCCGGTCGATGGCGTACGAGTACGAGTCCGACAGCGAGCCGGTCCAGGCGTTGGCGTTGAGGTGCCAGGCCATCGCCACGTAGCCCGAGCAGTCGCGGCGGTAGTTGAAGTCGCCGCCGGGGCCGGGTGAGTAGGAGCCCTGGTCGTAGGGGCCCGGCTGGTTGTCGACCCAGTACTGGGCTCGGGCGATGATCTCGCTGCGGGTGATCGGGCCGCCGAGGGCCGAGTCGGCGGACGCGGTGCCGGCGGACGCGAGTCCGGTGCCGGCCAGGGCGAGGAGGAGGGTGAGGGCGAGCAGCAGCGCGCGGGCCGCTGAGTTCCTCGACGTTGACAGCTTGGACGATGGCATCTCGGTCTCAACTGCTCCTTTCGAATGATGGGTCACGGGCCGACCCATGCCGGGCCGCCGAAAGTGCCGTCGCCGTTCCAGGCGCTCCAACCGCCGTTCGGCGCGGTCTGCCAGATGTGCGAGATGTTCGCGCCACCGGGAGCGAGGGCGAACACCTCCATGCGCCCGTCGGCGTTGTGGCTGACGTTCACGGTCGCGGCCGCGGTGCCGAACGAGCCGTTCCAGGCACCCCAGCCGGCCGACGGCGCGACCTGCTCACGGACCGCGATCGAGTTGCCGTTGGGCCCCAGGACGAAGACAGCCATCCGGCCGTCCGCCTCATGGCCGACCACGGGCGTGCCGCCGGCCGGGCCACCGAAGGTGGCGTCCCAACTACTCCAACCACCATTCGGCGCGGTCTGCCAGATGTGCGAGATGTTCGCGCCACCAGGGGCAAGAGCGAACACCTCCAGTCGGCCATCAGCGTTCTGACTGACCGTCAGACCACCAGCCGGACCGCCGAAGGAGCCGTTCCAGGCACCCCAGCCGGCCGACGGCGCGACCTGCTCACGGACCGCGACGGAGTTGCCGTTGGACCCCAGGACGAAGACAGCCATCCGGCCGTCCGCCTCATGGCCGACCACGGGCGTGCCGCCGGCCGGGCCACCGAAGGTGGCGTCCCAACTACTCC
>NZ_JARZAG010000020.1 GCF_029892155.1 Kitasatospora sp. GAS204B | reverse complement strand
GACCGAGGCCGGGGATGTCAACATATCTGGCGTTGACTTTTGGCACGCTGTTGAGTTCTCAAGGAACGGACACTTCCTTCGCAGCCACTTCCGTGGCCCCTCCGGGCGCTTCGTTCTTTCTTCTCTTCGAGCTTATCAGACCCGCCTTCCGGCGTTTCCCGACTCGCTCTCGGTGTTTCCAACCTTACCAGGTCTTCCGCACCGCTTCGGCCTCAGGAGGCCTTCGCCGTACCGGACCTGACGGCCCGTCCGACGTGTTGAACTTTAGCCCAGCCCCGCTCCGAAAAGCGAATCCGGCCGCACTCACCGAATTACCGGCACGGCAAAACAAGCCCATCGCTGTAAGGCGCAAAAAGCGACACGTCAGCGATCGACGATCTTGCCGAGGGTGGTGTTTCAAGGAGTGGCCGCTCCGGGACCGTCCGCGCAGACGCGTGTCCGGTGCTCCCAGCCGAGCGACTAGAAAACCTTACTCCCGGCTCAGAGCTGCGGCAAATCGGCGAGCCGGACGGTCCGAGTGCAGCGAGCGCGGCTCAGCTTCACGTACTCACCATTGGGCTGGTCGTTGGCGGCGACCCGCGCCTCGGCAGCGCGGCGGTCCTGGCCGCCGTCCTCGTGCCGGCTGATCAGCCGGTCGGCGCGGACCTCGTCCTCGGCGTCCAGGAACCAGAGCTCGCCGAGCAGCGAGCGGGCCTGGGACCAGTCGGGTGCGTCGGCGGCGAGGTAGTTGCCCTCGGTGACGACAAGGCGGGTGCCGGGAGTGACCAGGTGGCGAGCGGCGACGGGCTCGTCAAGGGTGCGGTCGAAGTCGGGCACATAGATGTCGTGGAAGCGATCGGTGGCGAGCCGCTCCAGCAGGGCCAGGTAGCCGCGCACGTCGAAGGTCGGCGGCGCTCCCTTGCGGTGGCGCAGGCCGAGGCGGTCGAGCTGGGCATTGGAGAGGTGGAAGCCGTCCATCGGCACGTAGGCGGCGGTACCCGGGCCCTGGGCGCGGTTCACCTCGGTGACCAGGTGGCGCGCCAAGGTCGACTTACCGGCGGCGGGGGCACCGGTGACGCCGAGGAGCATCCGCCCGCCGAAGCGGGCGGTGCGCAGGGTGGCGAGCAGGTGGGCGACCAGGTCGGCGGGCTGGTCGATCGGGCTGAGGCCGGGCTGGTGCACGTTCGTCATTCGTTGCTCGACTTCTTGCTTCATCTGTCTGTTCTTCGTTGCTTCGATGTCCTGCGTCGCTCGTCATTCGGTTCGGTCGGCCAGCGCCGGAACTTCCAGGGTGAGCGTGCCGGCATCGGCGTCCAGGACGGCGGGCACGCCGAGCGGGACGGTCAGGGTGGACGGGCTGTGGCCGAAACCCAGCTCCCAGAGGATCGGAACGCCGAGCGGGCCCAGGCGCTCCAGGATGACATCGCGGATCCGGTCCGCGGGACCGCACGCCTCCCAGGAGCCGAGCGCCACCCCGCTCACGCCGTCCAGAGCACCGGAGCGCAACAGCTGGCTCAGGATGCGGTCGATCCGGTAGGGCTGCTCGCTGACGTCCTCCAGCAGCAGGATCGTGCCGGCGAAGGAGGGGCGGGCAGCCGGAGTGCCGCATTCGGTGGCCAGAACGGAGGCACAGCCGCCGGCCGTGATCCCGTGCGCGCGGCCGGGAACCAGCGGACCCGCCTGCGGGCCGGTCAGCGTGGTGACGCCGGCCGGGTCGAAGAGGGTGCGGCGCAGGTGCTCGCTGGTGGCGGGGTCACCCACGAAGGAACTGCCCGCACCCATCGGTCCGTAGAGCGAGGCCAGGCCGAGGCGGATGGCCAGCTGTTCGTGCAGCGCCGTCACATCGCTGAATCCGATCAGCAGCTTGGGCGGGGCGGCGCGCAGCTCATCCCAGTCGAGCAGGTCACAGAGGAGTTGGGCGCCGTAGCCGCCGCGGGCGCAGATGACGGCCGCGATCGTCGGGTCGAGCCAGGCCTGCCGGAAGTCGCCGGCGCGGTCCTCGTCGGAACCCGCGAGGTAGCCCAGGCGGGGGTGGACGTCCAGCACGTGCGGCGCGACCACCGGTTCCAGGCCCCAGGAGCGCAGGATGGCACAGCCTGCCTCGAGTCGGGTCGCGTCGATCGGGCCGCTGGGGGCGATCACGGCCACCCGATCGCCGGGGGCGAGCCTTCGGGGGCGGGTCAGGGTGTGCGGGGCGGGTGGCACGGTCGCGGCGGGCGCCGGCGGGGTGGGCGTGGTCATCTGTCCGTCCTCCAGGTGAGCAGCGGCCGGCCACGTGGGCCCGGCGCCGGGCGGTCGCGCCTTCTGATCACATTGTCGTCCTAGCGACACTCTTCACTGGTCAAAGAGTCACGCACAGATGAGAGTTCTATGAGCCATATCATCAACTGATTGTCAGTTTGCGTCATTGGAAAGGGACTTGGCGAACATCTGCCTGTCTGAAGCGGGTTCCACCCGCTGGAGGTCCGCAGGACACCTGTGGTTCGTTGTGCGATCCCATGGACGTTCCCCCTCCGGTACGGCAGGATTCGGGCGGACTGTACACCGGAGGACCTCACCGATGAGCTCGTCGTTCATACCGATGGACACACCGAACCAACGCCCGGCCGGTGAGACGACGGCCGAGTTGCCGCAGGTCTGCCCGCCGAGGGCCGGCGAGCCGGCGAACGCGGCGGATCCGGTGCCCCGTGACCCTGGCGCCGCGACGACCGCCAACCTCCGCGCAGGGTTGGCCTCGCGGCTGCGGACCGCCTACGAGCAGGGCGCCGAGCTCCTGGACTTGGCGACGGCCAGCCACCAGTCGGTGGCCGAGGTCGAGCAACTGCTGGCGCTGGCCGGGGCCGACCCGACGGCCGAGCGGCCGGCTCGGTCGACCACCATCGGACCCGCGGGGGACGTCCCGGCGCCGCGGGACGGCCTGGTGGAGGCACTGACTGACGGTGAGCCGGCAGCGGAGTTCGGCGACCGGACAAGTCCGGACTCGGGCGAGGGCGCGACCGGGATCGATGACACCTGGCGGCCGTCGCCGGCCCGCCCACGCCCGAGGATCCGCCGGCCGGCACCGGCACGGCGGACAGTGCTCCGGCCCGGGGCACCGGACACCGTCGAGTCCCGTGCGGCGAGCCCGGAGGCCGTCGCGGCGGCAGGCCCCGCCGCAGCGGTCGGCAGTGCGGCGGTCGACAGTGGAACGGTCGGCAACGAGACAGCCGGCAGCGAGGCGGTCGGGGTGTCCACGGCACCCGAGCCACCGCTGGGCATCCTGATCGGCGGTCGCCGGGCGGTGCCGGGATCGGTCGGGCGGGCGGCGGAGCAGCGCTTTCGCCGGGTCACCGCGCAGCTGATCCGGGTCGGCCGGGGCACCACGCTGGCCGTGCTGCCATCCTGGCGTCCGTCGATCGCGATCTCGGTGCCGACCGAGTTACTTCTCGCCGCCACCGGGTTGAGCTATGAGGAGCTCGGCCGAGCCGAGTTGACCGTGCTGATCAACTTCGATGCGCTGCACGACCGCGAACTGCGCCCCCGGGAGTGGCAGGTGACCCCTGATCACGGGGGCGGTCGGCGCCGGCGCGGCTGAGCCGTCGGCGGGCCCGGGCACTGCGAGGGCGCGGGGCGCGGAACGGCGCGAGCGGCGCAGTCACCGCCGCTCGCTCGCGCTGCCGCGCCCTTCCGTGCTCCCGACGCACTCCTCAGCGCGCCGGTGACCGCGCGCGCCCGACGCGCGGAGCGGTCAAAGCCACGGACCGGAGCGTGGTCCGCCGCTACCCTGTGGCCCATGCCAGCCCCGACCATCCTGTTGCCGCAGGATCCGCTGAATCCCCGGCGCGTCGACCCGCACTACTCCTACGAGGCCCAGCTGGTCCGCGGGCTGGGCGGCGAGACCGCGTTGGTCGACCACGACGCGCTGCTCGCCGGGGACCCCGCCGAGGCCGTTCGCCGGGTTCCCGCCAGGATCGGTCCGGCCTGGTATCGCGGCTGGATGCTGCCGGTCGCGGCGTACGCGGCCTTCGTGGACGCCCTCGCGGATCGCGGCTGCAACCTGCTGACCAGCGCGGCTGCCTACGCCGTCGCCCATGAACTGCCCGGCTGGTACAGCACCTTCGAGGGCGCCACGCCGGACAGCGTCTGGCTGGCCGCCGAACACGGCCCGGCCGAACTGGCCGAGGCGGTGGCCCGGTTGGGCGGGCACGGACCTGCCATCGTCAAGGACTATGTGAAGTCCCGCAAGGACGAGTGGCACGAGGCCTGCTTCGTCCCCGACCTCGCCGACCTGCCGGCGGTGGCCCGGGTGGTGGACCGCTTCGTCGAGTTGCAGGGCGAGTTCCTGGCCGGCGGTGTGGTGCTGCGGCGGTTCCACGCCTTCGCCGCGCCGGCGGCGACCGGTGGAGGGCGGGTCCGGGACGCGGTCGGCAGCAGAACCGGCGTCGGCGCCCGCGCCAGAGGCGGGGCCGGGGCCAAGATGACGACGGCCGCCGCCATCCCCGGGCGGGCGGCCGAGGCGCGGGTCTGGTGGGTGGACGGCGAGCCCGTGCTGACCGGGCCGCACCCCGACACCCCCGAGGTGTTCCCGGCCCCCGACCTGACCCAGGTGCGTTCGCTGGTCCGCGCTCTGGGCTGCCGGTTCGTCACCACCGACCTCGCGCTGCTCGCCGATGGCAGCGGGTGGATGGTGGTCGAGGTCGGGGACGGGCAGGTGAGCGACCTGCCGCGCGGCACGGAGGTGTCCGGGCTGCTCTCCTCGTTGATCTCCACCTGAGCCGCCCGCCGGCGGACCGGCGACGCTCGCGCCACCTTGGCCGACCGTCCGTCACGCGGCACTGGCCGCCACCGGATCGGGCGGGCGCGGCTCGGGAGTGCTCGGATCCGCCGTGCACGGGTCCGGCGTGCACGGATCGGGGCTGCGCGGGGTGGGAAGCGGGACCGCCGCGGCCGGTGGGCCCGGCGGCGTCCCGAAGGCGCGGGCCAGCAGCACCAGCGGCCCGGCGGTGAGCAGCAGCGTGCCACCGAGCACCGCCGCCAGCCGTGGGCAGCCGAGGTCGACGAGCAGCGTCGCGCCGGTCAGCGGCCCGCACGCGACGCCGAAGGCGGAGGCCGAGCCGACCAGGACGGTCCACCGCCCGGCCGGGTCCAGCTCGGCCGCCAGCCCGATCAGGTACGTCAACACGAGCGGGTACAGCGCGTTCCAGAGCACCTCGCCGCCGGCGAATCCGGTCGCCGAGCGGGCGGCGGCGCTCACCGCGACGCAGCCCGCGATCGCCGCGGTGCCGAGGCCGAGCGGCAGCGCCCGGCCGATCCGGTTGCCGAGCGCCGCAGAGGCCAGGACACCGAACAACCCACCGGCCAGGGCCACCGCGAAGACCAGACCGAGCTCGCGCTCCGAGAAACCGACCTGGTGCAACCCGATCTGCCCGCTGACGCCCCAGAGCGCGTTCTGCGCGACCGCCCAGAACACCGTGGTCGCGGCCAGCAGCAGACCGGCGGCGCGGTGCGGCAGCCCGCAGGCGGCAGTGGGTGGGGGTGCGGGTACCGATGCGGGTGCGGAGGTCGGTCCGGGTTGGAGCGCGGGGCCGGTCGTCGTGCTGCCGGGCAGCGAGGCCAGCAGTGGTCGGGCCAACGGCCCGAGCGCCGCGAGCGCCAGGAACGGCATGGCGTGCGAATCGCCCAGCCGGGGCAGCAGCAGGTAGAGGCCGGCCGCGACGGCCGAGGTGACCAGCAGGGCGAGCACCGGGGCGCGGTGCGGATCGGCTGCGGCCGCGACGCCCGTTCCCGCCACGGCGGAAGCCGTTCCGGCGCCGAGGCCGCCGAGCAGGCAGCCGGCCACCAGCAGCGGCACCGCCCCGTCGGGCGCGACGGCGGCGAGGGTGAAACCGCAGGTGAGCAAGGTCAGTCCGGCGCGGGCCAGGCGGGCCGGGCCGATCGCGGCGACGCGGCCGGCCAGGGCGATACCGGCGGCGGCCGAGGCGAGCAGCAACGCGCTGCCGACCGAGCCGGCCTGAGTGGCCGTCAGGCCGAAGTCGCCGATGAGGCGGGTGGCGATGGTGGGGACCAGGCAGGCCGGCAGGTAGCCGACCGTGAACAGGGCGGCCAGCGGCACCAGTGGCACGTGCGGCGTCATGGCGAGGGTGCGGCCGGCACCGATGGCGGCAGCGGCGGTGACCGTGGCGACGGTGCTGACCGTGGCGGTGGCGACTTGCTCGGCAGGACCGGGGGCATCGGGGGTGCCGGCGGGGCCAGGAGTGCCGGCGGGGCCGGTGAAGGAGGGTGGAGTGTGGTGCGCAGTGCTGCGCCCCGCCTCGCGGGCGCGCGAAGACATGGGCAGGGCCTCTCGACCTGAGGGTGGTACGGGGGAGGTCGCGTTACCGCGGTCCGCGCGGTCGCCCCGCTTGTCTACCAGCTCGGGGCGCCACCCCTGTACCAGGTGGCGCCCCGATGGCCCTGAGTCAACCTAGTTGGCTCACGCTCGAAATCGGTCCGTCCTCGAACGACCCTTTGCGCGAGAGCTGCACAGGAAGTCGATTAGGCCGATCGGTCGATTCAGCCCGTCACTTCCGCCGGGACCGGCTCGCGACGGTGGCCCTCGGCGACAAACGCGCGCCAGAGCCGGGCGTACGCCCCGTCAGCCTTGAGCAGCTCGGCGTGGGTACCGTCCTCCACCACCTTGCCGTGGTCCAGCACGACCACCCGGTCCGCGCGCTCCGCGGTGGTCAGCCGGTGCGCGATGACCAGGGTGGTGCGGCCACCCGGGCGGTCGGGGCGGCCGTCGCGCAGCCGGTCGGAGGCGTGGTTGACGGCCAGCTCGGTGGCCAGGTCGAGGGCCGCGGTGGCTTCGTCGAGCAGCAGGATGTCCGGGTCCACCAGTTCGGCCCGGGCGAGCGCGATCAGCTGCCGCTGACCCGCCGACAGATTGCGGCCGCGGCCGGCCACCTCGTGCTGGTAGCCACCGGACAGCGTGGTGATCATCTGGTGTGCGCCGACCGCCCGGGCGGCTGCCTCGACCTGCTCGTCACTCGCCTCGGGCCGGCCGTAGGCGATCGCGTCCCGGACCGTGCCGGCGAACAGGTATGCCTCCTGCGGCACGACACCGAGCCGGTGACGGTAGTCCGCCAGGCGGTAGCGGGTCACGTCGGTGCCGTCGATACGCACCGTGCCGGCGGTCGCGTCGTAGAACCGGGCGACCAGCTTGACCAGGGTGGACTTGCCGGCGCCGGTCTCACCCACCAGCGCGACCGTCTGGCCGGCCGGGATCCGCAGGTCGATGCCGCTGAGCACCTCGGGGCTGTCCTCGCCGCCGCCGTTGTAGGCGAAGCCGACGCCGTCGAAGTGGATCTCGCCGCGCAGCCGCTCGGCCGGCACCGGGTCGGCGGCCTCGGGAGTGCTGGTCGGGGTCCGCAGCAGCTGACGGATCCGGCCCAGGCCCACGGCCGCCTGCTGGTAACCGTCGAAGATCTGTGACAGCTGGTTCACCGGAGCGAAGAACAGGTCGATGTACAGCAGGTAGGCGACCAGCGCACCGACCGTGAGCGTGCCGGCGTTCACCCGGGAGGCGCCGGAGATCAGCACCAGGGCAGCGGCGACGCTGGAGAGGAACTGGACGAACGGGAAGTAGAGCGATATGTACAGCTGCGCCCGGGCGCGAGCGTCGCGGTAGGCACGGCCCCGCTGGACGAAGCGCGCCCTGGTGTCGTCCTCGCGACGGAACGCCTGGACGATCCGCATCCCCGCGACGTTCTCCTGCAGGTCCGCGTTGACCGTGCTGATCAGCTCGCGCGAGGCCTCGTACTGCCGTACCGACTTTCGGCGGAACACCACGGTGGCCACGGCCAGCAGCGGGAGCACGGTGAAGACCGTCAGCCCCAGGCCGACATCGATGATCAGCAGTGCCGCGAAGATGCCGAAGAAGGTCAGCAGGCTGACCACCGAAGTGACCACGCCGGTCTGCAGGAAGCTGGACAGCGCGTCGACGTCGGTGGTCATCCGGGTCATGATCCGGCCGGACAGCTCGCGCTCGTAGTAGTCCAGGCCGAGCCGGTTGAGGTGGGCGAAGATCTTCAGCCGCAGCGTGTAGAGCACCCGCTCGCCGGTGCGGCCGCTGACCTTGGTCTCGGCACTCTGCACCAGCCAGTCGAGCAGGACCACCAGCAGCGCGAGCAGCGAGGCCACGGTGATGCCGGCCATCACGCCCTTGGAGACACCGTCGTCGATGCCGTGCCGGATCAGGATCGGGACCACCAGGCCGGCCGCCGCGTCCAGTGCGAGCAGCAGGAAGGCCAGCGCCAGGAAGCCGCGGAAGGGCTTGAGCAGGCGCCCGAGCGAGAAGTCCGGGTCGCCGGCCGCCGCTGCGGCGAGCGGGACGTCCGGAATGTCAGTGGCCGGGCCGAGCGCCGCGACCTGGGCGAGCAGCGCGGGGTCCGCGGCGCGGCCGGTGGCGG
The DNA here is from genome assembly GCF_029892155.1 of Kitasatospora sp. GAS204B. Classification (GTDB taxonomy): domain Bacteria; phylum Actinomycetota; class Actinomycetes; order Streptomycetales; family Streptomycetaceae; genus Kitasatospora. The sequence goes on along the minus strand of NZ_JARZAG010000020.1, from coordinate 165,102 downwards.
GGCGGGCGGCGGTTCGGCGGGTGGGCGCGGGGGAGGCGGCCGGGGTCGGGCTCTGCTGGGTGGTGGGGATGGCTGAGGTGGTTGGGATGGTCGGACCGCCCGGCTCGGCGGCCGCTGTGTGGCCGGCCAGCGCCTCCGGGTCGGTGATCAGCGCGCGGTACTGGCGACAACGGGCCACCAACTCGTCGTGGGTACCGAGGTCGAGCAGCCGGCCGTGATCGAGCACGGCGATCCGGTCCGCGAGTTGCAGGGTGGAGCGGCGGTGGGCGATCAGCACGGTGGTCCGGCCGACCATCACGGTGCGCAGCGCCTCGTGGATCTCGGCCTCGATCTGCGGGTCGACCGCCGAGGTCGCGTCGTCGAGCAGCAGCACCTGCGGGTCGGCGAGGATGGCGCGGGCCAGCGCGATCCGCTGGCGCTGGCCGCCCGAGAGGGTCAGGCCCTGCTCCCCCACCTTGGTCTCGTAGCCGTGCGGCAGGTCGCGGATGAACCCGTCGGCCTGGGCCGCGCGGGCGGCCGCCTCGACCTCCTGCTCGCTGGCGGCCGGGCGCCCGTAGGCGATGTTGGAGCGCACCGTGTCGGAGAAGAGGAAGCTGTCCTCGGGCACGATGCCGACCAGGGCGCGGATCGAGTCGACGGTGACCTCGCGCAGGTCCTGGCCGTAGAGCCGGATGGTGCCGGCGGTCGGGTCGTAGAACCTGGGGATCAGCTGCGCGAGCGTGGACTTGCCCGAGCCGGACGTACCGACCAGCGCCAACGTCTCGCCCGGGGCGACCTGGAGGTCGAGGCCGTGCAGCACGGGGGCGGGGGCTTGAGCGGGATGGGCGCTGGTCCCGGCGGTGGGGGCCTCGGCGTTCGTCGAGGTCTGGGCCCGGTCCCGGTCCTGATCCGGATAGTGGAACTCGACCTGCTCGAACTCCAGGGCCGGGGCGCCCGCGACCGGCCGCAGCGGGCCGGCGCCGGGCACCTCGGTCACCTCCGGTCGCTCGTCGATCAGCTCGAAGACCCGCTCGACACCGGCGCGGGCCTGCTGGCCGACCGTCAGCACCATGGTCAGCATGCGGACCGGGCCGGTCATCTGGGCCACGTAGGTGGAGAAGGCGACGAAGGTGCCGAGGGTGACCTGGCCGTCCACGGCCAGCCAGCCGCCGAGCGCCAGCACCGCGACCTGCCCGAGCGCGGGGATCGCCTGCAGGGCCGGGGTGAAGCGGCTGTTGAGCCGGATCGCGCGCAGCCGCGCCCCGTACAGGGTCCGCGAGGCCTCCGACAGCTTGTCGAGCTCCTGGGCCTCCTGGCCGAAGCCCTTGACCACCCGCACGCCGCCGATCGCCGCGTCGACCACGCCGGCCACCGCCGCGGCCTCCTGCTGGGCGACCCAGGTCGCGGGGAAGAGCCGCTTGCGGCTCAGCGTCGCGATCCACCACAGCACCGGGCCCATCACCAGTGCGATCACGGTCAGCGGCAGCGAGAGCCAGAGCATCACGGCGATCGACATCGCGAAGAGCAGCAGGTTGCCGGTCATCATCGGCAGCATCGAGAGCAGGCCGTGCACCAGCTGGAGGTCGGAGGTGGCGCGGCTGACCACCTGGCCGGTGTCGAGGCGGTCCAGCTTCGCCCCGTCGAGGCGGGTGAGCGAATGGAACAGGTCGGCGCGCAGATCCTGCTGGACGTCGAGGGCGAGCTGGCCGGCGGTGTAACGGCGGATCTGGGTGAAGCCGAAGACCAGGACGGCGCCGAGGATGAGCGTGAGCGCCCACGGCATGAGGGCGCGGGTGTGGGTGGTGATCACGTCGTCGATGATCAGCTTGGTGACCAGCGGAACGAGCGCGGTGACCGCCATGCCACCGAGTGAGGCGCCGAAGGAGAGCAGGAAGTTGCGCCGGTAGCGCCAGCAGTAACCGGACAGCCGGCGCAGCCAGCCGGTCTCGGCCGCGGTGGCGGCAGCGTCGGCGCTGTCCGAGGTGCCCGACGCGGGGGGATTGGGTGCGGTGAGGGTCGCGGTGGACCCGGGCCTCGCGGGGGTGGCGACGTTCGCCGCGGGTATCTCCCTGGTGGAGCCGTGAGTCTCAGGCATATTTAGGGATACTAACCATTTCGTGAGGCGGTCGTCCACGACGTACCGGCACTGCCAACTGACTGACCTGGCACGAATCAACAGCCTGCGGTCGTTTTTCCTTCCCCTTCAGGCTGCAACATCGGAGGCCGGGGGCGCACCGGTCGTACGGCGGATGAGACGGGGGCGCTCGTCCTACGTCTCATCGGGTAGGCCGCGCTCGCGCACGCGCCGGCACCGGGCGAGGGGCGCGGGCGATGGCGGGGGGAGGCGTAGGACCGGCGGCTGGGCGCGGGCCGGGCCGCCGCTTCCGCCAGGGCTGTCCGGCGGATCTTGCCGGGCTCGCGAACCCTAGGCCTGCGCCGGCGCCCAGCCGTCCGCGGCCGCCGTGAAGGCGCCGTGGGCCAGCCGGTGCAGCAGGGCCGCCATCTCGGGGCGCGGCAGCAGGACCGCCCGGTCGCCGGTCGACTTCCCCGGGCCGGTCGAGCGCAGGCCGATGCTGTGCGGAGTGGAGTTGAGCAGCCCGAACACCGCGTGCACGGCCGCCCGCGCAGCCGACTCGGCCTCGGTCTCGGCCAGCTCGGGAAACGCGGCCCGGACGACTTCCACCCAGAGCTCGACGTAACCGCGCTGCAGCCGGCGGACCCGGCGGCGGTCCTCCTCCTTGAGGTGGAGCAGCTCGCGATCGTGCAGCGTGATCAGGTCGGGGTCGTCCAGCGCGAAGTCGACATGCCCGCTGATCAACGCGTCGAGCGCGGCCTGCGGTCCGCCCGCCGTCCCGGCCCGGCGGCGACCCTCGTCCAGCAGCCGCTCGCTGATCCCGACCAGCAGGTCGGCGAGCATGGCGTCCTTGCCGGAGAAGTGCCGGTAGAGCCCGGGGCCGCTGATGCCCACCGCCTTGCCGATCTCGTCCACTCCGACGCCCAGGAATCCGCGCGCGGCGAAGAGCCGAGCCGCTTCCCGGCGGATCTGGTCGCGGCGGGGGGTCGCGGGGGCGGCAGGAACGTTCGACATGAATCCCATCGTAGACAGGGCGGTTATCGGTGGTTAACCTGACCGCAGGAGTTAACCACCATTAACCTGCGGGCGTCGGGCCTACCGGCCGCCGCGACCGCTGGTTCCTGGAGCAAGGAGCTCTTGGAATGGCCCTGTCGACCCCCGGCTTCACCCCCCAGCACCCATGGGAGGCCGCCGGCACCACGGGAGCAGCCGCGACCGGCACAGGTGCGGCCGGTTCCGCACCGTTCGGTCCGCCGGCCGGCTCGTGGCCCGGCCCGCTGTCGGGCGCCGCTGGCGGTCGACCCGTGTCGGCCGCCGCCACGGCGGCCCCGGCGCCCCGGCTGCGCTCTGCGGTCGACTCCGGTTCCGCCGTCTTCCGGTCGAACACCGAGGCGCACCAGGCCCTGGTCGCGGAGCTGCGCGCCAAGCTGAACACCGCCGCGCTCGGCGGTGGCGCCAAGGCCCGCGAGCGGCACACCGCGCGCGGCAAGCTGCTCCCCCGCGATCGGGTGGACACCCTGCTCGACCCGGGCTCGCCGTTCCTGGAGCTCTGCCCGCTGGCCGCCGACGGTCTCTACGACGGCGCGGCCCCGGCGGCCGGAGTGATCGCCGGGATCGGCCGGGTGGCCGGCCGCGAGGTCGTGGTGGTCGCCAACGACGCCACCGTCAAGGGCGGCACCTACTACCCGATGACGGTGAAGAAGCACCTGCGGGCGCAGGAGGTGGCTCTGGAGAACCGGCTGCCCTGCGTGTACCTGGTGGACTCGGGCGGTGCGTTCCTGCCGATGCAGGACGAGGTGTTCCCCGACCGCGACCACTTCGGCCGGATCTTCTACAACCAGGCCCGGCTCTCCGGCGCCGGGATCCCGCAGATCGCCGCCGTGCTCGGCTCGTGCACGGCGGGCGGCGCCTACGTCCCGGCGATGAGCGACCAGGCGGTGATCGTCCGCAACCAGGGCACCATCTTCCTGGGCGGTCCGCCGCTGGTGAAGGCGGCGACCGGTGAGGTGGTCACCGCCGAGGAGCTCGGTGGCGGCGAACTGCACTCCCGCACCTCCGGGGTGACGGACCATCTGGCCGAGGACGATGCGCACGCCCTCGACATCGTGCGCACCATCGTGGCCGGCCTCGGCCCGCGCTCGGCCCAGCCGTGGCCGCTCGCCCCCGTCGAGCCGCCCGCGGTCGACCCGGCCGAGCTGTACGGGGCGGTCCCGGTGGACCCGCGCACCCCGTACGACGTCCGCGAGGTGATCGCCCGGCTGGTCGACGGCAGCCGCTTCGCCGAGTTCAAGGCCGAGTACGGCGCCACGCTGGTCACCGGGTTCGCCCGGATCCACGGGCACCCGGTCGGCATCGTCGCCAACAACGGCGTGCTCTTCGCCGAGTCCGCGCTCAAGGGCGCGCACTTCATCGAGCTGTGCGACCAGCGCGGTATCCCGTTGCTCTTCCTGCAGAACATCACCGGCTTCATGGTCGGCCGGCAGTACGAGGCGGGCGGCATCGCCAAGCACGGCGCGAAGATGGTGACGGCGGTCGCCTGCACCCGGGTGCCGAAGCTGACCGTGGTGATCGGCGGCTCGTACGGAGCCGGCAACTACTCGATGTGCGGCCGGGCCTACTCACCTCGCTTCCTGTGGATGTGGCCGGGCGCCAAGATCTCGGTGATGGGCGGCGAGCAGGCCGCCTCCGTCCTCGCCACCGTCCGCCGCGACCAGTTCGAGGCGCGCGGCGAGGAGTGGGCCACCGCGGCGGAGGAGGAGTTCAAGCGCCCCGTCCGCGAGCAGTACGAGCGTCAGGGCAACGCGTACTACGCCACCGCTCGGCTCTGGGACGACGGCGTGATCGACCCCATGGACACCCGGACAGTGGTCGGCCTCGCGCTGACCGCGTGTGCCAACGCCCCGCTCGCGCCGCCGGCACCGTACGGCGTGTTCCGGATGTAGGCCGGAGGTGAGCCCGTTGTCCGCCGGTTGTGGGCCTGCGTTGTAAGCCCCCGTTGTGGGCCCGGCCGTGAGCCGGTTCGCGCGTGACACGGTCGAGGGCCGCCGGCCCTCGACCGACACCGCCTCCTGATCCTCTTGATCCTCTTGATCCTCCAGATCGTCTCTGTCGCACCACTCCCTCGTCACGGAGGAACGCCTCCCATGTTCGACACCGTCCTGGTCGCCAACCGCGGCGAGATCGCCGTGCGGGTGATCCGCACACTGCGGCGGCTCAGCATCCGGTCGGTCGCCGTCTACAGTGACGCCGACGCCGATGCCAGGCACGTCCGCGAGGCCGACACCGCCGTACGGCTCGGACCGGCCGACCGCAGCGACAGCAGCGCCACCGAGACCTACCTCAGAGGCGATCAGATCATCGCCGCGGCGCTGCGCACCGGCGCCCAGGCCATCCACCCCGGCTACGGCTTCCTCGCCGAGAACCCCGGCTTCGCGCGTGCCTGCGCCGAAGCCGGCCTGGTCTTCATCGGCCCGCCCGCCGAGGCGGTCGAGCTGATGGGCGACAAGATCAACGCCAAGGAAGCCGTCCGCGTGGTCGGCGTCCCCGTGGTGCCCGGCAGCCGTGCCGGGGCGACGAGCGACGAGGATCTGATCCACGCGGCCGAGGAGATCGGCTACCCAGTGCTGATCAAGCCGTCGGCCGGTGGTGGCGGCAAGGGGATGCGGCTGGTCCGCGACCCCGCCGAGCTGCCCACCGAGCTGGCCGCGGCCCGCCGGGTGGCCCGCACCGCCTTCGGTGACGACACCCTGTTGCTGGAGCGCTGGGTGGACCGCCCCCGGCACATCGAGGTGCAGGTGCTCGCGGACGCCCACGGGACCACGGTGCACCTCGGCGAGCGGGAGTGCAGTCTGCAACGCCGTCATCAGAAGCTGATCGAAGAGGCTCCCTCCGTTCTGTTGGACGAGCGGACCAGGGCGGCGATGGGGGCCGCCGCCGTCCGGGCCGCCGAGGCCTGCGGCTACACCGGCGCCGGCACGGTGGAGTTCATCGTGCCCGGCGACGACCCGGACCAGGTGTCTGCAGGCACCGGCCAGGCTGCGGGCACCGGCCAGGCCGCAGGGTCCGGCGAACCTGCTGGGTCCGGTCAGGGCGCGGCCGGCGTACGCGAGTTCTTCTTCATGGAGATGAACACCCGTCTCCAGGTGGAGCACCCGGTAACCGAGTTGGCGGTCGCGGTCACCCGCTCGACCGCGGACGGGCCGTCCGCCGGCTGGGCACCGGCCGCCGAGCGGCTCGACCTGGTCGAGTGGCAACTGCGGGTCGCCGCAGGTGAGTCGTTGTCGTTCGCCCAGACGGACATCTCCTTTCTCGGTCACGCCATCGAGGCCCGGATCTGCGCGGAAGACCCCGCACGGGACTTCCTGCCGACCGGCGGTCGGATCCTGGTACTGAACGAGCCGTACGGCGAGGGCATCCGGGTGGACTCCGGCCTCACTGCGGGCACCGAGGTCACCAGCGCCTACGACCCGATGCTCGGCAAGGTCATCGCCTATGGCCCGGACCGCGAGACGGCGCTGCTGCGACTGCGCAACGCGCTCGCGGACACCAAGCTGCTGGGTGTGACCACCAACGCCGGCTTCCTGCGCCGGCTGCTCGCTCACCCTGATGTGGTGGCCGGTCGACTCGACACCGGTCTGGTCGAGCGGGCCGTCCAGCAGCACCCCGAACTGCTGGCCGACCAGGGCCGCCACAACTCCGTGCAGGACTCTGGACCCGGGAGCCCGAAGCAGTCGGTGGACTCAGCGGACTCGGTGGCTTCCGCCTCTGATGCCGCCGCCTCCGGCCACGGGCTCACGCCCGCGCCTGCGGCACCGGATGCGGTGCTGATCGCCGCGGCACTCGTGCGGCACCACTGGCTCGTTCCCGCCGCCTCCGACGGCTGGACCGATCCCTTCGCGCTCCCTTCTGGTTGGCGGCTGGCCGGCGAACCGGCTTGGACGACTCACCGGCTCCGGGTCGCCGGGCAAGACCCGGTGTCGGTTCTGGTACGACCGGTCAGTGCTGACACCGTAATTGAGGCGACTGACAATCCGTCAACGGTCTCCTCTGATCTGCTGGTCCGTCTGGGTGAAGGTCCGATCCGTCGGGCCCGCGCCGCGGTCGGCGCCACCGATCTCGCCCTCACACTCGACGGCCTGCGCATCACGTTCGCACACGCCACTGACAACTCACCGGCGGCTCCCGGCGGCGGACCGGTGCTCTGGCTCGGGATCGACGGTGACAGCTGGGCGGTGCACCCCTACGACCCGGTGACCGACCGCAGTTCGGTCGGCGGTGCCCACCACGGCGCGCTCACCGCGCCGATGCCGGGCACGGTCACCGTGGTCAAGGCCGCAGTCGGCGACCTGGTCCGGCGCGGCCAGCCGCTCCTGGTGCTGGAGGCCATGAAGATGGAACACGTGATCTCCGCGCCGCATGACGGCGTGGTCAGCGAGCTGCATGCCAGCGCGGGCAGCACCGTCGCGATGGAGCAGCTCCTCGCGGTCGTCCTTCCGGAGGAAGCGGCCGCTGCCGACGACACTGCGGAGGTGTCTTCATGACGACCGATCAGAGCTCGAGCAAGGTCCACGACGTGCGCGACGCGAGCGGCAGCGACCGTGCGAACGGTGCGACTACCGCGAGCGGTGCGAGCGGTGCGAGCGCTGCGGCCGCACCGCTGACGGACAGCGGCCGGGCCCCGGCCCACGAGCCGGGGGCCCTGGAGCTGGGTCTGCCCGATGTGGTCAGGGATCCGACGTTGCCGGCGCGGGTGCGGATCCACGAGGTAGGTGCCCGCGACGGGCTGCAGAACGAGAGCGCGCTGGTCCCGGTCGAGGTGAAGGCCGAGTTCATCGCCCGGCTCGCCGCCGCCGGGTTGCGGACCGTCGAGGCGACCAGCTTCGTGCACCCCAAGTGGGTCCCCCAGTTGGCCGACGCCGAGCAGTTGATGCCCCAACTGGCCGAGCTTCGCGGGCAGTACCCCGGGCTCCGGCTCCCGGTGCTGGTCCCCAACGAGCGCGGCCTGGACCGCGCGCTCGCGCACGGCGCCGACGAGTTCGCCGTCTTCGCCAGCGCCACCGAGACGTTCGCCCAGCGCAACCTCAACCGCTCGGTGGCCGAGGTGCTGGAGATGTTCCGTCCGGTGGTCGGGCGGGCGACCGAGCAGGGCCTGACCGTGCGCGGCTACCTCTCGATGTGCTTCGGCGACCCGTGGGAGGGCCCGGTCGCGCCCGAGCAGGTCGTCGAGGCCGGACTGCGGCTGATCGAGTTGGGCTGCGCGGAGTTGAGCCTCGGGGACACCATCGGCGTCGCGACGCCGGGCCAGGTGGCCGGACTGCTCGCCGCGTTCGAGCGGGCCGGGGTGCCAGTGGGACAGCTCGCCGTCCACTTCCACGACACCTACGGACAGGCACTGTCCAACACGCTCACCGCGCTGCGCCACGGGGTGACCGTCGTCGACTCCTCCGCTGGCGGACTCGGCGGCTGCCCCTACGCGAAGAGCGCCACCGGCAACCTCGCCACCGAGGACCTGGTCTGGATGCTGCACGGCCTGGGCATCGAGACCGGCGTGGATCTCGCCGCGCTGGCGGCGACCAGCGCCTGGCTGGCCGGGAAGCTCGGCCGTCCCAGCCCGTCCCGCGCGGTGCAGGCGCTGGTCGGCCCGACCGGGAGTACCGCCGCTACCCGGTGACCGGACCGATTGGCATCACTGGAATGACGATGCCACGTCGAACTGATCGATCGTCATCACAGGAGAGCGCTGACAGCACACGGTCGGCGCGCCCTGCAACCGCGAACCGGTGCGCGCCACCCGCATGCGCCGGTCGCCTCCCTACTGCCATCCGCACCACTCTGCGCCCGGATCACTCGCCCGGGCGAACCACTGGAGGATCAGATGCTCGACCACCGCCTGGATTCCGAGTACGAGGAACTGCGCCGCACGGTCGCCGAGTTCGCCAACGACGTGGTCGCCCCGACGATCGGCGAGTTCTACGAGCGGGAGGAGTTCCCGTACGAGATCGTCAAGGAGATGGGACGGATGGGCCTGTTCGGCCTGCCGTTCCCGGAGGAGTACGGCGGCATGGGCGGCGACTACTTCGCGCTCTGCCTCGCGCTGGAGGAACTCGCCCGGGTGGACTCCTCGGTGGCCATCACCCTGGAGGCCGGCGTGTCGCTCGGCGCGATGCCGATCTTCCGCTTCGGCACCGAGGAGCAGAAGCGGGAGTGGCTGCCCCGGCTCGCCTCCGGTGAGATGCTCGGGGCTTTCGGCCTGACCGAGCCCGAGGGCGGCTCGGACGCCGGTGCCACCCGGACCACCGCCCGGTTCGACGAGACCACCCGGGAGTGGGTGATCAACGGCACGAAGTGCTTCATCACCAACTCCGGCACCGACATCACCGGTCTGGTCACCGTCACCGCACTGACCGAACCGATCGCTCGTTCGAGTGAAGGCGGGGGAGAAGGCTCGTCGAAGCGGGAGATCTCGTCCATCATCGTGCCTGTCGGCACCCCCGGGTTCCAGGTGTCGAAGAAGTACTCCAAGGTCGGGTGGAACGCCTCCGACACCCGCGAACTGTCCTTCACCGACTGCCGAGTTCCCGAAGCCAACCTGCTCGGCCAGCGCGGCCGCGGCTTCGCCCAGTTCCTGCGGATCCTCGACGAGGGCCGCATCGCCATCGCGGCCCTGTCCACCGGTCTGGCCCAGGGCTGCGTCGACCAGTCACTCCAGTACGCAGCCACCCGGCGCGCCTTCGGGCGCCCGATCGGGGCCAACCAGGCCATCCAGTTCAAGATCTCCGACATGGAGATGCGCGCGCACCTCTCACGCCTCGCCTGGCGGGACGCGGCCTCCCGGCTGCTGCTCGCCGAACCCTTCAAGAAGGAGGCCGCCATCGCGAAGCTCTACTCCTCCGAAGCCGCGGTCGACAACGCCCGCGAGGCCACCCAGATCCACGGCGGCTACGGCTTCATGAACGAGTACCCCGTCGCCCGTTTCTGGCGCGACAGCAAGATCCTGGAGATCGGGGAGGGCACCTCCGAGGTCCAGCGGATGCTGATCGCGCGGGAGTTGGGCATGACTTCCTGACTGTCGTCACTCAACTGCTGGCGAAGACACGAGAGATGGTGGATGGTCGCCGCCCCGAGCTGTTCTCTGCCAGAGCGCCCTGGCAGAGGACAATTTGGGCGAGGCCTCTGCACCAGCTGCACGCTCCCCATCCGGTCAAGGCCGATCAAGGTCGGTCAAGGCCAGGGCGGACGCCGCTGGGCGGGAGCTGAGGCCGGCCAGCGCGGGTATTGATGTCACCAACGTGTGGAAGCCCCGGGCGTGAGCCACCATGCCCCGGGAGTGAGCCCAACGTGCCACGGGAGTCGGTGCGTTGCTCCTGGCGACCAGAGCCACGGATAGCGCTTCGGGTAGGGCGACTGAGCAGCGTGCGGCGCAATGCCCCGGGTGTACAGCTGGGCGGTGCGATGTGTGAAGAGAGACCGAGGATCGCTGCAGGGGCGAGCACTTGCGCCGGTGGATTGGGCGTCCCCTCGTATGAGTGGGTGTATGCGAGGAGCGTGCCAGACTCCAGGGGCGTGCTGGCATCGATCGCCGGCGCATGATGCCTCCGTGCCCGTGTCCACGCTGGTGAGGCGTGACAGGGAGCCGCGTGGGCCCGCCGCAGCGGCTGCCGGGTCACCGCTGACACGGCGCCGGGACCAGCGGCCGGCTTGGCGCCGGTAGTGGGTCTGCGTCTCCAGTGGCCGAGCTGCCGCTGTCCTCCGCCCGCGCTGGTCGGCGGCTGGGGCATGGGCTGGCGCGGCGTTGTCCTGACGGTCTGCTGGCGAGGTGCCGTTGATTGTGGGCTCGACTGGGCGCCAGGGGTGCAGTGACTGACTGTCCGTCAGCGTCGGGCAGTGCGGCCGAGGCCCGGTGGAGTCCTCAGGCAGGCGACTCGGAACCGGCGACTACACCCGGGAACTGACCAGGGCGAGCACCGACTCTGGCGCCTCGCGTCGTGGAGCGAGGCCGCGCGCAAGCGCGAGGACCGCGAGCGGGCGGAGAAGGCGATGAAGTAGGTGGCGGAAATGGGAAAGATAGAAGACGGATGCAGATTGGCTGAATATCGGCTGGTCTTTTGAGAAGTTGACTCAATGTCAGAGTCGACTTGGAGACATCGGCCCGCCGGAGAACCGAGGGCCCCGGATGTCCCGTTGCTGGCGGGGCCCCTGAGGCTGACAGGACGGCGGGGCCGGCGGGGGCTTGGCTTGGGCTTGGGCCGGAGCCGTCGTGGTCTGCTCGCCTGCGATGGCGTACTGCGCTGGCGAGTGGGTGGAGGAACCATTGGCATCGGTCCGCCGTAGTCCGGTGCAGCACCCAGGAGTTAAGGGGTCGGTCACAGTGACCGTCGTCAGCGGATCGAGGATGCCGAGGGCGCCAGGGTGACGGCAGCGCCCAGAGCGAGCGGCGTAGCCGGAACGGCCAGGCTCGAGGACCAACGGCGCCTGGCGGCACACCCGGTGTAACGGCGGCGCCGAGGCCGCCGCATCCCATGTGCTTCGAATGACCGCCGTTCGAATGTTCTGCCCGCCGCATTCGCCCACGGCCGCGCCTACCTCGAACCTGGTCTCCACCCCAGTCGACCGTGCTCCAGTCGACCGTGCTCCAGTTGACCCTGCTTCAGTTGACCCTGCTTCAGGGGATCACGATCACCGGGCGGTTGGCCCGGCGGGCGAGCCGGCCGGCCACCGAGCCGAAGAGGCGCCCGAGCAGGCCGCGTGTGGTGCCGACCACGATCGCGTCGGCGGCGTACTCCTTGCCGACCTCCTCGATCTCGTGGCAGATGTCGCCCCCGCGCTCGATCAGGATCCACGGGACCCCGGCGAGGAAGTCCGCGCAGGCCAGTTCCAGGCCCATGATCTCGCTGCGGTGGTCGGGCATGTCGACGAAGACGGGGGGTTCACAGCCCGCCCAGACCGTCGCGGGCAGACGGTTGGCCACGTGCACGATGACCAGGCCGCACCGGGAGCGGCGGGCCATGCCCACCGCGTAGGCGAGCGCCCGTTCACTGGACAGCGAACCGTCGAAGCCGACCACCACGCCGTGCTGGAACGCCGGGTCACACGACCGGACCGCATCGGGCTGGACGCCGGGAGCCTGCTCGCCGAGCGAGGCAGGCTGCTTGGAGTGCCGGGACTTCACGTCGCCTCCACCATCCTTGCCGGCACCTGCTGCGGTGCCGGCACCATCCGAATCGCCCGCCGCAGCGGCTGCCGACTCCTCGCGACGCTGCCGTGGCTTGGGCCAACCCCGGCGCACCTTTGCGCCGCCGGTAACTGACTGCGGTGATCGCGGCGACCGCGATTCATGTCCTGCTTGCTGGGACCGCTCGGAATCGGGCTGCGAATCCGTGGCGGAGAAATCCGCGGCGCCGGGAATGCGGAACGGGTCCGTGGATCGGGGAGACTCAAAACCGGCCATGAATCGCGACTCTTCGAGTGAGATGGGCCGACAGGAAGGACAGCGCTGCCCAGGCGGCAGGCCATTCATTGGCACGTAGTCGGTTGAGGCCGAGCAGCACCGTAAGTGACCTGTTCCTTTCAGAGTACGACGGGCGGACGCAGCCGCCCAGCCTTTGCGGCTAAGTACGACAACGATCCCGCTAATGGCGGCGGCGCGAGGTTATCGGTGCGCGCCCCGTAACGGCGAGATCACGCCCCGCCTGCTCGCGGTTCCCTGGAGCTTGCCTGACGGAGTCTGTCGATGCAACAGGTCGGCCACACACCGGACTCGCGAAGTTCAGATACCCGTGGGGCTCCATAGGACTCCTGTGACACCAGAGGCAGCCGTGGGACGACAGCTGGAGCAGAACGGCGCCGCAGACAGGAAGGCGACCGCAACGCGGCAGGACCGGACCCGGACCGCAGCCGGACGATCGCGAGGCAGGCACGCTTCCTCCACCCCGTCGGCACTGGCAGCATGCACCGCATGCCGCTACTCCTGCTCGACCTCGACAACACCCTGCTCCCACGCGATGCCGCCTTCCGCGCCTGGGCTGCCGGGCTGCTCAGCGAGTACGGACTGCCACCAGGCGACCTCGACTGGCTCTGCCTGCTCGACGGAGGCGGCTACGTCCCGCGGGACACGGTGCTGAGTGCGATACGGCGGCGGTACGGCCTGAAGCTGTCCATGGACGGGCTGGTCGCGCACTACCGGCGGGGGATCAATTCTCATATCAGCTGTCCGAATTCCCACGTGCAGGCGCTCCGGGCGGCACGGACGGCGGGCTGGACCATCGCCATCGTCAGCAACGGCGGGACCGGCCCGCAGCTGGAGAAGATCCGGCGCACCGGGCTCGGCGCGCTGGTGGACGCCTGGGTGGTGTCGGAGGAGGCCGGCTGCGCCAAGCCGGACCCGCTGATCTTCGAGATCGCCGCGCAGCGCTGCGGGGTCGGCCTCGCCGACGCCTGGGCCGCCGAGGCCTGGGTGATCGGCGACCACGGACCGGCCGACATCGCGGGAGCCGACCTTGCGGGCATCCGGAGCGTCTGGCTGCGGCACGGACGTCGCTGGTCGGAGCGGAGTTACCGGCCGACGCTCTGCGCACCAGGTCTGCCCGAGGCCATCGCGCTGGTCCTGGCGGAACAGGAGTTGAGCGGCCCGGCGGCGGTGCCGACAGTCGGGACCCCGCACCCGGGGAGCCGGTACCTCAAGACCCCGCGCCTCGAAACCCCACAGCTGGGGACCGCGCGGGAGGTTTCGAACGAGCGGGCCGCCGTGGTCGGTTGAGGCCGTTCAAGTGTGGATGGAAAATCACGTCCGCGAGGGGTGGGAAGGTCGTTCAAGTGTGGAGGCGGGCAACGGTCACGGCCGGCCGGAGCCGCCACACCGATGGCGTGGCCGAATGGGCAGTCGGGGCGGCTGCTCCGACTGTGACCAATGCGCGGCGAGGCACAACCCGAGACGCGAGACAGAAAAAGGCAATCCTGCTTCTTCGGTCACGATTTCTGTGATCATAAGTTTGAATACAGAGATTGTTGGCCGCGCGATCAGTCGTCGCGAAAGTCAGCGCCGGGACCGGTAGGGCCGAGGCGGCATGGCCTGTTCGAGCCGGCTCCAACCTCACCCGCGCCGCCTCCGGCGGGTCACCCACCCAGCCGCGGGGACGGCCGTCGGCCGGCACCGGGCGGTCGGGGCGCTCAGGCCCGGTGCGCCAGGCGCACGCGGGCGGCGCACGCCCGGCTCCGCAACACCTGTTTTCAGTCAGTTTCGGCCGACCACGCGACAGCTCGTGATACCTCCAGGCCACCGGCCTCCGAGAGCCCGACGATCCGTCAGCACAGCGGATCCGCCGTACAGCAACCAGCCATCGACCCACCTGCCCCCTTCCCAGAGGGGTCGACGGGTGCCACGCTTCGTGATCGAATGCATCACGCCAAATTGCCATGTCGACATAGCGTCGGATGGTGAACTTGTCACAACGGCAACGGTCCACCCAGTAGATTCGATCTTGTTGCGCAGGGCCGCATCACCACACCACACCACCGAGGGGGCTTGGGCGCCTTGAACAGGGTGAGCAGGAGCGAGACAGGTCCTGACAGCGGCCAGTCCCCGGCCGGCCGGGTAGGTCGTATCCCGAGAACCGCGTCCCCGCTCACCCCGCCGACCCCCACCGCCGGTTCGAGTCCTGCTCCTTCGAAGCCCACCGCCCGCCCCTTCGGCCCCTCGGCCGGCACCCCGTCCCCCTTCTTCACCCAGCCGAGCGGGCCGAGTGGACTGAGCGGATTGAGCGGGCAAGGCGGACCCGTCGACCAGAGTGGACCGGCCGGCAGCACGAGCGGACACCCCATCAGCTCGGCCGGACAGGCCGTCAACGTGGGTGGCCACAGCAGTGGTTCGGGTCCGGGCAATCCCGGTGTTTCCGCGGGAAACAGCGGGATGGGTGGCGTGGGCGGCCCGGCGGTGAGCACGGCACCGCGCAAGCTCGCGGGACGGCGTCGGCGCGAGACGGTGGCCGTGCTGATCTTCAGTGGCGCGCCGATCTTCGAGAGCTCGATCCCGCTCTCGGTCTTCGGCGTGGACCGCCAGGACGCGGGAGTGCCGCGCTACCGCCTGCTGGTCTGCGCGGGCGAGGACGGCCCGCTGTCCACCACTGGTGGCGTGACGCTGACCGCCCCGTTCGGCCTGGAGGCGCTCGCCCGGGCGGGCACCATCGTGGTCCCGGCCTGGCGCTCGATCTCCCAGCCGCCGCCGGTCGAGGCGATCGCCGCGCTGCGCAAGGCCCACCATGAGGGCGCGCGGATCATCGGCCTGTGCACCGGCGCCTTCGTGCTCGCCGCCGCGGGGTTGCTGGACGGGCGCCCGGCGACCACCCACTGGATGTACGCCCCGACCCTCGCCAAGCGCTACCCGCGGGTGCACGTCGACCCGCGCGAGCTCTTCGTGGACGACGGCGACGTGCTCACCTCCGCCGGGACGGCCGCCGGGATCGACCTGTGCCTGCACGTGGTCCGCAGCGACCACGGCGCCGAGGCCGCCAACGCGTTGGCCCGCCGCCTGGTGGTGCCCAACCGCCGCAGCGGCGGCGGTCAGGCGCAGTACATCGACCAGTCATTACCGGAGGAGATCGGCAACGATCCGCTCGCCGAGGTGGTGACGTGGGCGCTGGAGAACCTCAACCAGCAGTTCGACGTCGAGGTGCTGGCGGCCCGTGCGTACATGAGCCGGCGCACCTTCGACCGGCGGTTCCGCACCCTCACCGGCAGCGCGCCGCTGCAGTGGCTGATCACCCAGCGGGTGCTGCAGGCGCAGCGGCTGCTGGAGACCTCCGAGCTGTCGGTGGACGACGTCGCACGGCGCTGCGGCTTCCGTTCGCCGGTCGCGCTGCGCGGGCACTTCCGGCGCCAGCTCGGGGTCTCCCCCGCCGCCTACCGGACCACCTACCGGGCTCGCCGCCCGGGACCGGGTCCGGCGGTCGGCGTGCCCAGCCAGGGCGGGTCGGCTGAGCGGGCCGTCGGGCTGGCGGGCGGGGCGGCGAACCCGGCGACGGTCGGCTTCGGCGGCGGGCTGAACCCGGCCGGGGTCGCGACCGGACCGGCGTCCGCCGCAGCGGCGGGTGCGGTCGGGGTCGGCGGGCCCACGGGCCAGTCCGGAGTCGGCGGCTTCGGCGGGTTCGGGGGCCACGGCGGCGCGGCGGTCGGCGGCGGTGCCGCCGGGATCCCCGGACCGACGAACGGGTCGGGTGGGTCCGGCGGCGGCGCCGGCCAGCCCGCGCCGCTGCCCGCGCCGGGCAAGAACCGGATCCGGCCGCTGGTACCGCCGCAGCCCGGCCCGGCCACCCGTCGCGGTCCGGCCGGCCCGCCCCGGCCGGTCGAGCACGCGGTGGCGGAGGACGGTCACTCCCAACCGAGCGCACGGGGCACCGGCTCCGGGCACCGGGCCGAGCGGCCGTCCCCGGAGCGCTCCGGTCGGGCCGAGGCATCCAGTCGGGCCGAGGCATCCGGGCGGTCCGACCCGTCCGGCCGACCCGCCGGAGCGGCCGGGTTGCGCGGCCTGGCGGGCCGCGCCGGTCTGACGGGTGGTCAGCCCAACGGCCAGCCGGCCGGCGGGCGAGGTGTCGCAACACCGGGCGTGCCGCCGCGCACCCCGGCGGCGGGCCAGGTGCCGCCCCGGGACCGCCTGCTGAGCCAGGAGGCGACGCGCGACACGGCAGCACGCGACACCGCAGCAACGCGCGAGTCGACGGCGCGCGACGCAGCGGAGGAGACCGCCCAGGGTCAGCGCGGCGCACGGCCACCCGAGGCGCCGTCAGCGGCCGACACCCCGGCCGGGGCGTAGCCGTCCCCGGCCCGCGCCGGCCGGGACGAGCGAGCGGCGCGGGCCGGGGACGGAGCCCCCCGGCCCGCGCCGCTCCGGCAGTCCGCGACACCGACGGCCACCGCGGGCGGCCCCGGTACTGCCCAGCCCGCGGGGATGCCCCGTAGGGTGGCTCATGTGAACGACCGTTTGGTATGGATCGACTGTGAAATGACCGGCCTGGACCTCGAGCGCGATGCGCTGATCGAGGTCGCCGCGCTGGTCACCGACTCCGAGCTCAACATCCTCGGCGAGGGCGTGGACGTCGTGATCCGCCCTCCCCAGGAGGCACTCGCGACCATGCCGGAGGTGGTCCGCGAGATGCACACCTCCTCCGGCCTGCTCGACGAGCTGGCCGACGGGATGACGCTGGCCGAGGCCGAGCGGCTGGTGCTCGACTACATCCGCGAGCACGCCCCGGAGGCCGGGAAGACCCCGCTCTGCGGGAACTCGGTGGCCACCGACCGCGGGTTCCTGGCCCGGGACATGCCGGCCCTGGAGGGGCACCTGCACTACCGGATCGTGGACGTCTCCTCGATCAAGGAGCTGGCTCGCCGCTGGTACCCGAAGGCGTACTACAACAGCCCGCAGAAGGGCGGCAGTCACCGGGCGCTGGCGGACATTCGGGAGAGCATCGCCGAACTGCGGTACTACCGCGAGGCCGTGTTCGTCCCGCTGCCCGGTCCGGACGGCGATGCCGCCCGGGAGATCGCGGCGAAGTACCAGCTGCCGACCGACTGATTCCAGCAGCCGTGTGGCGCCGGCTGTGACCGGCGCCACACAACCACGGTCCGCCCTGGTCGTGCTGGAAACCCTGGCGCGAGCACCGGCTCGGATCCTGTAGAGTTCTTCCTGTCAGCGCGGGAACGCGCGAGACAGATGGTGGGTGTAGCTCAGTTGGTAGAGCACCTGGTTGTGGTCCAGGTGGCCGCGGGTTCAAGTCCCGTCACTCACCCCATCAAACCGAGGGCCTGATCTCCGCAGTGGAGATCGGGCCCTCGGTCGTTTCGTGCTTCTGCGGGCGACAGTGTGCGCGACAGCGGCGAGCAGCGAGCCGACTCGTCCGCCGAACCCCTTGCCCGACCGAGGCTACCGGCAAGTAACATGGCCGCCATGACCACACCCACGATCGGCCAGATGCTGGCCGCCACCGTCCCGATGGCCCGCACCCTGAACCTGGAGTACCTGGAGACGACCCCCGAGCGGGCCGTGCTGCGCCTGCCGGACCAGCCGGACTTCCACAACCACGTGGGCGGTCCGCACGCGGGTGCGATGTTCACGCTGGGCGAGTCGGCCAGCGGGTGCATCGTGCTGGCGGCCTTCGGCGAGCAGCTCTCGCGGGCCGTGCCGCTCGCGGTCAGCGCGGAGATCGCCTACAAGAAGCTGGCGATGGGCCCGGTCACGGCCACCGCCACACTGGGCCGCCCGATCGCGGACATCGTCGCGGAGCTGGACGCGGGGCAGCGCCCCGAGTTTCCGGTCGCGGTGGCGATCACCCGCGAGGACGGCGCGGTGACGGGTGAGATGAGCGTGCTCTGGACGCTGCGCCCGAACTCCTGAGTCGTGACTGCCCTGCCGTCAGATCGGCCGGAAATCGACGCTGACCGGTCGTTCGGTTGACGGTGCGTCAGCAGCCGGCGTGACCTCGCGGCGGCACGGCTCGTTCTCCTCTCACGTGCGAGCCAAACACGCGTCCTCGGCGCCCGAGTCATCGCCCGCTCCCCCACCCCTCGCCTCGGCGAGCCCGGCGAGCCCAACGGGGCCACGGGTACCGGAGCGGCGTCGGGGACGCGGGGGACGACGGCCAGGACCACTGGCGCTGGCGGCCGGTGGGGCGGTACTGGCGCAAGTCTGGGGGTTCGGCCTGGGGGTGGCCGCCGCACACGCTGCCCCCCATGCGCCGGCGGAGACCGCGGTCCGGATGGTCGGTGCGCACGGCTCTGGTGCGCACGGCTCTGGTGCGCGCAGCTCTGGTGCACACGGTCCTGCTGAGCCGGCTGGTCCCGGCAAGCCGGCCGGGCCGAGCGGCGCCCTTGGACGTGGCGCCGGGCGGCGCGGGTCCGAGAGTGGGGCGGGCGGCGCCGGGGCAACATCGACTGCCGCCGGTGACGGTGCGGGCCCGGCCGGCGTGTCGGGGGTACTGGGGACGACTGGGCTCGATGCCGATGCCAGCGGGGTCGACCAGCTGCTGCACAGCCGGATCCGGGCCGGCGGATTACCACTGCCGGGGCAGACCACCCCGCTGCCGGACGCGTTCGCGCTGGCCGGCTCGCTGCTGCCGGCGGTGCCGGCGCAGGAGCGGCAGCCGGCGGATCCGCAGGCGGCCGGCGGCAGCGGGCACGGCGCGTCGGCGGCCACCAGCGGGCGAGCCGGCCGAGGCCCGGCGGGCGGCGCGGGTCCGCCGGGCGCTCGGGGCAGCGCCGTCGCCGGGAGCGGGGCGCGGGGGGAACGGGGCGCGGCGTCGGGCGACGGCGCGGGTTCGCGAGCGGACGGGGCATCCCAGGGCGGTCTGCTGGGTGACGGTTCGTCAGGCGCCACGACGAGCACGCGCAGCGTGGAACTCGCCGCCTCCAGGGACGGCGGACGCATCACGGTGGGCAGCGCGGCACGGTCGGCCGGCGGCGCCGAGCGCCCGGTGCCGGGGACGGATCCGCTGCGCGCCGGCGTTCCGAGCCTGAGCGGGGACCCCGCCGTCCACGCGAGTGTCGCGGCGGCGCCGCTCGCCGCGACGGGCACCGCGGGTGCGGTGCTGATCCCGATCGCCGCCGGGCTGCTGCTCACGGGAGCGGCGATGTACAAGCACCGCGGGCTGCCGCGCGGGCACTGAGCGGACACCGGCACAACGGGGGCACTGACAACGGCGGGGGCACCGACGCCGCCGGCACCGCGACGCCGCCCCCGTCCGATCGCCGACCGTCAGCGGCCGGCGTGCTTGAAGGTGTCCGGCGGCGGTGCCGGTGAGGGCGCGGCCAGCGCGTCGGTCGCCACGGGGGCGCCGGCCGGGAAGGCGGCCAGCTCCCTTCCGTGCTCGACCCGGCCGAGGCTCGCGTCGGTCGCGGTACGGCGGGTGAGCTCGGCGATCGGCAGTGGAGTGTGGGCGGCGACCAGGATCAGGTTGCCGAAGCGCTTTCCGCGCAGCACCGCCGGGTCGGCGATCAGCGCGACCTCGGGGAAGACCGCGAGCAGCGTGGCGACCTGGCAGCGGGCGAAGGCCAGGGAGGCGCCGTCGGCGATGTTGACCGCGTAGCGACCGCCGGGGGCCAGGGCGCGGGTCGCGAGAGTGGCGAATTCGACGGTGGTGCAGTGCGCGGGGACCCGTGCGCCGGAGAAGACGTCGGCGATCACCAGCTCGGCACCGCCTTCGGGGGCGCGCTCCAGCACCGCACGGGCGTCGCCGCCGCGGACCTTGATCTGCCAGCCGGTCGGCACCGGCAGTTCGGTGCGGACCCACTCGGTGAGCGCGGTGTCGAGTTCGGCGACCTGCTGGCGCGAGCGCGGGCGGGTGGCAGCGGTGTAGCGGGCCAGGGTCAGGGCGCCACCGCCCAGGTGCAGGACCCGGATCGGCTTGCCGGGTTCGGCGGCCAGGTCGATCAGGTGGCCGAGGCGGCGCTGGTACTCGAAGGCGAGGCGGGTGGGGTCGGCCAGGTCGACGTGTGACTGCGGGGCACCGTCGAGCAGCAGGGACCAGGCCTGGGGATGGTCCCGGTCAGGGACCAGCTCGGCGAGGCCGAACTCGGTGCGGTGCGAGCGCGGCCCGGTGGCGGCTGGTACCTCGGGGGTGGTCGGCCGCCTGCGCGGGGCTCGCTGCTCTCGTCCCATGGGGCGAAGTATCTCTCGTGGGACCGGGAGAACGCGCAGCTGGGAGGGGAGGAGCGGGCCGCCCGGTGGCTCAGAACGGGCCGACGCCGCTCGCGATCAGGGTGCGGGCGGCCTCGCACAGGGCGGAGCGCAGCACCCAGGGGTCGGTGGGAACCGCGACGGCCTCGGACCCGGCCGGCGGGACCAGCCAGCGCGGATCGGTGGCCGCCAGCGGCGCGGCACCCGGCGAGCCGGAGGTGCCCGGCAGGTGCCAGCGCTCGGCCGTGCCGCCCGGGACCAGGAAGAAGAGCGTGGCGGCGGCAGCCCCCTGCACCACGGAACCGCAGGCTCGGCGCAGCCTCAGGATGTCGACCGCCTCCAGCCCGAGGCGCAGCGGGACGACCACGACGTCGTACCGGCGGGCAGCGGGCGCGGGGACCGCCCGGCCGCCCGGCGCCGGCCCCAGCAACGGGCCGGCGGCGACCGGGGCGAGGAAGCGTGGTGCGTCGCCCGGGCGCAGACTGCGGAACTGCGGCATCCCGATGACCATCATGTGGGCCCTCCTGGTTCGGTTCGCTCCGCGCGCCTCTCATGTCCGCTTTCCCCGGTGTTCGGCTGATCGTCACCGGGTTCCCCTCAGGCCGAGGGAAACTGATGATCCGTCAGTGGGACAAGTGAACAGCGGGACAAGTGAACCGATGCTATGAACGCGACGGGAGCTGGACGATGGACGGGTGATACGTCGAGCGACGACCCCTGACCGCCCGATATCAACACAACGGGCCTGGCTGCCGATTGGCCACGGGGCGCCTTACAGCAAGCCATGGCATTTCATGGCAGAACTCCCGAGAAATGTCTGCTTTGACACCAATTAGGGCCTATTCTCCGGCAAACCCATCGTAATGACCTGGTGACAGCCGGTACTGTCTAGCCGTCGCCTCCCCGGGCCGCACGGGTCCGCCGAGACACAGCCGTCCGCCCGGCCCCGGACCGGTCGGCGCCACCCGCACCGCCTCAGCCCGGAGCGCACCATGGCCCCCGCAACCGCCGTGCCCACCCCCAACACCGCGATGCGCGAGCTGCGCGGCGACCTGTCCCCCGCGGAGTTCGCCACCGTGATCCGGCGAGCGGCACGGGCGATCGGCGAACACGTCTCCTGCGACGCCCGGTACATCGGACGCGTCGAGGCCGGCGCGATCCGCTGTCCCAACTACGCCTACGAGCGGGTGTTCCGGCACATCTGGCCGGACCGGTCGCTGGCGGACCTCGGCTTCGCCCCCCGGACGGCCGTGCGCGGCCGCCCCGCGCAACACCCCCCGCACCATTTCGACGAGGAGAACGACGACGTGCGTCGCCGTACGTTCCTGAGCGGCGGACCGACCGCCCTGGCCACCGTGCTCGGCCTGGACGGGCCGGCCCAGGCCGACACCGCGCACACCGCGCTCCCCCTCCCGCCGCCCGCACCGCGCGCGCCGCGCCGGGTCGGCCGCGCCGACGTCCGGCTCGTCGAACAGGCGGTCCGGGACATCCGGTCGGCCGACGACGCGCATGGCGCCGACACCCTCTTCGAGCGCGCCGGCCAGTCCCTGCGCAGTGCGTACCTGCTGCTCAACGAAGGCGACTACACGCTGGACACCGAACGGCGACTGCAGGCCACGGCCGGCGAACTGGCCATCTCGGTGGGCTGGTTGGCCCATGACTCGCAACGACTGGCCGACGCGCGCTCGTTCTACGCCGAGGCGCTGGCCACCGCCCGGATGGCCGACGACTCGGCGCTGGAGGCCCATGTCTTCTGCAACAGCGCCTTCCTGGCCCGGGACGCCGGGCGGCCGCGGGAGGCGCTGCGGGCCGCGCAGGCCGGGCAGAGCGCGGCCCGCCGGCTGGACTCCGACCGGCTGCGCTCGCTGCTGGCCATGCGCGAGGCGGGCGGCTGGGCGGCGCTGGGCGACCGCGGGTCCTGCGAACGGTCACTGGGCCGGGCGTACACGCTCTTCGAGCGCGGCGAGAGCGAGTCCGACCCGGAGTGGATGTCCTTCTACGGCGAGGCCGAGATCGCGGGTCTCGAGGCGCAGTGCTGGTCGACGCTGGGCGAGTGGGACCGGGCCAGCGAGCGCGCCGGACTGGCCATGGCGCTGCAGCAGCCGCAGTTCGTCCGCAACCGCGCGCTGTACACCGCCGAGTTGGCCCACGACCGGCTCGGCCGCGGCGACCTGGCCGGGTCGGCCGCGCACGGCAGCGCGGCGGTGGCGCTGCTCGGCCAGGTCCGCTCCGCCCGGATCCGCGGCATGCTCGCGGATACCGCACAGCGGCTGCGCGCCTTCCAGGCGGTGCGTGAGGTCGGGGAGTTCCTGGCCGGGTACGACAACGCGGTGGCGGCCTGACGACCGGGCCCGTCTGACCGGCCAGGTCAAACCCGGTCAGGCGGTGGGCAGCGAGTCCAGGTGGCTGTGGTCGTTCCAGATCTCGATCGCGGGCAGCCCGTACTCCCAGGAGAGTACCGAGAGCGCCGCGGTGCCGAGCTTGAGCCGCTGGCCGAACTCCGGTGCCAGGCCCAGCCAGCGGGCCCCCAGGACGCGCAGCAGGTGGCCGTGGGCGAAGACCAGCACGTCGCGGTCGGCGGCGTGCATGGTGGTGGTCTCGGGGTGCGGGCTGCCGTGCTCCTCGTCGATCCCGGCGAGGAAGGCGTCCGCGCGGGCGCCGACCTCGGAGAGCTTCTCGCCCTCGCGCACGCCGTCGCGCCAGATCAGCCAGCCGGGGTGCTCGTGCTCGCGGATCTCGGCGCCGGTACGACCCTCGTACGCGCCGTAGTCCCACTCCATCAGCTCGGGCCGGTCCACCGCACGGTCGCCGAAGCCGGCCAGCTCGCAGGTCTCCCGGGCCCGGGAGAGCGGGCTGGTGTAGACCATGGCGTCCGGCAGGCCGTTCCACGGCGCGCGGCGCAGCCGGGCGCCGACCGCGCGGGCCATCTGCCGGCCTTCCTCGGTCAGCGGGATGTCGGTCCGGCCGGTGTGCTGGCCGCTCGCCGACCAGGCGGTCTCACCGTGGCGGACAAGGATCAGACGAGCGGGCATCACGGGCTCCTGAGGGCTGGGCGCCGGCACGCGAGCCGGCGCCAGGGCGGTGGGGTGCACTGCCATGATTCCCTACCCGCCGGTTACCGAGAGGTACACCCCCGCGAGCCGGACGCCGGGGACTGCGCGAGGTCGCGGTCGTGACCGCGTGACCGGTCGAGGTGGTTGTCACCACGATCGGGCGTCGGCCGTGCCGCCGGTCAGGCCAGCGCCTGGCGCTCGCGCAGGGTGGCGACCCCTGCGCCGTCGAGCTGGTCGCAGTAGGGTGCGCGGCCGGCCATCGCCATGACCAGGGCCAGCGTGGTGCCGGACACCGGCATGCCGTCACCGGCGACGAAGGGGCCGTCTGTCGCCGTCAGTCGCAGGCCGGCTGCGCGCTTCTTCGAGAGGACGGGCAGGTCGGAGCCCTGGTAGTAGGCGGCCAGGGCGCTCAGGGCGTCGACCGAATAGTCGCGCTCGATGCCAAGCGGTCGGCGGATGTCCTCCGCGTGCACGACCGTCTCCCCGAGCATCGCCACTTTCGGCAGGGGCGGCTTGGTCGTGCTGGTGATCACCTGCCGGAACCCTGCGAGCGTCTCGGCCGGAGCGGCGCCCAGGTGCTCGGCCAGCCGCAGTGCGACCTGCCGGTCGAAGTCGAAGCGGCAGCGGATGACACCCGCCATCCACCGCACGGGGGTGAGGCTCGCCCCCGCGGTCAGGTGCGCGAGCACCTCGCGGACGGTGAACCGGTCGCAGAGGGACCGGGTGGCCCACTGCTCCTCGTCCAGCCCCACCAGGTCGGCGGCCAGGGCGGCCCGCTCGGCGTGGATCTGCGCCCAGAGGCCGGTCGCAGGTCGGGGGTTGTCGGTCGGTGTCGACGGTGGCATGCGGGCACTGCTCCTGTGCGCTGGTCGGGCTGGCGGCGATCGGGCACCGGCGGAGCGAAGCGTCGCACGCGTGAAGCCACCACCGCCAGGAACCCGGCTACGAGTACCAGTGTCGGTGGCGGATGCGAGACTGGCGAGCACCATGAACGTCTCGCTCACCGATCAGGCCCGGCGATTGGCCGCGCTGCGTGGCGGGGCCGAGCAGCGCGGGCTCGACGCCCGGGCGCTGGCCGCCCTTGCCGCCAACCCCGGCTGCCGCCGCCGGGCCGTGCTGGATGCCGCCGGGGTGGACAAGGGTGCCGTGGCGGGGCGGCTGGGCCGCCCCGCGCCGTTCGGCCGCTCGCCGTTCGCGATCGCTCGCGGCACGGCCTTCGAGGCCCGGCTGAAGGCCGACGACTGCGCCGCGCTGCTCGAGCCGCTGCGCCGCCACCTCGGCCTGCCGCCGGGCGACGGCGACCGGCTCGACACCCCCGACCTGCTGCCGCGTTCGGGCCCGGCGGTGCGAGCCGCGCGTACCAGCGAGGCGCTGGCCGAGGCGGTCGCCGCCTCGCTGGCCGACCCCGCGCTGTGGACGCTGCTCGACCACCCGATGCTGCGGCTCACCGTGGCCGGCGCGCCCGCCTACCTGGAGCCGGACGCGGTGCTGGTGCACGGCGGCCGGTGCACCGTGGTGGAGATCAAGTCCTTCCCGGTGCTGGACGGTTCGGCCGACCCGGCGAAGGTGGGCGCGGCCGCTCGGCAGGCCGCCGTGTACGTCCTGGCGTTGCAGGAGGCGGCCGGTCTGGACGGGCCGTCCGGGTCCCCGCAGGATCCGGGGCCGCCCGGCAGCCCGGAGCTGACGGTGCTGCTGGTCTGCCCGCAGGACTTCGGGCAGCGGCCGGTGGCCGCCGCGATCGACGTCCGGCGCGAGCTGGCGACCACCCGGCGCGCGCTGGCCCGGCTGACCCGGATCGAGGAGTTGCTGGACGCGCTGCCGCCCGGCACCAGCTTCGACCTGGCGCCGGATCCGGCCGGACAGCCGACCCGGCCGGTGGCGGAGCTGACCGCCGCGGTGGACGAGGTGCCGGCGGTCTACGGGCCCGAATGCCTGTCGGCCTGCGAACTGGGTTTCCACTGCCGGGCGCAGGCGCGCGCGGCGGGGTCGGTCGAGCAGATCGGGCGCGGCGTCAGGGCGGACCTGGGCGACCTGCGCACCGTGGCGGCGGTCCTCACGGCCTGCGCCGGTGGCGGGATCCCGGCGGCACCCCGGGACCCCGCAGCCGCCGAGGATCCGGCCACTGAGGACCCGGCCGTCGAGGACCCGGCCACCGCACGGCTGCGGTACGCGGCCGCGCTGCGCGCCGAAGCCCTGTCCGGGGTAGCGCTGTCCGGAGCGTCGGGATGAGCCTGCTGACCACGCTGGCCCGGCTGGAGGCGATCCGCAGCGGCCGCGCCGAGCCGCTGGCCACCGTGCTCCACCGCCACCTCGCGGACCGGCCGATGGTGCTGGTCCCGCTCGCCACGGCGGCCGAGGACGGCGCGCCGCTGGCCGTGCTGCTCGGCACCGACCGGGCCGAGCCCCGGCTGCACATCGTGCCGCAGCCGCTCAACCGGGAGCGGCGGGCCGAGTTCCTGGCCGCGCTGGCCGACGACCTGCTGCCCTACCTGGACTCCTTCGCCGCGGCGGTCGAGCTGATCGAGGGCTCCGAGAAGGAGCCGGCGACCGGCGAGAAGACCGTGACCACCCGTGAGTTGTGCCTGGACGCACCGCAGTTGATCGTGCCGAACGTCGGTTCGGTGCGGCACCTGGCGCTGCTCGGGCGGGCCACCCGGTTCCGTCGTACCGCGGAGGATCCGGACCCCGGACCGTACCCGGCACCGACCCGGGTCCCGCTGCTGGGGCGCTGGCTGACCCATCTCACCGAGCGGGCCCAGGTCCCGGGCAGCAGCCTGCTGCTGCCGATGACCGGCCTGCTGGCCCGGCACTGGGCGACCGGGCAGAGCCTGCTGGAGGACCAGCACCTGGCCGCCCAGCTCGCCTGGCACCACCCGCCGGCCGGCCTGACCGGCGCCGAGGCCGCCGAACTGGCCGAGACGGCGCGCGGCACGGACGGCCGGCTGCTGCACCCGCCGGCCGGCCCGGCCACCGATCCGCGGTTCGACGAGAAGCTGCTGGCCCCGGCGATCGCGCGGTTCGACGCGGCCCAGGCGGCCGCCCGGCAGGGACGTCCGGACGCCGCGGTGGACCTCGCGGCCGCTGTCGGCGAGCTGCGGCACCTGCTGCTGGAGGTGCTGCTGCCGACCTGGACGGACGTCTGGCGCGGGCTCGACCTGCTGCGCGCGCTGCCGCCGGGCGGGCATCTCGCCGAGCGCTGGGAGAGCGACCGCTGGTCCTACACCGGCCACCGGGACCGGCTGGCGGCCGGCGAGCCGCCGCAGCCCCGGGTGGACGACGCGGTGACGGCGGCGCGCAAGCTCGCCCAGCGCGAACGCGAGCAGGTGCGGGTCGGCGTGCAGGAGGCGCTGGACGATCCGCTGGCGATGGCCGAGCGGCGGCTGGCCGGTGAGGCGTTCAGCGGGGTGGTGACGGAACTGGAGCCGGCGTACGACACCAGCGGGCGGACTCCGAAGCCCCGGCCGCTGCTCACCGTGCACACCACCGACCGGCCGCACGCCGACCTCGGCCGCGAGGTGCACCGGGCGTCCGGGCCCGCTGCCCAGAAGGCCGAGGTGGTTGCTTTCGACGCGGCGGCGGGCCTGATCACCGTGCGGGTGGTGAACGGGATGGGTCGCAAGAAGGAGCCCGAGGCCGGCAGTCTGCCGCAGCCCGGTGAGCCGGTGACCTTCACCCTGTTCGAGCTCGCGCCGCGCCAGTCGGCGCCGCTGCCGGAGCCGGACGACACCCCGTGGACGCACGGCGGTCCCCCGTCGGCCGCCCCGCGTTCGGCTTCCGTCTCCGAAGAGTGGGCATGAGCAGCCTGTGAGCCTCCTGACCCCGCCCACCCCGCCATCCCCCGCGGCCGCCGCCGACGCGGCGGTGGCAGCGATCCTGGCCGCCACCGTCCACCCGGCGCCCGGCGCACCACGCGGCGTGGTGGTCGACTCACCGCCCGGCGCGGGGAAGTCGACGCTGGTGGTGAAGGCCGCCCGGGAGCTGGTCGCGGCAGGCGAACGCCTGATGATCGTGGCCCAGACGAACAGTCAGGTGGACGACCTGGTCGACCGGTTGGCCGCCAAGGGCACCGAGCTGACCGTCGGGCGGCTGCACAGCGGCGAGGCCCGTCCGGCCGCCGAGGCGCTGCGGCATCCGAACGTGACGGCGAGCAGCAAGCCCGCCGACCTGCTGGAGCTGGACGTGGTGGTCTCCACGGCCGCCAAGTGGCAGTGGGTCAAGGACGTCGAGCCGTGGCGGCACGCGATCGTGGACGAGGCGTACCAGATGCGCTCGGACGCGCTGCTGGCCGTCGCCCGGCTCTTCGAGCGGGCGCTGTTCGTCGGGGATCCGGGCCAGCTGGACCCGTTCACGGTGGTCGGCACCGAGCAGTGGAGCGGGTTGTCCTACGATCCGTCGAGCAGTGCGGTGGTGACCCTGCTGGCGCACAACCCGGCGATCGAGCCGCACCGGCTGCCGGTCTCCTGGCGGCTGCCCGCCTCGGCGGCGCCGCTGATCTCGGAGGCCTTCTACCCGTTCACCCCGTTCCGCGCCGGGACCGGTCCCGGCGACCGGCTGCTGCTGCCGGGCACCCGGTCGGACGGCAGCGCGGTGGACGCGACGATCGACGAGGCCGCCGAGTACGGCTGGGCGCTGCTGGAGCTGCCGGCCCGGCACACCGTGCGGACCGATCCGCAGGCGGTGGCCGCGGTCGCGGCGCTGGTGCGCCGGCTGCTGGACCGTGGGCTGGTGGCCAGCTCCGAGCAGGGCCGGGTGCCGCTGACCGCGGGGCGGATCGCGGTCGGCACCGCGCACCGCGACCAGGCGGCGGCGGTCCGCGCGGCGCTCGGCGCGCTCGGCGTCCCGGTGGACCCGGTGGCCGGCCCGGCCGTCAGCGTGGACACCGCGAACCGGCTGCAGGGCCGCGAGTACGACATGACGGTGGTGCTGCACCCGCTCTCCGGGCGCCCGGACGCCACCGCCTTCCACCTGGAGACCGGGCGGCTGTGCGTGCTGGCCTCGCGGCACCGGCACGCCTGCATCGTGGTGGCGCGGGCCGGGATCCCCGAACTGCTCGACGAGCACCCGGCCGGTGATCCGGTGCAGTTGGGCAGCGCGATGCGGATTCCGGCCGGCTGGGAGGAGAAGATCGGCGGGCAGGTGATCGGACTGCTGGAGCGGGTCGGGGCGCAGTTCCCGGACGGTTGGGAGGCCAACTACCGGGTGCTGCAGCACCTGGCGGAGCACCGGGTGCGCGGGTCGTAGCCGCGGGTACGCGGGCAGTGAGCCCGGTTCACGGCCGGTGCGCGCGCCCCGGCGCACGGGTGTGAGGAGCGCCTGCCCGGGCACCGTTCCGCGATGGGTGGGGCGCGAGCGACAATGGACGACGGCCGCAACCGACCGTCACGCAGTCGGTCCCCGCTACCGAAGGTGTTCTCGCATGCCCGATCGCCAAGATCCGCCGCGCCGCCTGCGTCCGGCACCGCTGCTCTTCGAGCCCGATGCCCTGGTCGCCGAGCCGGAGCGGTTCTTCCAGTTGGAGAGCATCGATGACCCGGCCGAACTGCTGAAGCGGTCGACCGAGTTGGCGCTGGCCTTCCGGGCGGCGGCCGAGCGGGCCACCGACTTCCAGGCGATCGCGGCGGCCCAACTGGCCGATCCGCGTCGGTTCGACGCGCTCTCGGCCGCCGAGGTCGCGGCCCGCGCGGACTGGACGGCGGACTATGCGACCCGGATGGTCGAGTACGGCCGCGACCTGCTGCGCCAGCGGCGGTCGGGCGAGAGCTGAGTCCTGCGGTGGGGTCCCGGTGGGGGCTGCGACTGGCCACTGGCATATGCGGCGCGGCAGCCTACGCCGCCCACAGCGGCGCTGTCCGGCGAATACCGTTTTCGCTGCGCCCTGATCGCCGGCCGGAGCAACCTGCTGGGCGTGGATATCTGGACACAGCACTCCGTTGAATACCTGACCGTCGCGGGCGAGGCCTGGCTGGCCTCGGCCAGTGAGTATCCGCGCAGCCTGCGGGCGCTCTGGGAGGCCCGGCCCTGGGCGCCGACCGTGCTGCCGTGCGGCAAGGCCTTCGACGTGATCAGCCTGCCGGTGCTCTTCGGGCGCCGGGTGCTGGACGAGTTGTGGTCCTCGGGGCCCGGCTGTGGACCGGTGGCCGAGCACCGGGGGCGCCTGCTGCTCTTCGTCCAGCCGGCCGCGGGGCCCCGGCTGCGGCGGCTGCTGGCCTGGGAGGAGTGGGCGCGGGACGTGCCGCCGCTGCTCTGCCACGGGCTGGGCGACGCGGTGACCGTGCCGCCCGTGCGGCAGTTGTTCGACCAGCCCGCCGCGCCCGGCCTCGGCGCCGGCCGCTGGATCGTCGCCCCGGACACCCGGGAGCCCTGGCTGCCCGGCGCCGATGTGCTGCTCTGGGCCTGCGTGCGGGCCGCGCGCGGGGGGGGTGACGAACAGGTCCAGGAGACAGGGCAGCCGGTATTCGATTTTGGCTCCGCCTGAGCCCGCTGCTAGAGTTTTCTCTGTCAGCAGGCGCCGCTAGCTCAGTTGGTTAGAGCAGCTGACTCTTAATCAGCGGGTCCGGGGTTCGAGTCCCTGGCGGCGCACCGACAGCCGGAAGGCCTCTCGTTCAGAGTTCTGAGCGAGAGGCCTTCCGGCGTTTTCGGCAGCCGCCCCGGTGCGCACCCACCGGCATGCACCCACCGGCATGGACCCGTTGGCGCACACCCGTTGACCCCCGCCGGGCGGGGCCAGTAGCTTGCCAGTGCTCGTAAGTAAAGTTTCCTAACTTTATAGGAGCCCCCCATGGCACCTCCGAGACGCGCGCTGGCGACCGCGGTCGCCGCACTGGGGCTACTCGCCCTGACCGTACGCCCGACCAGCGCCGCCCCCACCTCCCCCGCCACGCCGGCCGCCGTCACCCCCGTGGCGACCGCGAGCACGTTCAAGGATCCGGCCACCGGTTCCACCGCACTGGCCGACCTCGGTGCGACCACCGGCTGGAAGGTCCTCACCAGCGCCACCGCCACCCAGTCCGGCAGCCAGATCTCCGCCCCCGGCTTCAACACCTCCGGCTGGCTGAGCGTCGCCGACGACGGCGGCGGCGCCCCCGGCACCGAGATCAACGCGATGCTGCAGAACGGGAGTTGCCCGAACGTCTTCAGCTCGACGAACATGAAGACCTGCTTCGGGCAGATGACCAAGGTCGGCGCCGACACGCTCGCCCCGTTCAACGTCCCGTGGTGGTACCGGACGGACTTCACCGCCCCGCCCGCCGGACAGGACGCCACCCTGGTGCTGAACGGCGTGATCGGCTCGGCCGACGTGTGGGTGAACGGCACCCAGGTGGCCGCCTCGGCCAATGTCACCGGCGGCTACACGCGCAACACCTTCGACGTCACCAAGTTGCTGAGCGCCGGCACCAACTCGCTGGCGATCGAGGTGCATCCGAACAACCCGAACACCATGCTCACCGTCGACAACGTGGACTGGACCCAGATCCCGCCGGACAACAACACCGGCATCCAGTTCCCGGTCCAGCTGCGGACCGGCGGCCCGCTGCTCGACGGCAACGCGCACGTGGTCCAGAACACCGCGGCCGACCTGAGCAGTTCGGCGCTGACCGTGAAGACGGACGTCACCAACACCGCGTCCACCGCGCAGAGCGGCACGGTGACCGCGACCGTCACCCCGCCCGGCGGTGGCACGCCGATCACGGTGACCCAGAGCGTGACGGTGGCGGCGAACTCCACCCAGACGGTCGGCTTCGCGGCCATCAACCTGACCAACCCGCAGATCTGGTGGCCCTACCAGCTGGGCGCCCAGCCGCTCTACACGCTGGCCACCTCGGTGGCGCAGAACGGCAGCACGCTGAACTCCACCAGCGACACCTTCGGCATCCGCAACGCCACCTCCTCGCTGGTCGGCGGCGGAGCGGCCATGCCCAGCGGGGTGCGCCAGTTCCAGATCAACAACGTGCCGCTGGTGATCCGCGGCGGCGGGTGGTCGCCGGACCTGTTCCTGCGCTACGACCCGGCCGACACGGCGAAGCAGATCGGCCTGATGAAGGCCATGGGCGTCAACACCGTGCGCCTCGAAGGCCACTTCATGCCGGCCGACTGGTACCAGCAGATGGACGCGGCGGGCATCCTGGTCAACGCCGGCTTCCAGTGCTGCGACTTCTGGGAGAACACCAGCTACACCAGCGCCCAGCAGTCGCTGTACCAGCTGACCGCGCAGACGCTCGGCCAGACGCTGCGCGACCACCCGAGCGTCTTCAGCTTCCAGTGGAGCGACAACGCCCCGACCGCGACCCAGGAGACGCTCGCCCTGAACGGCTTCAAGGCGGCCGACTTCAACGTCCCGTTCGTCTCCTCCGCCGAGTACAACTCCAGCCCCCAGCTGGGTGATTCCGGGGAGAAGGAGGGCCCGTACGACTGGGTGGCGCCGAACTACTGGTACGACACCTCGCACTACAGCACCAGTGACTCGACGCAGACCAACGTGGGCGGGTCCTGGGGCTACGACAGCGAGGAGAGCGGCGGCAACACCATCCCGACGATGGACTCGATCAACCGCTTCCTCTCCCCCGCCGACCAGGCCGCGCTGTGGCAGTCGCCGGGTGCCAACCAGTACCACGACAACTACGAGGGCACCTCGCACACCAACTACCACTTCGGCACGAACTACAACCTCGACACCGCGATCACCGACCGGTACGGCGCCCCGTCCGGCCTCGCGCAGTACGTCGAGGAGGCCCAGGTCCAGAACTACGAGGACACCCGGGCCCAGTTCGAGGCCTTCATCGACCACTCCACCAACGCGGTCGAACCGTCCACCGGCACCGTGTACTGGCAGCTGAACAAGGGCTGGCCGACCCTGCTCTGGTCGCTCTACAACAACGACGGCGACCAGGCCGGCTCGTACTTCGGCGCGCAGAAGGCCAACCGGTCGCTGCACGCGCTCTACGCGCTGGACAACGACACGGTGACCCTGGACAACCTGGGCGGCACCAGCCGGTCCGGGGTGACGGTGGAGGCCAAGGTCTACAACACCGCGGGCACGGTGCTGGACGACCAGACCTCCGGGAGCCGGACGCTGGCCTCCCAGCAGGTGGCCAACGCGGTGCTGAAGCCGAAGCTGCCGACCGCCGCGGGGACCGTCTACTTCGTCGAACTGCTGGTGAAGCAGAACGGCACCCTGGTGGACCGCAACGTCTACTGGAACTCCACCACCACGGACCAGACCAACTGGTCGTCGAGCGTCGGTCAGCCGCAGCCGACCACCTCGACCTACGCCAACCTCAAGTCCCTGCAGAACCTGCCGACGGCTGCCGTCACGGCCACCGCCACCACCAGCGACCAGGCCGGGCCCGGCAGTTCGGACAAGCTGGTCACGGTGACCGTCACCAACACCTCGTCCACGCCCACCGTCGGCTTCTTCCTGCGGGCGGACATCCGCCGGGGCACGGCGAGCGGCAGTGAGCTGTCCGGCGACAACGAGTTGCAGTCCTCGATCTGGAACAACAACGACGTCACCCTGTGGCCGGGCGAGTCCGAGACGCTGACCGCCAGTTACAACTCCGCCGACCTGCAAGGTGCCACCCCGGTGGTCAGCCTCTCGGGCTGGAACGCGCCGAAGATCGACGTGGTGGCCGGCACCGCGACCGGCAGCCCGAGCGACTTCTCGCTCGCCGCCACCCCGGCCGCCGGTTCGGTGACCGCCGGGGCCTCCACCACCGCGACCGTCGCCACCGCCGTCACCTCCGGCAGCGCCGAGCCGGTCGCCCTGACGGCCACCGGCGCCCCCACCGGCGCCACCGTCACGCTGAACCCCACCTCGGTGACCTCGGGCGGCAGTTCGTCGCTGACCGTGGCGACCTCGGCGAGCACGCCGGCCGGCAGCTACCCGATCGCGGTGACCGGGACGGCCGCCTCCGGCAGTCACAGCGCCACCTTCACGCTCACCGTCACCGCGGCCACGGGCGGCTGCACCCCGGCCCAACTGCTCGGCAACCCGGGCTTCGAGAACGGGAGCAAACCCGCGCCGTGGACTCAGAGCTCCACGCTCGGCCAGTCACCGGTCAACAACGACACGGCCGACGAACCCGCGCACAGCGGCAGTTGGGACGCCTGGCTGAACGGTGACGGCAAGGCGGACACCGACACCGTGGCGCAGACCGTCACCGTCCCGACGGGCTGCTCGGCGGCCTTCTCCTACTGGCTGCACATCGACAGCACGGAGGGCACCAGCAGCAACGCCGACGACACCCTGCGGGTGCAGGTACTCGGCAGCGGCGGCACCGTGCTGGCCACCGTGGGCAGCTTCTCGAACCTGAACGCCAACTCCGGCTACACGCAGCAGTCGGCGGACCTGTCGGCCTACGCCGGGCAGACGGTGACCTTGAAGTTCACCGGCACCGAGACCGATGCCGACGGCGGCACCACCAGCTTCGTGGTGGACGACACGGCGCTGCAAAGCTCCTGACGTAGCGTCAGCACACCGGGGCGGGCCCCGGACGCGTGCGGCGTCCGGGGCCCGCCCTGTGCTACCGAGGGTCAGCGGCCGCGCAGCGCGCGGTACTTGGCGACCAGGGTGGCACTGGAGCTGTCCAGCTGATCGCCACCCTCGCCGGTCAGCAGCACCGGCTCCATCTTCTTGGCGAGCACCTTGCCGAGCTCGACGCCCCACTGGTCGAAGGAGTCGATGTTCCAGATCGCGCCCTGCACGAAGACCTTGTGCTCGTAGAGCGCGATCAGCTGGCCGAGCACCGCGGGGGTCAGCTGGTCGGCGAGCAGGATCGAGGTCGGGTGGTTCCCGCGGAAGGTGCGGTGCGGGACCTGGAACTCGGCCACGCCCTCGGCGCGGACCTCCTCGGCGGTCTTGCCGAAGGCGAAGGCCTGGGCCTGGGCGAAGAAGTTGGCCATCAGCAGGTCGTGCTGGGCGACCAGGGTCGGGGCCAGGTCGCCGACCGGCTGGGCGAAGCCGATCAGGTCGGCCGGGATCACCTTGGTGCCCTGGTGCAGCAGCTGGTAGTAGGCGTGCTGGCCGTTGGTGCCGGGGGTGCCCCAGACCACAGGGCCGGTGGTCCAGCCGACCGGGCTGCCGTCGCGCTGCACCGACTTGCCGTTGGACTCCATGTCCAACTGCTGCAGATAGGCGGTGAACTTGGACAGGTAGTGCGAGTAGGGCAGCACCGCGTGCGACTGGGCGTCGAAGAACTGGCCGTACCAGACGCCCAGCAGGCCGAGCAGCAGCGGGACGTTCTCGGTCGCGGGGGCGGTGCGGAAGTGCTCGTCGACCAGGTGGAAGCCGTCCAGCATCTGCCGGAACTGCTCCGGGCCGATGGCGATCATCAGCGAGAGGCCGATCGCCGAGTCGTAGGAGTAGCGGCCACCGACCCAGTCCCAGAACTCGAACATGTTCGCGACGTCGATGCCGAAGTCGGCCACGCCCTGGGCGTTGGTGGAGAGCGCCACGAAGTGCTTGGCCACCGCCTCCTGGCCGGCGCCGAGTTGGCCGAGCAGCCAGTCACGCGCCGAGGTGGCGTTGGTGATGGTCTCGATGGTGGTGAAGGTCTTGGAGGCGACGATGAAGAGGGTCTCGGCCGCGTCCAGGTCGCGCACCGCCTCGTGCAGGTCGGCGGGGTCCACGTTGGAGACGAAGTGGAAGGTCAGGTCCCGGTGGCTGTACGAGCGCAGCGCCTCGTAGGCCATCGCCGGACCGAGGTCGGAGCCACCGATGCCGATGTTGACGACGTTGCGGATCCGCTTGCCGGTGTGACCGGTCCACTCGCCGCCGCGCACCCGGTTCGAGAAGGCGGCCATCTTGTCCAGGACGGCGTGCACCTCGGGCACCACGTTGACGCCGTCCACCTCGACCACCGCACCGCGCGGGGCGCGCAGCGCGGTGTGCAGGACGGCGCGGTCCTCGGTGACGTTGATCTTCTCGCCACGGAACATCGCGTCGCGCAGGCCGAACACGTCGGTGGCCTCGGCGAGCTCGCGCAGCAGGTCCAGGGTCTCGTCGGTGACCAGGTGCTTCGAGTAGTCCAGGTACAGGTCGCCGACCTGGAGGGTGTAGCGGCTGCCGCGCTCGGGGTCGGCGGCGAACAGCTCACGCAGGTGCCGGTCGCCGAACTCCTCCCGGTGCTTCCCGAGGGCGGCCCACTGCGGGGTGCGGTCCAGGGGGGTACGGCCGTCGGCCTGGGGCATCGGTATCTCCTCGAATCGGTCTGGAAGCGGTACGCGGGCCCGGAGAGACAGGCACCGGTGCGGCAGTGTCATCGTCGCTCGGCTTCAGCCTACGTAACTGTCAGGGTGGCTGGCGCCACCAGCACCTGACGCAGTGCCGTCAATTCCGGTCCGAGCGCAGGTCCAGCCCGCGCAGCACTTGATCCACCAGTTCCGGGTCGGCGCCCGGCTCACCGCGCGCCAGGACCATCTCGCGCCGCGAGGCGGCGAGCAACTCCTGTTCCACCGAGCGCAGTTTGCGCAGGCCGGAGACCCGTTGCCGGGCCTCGGCGGCTTCCTCCTCCTCGTACTGCTCGGGGCAGAGCCGGGCGAGCCGGTCATGCTGGCGTACCCGCAGCTTCTCGACGAGTTCAACCGGCAGCCGGTCCTCCTCCTCCAGCTCGGCGAGTCGCCCCAGCGCCGCCCGGGCGGCCCGCCACCACAGCTGGCGCTGCTGCTGCTCGCGCCGGTCCAGGCGCGGGTCGATGCCCAGGCGCTTGACCAGCCAGGGCAGCGAGAGCCCCTGGACGAGCAGGGTGAAGAGCACCACGCTGAACGCCGTGAAGACGATCCGCCCGCGCCCGGGAAAGTCGGCGCCGGCGTGCGTGGTGAGCGGGATGGCCAGCGCGAGCGCCACCGTCGCCACCCCGCGCATGCCCGACCACCAGAGCACCACGGTCTCCCGCCAGCTGATCGGGACGTCGTCCTCACCGCGGCTGAGCCGCTTGGAGATCCAGCCGGCCGGCAGCAGCCAGACCAGCCGGACCAGGACCACCACGGCGATCACCACCGCCGCCTCGCCGATCATCGAATGCCAGCCGGACCCGGCGTCCTTCAGCACGGTGGCCAACTCCAGGCCGATCAGGCCGAAGGCGACGCCGGTGATCAGGATCTCCACCACGTCCCAGAAGGCGCCGCCGACCAGCCGGTAGGAGACGTCGTCGGCGTCGGCCGCCCGGTCGGCCAGGTACAGGCCGACCACCACCACGGCCAGCACGCCCGAGCCTTCGGCCGCCTCGGCCAGCGTGTAGGCGGCGAACGGCACCAGCAGGTTGAGCGCCACCTGCTGGGTCGGATCGTCGAGCACCCCGGCGACCTTGGTGGCCAGCCAGCCGAGTGCCACGCCCACCACCACCGCCAGCACCGCGGAGAGGACGAAGCGCAGCAGCGCGTGCGGCACCGAGAAGTCGCCGTCCACCACCGCCTCGACGGCCAGCGAGTAGACCACGATCGCGGTGACGTCGTTGAAGAGCCCCTCGCTCTCCAGTATCGCCACCAGCCGCCGGGGCAACCCGACGCTGCCGGCCACCGCCACCGCGGCCACCGGGTCGGGCGGTGAGACCAGCGCGCCGAGCGCCACCGCGGCGGCCACCGGCAGGGCGGGCGCCAACTGGTGGAAGGCGACGGCGACCACGGTGGTGGTGACCACCACGAGGGCGACGGCCAGCAGCAGGATCGAGCGCAGGTTGGCCCGGAAATAGGCCAGCGAGGCGCGCCGGGCCACCGCGAAGATCAGCGGCGGCAGCACCAGCGGGAGGATCAGCCCGGGGTCGACCGCGATGTTCGGGATCTGCGGGATGATCGCCATCACCAGACCGAGCACGGTCATCAGCACGGGCTGCGGAATCCCGGTGCGGCGGGCCAGCGGCATGGTGACCACGGAGGCGAGCAGGACCAGGAAGAGCAGGGACAACTGGCCCACGGGCGAATCCTCTCCGATACGGACAGAGTGAGTGTAGATATGACAAACGGGCACGGGCCAGGTCGGCGCGCCGGGCGGCCGATTCGGAGAATCGGCTGCTGACCAGGTAATGTTCTCGGTGTCAGCAGGCGCCGCTAGCTCAGTTGGTTAGAGCAGCTGACTCTTAATCAGCGGGTCCGGGGTTCGAGTCCCTGGCGGCGCACCGACAGCCGGAAGGCCCTTCGCTCAGAGTTCTGAGCGAAGGGCCTTCCGGCGTTTCGGCGTTCACCGCTCCCGCTCTCGGCGTTCAGGCACTGCTGCCGCCCGCCGCGCTCCGCCCCTCTTCAACGCCCGCTCAAGTCGGCCCGGGCAGGCTGAATCCGGGTTCATCGGGTCCACGCGCACCACACGCACCGCCACGCGCACCCATTGGAGACTGAGGAGCAATCGTGAGTATCGTCGAGAAGAAGCCGACGGTCGAGGGGCCACTGACGACGGTCGAGGCCACTGGCACTCCCGCCGACAGTCGGCGCTGGTGGGTGCTGATCGTCGTATCGTTCGCGGAGTTCATGGTCGGGCTCGACGCGACGGTCGTCAACGTCATGACCCCCAAGCTGCAGACGGCCTTCCACATGTCGCCGACCGGGCTGCAGTGGGTGATGAGCGTCTACGTGCTGCTCTTCGGCGGCCTGATGCTGCTCGGTGGCCGGCTGACCGACGTGCTGAGCCGGCGCACCGTCCTGATGACCGGGCTGGCCCTGTTCACCGTGGGCTCGTTCCTGGCCGGCGTCGCACACAGCGAGAGCCAGTTGCTGTGGGCCCGTGCCCTGCAGGGCATCGCCGCCGCCGGGGTCTCGCCCGCGGCGCTGTCCATCCTGGTCACCAGCTTCCCCAACCCGAAGGAGCGCACCAAGGCCTTCGGCATCTGGGGCACCGTGGTCGGCGTCAGCGCGGCGCTGGGCACCCTGCTCGGCGGTGCGATCATCACCATCGGCTGGCGCTGGGCCTTCTACCTGAACATCCCGATCGGAGTGGCGCTGCTGATCGCCGCGCCGTTCCTGATCTCGGGCGCCCGCCCGAGCGGCGCCCGCCCGCAGTCCGACATCCTGGGCGCCATCACCTCGACCCTCGGCCTGCTGTCGCTGGTCTTCGGCATCACCTGCACCACCACCCGGGGTTGGGGCGACGGGCTGACGCTCGGCTCCTTCGCCGCCGCCGTGGTGCTGCTCGGCCTGTTCGTCATGATCGAGCTGCGCAGCGTCGAGCCGCTGCTCCCGATGCACCTGTTCCGCCGTCGGACCCTGGTCTCCGCCGGGCTCGGCCAGTTGCTGACGGCCGGCGTCATGCTTCCGACCTTCTTCATGCTGCCGCTCTTCATGCAGAGCGTGCAGCACTACACCCCGATGCGCACCGGCCTCGCTTACATCCCGACCAGCCTGGCGATGATCATCTTTGCCGGCGTGGTCTCCAAGCTGATCCCCAAGACCGGCCCGATGGTGCTCTACGTCTTCGGCACCGTGCTGCTGATCGTCATGATCGTGCTGATGCTGGGCGCGAAGCCGGACAGCAGCTACTGGACGCTGATGATGCCGGTGACCGCGCTGCTCGGCGTCGGGCTGCTGTTCTGCCTGATCCCGACCCCGGTGGTCGGCACCTTCGAGGCCACACCCGCCGACGCCGGCACCACCTCGGCACTGCTCAACTCCGCCACCCAGGTCGGCGGCGCCTTCGGCCTGGCGGTCGCGGCGACCACCGTGCAGTCCCGGGCCGCGCAGCTGATGGCGCACGGCGTCCAGCCGGGCGAGGCGCTGACCCAGGCGCTGCACCGCGGCTTCGCGGTCCTGCTGATCTGGGCCGGGCTGAGCCTGGTCACCGGTCTGATCGGGTTCCGCGGCCTGAAGCCGAGCGAGGAGGCGGTGGCCAAGGCGATGGCGCCAGCCGCCTGATCACCGTCCGCGCCGCTGGACGGCACCGCGCACCGCTGCGCATCTCGTCCCTCGCGCCGCATCGTTCGTCCCTCGTCCCGCATCGTTCGTTCCTCGTCCCTCGTCCCGGCAGGAGTCCAGATCATGCGTATCCTCGGCGGCGTGGCCTCAGGGGTTCTCATCCTCGAGTTCGGCCTCTCCGCGATCGCCGGCATCCCCGCCATGCAGGTGGCGGTCAACCGCTTCACCTCACTGACCCGCACCCCGCCACGCCGCGACGTCATCGTGCTGATCGGCCTGCTGGACCTGCTCGGCGTGGTCGGCGTGATCCAGGGCTTCTGGCAGACCGCCCCGGCGGTGGCGGCCGGTTCGTTCTTCGCACTGCTGAGCGGCTTCGTCGTCTACCGCCAGGTGACGCACGGGGACACGGGCAAGGAACTGGTGCCGTACACCCTCTTCCTGGCCTGCGCGCTGATCATGATCATCTCGCGGGTGCAGAGCTCCTGACCTGATCCGTCGAAGGCGTGTGGCGCACGGCAGTTGCCGGGCGCCACACGCCTTCGGTGCTCCCAGGAGGTCCGGGCGCCGGGGTGGCACAACGCCCCCGAGATGTTGGACCGGCGAAGCAATGGAGCCAATATGGCACCCATTTGGCGGCATGATGTTTGCAGTGGCGCCATCGATGCGCCACGATGGCGTCATGGACCTCACGCCGTACATCGACAACCTCCGCCATGAACTCGCGGTCGCCGCGGACGCGGGCGGAGATGAGACCCGCGCCCTGGCCGAGCGGCTCACCGCACCGCTGGAGTCAGCCGCTCGCCTCGTCCTGCTGAGCGCGCTCTCGGCCGCCATGGGCGAGGTGACACTGGAGTTGGCACCCGGCTCGGTGGATCTGCGGCTGCGCGGGCTCGATCCGGAATTCGTGGTGACACCGCCGAGCCGGCCGGCCTACGAGCACCCGGGCGGGCCCGACAGCGGGCCGGCGGCGCCACCCGCGCCGAGCGTGGCGGCAGCCACGGCCGCAGTCGCTCCGGAGGGGGACGAGGGCGGGATGGCGCGGATCAACTTCCGCCTCCCCGCCCATCTCAAAGCCCGGCTCGAGGAGGCGGCGGCACAGGAAGGCCTCTCGGGCAACGCCTGGCTGGTGCGCGCCGTGGCCACCGCGCTGGATCCCGGCGACCGTGGCCGCCCGGGCGGCAGTCGGCACTGGCGCCAGCAGGGGTACACCGGCTGGGTGCGCTAGCCCGCTGGTCCATCGAGCCTTCGTCGCGCTTCGCCGCCACTTTCACCGTTCACCCCGCCACCGGCGGAAACGAATCACCGAGCCAAGAGGACGGGACAGCCATGCCTGAATTCGACACCCCCGAACCGATCTCCGTGAACCTCGAGTTCGACATCGGCTCGGTACGGATCACCGCGAGCAAGCGCGCCACCACCGTCGTGACGGTGCAGCCGAGCAGCCCCACCGAGGAGGCCGACGTGCGGGCCGCGCAGCAGACCAAGGTCGGCTACACGGACGGCACCCTGCTGATCAAGGGTCCCCGAAAGCGGTCGCTGTTCGGCCGAAGCGGTTCGCTGGACATCAGCATCGCGCTGCCGACCGGCTCGGCGATCCACGGCAACTCGCCGATGGCCGACTTCACCGGCGAAGGCCGGCTCGGGGACTGCACGTTGAAGACGTCGGCCGGCGACATCCAGTTGGACGAGGCCGCCGGCGTGCGGCTGAGGACCGCGCACGGCCGGGTCCAGGTGGACCGTGTGGCGGGCGACGCCGAAGTGACCGGTTCGGGCCGGGTCGCGATCGGCGAGGTCACCGGCACGGCCACGGTGAAGAACCTCAACGGCGAGACGGTGGTGGGCGAGGTCACCGGCGACCTGCGGGTGAACTCCTCCAACGGCCGGATCGTGGTCGGCATCGCGCGCTCGGGCGTCCAGGCCAAGTCCGCCCACGGCGACATCCGGGTCGACGACGTCGCACGCGGTCAGATCCTGCTGCAGACCGGCGCCGGTGACCTGGAGGTCGGAATCCGGGAGGCCACCGCCGCCTGGCTCGACGTCAACACCGGCCTGGGCCGGGTGCACAACACCCTCGGGGCCACCGACGGGCCCGAGGCCACCGACGAGACGGTCGAGGTGCGGGCCCGTACCGGCCTCGGCGACATCACGATCCGCCGCGCCTGAGGGGCCACCACGCGCAACGGCTGCGGGATGGTACCCGTGGGCTCTGGGGCCGGACTTGACGGCCGGTCGAGCCCGTGCGAACCAGAACGTTCACGTGACGATCAGTCAGCTGTGCGTAAGCCACTCGACCGGGGCTCAAGTTCACCCGCGCACCCTGGAGGATGCCGCGCTCCGCGCAAGCCCCCTTGCCCGGCGGGACCACCTGTCGGGCCGGCTCCCCGACCCGTCCCTCCAGGAGGGCATCGTGACCACAAGGCCGACCACAAGGCCGACCGGACGGCCGAGCGCCAGTCCGCCCGGCTCCAACGCACCCGACAAGCCGACCCGCAAGCCCGGACTCGCCGTCGCGATCGGCGACTGGAGCACCCGCCACCGCAAGACCGCCGTCTGGGGCTGGCTGCTCGCCGTCGTCCTCGCGACCATGATCGGAACCGCGGTCGGGACCGCCAAGTCGACGGATGTCGACAACGGCGTCGGCGAGTCCGGACGGGCCGTCAAGATCCTTGCCGACGCCGGGCTGCGCACACCCGCCGCCGAGACCGTCCTCATCCAGAGCAGCCAGTTCACCGCCGACGACCAGCGCTTCCACACCGCCGTCGACCAGGCCACGGCCGCCGTCCAGGGCACCGGCACGGTGACCGGTCTGCAGAGCCCGTACGACAGCGGCGCGATCTCCGCCGACCGGCACTCGGCGCTGATCACCTTCTCGATGAGCGGCGACCCGGACACCGCCGCGGACCGGGTGCAGCCGGTACTGACCGCCGTCACCAAGGTCCAGGCGGCCCAGCCCGGGCTGCTGGTCCAGGAGTTCGGCGACGCCGGGGCGAAGAAGGCCTTCAACGACATCTTCACCAACGACTTCAGCCAGGCCGAGTGGACCGCCGTGCCGCTGGCACTGGGCATCCTGCTGGTGGTCTTCGGCGCGCTGGTCGCCGCCGTGCTGCCGGTCGCGCTCGCGGTCACCGCGTTCACCGCCGCGTTCGGCCTGGTCGCGCTCAGCAGCCACCTGGTGCCCACCGACGACAACGCCAGCTCGGTGATGCTGCTGGTCGGCCTCGCGGTCGGCGTCGACTACTGCCTCTTCTACATCCGCCGCGAGCGCGAGGAACGGGCGGCCGGACGCGACGCCGGGACGGCGCTGCGGATCGCCGCCGCCACCTCGGGGCACTCGGTGCTGGTCTCCGGCCTGACCGTGGCGGTCGCGATGGCCGGCATGTTCCTCACCGGCATCGCCACCTTCCAGGCGATGGGTCTGGCCACCATTCTGGTCGTCATCGTCGCGGTGCTCGGCTCGGTGACCGTGCTGCCCGCGCTGCTCTCGATGCTCGGCGACCGGGTGGAGAAGGGCCGGGTGCCGCTGCTCTCCCGGATGCGCCGGAACAGCCCGGCCGGCGGCAGCCGCGTCTGGGCCGCCATCATCCGCGGCGTGCTCGGCAAGCCGCTGCTCTCCACCGTGCTCGCCGCCGGGGTGCTGCTGGCGCTGGCCGTGCCGGTCTTCGGGATGCACACCGCGCAGCTCAGCGCGGCCCAGGAACTGCCCAGCGGCAACGCCGTGGTGGCGACCGGCGACCGGATCCAGCAGGCCTTCCCGGGCAACCCGTTGCCGGCCCAGGTCGTGCTCAAGGCGCAGGACGTC
Organism: Kitasatospora sp. GAS204B; assembly: GCF_029892155.1. Taxonomy (GTDB): domain Bacteria; phylum Actinomycetota; class Actinomycetes; order Streptomycetales; family Streptomycetaceae; genus Kitasatospora. The sequence continues at coordinate 121,708 of NZ_JARZAG010000020.1, read as the reverse complement.
TCGAGCCCGGCCGTCACCCAGGCGATCACCGATTTCCAGCGCGAGGCGCTGGCCACCGGTCAGGTGCACCAGCCGGTCTCGGTGGCGCTGCACCCGCAGCAGGGCGTCGCCGTCATCAACCTCTCGCTGGCCGGTACCGGTACCGACAACGCCAGCGTCAACGCGGTGAAGGCACTGCGTGACACCGTCATCCCGCACACGCTCGGTACGGTGGCGGGCACCGAGGTGGCCGTCGGCGGCTCGACCGCGACCTCGATCGACTTCAACCACCAGCTCAGCAGCAGCGTGCTGCCGGTCTTCGGGTTCGTGCTGGTGCTGGCCTTCGTGCTGATGCTGCTGTCGTTCCGCTCGCTGGTCATCGCCGTCACCGCGGTGGTGCTCAACCTGCTCTCGGTGGGCGCCGCCTACGGCGTGCTGACCCTGGTCTTCCAGCACGGTGTGGGAGCCTCGGTGCTCGGTTCGCACAAGGTGGGCGCGATCGAGTCCTGGCTGCCGCTCTTCCTCTTCGTCATCCTCTTCGGCCTCAGCATGGACTACCACGTCTTCGTGGTCTCCCGGATCAAGGAGGGCCGCGACAAGGGGCTCGCCACCCGGGACGCGATCGCCCACGGCATCGGCAGCACGGCCGGGGTGATCACCAGCGCGGCCGTGATCATGGTGGGCGTGTTCGCCATCTTCGGCACGCTCACGGTGGTCTCGATGAAGGAGATCGGCGTCGGCCTCGGCGTGGCGGTCTTCCTCGACGCCTCGATCATCCGCGGGGTGCTGCTGCCCGCTGTGATGGCGCTGCTGGGCGACCGCAACTGGTACCTGCCGAGTTGGCTGACCTGGCTGCCCGACCTGTCGCACAGCCGTGGCGAGGCGGCGGTGACGGCGGACCTGGAGGCGGCGGCTGCCGCAGCCGAGGCCGCCGAGCCGGAGGCGGTGCTGCTCTGACCTGAGTCCTCATCAGCGGTGGGCTGCCCCGGTCGGGGTGGCCCACCGCCGTCTCGGGTGCCGAGGAAGCTTCAGGCAGCTGGGGCGGGGCAACTGAACTGTCGGCTACCTGCCTTGCAGGTAGCCGACGCCGTTACGGCGCTACGCCGTTTCGGACGGCTCGGCTGCGCTGCCATGGGCAGCGACGCCGGTGCGGAAGACCGGCCAGCAGACCTCGGTGCGCCACAGCGCGCTGTCCGGGGTCTGCCGCCGGCCGACCAGGTAGTACTCACGGATCGGGCCATCGACGGCGAGCGCGTGGCGTGAGACGTAGCCGGCCAGCGCGCCGTAAGCACGGTCGACCTCGGACGGCGGGCCGCAGTGCTCGATCACGGCGAGCTCCACCGGCGGCACGAGCAGCGGTTCAACCCTGCCGACCGGCCGGACGGGACCGTCGCAGGGGACGAAGATGGTGACCTGCCCCTCGTGCAGGGTGAACACCTCATCCGCGTACACGCCGCCGGCGGGGCCGGTCTCCCGCAGCCCCTGGCTCGCCACGGTCGCGAACAGCTCGCCGAGGGCGCCCTGGAACCAGGCTCCGACGTCCTGGACCTGGACCGTCGCGGTGACCGCCGCGGCCTGGATCGCGCCGACGCTGCGCAGCTCGATCGCAGGTGCGTCCTCTGGCCCGGGCGGCGTCAGCAGGTCACGCAGCGCCGCGACCGCGCGCCGCGTGCGGCCCAACTCCTCCTCCAACCGGCTCAGATGCGCGCTGATGTGCCGGTTGCGGGCCGCCACGTCCGAGGCGGCCAGGACGGTCCTGACCTCCTCCAGCGGCATCCCGAGGTCCCGGAAGCGGCGCACCACCTGGGCCGTGGGGAGTTGCTCGACCGAGTAGCGCCGATACCCGGTCTGCGGGTCGACCTCGGCTGGTTCCAGCAGGCCGATCTCGTGGTAGTGGCGCAGGGTCTTGACCGTCAGGTGGGTCGCGCGCGCGAAATCGCCGATCGACAGGTAGCTCGTCACTCCGCGATTGTGCGCCCTCCCCCAGGGGGAGAGTCCGGCGCGATGATCCCCTTGACCCTCCCGCGACGACCGCCCGGACGCTGGTGACCACGGCCGGATCCCGGCCGAACACCTACCAAGACACGCACCGAGACACGCACCGAGACATGCACCGAGCAAGGGAGTTGACCGACCATGCCGCAGATCACCACCACGGACGTCGACCAGATCGTGGAACGCTACACCGCCGTCTGGAGCGAGCCGGACGCCGCCGTCCGCGAGCGCGCCGTCGCCGAGTTGTGGGCCTCGGACGGCGTCGAGTTCGTCGAGGGCGTCCAGTTCCGCGGCCACGCCGGGCTGGTGGACCGGGTCGCGGAGGCGTACGGGCTGCTCGTCGCCCCCGGTGAGTACCACGTCACGGACGATGACCACGTCACCGTTCACGGCGACGTGGTCATGTTCACCATCCAGCTGACCTATGCCAAGGGCCCTCAGGTCGGTGAAGTGGCCTGGGCCGCCCGGGTCTTCCTCGTGCTGGACGAGGACGGGCGGATCCGGCAGGACTACCACCTGACCGTCCAGCCGTTGCCCGAGGCATAGGGGTTGGACTCGCGAGGGTGAGCCTGGACGCGCTCCACCTGGTCCGGCTCACCCCACCGAAGCTCAGCTCACCGAAGCCCAGGCCGCCGGCGGCCGGTAGCTGGTGGCCATCCGCCACGAGGTGCGGCGGCGGTGCGGGGTGTGCGCGTGCGAGCGGGTGGTGGCCGCGATCGCGGGGTGGGCCGCCTGGGCCGCCCGGGCCAGCAGGACGGCGGTCAGCGCGGCGAGTTCGTCGGGCGTGGGATTGCCGTGCAGGACCTGAAGGGTCAGCATCTCGTTCCTCACATCGGGGGGTTGGCGTGCTTGCGGGCCGGCAGATCGGTGTGCTTGCCGCGCAGGACGGCGAGGGCGTGGGCGAGCACGGAGCGGGTCTCGGCGGGGTCGATGACGTCGTCCACCAGGCCGCGCTCGGCCGCGTAGTAGGGGTGCATCAGCTCCTCGCGGTACTCCTTCACCCGGCGCTCCCGGGTCGCGTCGGGGTCGTCCGAGGCGGCGATCTCGCGGCGGAAGACCACGTTGGCCGCGCCCTCGGCGCCCATCACGGCGATCTCGTTGGTCGGCCAGGCGTAGGAGAGGTCGGCGCCGACCGAGCGGGAGTCCATCACGATGTAGGCGCCGCCGTACGCCTTGCGCATGATCAGCTGGATCCGCGGCACGGTGGCGTTGCAGTAGGCGTAGAGCAGCTTGGCGCCGTGCCGGATGATGCCGCCGTGCTCCTGGTCGCGGCCCGGCAGGAAGCCGGGCACGTCCACCAGGGTGACCAGCGGGATGCTGAACGCGTCGCACATCTGCACGAAGCGGGCCGCCTTCTCCGAGGAGTGGATGTCCAGCACGCCGGCCAGGTTCTGCGGCTGGTTGGCGACGATGCCCACCACCCGCCCCTCGATCCGGGCCAGCACGATCAGCACGCTGGTGGCCCAACTCTCGTGGATCTCCAGGAACTCGCCGTGGTCGACGATCTCCTCGACCACCCGGCGCATGTCGTACGGGCGGCAGCCGGAGGCGGGGACCATGTCGAGCAGGACCTCGGTGCGCCGGTCCACCGGGTCGTCGCAGAGCACCACGGGCGGCGTCTCACGGTTGTTCTGCGGCAGCAGCGAGAGCAGGTAGCGGACCTCTTCCAGGCAGGACTGCTCGTCGTCGTAGACGAAGTGGGCCACGCCCGAGACGCTGCCGTGCACGTCGGCGCCGCCCAGGCCGTTCTGGCTGATCTTCTCGCCGGTGACGGCCTGGACCACGTCCGGTCCGGTGATGAACATCTGCGAGGTCTCGCGGACCATGAAGACGAAGTCGGTCAGCGCGGGGCTGTAGGCCGCACCGCCCGCGCAGGGCCCGAGCATCACGGAGATCTGCGGGATCACGCCGGAGGCCTTGACGTTGCGCTGGAAGATGCCGCCGTAGCCGGCCAGCGCGGTGACGCCCTCCTGGATCCGGGCGCCGGCACCGTCGTTGAGCGAGACCAGCGGGGCACCGGCCGCGATGGCCATGTCCATGATCTTGTGGATCTTCTGCGCGTGCGCCTCGCCCAGCGCGCCGCCGAAGATCCGGAAGTCGTGCGCGTAGACGAAGACGGTCCGCCCGCGGACCAGCCCCCACCCGGTGATCACGCCGTCGCCGTGCGGCTTCCGGTCCTCCAGGCCGAACCCGGTGGCGCGGTGCCGGCGTAACCCCTCGACCTCGTGGAAGGAGCCCTCGTCCAGCAAAAGCTCGATCCGTTCATGGGCCGTCAGCTTGCCCTTGGCATGCTGCGCCTCGGTCGCCTGCCGGCTGGGGCCCTGCCGGACCCGCTCGCGCAGCGCCCGCAACTCGGCGGTACGGGCGCGCAGGGTGTCCTCGTCGGTGCTGATCATGGTGGTCATGGCTCACCTGTTCCTGAGGTACGGATGGACGGACGGTCGTCCCGCAGCACGGATCGACTGCGCACCTGCCAGTCGGCGGCGGCGTCCCGGCGGACCAGGACGTCCTCCAGCACGGTGCTGACGAACGGCCGCGGCGCGTCGGGCCCCCTGCTCTCCAGCACCAGGACGTAGGAGCGGGCGAAGACCTCGTCCGCGCCCCTGGGCCGCACCACGAGCGCGCTGAGGAGATGACGGTGCGTCACTCGCTCGGCCCGGCGCGCGGCGACGTTCGCCAGGGTGCCCGCCTCGATCGCGGCCCGGCCGCGCACCGGCTCGGGCAGGCCGCTGGAGGCGAAGACGCCGTCCTCGGTGAAGGTGGCCGCCCAGCCCACGGCATCGCCCTCGTCGATGGTCTGCATCTGGCGGGCGTAGAAGTCCAGGATCCCCGAATACACGTGCTCAGCCTGCATGCGGTGCAGGGTGGCGCGGGGCGCTGGAGATGCGGTGGAGTCCTGTCATCGGGCTCTGTTCGGGTCACGTTCGAGCGAGTTCGAGTTCCGTTCGAGGGCGGCGGCCGATGCTGGACGGGCCGGCCGCACGCCCTGGGAGGGACCTCATGCCGCTGATCGACCTGTCCGCCACGGTGGACGCCCACCTCTGGGAACCCGACCCGATCACCCACACCATCCTGTCGGCCGCCGAGGGCGCCATGCACATGACGGAGGGGATGCGGACCGCGTTCGGCGTCGACTTCTCCCCCGAGGAGCTGCCGGGCGGCGAGTTCCTGACCAACGACATGATGTCGCTGACCACGCACACCGGGACCCACGTCGACGCGCCCGCGCACTACGGCACCCGGGCGGACGGCACCGAGGGGCGGACCGTCGACCAGCTGCCGCTGGACTGGTTCCACCGGCCCGGCTTCGTGCTGGATCTGCGGGGGCACCGGGAGCAGGGGCGCGCGGTGGCCGACGCCGCCGACCTGCGCGCCGCGCTGGACCGGATCGGCTACCGGCCGCGGCCGCTGGACATCGCGCTGCTGCACACCGGCGCCGACCAATGGGGCGGCACCCAGCGCTATTTCACCGAGTTCACCGGCCTGGACGGCTCGGCCACCCGGTTCCTGCTCGACCTGGGCATCCGGGTGATCGGCACCGACGCGTTCAGCCTGGACGCGCCGTTCGGCGACATCATCACCCGCTACCGCGCCACCGGGGACCGCTCGGTGCTCTGGCCGGCCCACTTCGCCGGGCGGGAGCAGGAGTACTGCCAGATCGAGCGGCTGGCCGGACTGGCGGCCCTGCCGCGGCCGTACGGCTTCACGGTGAGCTGCTTCCCGGTCAAGATCGCCCGGGCGGGCGCGGGGTGGACCCGGGCGGTCGCGCATGTCGCGGACGGCGACTGACGGGGCGGCCGGTCGGACAGGGCGGCCCCGGCCTGAGCCGGGGCCGCCCTGGGCCTGGTGACGCCAGGGCTGGTCAGGACCGGTCGGAGGTGATCAGACGCTTCGTCACCTGCCAGCCGGCGGTGGCACTCCAGACCAGTTCGTCGGTCAGCCGGGCACCCGCCAGGACGGACGGGCGCTCGCCCGGCAGGGTGGCGACGATCAGCGAATGAGCCTCGGCGATCAGCCGGCCGTCACCGTGCCGCCGCACGGTCAGTCCGCTGATCAGGTGGCGGTTGACCTGGCCGGTGGCCGCGCGCTCGGCACGCTTGCGCCGGCTGTGCTCGACGATGGCTCCCCGGCCGCGCAACGCATCCGGGGAGCCGGCGGCGGCGAACTCGGCCTCGGGGTGGAAGGTGGCGCCGTAGACGTCCAGTTGACCGTCGTCCACGGCCTGCGCCTGGCGGGCGTAGAACTGCGCCAGCTGCTCGTGGAGATGGTCCGTGCGGGCCCGCAGTTCGGCGCGCAGCGCGGCACGGTTCACCTTGCCGTTGGTCGGCTGGCGCGGGATCGCGGGCAGCGGCTCGGCGTGGACGATCCGCTGGGCGGTGGGGAGTTCGGCGTTGACCTCGGCAAGGATGGCGGGGAGTTCGGCGACCACGACGGTGGGCTCGGCGGTGGGCTCGGCGGTGGGCTCGGCGGTGGGCTCGGCGGTGGGCTCGGCGGTGGGCTCGGCGGTGGGCTCGGCGAGGACGACGAAGGCCATCGGGGCCGGATCGCCGACCGCGTCCCGGCCGTCCACCACGGCGGCGTCGCGCACCAACGGGTGCGCCAGCAGTGCCCGTTCCAGCACCGAGGGGCAGACCAACTCGCCGGCGCGGTGGAAGACGTCGGCCACCCGGTCCAGCACGTACAGGTAGCCGTCCGCGTCCAGCCGCACCACGTCGCCGGTGGCGAACCAGCCGTCGGCGTCGAACGGTTCGAGGTCCGGGCGGTCCAGGTAGCCGAGCATCAACTGCGCTCCCTGGACCAGGAGTTCGCCCGCCACTCCGGGCGGCAGCGGGCGCCGGGTGACCAGGTCGACCACCTGCGAGCGGGTGTCGGGCAGCGCCGGACCGGCCGAGCCGGGGCGCGGGTCGACCGGGCCGTCGGAGTGCAGCAGGTAGGCGGCCTCGGTGAGCCCATAACCCTGGAAGACGGGGACGCCGAACTGCGCGGCGAGGGTGCGCACCACGGGGGCGGGCAGGGTCGCGTTGCCGGCCGCGATCTGGCGCACGGTACGGAACTTGAGCGCTTCGAGCCCCGGGTCGGCGGCCAGCCTGGCCAGCGTCACCGGGAGCGCGTAGTAGTGGGTGGCCCCGTAGCGGTCGGCCAGCTCGACCGTCTCGGCGGCGCTGCCGCCCAGACCACCCGGCCCGAGCACCTGCGCGGCTCCGGCGAACACCGCCGCGTTGAGGTGCAGCGGGGAGAAGATCGGCAGCTGCGCGAAGAGCGTCGAGGCGGCGTCCACCCGGTGGGTATGGGCGAACTGGGCGGCGCAGGACTTGATCGCGTGGTGGCCGAGCGCGACGGCCTTGGCCGGTCCGGTGGTGCCGCTGGTGAAGCCGATCACCGCCGGCAGCACGCTCACCGCCGGCTGGGCTGCGTCCGAGGGCACGGTGCCGCGCAGCCGACCTGGCGCCAGGTCCACCGGACGATCCCCGCCGATCACCAGCACCTGCTCCAGCGAAGGGAGTTCGGCACGCAGTGCGGCCAGCCGATCGGCCAGCTCGGGGCCGACCAGCGCGACGGCGACCTTGGCGGCGGCCAGCAGGTGGCGCAGCGCCGGATCCGGCAGCAACGGGTTGAGCGGCACCACGGTGTTGCCGCTGCGCAGCACCGCGTAGTAGCCGACCGGGAAGTCCGGGTGCAGCAGGGAGGAGACGGCGATCCGAACGCCGTCGCGGCCGAGCCCGTTCACCAACTGCCCGGCCCAGACGTCGACCCGGCGGTCCAGCTCGGCGAAGCTCAACTCCCCGGTGGCGGTGTGCAGCGCGGGGTGGCCGGGGTGGCGACGGGCGGACCCGGCGAGCAGCACGTCGACCGTGCCGGGCGGGACGGTGAGCATCGGGCGCCTCCTGGTGTGCGGGGGGTCGGGGGGTCGGCGGCAGGCTCAGCGGCCGGTACGGCGGCGTTCGGCGAACTCCTTGGCGTGGCGCAGCGTGGTGGCGCTGTTGGTGCCCAGCGCGTACCGGACCCGCTCGCGGGCCTGGGCCACCGTGGCGTCCGGGCCGAGCAGTTCGGCGATGCCCGCCGGGTCGAGGGTGACGGTGTGCCAGGAGGTCGCGAGCAGGCCGGGGCCGCCGTCCGGGGCCGCCTCGATCACCCAGCGGCCGGTGTGCGCGGCCATCACGGGTGGCACCTTGACCTGCTTGTAGACGATGGTGGCGCGGTCGGCGAAGGAGAGCCGGACCGAACTGGTGGTGTGCACGCCGCCGTCCGGGGCCCGGGTGTCCATCTCCAGGTACTGCACACCGCCCCGCTCGCTGAAGTCGACGCGGGCCACGTGCGGCAGCCGGATCGGCCACCGGTCGGCCCGGTCGAGGAAGTCGAAGACGTCCGCCGCGGCGCCGTCGATCCGTACCGAGTCGCGGAAGGTGAACCGCGGTGCGTCGGCGGCACCGTCGTCCGGCGCCGCCGCGGCCGCCACGAGTGCGCGCAGCTCGGCGGTGCTGTTGTGGTCGATCGCCTGCTCGATCCAGCGCTCCGCGTCCGGGTCGTCGGCGACGGCCTCGAAGTCGTGCAGCAGGACCACCTCGCTGCCGCCCTCGACCGCGGTGACCTGCCACACGCCGCCCATCCGGGCGACCGGCGGCGAGGAGACCAGCTGGCGGAAGGCGACCCGGTGGCGGGCCGGGTCGAGCGAGCGGCGGGAGGTCCAGCCGCGCACCTCGCCGTTGGCGAAGGCCCAGATCCGCAGCAGTTGCTCGGCCTGGTCGCTTTCACCGTCGCTTTCGCCGACCTCGACGTGAACCGTGGGGCCGAAGACCTGCGGCCAGCCGGCCGCGTCGGCGATCAGCCCGAAGACCCGCTCCGGGCTCGCCGCGACGGTGATCCGGTGCCGGGTGACCCGGGTGCCGAGCAGTGCCACCGCTCTCTCCCTCCGATGGATGACTGGCGATCAGTAACTGCCCAACCCACCACAGACGTTGAGCGCCTGCGCGGTGATCGCGGCAGCGTGCTCGCCGGCCAGGTAGCCGACCATCGCGGCCACCTCCTGGGCGGTGGTGTAGCGGCCGAGCGGGATCTTGGCCTCGAACCGGGCCAGCACCTCCGCCTCGGTGATGCCCCAGTGGTCGGCGAAGCCCAGCCGGACCCGCTCGGCCATCGGTGTCTCGACGTACCCGGGGCAGACCGCGTTGACGGTGATGCCGCTGGTCGCCAGCTCGAGGCCGAGCGCCTTGGTGAAGCCGATCACGCCGTGCTTGGAGGCCGAGTACGGGGCGGCGAGCAGCACGCCCTGCTTGCCGCCGGTGGAGGCGATGCTGATCACCCGCCCTGGCCCGCCCTCGCGCATCCGACCGGTGGTCAGCACCTCGCGGGTGACGCGGAAGACGCTGGTCAGGTTGGTCTCGATGACGTCGTCCCAGAGTTCGTCCGGGATCTCCTCGGTCCGTCCGCCGCCGCCCCGACCGGCGTTGTTGACCAGCACGTTGACCGGTCCGTAGAGCGCCACGGCCTGCTCCACCAGGGCGCGCACGTCGGCCGCCGAGCGGACGTCGGCGCGGGCGCCGGTCACCTCCAGGCCACGCCCGCGCAGCTTGTCGACCACGCTCTGCACGACTCCGGCGTCCCGACCGCAGAGGAAGACCGCGTGCCCCTGCTCGGCCAGCAGTTCGACCGACGCCAGGCCTATCCCGCTGGTGCCCCCGGTGACCAGGGCCGTCCGGTGTAGCCGTGGCTCGGCCTTCACCTGCTGCTCGGTTTCGGGCTGCTGCTCGGACATCGGCTGCCGCTCCTCTCGGGTCCCCTCAGGCGATACCGCCGCGAGCTTCACAGCGCGGACTCGGCAGCGGCTACAGGGTGACTCGATCCGGGTGCGCCCGCTCGGCCCACCGGACCACGGGCGGGATCGCCAGCCCCGCCGCGACGAAGACCCCGCCCATCAGCAGCCAGCCGAACGTGCCCTGGCTGACGCACAGGTAGCCGAGGACCGAGGGCGCCGCGACATCGGCCAGCCCGTTGCCGATCCTGGCGATCCCGGTGTACTGCCCCTGCGCGTGCGCGGGTGCCAGGGCGTACTTCAGCTGGAACGACCCGGCCGCCTGCCAGATCTCGCCGACCGTGTGCACTCCCGCGCCCAGCGCGATCAGCAGCACCGCCAGGCCGCCGGGCAGCCCGGCGGTCAGCCCGATCAGCGTCATCCCGACCAGGAACGCCCACCCCGAGCGGCGCCAGGCACGGGCGGCGGTCGCGTTGGTGTCGATCCCCCGGCTCACCCGGACCTGTAGGAACACCACCAGCAGGGTGTTGGCCAGCGCGCTCGCCCCGACCAGCCAGCGCGGCGCGTGGGTGTGCTCGACGATCCACAGCGGCAGCGCGAAGAGCAGCACATCACCCTGGAGGGCGGTGATCGCGGCCAGTACCGAGTAGACCAGGAACGGGTGGTCCCGGGCCGCGCTCATCCGTTCGCCCCCGGGCGGCGGCGGAACCGGCGGCAGGGACGGCAGCCGGCGGGCCAGCAGGGCGGCGGCCAGGAAGCTGAGCGCGTTGCCGAGCACCAGGCAGACGTAGGCGGTGCGGGTGTCCAACTGGACGACCAGCGCGGCCAGCACCGCCCCCAGACTGCCCGCCAGGTTGACCACCGCCCGCAGGTAGGCCCGGAACGCGGCCGGCTTCGGCCCCGCCAGCCCTCGGGTCAGCGGCGCTCGGGCCGCCTGACTGGCCGAGCCGGCCAGCTCGGTGAGGCAGACCACGAGGACGAAGACCCAGAACGAGTGCACCAGCACCAGCGCGGCCATCGCCAGGGCCTGCGCGGTGAGCGTCATCAGGTAGACCTCGCGCGGCCCGCGCCGATCCGCCAGTCGCCCCACCGGGATCCCGGAGAGCAGCCCGACCAGCGCGCCGATGCCCATCCCCACCCCGACCTGCGAGAGCGAGAGCCCGACCGAGCGGGTGAAGAAGAGCGCCGCACTGATCATGAAGACGCCGCTGCCCACCATGTTGACGAAGCTCGCGGTGGCGAGGGTGCGGCGCGGCCCGCGCTCCAGCAGCAGGCCGCGGGCGACCAGCCAGGAGGGTGCGGAGCCGGGATCCTCACCCGACGATCGGTCAGAAGTGGTCGCGGTATCGGTCTTCGGGTCGGCCGAGGCCACAGGTCGCCGTCCTGAGTCGGGGAATGGGGAGGACTCGGAGTATGCAGGCACCCGGAGCGGCGCGAGAAGGCATGCTGGGCAGGGGAAAGCTCACACACCTCGCGGGAACGAGTCGGCCCTGCGACACCGTTGGAACTACAGAGAACGAAGCGGTTCGCTGCTACGCACCCACCAGGCCGCGCGGGGTGCGTAGCAGCGAACGGGTGGTCAGTGCTGCTGCCAGCTGGGGTTCGTGGCGATGGCCGTCAGCTGGTCGATGGTCAGCGCCGGCGTGCCGCCCTGGATGTCGTAGCCGTTGGTGCCGTTGGTCTCGTTGATGGTGACCCCGGTGCCGTCCGGCTGCATGACCTGGACCGTCCAGCGGGTGGCGGGGGTGCCACCGCCCGTGGTGACGTCGGCCGTCGAGGTGATCACGCTGCTGCCGCCGTTCACCGCACGGGTCAGCTGCTGGCCGGGCTGGGCCTGGCTCTCGAAGGCCTTCCGGGGATCGCCGGCGCCCTGGCCCAGGTGAGGATCGACCGTGATCAGCAGCACGCTGCTGCGCCCGGCGGCGGTGACCGTCAGATGCGCCTCGCCCGCGGTGAGCTGCGGTGTGGAGCCGTTGTCGTGCTGCACACCGGCGGGCAGCAGCCGGTCGGCGCCGGCCAGGATGTCGGCCGGCTGCGGCGCCTTCGGCGAGGCCTGCCCGGACGACGGGGCGGAGACCGGACGGGCCGCGTCGACCAGCTGGTCCCAGGACCCACTGGTCACCACCGCGGTCAACTGGTCGGCGGAGAGCGCGGGGTCGGCCCGGGTGGCCGGAGGCGTCATCGTGCGGGAGTTGGACTCGTCCAGCCGTACCTGTCGCCCGTCGGTGCCGGTGTAGACCGCGTGCCAGGTCTTGACCGGGTTCGTGGGCGTGGCGGCCGACTTGTCGATGACCAGGATCGAGCCGTCCGGCCGGACGGTCCGGGTGCAGCCCTCGGTGGGCACCATGAACGGGTCCGAGCAGTGGGTGCCCTCGGTGTCGTCACCGAGCGGCAGGCCGACCGTGGCGGTGGACAGTTGCAGCAGTGTGGCGCCGTGGCCGTCGTCGAAGGTGAGCTTCGCCGCCGGCCCGGGGCCGGTCACGTGATCAAGGGGGTTCTGGTCGCTGGTCCGGCCCGGCGGGAGCAGCGGGAGGAGCGTCGCGAGCGCCGACTGCGGCGCAGCGGCAGTGCTCTGCTGGCTCGCCGGCGTCGCCGGGGCGCTGCCGGGGCGCAGTTGGCCGACGGCCAGGCCGGCCACGGCCAGCACGGCCACGCCACCGGCCACGGCGGCTCGACGGCGGGCGACGCGGCGGCGGCCGCGCCGCTCGCCGGAGTCGGCCAGCAGCTCGCCGGGCGTCTCGGGAGCGAGGTCGGCGGCCTCGCGCAGGAGTTCGGTGATGGAGTCCTCAAAGGGCATGGCGGAGCGGGCCTTTCTCGGTGGCGTGGATGGTGCGCGGGGCGGCGGCGGGCCGGGTCAGGGGCGCGGCCGGGTCAGGGGCGCGGCAGCTCGTCCAACTGGTCGCCGAGCACGGCACGCAGCCGGTCCAGCGCCCGGCTGCTGCGGGAGCGGACCCCGCTGGCGCTGAGCCGCAGGACCGCGGCGGTCTCCTCGACGCTGCGGTCCTCCCAGAACCGCAGGACCAGGACCGCGCGGTCCTGGACGGGCAGTTGGCCGAGCGCGCGGAGCAGGGTGAGGCGCAGGGCCGGGTCGGGGTCGCTGACGGCCGTCTCCGCGAAGCGGTCGGTGACCTGCTCGGTGCTCGCACGGCGCCGGCGATGGGAGAGGAAGGTGTGGAAGAGCACGGTCTGGGCGTAGCCGGCCGGGTTCTCCATCCGGGATATCCGGCGCCACTTGCTGTAGATCCGCCCTAGCGTCTCCTGGGCGAGGTCCTCGGCGAGATGCGCGTCACCGCCGTTCAGCAGGTAGGCCGTTCGCACCAGCCGGCGACCCATCGCGGTGGCGAACGAACGGAATTCCAGCGGTTCCGGGGGTGCGGAACTCGTCGTTGTGCGGTCCATGCCTGGTTAACGCGGTGGGGTGGGCCGCGCGTCCCGGGCCGCGCACGGCGCTGTCCCCCGGCGCGTGGGGGCGCCGGGGGACGGTGGGGGCAGTGGGGGGCGTCAGGGGGGGGGGGACGGCGGTTGGGCGGACGGGTCAGGCGGCCGCGATCTTGCGGACCTCGGCGAGCTGCTCGGGTGCCTGGACCTGGTGGACGGCGGCGAGGAACTCGCGCGGGGTCTCGGCGCCGATCGCCTCCTCGGGCAGTTCGATGCCGTACTCGCGCTGGATCCGCCCGGTGACCTGGAGGATCGCCAGCGAGTCGTAGCCGAGCTCGTAGAAGGAGACGTCCAGGACGTCGCCGTCCAGGTCGACGGCCTCGTCCTCGCCCGCGCACTCGCGCAACAGCCGGGTGAGGTCGGAGAGTTCAAGGAGGGGCATGCCACATCCTTTCGGAGTTGGGTCGTTCGACGTGATCAGACATGATCAGCCGTGATCGGACGTGATCAATTGGCGGCGCGCACGACCAGGGCGGCGTTGAAGCCGCCGTAGCCGCGCGCGAGCACCAGGGCGGTGCGCAACGGGGCCGGCCTGGCGGCCCCGCAGACCAGGTCGAGCCGCAGGGCGGCGGCGGGCTCGCGCACCGGTCCGCTGGGCGGGATCACGCCGTCGCGCAGCGCCAGCAGCGCGCTGGCCACGTCCAGCGCCGCACCGCCGGCCAGCCGGCCGGTCAGACTCTTGGGCGCGGTGACCGGGACCCCGTACGGCCCGAACAGGTCGACCAGCACGGCGGCCTCGGCCCGGTCGAGTTCGGGGACCCCGGCCGCGTCCGCGAAGACCACGTCGATGTCGGCGGCGGTCAGCCCGGCGTCGGCCAGCGCGTTCGCCGCGGCGCGCCCGAGCCCCGGCGGGCGGCCGCTGCCGGGAGCCGGGTCCATGGTGGCGGCGTAGCCGGCGAGTTCGCCGTAGCGGTGGGCGGCCCCGCGCTGCCGTGCCGCCGCAGCCTCCTCGACCACCAGGATCGCGCCGCCCTCGCCCGGCAGGTAGCCGCTCGCCTCGGCCGCGAAGGGCAGGTACTCCCCCGCCTCGCTGACCCGCCCGGTGGCGAGTTGGGCGACCCAGCCCCAGGGGCAGAGCGCGCCGTCGACCCCGCCGGAGAGCATCAGCCGCACGCCCTTGCGGACCTCCCGGCGGGCCTGGCCGAGCGCGTCCAGGCCGCCGGCCTGCTCGGTGACCAGCACGCCGCTGGGTCCCTTGGTGCGCTGACGGATCGAGATCTGGCCGGTGTTGACGGCGTAGAACCAGGCGAACGACTGGTAGGCGCTGACGTGTTCGCGGCCGTGCTCCCAGAGCGCCTGCAGCTCCCGCTGCCCGAACTCCACCCCGCCGCCGGAGGCCGCGGTGACCACCCCCGCCGCGTACTCGGGGAGTTCCTCGGCCCGCACGCCCGCGTCGCGCAGCGCCCAGTCGGCGGCGACCAGGGCCAACCGGGTCATCTGGTCGGTCTGCGGCAGCAGGCGGCTGGGCAGGTGGTCGGCGGCGGTGAAACCGGGGACCTCGCCCGCCACCCTGGCCGGGTAGCCCGAGGCGTCGAACCGGGTGATCGGGCCCAGGCCGCTCTTGCCGGCCAGCGTGGCGGCCCAGTACTCCTCGGTGCCCAGGCCGTTGGGGGCGACCACGCCCAGGCCGGTGACCAGCGCGCTCATCGCCGCACCAGCTCGGGCCGGGTCAGCACCAGCGCGCTCTGGAAGCCGCCGAACCCGCTGCCCACGCTGAGCGCGACGTCGGTGCGCTGCTCGCGGGCCTGGAGCGGGATGTAGTCGAGATCGCAGTCCGGGTCCGGCTCGTGCAGGTTGGCGGTGGGCGGCAGCACCCCGTGCCGCAGCGCGAGCGCGCAGGCGGCGACCTCCAGCGCGCCGACCGCGCCCAGCGAGTGGCCGATCATCGACTTGATGGAGCTGACCGGCGTCTCGTAGGCGTGCCCGCCCAGGGCCAGTTTGAAGGCGGCGGTCTCGTGCCGGTCGTTCATCTTCGTACTGGAACCGTGCGCGTTGACGTAGTCGACGGCGCTCGCCGCGAGCCGGGCCTGGTCCAGCGCGGCGCCGATCGCGGCGGCCAACTCCCGTCCGTCGGGCTTGAGTCCGGTCATGTGGTAGGCGTTGCAGCGGGACGCGTAGCCGGCCACCTCGGCGTAGATGCGGGCGCCGCGACGGCGGGCCGCGGTCAGCTCCTCCAGGATCAGCACGGCCGCGCCCTCGCCCAGCACCAGGCCGTTGCGGGTGCGGTCGAAGGGGCGGGAGGCACCGCTCGGGTCGTCGTTGCGCGGAGTGGTGGCGTGGATGGCGTCGAAGCAGGCTGCGGTGATCGGGGTGATCGGCGCCTCGGCGGCGCCGGCCACCATCACGTCCGCGCTGCCCTCGCGGATCAGCTCGACGGCGTGGCCGAGCGCGTCCAGGCCGGAGGTGCAGCCGGTGGAGACCACGGCGGCCGGGCCCTCGGCGCCGGCCGTCCAGGCCACCTCGGCGGCGATCGAGCTGGGCACGAAGTGCCGGTACAGCTCGGGGACGGCGCGTTCGTGGTCGACGGTCCAGCGGCGGCCGTGCTCGCTGACCGCGACGTACTCGCGCTCCAGGCTGGTGGTGCAGCCGACGGCGGTGCCGACCGTGGTGCCGATCCGGCCCGGGTCCAGCGCGCCGGTCTCCAGGCCGCTGTCCAGGCCGCTGTCGGCGAGCGCCTCGCGGGCGGCGACCACCGCGAACTGGGCCGCCCGGTCGAGCCGGACGCACTGCTCGGCGCTCAGCCCGGCGGCGGCCGGGTCGAAATCGCTCTCGGCGGCCACCTGGGAGCGGTAACCGGTGGCGTCGAAGAGCGTGATGGTGCGGCTCGCGGGCCGTCCCGCCGTGAGCATCTCCCAGTACGGTCCCACCCCCGGCCGGCCGGGGGCGACCACGCCCAGACCGGTGATCACCACGCGGCGGGTCATCGCCGCTCTGCCTTCGCTCGGTGCCGCACCTGTGCCGTCCTCTCCCCGTCGTGAATGCCGTGCTGCTGAAGCCTCGTCAGTATTCGCACGCCCGCTCGAAGCAGGCTCGATCCCTCAGTCGAGCAACTCGACCACGGCGCAGCTCCAGCTGAACCCGGCACCGATCCCCGCCAGCAGGCAGCGCTGCCCGGGGCGCAGCGCGCCGCTGGTGCGCAGCCGGTCGAGGCCGGCGAACTGGTCGGCCGCGCCCAGGTGGCCGACCGAGCGGCTCCACTGCCAGGTGGAGCGGGACGGGTCGATGCCGAACGGATCGAAGAAGGTCGCCGTGAGCCGGCGCCGGCCCAGGTGCGGCAGCACGAACCAGTCGATCTCAGCGAGTTCGGTCTCCGCCTCGGCCAGCGCCGTCTTGATCGCCGCGCGCTGCCCCGCCGAGACCCGGCCGACGCAGAACGAGGTGCTCACCCGCGCGAAGTAGGCCTGCTTGGCCCGCTCCAGATCGATCACCGGGCGTTGCTCGAAGGGAGCCGCGCCGAACGGGTCGTCGCCCCGGTGCATGCCTTCCAGCTCCGGGTCGGAGACGGTGACCACGCTGCGCAGCCGGGCGAAGCCGCCACGCCGGGAGAGCAGCAGGGCCGCACCGCCGTCCGCGTAGAGGGTGCCTGGGTCGCCGGTCCAGCGGTCGAAGCCTGGCGGGCAGAACCGGTCGCCGGCGGTGAGCAACGCGCCGTCCAGCTCGGCCGAGCCGGCCAGGTAGCCGGCGGCGAGCTGCAGCGCGGCCATGCCGCCGTTGGAGAGCTGGCGGACCTCGATCGCCGGGCAGGGCTCGGCGAGCAGCTCGCGCTGCAGGTAGGAGGCGGGCGCCCACAGGTCGTGGCCCTGGTAGTAGACGCTGGCGTGCAGCAGCAGGTCGACCTTCACCTGCGGGGCGCCGGCCAGTGCGGCGCGGGCGGCGGCCACCGCGAACTCGGGTCCGGAGGTGCCGTCCGAGACGGTGACCGCGAGCGCCTCGGTCTGGCGGGCGGTGCGGGCGTCGAGCAGGCCCTGCTCGACCGCCGCCGCGACGGCGCTGGGGGCGGGCAGGCTGCTGCCGTGGCCCGCGAGGTAGATGGACTCGTGCCGCACGACGCCTCCCTGGCCGGGCCGGCTCGGCCCCGCCGACGGCGGTGCGGCCCGTGCCGGTCATGGTCCGGCGCGCAGCTCGAAGGGCAGTGGAGCGGCGGCCGGTTCGACCCCGGACGGCAACCCGGTGCGGCCCTCGCCGAGATCGCCGAGGGCGACGCTGGCCAGGTAGCGGCCGTCCACCAGGCCGGTGCCGAAGCTCCAGCAGGCCCCGTCCACCGCCTGCCGCTCCGGCGTCGCGACGGCCTTGGTGGCCCCGGCCGGCTCGGACGGCTCAGACGCCTCGGACAGGTCCGGCGGGCCGTGGAGCGGGAAGCCGAAGCGGGTGAAGCGCAGCCGCAGGCCCGCGCCGATCGCCTTGCTGTAGGCCTCCTTCAGGGTCCACAGGCGCACCAGCGCGTCGTTGCGCCGCTCGGCGGGCAGCGCCTCCAGTGCCGCGCGCTCCTGGTCGGTGCAGGCGTACAGCTCGACCCCGGTGCCGTACATCCGACGGGTCGCGGCCTCCGCGTCGACCCCGATCACGCCGCGCCGGCTCAGGCCCACCAGCATCAGGCGCTCGGTGTGGCTGAGGCTGATGTCCAGTTGCTCGCAGCCACGCAGGTAGGGCCGGCCGCCCAGCCGGTAGGCCACGTCCAGCAGGTGCGGCGGGCAGTCGAAGACCGCGGCGGCCGTGGCCTTGAGCAGCAGCCGGGAGGCGACGAAGCGCGCCCGGGCCTCGGGGTGGCCCAGGCCGCGCTGGCGGATCCAGTCGCGGCCGAGCAGCGGGCGCAGCTCCGGGGCGTCCAGGTCCTCGGGCAGCCAGTCGTCCCGCCGGCCGTAGACGAGCGCCACGCCCCGGTGCGCCATCGACTCCCTGACCCGGTGCCAGGGGCCGTGCCGGCCGGGCGCCAGGTACGGGACCCCGACCAGCGTCGCCAGCTCCTGCGCCGATCCGAACGCCATGGCCATGACTACCCTTCACCTACCGTGGACAAAGTGCCACCCTGGCACCGCCCGCTCGAAGAATGCTTGACCCACGAAGCTTCCAGCCAGCCTTTAGTGCCGCCTGCCAGCCTGCGGCTCCCGACCACCGGACCATCGTCTCAGGGAGTAACGCTCATGGCCCTCAAGCGGATTCAGCTTCTCGTGGCCGCCGCGGCACTGACCGCCGGCACCCTCGCCGTGACCTCGGCCGCCACCGCACAGGCCACTGCCCCGACCACCGGCCGGACCGCCACGCAGACCGACCGGGCCTGCGCCGGGCTGCTCGGCAAGTCGCTGGACATCACCTTCGACAACGGCCTGGAGATGAAGTTCGACTACGCCGCCGACGGCACCCAGCTCACCGGCACGGTGCTCGCGGTCGGTGACTCGGGCGGCAACGTCGGGGTGACCAACACCGTGCCCGACTCGCTCGCCACCATCGCGAAGAACGTCTACTTCACCAGCTGGAACGAGCACGGCGGGCTCACCGTCAGCCTGACCGAGGACCTCAAGTCGGGCACCGCGCAGGCCTACTGGTCCTTCCCCAGCGGCGGCGACGTGCGGGTCGGGCAGCTGCACGCCGGCACCATCCGCTGCCTGAGCTGACCGGGCGCGGGACGGGACGGAAGCACAACGGCACAGCGCCACGCGCACCCTGACAGGCTCGCGTGGCGCTGGGGTCAGATGAGCGGCAGATCCCGGAGCATCACCGGGGTCAGCTGAAGAAGGCGTTCATTCCCGGGACGTCGGAGGCGAAGGTCTCCACCTCGGCGATGAGCCCGTCGCGCAGGCGGCAGACCGTGGCGAGGTGCTCGTCGAGGACGAGCTCACCACGGCGTGCGGTGTTGTGCTGGGACAGGACCATGTTCTCTCGGCTCGTCAGGATGTGCAGCAGTTCGAAACGGACGCCGTAGCCGGCGACCTTCTGGAGTTGGGCGATGACGGCGTCGGCACCGGCGGCGGTGCCGGAGATGGCGTGGTCGCCCGGCAGGGTCCAGGTCGCGTCGTCGTGCAGGAGGGCGCGGATGGCGGGCCAGTCTCCCGCCTGGAGGGCGGAGTAGAAGCGGGTGCCGAGGGCGTGTGCGGCGTCGTTCACGGGGTTTCCTCTTCGGTTCGCAGACCTGACAACGGCTGGTGTCGGGGCTGATCCCCGCACTCAAGCGGCTGGTGCTGCCCACCGGGCCGCGTGCTCCTGGACGAACTGGGTGAAGCTGCGGGGCGGCTGGCCCGTCAGGTCGAGCACCGCGGTGCTGACCTCGTCTTCGCGGCCGGGCCGGACGCCGGCGTCGGCGGCGGCGAGGATCGCGGCGAACTGCGCGGGTATGCCCGCGGCCCGCAATTCGGCCGCCTGCTGGTCCGCACTCGCGTGGACCACCCGGACCGGCCGTCCGGTGCCGGCGGTGATGATCGCTGCCGCCTCCGGGTAACTCAGCGCCTGCGGGCCGGTGAGCAGGTGGTCACGCTGATCGCCGGGGACTGCGTCGAGGTCGGTCAGCAGGGCAGCGGCGGCTGCCGCGATGTCCCGCACGTCGATCCACCCCACCCGGCCGTCACCGGCGGCGGTGCGGATCTCACCGTCTCGTCGGATCCGCTCGCCCAGCGGGTGCGGGCTCAGGAAGTTCTGCATGAACCCGGACGGGCGCAGCACGACCCCGCCAGGCTGGGCTCGGACCTGGGCGGCCAGTTCCGGCGCCCTGGGGGCAAGGGGGATGGAGGAGCCGAGAAGCACCACCTTGCGCACGCCGAGGCGCTGCGCCTGGGCCAGGAACGGCCCGACCGACGGCATCGGGTCCAGGCTCTGCCCCGGAGGCACCAGGAAGACCCGGTCCTGTCCGGCCAGCGCGGCCGGATGGGTGGCCGGATCGTCCCAGTCGAACCGGATCGCATCCGGGTCGTCGGCGGCCGGGTTGCGGCTGGCCACCCGAACCGGCACGCCTTGGCCGCGCAGCAGACTCACCAGCTCGCGACCGGTCTTCCCGGTGCCGCCGGTCACCAGTACGCCGGTCATCGGGTCGGCTCCTCGGAAGTACTCGGCACGGTGTCTCCTTCAATCAGGGCCGACAGGAACGGGCCGAAGGCGAGGACGAGTTGCCGCACCGTCGACACATCGTTTGATGCTTGTCGAAGCATCACGAGATGTGACGGTAGGCTGAACTTCGATGCACGTCAAACGATGAGGAGGCGACGGATGCCGCGCGCACTACCCGAACCCTCGGTCGACTCCTTCGACCTCACGGTCATTCTCAGCGCGCTGGCCGAACCGGGCAGGCGAGCGTTGATGACCGAGCTGTATCGCGGTTCGGAGCCGATCGACTGCGCAGTCATCGCCGAGAAGGCCGACCTCGGCCTGAGCAGCCCGACGATCTCCCATCACTACCGCGTCCTGCGGGAGGCGGGCCTGATCAGGACCATCGCAGAAGGACGCAAGCGGATCGTCACAGTGCGCCGCCTCGACATGGAGGCGCGTTTCCCCGGCCTGCTGAGCGCGGTGCTCACGGGGCGATGAGCGAGTCTTCTGCCGTCTTGCCCTTTGGGCATCACGGGCGGATCCAGCGCATCAAACGCCCTCTCGGACGTAGCCGACCCGGCGATTCGCCTACGGCACCAACTGCGCGACCCGCAGGTCCACTTCGTGCTCCGGCCCGGCGCCGAGGATGGCCCGCTCCAACTCCCTCAGCCGCAGGCCTGGTTCGGCACCCAGTTCGGCGACCAGTTGCCCGCGCAGCCGCCGGAAGGCACCGAGCGCGTCCACGCTGCGCCCGCACCGGTGCAGCACCCGCATGTACTGCTCGCAGAACCGCTCGTTCAACGGGTATTCGGTGGTCAACGCGGCCAGCTCTCCTACCAGTTCGCTGTGCCGGCCGATCGCCAGCGCGGCCTCGGTGCGCCGCTCGACCAGGGCGATCCGGCGGTCCTCCAGGTAGCGTGCCTCGGCCTGCAGTCGGGGTCCGAACTCGACGTCCAGCAGCACCGGTCCCCGCCACAGCCGGTCGGCCTCGCGCAGCAGCCGCTGCGCGCTCGCCGGGTCACCCAACTCCAGTGCCCGCAGGCCGAGTTGTCCCAGTCGGTCGAACTCGGTCAGGTCGCAGGCCTCCGGCGGGGCGGCCAGCTGGTAGCCACCGTAGGCGGTGCGCAGCAGGCCCTTGGCGCCGCCGTCCGGATCGGCCGTGCCGGCCAGCGCCGCCTCCAGCAGCCGGCGCAGTTGCAGGATGTAGGTCTGCAGCGTGGTGAGCGCGCTGGCCGGCGGGTGGCCGTCCCAGAGCTCCTCCAGAATCACCGGCACCGGAACCACCTGGCCCGCCCGCACCGCCAGCAGCGCCAGCACGTTCCGGGGCTTGGCCGCGCTCGGCACCACCGAGGTACCGTGCACGGTCACCGCCAGCGGGCCGAGTACGCCGATCCGTACGTTCATCCTGGGCACTCCTCTCACACGTCATCAGCCCGATCAGCCCGAGCCGCCCGCCACCCGCAGCGCCCGCTGGATCGCCCCGAGCATCCGGGTGTCCAGGGTGGTGGCCGCCCTGGTGTCGCTGATCCGGCCGCGGCCCGCGTCGTGCAGGGCCAGCCCGGCCAGGTGGCGCTCGCCCACCCGCAGCGAGCGGAAGGACCACGCGTCACGGTCGGCCGGGGTGCCGTCGGCGCGCCGCAGCCGCGGCGGCTCCTCGTCCACCTGGAAGCCGAACTCGGTGAAAGGAAAGTACATCCCCTGCCCAAGTGCCTTGGTATAAGCCTCCTTGAGCGTCCACTGCCGCACCAGCCGCCGGTTGCGGTCCGCCTCGTCGGTGGCCGCGAGCAGCCGCACCTCGTCCGGGGTGCACATCTGCTGCTCGCCGCCGCTGCCGTAGAGGCGGCGGTCGGCGGACTCGACGTCGACCCCGATCAGCCCCAGGGTGCTCAGGCCCACCAGCATCAGGTCGCCGGTGTGGCTGAGGTTGAGGTCCACCTGGTCGCAGCCGCGCACGTAGAGCCGCCCGGTCAGCGCGTAGCCGAACTCCAGCTCCTGCGGCGGCACGCCGACCGCGCGGGCGGCCAGTTGCTTGAGCAGCGCCCGGGTGGCCAGGAAGCGGTCGGCGGACTTGCGGCCGCTGCGGGCCTGGTACTTCTCCCAGTCCCGGCCGAGCAGCGCCCGCAGCTCGGCCTCGCCGGGCAGCGCGGCCAGCCACTGGGTGATCGAGCCGTAGGCCAGCGCCACCCCGTGCGCCTGAAGGTCCCGGTCCACCGGGTCCCACGGGCCGTCAGGTCCGGCGACCGCCCGGGGTTCGAGCAGCGCGGCGGTGCTCATGCGAGCGGGAGGTCGTAGAGGTCGAGCGAGCGGTTCTCGGCGGTGCGGCGCAGCACCTCGGCGCACAGGCCCACCTCGACGGCCGGCGGCAGCGCCGGGGTCCGGCGGCCGAGCCGGCGCAGCAGCCGGTCCAGGGCCAGCGCCAGCCACTGCGGTTGGGCACTGAACGCCTCGTGCCGCGGGTCGGCGTTCAGCTGGACGCCGAGGCAGCAGATCGCGGAGATCGCCAGCGCGTACCGGTCGGTGAGCGGGAAGGAGCGCACCGAGGCGGCGAACTCGTGCTCGTCATCCGGGAGTTCGAGCGCGGCCCGGCGGATCTCGGCGAGTTCGGCGACCAGCAGCTCGCTCTGCTCGCGCAGCAGTTCGCCCAGCTCCTGCGGTGCCCGGATGGCGATCACCCGGGCCGCCTCGGCGGCGTAGGCGGCCAGACCGTCCTGGCCGCCGAAGCTGGCCAGCCGGTCGGAGTCGATCGGCGGGACCGGGCCGTACGGGGTGAACAGGCTGCCGGGCGCGGCCCGGTCGGCCGTCCACTCGGCCGCCGCGATGCCCGGCAGGCACGGCGCGATGGTGGCCTGGCACATCGCGGTGCTGACGTGCCCGAAGGTGATCATGGCCAGGTCGCGGACGTGCTTCTGGAAGATCGCGTGGTCCCCGTTGCGGGCGTGGAAGGCGTCGCCCATCACCACCGAGAGGTGGTAGAGCGCCTCGCCGGCCAGCTTGGGCACCAGGTACTTGCCCACCGCCGACAGCACGTTGGACTGCTCCGGGATCAGGTGCAGCGCCCGGGTCGCGGTGAGCGTGAGGCTGTCGCAGATCAGCAGGTCGACGAAGGTGCCGGCGAGCGCGTTGCGGGCCATCGGCACCTCGGTCACCGGGCGGCTGAAGGCCCGTTGGTCGACCGCGAACCGGGTGGCGGTGCGCAGCGCGGTGTCGGCCAGGCCCACGCACATGGCCGGCACGGTCGCGTGGATCACCGGGAAGGCCCGCAGGCCCAGTTCGACGCCGCGGCCCCACTGGCCGAGCAGCGCGTCGTCCGCCAGCGGGGCGTCGGCGAACTCCAGGCCGCAGATCCGCAGGCCGCGCACCGCGTCGGTGCGGTGCCGGCCCAGCCGGCGCACCCGCTCGGCGGGCAGCTCGGCCATCGGAACCAGCAGCAGCGAGTGGGTGCCGCTCTCGCCCCCCTCTCCTTCGGCGTCGTCCCGCTCGGCGTTGTCGGCCCCGCTGCGCGCGAAGGCGATCAACAGGTCGGCCGTCTCGGCGTTGTTGACGGCGGCCTTGCGCCCGGCGATCGCCAGGCCCGCGGCGGTGCGCTTGGCCCGGAACTCGTCGTTGACGAAGTCGTTGCCGTGCGCCAGCTGTTGGAAGGCGACGGTGGCCAGGCCGCCGTTCAGCAGAGTCTCGGCGGTGCGCCGGCACTGAGCGGCGTCGCCGTTCAGCCAGACCACCATGGAGCCCATGAAGGAGGTGAGCGCGGTGCCCATCGCGAGCGTCACGTCGCGGCGGAACATCGGGCGCATCAGCAGGCCGAGACCGTCCAGGCCGACCAGCCGGCCGCCCAGTTCGGCGGGCACGAACTCGGCGTTCAGGCCGAGTTGCGCGTATCGCTTGACGCCTTCGACCGACAGCTCGCCCTCGTCGTCGGCGGCGAGCAGCGCGCTGAAGCCGACCGGGTTGTTGCGGTCCCAGGGATCGCCGAAACCCTCCTCGATCTCGGCCAGCCGCGCCCGCAGCACGGTGCGACGGGCGGCGCGGGCGGCGTGCGCGTCATCGGCCGTCGGGTCGGCCCGTCCCAGCAGATCCGTCACGGCTACCCCCAGCTCCTCGTTCCAGCCCAAGCCGGCGGACCGCGGACCGCGGTCGCACCGGCACTTGCGGCCAGCATGGCGCGCGGGTGCGGAGGGTGGCTTCAGCCCACCTCGAGGATCGGTCGGGTGTGTGTCGGGTCTGCGCTGGTCAGGCCGGGTGGCTCGGCGGCCGGTCAGGCCGGGTGGCCGTGCCGCCGGTCAGGCCGGGTGGCTCTGCCGGCCGAAGAGCACGCTGATCATCTCCAGCAGCATCCGCGGCGTCTCCGCCTCCACCACCAACTCCTCGGGTACCGCGATCTGGTAGGTCCTGGCCAGTACTCCGACCGCCTGGAGCACCGCGAGCGAGTCCAGCCCCAGCTCGTAGAAGCTCTCGTCGAGCAACTCCTCGCTCAGCTCGGTGCAGGACTCCTCACCGCCGCAGGCGGCCAGGATCCGGGACAGCTCGATCAGTCCCACCTGCGGTGTCGGCATGCCGGCCGTCCTCTCGGGTTCGGGGGCCACGGGCCGGTCAGCCCAGCCGGTGAATGGCGTCGAGATCGAGGTCCTGCCCCGCGGTCCACAGCCGAGCCGCCGCCGCCAGCACGCTGCGCCGGTCGTGCGCCGCGTTGCGCGGCCGGGCGCTGAGCATCGCGACCGCCTGGCTCGGGCCCTTGAGGAAGGCCGGGTGGCGGCGGATCAGGCTGTAGAGCCCCTGGCCCGGACCGGCCTCCAGGCAGAGGTGCCCGCCGGAGGCGAAGAGCGTGTCGAAGGTGGCCCGCAACTGCACCGGGCGGGTCGGCTGCCGGGCCCAGAAGCCCGGATCCACCGCCTCACCGGGCGCCATCAGCGCGGCCGTGGAGGCCGACAGCACCGGGATGGCCGGCGGCAGCAGGGCCACCCGCTCGAAGGCCCGGGCCGCCTCGGCGCAGGCCGCCGCGACCACCGGGCTGTGGTAGGCGACGCTGGCCCGCACCGGCATGCAGCTCAACTGGGCCGCGCGCAGCGCCTCGGCGGCCCGCGCCAGGCCCTGCCTGGTCCCCGAGATCACCGTCTGGTTGGGGCTGTTCACCGCCGCCACCGCGACGTCCGGCGGCAGGTGCGGCGCCACCTGGTCGGCGCCGGCCGCCACCGCCACCATCCCGCCGGCCGGCGCCTGGGCCAGCCGCTCGGCCTGCGCGCCGATCACCTCGACGGCGGCCGGCAGGCTGAGCACGCCCGCCAGGGTGGCGGCCGCGTGCTCGCCGATGCCCTGGCCGAGCAGCAGTCCGGGGCGGATGCCCCAGCTGCTCAGCAGCCGGCCGAGCGCCAGGTCGAGCGCGAAGATCAGCGGCAGCGCGCGCTCGACGTGGTCGATCGGCAGCCGCGGGTTCTCGGCCAGCCAGTCGTCGCGGACCCGGTCGCCGGCCGGGCCGAGCAGCGCGAACACCTCGTCCACGGCCTCGGTGAAGACCTGCTCGTGGCCGTAGAGCCCGAGCGCCATCCGCGGGTGCTGGGCGCCCTGCCCGGGCAGCAGCATGGCCACCGGGCGCGGCTGCCCGACCTCGCCGACGAAGACGCCGGGGCCCTGCGCATCGAGCGCGGCCAGCGCCTCCTGCGGGTCGGCGGCCACCAGCGCGCCGCGCGCCGGCCCGGGCGCGGCGGCGCCCCAGGCGTCGGCCACCCCGGCGAAACCCGCCTCGCCGCGCGCCTTGATCCAGCGGCGCAGGCTGACCCGCAGCGCGGCCTCGTCCTGCGCGCAGGCGGCCGACCAGACCAGCAGCCGGACGGGCTGGGGCATGCGGCGTGGGGAACCGACGGTACGCAGCATGGGTGCCTCCTCTCCTCTCCCTGCGCTGGGGGACGCGGGGTTGGGCGTCGGGGGGGGGTTGGGCGTCGGGGGTTGGGCGTCATGGTTGGGCGTCGGAGGGCGAGCGTCAGGGGTTGGCCTTCACCCGCGCCGAACGGCCGCCTACCCCGGGCCACTTGAGTGGACCGGGGACGGCGACGATGCAGAACAGTCTTTGGACAGACGATAACTGACGTGTCGTCAGACGACCATCCGGCCGGGCCTGCCCCGATCCTGGCGCACCGGGGTCTCCAGTGCCGGGTCGGAGGAGAGGATGGCCCGCTGGAGCTGTTGCAGCCGTGGCGAGGGCTCCAGGCCGAACTCGTTGACCAGCGTGCCGCGCAGTCTCTTGAAGACGTCCAGCGCGTGCCACTGCCGACCCGACCGGTAGAGCGCGATCATGTGCTGGGCGTGCAGGTTCTCGTGCCAGGGGTGCTGCACGGTGAGCACGGCGAGCTCGCTGAGCAGCTTGTGGTGGCGGCCCAGCCGCAGATCGGCGTCGATCCGCCGCTCCAGCACGCCGAGCCGGCTCTCCTCCAGGCGCATCACCTCGATCGCCAGCCGCGCGCCCGGCTGGACGTCGACCAGGACCGGACCGCGCCACTGCGCCAGCGCGCTGCCGAGCAGGCGCGAGGCGGCCTCGTCGTCCCGGGCGTCCAGCGCCTGCTGGCCCGCGCCGGCGAGGCGTTCGTAGGACTGGACGTCCAACTCCTCGGGCCGGATGTCGAGTACGTATCCGTTGTACTGGGTGCGCAGGACGTCCTTGGCACAGCGCGTCGGGTCGGCGCTCAGTGCGCTGTCCAGGCGCCTGCGCAGTTGCAGGATGTAGGTCTGCAGAGTGGTCGGCGCACTGCGTGGCGGCTCCGCGCCCCACAGCTCGTCCATCAGTACGCTCGCCGGTACGATCCGCCCGGACCAGAGCGCGAGCAGCGCGAGGACCTGGCGGGGCTTGCCGGCGGTGGGCACGATGGACTCGTCGCACTCCGTGGCCTCCAACGGGCCGAGAATCTTGATCTCCACAGGATTGCCTCTCCCCCATACCGTCAGC
Organism: Kitasatospora sp. GAS204B; assembly: GCF_029892155.1. Lineage (GTDB taxonomy): Bacteria > Actinomycetota > Actinomycetes > Streptomycetales > Streptomycetaceae > Kitasatospora. Next base: position 94,601 of record NZ_JARZAG010000020.1, on the reverse strand, counting down.
GGGAGCCCTGGGATCCGCGGCCCCGGTCCTGCGGGCCGGTGCAGCGGGCCGATACGGCGGATCACAGCGCCTGAACATCCATCAGGATCGCAACACGGCAGGCAAGTTGCCCAGTGCGCGAGTCATGACAGCGGCATGAGGAAGAACCCGGGCAACCCGTGAAATTCTCACGCCAGGGGGGTGACGCTCCCACTGGTGGGGTGGCGGGGCTCACACCCAGAATTCTGCCCATGGCCCGCTCGGGCCACGCACCACCCAGCCTTGATCGCAGAGTGGAGTGCTCCCTATGAACACGATCAGCTCCAACGCCGATTTCAGAACGCTGTTCACCGCCTACCTCCCGGCACGCGGCAACAAGGAAACCACGCTGGATCTGACCATCGACGCCCTGGACGGCTGGCACCTCCAGGACGGCGCGGCGCTGAACCTCTGCGCCGGGCTCTGCGCGGCGCCCGCCCCGGAACCGCTCGGTGCCGCGCACGCCGCGTTGACCGCCCCGGCTGTGCTCGGCTTCGCCGCGGCATGACCACGGGGCCGGGGGACGGGGGACCGCTGATCGGCTTCCGGCGCGATCTGCGCCCCGAAGTGGTCTCGGGGGAGGCCACTTACCTGTTCTCGGAGCACGGCGTCACCGCCCTGCAGGGCGCGCAGATCGAGGCGCTCGCTCCGCTGCTGGACGGCACCCGGGACATCCCCGGACTGCTGCGGGAGGCACCCGAGAGCGTCTCGCCGCAGCAGATCGGCGACCTGATGGAGCAGTTGGCGGACGCGGGGCTGGTCGCCCTGCGGCCGCCGACGGCCTCCCCCTGCGACGAGCGGGCGATCGCCTACTGGGAGGCGGCCGGCCTGGACAGCGGCCGGGCCGCCGCCCGGGCGGCCACCGGACGGATCCACCTGGCCGCGGTCGGCCGGGTGGACCCGCGCGACGCCGCGGCGGCCTTCGAGGCCGCCGGGCTCGCGGTGGTCGAGGATCCGGGCGACCGGCTGCCCGGCGACCTGACCGTGGCGCTCTGCGACGACTACCTGGCGCCCGGTCTGGCCGCCGTGAACGCCGCTGAACTGGCGGCGGAGCGGGCCTGGTTGATCGCCCGGCCGTACGGCCGGCGGGTCTGGATCGGCCCGGTCTTCCAGCCCGGCGGCGGCTGCTGGAGCTGCCTGGCACACCGGTTGGGCGGCCACCGGCGGGCCGAGGCCCATGTGCAGCAGGCGCTGGGCCGGACCGGACCGGTCCCCCGCCCCACCGCCTCGATCTCGCCGCTGGGCGGCTTCAGCACCCACCTGGTCGCCCTGGAGGCGGTCAAGTGGCTGGCCGGCTACCGCTGTCCGGCCCAGCAGTCGGTGTGGACGCTGGACACCCTGACCATGGAGAGCCGGCACCACCAGCTGCGGGTCCGGCCGCAGTGCCCCACCTGCGGCGACCCGCAGCTGGTCACCGAGCAGCAGTGGCGCCCGGTGGCCCCGCGCTCGCGGCTGAAGACCTGCTACGGCGGCGGCGGGCACCGCGCCCAGCCCCCCGAGCAGGTGCTGGAGACCTACCGGCACCTGATCAGCCCGATCACCGGCGTGGTCAAGGAGATCCGCCGCGACCCGCGCGGCCCTGCCTTCCTCAACTCCTTCCTGGCCGGCGCCAATCCGGCGGCCAACCCGAACAGCCCGAACAGCCTGGCCGCGCTCCGTACCGATCTGCGCAGCAACAACGGCGGCAAGGGGATCAGCGCCGTGCACGGCGAGGTCAGCGCGCTCTGCGAGGCGCTGGAGCGGCACAGCGGCTTCCTGCACGGCGACGAGCCCCGGATCCGGGGCAGCCTGCGGGAGTTGGCCGACCGCGCGGTGCGGCCGCAGGACTGGCTGCTGTTCGACCCGCGCCAGTTCGACGGCCGCCAGGAGTGGAACGCCCGGCACGGCGGCTTCCAGCACGTCCCCGACCCGTTCGGCGAGGACGACGTGGTCGACTGGTCGCCGGTCTGGTCGCTGACCGAGCGCCGGCACAAGCTGCTGCCCACCGCGGCCCTGTACTTCGGGACGCCGCAGCCACCGGGCGCCCGGTTCTTCCACGCCGACTCCAACGGCAACGCCGCCGGCAGCAGCCTGGAAGACGCCATCCTGCAAGGCTTCCTGGAGCTGGTCGAGCGGGACGCGGTCGCGCTCTGGTGGTACAACAGGACCCGGCAGCCGGCCGTCGACCTGACCGCCTTCGAGGATCCGTGGATCACGGAACTGCGCGGCGTGCACGGCGACTTGGGCCGCGAGGTGTGGGCCCTGGAGGTGACCTCGGACTTCGGGATCCCGACCGTGGTGGCGTTCTCCCGGCGCTTCGACAAGCCGGCCCAGGACATCGTCTTCGGCTTCGGCGCGCACTTCGACCCGCGGATCGCGCTGCGCCGCGCGCTCACCGAGGTCAACCAACTGCTCCCGGCCGTGGTCGGCGCCCGCGCCGACGGCAGCGGCTACCAGGGCGGCGACGAGGCGGCCCGCTGGTGGTGGCGGCACGCCACCACCGGCAACCAGCCCTATCTCGCGCCGGATCCGGCGCTCGCCCCGCGCCGCCCGACGGACTACGGCTACACCCCGCGCCGCGACCTGCTCGACGACCTGGACGCCATCCTGGATTTGACGGATCGTCACGGCCTGGAAATGCTGGTGGTGGACCAGACCCGACCGGACATCGGGCTTCCGGTGGTCAAGGTGATCGTCCCCGGACTGCGGCACTTCTGGTCCCGCTTCGCCCCGGGACGGCTCTTCGATGTCCCGGTGGCGCTCGGCCGGTTGGCCACACCTACCCACTACCAGGACCTCAATCCGATCCCGATCTTCGTGTGACACCCCGGCCGGGCGCCGGACCAGAAGGAGCATCCGAGGAGCAGCGATGGACCCGACAGCCAGTGCCCCGGAACAGTGTGCGAGCGCCACCGTGCTGCTGCGGTCGCTGCGCGAGGATGCCCTGGTGGAGCAGGTGTTCGGGCAGGACGCGATCACGGTGCTGACCCGCTGGGGCGAGGTGCCGATCGACCGGCCGGGGCCCGCCGTGCGGGAGGCGCTGCGCCGGATGGCCTTCGGGCCGGTCAACCTGGTCAACGTGCTGGCCGGGCTGTCGATCGGGGACGAGCACGCGGCGGCGCAGCACCGGCGGCTGGCCGAGGTGCTGGACCGGCTGCAGGGCACGGTGATCCAGACCCTGGCGCTGACCGACGGGGAGGGCGCGCTGCTCTCGGTGGTCCCGATCTCCGGCCAGGCCAGCACCACCGTCGCCGCGGTCGACCCCGAACGGCCGCTGCGGCTCTCCCGGTTCGCGACGCTCGGCGCCGGCGGCGGGGAGGCCGTGCTGGAGTCCCCGCTGGCCCTGCACCGGGTGCTGCTGCACCACAGTGACGCGGTGCTGATCGCGGCCGCGCTCACCCGCCCGACCAGCGTCGCGAAGCTGGCCCGCGCCATCGGCCTGCCCGGCGAGGCGATCGGCGCGGTGGTCGCCCACCTGGTGGCCACCGGCATGGTGCTGGTGGGCGAACGCGATCGGCTCGGCGGCCCGCGGTTCGCCGAGGACACCGATCCCGACCTGCTCGGGTGGGCCGAGCACGACCTGCTCTTCCACTCCCGCAGCCGGCTCGGCCGGCACGACGGCGCCTACGGCGCGGTCTTCCCGCAGGGTCAACGGCCGCCGCACGAGCCGGCGGTGAAGCCGCTGCCGCGCGGCAAGTACTTCCCGCTGCCCCGGCCCCCCGAGCGCGGCGCGGCCGAGCCGACCCTGACCGAGGTGCTGGAGTCCCGGCGCCCGGCGGGCCGGCTCGGCGACCACGCGGTCACCGCCGCGCACCTGGGCGAACTGCTGCACCGCGCGGCCCGGGTACGGGAGATGCACGTCGGCGGCCCGGACGAGGCGGCGGCGGGCACCACCACCGACCGGCCCTACCCGAGCACCGGCGACCTGTACGAGCTGGAGCTCTACCTGGTGGTCGGCACCGCCGCCGACCTGCCCCGCGGCATCTACCACTACGATCCGCGCGGCCACGGCCTGACGCTGATCAACACCGCCGAGGAGGCGGTCGCCGAACTGCTCGACGCGGCGATGATGGCCGCCGGGCTGCGGCGGGAGCCACCGGTGCTGATCACCCTCACCGCCCGGTTCGGCCGGCTCTCCTGGGTCTACGGCGGGATGGCCTACGCCACCACGCTCAAGCACGTCGGCATCCTGCTGCAGACCCTCAACCTGGTGGCCACCGCGATGCGGTTGGCCCCGCAACCGGTCGCCTTCGGGGACAGCGACGCGGCGGCCCGGGCCTTCGGCCTGGACTGGCGGCGGGAGTCCAGCGTCGGCGAACTGATCGTCGGCCCGTCGACGGCCTGACTCGATGTCAAACTGCGCGTGAATTGCCGAAGTAGTGGCTGGTTTCTGTGAAAAGACACATGCCGCGTACCCCTTGGAGTAGCTGGTGCGCCGCTACGATGTGTGCCGGTGGGGTGACCTCGGTGGTCAAGGGGGACGGATGTCACGGATGTCACGTCGGGTAGACGCGCACGGTCGCCGCATTCCGGTGGTTGACGACCGGTCCGCTGTCGGGCCCGCGTCGCGACTGTCGCGCACGGTGATCGCCGTCGTCTTCAGCGGCTTCGCGGTGCTGGCCGGTGTGCACACCATGACCCTGAGACCGGGCCTCAGCCAGGTGCTGGTCTTCACCGTCTCGGTCGGCGCCCTGCTGGCCCTGCAACTGATCCACAACACCCGCCTCGCGCCGCGCCCCGGGTCCCGGACCGCCTACGCCACCCTGGCCCTGCAGGCCGCGCTGGTCTACCTGCCGTTCCTGATGTTCGGCAGCGCCTGGGTCGGCATGCCGGGGTTCTTCGCCGGGAACCTGCTGGTGCTCACCGCCGCGCCGGTGAGCTGGGTGCTGTTCGGCCTGGTGGTGGGCACCCAGACCTGGGCGCAGTACCTGGTGACGCCCGACGACGCCTGGTCGATCAGCTACACGCTGATCTCCGCCACCATCACCGGCCTGATCGTCTACGGCATGCTGCGGCTCGGCGACCTGGTGGAGGAGGTCAAGCGGACCCGCGAGGAGCTGGCCCGGATGGCCGTCCAGCAGGAGCGCCTGCGCTTCTCGCAGGACCTGCACGACCTGCTCGGCTACAGCCTCTCCGCCATCACCCTGAAGACCGAACTCACCCGTCGCCTGGTCACCAGCCACCCCGACCGGGCGGGCGACGAGCTGATCGAGATCCTGGAGATATCCCGCCAGGCGCTCTCCGACGTGCGCATGGTGGCCAGCGGCTACCGAGAGATGTCCCTGGACCAGGAGACCCGCTCCGGCTGCTCGGTGCTGGCCGCCGCCGACATCCAGATCGACCTGGACATCTCGCACGACCGGCTGCCGCCGCAGGTCAGCACCGTGCTGGCGACCGTGCTGCGCGAGGGCATCACCAACGTGCTGGGGCACAGCAAGGCCGAGCACTGCGCCATCAGCATCGAGCAGCGCGACCGGAGCGTGTTGCTGCGGATCGTCAACGACGGCGTGCAGCCCGCGCCCCAGGAGCAGCCGGCCCGGCGCGGCACCGGCATCGACAGCCTGCGCTCCCGGGTCGGCCGGCTCGGCGGCCGGCTCACCGCCGCCGTCGGCCCGGACGGCCGCTTCCAGCTGGAAGCCCGGGTCCCGTTGCCGGCCGACGGTGCTACAGCCAGCCCGCCTGGGACGCGATCCGGATCGCGTCGACCCGGTTACGCGCGTTGAGCTTGGTCACGGCGGTGGTCAGGTAGTTGCGCACGGTGCCGGCCGAGAGGTAGAGGCTGGCGGCGATCTCCGCCACCTCCGCGCCGCCGGCGGCCAGCCGCAGCACCTCCGACTCCCGCCCGGTGAGCGGGTTCTCCACCGAGTCCCAGGCGGCCAGGGCCAGTTGCGGGTCGATCACCCGCCGCCCCGCCGCCACCCCGCGGATCGCCTCGGCCAGCCGGTCCGGCGGCGCGTCCTTCAGGATGAAGCCGGCGACCTGGGCGGCCACCGCGCGCCGCAGGTTTCCCGGGCGGCCGAGGCTGGTGAGGATCAGGGTGCGGCAGGACGGCAGTTCCTTGATCAGCTCGGCGGCGGCGGTCAGGCCGTCGATGCCCGGCAGGTCGATGTCGACGATGGCCACATCCGGTCGCCAGTCAAGCGCCCGGGGCACGATCTCGTCGCCCGAGGCCACCTCACCGACCACCTCGATGTCCGGTTCGAGGTTCAGGAGCGCGACCAGCGCCCCGCGGACCATGTTCATGTCCTCTGCCAACATGACCCTGATCAAGCCGGACTCCCCACCTCAGCGCACGGTACAGCTCGCGCGTCCTGAGAGGGTTCTACCATCCAAAGCTGGGAACGCGATCACAATCCACAGCGGTGCGGATACGTTTCACCACCGGCCGTCGCCGGGCTCAGGGCAGCCACTCCAGCGGCGGCCCCAGCCGCTCGGACCGCCGGCCGAGCAACTCGATCTCCCAGTCGTCCCAGTCGCCGCCGCGGCCGTCCTGCCGGTCGAGCGCCAGGCCGCAGTCCCGGCAGCAGTACTCCTCCTCGACCGGGAGCGGCACCGCGAACTGGGCCGCCCCGGCGGTGCCCAGCAGCACGAGCAGCTGGTCCAGCAGCCGGACGAAGGCGGACATCAAGCCCAGCCGCCCGTCAGGCCGGCACCGCGACCGGGCGGCCTGCGGTGAGTTCGGCGGCCAGCGCGGCGAGTTGGTCACCGGTGCCGGCCGGCCCCCGGCAGGCGTTGAAGACCTGGAAGCCGTGCTCCTCGGCCAGCGGCTCCAGCAACCGGGAGAGCACCGGGCGCGGCCCGACCTCGACGATCCGGGTGGCACCCAGTGCGAGCAGCGCCTCGACCCCGTCGGCGAACCGGACGGTGGCGCTGATGTGCCGCACCCAGTAGTCGGCGCTCAACTCCTCGGCCGCCAGCGGTCGGCCCAGCACGGTGGAGACCAGTGCGGTGGCGGCGGGCCGGTGGTCGACGGTGCGGGCCACCGCGCCGAAGTCGTCCAGCATCGGGGCCATCAGCGGCGAGTGGAAGGCGTGCGACACCCGCAGCCTGGTGGCCTTGATGCCGTGCCCGGCCAACCGCTCGCGGATCGCGTCCAGTTGATCGCCGTCGCCGGAGAGCACCACCTCGGCCCGGCTGTTCACGGCGGCGGTGCCGACCAGCGGGTGCGCCGGGATCAGTTCGAGCACCTCGGCCTCGCTCGCCTTGACCGCCAGCATCGCGCCGCCCTCGGGCAGCAGCTCCATGCCCTGCGCCCGAGCGGTGACCAGCCGGGCCGCGTCGGTCAGGCTCAGCGCGCCGGAGAGCACCGCGGCGGCGAACTCGCCGATGCTGTGGCCGAGCAGCAGGTCAGGACGCACACCGAGCTCGCCCAGTGTGGCGCCGAGCGCGTAGCCGATCGCGAAGAGCACCGGCTGGGCGTAGCCGGTCCGGTTGATCAGCGGGTCGGCGGCGCGGACGAAGTCGACCACCGAGCGGTCCAGGCCCGGGCGCAGGGCGGCGTCCGCCTGCTCCAGGTGACGGCGGTAGACGGGACTGGAGTTGTAGAGGCCCACGGTCATCCGTGGCTGCTGGCTGCCCTGGCCGGTGAAGACGAAGGCGGTCGCGGGGGTGGCGGGCACGGTCGGTGCTCCTCTCGCGGAACGGGACTGAAGTCGGCGCACTCGGCGCCGGGGCGGGGGCGGTGCACTCGGCACCGACCCCGCCCCCTGGGGCGTGTTTCAGGAACGGCTCGCAGCGCCCGCCAGCTGCGCCGCGGCCTCGGCCACCAGCGCTCTGGTGAATCCCGGGAAGGCCTGGCCGAGGAAGTAGAAGTGGCCACCGGGGAAGAGCTGGTAGCCGAACTCCGCGGTGGTCTCCCGGGCCCAGCCGGCCAACATGAACTCGGGCGCCCACGGATCGATGTCGCCGCCGAAGGCGGAGACCGGGGCGGTCAGCGGGACCCGGTCGGGGTCGGGATTGTAGGACTCGACGGCGCGCAGGTCCGCCCGGGTGAGCCGGAGGAACCGTTCGACGAACTCCGGCACCTCGTGGATCCGGTCGGGCGTGCCGCCCATCGCCAGCAGCTGGCCGAGCAGCCGTTCGTCGTCCAGCTCGTAGAGCCGGCGCCGCACCCGCGCCTGGTAGCTCGGGCCGGCCCGCCCCGAGACGCCGACCCAGCCGGGCCGCTGCCCGGCCGCCTCCAGCCGGCGGGCCAGCTCGATCGCCACCAGCGAGCCCAGGCTGTGCCCGAAGAGCGCGAACGGCGCGTCCAGCCAGGGCTGGACGTCCTCGTAGACCGTGTCGAGCACCGCCGACAGGGTGGTCAGCGGCTCCTCCCGGGCGCGCTTGCCACGGCCCGGCAGGTCGATCAGCACCAGGTCCCAGTCCTCGGGCAGCTGGCGGGCCATCGGCCAGTAGACGCCCGAGGAGCCCCCGGCGTGGTGGAAGCCGAGCAGCCGCAGCGCGGGCCGGTCCACCGGGCGCGGGCGCACCCCGGTCCTCACGCGCCGCGCCGTTCACTGGCGGCGGCGACCAGCACGCCACCGGAGAGGATGTGTTCGCCGAGCCGCTCGAAGAGCTCGCCCAAGGTGATCTCCTCCAGGAAGTCGTCCAGCGGGACCTCGATCTGGTAGTTCTCCTCGATCCGCAGGGTCAGTTGCATCGCGATGAAGGAGTCGCCGCCCAGTTCCAGGAAGGTCTCGCCCTCGGCCAGGTCCTCCTCGGCCTGCAGCAGCGTGCGCAGTTGCTGGTGCAGGAAGGCACTGACGGCGGCGCGGTCGGCGGCCTGGTCGGCGGTGACGGTGGGGACGGCGGCCAGTGCCTGCACCGGTGCTGGGGCGGCGGCCCGCTCCTCGATCCAGAGCCGGCGGCGGCGGAACGGGTAGGTGGGCAGGTTGCCGGCCGCCCGCGCGCCGGCCGGGCGCAGCGCGTCCAGCCGCAGTTCGGCACCGGCGGCGAAGAGGGTGCCGAGCGCGCTCGCCAGCAGGTCCACCGCCTGGGCCGGCTCGTCGCCGGTGAGCGGCAGGCTGCCGCCCTCCCAGCGCAGAGCCGCGTCCACCGACTGGTCGGCGGCGGCCGCCCCGGGTCGCACCTTGAGGCCGAACTGACGCAGGATCTCCGCCAGTTGCTCGTCGGCGCGGCCGTGGCCCGCGATCAGCTCCGGGTAGGCCTCGGTCAGCGCGGCCACCGCGGCGGCGAGTTGGGCGGAGCCCTGCACGGTGCTCAGGGTGACGGCCAGCCGGGCCGGCTTGAGCTCGCGCACGCCGTGCTCGGCCGCCGCGAGCAGCGCTTCGGCCAGCTCGGTGCCGCTGCGCCCGGTGACCGCGATCCGGAACTCGAAGGCGGTGCGCCCGGCCCGCAGCGTGTGGCAGTCGGCGGCCAGGTCCGCCGCCCCGGTGCGGCTCAGGTGCCCGGCCGCCAGCGAGACCAGCTCGGCCAGGCTCTCCTCGTGCTTGGCGGAGAGGGTGACCAGCTCCAGCCGCCCGGGGACGGCCGGCGGCTGCTGCCGCGCCTCCTGGTAGGCCTCCAGCACCACGTGCGCGTTGGTGCCGCTCATCCCGAAGGCGCTCAGGCCCGCCACCTTGCGCTGGTAGCCGGCCGGCCAGTCCCGGCTCTCGCGCGGCACCGCGACGTTGATCCGCTCCCACGGGATCAGCGCGTTCAACTCGCCGTCGGCGGCGCTCAGCGCGGCCGGGATCCGGCCGTGCTGGAGCATCAGCACCACCTTGATCAGGCCGGCCAGCCCGGCGGCCGCCTCCAGGTGGCCGATCCGGGACTTCACGCTGCCGGTGAGCAGCGGTTCCTGACGGTCCGACACGCCGCTGCCGACCACCGCGTCCAGCGCGCCGACCTCGATCGGGTCGCCGAGCGAGGTGCCGGTGCCGTGCGCCTCGACGTAGCCGACCTCGGCGGCGGCCACTCCGGCGTCGGCCAGCGCGGCCCGCAACACCTCCTGCTGGGCCGGGCCGTTGGGCACGGTCAGCCCCGAGGAGGCGCCGTCGTGGTTGACGGCGGTGCCGCGCAGCACCGCGAGGATCGGACGGCCCTCGCGCTCGGCCTCGTCCAGGCGCATCAGCAGCACCATGCCGACGCCCTCGCCCCGGCCGTAGCCGTCGGCGGCGGCGGTGAAGGTCTTGGAACGGCCGTCCGGCGCCAGCGCCTTGTTCTGGCAGAGCGAGACCATCAGGTCCGGCGAGAGGATCAGGTTGGCGCCGCCGACCAGCGCGTAGCGGCACTCGCCCTGGCGCAGGCTGCGGGTGGCCAGGTGCAGCGCGACCAGCGAGGAGGAGCAGGCGGTGTCCACGCTGATCGCCGGCCCGGACAGGCCCAGCACGTAGGAGACCCGCCCGGCCGCCATCGAGTGGCCGCCGCCGGTGCCGTAGTAGGGGTCGATGCCGGTCTTGTCGTCCGGATGCGCCATCCGCTGGACGTACTCGGAGGTCATCATGCCGACGAAGACGCCGGCCTTGAGCCGCTCCTGGCGGCGGACCGGCAGGCCGGCCCGCTCCATCACCTCCCAGCCGGTCTCCAGCAGCAGCCGCTGCTGCGGGTCCAGCGCGGTGGCCTCGCGCTGCGAGATCCCGAAGAAACCCGCGTCGAAGCCGGCGATGTCGCTCAGGAACCCGGCCCGCCGCACGTAGGAGCGGCCGAGCTGGTCGGGCTTCTCGTCGTAGACGGCGCGCAGGCCCGGGCGCTCCTCGGGGATCTCGCTGAGCGCGTCCTGCTCGCCGAGCAGGAAGTCCCAGTAGGACTCGGGGGTGGTCAGCCCGCCGGGCAGCCGTAGCGCGGTCGCGACCACGGCGAGCGGGGCGTTGCGCTGCTCCTCCAGTTCACTGATCCGGGCCTTGAGCCGGCGGGTCAGTCTGTGCTGCTCCTGCAGCAGGGCGCGGTACTCGTCCGTTTGCATCTCTTCCTACCTCACAGGTCCATGGCCAGGTCGCGCCGCACGGCGGCGAGCAACTCGTCGTCGGAGAGCTCGTCGTCGGAGAATGGGTCGCCGCCGAGCTCGTCCGGCACCGGGGTCGCGGCGGTGGCCGCCGGGGCGGGGGCCAGCAGCCCGGTCAGGTACCGGGACATCTCCGCGACGTTCGGGTAGTCGATGGAGGCGGTGGCCGGCAGGTCCTCGCCGACCGCGTGGGCGAGCAGGGCGCTGAGGTCGATCGCCATGATCGAGTCCAGGCCGATCTCCTCGAACCCGGTCTCGTCCTCGACCGCCTCCGGGTCGCCCAGGGTGTCGCCGGCCAGCTTGCGGACCACCTCGCGGACCCGCTCCTCGCGGTCGTCCTCGTCGGTGACCGCGGCCAGCTCCTCGCGCAGCCAGCCGCGCGGCTGCTCGCCGCCGCCCTCGGCGGCGGGTTCGGCGACCGGCGGGCGCTCGGCGGTGAGCACCGAGAGCAGCGCGGTGCCGGGGTGCGTGCCCAGGTTCCCGGCGTAGCGGGTGAAGTCGGCGTCCATCGCGAGCAGTCGGGCCTGGGTGGTGCCGGTGGCCAGGGCCAGCAGCGGGACGGCGACCTCATCGCTCAGCACCCGGACGCCGAACCGCTCGGCGGCCCGGGAGAGCGCGCCCGAGTCGGCCATGCCGCCCTTGGCGCTGGGCACCCACGGACCCCAGGCGACCGCCGTGGCGGGCACCCCGCGCTCGCGCAGCTGCTGCGCCAGCCCGTCCAGGTAGCCGTTGGCCGCACCGTAGTTGACCTGTCCGGCGGAGCCGAGGGTGCCGGCCGCCGAGGAGAAGAGCACGAAGCAGCTCAGCTCCCGGCTCTCCAGCACCGAGGCCAGCGTGTCGGCGCCGGCGGCCTTGGCGGCGAAGACCTTGCGGTAGTCCTCCTCGGTCAGGTGGTCGAAGGCCCGGTCGGCGGTGGTGCCGGCCAGGTGGAAGACGGCGGACAGCGGGGCCATCGACTCGGCGGTGGCGACCGCCGCGCAGACGTCGGAGCGGTCGGTCACGTCACCGGCCACCACCTCGATCCGCACGCCGCTCGCGGTCAGCTCCGCGATCACCTCGCGGGCCGCCGCGTCGGGTGCCGAACGGCCCATCAGGGTCAGCGCGGTGACGCCCTGCCGGGCCAGGAACCGCGCCACGCTCAGGCCCAGCGCGCCGAGGCCGCCGGTGAGCAGCGCGCCGCCGGTCAGGTGCGGGGTGTCGGCGCCGGCCGCGGGCAGCAACCGGGCCACCGCGAGGCCGGCCGCCCCCAGGCTGAGCCGGGTCTCGGTGACACCCTCGGCGGCCACCTCCAGCAGCGCCTGGGCGAGCGGTTCGGGCTGCCAACCCTCGGCCAGCGTGATCCGGACCAGCCGCCGGTCGGGCTGCTCGATCTCCAGCGCGGCCAGCAGGCCGAACAGCGCCTCGCGGACCGGCGCGGCCCCGGGGCGGCCGTCCACCGGCAGCGCGTACGGCACGTCGGCCGGCGCCGCCTTCAGCGCGGCGGCCAGTTCCATGGCCGCCAGCCTTGCTGCCTCGGCGCCTTGACGGTCCGTCAGATCACTGAACCGTGCGTCCACCAGCAACTCGGTGGCGCCGGGGCCCTGGGCGAGCGCGTGGTTGACCTGGTGGCCCAGGGCGCGCAGCCGCTCGCCGAGCCGGCCCGCCGGGACGCTGTCGGCGCCGGTGACCACCAGGGTGCGGCGGGTCTGCGGGACGGTCGGCAGCGGGCGCGGCACCCAGCTCAACTCGTAGGCGTGCGGCACGCCGCCGCGCAGGCTGGTGCGCAGCGTGGTGCGGGCCGCGGCGCGGACCCGGAAGCCCTCGGCGACGATCACGCTGTCGCCGGCCGAGGTGAACAGGTGCAGGTCGGCGACGTCCACCCGGCGGCGCCCGCGCTCCAGCGTCTCGGACTGAAGCACCGTCACGTGGCCCCACAGGTCCTCGCCGGGCACCGGGCGGCCCGGGAAGGCGAGCTTGGCGGAGGCGAACGGGATGGCCAGCGCGGCGGCCGCCTCGGCGTCCTCCTCGACCATGAACCCGGCGATGCTCTGGAAGACCGAGTCGATCAGGCCCGGGTAGATCTGGTAGTCGGTGACGGCGTCCGGCAGCGGCGGCTGGGCGTAGCGGACCAGCGCCTCGTCGCCGCGCAGCCAGATGTCGGCGATCCACCGGAAGGACTGGCCGAGGTTGTAGCCCAGCTCGCGGAAGAAGGCGTAGAAGGCATCCCCGGAGATGTGCCGCTCGGCGGTGGCCGCGAAGGCCTCCCGGTCCGGCGCGTGGGCGCTCGGTCCCTCGGAACTCATCTTGCCGGACAGGTGGTTGACCCAGGTGCCGGCCTGCGGGTCGAGCAGGCTGTGCACGCTCACCCGGCTCGGGTCCGCCTCGTCGTCGCCCAGCAGGATCTGCAGGTCGTAGCGCTCGCCGTCCTTGATCACCAGCGGGCGCGGGCAGATGAAGTCCTCCAGCGCCAGCGGGCTGCCGTCCCCGGCCAGCGCCGAGAGCATGGTGGCCAGGTGCGAGGAGGCCGGGGTGAGGACGGTGTCCTCGATCCGGTGGTCCGTCAGGTACGGCGGGAAGGTGTCGCTGCGCTCGAAGGCGAAGGCCCGGCCGCGCAGGGCCGGCGAGCGCAGTTCGCTGCCCCAGTGGCGCAGCGGGGCGGCCCTGACCGCCGACCCGGCGGCGGGCTCGACCTTGGTCCAGTAGCGGGTGTCGGCGAACGGGTAGCGCGGTGCCGCGGCCCTGGCCGGGCCGCCGGCCCGCTGCACCGAGGCCCAGTCCAGGTCCTGGCCGTGCCGGTAGAGGTGGGCGGCGGCGGCGAGCAGGCTGGCCCGCTCCCCCGTGCCCCGGCTGAGCGAGGCGACGGCGCCCTTGGCGGGCACCAGGCCCGCGCCGACCACCATGTTCACCAGCGTCCGCCCCGGACCGATCTCCAGGATCGCGTCCACCCCGAGGCCGGCCAACTGCTGGACGCCGTCGTGGAAGCGCACCGGCTCGCGCAGGTGCCGGGACCAGTAGCGGGCGTCGTAGTCCGCGTCCGTGGCGACCTTGCCGGTCAGGTTGGAGACCACCGGCAGGGTCGGGCGGTTGAAGGTCATCGGCGCGGCGAGCGCGGCGAAGTCCGCCAGCATGCCGTCGATCAGCCGGGAGTGCGCGGCGGCCGGGATCACCAGGCTGCGCGCCCGGTGGCCCTCGGCCCGCGCCCGCCGCTCGACCTCGGCGACGTCGGCGGGCAGCCCGGCCACCACGATCGACTCGGGACCGTTGATCGCCGCGATGTCGCAGCTGGTCCCCGCGGTCCAGGCCTCGACCTTGGCGAGCGGGGCGGCCACCGAGAGCATCGATCCCGCCCCGGCCCGCTCCTGCATCAGCCGGGCCCGGTGCGCCACCAGGGTCAGGCCGCTGACCAGGTCGAGCACGCCGGCGTGGATCGCGGCCGCGATCTCGCCGACGCTGTGCCCGGTGACCACCGAGGCCCGCACCCCCCACGACTCCCAGAGCGCCACCAGGGCCAACTCCAGTACCACGGTGGTGGGTTGGATGAAGCGGACCTGGTCGATCAGCTGCTCGTCCGCGCCGTAGAACATCAGGTCGAGCAGCGAGAGACCGAGCAGCGGGGCGATGATCTCGTCGCAGCGGTCCACCACCTGGCGGAAGACCGGCTCGCTCTCGTACAGCTCGCGGCCCATCCCGAAGTACTGGCTGCCCATCCCGGTGAAGAGGAAGGCGATGGTCGGGCGCCCCGGCGCCTGGACCACCGGCTCGCGCAGCCCGGCCAGCAGCTGCGCGGCACCGGCGCCGAGCAGCGCCCGGCGCGGGCCGAAGTGGGCCCGTCCGGTGCCCGCGGTGACCGCGAGCGCGGCCAGCTCGTGCTCGGCCGCCTCGGCCAGCCGCTGCTCCCACCGCTCGCTCAGCCGGGCCAGGCCCGGCAGGTCGGGCGCGGAGAGCGGCAGCAGGTAGGGGCCCGCCGCCGGCTCGAGGGCGGCCGGCTCGGCGGCCTCGCCGAGGATCACCTGGGCGTTGGTGCCGCTGAAACCGAAGCTGGACACGGCGGCCAGCCGCGGGCGGTCGCCGGTGCGCCACGGGGTGAGCGCGTCCACCACCCGCAGGTTCATGTCGTCCCACGGCACGTGCGGGTTGAGGTTCTCGGCGTGCAGGCTGGCGGGCAGCTTGCGGTGCCGCAGCGCGAGCACCGTCTTGATCACCCCGGCGATGCCGGAGGCCGACTCGCTGTGGCCGATGTTGCTCTTCACCGAGCCGATCTGCAGCGGCTCGCCGGGGCGCCGCCCCGGGCCGAACGCGGCCCAGGCGGCGGCCAGTTCGATCGGGTCGCCGAGCGAGGTGCCGGTGCCGTGCGCCTCCAGGTAGGAGATCTGCGCGCCGTCCAGGCCCGCGTCGGCGAGCGCCTCGTTGATCACCGCCTCCTGCGCCCGGCCGCTGGGCACGGTCAGTCCGGAGGAGGCGCCGTCCTGGTTGACGGCGGTGCCGTGGATCACCGCGAGCACCCGGTCACCGTCGCGCTCGGCATCGCTCAGGCGCTTGAGCACCAGCACGCCGCAGCCCTCGGCGCGGACGAAGCCGTCGGCCTCGGCCGAGAAGGTCTTGCAGCGGCCCTCGGGCGAGAGCATGTGCGCCCGGCTGACGGCCACCGAGCAGGACGGGTCGGCGATCACGTTCACGCCGCCGGCCAGCGCCCGGTCGCTCTCGCCGCTGCGCAGCGAACGGACCGCCAGGTGCAGCGCGACCAGCGAGGAGGAGCAGGCGGTGTCCACCGCGAGCGCGGGACCGTTGGCCCCGAGCAGGTAGGAGATCCGCCCGGCCGCGGCGTTCAGGGCGGTGCCGGTGCCGAAGTAGGCGTCCAGCTTGCCGAGGCCGCCCTGTTCGAGCAGCCGCGCGTAGTCGGAGTTGGAGATGCCGACGAAGACGCCGGTCCGGCTGCCGCGCACGCTGTGCGGGTCGATCCCGCCGTCCTCCAGCGCGTGCCAGGCCGCTTCGAGCAGCAGGCGGTGCTGCGGGTCCAGGCTCTCGGCCTCGCGGGCCGGGATGCCGAAGAAGCCGGCGTCGAAGCGGGCCAGGTCGCTCAGGAAGCCGCCCTGGTCGGTGGTGATGGTGCCGGTGGCCAGCGGGTCGGCGTCGTGCAGCGCGGCGCGGTCCCAGCGGTCGGCCGGCACCGGGCCGACCGCGTCGCGGGCCTCGGCGAGCAGCTGCCAGAACTCCTCCACCGAGTCGGCGCCGGGGTAGCGGGCGGCCATCCCGACGATCGCGATCGGCTCGCCGAGGCCCGTGACGGGCGCGGCGGGCGCGGCGGGCGAGCCAGCGGCCTCGACGGCGGCGGCCGCCGGGCGCGGGCGAGGCGACCGGGCCGCGGCGGGGGTGTGCTTCGGCCCGTCGGCGAGCCGGGCGGCGATCAGCTCGGCGAGCTGACCCACCGTCGGATAGCTGAAGATCTCGGCCACCCGCAGCTCGACGGCGAACGCCTCGGCCAGCTCGCGGGCCAGGTCGACGGCCATGATCGAGTCCAGGCCGAGGTTGTAGAAGCCGACGTCCTCCGGCACGGCGCGGCCCTCGGCGTAGCCGAGCGCGGCGGCCAGCTGACGGCCGACGTGCACCCGGGCGGCCGCCAGGCGGGCCCCCTCGGGCAGCGCGAGCAGCTCGCCGCGCAGCGGCGACCCGACGCTCGGCGGGGCCTCGGTGGCGGCCCGCTCGGCCAGTTCGGCGAAGAGCGCGCGCGGGCGGCCCGCGCCGATCACCTCCAGGAACCGGGGCCAGTCCACCGGGCAGGCCAGCAGCAGCGCCGCGGCGTTCGGGGTGGCGGCGGTCAGGCTGGTGCAGCCGGTGGCCGGGTCCACCTCGCCCAGGCCCATCCGGGCCAGGTTGCGCCGGCCCGCCTCGTCGGCCATGCCGTCCAGCGCCCAGGCCCCGAAGGCCAGGCTGCTGGCGGGCAGTCCGGCGGCGGCACGGTGCGCGGCGAGCGCGTCCAGGCCGCCGTTGGCGGCGGCGTAGGCGCCGCGGCCCTCGTTGCCCCACAGGCCGGAGGCCGAGGAGGTCTGCAGGAAGAAGTCCAGTGGCCAGTCGCGGCTGAGCAGGTGCAGCCACCAGGCGCCGGAGTACTTGCCGCGCAGCGCCGCCTCGAAGGCCGCGCTGTCGGCCTCGGCGAGCGGCGCCAGCGGCAGCGTGCCGGCCGCGTGGATCACGCCCGCGATCGGCGGCAGGCCCTCGATCGCCAGCGCGGCGGTCAACTCGGCGTGCCGGTCGCAGTCGGCGGCGCGGTAGTGCGCCGCCACCCCGGCGGCGGCCAGCTCGGCCAGCCAGTCGCGGGTGGTCGCGGGCAGCGCCTCGGGGGCGGTGCGGCCGATCAGCACCAGGTGGCGGGCGCCGCGCCGGACCAGGTCGGCGGCCAGCGCCCGGCCGATGCCGCCCGCGCCGCCGGTGATCAGGTAGGCCGACTCCTGACGGATCGTCAGTTCCGGTTGCCAGTCGGCGGCCACCGGGCGCAGCCGGGCGCCGAACGCGGCGCCGTCACGGACCGCCAGCAGGTCCTCGACGGCCGTCCCGGGCGTCGGTGCAGCGGCGGTGGCCAGCTCCAGCACGGTGCGCGCGTCGGTGGCGGTGGGGGCGGCCGGCAGGTCGATCACGCCGCCCCAGCGGGCCCCGAACTCCAGGCCGAGCACCGGCAGCAGGCCGTGCAGCAGGCCGTGGTCACCGGCCGCGATCCCGTCCTGCCCGGTGACCTGGCGCACCGCCCGGGTGAGCGCGAAGGCGCGGTGTCGGCCGTCCACCACCGCGAGGCTGCGCACGGCGGTGGTGACGGCGGCCAGCAGCGCCGCGCCCGCGCCGGCCGGGTCGGCGTCGTCCAGCCGCTCCGGCAGCGGGTCGGCGCGGTGGGCCAGCACCAGCGAGAGCGGGCCGCGCTGGTCGCGAGCCGCCCAGAACCGGCCCCAGGCCAGGTCGTCGGCGGGCAGCGGGCCCTGCTCCCAGGCCGGGAAGGAGCCGTCGGCGACCGGGCCGAGCAGCACGCCGAACTGGCCGCCAGCCTCGGCCTCCGCGGCCAGCAGGGTGAGCAGTTCGACATCGTCCCCGGCCAGCACCAGGGTGCTGCCGCTGACCGGCGCAGTCGGCGGGACGGGGTGCCAGGCGAGCTCGTGCAGCGGCACGCCGGCCGGCGCCGCGGGCCGCTCGGCGGCGGGCACCGGCGCAGCAGCGGCGGCGGGGGCGGCCTGGGCCGCGGCGGCGGCCGGCGCGTGCCGGGTCCGCTCCCACGGGTAGTGCGGCAGCTCCACCACCCGGCGCGGCAGCGCGGGCAGCCGCCCTGCCGCCGTCCCCTCGGCGATGGTGACCAGCGGCGAGGCCTGGTCGGCGGCCAGCGCGCCGAGCGCGGCGGCGGCGCTGGCGGGGTCGGCGGCGGTGACCGTGGCGGTCACCTCCTGGCGGCTGCGGCCCTCGGTGACGGTGTAGGCGAAGGCGGCGTACTGGGCGGGCGCCAGCGTGGCGAGGCGCTCGGCGAGCCGCCCGGCCAGCGCGCGCAGCGCGGCGGGGGTCTTGGCGGAGAGCTGGAAGCCGGTCACCGGAACCTCGGTGGCGCGCTGCTCCGCCGACTCGGCGGGCTCCGCGGGACCGACGATGATGTGCGCGTTGGTGCCGATCATGCCGAACGAGCTGACGCCGGCGTACCGGCCGCTCTCGGCGGCCCGCCACGGCTGTGCCTGACCCGAGACCGAGATGCCGGTGCCGTCCAGGTCGATCCGCGGGTTGAGCGTCTCGAAGTGCACCAGCGGCGGGACGACGCCCTTGCGCAGGCAGAGCAGCGCCTTGATGACGCCCGCGATGCCGGCCGCGCCCTCCAGGTGGCCGAGGTTGGCCTTGACCGAGCCGACGTGCAGCTTGGCACCCTCGTTGCGCCGGCCGAGCGCGGCGATGATGGCGTCCATCTCGATCGGGTCGCCCAGCGAGGTGCCGGTGCCGTGCGCCTCGATCAGTCCCAGGTCGGCCGGGGTCAGCCCGGCGTCGGCCAGCGCGGACTCCAGCAGGTCGATCTGGGCCAGCACGTTGGGCGCGGTGAAGCCCGAGGAGCGGCCGTCCTGGTTGATCGCCGAGCCGCGGATCACGCCGTGGATCCGATCGCCGTCGCGCAGCGCGTGGTCCAGCCGCTTGAGCGCGATCACCCCGCAACCCTCGCCGCGGACGAAGCCGTTGGCCCGCGCGTCGAAGCTCTTGCAGCGGCCGTCCGGGGAGAGCGAGCGGGTCTGGTCGATGATCCGGGTCGAGCCGGGGGCCAGCACCAGGTTGACGCCGCCGGCCAGCGCCACCTCGCACTCGCCGCGCCGCAGCGCCTGCCCCGCCTGGTGGATCGCCACCAGCGAGGAGGAGCAGGCGGTGTCCACGGCCACCGCCGGGCCGGTCAGGCCCAGGCAGTAGGAGATCCGCCCGGCCGCGAAGCTGTGGCCGTTGCCGGTGGCCCAGTAGGCGTCCAACTCGCCGGTGTTCCAGTCACGGTAGTCCTGGCGGCCGGTGATGCCGACGAAGACGCCGACCTTGGCGTCGGTCAGCTGCTCGGGGGCCAGCGCCGCGTCCTCCAGCGCCTCGTGGGCCACTTCGAGCAGCAGGCGGTGCTGCGGGTCGATGGCGCGCGCCTCGCGCGGGCTGATCCCGAAGAAGTCGGCGTCGAAGCCCAGCACCTCGTCCAGGAAGCTTCCCTGGTGCGGGAGTTCGGCCCATTCATCGGCGAACGGGGCCATCCGTCCGGGCGGCCGGGTGCGCACCAGGTCACGGCCGGACTCGAGCGCCGCCCAGTACGAGTCGAGGTCGTCGATGCCGCCGGGCAGCCGCAGGCCGACGCCGACCACCGCCAGCGGCTGGTTCCCGCTCGCGGCGTCCAGCTGGGCGCGCAGGCTCTTGATGGTGTCCAGGGCTCGGGTCAGGGGTGTCGCAGCGCTCTTGCTCGGTTCCATGAGTCCGTATCCAGTCCTCGTGACAGGGAAGTTGAAAGGCCCGGGATCGGCGCGCCCGCCCGGGAGAGCCGGGCGGGCGCACCGACCCTCGCTCAGGCCGTGGCCGCCTCGGTGGCCTCGCCGGCCTCGGGGGCCAGCCGCTCGCTCAGCACCTCGGACAGGGCCCGGGAGTTCCCGTAGGTCCACAGCAGGGTGGGCGAGAGCTTGAGGCCGAAGGCGGCCTCCAACCGGTTGCGCAGTTCCAGACCCATCAGGGAGTCCAGGCCGAGCGCCTTGAAGGGGGTCTCACGATCGATCGCCTTGGGGTCCAACCGCAGGACCCGGCCCGCCAGTTCGCGGACCTTCTGCTCCACCAGCACGGGGCGGTCGGCGGCCGCGGCGGCCAGCAGGGTGGTGCGGAACTCGCTGCCGCCGCCGGCCCCGCCGCCCTGCTGGGAGGTCTGGCGCAGCACCTGCCAGCTCTTCAGCGCGGCGGTGTCGGGGTAGGCGTCGAACCACTGCCGCAGGTTCAGCGGGACGTAGCCGACCACCTCCTCGCCCTGCTCCAGGAACCGGACCAGGGCCGGCCAGGCCTCCTCGGCGGTGAAGCCCGCCATGCCGCGCTCGGCGAGCCGGGCACCGCGGTTCTCGTCCTGGGCGGCCAGGCCGATCCCCTCGAACGGTCCCCACTGCACGCTCAGCGCGGGCAGCCCGCGCCGGCGCCGGGCGGTGGCCAGCGCGTCCTGGTAGGAGTTGCCGGCCGCGTAGGCCGCCTGGCCGGCGTTGCCGATCAGGGTGGCGGCGGAGGAGAAGAGCACGAAGAGGTCCAGCGGGTCGCTCGCGGTGGCCGCGTCCAGGTTGCGGGCGCCGTCCACCTTGGGGGCCAGCACCCGGGTCAGCTGATCGGCCGTCAGGTTCAGCACGGTGGCGTCGTCCAGCAGCCCGGCGGCGTGGAACACCCCGCGCAGCGGCGGGAGTTCGGACCGCGCCCGGGTCAATGCGGCGGCCAGCGAGGCCGGGTCGGCCACGTCGGCGGCGTACGCGGTGACCCGCACGCCGCGCTCGCGCAGCGCCGCCAGCCGCTGCTCGGCCTCGGCGCTCGGGGCGGAGCGGCCGAGCAGGGCGAGCGCGCCGGCGCCGTGGTCGGCCAGGTACTCGGCCAGCGAGAGGCCGAGCGCGCCGAGCCCGCCGCTGAGCAGGTAGCTGGCGTCGGCCCGGAAGCTGCCGCCCGGCAGCGGCTCGGGAGCCACCGCCGTCACCGTGCTCGGGTCGCAGAGCACGAACTTGCCGATGTGGCTGCCCTTGGACATCTCCCGCAGCGCCTCCGCCGCGTCCGCGAAGGAGTAGGTGTTGACCGGCAGTTCGCCGACCGGACCGGCCGTGATCAGGTCCCAGATCTCGGTGAGGAGCCGGGCGAACCTGGCGGGCCGGCGGTCCATCAGGCCGGCCAGGTCGACCGCCGCCAGCGAGATGCCCTTGCGGAAGGCGTCCAGGCTGATCGTCCGGCCGCTGTAGATGTCCTTCTTGCCGACCTCGATGAACCGGCCGTCCTCGGCCAGCACCTCCAGACCCAGCGTGATCGCCGCGCCGGTCAGCGAGTTGAGCACCACGTCCACGCCGCGCCCGCCGGTGGCGGCCAGCGTCTGCTCGGCCCAGGACAGGTCGCGGGAGTCGAAGACGTCCGCGATGCCCAGCTCGCGCAGGTACTGCCGCTTGGCCTCGCTGCCCGCGGTGGCGATCACCCGGGCGCCGCGCGCCTGGGCGATCTTGACGGCCGCCAGGCCCAGGCCGCCGGTGGCGGAGTGGATCAGCACGCTCTCGCCCGGCTCCAGTGCCGCCAGGCCGTCCAGCGCGTACCAGGCGGTGGCCATCACCAGCGGCAGCGCGGCCGCGGCCGCGTCGCTCAGGTGGTCCGGGATCGGCCGGGTGTGCTCGGCGCGGACCGTCACGTAGGAGGCGATCGAGCCGAACGAGCAGGCCACCACCCGGTCCCCGACCGCGAGTGCGGTGACGCCCTCGCCGAGCGCCGTGACGGTTCCCGCGCACTCGCCACCGAGCAGGTCGGCGCCGGCCGAGGAGTCGGGGTAGGTGCCCATCGCCTTCATCACGTCGATGAAGTTGAGCGCCGTCGCGCTGACCGCGATCTCGATCTCGCCGGGCGCCGGCGCCCGTCGGGTGAGCGGCTTGTAGACCAGGCCGTCCCAGAAGCCGGGTCGCTCGGGCACCAGCCGGAACGGTTCGGCGGGCCGCTGCCAGGGGGCCGCCACGCGATCCTGGTCGACCTCGTCCGTGCCGCGCAGCAGCCGGGCGACGTGCCGCTCCCCGGCCCGCAGCGCGACCTGGTCCTCGCCCTCGTCGGCGAGCAGTTCGGCGGCCAGTTCGGCGGCTGCCGGTCCATCGATCTGAGCATCCGTCAGATCGATGACCTGCGGCCGCAGTTCGGGATGCTCGCGGCGCAGCACCCGGGTGAAGCCCCAGTACAGCGCGGCGCCCGGGTCGACCTGGTCGGTGTCGGTGACGGCCTGCGCGTGCCGGGTGAGCACGGTCAGCCGCGGCGGGGTGGCCAGCGTGCCGGCGGCCCGGACCAGCGCGGCCAGCGCGAGCAGGCCGGTGCGCTGCAGTTGGAGATCGGCGCCGTCGGGCGCGCTGAAGACCAGCTCGGTCGGCACCGGGCCGTCCTTCAGCAGCCTGGTCCAGCCGGCCTGGTCGGTGGCGTCGGCCCCGGTCGCACGCACCGAGCGGGCGCCGGCTCCGGCCGCGCCGAGGGCGGCGGCCAGCGGCGCGGCGAGGCCCTCGGCGAGCTCGCCGACCAGCCAACTGCCACTGGTGACCGGCTCGGCCGCGTTGGCCTGGGCCCGGAACCGCAGCCGGTGCACCCGCTCCGCGGCCTCGTCCGCCGGCCCGTCGGTGGCCAGCCGCTGCAGCCGCAGCCCCTCCAGGGTGGCCAGCGGCTGCCGGTCGCCGTCGTAGAGGTACAGGTCGACGACGTCCGCCTCGCGGCGCACCGCGTACGACCAGAGCCCGAGCACCGGCTCGGCCAGCTCCTGGTGCAGGTGGATCCGGTCCACCCCGACCGGCACGACCGCGTCGGCGCCCTCGTTCAGCGCCAGCGAGACCTGCAACGCCGCGTCCCAGAGCGCCGGGTGCAGGGTGTGCGCCCGGGCGCCGGCCACGCAGCGCTCCGGCAGCCGGACCTCGCCGAGCGCGCGGCCGTCCAGCACCCGCACCCCGGCCAGCCCCTGGAAGGCCGCGCCGTAGTTGAGCCCGCGCGCCGCGCAGGCGGCGTAGAACTCCTCGGCGCTGCCCGGCTCTTCGGCCAGCAGCGGCTCCGGGAAGGCGACGGCGGGGGCATCGGCACGGCGCTGGGTGGTGAGCCGGGCGCTCGCGTGCTCGGTCCAGCCGGTGGCGCCGGCGGGCAGCGAGAGCAGGGTGAAGCTGCCGCCCTCGGTGACGTCGTCGCGCCACAGCACGCTCAGTCTGGCGGCCTCGTCGGTCAGCGTCAGGTCGCTCTTGAAGGCGAAGCCGGTGACCAGCCCGGGGACGGCGCCGGTGCGGGCGTGCGCGGTGGCCAGCGCGAAGGACATCATCGCGGCGCCGGGCAGCACCACGGCCTCGTGCACCTGGTGGTCGCGCAGCCAGGGCTGGTCGGCCAGCGCCAGCTCGATGCCGCCCTGCCAGCTGTCCTGCTCGCTGGCCAGCGGGGTGAGCGCGAACTCCAGACCGCCCTGCGCCGAACCGCGCCGGCGGCCCTCGGCGACCCAGAACCGCTCGCGCTGCCACGGGTAGCCGGGCACCGCGACCAGCGCGTCGGCGGGCTGCCGGACGAACGGGCGCAGGCCGTTGACGTAGCCGCGGGCGAAGGCGAGCTGCAGGTCGGCCCGGCTGCCCTGCTCGCGGCGGAGCGTGGTGAGCACGGCCGGCGGCTCGGTGCGCAGCGCGGCCAGCTGCTCGATGGCGGGGGCCAGGATCGGGTGCGGGCTGATCTCCACCACGTGGGTGACGCCGTCGTCGAAGAGCTTGCCCATCGCGTCGGCGAAGAGCACCGGGCGGCGCAGGTTCTCCACCCAGTAGGTGGTGTCCATCTCGGGCCCGGCCAGCGCCTGGACCTGCACGGTGGACATCAGGCCGATCGCCCCCTGCCTGGGCCGCACGTCGGCCAGCGCGCTCTGCAGGTCCGCGCGCAGCTCGTCCATCTGCGGGCTGTGCGAGGCGTAGTCGACGTTGACCAGGCGGCAGAAGGTGCCCTCGGCCTCGAGGATCTCCTTGAGGGTGAGCACCGCGTCGATGTCGCCGGAGAGCACGCAGGAGGACGGGCCGTTGTTGACGGCGAGCGAGACCTGCTCCTCGAAGCCCTCCAGGGCCGCCCGGGCGCCGGCCACGTCCAGGTCGACGGCGAGCATCCGGCCCTTGCCCGAGGTGCGCCGGGCGATCGCGCTGCGCCGGGCCATCACCAGCGCCGCGTCCTCGTAGGAGAGGATCCCGGCCAGCGTCGCGGCGGTGACCTCGCCCTGGCTGTGCCCGATCACCACGTCCGGCTCGACGCCCGCCGCGCGCCAGCGCTCGGCCAGGCCCAGCGACATCGCCCAGAGCGCGGGCTGCAGCATGTCGATCCGGCTCAGCCACTCCTCGCCGGCCGCGCCCGCCACGATGGCCGGCAGGTCCCACTCGAAGTGCGGGCGCAGCGCCTCGGCGCAGCGGTCGATCACCTTGGTGAAGACCGGGTCCTGGCCGTAGAGTTCGCGGCCCATGCCGGACCACTGCGAGCCCTGACCGGGGAAGACGAAGACGGTCTTGCCGAGCGTGCGGGCCCGCCCGGTGACCAGCGCGGGGATCTCGTCGGCGGGGTCGGCGGCGTAGCGGGCCAGGCTCTCCGCGAGCGCGGCGCCGTCCGCGCCGACGGCGGCGAGGCGGACCGGGAAGTGGTCGCGCCGGCTGCCCAGCGTGGCGGCGACATCGCGCGGTGCCCCGTCCGCGAGGACCGAAGCCAGCTCGTCGGCCCGCTGGCGCAGCGCGTCCTCCTGCTGCGCGGAGAGCGGCAGCAGCAGCGGCCCGTCCTGCTCCTGGGGCTCGGCGGCGGCCGGCTCGGGGGCGGTGCGCAGCACCACGTGCGCGTTGGTGCCGCCCCAGCCGAAGGAGTTGACGCCCAGGTAGACGTCGCCCTCGGCGGGCAGCTCCAGCGGCTCGCGGACCACCTGGAGGTTGAGCGTCTCGAAGTCGATGTCGGGGTTGAGCTGCTCGGAGTGCAGGCTCGGCGGAACCATCCGGTGCTTGAGCGAGAGCACCCCCTTGACCAGGCCGACCATGCCCGCCGCGGCCTCCAGGTGGCCGATGTTGGTCTTGGCCGAGCCGATGCCCAGCGGGCCGAGCGCCCGGTCGCGGCGCTGGGCGAGCACCGTGCCGATGCCGGCCGCCTCGACCGGGTCGCCGCGCAGCGTGCCGGTGCCGTGCGCCTCGATGTAGGAGAGCTTGTCGAGCGGGATGTCCGAGTCCTCGTAGACCTGGCGCAGCAGGTCCACCTGGCCGGCCGGGTTGGGGGTGACCAGGCTGTCGCCGCCCGCGTCGTTGTTGACGGCGGTGCGCACGATCACGCCGTGCACCCGGTCCCCGTCGGCCAGTGCCCGGTCCAGGCGCTTGAGGTAGAGGGCGACCACGCCCTCGCCGCGCACGAAGCCGTCGGCGGCGGCGCCGAACGCGTGGCAGCGCCCGGCCTTGGAGAGCCCGCCGAAGTGGGTCAGACCGATCGAGACGTCGGGGGCCATGATCAGGTTGACGCCGGCCACCACCGCGCCCTCGATCTCACCCGAGCGCAGTGCCTGCCCCGCCAGGTGCAGCGCGACCAGCGAGGAGGAGCAACCGGTCTCCACCGCGAGGCTGGGGCCCTTGAGCTTGAGGAAGTAGGAGAGCCGGGCGGCGATCACGTCCAGCGCGTTGCCGACGATGCTGTGCTGGGTGGCGCCGGCCCCGCGCTCCTTGCGCAGGATCTCGTAGTCGTGCCAGCTGGCGCCCACGTAGACGCCGGTGCGCGACTCGCGCAGCTCCTCGGCGGGGCGCCCGGCGTCCTCCAGCGCGCGCCAGCCGGCCTCCAGGACCAGGCGCTGCTGCGGGTCCATGTCCTCGGCCTCGCGCGGCGAGATGCCGAAGAAGGTCGGGTCGAACTGGTCCAGGCCCTCCAGGAATCCGCCGACGGCCTGGACGGTCTTTTCGGGGTCGAGCTGCGCCGTGGCGTCCCAGCGGTCGGCGGGGACCGGCCGGATGGCGTCGGTGCGCTCGCTGAGCACCCGCCAGAAGCTGTCCACGTCGGGCGCGCCAGGCAGGCGGGCCGACATGCCGACGATGGCGATCAGCTGCTCGGGGTCGTGGGTGTCTTCAGGCATCTCGGTCAACCTCAAGTCAGTGAAGGGGAAAGGATTCCTGGGGGCGCCACGGCGAACTGACTGTCTGTCAGGGCCGGTTCAGGCGGCGGCGCGGACGGCGCTCTCGGACGCGCCGGTGCGCAGGTCCACCGGGTCGATCGGGTGCGGGGCGTTGATCACCTTCCCGAAGACCCGGTACTTGATCGGCAGCGCGTTCAGCGCGCTGTACCGGGCCCGGCGGGCCAGGACGGCGAACGGGGTCTGGGCGCCCAGCGCCGCCTCCTGGATCCGCTGGTAGCGGGTGACCTGCGCCTTGTGCGCCTTGCGGTCCGTGACGAAGGCGTCGAACTCGGCCGCCTGGAGCTGCTGGTGGGACTTCTTCAGGGCGCCGGCGATCACCGGGGCCACGCAGACCACGTCCTGGATGGCGAGGTTGACCCCCTGGCCGAGGATCGGGGTGACGGTGTGCGAGGCGTCGCCGATCAGCACCAGGCCGTCGCGCGCCCACTGGTCCAGCTCCGCGGTGAAGATCTCCAGGAAGCTGGTGTCGTCGAAGGAGGTGAGGAACTCGTGCAGCAGCGGCCGCAGTCGCGGGTCGATCGCGGCGATGCCGTTGCGGAAGGCGTCGAAGCCCTCCTTGCGCACCTCGCCGAGCCCGCGCTTGGGCAGGTTGTGCCCGATCCGCAGGAAGTCCGGGAAGGTCGGCAGCACCACCAGGTGCTTGTCCTGGTTGACCACCAGCTGGGCCTGGTTGCCCCAGTCGGCCGGGCGCGGCAGCTTGAAGGAGAGGAAGTCGCGGCCCATCGGGGTGATGGTGGCCTCCAGCCCCGCGGCCTTGCGGACCTTGGAGAAGCGCCCGTCCGCGCCGACCACCAGGCGCGAGCGGACCTCCACCCGGGAGCCGTCGGAGCACTTGAGCACCGCGCCCAGGATCTGGCCGCCCTGCTCGATCAAGCCGGTGCAGTTGGTGCTGGCGGCGTAGTGGTAGGTCGGCTCGGCCCGGGCGGCCTGCTGGAAGATGCCGATCAGCGCGGGCTGCGGGATGTCGATCGGCAGCGCCCCGATCGGGAACTTCGCGTAGTCGATGGTGAAGACCTGGCGGCCCTCCATCCGCATCGTCACCGAGCTGGTCTCCAGGTAGCCGTGCGCCTTCAGCGCGGCGTCGAAGCCGAGCCGGCGCAGCGTCACGGCGGACGGCGCGGCCAGCGTCTCGCCGCGGAAGTCGCGCTCCAGGCTGCTCTGCTTCTCCACGTGCAGCACCTCGATGCCGCGCCGGGCCAGCAGGCAGCCCAGCAGGGCGCCGGCCGGTCCGCCGCCGACGATCAGCACATCCACAGTGGTCGGGACGGTCATGGCATCTCCCAGTGCTCGAGCTTGTCCTTGGTGCGGGCGAGGAGTTCCGCGGCCAGCGCACCGTCGAGGATGCGGTGGTCGAAGGTGAGCGAGAGGGTCAGGACGGGCGCGGCGACGATCTGCCCGTCGCGCACCACCGGGGTGTCGACGATCCGGCCGACCCCGAAGCCGAGCGAGCCGGTGATCATCGGCAGGATCGACCGGACCGGCTCGTGGCCGACCGAGGTGACCGAGAAGACGCCGCCCAGCTCGGTGCGCCGGCGCGGGTCCCGGGTGGCCAGCCGGTAGGCGAGCCAGGCCAGCGGCACCGGCAGCTTCGCCACCCGCAGCACGTTGCGGAACGGGCCCTCGGGGTCGGTGACTTCGGCGTCCTTGTAGGCGTCCAGCTCGGTCTGCACCTCCAGCACCGAGCGCTGCTGCGCGGACTTGACGATGCCGGAGACCACGCAGCGGGTGCCGTCCACCGTCTTGTCGAAGAGCACCTTGGCGTGCACCTCGTCCAGCACCGCCAGCTTCGGGCGCCCGGTGGAGCCGGTGAGCACCGAGCGGGCCGGCGGGCAGTCGGCGATCACGTCGGCGCCGGCCTTGACCACGAAGCTCGCGTAGCTGAGCTTGCCGCCACAGGCCGTGCGGGCCGCCTTGAGCCGGCTCGCGTCCACGTCCGCCACCAGGTGCACGTGGCAGGTGTTCCGGGCGTCGCGCAGGAAGGTGTAGGTGCCGCGCCGGGCGGCGGGGAACGCCGTGGTCACGGCAGTCACCGCGCCACCTGGACATCGGCCACCAGGGCCGAGAGGTCGGCCAGCAGCTCGGCCTTCATGAACCGGTCGTAGTCCACCGACTCGCCCAGCTCGCGCTCCAGGTAGACCAGCACCCGCAGGGCGTTCACCGAGTCCCACTCCTCGATGTCGGCCAGCGGCTGGTCCATCGCCAGGCCCTCCTCGTCGAGGTCCAGCAGCTGGGCCACGACTTCCTTGACCACCTGGTCGGACGACAGCTGATCAGCTGACACGGAATGCCTCCTCGGGCTGGTTGATGCGGATCCACCTGGGGAGTTCGGACAGCTCCCGCAGGTCGTGGCGGAAGGCGCCGGGCTCCGTCTCGGTGAACCCGGCGGCGGCGTAGAAGCCGGCGAACTGGCCGTTCTTCGCGGTCCTCGTGTAGCTCGCCCGGACCGCAGGGGCACCCTCGGCCCGGGCCGCCCGCAGCACCAGGCCGAGGATCGCGTCCTCCACCTCGCGGGAGAAGACCCGGCAGCTGAGCACGAAGTTCTCCACGACCCGGGCGCCGTCGGCGTCCCGGCCGAGCGCGAGGGCGGCGATCAGACCGTTGTCGCCGAAGCGGTCGGTCAGCCGGGCGGCGAAGAAGTCGGCCACCGCGCCCTCCACCTCGTCGAGCCCGAAGCGGACCCCGGTCAGGTTGAACTGGTTGGTCTTGCCGAAGAGTTGGGCGATCCGCACGGCGTTGAGCGGGTTCACCGGCTCGATCGTCAGCTCGGACTCCAGGCTCTCCAGATACTCCGTCAGACTGCTTGCCGCACCTGCCAGTTCGGCCCGGGCGGCACGCGAGCGGTAGAGCTCGGTGCGGCTGCGGTCCTCGGCGGTCAGGCTCAGCACGTTGAAGTCGCCCCGGGCCGCCAGCGCGCTCGCGTAGCCGGCCGGGTCGGCGGGCAGCGCGACCGTGGCCACCTGCGGCAGCAACTCGGCCATCAGGCCGCGCTCCACCGGGTTGTCGTCCACGAAGACCATCGCGTCCACGCCGATGTTCAGCTGCTCGGCCATCCGCCGCACGTTGTCCGGCTTGGGGTTCCAGTTCGCCGCGAAGGCCACGAAGTCGGCCGGGCTCAGCACCATCTCGGGATGCGTGGCGACCGCCTCGCGGGCGATCACCTCCTCGTTCTTCGAGGCGACCGCGAGCATCACCCCCTGCGCCATCAAGTCCTTTGCCAGCAGCTGGAGTTCTCGGTGCGCCGAGCCGGGGAACGCGCCGCCGAGCTTGAGCCCGGCCACCGAGTCGTCACCGACCACGCCGCCCCACAGGGTGTTGTCCAGGTCGAGCACCAGGCACTTGGCCGCCCGTCCGAGCGCGGCCCGCACCACCTTGGCTAGCTCGCCCGCGTAGCCGGCCAGGAACTCCGGCGCGTACACCTGCCCGGCCACGTGCCGCATCCGGTCGGCGGCGAAGAGCCGGCCGGACCGTTCGGCCACCGAGGCCAGGTCGAGCACCACCACGGACTCGTGCCGCTCGGCCAGCGCCAGCAACTCGGCGTTCAGCCGGTACCAGGCCGCGGTCAGCCGCGCCTTGCCGCGGTAGTCCACGAAACGGTCCCGGGTGAGCGGGCCGAGCGGCACGGTGGCCAGCACCACCAGCCCGCCCAGGGCCTGCTGGGTGGCCGTCAGCCACTGCTCGACCTCGCCGGGGAAGTCAGCGCAGCGCTGCTCGATCTCGGCCAGGTCCAGGCGTTGCTGCACGCCCTCGAAGACCGCGGCCTCGTCCAGCAGCAGCGCGCTGAGCTGCGGGCGCAGCTCCTTCAGGGTCGGCGCGCCGGAGAGGATCTCGAAGCGCCACTGGTTGAAGCCGGTGGCGCGGATCTCCGGCAGCACCCCGGCGCCGACCAGGCAGGCGGTCAGCAGCGGCGCCAGCGCGTCCAGCGTGGAGCTGCCGAGCAGCGCCAGGCGGTAGCCGGTGAAGCCACCTGCCGCCGCCAGCTGCTCGCGCTGGGCCGGCCCGGACAGCAGGCTGCCCGCGGCTTCCAGGTCCAGCGGCTCGCCGGCCGCCAGCAGCTCGGCGAGCAACTGCCGCACCCGGCCCGCCGAGTCGGTCAACCCCGCGCGCTTGAGCGCGCGCAGCTCGGCGACCGGGGAGCGGTGCGCACGCGGTTCAGCGGACATCACCGGCCGCCTCCCGCCGGTAGCGCAGGGCCAGCCCGGAGACCGTCCACTTGGAGGACTCGATGGTGGTGACCAGCACCCGGTCCCGCTCGCCGCCGCCCTCCTCGATCCGCCGCAGCGCCCGGTGGAGCTGGATGAACGGCAGCGCGTTGCCGTTGT
Organism: Kitasatospora sp. GAS204B; assembly: GCF_029892155.1. Classification (GTDB taxonomy): domain Bacteria; phylum Actinomycetota; class Actinomycetes; order Streptomycetales; family Streptomycetaceae; genus Kitasatospora. The sequence goes on along the minus strand of NZ_JARZAG010000020.1, from coordinate 64,024 downwards.
TGCCGGTGTCCGCCACGCAGGAGACGGCCTGCTCGGGCCGCACCCCCATGAACTCCCGGATCCGGTCCGCCATCACGCCGTTCAGCTGCGGGGTGAGGATGTGCTCGACCTCGGCGACCGGCCAGCCGGTGAGCGCGGCCAGCTCCTGCAGCACGCCCGCGGCCAGGCCCGGCACGTGCTCCTCGATCGCCTTGTAGTCCTCCTCGCCCATCGGCTCGCGGATCTCCTTGCCGTTCGCCGCGGTGATCATCGGCGCGCCGTCGGCGCCGTACCAGCGCACCAGCTGGGCGGGCTTGCGGCCCTTGCCGACGGTGCGCAGCACCAGCTGGTCGACCAGCAGGCCGGGCCCGTCCATCGAGGCGTCGACCACGGCCGCACCCGCGCCGTCGCCGAAGAGCGCGAAGTTGGCCAGCTCGGCGGGGCTGATCCGCTTGAGGTCGCGGTTGGCGGGCCAGAGCTTGACCACGCTGTCCGCGCCGATCACCAGGCCGCGCCGGTGCCCCGAGGCGAGCATCGCGCGCGCGGTGTAGAGGCCCTGCAGCGCGCCCGCGCAGCCGGAGGTGAGCTGGAAGGTGGGCAGGTCGTTGAGGCCGAGCCGGTCGGCGACCAGGTTCACGGTGGCCGGCATCAAGTGGTCGGGGGAACCGGTGGTCAGGATCAGGAAGTCGATCGAGGACAGCTCGGCGCCGGCCGCCGCCAGCGCCCGCTCGCCGGCCAGGGTCGCCAGGTCGCCGGTGTTCTTCGGCTCGCCGTCCGCGCTGTCCGGCTCGCAGAAGTACCGGCTGCGGTTGCCGGTCATCCGGTCCAGCCACTTCTCGTGCAGGCCGAAACGTTCCGCCATGTCCCGGTTCGTGACCGGCTCGCCCGGGAGCACCTCACTGAGGCCGATGATTCTCAAGGGATCAGATCCTTGTCTCGCGTCCGTGGGTTGCGCGATCCGAGGCGGTGCCGGCATCAGCCGCTACGCCCGGTCCAGTTACGTTCGAACGTAGGTTTCGTGACTTGTGAGGCACTTGAATACGGCTCCACGGCGGCTGAGGCCCGGCCCAGGAGCTCGGGAGGACTCCGGCGCTATCCTGAAGACGGCACGGCCCTGAGCGAAGGGCACGAGAATGCGCGTCGGAATCACCGGGTACCAAGGCCTCTCCGACCTGACCGAAATGCTGGTGCGCGGCGAGCTGTGGCGGCTGGCGACCACCTACGGGCCGTACGAGCTGGTCGGCGTCACCGCGCTGCGCCCGGGCCCCGAGACCTGGTTCGCGCAGGCGGTGCGCGAGCACGGCGGCAAGGTGGAGATCGTCGTCCCGGCCAGCGGTGGCGCGCTGCCGCGGCAGGGGGCCGCCGGCGAGATCGTCCGCGAGGCCACCGCCGTGCACCGGCTGGCGGCCACCTCGGCCGGCGGCCTCGGCGACGACCTGGGCCGGGCCCTGGTCGGCATGATCGACGAGCTGATCGCGGTCTGGGACGGCAGCCCGGGCGGCGAGCCGGCCGAGGTGGCCGCACTGACCCGGGCGGCCGGGCTCTGGGTGCACGAGATCTGGCCGGCCGGCAGCGAGCGGCCCCCTACTGGCGGACCCTCTTAGCCAGGACCCCCGGTTGCCAGGCCCGCGCAGCCTGCGAACGATGGGAAGGTGACCGACAACCACCGCGGCTACCTGCGCTACCCCCATCTGACCGGCGAGCTGCTGACGCTGACCGCCGAGGACGACGTCTGGCTCGCCCCGCTCGAACCTGACGGATCGTCAGGCCGGGCCTGGCGGGTCAGCTGTGACCGCACCCGGGTCTCGCACCCCAGACTCTCCCCCGACGGTCGCACCGTCGCCTGGACCAGCTGGGCTGCGCTCACCCCCGAGGTGTGGACGGCGCCCACCGAGGGCGGCGAGGCGGTCCGGCTGACCTACTGGGGCAGCCAGGACACCCGGGTGCGCGGCTGGCTGCCCACCGGCGAGGTGCTCGCGCTCACCTCGCACCACGAGCCCTTCGCGCACTACACCTGGGCGCACGCGCTGCCGCTGGACGGCTCGCCGGGCCGGCGGCTGCCGTGGGGCCCGGTCCGCGACCTGTACCTGACGGCGGATCACACGCTGCTGCTGACCGCCGCCGCCCCGCACGAGCCGGCCGCCTGGAAGCGCTACCGGGGCGGCGCCACCGGGCGGCTCTGGCTGGACGGCGCGCAGCTGCTGCCCGACCTGCCCGGCCACCTCTCCTCCCCGATGCTGGTCGACCAGCGGGTGGCGTTCCTCTCCGACCACGAGGGCATCGCGAACCTCTACTCCTGCCGCCCGGACGGCGCCGACCTGCGCCGGCACACCGACCACGCGAGCTACTACGCGCGCGAGGCGAGCACGGACGGCCACCGGGTGGTCTACCAGCACGCCGGCGACCTGTGGCTGCTGGAGAGCCTGGACGCCCCCGCTCCGCGCCGGCTCACCATGCGCCTGGGCGGCTCCCGGGCCGGGCGCCGCCCGTACCAGGTGACCGCCGCCCGGCACCTCAACGACCTGGTCTGCGACGCCACCGGCCGCTCCGGAGTGGTCGGGGTGCGCGGCAGCCTCTACTGGCTCACCCACCGCGACGGCCCGGCCCGCGCGCTGGCCGACACCCCCGGGGTGCGGGCCCGGCTGCCCGTCGTGCTCGGCGGCACCGGACAGATCGCCTGGGTCACCGACGCCGAGGGCGAGGACGCGATCGAACTGGCCGCGCTGCCCGGCAGCGCGGCCACGCACCCCGCGCCGACCGCCGCACCGACCACCGCCGCACCGACCGCCGCACCGGCGGCCCGCCGGATCGCGGCCGGGCAGCTGGGCCAGGTGCTCGAGCTGGTCGCCAGCCGGGACGGCCACCTGCTCGCGGCGGCCGCCGGCGACGGCCGGCTGCTGCTGGTCCACACCGCCGACGGCGAGGTCCGCGAGCTGGCCAGGGCCGGCTACGGCCCGATCCGGGGCCTGGCCTTCTCCCCCGACTCGCGCTGGCTGGCCTGGTCCCAGCCGGTCGCCGGGCGCTCGCTGCGCCGGATCCGGCTGCAGCGCCTGGACCTGCCCGACGCGCTGCCGCTGAACGTCACCGAGGGCCGCTTCGAGGACGAGCAACCGGTCTTCACCCGGGACGGCCGCTACCTGGTCTTCCTCTCCTGGCGTGGCTTCGACCCGGTGCACGACGTGCACACCGGCGACCTCTCCTTTCCGCTCGGCTGCCGCCCGTACCTGGTCCCGCTGGCCGCCGACACCCCCTCGCCGTTCGCCGCCCCGGTCGGCGACGAGGCGGACCCGGCGCCCGGCGACGGCACCGTGCTGGTGGACGTCGAGGGCCTGCCCGAGCGGCTGGTGCCGTTCCCGGTGATCGCCTCCAAGTACTCCACCCCGGCGCCGGTGCGCGGCGGGCTGCTCTGGCTGCGCTGGCCGATCTCCGGCGCGCTCGGCGAGACCTTCGCCAGCCCCACCGACCTGTCCGGGCGCCCTGCCCTGGAGTACTTCGACCTGGCCTCCGCCACCCGCAGCACCGTGCAGGAGCAGGTGGACGGCTACGCGGTCTCCGGCGACGGCGCGGCGGTGGCCACCTTCGTCGCCGGCTCGCTCAAGCTGCTGCCGCTGGCCGCCCCGGGCGCCGCGGTGACGGTGGACCTGCGCCGGATCACCCACACCGTCCACCCGGGCCCGGAGTGGCGCCAGGCCTATCACGAGGCGGCCCGGCTGGTCCGCGACCAGTTCTGGGACCCGGCGCTGGGCGGCCTGGACTGGCCCGCGCTGGTCGCCCAGTACGAGCCGCTGCTGGAGCGGATCGCCTCCCCCGACGACTTCGCCGACCTGCTGCGCGAGCTGCTCGGCGAGCTCGGCACCTCGCACGCCTACGTCACCCCGGCCCGGCGCGGCGAGGGGCCCGCGCCGGTGCAGCAGCCGCTCGGGCTGCTCGGGGCGAGCGCGCACCGCGAGCCGGACGGCCGCTGGCTGCTCAGCCGGGTGCTGCTCGGGGAGTCCTCCGACCCCCGCGCCCGCGCCCCGCTGGCGGGCCACCAGGTGCGCGAGGGCGACGAGTTGGTGGCGATCGCCGGCCGCACCCCGGACCCGGTGCGCGGCCCGGCCCCACTGCTGGCCGGAGCCGGCGGCAGCACCCTGGAACTCGCCGTGCGGCGCGGCCCCGACGGCCCGGTGCGCCGGGTGGCGATCACCCCGGTGACCGACGAGCGGCCGCTGCGCTACCAGGACTGGGTGGCCCGACGCCGGTCGCTGGTGAGGGAGTTCAGCGACGGCCTCTGCGGCTACCTGCACATCCCCGACCTCGGCGGCTCCGGCTGGGCCCAGTTCAACCGCGACCTGCGCCGCGAACTCGACCGTCCCGCCCTGGTGTTGGACGTGCGGGGGAACGCCGGTGGCAACGTCTCGGAGCTGGTCCTGGAGAAGCTCACCCGCCGGGTGCTGGCCTGGGACCACACCCGCGGCCGGCGCGCCGTGCGCTACCCGCGCGACGCGCCGCGCGGCCCGATCGTGGCGCTGGCCGACGAGGCGACCAGCTCGGACGGGGACGTGATCATCGCGGCGGTCAAGCTGCTGGGCCTGGGTCCGGTGGTCGGCCGGCGGACCTGGGGCGGGGTGGTCGGCACCATCGGCCGGCACACCCTGGGTGACGGCACCCAGCTCTCGGTGCCCGCCAACGCCTCCTGGTTCACCGGCGGGCGCGGCTTCGGGATCGAGAACCACGGGGTGGAACCGGACATCCCGGTGCTGCGCAGCCCCGCCGACTGGGCGGCCGGCCGCAACACCGAGCTGTCCGAGGCCGTCCGGGTCGCCCTGGAGCTGCTGCACACCCACCCTGCCGCCGCCCCGCCGCCGGCCGACACCCCGCGCCCGGACCTGCGGCGCCCGCCGCTGCCACCACGCGGCTGAGGCCGCGTGGCGGCACATACGTGAGCGGGGCGCATCCTGGTCTCCAGGATGCGCCCCACTCAGCCGGTGGTCAGCGGGTCACCGCTCCCATTCGGGGCCGCCCTCGCTCTCCATGTCCGACGCCGCCTGTTGGCCGTCGTCAACGCCCTGCTGGCCGCGGTTGGTGATGTTCCCCAGGGCGTCGGCCGCCGGGCCCGGCAGGTGCTCCTGGGCCTTGTCGGAAGCCTCCTGCCCGGCGTCCATCGCGCGGTCCTTCGCGCCGGACGCCATGTCGGTCGCCTTCTCACTGTGGCCACCGAGCATGCCCTTGAGCTTGTCCATCATGCCCATGTCTCCTCCTCGCGGTTCGTCCGACAATGGGCTGCCACCAACATGTCACCGCTCAGGCGGCCCCGCATGTCGGCGACCCTGACACCGCACTGGGGCTCCTACCCCGGGGAGCGCCGACTAGGGCCTGTACGGCGGATCTTTTCGGATGAGCCCGCGGCGTTGGGCGCCCGGCGTCGCGGGCCCGGAAAGATCCGCCGTACAGACCCTAGGCCACCCAGCCCGCCGTCAGGCCCTGCACCGCCGAGCCGTCCTGGTCGGCGAGCTTGACGGCGGTGAAGCCGCGCGCGGCGTCCGAGGTCTGCACCCGGAAGGCGGGCTTCTCGGCGGTCAGCACCTCGATGATCGCGGCGGCCGCGCCCTCGCGGGTCTGCGCGTTGGCGAAGGCGTTGCGGGTGCGGTCCAGGTAGGTGGCCAGGGCCGGGCCGTACGGACCGGCGGCGGCCACCGCCTGCGGGTCGAGGCCGACGTTGGCGACGAACTCGCTCGCCACCGCGCCCGGCTCCACCACGCTCACGCTCACCCCGGTGGTCGCGGCGACCGGCGCCAGCGACTCCATGAAGCCCTCGACGGCGAACTTGGCCGCGCAGTACGCCTCGTTGAACGGCTGGCCGATCACGCCGCCGACGCTGGTCACCGAGATCAGCCGGCCCTTGCTCTCGCGCAGCAGCGGCAGTGCGGCCCGGGTCACCTCGACCACGCCGAAGAAGTTGACCTCCATCACGGCCCGGACGTCCTCGACGCTCTCCTGCTCGATGGTGCCGACGTGCCCGGCGCCCGCGTTGTTGACCACCGCGTCCAGCCGGCCGTGCTCGGCGGCGATCTGCGCCACGCAGGCAGCCACCGAGGCCGGGTCGGTCACGTCCAGCGCCCGCACCTCGACCAGCTCGCTCACCCCGGCGGCCTCGGCCGCCGCGATCAGGGCGCCGGCCTTGGCGGTGTCGCGCATCGTGGCGACGGCCCGCCAGCCGGCCTGGGCGGCGGCGACGGCGGTGGCCAGGCCGATGCCGGAGGAGGTGCCGGTGATCAGAACGGTGCGCATGGGTGGACCTTTCGCTGCACTTACTTATGCTTCATAACTACCCGTCTCGATAACTATGCAACCAGATGTTTTCGATTGTCAAGCATCTCGGTAGACTGGCCCCATGCCATCGGATGAACTGACCGCCCAGGTCGTGGCCCTCTTCGCCGCGATCAACCGCCGCTACGCCCAGGAGTCCGAGGCCGCCGCCACCCCGCACGACCTGACCCCGCTGCAGGCCAAGGCGCTGATCGCCGCCGAACACCCGGTCGCGATGCGCCGGATCGCCGACCACCTGCACGCCGAGCCGTCCAACGTCACCGCCGTCGTGGACCGCCTGGAGACCCGCGGCCTGGCCGAACGCCGCCCCAGCCCGGGCGACCGCCGGGTCAAACTGGTCGCCGCCACCGAAGCCGGCCTGAGCGTGATCGCCGACCTGCGCGCCCGGATGCCGTTCGCCTCGCACCCCCTGGAGCCGCTGACCGGCGAGCAGCGCGAGGCGCTGCGCGACCTGCTCCAGCTGATGCTGGCCGACTGACGCGGCTCACTGCGCCGGCAGGAACGCCGACACCGCCTCCGCGAACACCTCCGGTGCCGCACTGTGGATCAGGTGTCCAACCGGGATGGTGACCACGCGAAGTCGGGCTGGTCGACTTCTACCGAGCCGACCAACTGCCCGCCACGCAGCAACGTCCACTCCCCGGACGCCTCACCCACCTGCGCCTCCCCCTACTCGCCGCACTGCTCAGTGTTCCGCACCCGCCACCCGGCGGGCGATCGGGCCACCGCGCTCTCAACCAGCCATGCGCTCGCCTCGGCCAGCCCCCGCACCGCCGCGACCGGCTCGCGGTACTCGACGTATCCGTCCGAGAACGCGGCGACCTGGTGCCCCGTGCACTCCTCGCCGTACCGGCACGGCACCTCGATCTCCGCGCCGACCAGCCACGGCGGCCCGAACCGCAGGTCGTTGCCACACCTTCGGTCGACGCAGACCATCGCGCCGAACCGGGCGTCGGCGAGCCGGAAGTACCCGTACAGCTCACCGGCGTACGGCATCCCCGTGATCGGGGCCGGGTTGGTCCGCAGACCACCCCGCACCCCCAACCGCCGCGCGAGCCCGCGCAGTCGGGTGTCCGCCTCCGCCAACACCTCGCCCACCGTGACCACTCCGGCCTCGTCCAGGTCCGGGAACATCCATCGAGGATCCACCCGCCCAGTCTGCCTCCCGGCGCGACCCAGGCTCAGACCGTCGCCACCAGGGTGACCGAGATGTTCCCGCGGGTGGCGTTGGAGTACGGGCACACCTGGTGCGTGGTCTCCACGAGCTGGTCGGCCGTGGCCTGGTCCAGGCCGGGCAGGTGCGCCGACAGCGCCACCTCCAGCGAGAAGCCCCCGTCGTCCAGGGTGATCAGGCTCACCGTGGACTTGACGGTCGACTCGCCCAGCTCGAGCTTCTGCTGACCCGCTATCAGCCGCATCCCGTTGTGGAAGCAGGCGGCGTAGCCGGCGGCGAAGAGCTGCTCGGGGTTGGTCTTGTCGCCGCCCGGGCCGCCCATCTCCTTCGGGACCGCGAGGAGTTCGTCGAGGACCCCGTCGGCGGTGCGGACCTCGCCGTTGCGGCCGTCGCCGGTCGAGAGTGCTTCGGTGGTGTAGAGCGTGGGCATGGTGTCTCCATTCATAGGTTTGCGGAATTCAGAGGTGTTCGGAAAGCGTCCACAGGAACCGCCCCAACTGCGGCTTGCTCTTCCTGGGTTCGAGTATGGACAGCAGCGGCGGCGGCTGCCTGCCCCTGCCAGTGCCAGTCAGCGCGCCGGGCTTGACCCTCACGTTGCGTGAGGCCTGAGGGTGGGCGCATGAGCGACTACTACAACGCGTTCGCGATGAGTCCCGTGCCCGCCCCCGGCCCGGATGCGGTCCCGCCGGAGCCGTTCCACGGCATCTACGGAATGCCCGCGTTCGTGACGATCCCCACGAGCGATTTCGCGGCGTCGGTGGACTTCTGGACTCGTGGGCTCGGGTTCTTCGAGCTGTTCAGCATCCCGGGCACGCTCGTGCATCTGCGCCGGTGGGCGTTCCAGGACGTACTCCTCGTCTCGGCGCCGAGCGTTCCCGAGCAGCCGCCGGCGATGAGCTTCAGCTTCGCGTGCGTGCTCGGCCAGGTCGATTCCGTGGTCGAGGCCTGTCGTGCAGTGCGCCCGGACTCGGTCGACGGTCCACGGGACACTCCCTGGAACACCCGCGACGTGGCGGTGACCACCCCCGAGAACGCACGGATCGTCTTCACCGCGGCGAAGCCCTTCGATCCGGCCAGTCAGGCGGCGCGGAACCTCGCTGCCGTCGGGATCACCCCGCCGGATCTCGGTCGCGGCGACAGTCGCGGCGATAATGCGGAACATGCCTGATGCCACTGACGCCGATGGCCTGACCGTCGGTCAGGTCTCGACGCGTCTGGGCGTGACAGTCCGCGCGCTGCACCACTGGGATGAGATCGATCTGGCGCGACCGTCACTGCGCACGGCTGCCGGATACCGGCTCTACACCGCCGGTGACCTGGAACGCCTGCACCGCATCGTCGTCTACCGCGAGCTCGGTCTCGGCCTGGACAGGATTCGGGCCGTCCTGGACGACGCGACCGCGGACGTGCCCGGCGCACTGCGCGCGCAGCGCACCCAGGTCGCTGAGCGGATCGACCGCCTCCAGCAGCTCAGCGCCGGACTGGATCGGATGATCGACGCCCACGAGCGCGGCCTGCTGCTGACCGTCGAGCAGCAGGCCGCGGTCTTCGGCCCCCAGTGGAACCCGGACTGGCCCGCCCAAGCCCGTCAGCGCTACGGAGACACGACGCAGTGGCTGCAGTACGCCGAAGGCTCGGCCTCTCGCGGTCCGGACGAATGGCAGGCCATCACCGACGCCATGGCCGACTTCGACCGCGCCCTCGGGGACGCGATGGACGCCGGCGTCACACCTGGCAGCCCGCAGGCGAATCAACTCGTCGAGCGCCACCGCGAGGTCTTCGCTTCGTACTTTCCCCTCACCCGGCAGATGCAGGTCTGTCTCGGCCGCAAGTACGAGGCCGATCCCGGATTCGCCGCCCACTACGACGGCATCCGCGCCGGCCTTGCCACCTGGTTCCGTCGCATCGTCGACGCCAACGCGCGCGCCCACGGCATCGACCCCGACACCGCGACCTGGCAGTAGAGCGCAAGAGGATCGCTGGAGGCTAGCCCGTGGGCCGGCAGGAACGATCGGGGGCAGGAGCCGGCGGTAGCGGAGGCGTCCGCCTTCCCCGTAGTAGGCGCGGCCCGGAACGTCTGGAGCGCCGCTGTGCGCTCGCACGGGCGCGTGGTGCCGTTGGAAAGGGAACGCCCCACGAGGGCCCTCACCGTCACCGACGGTTGTCGATGACGGTGAGGGCCCTCCTCGCCTTACAGCTGCGCCGGTGTGCGCCGGGTCAGTTGGCCGGGCCGCACACCCACGCGCCGCCGTCCTGGGCGCAGACGGACATGTTGTAGCCGGGGCCGTCGTAGTACCAGCCGGAGAGGCCGCCGTAGGTGGTCGGGCCGTACACCCAGCGGGAGTTGTTCCAGTCCCAGATGCCGAACTGGCAGCCCCCGCCGTTGCTGTTGGGGTCGACCTGCATGTAGTCGTGCCCGTTGATCAACTGAACTTGCTCCGTGGCGACACACGTGGATGATGCCGTAACGTTCCAGTTCCCCTCCGCAGCACTCGCGGAGACGGTGGCGCCGGCCACCGCGGCGACGGCCACGAGCGAGACGGCGGCGACGCGTTGCAGTGTCTTGTTGATGGGCACGAAAGACTCCATTCAGCTGGTTGACGGTGACGGCCGAGCGGCTGCGGCGCCTGTCCGGTGTGAACGCGCCCACCTGGCGGGCGCTCCTGCACCGTGGTGGTGCGGAGCTCCGCAAGCGTGGTCCAGGACAGGTCCGGGCGTGGCGGCGATGTCATCGCGGTCCGTGTCCGCGAACCGACCCTGGTGTTGCCGATTCTGAAGGGCCGTCTGGTACTGCCACCGCCTGCTCGACGTGTGAACCATCCTGGCCGGGTGTGGCGGTGGGCTCCATGGCGTTCGTGTTGCACTGCTGTGGCGTTCGCCGGTATCGATCCGTAGAGTCGGCTCCGATGGACAAGTTGACGGGGTCACACCCCGGTCAACGGTGTGCGCAGATGCGTGGTCGGGGGGCCAGGTGGCAGCACGGTTCGGAACGGTCCTGCGTGAGTACCGGCTGAGGGCCGGCTTGACGCAGGAAGGGCTGGCCGACCGGTCGGGGGTGTCCAGACACGCGATCAGCATGCTGGAGTCGGGGAAACGGCACCCGCGCATGACGACGGTGGCCCACATCGCCACCGGCCTCGACCTGGACTCCGCCGGCCGTCGACTCCTGGTCGCCGCGGCCCGAACAGCGATCACCACTCCTTCAGCCCCTGGCAGCGCGCCTCGTCATGACGCCACGCGGACCTGGCCAGCTGACATCACCGACACACGGAGCGCGCGGTTCCGTACAGCCGAAGACAGGGAACTGGCCAGGAATCTCGCGTGGGGCACAACCCTGACTCCCGACACCGTCGACACCTTCCTGGCCCAGACCGAGCTCCTACGCACGCTCGACCGCCGGATGGGACCCGCCGCCTCGATGGCACAGACGCGGGCTCATGTGGCTGCCCTGGACCACTCGCTGAGCTTCTCCATGCTGCCCGGCACCCGGGAATCGGTGGCGCAGGCACTCGCCTGTGCGGCCACGCTCGCAGCCTCGCAGGCACTGGATCTCGGCGCCGCCGAGGACGCGTGGAGGCTGTGCGAACTGGCGCGACGCGCTGCCCTCGAATCGAAGCACCCGCGATACGTGGCAGACGTGATGGCGCGACAGGCCAACATGCTGTCGGCACGACCCGACCTCGCCGTCCAGCTCGTCCAGGCAGCGCACCACACCGTGGGGGGAAAAGCGTCTCCCCGGCAGCTGGCCTGGCTCCACGCCGCAGCGGCCAAGACGCTCGCATACGCTGGCCGGCGGGACGCCTGCCTGCGCGCTCTGGACCGAGCCGCCGCACTGCTCCCGCCGGGAGAAGCCTGCAGGGATCCTGACATGCCGAGCATCTTCTTCAACGACAACGTGCTGGCCCGCTGGCGAGGCCGGGCACTCGTGCACCTCGGCGAGGCCGCCGCTCTCGACGAACTGTACGACGCGCTCGCCGAGAATGATGCGACCTTCATACGCGCGACCGCCGGCCTACGCTGCGACCTCGCCAGGGCCCACCTCGCCCGTGGCGAACGCGACGAGGCCATCGACCATCTACGGCATGCCCGACGACTGGCGGACAACATCGGCGCGGCCCGCCACCTGAGCCAGGTCGAGCAGTTGACCACCACGGTCCGCGGCCGATGACGCTCTGGGCAGACCGCCGTCCGACGCTCTCGGCCTGCGGCTGTTCGGGATACGCCGCGCGTGACGGGCAGATCCTGAACTCCGGAGGCCACAGGGGCTGGTGTGGCGTCGGGCAGAGGTGCTTGGGCCGGTCATAGGCTTGATCGTCATCGGGTGATCGTCCGTCAGCGGGAGATCTCGGCGTTCGTCGGTACAAGCAGAACGCCCAGGGGTGCGGTCGCGTGCTGGGCGTTCATGCGGACCGAGGCGGCTCGGGGGCGCGGGCGGACGTACGTCCGCCGGCGGGAGGAGGAGCCACGGGGCCGGCCAGGTCGGCCAGGTCGGCCATGATCCGGGCGTGGAGGGCGCGCATCGCTTCGAGCGTCGCGTCCAGCTCGGCCGTGGAGGCGTCGGTCCGGTCGGCCGCCTGGCGGTTGAGCTGCCGGCCGAGGGCACGCAGCTCGGCCAGCGCGGTGGTGCGGTCGAAGGGGCTGTCGGTGGGGGTGGGGCCGGGGTTGGCGGTGCTCATGGTTCCTGGTTCCTCTGTTCTCGGTACGAGCCGCGCAGCCGCGCGCGGTGAACGTAGCGGCCGGCTCGTTCGAAACCGTCCACGCAGTAGGGGAGGCTGATCGGGCCGCCGTCGGTGGTGATCTGTGGGCCCGGTGCGACCAGGGTCTGACGGTCGCAGCAGGCGCACCACCCGAACCGCCACTGATGCCGGGGCGGCAGGGCGACGGGGGGCTTCACCCGGTGGCCTCGCCCGCTCGGCCGGGGGCGCGAACAGCGCGCAACTCCGGCGCGCCGGTCAGCGGTTGAATCTCGCTGGCCGGGGTCTCCCACTCGCAGCCGCCGCCGACCGGGCGGAGGTAGACGGTGGGGCGCTTGCCGTAGCCCGGGCCCATGTAATGGCCGGTCAGGCCGTGTTTCTCGTCGCGGACCAGTTCCCCGGACTGGGGGGTGTAGAGGGTCGGTGGGGGTTCTCTGCGGGCGTTCATGGCTGTTCCTCTCCGTAGCGGACTAGTTACAAGGTTCGGCATCCGGAGCTACGCTCGCTAGGGGTTGAACGTTGACCAAATCCGCGAGTGGAAGGTGCAGACGATGTTGGAAGAGCCGGAGATTGACGGATCGTCATCGCCCTTTGCCCGCTTCGCGGCGGAACTGCGCAGGGCACGAAGGGCGAAGGGCTGGTCCCAGGTGCAGACCGGCAAGCGGATGGGCTACTCGAACACGCTGGTCTCGTACATCGAAGGAGTGAAGCGTCCTCCAACAAGGAAATTCGCTGTGAAAGCCGACGAGGTGTTCGAGACCGGCGAGGCCTTCTACGAGCTGTGGCGCAGGTGCACGCGCGCCGCACTGCTGGAGGGGTTCGAGGAGTTCGCGGACTGCGAGGGGCGGTGTCGGCGGCTTCGGACGTTCGAACTCGGCGTGATCCCGGGCATCTTTCAAACCCCTGCATACGCCGCGGCACTCGAAACAGCCGCCGTGCAGCGCGGCAGCATCACCCCGGTCCAGGCAGACGAACGGATTGCCTATCTCGCTGCCCGGCAACGGCGGCTGCTGGAACAGAAGACCCCGCCGATCATCCATGCCGTCATGGACGAGAGCTGCCTCATGCGCCCAGTCGGCGGGCAGGCGGTGATGCGGGGGCAGTTGGACCACATCGAGGAGTTGGCGAGCCGCCCGTACATCACGATTCAGATCGCCCCGCTGACCCTCGCGGAGTACCGCCCATTTCTCCTGCCGCTAACGCTGCTGACGCTGCCTGACCGTACGGTCATTGGCTACTCCGAGTCTCAGCTGCGGGGCTACCTGGAGCGCAATCGTGACATCGTCTCAGCTCGGGACAGAGACTACGATCGGCTGCAAGTGGAGTCACTGTCCACAGGGGCTTCCCTGGCCAAGATCCGCGCCGTTCGGAAGGACATTCAATGAACATCGACCTGACCAACGCCCGCTGGGTCAAATCACGCCACAGCGGAAACGGCGGCCAGTGTGTCGAGGTAGCCCCCGACTTCCCCGGTATCGTCCCCGTCCGCGACTCCAAGGACCCCCACGGCCCCGCCCTCGTCTTCACCACCGACGCCTGGCAGGCCTTCGCCCGCAGCACCGCCGCCGGAGACCTCGGCGCCGTCTGAACGCTTCCCATCCCGGATCGGCCCCGACACTCCGTCAAGGAGCGTCGGGGCCGTCTGAGTTCATCCAACAGTCCGTCACAACCCGGACGCCGAGCGTACGATCACCTCACGGCGGAGGCCCTGCTCCGCAGGCTGCGAAAGGACCTCCCGATGACCCCTGACCTCTCCGGCGCCACCTGGCTCAAGTCCTCTCACAGCGACAACGGCGGCAACTGCATCGAGGTCGCCCCCAACATCCCCGGCGCCGTCCCCGTCCGCGACTCCAAGGACCCCCACGGCCCCGCCCTCGTCTTCACCACCGACGCCTGGCAGGCCTTCACCCGCAGCACCGCCGCCGGAGACCTCGACACCGCCTGAGGTCCGACAGGGATCAGCTCATCGCCTGCGTCCCCGAACAGGTCAGGGTGCCGCTGGCCTTGGCCGTGCCGCCGGTCATCTGGGTGATAGGCAGGTCGGTGAGCTTGACGGTGTCAACGGTGCGGTTGGCCGCTGCGCCGACTGCGGACTGGCCCTGCCAGATCGAGGGGGTGGCACCGGCGACGGTCATCGTCAGCGTGAACTTCCCGGTCCCGTCGAAGTCGATGATGGCGGCAGTCCCGCTGCCAGGGCTGCCGACCGCGGCGGACATGGTCAGCTTTCCGGACGGGGACTTCTCGCCCAGACAGGCCACCGTGGTGAAGTGGTAGGAGCCGCTGGCGCCCCCGGACAGGCTGATGGTGCCACTGCCGCCGATGTTGGCACCAGGCAGGTCGGACGGCTTCGCCACTGTACCGGCAGCGGTGGTGGCGGGCGCCGGCTGGGCCGCGTTCGCCGGGGCGGGGTTGGTCGTGGGTCCGCAACCGGTGACGAGGAAGGCAAAGAGACCGGCGAGGGCGACAGCTGACAGACGATCAGTACGAATCATAAGCGGACTCTAATGCCCACCTCAGACAGCTGGGCTATCGGCCTGTCACCTCCGCCCGTCAGCCGAGCGCCGTCTCCCGGTGCGGCAGGTGGGACCGCGAGCGGAAGGCGTACGCGCGACCGTCGACCACCTCGAGCAGCACCGCCGACGTGCTCTGGCGCCGCTCACCGGTTCGTCGCGGCTCCGCCCGCGCCAGCACCCGGGACCGCTCCTGCGCGGAGTCCCAGCGCAGGCACTGCTCGCGGGCGAAGGCGCGCAGGAGGTCCGAGTAGCCGTAGCGGTCCGGGGCGAGCGCGGAGATCAGGTGGGCGTCCAGCAGGGTTTCCAGGATCCGCTCCGCCTCCCGCTCGGACTGGTCCAGCAGTTCGGCGGCCGTGGCGGTCCAGAAGGCGGGGACGTCCGGCTGGGCGAGCAGGCGGAAGGCCCGTGCGGCGGCAGGGTCCAGGGCGTCGTGGCTGAGGGTCAGGGCGGCGCGTACGTCCAGGCTGCCCAGGCGGAGTTCGTCGAAGAGGCGACAACTGTCGGTCAGCCGATCGGCCAGGTAGCGAACGGTCCACAGGGGCCGGGCGGACAGCCGTGCCGCGCAGATCCGCAGTGCGAGCGGCAGCCGTCCGCAGGCCGCCGCCAGCGTCCGGGCAGCCGCCGGGTCGACGGCCAGTCGCTCCGGGCCCACGATCCGGCTCAGCAGCGACTGCGCCTCGTCACCGGTCAGCGGTTCCAGCTCCACCTGCCGGGCCCCGATCAGGTCGGCGAGCCGGCTGCGGCTGGTGATCAGCGTCGCGTTCGCCGGATCGGCCGGCAGCAGCGGGCGCACCTGCGCGCCGTCCCGCGCGTTGTCCAGCACCACCAGCACCCGCCGGCCCACCAGTACCGAGCGGTACAGCGCGGTGCGCTCCGCCGTCTCCGCCGGGATCGCCTCGGCGGGCACGCCGAGGGTGAGCAGGAAAGCGCGGAGCACCGAGCGCGGCGAGGCGGGGTCGCGGTCGGTGCCGCGCAGGTCGGCGAAGAGCGTGCCGGCCGGCGCGGCGGAGCGGGCGAGGCGGGCGACGCGCCCGACCAACGCGCTCTTGCCGACGCCTGGCTGGCCCGAGACGACCACCACGCAGGGCGAGTCCCTGGTCTCCTGGGACAGTTCCGCCACCAGCTCGGCGGTCTCGGCGATCCGGCCGACGAACCCCGGCTCCTGCGGCGGTACCTGAAACGGCGTCACCTTCAGCCCGTCGATCGACAGTGGCGGCGCGACTGCCTCCTCGTCACCGGCCAGGAGCCCGGTCTGGAGCCCTGCGACCTGTCTGGATCGGCCGCACTGCTCCGCCAACCCGGCGTCGGCGCGCAGGATCCGCTGGTGCACCTCACGCAGCTCGCTGCCGGGCTCGACCCCGATGTCCTCGGCCAGGATGGCGCGAACCTCCCGGTAGACGGCGAGCGCCTCGCACTGCCGTCCGCTGCCGTACAGCGCGGTCATCAGCTGCGCCCAGAACCGCTCCCGCCCGGGGTGCTCGGCGGTGAGCAGCCGCAGCTCGGCGATCACCGCCGAACTGCGGCCCAGCCTCAGCTCGGCCTCCAACCGCGCCTCCAGGGCGTCCAGCCGGCCCTCGGTGAGCCGGTCCACCTGCTCGAGCTGGAGCCGGTCGGACGGGACGTCCACCAGCGCGGGACCGCGCCACAACCGCAGCGCCTGGTCGAGCAGTTCGAGCGCGCGCCCGAACGCACCCTCCCGCAGCATCGCGACACCTCGGTCGCGCAGCAGCACGAACCGTTGGGCGTCGAACTCCTCGGCCTCGATGTTGATCCGGTAGCCGCCGGCCAGCGTCTCGATGCGACCACCGGCCGCACCGAGCGCGCTCCGCAGCCGCATCACGTAGTTGCGCAGGGTGATGGCCGCGCTGCGTGGTGGCTGCCCGTCCCAGACCATCTCCGCCAGCAGACCGCTCGGAACCACCTGCCCCCTGCGCGTCAACAGCGTCGCCAGCAGGATGCGCTGCTTCGCCGCTGGAACCGCGCGAACGCCTTCGTCGTCCAGAACCTGTATCGGTCCGAGGATGGCGAACTCCACTCGTGTACCCCCTTGACACCAATGGCCGTCATCAGTCGCCGCCCGCCGGACCGCGGCGGCGCTGATCCACTTAACGTTGTAGTGGTGCTCCAGTTGTTCGGGCGCCGGCGGTCACGCCGATCAATCAATTCCAGTCAATGTGCAGCTCCGATGTCCGACTTGGTCTGGTGATGTGGTGCTTTCGGTCCGCACCCGCGAATCCCGCGTGCCGCTTCGACGGGTCCGTGACCATCCGTCAATTCGCTTGTCGTGCCTGCCGTGGAACGGGCCCGGCCCGGCCGCAGGCGCGGCCGGGCCGGAGCTCGACGGGTTTCCGTGGCACGTTCGGCCAGGCAGGGTCTATCCGCAGTGGCTCCACCCGCTGGTCCAGGTGGTGCCCTGGTAGCTGCCGCCCCACATGACGCAGGCGGCCGGGGCGGCCAGCTTCACGGGCCCGGCGTAGTAGGTGTAGGTGCCCGGATCGCTCGCGCTCGCCCCGCCCTGGACACTGAGCGTGGCGTTGAGCGGCACCGGACCGGTCGGGGTGTTCACCATCGTGGTCACGCAGTTCTGCTGCGTCGAGCCGTTGTAGAGCAGGTAGACCTTCGCCCCGCCCAGGCTGTGCGCGTCGATGACGCTGAAACCGGTGCCGCAGGCGGCGGTGGGCGTGTACGGGTTGCTGCTCGCGACCACCGGTGTGGTGTAGCCCGCGATGTAGTAGCCGTCGGCCGGGTCCACACTGCTGGGCTCGCTGCCCACGGCCAGCGCACTCGCGGGGATGGTGATCGAGACCACCTGGGAACTGACCGCCCAGGCCGCCATGGTGGTGGTGCTCGGGTCACCGTTCCAGTCACCGTTGGCGGTGGTGACGGAACCGTCGGCGTTGAGCGCGGTCACCAGGCCCACGTGGTGGATCGCGGAGTCCTTGGTGCTGGCGTACTCGATCGCGTCGCCCAGCTGCGGACGGTAGGCGGTGTCGGTGTGCTGGCTGCCGTTCTGCTGACCGTACTGCTGGAAGCTCGCGGCCCCGGCGTTCAGGCCGACGGTCGAGTACCCGCTGTTCGCCCAGACCCACTGCGCGAAGTCCGCGCACCAGTACTCGGGCCCGCCCGAGCCGCCGCCGCTGCAGCTGGTCTCGAACTGGGCGCCCCCAAGGGTGTTGGTGGTCGGCGTGTTGGCGCAGGTGCCGGCGCTCTTGCCCACATTGGCCGCCGCGAGCGCGGCCACGCCCGCTCCGGTGGGCGCAGCGGCGGATGCGGCCGACAGGCCGGTGAAGGACAGCAGACCAGCCGTCAGGATCGTCGCCGCCCCGGCGGCTATTCGGCGGATGAACCGGCTCGTGTCCATGGTGCTCCTCGCGCGAGAGGTAGGTGAGGTGAGTGCCGAGCTGATCCTCCGTCATCGACGTATCGCCGGGGTCGCGCCGCCCGCCGCAGCGGTGGCGGCACTTCAGCGGGGCATGTCCGAGGAGCCCCCGAACTCCTCCGCGCCAGGATCCGGGCAAGGCGGCGAGCACGCCGCAGCCCCCGCTCTCAGGAGAGCGGGGGCTGCTCGGAGTGCGCCGACTCGGTGCTAGTTGCGTACCAGGAACCGCCGCGCGTGGGTGCGGCCGCCGGGCTCCGCCTCGCTCTCGGCGTGGGCGCCGTCCCCGACCTTGCGCTCGGGCACCATCAGTATGACCAGCTCTGCGCCCAGCGCCAGCGCGTACAGCACGAACCAGAGCATCCAGGTGCCCGGCGGGTTCCAGGCGGCCGAGTGAGTCAGCAGGCTCCGGCCGCTTCCCACCACGTAGCGCCGCAGCACCCAGAAGAAGGCGAGCAGGTTGATGCCGGTCAGCACCGTGCCGCAGATGATGGCCAGCCGGCGCCACGGAAGGCTGCTCTCCGGTGCCCGCTTCGCGCACGTCATCGCGGCCAGGATCGGGAGCCCGGCCGCGACGGCCAGGGTGTACCGGCCCTGCCAGATCAGTCCGACCGAGTTGATCTCCATGACCTGCGCGGCCACCGGGATCATGATGATGCCGGCGTAGATCCCCAGCAGGCCCACCGACTCGCGCAGCTTGCCGAAGCAGAGCGCGAGGAGCGAGAGCAGGACCGCGATGGCGATCCAGAACCAGAGGGTGACCGCCGGCCCGGAGGCGTCCAGCCAGCCGAAGTCGTTGATCATCTGGTCGGTGTAGCCGGGGGTGCTGTCGATCACCACCTTGGCGGCGGCCATCGGCCCGTAGTGCTGGACGACACTCAGGTAGCTGTGGTCCGGGTGGGTCTGTGCCCAGACCATGCCGAGGGCCGACGCCACCACCAGCGCTCCGCCTGTGAGCCAGGCTGCCCGCTCGCGCAGCAGCTGCCTGATCGCCCCGCGCTCGGCGACCAGCGCCGAGGTGACCAGCGCCACGCCGAGCCAGCCCATGCCCAACGGTCTGACGTTGACCAGGATCGCGCCTGCGACGGCGACCCGCAGGAGTCGCCGCTTGAGCAGCGCCCGGTCGGGGCTCATCAGCAGGGAGAGCATGCCGACCCACACCAGCACGCTGGACGTGGCCTCGACGCCGTTCGGGTTGACCACACCGCTGAGGAAGAGCGTCATCGGCACGGCTGCCGTGACCAACCCGAGCATGACGAGCGACCTTCGGCGCCATTCCGCGGCCGTGACCACCGCGCTCGCCAGCAGCGCGGCGTTGAAGGCGGCGGAGGCCAGCCGCATCAGGTAGATCGTGCTGTCGCCGGAGGAGAAGAGGCTCGGCCAGCCCACGGCCAGGTAGTACATCGGGTTGTAGCGTCCGGCCGCGGTGCTGACCTGGACGGTCTTCTCCGAGTTGCCGACCGGCGGCGCGCAGGCCGCCGACCTCCAGGGAAGCTGTTCGTAGCACTGGTTCAGGTCGCGCAGACCGGCGTACCACTGCGGCAGCTGGGCCCCGGTCTCCGAGTTGGCCGTCTCGACGTTGTGGACCTTCTGCCACTGGAAGACCTCGGGACCGTTGAACTGGCCCCGGACCACCGCCGCCGCCCGCACGATGTGCGCGGGCTCGTCCGGCGAGGCGATCATCGGGGTGGCCATCGACCAGGCGCCTGCCAGGGCGAAGAACACGATGAAGGCGACTCCCCAGAGGCGCCTGGGGGTGCGCACGAGGCCAGCACCCAGCCGCTTGAAAATCTCTGTCATCCTGTAGCAGCCCTCATACCTTGCGCGCGGCGATATCTGACTCGGGACATGACGGCACCGACAGAGGCGCAACACCATCGGATGACTGTACGGTGCGAACGTCGCCCCCCAGAACCCGGACCGGGATTGTCCTCTGGCGAGCTAGTGTCTCCGACGCATCTTATGGCTTGCCCGGGGGGTCTCCGTACGAGATACCCCCGCGTCGGCAGGGCGGCACGATTCCCGTCACCGAGTGACCGGACGACTCCGCTCCGTGCGCAGTGGATCGTCAGGGCGGCCGTTCGCTCCGGAGCTCCGGGCTGAACGGCCGCCCTGGTGTTGTCGCGTCCGCGTTCGGTCAGCCGGTGACGCTCGCCGCGCCCGTCTCCAGGTGGCCGGTGAAGCGCTGCGAGAAGGTGGCGTCGGTGTTGACCGTCACCGTGAAGTCGTACCAGCCGTTGGTGTTCGCGACCGCGTTGAAGTAGTCGCTCGCGCTCTGCCCGGCCGCGACCGTGTAGGTCCACGGGCCGTCCGTGCGGTAGTGGTTCGAGGTGATGGTGAAGGTTGCCGGGGCGGTGCCGTTGTTGGCCAGCTTGAACCAGAGCGCGAGCTGGCCGGTGTCGGGGGCGGTGGCGTAGGAGGCGGTCACCAGCAGGCTCTTGCCCGCCTTGGTGCTGTCGCCCTGGAAGCGGCGCAGGAAGCGGTTGGGGCCGATCACGCTCAGGTCGTAGGCGCCGTTGCCGTAGCCGCTGCCGCAGTTGAAGAAGTCGCTGGTGCTGTTGCCGGGGGCGATCGTGTACTGCCACGGGCCGCCGCTGCGGTGGGCGTTGGCGTAGGCGGCGAAGTGGGTGGTCCGCGAGCCGCCGTTGTCCATCTTCAGCCAGACCTTCATCGTCGACGACGAGTCCAGCTCCAGGTGGTCCAGGTTGGCGTTCGGCTGGTAGGGCAGCGCGCGGGCCGGGCGGGTGCCCGACTCCTGGGCGGGCAGCGCGTTGTTGGTCGGCGCGGGGTTGCCGAGCGGGCCGCAGGTGCTCAGGCCGATGGTCTGCGAGGTGGAGGGCAGCGAGGGCATCCCGTACACCGGGTTGGTGAAGTCGAAGATGCTGGTGAGGTCACCGCTGACGCCGCGCCGCCAGTCGCTGATGTTCACGCACTGGGCGGGCGTGCCCTGGGCGGCCGTCCAGACCTCCAGGAAGCGCAGCACCGAGGTGTGGTCGAAGACCTCGGAGTTGACCCAACCACCGCGGCTCCAGGGCGAGATGGCGAGCAGTGGGACCCGGAAGCCCATGCCGATGTTGGTCGAGCCGTAGAACTCGCCCGCGGTGCCGGCGGGCGCGACCGGCGGCGGAACGTGGTCGAAGAAGCCGTCGTTCTCGTCGTAGTTGATCAGCAGGATGGTCGAGTTGAAGACGTTGGAGTCCGCGTTCAGTGCGTCCATCACCATGTGCACGAAGTGCGCGCCGTCCTCGGGGGTGGCGTACGGGTGCTCCGAGGACTGCTGGTCGGCGACGATCCAGGAGACCTGGGGCAGCGTGCCGGCCAGCACGTCGGCCTGGATCGCGGCGGCGATGTCGTCGGGGGTGCGGCCGGTGACCTTCGGCACCGAGCCCATGCCCTTGACCGCCAGGTCGCTGCCCGCCGAGGCGTTCGCGAACTGGCTGAAGTAGGCGAGCGCGTTGTCGCCGAAGTTGTCGCTCGCGTTCTGGTAGACCTTCCAGCTGACGCCCGCGTTCTCCAGCGCCTCGGCGTAGGTCTGCCAGCTCAGGCCGGACTCGTCGCCGCCGTCGTAGGCCGGGCCGCCCGCGGTGCCGCTCGGGTCGATCATGCCGGACCAGTGGTACGTGCGGTTCGGGCCCGTCGCGCTCAACACCGAGCAGTGGTAGGCGTCGCAGACCGTCCAGTTGTCGGCCAGCGCGTAGTGGAACGGGATGTCCGAGCGCTGCAGGTAGCCCAGCGTGCGGACGGTGCCCTTGGCGGACACCCAGGAGTCCATCTTGCCGGTGTTCCACGCCTTGTGCTGGTCGGACCAGGCGTGCGAGAGGTCGCCGTTGCACTGCGCGGTGGTCTCCGCGCTCGAACCGGCCCCGGTGTTGGCCGGGTTGAAGGCCCAGGGGTACTGGCGGGCGCTGGCGCTGTTCGGCTGGTTGAAGACGCTGTAGCCGCCGGCGATCTGGATCGCGCTGCGGTCGGCGAAACCGCGCACGCCCTGCAGGGTGCCGAAGTAGTGGTCGAAGCTGCGGTTCTCCTGCATCAGGATCACGATGTGCTGCGCGTCGGTGATGGTGCCCGTGCTGGTGAGCTGTGCGGTGCTCGCCGCCTTGACGGCACCCGCGGCGGTCGCGGCCGGCGCGGCCGCGGCGCCGACCGTCCCGGCCACCGCGACGCCCGCCGCCGCGCCGGCCGAGGTGGCCATGAACGTCCTGCGACTCAGCTCTGTCATCCGGATCGCCAAACCCTTCGGTCGCGCCGCTGCTGGCGGCTGCCGGCACTCCGGCGACTGCCGGAAGCCAAAGGCCCTGTCCGCACGTTGTGCTGTCCATGCCGTCAGTACCGCGTTGTACATACAACGTGGGCCGCGCACATCGTGGCCCAGCCGGACGGCAGGCGCTAGAGCCTGGTACCAAGGCTTGTCGGACTGTTCGCTCAAGGGTCAGCGAGCGTCGGGCGGATGAACTGCGGGCCGCTTCGGATCGGCGATCAAGGGCGCCGTCACAGCGGGGAGCGCCTCCGCCCGCGCTACGCCGAAGCGACCGCCGCGCTACGGGCCATCACCACGATGGGGCACACGCCGCCGGAGACGCCGGTGACGTGGAACGAGGAGACGACATGCGCATCCGCAAGCTTCTTGCCGCAGCCGCCCTTGCCGGTACCGTCGCGACCGGGGCCCTGGCGACGGCCGGAACGGCTTCGGCGAGCACCATCCAGTACGACTGCAACAGCTCGCAGGCCATGGTCTGCCTCTACTACAACTCCAGCAACTACGGCTACGGCGCGTACTTCGAGCAGACCGGCAACATCTCGGACTACGGCACCAACACCAAGTTCGTCGCCGGCCACAACGGCAGCTCCGGTGCCGGCACGCTGGTGAAGAACCACGCCGCGGCGGTCGACAGCTGGTACAGCGGCACCTTCACCGTGTACTACAACAGCGGCTACGAGAACTGCAGCTACGCCTGCCAGCCCATCCCGGCCTGGCAGACCGTCGACCTGAACACCACGCTGAAGAACAACGACGCGGCGGGCTTCTTCAACTGAGCCCTGCCTGACGGCTCCTGACACCCGGTGGTCTCCGGCCCGCGCGATCGGGCCGGAGACCACCGGGTCGCGTCCAGACCGCCCGTGCCGCCGATCCGAGAGAGACCACACACCTGTGTCCAGCCGCTCGCGTCGTTCCGCCGCCCTCCTGCTCGCGCTGCCGCTGCTGCTCGCCGGCTGCGCGAGTGCCGTCGCCGACTCGAACCATGCCTCCTCGGTCCACGCCTCCGAGGCCCCGACCAGCACCGAGGCGCCCCCTTCGCTGCCGGCGACACCCGTGCTCGACTCGGCGAACGACAAGCCACTGCCCCTCGACGGCTACCTGCTCAACCCGGCGCAGTTGCTCACGGTCGAGAAGGCACAAGCTCGGCTCATCTCGGACTGCATGACGCGTTTCGGATTCAGCTACACCCCGCCGGCACCCGTTCTCCCGGGCCGCGACAGCGACGCTCCCGCCACCCGGATCGACGGCCGCTACGGGCGGCAGAGCACCGCACTGCTGGCCACCTGGGGCTACCACCCCGAAGGCGGCGGCCAGCCCGCCACCAAACCGCCGGCGGAGCCGCCGATGAGCACGCAGATGGCCACGGCCGAGCGGGGAACGTCCGACCCGAAGCAGCGGTTCGGGTCCGGCGGGCAGACCGTCAACGGGCAGCAGGTGCCGGACCGCGGCTGCATCGGGGAGGCCGGCAAGCAGCTGACCGGCTCGGCCGAAGGCCTGGTCGGCGACCCGCAGTTCGCCTCCGACCTCAACCTCAGCACGCTGCAGTCGGCGCGGGACGACGCCCGCACCCAGGCGGTGTTCGCCCGGTGGTCGCAGTGCATGAAGACGGCCGGCTTCAGCTACGCCGATCCGCTCGCGGCGATGGGCGACCCGGCGTGGGCGACCACCGCCGCGCCCACACCGCACGAGCTCCAGGTGGCCACGGCGGACGGCGCCTGCCGGCATCAGGAGAACGTGGTCGGCGTCTGGTACACGGTCGACTACGCCTACCAGCAGCGGGCGATCGACGAGAACGCCGCCGCCATGGCCAAGGTCAGGACGGCGCTGGCGACCGAGGTACAGGCGGCGACAGCGGCCCTGGGCAGCTGACACTTCGCCGGATCGGGTACGGAGGACGGCACTGGTCGGCCTAGTCGCGCACCTGCACCCCCAGCGCCTGGGCGAACTGCGGGGCCAGCTCGATCAGCTGGGCAGAGGAGATCAGCGCGCCGCGCAGCCCCTCGTGGCCGTCCGGCAGCACCAGCCGGCTCGCACCGCGCAGGTCGGTCCTGGCCAGCGTGGCACCGGCGAACCTGACCTCCTCCAGCGAGCTGCCGGGGAAGCTCACCCCGGTCAACTTCGCGCCGCCGAAGTCCACGTCACGCAGCTGGCAGTCCTCAAAGACCACGTCGCGCAGCACCGCGCCACGCAGGTTGACCGATTCCAGCTTGCACTGACGCACCGTCAGGCGGCGCAGCTGCGCGCCGTACGCCGACACCCCCGCGAACAGCCCGCCCTGCGCGGTGACGTCCTGCCACTCGCTCTCCACCAGCTCGCAGGCCACCAGCCGGCAGCGCTCCAACCAGGCCTCGTTGAACCGGGCCTGGCGCAGCCGTACCTCGGTCAACGAGACGTCGGTGAACGCGCACTCCAGGAAGAGGGTGCCGCCCGCCTGGACGCCGTCGAGCGCCAGGCCCTCGAAGTGCGCGGTGTCGTAGCGCTCGTCGCGGCGCAGCGGGCCGGGGTGCGGCTGGAGCAGGTGGGCGTAGGGCTGGTCGGCGAGCGAGGCGAGTGACACCGGGGATCCTCAGAGCGTGGACAGAGCGGGCGAACCATCCTCGCAGGCGCCACCGACAACACGGCTCAGGACGACAACTCAGGACGACAACTCAGGACGGCAACTCAGACCGGCAACTCAGGCCGGCAGCTCCCGGCTGTGCAGCCACACCCCCACCGCCACCGCCGCCGTCGCGACCAGCCCGGCCGCGAGCACCCCCGACCGGCCGAGCGCGGTGCAGGCCAGCACCGCAGCCGCGGCCACCGGCAGCACCCACTGCGCGGCGCCGGTCTTGCTGTGCCGCGAGTGCAGCGCCCAGACGGTGATCAGGTAGAGCGCGGCCGGCACGGTGACGGCAGCGGTCGCCGCGGCGGCCGAGATGTGCGCCTTGCCGACCGCGTACTCGACGGCGACCTCGCAGCCGGCACCGATCGCGGCCGCCGATCCGAAGATCAGATAGTGGCCGTATCCCCAGAGGAAGGCCTGCCGGTTCGACCGCAGGTGCTGGTGGATCGGCGCGGCGAAGTAGATCCACCAGGCCGCGAAGCAGAGCAGCAGGCCGCCGATCGCGATCGGGATCAGCTCGCCCAGCGCCTCGTGCTCGTCCACCGCGACCTGCATCGCGACGGTGGCGGCCGACACCGTCTCACCGAGCACGATCAGGGTGAACAGCCCGTACCGCTCGGCGATGTGGTGCGGGTGCCAGGGGCTCTGGGCCCGCCGCTCGGCGATGGCCGGCACCGACAGTTCGGCGATCACACCCAGCGGCATCACCCAGGGGATCACCGAGTTCGGCAGCAGCAGCACCAGCACCCAGCCGACCTGCACCAGCGCGACGCCGCCCGCGTAGGCGAGCGCCATCGAGCGGGCCGCGCCGCTCTCCCCGCGCGCGGCCCGCAGCCACTGGGAGACCAGCGCCAGCCGCATCACCACGTAGCCGAGCACGCCGAGGGTGAAGTCGCGGTCCAGGAAGAGCCGCGGGATCCCTGCCGCAAAGATCAGCGCGCCGGTGATCTGCACCAGGGTGGCGATCCGGTACGGCACGTCGTCGCAGTCGTAGGCGGAGGCGAACCAGGTGAAGTTCATCCAGGCCCACCAGACGGCGAAGAAGGCGAACAGGTAGCCGACCAGTGCGACGCGCAGGTGCCCCTCGCCGAGCGCGGTCGCCAACTGCCGCCCGGCCTGGGCGACCGCGACCACGAAGCAGAGGTCGAAGAAGAGCTCCAGCGAGGTGGCGGTGCGGTGCGGCTCCTGCCGGCTGCGCGGCACCATCCGCCGCACCACGGGGTCGGCGGCGGTGGGCGCCGGCTCGGCGGCTTCGGGTCCTGCGGTCATCGGTGCGACTCTCCCTGCGTGTTCGGCGGCCCGAGCGGCCCGACCGGCCTCGACGGCGCGAGGCGCACTGCGGCGACACGACGCGCCGCGCCCGCCCCGGCCGATCGTGGCAGTCGCCGGTGGTCAGCGCACGCACCGCGACGGCACGCCACGGCCCAGCGTCACCTGCGCCGCGCAACCAGCCGCCCGTCGGTCCACCCGGAGTCAAGGAGAGTTGACGAAGGAGTGCGCGAACCGGGTGACAGCGTCGCCACCGGCACGCGCCTGGGGTGTCGCGCACGGCGGTCGCCCCGAATGTCCCGATACATTCCTCTCAATGGAACGGCGAGAGAGGCGTCCTGCGGGCAACGCGGAAGGTCAAGGCCGGCGCGGCTCCGGAGGGGGAGGACATCCCCCTGGTCCGGCGCCACACCGGCCTCGTGATCACCGCGCTGCCCGACAGCGCGTACTCTGACGTTCCGTCAACCAGCCCGCCGCCCCGGCCGGGGCCCTTCCGTCGCGCTACTTCTGCCAACCGACCTTGGTGTAGTCGACGTCCGCCAGCCCGGGGGCGCCGAAATTGGCCAAGCCCTTGCGGAAGGCGGTCACCTGCGGGCGCTGGTAGATCTCCAGCGTGTGCCCGAGCTCCCAGATCTTGGCGTCCGCCTGGTTGTAGAGCTTGGCGGCGGCCGCCGGGTCCAGGGTGGAGGCGGCCTGCTTGAGCAGGCTGTCGATCTCCGGGGTGCTCAGCTTCGAGAAGTTCTGGTAGACGTTGTCACCGGTCGGCTGCTGGTAGAACGGCAGGATCAGCGAGGGCGGGAAGGACCCGGTGTTGCGCCAGGTCGCCAGGTCGAACTTGCCGACGTTGATGTACTTCTCGTCCAGGTCGTTGTCCGGCACCTTGTCGACGTCCAGCTTCACGCCGACCTGGCCGAGCATGTTCTGCACCGCCGCGGTCATGTCGAGGGTCTGCTGCGAGGAGCCCGCGGCAACGATGAAGTGCAGCTCCAGCGGCTGCCCGTTCTTGGTGCGCGGCTTGCCCGCCCCCGCGTCCTGCCAGCCGGCCTGGGTGAGCAGTTGCCCGGCCGCGGCCGGGTCGAACTTGCCCCACTGGCCGGAGTTGTCCTGGTAGCCGGTCTGGTTGGTCATGAAGACGTGGTTGCCCAGCTCCGGGAAGGTGACCGGCACGCCCTGGCTCATCACCTTGATCAGCGCCGTGCGGTCGATCGCCTTGCCCAGCGCCTGGCGGACGCTCTGGTCGGCCAGCGCGCCGTTGGAGCCGAAGGAGATGTGCACCTCGTCCCACGGTCCTGCGGTGCGGATCACCGCGTCCGCGTCGCCCTTGAGCTGGCCGTAGGCGTTGGCGTTGCCCGCGCTGGCGTAGTCGATCTCGTTGTTCAGGAAGGCCTGGGTGATCGCCGAGGAGGAGAGCGCCCGGTAGGTGAACTTGTCCAGCACCGGCTTGTCGCCCCACCAGTTGGGGTCCGGCACCACCGTGATGGTCTGCGCCGACTTGTCCTGCGAGCCGATCTTGAAGGCCCCGCCGGTGATCGGGACCTTCTCGACCCAGCCCTTGTTGAAGTCGTCCGGGGTGGAGATCCCGGCGGCCGGCAGCAGCGGGTAGAAGAGGCTCTGCCAGTCGGCGAACGGGGTCGAGAAGGTGACCTTGACCTGGGTCGGGTCGGAGCCCTGCGCGACGTCGCTGATCTGGTTGTAGCCGTTGGTGCTGGCCGCGTTGTAGGCCGGGTTGCTGCCGTTGTCGGCCTGCCAGACCGCCTTGAAGTCCAGGTAGCTCAGCGGCTTGCCGTCCGACCAGCGCGCCTTGGGGTTGAGCTTGTAGAGCACCACCTGCGGCGAGGTGGAGACCACGGTCGCCGACTGCAGGAATTCGGGGACCGGTTGGAAGGTGCCGCTCGCGTCGATCCGGAAGAGCAGCGGCTCGATCATCTTCATGATCTCCACCGAGTCGCCGTAGGTGCCGTCCACCTGGTACGGGTTCCACTGGTCGATCCACTGCTGCAGCGGCTCGCGCAGCTCACCGCCCGGCTTCAGCGCGCCCACCGGCTGTGGGTTGATGTCCGTGGCGTTCAGTCTGGGCACCGCGCTCTGGGCGGCGTTCCCGCCCGACTTCGACGAGCTTGAGCCGCATCCGGTCACCACCAGGGCGAGCGCGGTGGCCGCGACCAGCGAGCGGGTGAGCTGCGTGCGCGCGAGCTGCGAACGGGTGCGGCCGCGCCGCGTGGTGGTGGCATCCATGGAGGGTCCCTCCTGAGGAGTCGGGGGCACTTCTCGCCCGAAGGTGTGACGGGCCTTGATCGTGGGCAGCCAAGTGGGTGTCCAGCCAGCAGAACGTAACAGCGGATCAGTTCCCCGACCAGAGGCCCGTGTTCACTCCTGATCGAATCGCAACAGGGGGCAACACAGCGGAAACACCCTGTCCGCAACCGACTGCAAGACTCTGACCTGCTGCTTCGCCGAACCCGCCGAAGCGGCCGCGTGCACGGTCTTGACCGGCCGAACGGTCGGTTCGAGAATGCCGCTGCACGAAGCTGCTCCGAACACCCATCGAGCGAAGGCAATTGGTCATGATGATCGGGAGTCCCTGCGGACGCCCCACCGGGCGTCGCTGATGCTGCGCTACCTGGCGAAGCGGCTCGCCTACTACCTGGTCCTCCTGATCGTCTCGGTGTTCCTCGCCTACGCGCTCTCCAGCGCCGCGCTCAACCCCCGGTCGTACTTCGAGAACAAGACGCCCCGCCCGTCCGCCGCCTCGGTGGACCGGCAGTTGACCGCGCTCGGCATCAACGACCACACGCCCGTGGTGGTGCGTTTCGGGCACTGGGCGGACGGCCTGGTCCACGGCGACCTGGGCCAGAGCATCCACAACGCCTCGGTCAACGCCGACTTCGGCCGCCGGCTCTGGGTCTCGCTGCGGCTACTGGTGATCGGCAGCCTGCTCGGCACGGTGCTCGGGGTGGCCGCCGGCGCCTGGGGCGCGGTGCGCCAGTACCGGTTCTCCGACCGGGCGTTGACGATCTTCTCGTTCGTGCTGCTGTCCTCGCCGGTCTTCCTGATCGCGCTCTTCCTGAAGAACGGCGCGATCGCCGTCAACCAGGCCTCCGGACACCAGCTGATCAACTTCACCGGATACGAGACCCCGGGACTGGCCGGCGGCCTGGGCGCCCACCTGGCCGACTGGGGCGTCCACCTGCTGCTGCCCACCCTCTCGTTGGCGCTCACCGGCATCGCCACCTACAGCCGCTATCAGCGCAGCACGATGCTGGACGTGCTCGGCTCGGACTACCTGCGCACCGCCGAGGCCAAGGGACTGACCCGCCGCCAGGCACTGCTCAAGCACGGGCTGCGGACCGCGGTGATCCCGATGTCGACCCTCTTCGCCTACAACATCCTGGGCATCTTCACCGGCGCCACCTTCACCGAAGTGATCTTCGGCTGGCACGGGATGGGCGAGTGGTTCATCAGCTCGATCTACGAGAACGACATCAACGCGGTGGTCGCGGTCAACCTCTTCACCGCGGTGACCATCCTGGCCTCCGGGTTCCTGGCCGACACGCTGCACGCCGCACTCGACCCCCGAGTGCGTGCGTGATGGGAGATGCCGTTGTGACCGCAGTGCTGGACGAGGTGCCCGTGGCGGCCGCCGCACCGGCTCCCGCGAGCCGGGGCCGCCTGGTGCTGGCCCGCCTGCTGGCCGCCCCAGGAGCGCTGGTGGGCCTGGCCGTGGTGGTGCTGCTCTTCCTGCTGGCCTTCGTCGGGCCCTACCTGACGCAGTGGCACTACACCGACATCGACTACTCCGCACTGCGCGAACCGCCCTCCGGCACCCACTGGTTCGGCACTGGCGGCCTCGGCCAGGACGTCTACGCACAGACCCTGCGCGGCCTGCAGAAGTCGCTGATCATCGGGCTGCTGGTGGCACTGCTCTCCACCGTCGCGGCCGGCCTGGTCGGTTCCTGCGCCGGCTACTTCGGCGGCTGGGCCGACCGGCTGCTGATGTTCTTCGTCGACCTGATGCTGGTCTTCCCGAGCTTCCTGATCATCGCGATCATCTCGCCCCGGCTGCAGAGCGGCGGCTGGATCGCCTTCGTGGTGCTGCTGGCCGCCTTCAACTGGATGATCACCGCCCGGGTGGTCCGGTCGATGACGATCTCCCTCAAGGAGCGCGAATTCGTCCGCGCCGCACGGTTCATGGGCGTGCGGCCGCTGCGGATCATCTGGCGGCACATCCTGCCGAACGCCGCCTCCTACCTGATCGTGGACGCCACCATCGCGGTCGGCGCGGCCGTGATGAGCGAGACCGCGCTCTCCTACTTCGGCTTCGGCGTCAAGGCCCCCGACGTCTCGCTCGGCACCCTGATCGCCAACGGCACGGACGCCGCGCCCAGTTACCCGTGGATGTTCTACTTCGCGGCCGGGCTGCTGGTGCTCTTCGTGCTGGCCGTCAACCTGATCGGCGACGGGCTGCGCGACGCGCTCGACCCGACGGCGGAGGCCGGGCGGCGGCGCTCGACCCGTTCCGAGCGCAAGTCCCGTCAAGGCAAGGCCTGATGACCACCGTGACCTCCCCCCTCCTCGCCGTCCGCGACCTGCGGGTCGACTTCGCCGGCAACCGCAAGCGCGCGAGAACCACCGCCGTGCGCGGCGTCGACCTGACCCTGGCGCGCGGCGAGACCCTGGGCATCGTCGGCGAGTCCGGCTCCGGCAAGTCCGTCACCGCGCTGGCCGTCCTCGGCCTGCTGCCCGGCACCGCCACCGTGCGCGGCTCGGTCGAGCTGGACGGGCGCGAGCTGGTCGGGCTGCCCGGCAACGAGCTGGCCAGGATCCGCGGCCGGCGGATCTCGATGGTCTTCCAGGACCCGCTCTCCGCCTTCACGCCCGTCTACCGGATCGGCGACCAGATCGCCGAGGCGGTCCAGGTCCACCAGAAGGTCGACAAGGCGACCGGCCGCCGCCGGGCCGCCGAACTCCTCGACCTGGTCGGCATCCCGGACCCGGACCGGGCCCTGGACAGCTTCCCGCACGAGTTCTCCGGCGGCATGCGCCAGCGCGCGATGATCGCGATGGCCGTCGCCAACGACCCCGACGTCCTGCTCGCCGACGAGCCCACCACGGCGCTCGACGTCACCATCCAGGCCCAGGTGCTGGACGTGCTGCGCACCGCCCAGCGCGAGACCGGCGCCGCGCTGGTGCTGGTCAGCCACGACCTGGGCGTGATCGCGCAGATGGCCGACCGGGTGGCGGTGATGTACGCCGGGCGGGTGGTGGAGACCGCCGGCGTGGACGACCTCTTCACGGCGCCCCACCACCCCTACACCCTCGGCCTGATCGGCGCGGTGCCACGGCTGGACCGGGCGGGCGGTCCGCTCGTCCCCATCCCCGGCAACCCGCCGGCCCTCAACGCCCTGCCGCCGGGCTGCCCGTTCGCGGCCCGCTGCCCGCTGGCCACGGACGAGTGCCTGGTCGCCGAGCCCGCCCTGGCCGGTCCCGTCGACCATCAGGCCGCGTGCATCCGCGCGGCCCAGCTGGCCGAGACCCGCCCGGCCCCGTCCGACATCTACCCCGTCCCCGTGTTTCCGCCGCCTGCCACCGCTGCCCCCCGCGCCACCCTGCCGCCCGTCCTCACCATCTCCTCGCTCCGCAAGACCTTCCCCGTCCTCAAGGGCAACGTCTTCAAGCGCAAGGTCGGCGAGGTCTACGCGGTGGACGGCGTCTCGCTGGACATCCGGCGCGGCGAAACCCTGGGCCTGGTCGGCGAGTCGGGCTCGGGCAAGTCCACCACGCTCTTCGAGATCCTGGCCCTCGGCAAGCCCGAGGGCGGCCGGATCGAACTGCTCGGCCAGGACACCGCCACCCTCACCCGCTCGGCCGCCCAACAGCTGCGCGGCCAGCTGCAGATCGTCTTCCAGGACCCGATGGCCTCGCTGGACCCCCGGATGCCGATCGGCGACATCATCGCCGAGCCGCTGCAAGCCCTGGGCACCGACCGCGCCGTCAGCTCCGCCCGAATTCCCGCCCTGCTCAGCCAGGTCGGCCTCGACCCCGCCCACGCCTCGCGCTACCCGCACGAGTTCTCCGGTGGCCAGCGCCAACGCATCTCCATCGCACGGGCGTTGGCGGTCTCCCCCGAACTCCTCGTGCTGGACGAGCCGGTCTCCGCGCTCGACGTCTCCATCCAGGCCGGCGTCCTCAACCTGCTCCAGGAACTCAAGGCCTCGCTCGGCCTGGCCTACCTCTTCGTCTCCCACGACCTCTCGGTGATCCGCCACCTCGCCGACCGCGTCAGCGTGATGTACCTGGGCCGCACCGTCGAACAGGGCGAGATCTCCGCCGTCTTCGCCGCCCCCCGCCACCCCTATACCCGCGCCCTGCTCTCCGCCGTCCCGCTCCCCGACCCCGCCGCCGAACGCACCCGCACCCGCCTCCTGCTCCCCGGCGACCCGCCCTCCCCCACCAGCCGCCCCACCGGCTGCGCCTTCCGCCCCCGCTGCCCGATCTACGCGACCCTCGGAGCGGAGCAGCGGACGCCCTGCGAGACGACACCGCCCGCCCTCACGGAGGCCGCACCGGAGGCCGACCACGCGGCGGCCTGCCACTACCCGACGGTGGAACTGGTCTGACGCCTGATCAGGTGGCGTGAGGAACTCTGACGCCGCGTCACTCGGACGCCCGCTCTGGCAGGCGTCCGGGTCGGGTGCCGCCTAGCGTGCCTGGCAGAGAGCCGGGCACAGCCGCGCGGCAGCCGTCCGTCCCGCGTGTGGAGGTCCTCTGTTGGCCGTGTCCGAGCAGGAGGTCAGCGGGCCCGGGGAGTGGGATCCGCAGCCGCGGCCGCCCTGGGCCGAGCCGGAACTGCCGCCGCGCACGGTCGGCCAGCGTGCGGTCCTGGTGGGTGTGCTGGCCTCGCTCACCCTGGTGCTGGCGATCGTGGCGGGCAGCCGGGGTCTGCGCGACCTCGACGCCGCGCAACTGCCGTACGCGGCGGCCACCGTCTTCCTGGCGTTCGGGCTCGCCCACCGCTTCACCTGCTGGGTGAACGCGCCGGCCGGCCGCCGGTCCGTCCAGTTGCTCCGGCTGCGCTGGCGGAGCGCGACCTCCTGGTCCGGCCTGCGGGCGGAGCCGCTCGCGCTGCCTCGGCTGGCCCGCGATCTCCTGGGACTCCCGCAGCGTGCCGACTCCCCCTCGCCTGCCGATCGAGTGGCGCGTCACCTGCTCTGCTGGGGCTGTCTGGCGGCTGCCGCGATCACCTTCCCGCTCTCCTGGGGGTGGCTCAGCTTCACCGTGAGCGGGGACCCGGCCGGGTCGGGCTGTCTGCTGCGGCTCTGGGGGCACCGGCTCTTCGGCTTCGACGCGGACGGACTGGTCGGGTGGGCGGTGTTCCACGGCCTGGCCCTGGTGGCGGTGCTGGTGGTGGCCACCGCCGGGTTCCTGTTGTGGCGGGGCGACCGGGCGGCGACCGGCGGTCTGCTGCTGAACCCGCTCGTGCTGACGGCGCTGCTGACGCTCGCGGTGACCGGCCTGCTGCTCACCTTCTCCGAGCTCGCGCTGCACGGCGCCGGCTACCAGTTCCTGGCCGTGCTGCACGCGGCCTCGGTCGTGTTCGCGCTGCTCTACCTGCCGTTCAGCACCGCGCTGCGGGCGCCGAGAGGGACGGAGCGGCGACATGACCAGCCCTGAGGAGCCGCGAGAGCTGCCCGATGCCGCCTCGCCGACCATGGCCACCACCACCCGGCGCGACTGCCTGCGTCTGGTCGCCACGCTCTCCGGCGGCCTCGCGGTCGGCTCCACGGTGGTCGCCGCCGGCGTGCTCCCCCGGCACGGCGACGGCGGTGCCGATCCGCTGAAGGTCGCCGACCAGCTGGCCCCCGGCGCGACCATCACCTTCGGCTACCCCACCGCGCAGGACCGGGCGATCGGGATCCGGCTGGCCGACGGCTCGCTGGCCGGCTACTCCACCGTCTGCACCCACATGGCCTGCGGTGTCCTGTGGCGCCCCGACCGGGGAGCGGTGGGCGAGCTGTACTGCCCGTGCCACGGGGGCGCGTTCGACGTCCGCAGCGGTGACGTGACGGCCGGTCCGCCGCCGCGCGGGCTGCCGAAGGTCGTGCTGGTGGAGGATCCGGCCGGCGGGATCTGGGCGATCGGCACCGCCCGTTCGGGCGAGAGCGAGGAGCACGGCGTCTGCCGCCAACTGCACGAGCGTGACCCGGACCTGGCCCACCAGGCGGGCTGCGACGGCCCGACCGTCGCACCCACCGGGCCCGTCAAGGAGCAGACGTGACCGACCAGCCGTCCGAGCCCGGGCCTGCGCCGGATCCGGTGCCGCCCGCCGGCTACCGGACCTACCCGGCCGACTACTTCCGCCGACCGGACGCGGACACAGGTGTCCCGTCCGGCCCCGGGCCTGGACGCGCGACGCTGCCGACCGCGCGGGTGCTGATCGCGCTCACCGTGCTGGTCGGCCAGCTCTGGGCGCTGACCGTGGCCGCCAACGCCTGGCTGACCGGCGACCTCGGCACCGCCTGGTGGACCACGGCCTTCTCCGCCGTCTGCTTCCTGGTCGTCGCGCTGATCTGGCGGCTCACCCCGGAGCACGAGCACTGAGCGCGCGTCCACGCCGCCACGGGAACGTCCGGCGTCGCCACGGGAGCGTCCGTTGAGCACCGTCCTGCCGCGCGGCCCGCGCCGGGACAGCTACCGGCCCGGCACCGCGATCCACCACTGGACCCCGGAGGAACCCGAGTTCTGGGCCACCACCGGCGCACGGGTGGCGGCCCGCAACCTGCGGGTCTCCGGGCCGGCCCTGCTGCTGGCCTGCGCGGTCTGGCAGATCTGGTCGGTGACGGTGGTTCAGCTCGACCGGATCGGCTTCGACTACACCGCTTCGCAGAAGTTCTGGCTGACCGCCGTCCCCGGCCTGACCGGCGCCACCCTCCAGCTCGGCTACACCCTGCTCGGGCCGGTGATAGGGGGACGCCGCTGGACGACGTTCAGCACGCTGCTGTTGACCGGCCCGCTGCTCTGGCTCGGCCTGGCCCTGCGGGACACCGCGACGCCCTATCCGGTCATGGTGGTGATCGCCGCGCTCTGCGGGATCGGCGGTGGCAACTTCGCCGCCTCGATGGCCGGCATCGCCGCCCTGTACCCGAGCTTGCCGAGTTTCCCGGGCTTCCCGAGGGCGGGGAGGGGCGCCGCGTGCCGGCGCAACGCGGTGCTCGCCAGCCTGGGCGTCGGCGCGGTCCAGTTGCTCGCACCGATCGCGAACAGCGCCTTCCTCTGGATCCCGCCGCTGCTGGTGACGGCCGGGCTCGCCTGGTCGCGGATGAACGAACTCGACGGCGCGACCAAGCCGTTCGAGCAGCCGAGCGGGATCCTGCGCCGCAAGCACACCTGGCTGCTGACCCTGCTCCAGGTGGGCGCCTTCGGTTCCTTCATCGGCTTCGCCGCCGCACTGCCGAACCTGATCGACACCAGCTTCACCCCGCTCGCCCCCGCCTGGTCAGCGACCCGCTACGCCTGGGCCGGCCCCTTCGTCGGCGCGCTGGCCCAGTGGCTCGGCGGCCGGCCCGGCAGCAGGGTGACCGGCGCCAGGTGCACGCTGGTCGCCTTCGCCGGGCTGGCGCTGACCGTCATCGTGGCGGTCCGCGCACTGCCGGCCGCCGGCGACGGAGGCAACTTCCGGCTCTGCTACGCCGCCTTCCTGGCCGCGTTCTTCTTCGCCGGGCTCGGCAGCGGGTCGATCGTCCGGCAGCTCGCGGCGATCTTCCGCGACCGGGACCGGACCGACCGGACCGCCTCGGCGGTGGCCGGCCTGTCGACCGCGATCGCCAGTTGCGGGGGCTTCTTCCTCCCCGCGATGCTCGCGCTCTTCCCGGTCACCGACCTGCTGTACGTCGTGGTCGGGTACTACTCGCTCTGCCTGGGCGTCTGCTGGTGGTACTACGCCCGGGAGGGGGCGGAGGCTCCCAGCTGAGCGAGGGTGACGCCGTGCGACCGGCCGGTGACGATTCGATGTTTGGCCGGACGCCGTGTAATGTTCTCCGGGTCAGCACGCGCCGCTAGCTCAGTTGGTTAGAGCAGCTGACTCTTAATCAGCGGGTCCGGGGTTCGAGTCCCTGGCGGCGCACCGACGGTCGAAGGCCTCTCGTTCAGACTTCTGAGCGAGAGGCCTTCGGCGTTTCCCGCTTGTGCCCGATGGGGATGTACGCGACGCCGGTGGACGGTGCCGCTGCGTGAGCGCACCGCTACCGCCGCGCACCCGACCGCCGATCGAATCGAATCGAGGCCACGCATGGCTGTGAAGGTGCTGCTCGTCACCGGGGACGCCGCCGAGTCGCTGGAGGTCCTCTACCCGTACCAGCGGCTCCAGGAGGAGGGGTACCAGGTCGACATCGCCGCGCCGAGCAAGAAGAAGCTGCG
This sequence comes from Kitasatospora sp. GAS204B, assembly GCF_029892155.1. Lineage (GTDB taxonomy): Bacteria > Actinomycetota > Actinomycetes > Streptomycetales > Streptomycetaceae > Kitasatospora. The sequence goes on along the minus strand of NZ_JARZAG010000020.1, from coordinate 27,437 downwards.
CTTCGTGGTGCACGACTTCGAGGACGGCTTCGACACCTACACCGAGAAGCCCGGTTACAGCTGGCCCGCCGACCTGGCCTTCGCCGAGGTCGACCCGGCCGAGTACGTCGCGCTGGTGATCCCCGGCGGCCGGGCCCCCGAGTACCTGCGCAACGACCCCGAGTTGCAGCGGATCGTGCGGCACTTCTTCGACGCCGAGAAGCCGGTGGCACAGATCTGCCACGGTCCGCAGATCACCGGCGCGGCCGGCGTCCTGGGCGGCCGGACCACCGCCGCCTACCCGGCACTGGAGCCGGACGTCCGGGCGGCGGGCGCCACCTACCGGGACGGCGAGGCCGTGGTGGACGGCATGCTGGTCTCGGCCCGCGCCTGGCCGGACCACCCGGGCTGGCTGCGGGCGTTCATCGAGATCCTGCGGACGAAGGCACCGGCGGCCTGAGCCCGGCTCCGGCAGCGGCGGCCCCGGCAGGCGGGACTTCCGAACTCACCGGCCACAGCCGGACGTTCAGCTGATGAGCTGACCACGAGGGCGGCGATCCGAAGCGAGAGCGCCGCTCTCGAAAGAGGGCGGCGCTCCAGCCGATTTCAACAAAGGCCCGCTGGTCAGGTACTGTTCTCGGCGTTGAACAAGCGCCGCTAGCTCAGTTGGTTAGAGCAGCTGACTCTTAATCAGCGGGTCCGGGGTTCGAGTCCCTGGCGGCGCACAACAAGGCACACGCCTGATGGGGCGCTCTCCTCCGGGAGAGCGCCCCATTGCGTTTCCGTCCCGCGCCTGTCGTCCCTCGCGTTTCAGCGCCTTCGCGTTTCAGCACCCGCGTTTCAGCACCCGTGAGCCTCACCGGGGCAGCGCCACCAGCCCGCGCCCGGCGAACCGCCGCATGTACTCCCGACGTGTGAGCTGACAGCCCCTCAGGCGGCCCCGGTTACCACCGCCGCCCGGCGGCTTGTGATGATCCTTGGAGAGGGTGCACACCAACCGTCCGCCGGCCTGACCGCCGACCCTTCGATGACAGGAGTACCAGACCCTGTGAGCGCTCCGCAGCAGGCAGCCGCGCCACCGTCCCCACCGACGCCCGCCGGCCGGGTGGGAGCGCTGCCGCGGCGGCCGGCCCTGAGCCGACCGGTCTGGGTCGCCGCAGCGGCCGCGCTGCTGCTCGGGGTGCTCTGGGCCCGGTACGTCGCCGGGGTCAGCGGGGACCTGGCCGCCCAGTGGGCCTGGGCGGACTTCGCGGCGCACCACCCGGGCTCGGCATACGACCTGGCCTGGTACGGCGGCATGCACCCCGCCTCCTACAGCGTGCTGACCCCCTGGCTGATGGCCCTGTTCGGGGTGCGCACGGTCGCGGTGGCCAGCTGCGTCGTCTCGGCGGCACTGCTCGCCCACCTGATCGTCCGTGCGGGTGTCCGCCGACCGCTGCCAGTGGCGCTGTGGGGCGCTTTCGCACTGTCCTGCAACGTGGCCGCGGGGCGGGTGACCTTCGCGCTCGGCATCATGTTCGGCCTGGCCGCGCTGCTGCCGATCGACTCAGGACCGAGCGGAGCCGGGCAGGCCACCGCCCCCGCACGCGGCTCCGGCTGGCAGCGGTACGCCTGGGCGGCCCTCTGCGCACTGCTCGCCACCATGGCCAGCCCGGTGGCCGGCCTCTTCGTCGAGGTCGTGGCGGCCGCGCTGCTGCTCACCGGCCGCCGCCGGACCGGCTGGGCACTGGCCCTGCCGCCGCCCGTGGTGGTGCTGGGCGCGGCAGTGCTCTTCCCCGGCTCCGGGATCGACCCGATCTCCGGACCCACCGCCCTGATCTGCGTCGGCTGCGCCGCCGTGGTGGCGCTGATCAGCCCGCCGTCCTGGCGGACCCTGCGGATCGGCTGCCTGGTCTACGCCGTGGGCTCCGGGCTGACCTGGGCCTTCCGCACCCCGATCGGCAGCAATGTGGAGCGGCTCCCGCTGATCTTCGGCAGCGTGCTGGTACTGGCCGCGCTCTGCACCCGCCCGTTCAGCTGGCGGCGCACCCCCGCCGCGCTGCTCGCGCTCACGGTGACCGCGTACTGGACGGTCAGCGCCAACATCATCGGCATCCCCACCCCGCCCCCCGCCGGCCAGGCCGACGCCCTGCTCGCCGAGCTGCGCCTGCTGCACGCCGACCAGGCCAGGGTCGAAGCCGTCCCGATGCTCAACCACTGGGAGTCCTGGGGCCTGGTCGACACGGCCGAGCTGGCCCGCGGCTGGAACCGCCAGGCCGATGTCCAGCGGAACCCGCTCTTCTACGACAACACCCTCACCCCGGCGAGCTACCACGACTGGCTTCAGCGCTGGTCGGTCGGCTACGTCGCCCTCCCGGCCGGCGCCACCGACGCGGCCGCGAACGCCGAGGCGGCCCTGATCCGCACCGGCCCCGCCTGGTTGCGGGAGGTCTGGCACGACGACCACTGGCAGCTGTTCCGCTTCACCGACGCCGTCCCGCTCGCCGACCCGCCGGCCACGGTGGAGCGCGCCGACGCCGCCCAACTCCAGCTCACCGTCAGCGCGCCCGGCCCCGTCCTGGTGCGCATCCCGTGGTCCCCCTGGCTCACCGCACACGGCCCGGGCGGCACCTGCCTGCGTCAGAAGGGCGACTGGACCGAGCTCACCGCCCCGGCCCCGGGCGAATACCGGATCGACGCCCAGTACAACTGGCCCCGCGGGACACCCTGCTGAGCGAGTGCCCTGCGGGGCCGGCTGTCCTGGGCGTCAGTTCGCCACCGAAGGCAGCTCCTGCGCGACCTCCCAGACATTGCCGTCCGGGTCGGCGAAAGCGGCGGTGCGCAGGCCCCACGGGCGGTCGATCGGCCCACCCAGCACCGGCACGCCCAGCTCGGCCAGCCGCGCGACGGCCTCGTCCGTGTCGTCGACCGAGATGGTGTAGAGGCAGCGCGCGCCCAGCCCCGCAGCAGCTACCGGCGACGGCGCGACCACCTCGTCCGCCGCGGTGGTCTTCAGCAGATTGATGATCGTGTTGTCGAACTTGAAGGCCGCCGAGTCCGCATCCTCGTACATCGGGTCCAGGCCGCAGACCGTCCGGTAGAACTCCCTGGACCGTTCCAGGTCTTCGACGAACAAGGTGATCGCGGTCACATTGCGCAGCGACATGCCCATGGCTCGACTCCTCCGGGTCCGCGTGCGGCCGGCCGGCCGCACGGCGCAGTCCAGTAGAACAGCACCCACTGACGCTCCGTCATGGCGCAGCCGGGGCCCGCTGCCCGATGGCGCGCCGACAGCGCGCCCCGGCCCCGGCCGCCGAGCCGGCAGGCCGTCCTCGACCTCCGCAGCCGGGGCCCGCTGCCCGATGGCGCGCCGACAGCGCGCCCCGGCCCCGGCCGCCGAGCCGGCAGGCCGTCCTCGACCTCACCACTCCTGAGGAGGGTGCGGCCCGCTCCCGGGCCCGCCTCGTCGGCGCGGCCGGTCCTGTAGCGTCGCAGGGGGCGGATGGTCCGGGGTGAGTGGTTCAGGGACCGGGACGAGCAGCAGAAGCAACAGGACGAACAGCAGCACGAGCAGGCGAGGAACGAACCCGGGTGAGCACCAGCGAGGCCGCGAGAGAGCCCAGCGGGCGACGGAGCCCGATAGCGCGCGTCGGCCGCTGGTTCTGGCGCCCGGAGCGCCGTTGGCATGCCTGGGCGGTCGACGTGCTGCTGGTGATACCGGCCGCGCTGGACGCGCTGCTCAACTTTCCGCCCCCGCGTGACTGGCGCTTCCTGATCTCACTGGGGGCCGCCGCCGTGCTGCTGCTGCGCCGCCGCTTCCCGCGCACCGTGCTGCTGCTCACGCTGCCCGGACTGTACGCGGGCAACGCGCTGCTCGCCGCCATGATCGCCGCCTACACGGTGGCCCGCACCGAGCGGGCGCAGTGGCAGAAGGCCCTGGTGGCGCTGGCAGTGGTGGTCGGCAGCTTCATACCGTGGCCGATCAGCGGGCTGCGGCTGGAGAGCTGGAGCGACATCACCCAGCACCTGATCTTCGCCAGCATGCTGGGCACCGGCCCGGTGATGCTCGGGCTGCTCGCGCAGACCCGGCTGGACCTCTCGGCACGGGTCGCGGAGCTCGCCGAACTGCGCGACCACGAGCGCGCGCTGTACGCGAAGACGGTGATCGCCGAGGAGCGGGCCCGGATCGCCCGGGAGATGCACGACGTGGTCTCGCACCAGGCGGGGCTGATCGCGGTGCAGGCGGGGGCGCTGCAGGTTACCACCAAGGACCCGGCGACCCGGGAGACCGCGGGCATCCTGCGCGGGCTCGCGGTGGCGACGCTGGAGGAGCTGCGGTCGATGATCATCGTGCTGCGGGCCGCCGGCGCCGGGCCGACCGAACTGGCGCCGCAGCCCCGGCTGGCCGACCTGGCACGGCTGGTGGCGGCCGCCGAGGTGGACGCGGTGCTGCGGGTCGACGGCTGCCTGGACGGCCCGCTGCCGGAGCCGGTGGAGCGGGCCGCCTACCGCACGGCGCAGGAGGCGCTGACCAACGTGCGCAAGCACGCGCCGGGCGCGCCGACCGAGGTGCTGCTGCGGATCGAACCGGACTGCCTGCGGGTCACCGTGCGCAACGCCGCCCCCAGCGGGCCGCGCACCGAGCCCGAGCTGCCGGGCGGGCACCACGGGCTGATCGGCCTGCGCGAACGGGCCTGCATCCTGGGCGGGACGATCGAGGCGGGTCCCGAGCCGGACGGCGGCTTCGCGGTGCGCCTCTGGCTGCCGCTGCCGGCCCGGACGGAACCGGCGGAGGCAACCGAACCGCAAACGCCTCAAGAGCCTCAAGGACCTCAGGCGCCTGAAGAGCCGACGGAGCCGAGAAAGCCACCCGGGCCGGCGGAGGCTCAGAACTCCAGCACCGCCGCCGCCACGGCAGCCGGCTGATCCAGCATCAGCAGGTGCCCGGCGGGCGCCACGATGTGCAGCCCGCCGCCGAGCTCCGCCGCCAGCAGCGCCTGCCGCTCCAACCGCCGACGGGTCCCCCGCCCGGCACCGCAGCCCGCGGCGGCGGCGAGGCCGAAAGCCGAGCTCGCGGCCAGCGCGACGGCCGGCGCTGTCATCGGCAACTCCTCGCGCAACGCCAGTAGTTCGGCGGCCTGGTCCAGGTAGCAGGTGTTCTCGAGCAGGGCCGCGCGCAGCGCCCGCGCGGTCCGGTAGCAGCGCCGCACCAGTGCCCGCGGGGCGGGGTCGCGGCGCTGCGCGGTGGCCAGTCGCACCACCAGCCGCCGCCCGGGCGGCCCCAGCAGGTAGGGCACGGCCAGGGCCCGGGCCGCACCGGCCACCGCCCGCGCCGCCGCCACCCGGACGCCGGGCAACGGGCGAGCCCTGGCGCGCGGCTCGACGCTCCCGTCGACCAGCACCACGGCGCGCGTGCGGTCCGGATGCAGCCGCGCGAAGGCCTCCACGTGGAATGCGGCCAACGAGTGGCCGACCACCACGCAGGGCTCGAACAGGCCGACCCCGTCCAGCAGTTGCCGGATCCGCTCGGCCTCACCGGCGAGCGTGGCCGGGCCGGCCGCGGCCGCGCTGAGCCCGTAGCCCGGCCGGTCGAAGCGGACCACGGTGCGGTGCGGCACCAGCAGTGCGGCCACCGCGTCCCAGTCGAACCAGGCACAGCCGAGCCCGCCGCTCAGCACGCAGACCGGCCCGCTGCCCTCGCGGCGCACATGCGTGACGGTGCCGTCGATCCGCAGCAGCCGGCTGCCCTCGGGGAGCTGAGAGTTACCCACGGCCCCACCGCCTCCGCCCATTGCGCCCGACCGCCGGGCAGCCGCACCGCTGCACGATCCCACACTAATCGCAACAACTCGTGTCACTTACTCAAAAAAGGGACAAAAGTCCCTAGCATCCATCGAACGGCCCCGGGCAGGCTGGCGGGGTCCCTGCCCAGGTCCGACCCGGACCAGCCAGACCAACCAGCGCCCATCCACCGCCCATCCACCGCGTGAACGACCGTCACGGGGCTGACAGGAAAGGCCCACCCGTGCCGCGAACCGCTTCCCGCCCGCTGCCGCGCCGCGTGCTGCACTCGGGACGACCGCACCGCCAGGGCTGGCGACGGCTGGTGCCGACCTGGCGGTTCGCGCTCTTCTCGACCTTCGCGGCGCTGCTGCTCGGCACCGGCCTCTTCGCGCTCGGCGTGGCGCTGGTCAAGGTCCCGGACGCGCACGCGGCCGCCACCGCGCAGCGCAACACCTGGCTCTACCGGGACGGCACGGTGCTCGCCCAGACCGGCCAGACCAACCGGCAGAGCGTGGGCCTGGACCAGGTCTCCACCGACGCGCAGCACGCCGTCCTGGCGGCCGAGGACCGCGGCTTCTACCGCGAGGGCGCCGTCAACCCGGCCGCGTTGCTGCGCGCGGGCTGGAACACCGCCACCGGCAAGGGCGCCCAAGGCGGTTCGACGATCACTCAACAGTACGTCAAGAACGCCTATCTGACGCAGCAGCAGACGATCAGCCGGAAGGTCCAGGAGATCTTCATCGCGCTCAAGGTGGACGCCACCCTCTCCAAGCAGGAGATCCTGGCGAACTACCTGAACACCACCTACTACGGGCGCGGCGCGTACGGGATCCAGGCCGCCGCGCAGGCCTACTTCGGCGTCGACGCGGCCACGTTGGACCCGGCCCAGGGCGCCTACCTGGCCACCCTACTGAACGCGCCCTCGGCCTACGACCTGTCGACCGCCACCGAGGCCGGCAAACGCGCGGCCACCGCCCGGTGGAACTACGTGCTGGACGGCATGGTGAAGGAGAACTGGCTGGCCGCCGCCGACCGGGCCGCCCTCACCCTCCCCACCGTGCGCGCGCCGCAGCCCGCGCTCGGGCTCGCCGGGCAGGCCGGCTACCTGGTGGACGCGGCCAAGGACTACCTGGTCGCGCACCAGCTGGTGGACGAAGCCGCGCTGGCCAAGGGCGGCTACCGGATCACCCTGAGCATCGACCCGGCCCGCCAGGCGGACCTGCAGCGTTCCGTGCAGCGGCAGTTGACCGACAAGCTGGACCCGAACCAGCGCCCGGGCGATGCCGACATCCAGGCCGGCGCAGTCTCGGTGGATCCCAAGTCCGGTGCGGTGCTGGCGTTGTACGGCGGCGACGACTACACCGAGCACTTCGTCGACAACGCCACCCGCCGCGACTACCAGGCGGGTTCCACCTTCAAGCCGATCGCGCTGGCCGCCGCCCTGGAGAGCGGCGCGAGGACGCAGGACGGGCAGGCCATCACCCCGGACACCGTCTACGACGGCGCCAACCGCCGCCCCGTGCAGGGCGGCAGCGCGAAACCGCCGTACGCACCGCCGAACGAGGGCGAGCGCGAGTACGGCAGGATCACCCTGCGCCAGGCCACCGACTGGTCGGTCAACACCGCCTTCGCCCAACTCGCCCAGGACACCGGGCTGGAGAAGGTCAAGCAGACCGCGATCGCATTGGGACTGCCGGCCGACACCAACGAGCTGGACCCGGTGCCCTCGCTGCCGCTGGGCGTCTCGATGCCGAGCGTGCTGGACATGGCCGGGGTCTACGCGACGCTGGACAACGACGGGCAGCGGATCACCCCGTGGCTGGTCGAGTCGGTCAAGCTGAACGGCACCGACGTGCCGCTGCCGCCGAAGCGGAGCGGCCGGGCGGTCGGCGAGCAGACCGCCCGGCAGGTCACCGAGATGCTGCAGGGGGTGATCGCGGACGACGGCGGCACCGGCTGGCGCGCCCAGGACCTCGGCCGCCCGGCGGCCGGCAAGACCGGGACCACCGACGGCAACCGCTCGGCCTGGTTCGTCGGCTACACACCGGAGTTGGTCACCTCGGTGGCGATGTTCGGCGAGCAGGCCGGGACCGGCCAGCAGGTCACGCTCTCCGGCACGGCGGGCGGCGGGCGGGTCAACGGCGGCGGGTATCCGGCGCGGATCTGGACCGACTACATGACGGCGGCACTGGACGGCAAGGCGGTCCGCGCCTTCACCCCGCCGAGCGCCGGTGCCCCGGCCGAGGACGCCGCGGCCGGGCCGAGCACGGGTCCCGGTGCGGCGGGCCCGCACAGCCCGGCGCCGACGCACCGCCGACCGACAGCACCTCCGCACGCACCCTCGCGCGTACCGTCGCACGGGCCCTCGACCGCGCCGACGGCCCCGCCGACGGCCGCACCGCCCGTCCCCTCCCCCTCGCCCGGCACCACGCACCCGGCGCCGCCGACCCCGACGCCGCCCACCACCCCGGCGAAGCCCACCCCGCCCCCGTCCCAGCCCCCGTCCCCGGAGGCGCCCACCGAGACCGGCCCGCCCGCACCGGCCCGCCCGAGCGGCTCGCCGCCGGCCCTGGTCGGCGCCGCCTGACGCCCGCTCGACCGCATTTGTCCGGGACCTGGCAGAATGCACCGATGCACTCCTCCCCGGCCACCACGCACCGCTCCCGCCGGGCCGTCGGCCTCACGCTCGCGCTGATCTCCGCCGTGTCCTTCGGGGGTTCCGGCACCGCCGCCAAACCGCTGATCGAGGCGGGCCTGTCACCGCTGCACGTGGTGTGGCTGCGGGCCACCGGCGCCGCCGTGGTGCTGCTGCCGCTGGCCTGGCGCCATCGGAGCATCGTGCGGGACCGGCCCGGGCTGCTGCTGGGTTTCGGGCTGCTCGGCGTGGCCGGCGTGCAGGCCTGTTACTTCGCGGCGATATCCCGGATCCCGGTCGGCGTCGCGCTGCTGATCGAGTACCTCGGACCGCCGCTGCTGCTCGTCTACGTGCGCTTCGTGCAGCGCCGCCCGGTGACCCGGGGCGCGGCGCTCGGTGCCGGGGTGGCGGTGACCGGACTGGCCTTCGTGGTGCAGGTGTGGAACGGGCTGAGCCTGGACGCCCTCGGCGTGCTCTTCGCCCTCGGCGCGGCCTGCTGCCAGGTCGGCTACTTCGTCCTCGCGGACGCCGGCGGTCGCGGCGAGAAGCCCGCCGACCCGCTCGGGGTGGCCGCGTTCGGCCTGCTGATCGGGGCGCTCACGCTGACCGTGGTGACCCGCCCCTGGGAGGCGGACTGGAGCAAGCTGGGCGGCCGGGTCACCATGGCCGGCCACCACGTACCGGCCCTGCTGCCCGCGGCCTGGATGGTCCTGGTCGCCACCGTGCTCGCCTACCTGACCGGCGTGGTCTCGGTGCGCCACCTCTCCCCGCCGGTCGCCGGCGTGGTCGCCAACATCGAGGCGGTCGTCGCCACCGTCACCGCCTGGTTCCTGCTGGACGAGCACCTGGGCACCACCCAGCTGATCGGCGGCCTGCTGGTGCTGCTCGGCGCCTTCGCCGCCCAGGCAGGCCGCGCCCCCGAGGAGCCGCCGGCCGAGCCGATCACCGTGCCGGCCGGCCAGGCCCCGCCGCCCGGCCGGACCGAGCCGAGCACGCCGACCGAGCGGACCGCACCGGCCGAGCAGCGCCGCTAGCCGCCAGCCGCCAGAACTCGGCCAGGACCCGCCGGCCGCACCCGCGAAACCTCACGCGGACGGGCTGCGGCCGCTCATCGCATCGCTCGCGATCGCCTCATGGTGGCGGATCACTTCGGCGATGATGAAGTTGAGGAACTTCTCCGCGAAGACCGGATCCAGCCGCGCCCCGGCGGCCAGCTCGCGCAGCCGGTCGATCTGGTCGCGCTCGCGGGCCGGGTCGGCGGCGGGGAGCCGGTGGGCGGCCTTCAGGGTGCCCACCCGCTGGGTGGCCTTGAAGCGCTCGGCCAGCATGTGGACGATCGCGGCGTCGATGTTGTCGATGCTCTGCCGCAGGGCGGCCAGCTCGGCGCGGACGGCGTCGTCCACGTCGTCCAGCGAGGTGGTGCGGTCGGGCGCGGGCTGCTCGGTCATCGGGTCTGCTCCGGTTCGGGCGCCCCGGCCACGGGGGCCGAGCGCGGACTGGGGCCGGCGGCCTGGGGACTGCCCGGCGCGCGGGCCGGGCAAATCTAACAGGCGACCCGGCGAGGGTTCGCCCGGATTGCGCCGATCGTCCGCCATGTGGACAGTGCACCCCACGGCACAGCGGGTACCGTACGGCGCGTTCCGGTTGCGGACGGTGACGGGCGGTCGGATTCTGACGCACAGACAGCGATCCCCAGCCCGAAAGGCCCCCTCCATGCCCCTGCGCGACTCCTACCCCGACGGCGCCCCCTGCTGGGTCGACCTGACCTGTGCCGATCCGCTCGGCGTCCAGGACTTCTACGGCCCGATCCTGGGCTGGGAGTTCCAGGAGCTCGGCGCCGACTACAACGGCTACACCATGTGCCTGCTGGACGGGCGCCCGGCCGCCGCGCTGATGCCGCCCCCGGCCGGCGGCGACAAGCTGCCGCCGACCTGGAACGTCTACCTGGCGACCCGGGAACTGGACTCCGTCTACGACCGGGTCGCCCGGGCCGGCGGCACCGCGGTCCTCGGTCCGCACGAGGTCCCGGGCGCCGGGCGCCTCGCCTACGCCTTCGACCCGGCCGGCGCGGCCTTCGGACTCTGGCAGGCCGGCGGCCACCAGGGCGCGGCGGTGTACGGGGAGGCGGGGGCGATGTGCTGGCACGAGCTCACCACGCCCGAGCCCGAGCCGGCGGACGCCTTCTACGCCGAGCTCTTCCCGTACCAGCAGAAGCAGGTGGGCGACGGGCGGGCCTTCGACTACACGGCGTGGAGCGTGCCGGGCTCGGCCGGGCTGCCGGTCTGCGGCCGCTACCGGGCGGCGGTGCCGCAGCCCCACTGGTCGACCTACTTCGCGGTGCCCGAGGCGGACCACGCTGCCGACCAGGTGATCGGGCTGGGCGGCCGGGTGCTGCGCGACCCGTTCGACTCGCCGTACGGCCGGATGGTGCCGTGCACCGACCCGAGCGGCGCCAAGGTGACCTTCTGTCAGCTCCCCTGAGTGGCGGCCGTCGAGCAGTAGGCTGGGCCCGGCGTGACCGGAACTGACACACCGACTGTCTCTCACTGTGCATCAGGAGGTACCGATCGTGGCTACTACGCGCACCGCTCACACGGTTTGGCAGGGCGAGCTCATCAAGGGATCGGGCGAGGTCACCTTCGACTCGTCCGGCATCGGTACCCAGCCGGTCTCCTGGCCCTCCCGCGCCGAGCAGGCGAACGGCAAGACCAGCCCCGAGGAGCTCATCGCGGCCGCCCACTCGGCCTGCTTCTCGATGGCGCTCTCGCACGGCCTGACCGGCGCCGGCACCCCGCCGACCCGCCTGGAGGTGAGGGCCGACGTGACCTTCCAGCCCGGCGAGGGCATCACCGGCATCCACCTGACCGCACGCGGCGAGGTGCCCGGGCTGGACGCGGCAGCCTTCGTGGAGGCGGCCGAGGGCGCCAAGAAGAACTGCCCGGTGAGCCAGGCGCTGACCGGCACCACCATCACGCTCAGCGCCGAACTGGCCTGACGCGGCACTAGCCAGCACTGCGGCCCCCGAGGCGCAGATCGCCCCGCGCACGCCCCCGGCGCGCACCACCTGGTGCCCGCCGGGGGCGTGTCTGTTGCACGCCCGGCCTCTTCCGAAACACGGCGAATCACCCTGTCGGCTGTGGCCCAGGCTTCCGCACGCGGCCTATGATCGGGCGCAGCGCTCTACTTCTTGACAACGGGCCGGTCCGGCTGAAACCGGTCGGCCCGCAGTCGGCGGCAGCGGCGCGAAAGAGCGTGTGGCAAGCGAGCGTCAGCGGCGGACGGGAGCGAGCAGTGCGAGGCCGGAACGAGGGGGCCGACGCACACCGCAATGGCGTGCGACAGGACGCGCTGCGCCCAGCCTCGCCGTTGCCGGTCGACCGGCAACCGGCCGGCAGCCACCCGGTCGACGGGCAGCCGGCCGACGGCCACGCGGCCTCGCCGGACCCGGCCGACGGCCGCCCCACCGTCCAGTGCCCCAGCTGCGCGACCCCGCTGCCCGCCGAGCTGCTGGCCGGCGCCGCGCCCGTGGTGACGGTCCCCGTGGCCGATGCCGGCGAGCTGCTCGCCGCGCTGCGGGCCAGCGAGTTGAGGCTCCGGGCCGCCTTCGCCGACGCGGGCATCGGGATGGTCCTGGTCGACACCGACGACCTGGTGATCGAGGCCAACCCGGCGTTCGCCGCGATGCTCGGCCGCGAGGTCGCCGAGCTGGCCCGGATGCACATCCACGAGATCATCGACCCCGAGGACACCCCGCGCCGGCTCTACCGCGAGCTGGTGGCCGGCCGGCGCGACCGGCTGCGGGTGGAGAAGCGGCTCAAGCACCGTGAAGGGCGCGAGGTCTGGAGCAGCGTCACCATCTCGCTGGTCCGGGACGCCGAGGGCGAGCCGTTCTACACGCTGGCGATGTTCGAGGACATCACCGAGCGGCGCCGGCTCGGCGACCGGCTGGCCTACCAGGCGCTGCACGACCCGCTCACCCGGCTGCCCAACCGCACCCTCTTCTTCGAGCGGCTCAACGCGGCCTGCCTGCCCTCCCCGCAGCGCCCGGGGGAGGTCGAGGCCGGACGGCGGGTCGGGGTCTGCTACCTGGACCTGGACGGCTTCGCGGCGATCAACGACACGCTCGGCCACCACATCGGCGACCAGCTGCTGACCGCCGTCGCGGCCCGGCTGGAGCGGCGCTTCAGCGCCGACGAAGGGCTGCTGGTGGCCCGGCTCGGCGGTGACGAGTTCGCCGTGCTGGTCGCCGACAGCGAGGGCAGCGAGCAGCTGACCAAGCTCGCCGCCCAGGTGCTCACCGTGCTGGAGCGGCCCTTCGAGGTGGCCGGGCACCGGCTCGCGGTCACCGCCAGCGTCGGCGTGGTGGAGCGGCCGGTCAACGGCACCAGCCCGACCGACCTGGTGAAGGACGCCGACGCCACCCTCTACTGGTCCAAGTCCGACGGCCGGGCCCGCTGGACCCTCTACGACCGCGACCGCGGTGCCCACCAGCTGACCCGCCGGCTGCTCTCCACGGCGCTGCGCCCCGCCCTGGAGCGCGGCGAGTTCACCGTCGAGTACCAGCCGCTGGTGGGCCTGGCGGACGGCACCGTGCACGGCGCCGAGGCGCTGGTCCGCTGGCGCCATCCACGCTTCGGCACCCTCTCGCCGGACCGGTTCATCCCGCTGGCGGAGGAGTCGGGGGCGATCGTGCCGCTCGGCAAGTGGGTGCTGGAGGAGTCCTGCCGGCAGGCGCGCGGCTGGCTGGCCGAGTTCCCGGACACCGAGGCCTTCGTGAGCGTCAACCTGGCGGCCCGTCAGGTCTGGGACTCCGACGTGGTGGCGGACGTGGCCCAGGTGCTGGAGCGCACCGGACTGCCGGCCCGGCTGCTCCAGCTGGAGCTGACCGAGAGCGCGGTGCTCGGGCCGGGCGGCCGACCGCTGCAGGCACTGCAGGCGCTGGCCGACATGGGGGTGCGGATCGCCATCGACGACTTCGGCACCGGCTACTCCAACCTCGCCTACCTCTCCCGCCTGCCGGTGCACGCGCTGAAGTTGGACGGCACCTTCATCGAGGGCTTCCGCGACCCCGCCCCGGTCGGCCGCCCCGACCTGCGCTCGCGGCGCAGCGAGGCGGACGAGCAGATCGTGGGCGCGATGGTCCGCCTCGCCCACGACCTGGGGCTGACCGTCACCGCCGAGGGCATCGAGAGCGCGGCCCAGGCCGAGCGGTTGCGGCTGACCGGCTGCGACACCGCGCAGGGCTGGTACTTCGCCCGGCCCGGCGAGGCCGCGCTGGTCGCCGGAATACTGCGGGAGGGGCGCATCCGCCCTGCCGGGGCCGACCAGCCACGCGGCACCGACCGGCTGCCCGCGGCCGAGCAGCCGGCCGCCGGCCACACCGCGCTGCGGCCGTAGCGGCTGCCGCGCGGGCTGCGCGATGCCGGCTACTGACCCGCCGTCAGCCCGTAGGCCTGGGCGATCAGCTCGTACGAGCGCAACTGCTCCTGGTGGCCGTGCACCCGGGAGGTGATCATCAGCTCGTCGGCGCCGGTGCGCTTGCGCAGCTCCTCCAGGCCGTCGGCGACCTCGTCCGGACCGCCCAGCACCACGTTGCCCAGCCAGTCGTCCAGGAAGTCGGCCTCGGCGGGGCTGTAGGGGTAGGCGGCCGCCTCCTCGGGCGTCGGGATCAGCCCGGGCATGCCGCGGCGCAGGCGCAGCATGCCGAGCCCGGCCGAGGCGGCCAGCCGGCGTGCTTCGGGCACCCCGCCCTCGGCGACGGCCACCGCGCTGACACCGATCAGGGCGTACGGCTCGGCCAGCACCGCCGAGGGACGGAAGCTCTCCCGGTACAGCTCCAGCGCCGGGACGGTGTTGGCACCGCTGAAGTGGTGGGCGAAGGCGAACGGCAGACCGAGCCGACCGGCCAGCTGGGCACTGAAACCGGAGGAGCCGAGCAGCCAGATCGGCGGGCGCTCGGGGCCGCTGGGCACCGCGGTCAGCCGGGCGTAGGGGTGGCTGTCGGGGAAGTCGCCGTCCAGGAAGTGGGTCAGCTCGGCCAGCCGGCGCGGGAAGTCGTCCGGGTCCTCGTGCTCACCGCGGCGCAGCGCGCGGGCGGTGGCGGGGTCGGTGCCGGGGGCCCGGCCCAGGCCCAGGTCGATCCGGCCCGGGTGCAGCGCCTCCAGCAGGCCGAACTCCTCGGCGACGGCGAGCGGGGCGTGGTTGGGCAGCATCACGCCGCCGGAGCCCAGCCGCAAGGTGCTGGTGTGCGCGCCGAGGTGGGCGAGCAGCACGGCGGGGGTGGAGCTGGCCACCCCCGGCATGCCGTGGTGCTCGGCCACCCAGAAGCGGTGGTAACCCCACTGCTCGGCGCCGCGGGCCAGCTCGGTGCTGGCGGCCAGCGCCTGGCCTGCGGTGTAGCCGGCGCCGACGGTGGCCAGGTCGAGGATCGACAGCGGGGCGGGGGCGGTGCCGCGCGCGACCCCTCTGACGTCCTGCCTGACGTCCTGCCGGCTGCCGTCGCCGGCACCCTGCCCGCTCTGCCGCTGGTCCTCGCCGCTCATCAGTTCTCGCCTTCCGCTGCACACTGCCTGTCCGCACCGGACAACAGCGCCCGGGCGCACGCTGTTCCCGGCCGCACGCTGTTCCCGGCCGCAGGCCCTACGGTGGGACGATGTCGCACTCGCCCGCCTCGGCCACCGCACCGCTCGCCGCCCCCGCGGACGCCTCCCCGGGCGCCCTCCGCAAGGTCGGCCTGCTGCTGACCCTGGTGCTGGGTTCGCTGAGCGCGCTCGCGCCGCTGTCGATGGACATGTACCTCCCCTCGCTCCCCCGGATCACCGGCGCCCTGCACACCTCGGACGCGCTGGTCCAACTGACCCTGACGGCCTGCCTGGTCGGCCTCGCGCTCGGCCAGCTGGTGGCGGGCCCGCTCAGCGACGCGCTCGGGCGGCGCCGTCCGCTGCTGATCGGCCTGGGCCTGTACGTGCTCTCCACGGCCAGCTGCGCGCTGGTCGGCGACGTCCGGGTGCTGATCGTCTGCCGCCTGGTGCAGGGCCTGTCCGGCGCGGCCGGAATAGTGATCTCCCGGGCCGTGGTCCGGGACCTGTTCGACGGCCTGGCGGCCGCCCGCTTCGCCTCCTCCCTGATGCTGGTCTCGGGGGCGGCGCCGCTGCTGGCGCCGATCCTCGGCGGGCAGCTGCTGCGGTTCACCTCCTGGCGCGGGGTGTTCGGGGTGCTGGCGGTGCTCGGCGTGGTGATCCTGGTCACCTCGGCGCTGCTGGTCCGCGAGACGCTGCCGCCCGCGCGTCGCCGGCGCGGCGGGCTGCCGGACACCCTGCGGACCATGCGCGGCCTGCTGGCCGACCGGCTGTTCACCGCCTACCTGCTGACGGTGGCCTTCGGCTTCGGCGCGCTCTTCGCCTTCATCGCCGGGTCGCCGTACGTGGTGCAGGAGGTCTACCACGGCTCGGCGCAGCGCTACAGCCTGCTCTTCGCGCTGGTCGAGACCGGGCTGGTGGCCCTGTCCCAGCTGACCGGGCGTCGGCTGCTCGGCCGCTACCGCTCGCACCGGATCCAGCTGACCGGCGCGGTGCTGCTCGCCCTGTCCGGGACGGCGCTGGTGCTGATGGCGGTGAGTCACCGCGGCGGGCTGGCCGGGCTGACCGCCGGGCTGTTCGTGATGGCGGGCGCGCTCGGCGTGGTGTCGCCGCCGAGTTCGGCACTGGCCCTGCAGCGCGCCCCGCACGCCGCCGGGACCGCCTCCGCGCTGCTGGGCACCGTGCAGTTCCTCACCGGGGCGATCGCGCCCGCGCTGGTGGGGCTCGGCGGGCACGACAGCGCGCTGCCGATGGCGGTGGTGATCCTCGGGATGGCGCTGGCGGCGCTCGCCTCGTTCATCGTGCTGGCCCGCCCGTGGCAGGCGGTGCCGGACCCGCTGCTCGGCTGACGGTCCGTCGGTGACCGCGGGCGTCGGTGACCGCGGGCGTCGGTGACCGCGGGTGTCGGTGATCGCGGGCCGTCGCCCAGCGTGCTGGCGGGATCACGCCAGCGCCGGATCTCGCCAGGCGCCGATCTCGCGCGACAGCGCCCCTCTTTGGCAGGCTTGGAGTCACAGCGGGGCGCCCACCAGCACCCCACTCCTCAGCAACGCCGACGGGCTGGACCAGTTCCGGGCGACCCTCGTGAGCCCCTGTGGCGGACACCCCGCCGCAGGGGCTCACGCCTTTTCGCCCCCGCTCACTCTCACCACGCGACGCAAGAGAGGCGTTAGCAGCGCCGACCCGACGCTGTCCACCCGCCGTTCAGGGGGGCACTTAGCAAAGGTTCATGAAGAGCCGATAGCGTAGGCGACCTGAGCCACCTGTCTCTCCGGGCGGTCCGGAGGGAGTTGGATCATGGGAAGCGCGACGCTCACGACGTCGTCCTGGTTCTGCGTGCTGGCCGTGCTGGCCGTGCTCGGCGACGCCTTTCTGCCGTTCCTGCCGAGCGGCACGCTGGTGATCCTGGCCGTGCTGAAGACCGACCGGATAGCCGGAGCACCGGTGTTCCTGGCGGCCGCCGTCGCCCTCTCCTCCTTCCTGGGTGACGTCCTGCTGCTGACCCTGGCCCGGCGCGGCGCCCCGTTCCTGCGCCGACGGCTCGCCAAACGTCCCCAACTGGCCGCCAGCGTGCGCAAGATGGGGCAGTCGCTGGAGGGGCGGACCAGCCGGACGGCGGCCACGGTGGTGATCGTGGCCCGCTTCGTGCCGGGTGGACGGACCGTACTGGACCTGGCGATAGGGCACTCCCCGGCTCCCTCGCACCGCTTCCTGCGCTGGTCGGCGCTGGCCGCGCTGGTCTGGGCCGGCTACATCGTGACCCTGGGCTGGCTGAACAGCCACTGGTTCAACACCGCTTGGCTGAGCATGCTGGTCTCCTGCGTCGCCGCCACCTCGATCAGCGCGGCCGTCGCCCGCCTGGTCCACCGGCAGCGCCGCCTGTCGACGGCCGCCGCCGACGCGGCCTGACGCCTCCCGCACGATCGGCCCGGAGCGGGACCGAGTGTCTCAGGACTGCAACAGAACTCCCCTGCCCGCAGCCGCCGATCGACTTCCGGCCGTCCTGTGCAACGTGTCATGACTCACCGAGCCTGCTTGGATCCAAGCAGCGCTCCATGACATCCTTCTTTAAAAATACTGATCAATTGCCGTATTTTTCCTGATCGCTCCCGCCCACCCGCCGAGCGACCAGACCTGACCTGGCTGGGGAGACCATGAGCAGCATCTCGCGCAGGAAAGTGCTGAGCGCATCGGCGGCCACCGCGGCCCTGGGAGCCCTCACCGCGTGCGGCAGCGGCACCTCCCACTCGGACGCGGTCACGGCCGGCAACTCACCGACCGGCACGCCCGGTAGCGGCAGCCCGGCGCCCAGCGCCTCGCCGTCCGGCAAGGTCACCCCGATCGGCGACGGCTCGACCGCCGACACCGGCCCGCAGCCGAACCAGCCCAAGCCCGACAAGCTGGCCCCCGGTCAGCGCCCGCCGCAGTTCGTGGTCTTCTCCTGGGACGGCGCCGGCGCCACCGACGACGGCCAGTTCGACCGCTTCCTGAAGCTCGCCCAGGAGAACAAGGCGACCTTCACCTTCTTCCTCTCCGGCATCTACACGCTGCCGAAGACCAAGACCAGCCTGTACCACCCGCCGCAGCACTCGATCGGCGCCTCCGACATCCCGTACCTGTCGGACGGCGCGATACGCAACACCATCAAGCTGATCAGCCAGGCCTGGCTGGACGGGCACGAGATCGGCACCCACTTCAACGGCCACTTCTGCTCCACCCGCCCCGACCACAACGGCGTCAACCGCTGGTCGCCGGACGACTGGGCGAGCGAGATCCAGCAGGCGGTCTCCTTCGTCACCCAGTGGAAGACCAACACCGGCTTCACCGACCTGCCGCCGCTGCCCTTCGACTACACCAAGGAGCTGATCGGCGGGCGCACCCCGTGCCTGGACGGCCAGAAGGGGCTGCTGCCGACCGCCGCCAAGCTCGGCTGGAAGTACGACGCCAGCTCGCCGGGCGAGAAGCAGACCTGGCCGCAGAAGGTGCAGAACGGGCAGGTCTGGAACTTCCCGCTGCAGTCCATCCCGTTCCCGGGAAAGCCCTTCGAGGTCCTCTCGATGGACTACAACATCATGGCCAACCAGTCGAACGGCGACCCCAAGGGCGACCCGAGCAAGCACGACGAGTGGCACACCCAGGCCGCCGGCGCCTACCTGGCGGGCTTCAACCGCGCCTACAACGGCAACCGGGCGCCGTTCTTCGTCGGCAACCACTTCGAGCAGTGGAACGGCGGCATCTACATGGACGCCGTCGAGACGGCGCTGAAGCAGATCGCCGGGCAGCCCGAGGTGCGCCTGGTGTCGTTCCGTCAGCTGGTGGACTGGCTGGAGGCGCAGGACGAGTCAACGCTGCGCAAGCTGCGGACGCTGAACGTCGGCCAGGCGCCGGCCAATGGCTGGGAGAGCTTCCTGGGCACCGCCGGCTGATACCGACGCTCGTGAGCCCCTGCGGCGACACTCCGCCACAGGGGCTCACGCCTCCTCACCCCGCTGTCAACGCGCCGGGTCAGGCGCCGAGATCCGGGATCCGCCAGTCGATGGCCTTGCCGCCGAAGCCGGCCAGCGCCGCGTCGATCTGCGAGAACGGCTTGCTGCCGAGGAAGAGCTTGGCCGACAGCGGCGAGGGGTGCGCGCCCTGCACCACGGCGTGCCGCGTGGTGTCGATCAGCGGCAGCTTCTTCTTCGCGTAGTTGCCCCAGAGCACGAAGACGCAGGGCTCGGGCCGGTCGCTGACCGCCTTGATCACCGCGTCGGTGAACTTCTCCCAGCCCTTGCCCTTGTGCGAGTTGGCCTCGTGCGCGCGCACCGTGAGCACCGCGTTGAGCAGCAGCACGCCCTGCTCGGCCCACGGCATCAGGTAACCGTTGTCCGGCACCGGCAGGCCCAGGTCGCTGTGCAGCTCCTTGAAGATGTTGCGCAACGAGGGCGGGGTCTTCGTCCCGGGCAGCACCGAGAAGCTCATGCCGTGCGCCTGGCCGTTGTCGTGGTACGGGTCCTGGCCCAGCACCAGCACCCGCACGTCCTGGTAGCCGGTGGCGGCCAGCGCCGAGAAGACCCGCCCGCGCGGCGGGAACACCTCGTGCTCGGCCCGCTGGGCGGCGACGAACTCGGCCAGCTGCGCGAAGTACGGCTGCTCCGTCTCGGCGGCCAGCACCTCCCGCCAGGGCTCCGGCAGTTCGAACTCTCCCCCGCGCTCGTCGTCCGGCACGGTGTCCACCTCAGCGACCTCGGTCACCACATCAACCTTCCCCAACCGGGCGGGCCCCAGCGGCCCGTCCGCCATCGTTCATCCCGCACGCTACACAGCCGCGCCGACAACCTTCGCCCGAGCCCGGCCCGCGCCCGCCGGGGCCCGCCCCCTGAGCGTCCGTCAGACCAGCTCGATCAGATCCGCGATCGACTTGACCACCCGGGTCGGCCGGTACGGGAACCGCTCGATGTCGTCCTTCGAGGTGAGCCCGGTCAGGACCAGCACCGTCTCCATGCCCGCCTCCATGCCGGCCACGATGTCGGTGTCCATCCGGTCGCCGATCATCACGGCGCTCTCCGAGTGGGCCCCGGCGGTGTTCAGCGCCTCACGCATCATCAGCGGGTTGGGCTTGCCGACGAAGTACGGCTCGACGCCGGTGGCCTTGGTGATCAGCGCCGCGACCGAGCCGGTGGCCGGCAGCACGCCCTCGGTGGAGGGACCGGTCTCGTCGGGGTTGGTGCAGATGAACCGGGCGCCGGCGTTGATCAGCCGGATCGCCTTGGTCAGCGCCTCGAAGCTGTACGTGCGGGTCTCACCGAGCACCACGTAGTCGGGGTTGTTGTCGGTGAGCACGTAGCCCACCTGGTACAGCGCGGTGGTCAGCCCCGCCTCGCCGATCACGTAGGCGGTGCCGTCCGGGCGCTGGCCCGCCAGGAACTTCGCGGTGGCCAGCGCCGAGGTCCAGATGCACTCCTCGGGCACGTGCAGGCCCATGCCGGCCAGCCGGGCGGCCAGGTCGCGCGGGGTGTAGATCGAGTTGTTGGTCAGGACCAGGAACGGCTTGCCGGACTCCTTGAGCCGGCGGATGAACTCGTCGGCGCCCGGGATCGGGGTGCCCTCGTGGATGAGGACCCCGTCCATGTCGGTCAACCACGACTCGATGGGCTTGCGCTCTACCACCTGGGTATCTCCTCGGTCTCACAACGGTTCTGAACGATCTTGCGCATCGCTCCGGACCGGACACCGTCGGCCGGCCGGGCGCCACAGGCTGCCCCAACGCGCACCAGCGTAGTCGTCCAGTGCCGCCACCGTGCGGGCACCGACTGCCACACCTACTTCGGGTGGAGCCGGCCGAGGTCGTCCCCCGCGCAGTAGCGGTGGGTGGTGTCCTGGTCCCAGCCGGGTTCGCCGGTGGTGGCGAAGCGGACCCAGTCGCCGTGCATCTCGGCGGCGAGCTCGAGCGGGGCGCGACCCGTGCCGAGCAGGGCGTGCTCACCCCGCAGGGCGGGCAGCTTCAAGCGATCGAAGACGAAGGGCAGTTCGAGGCAGTGGCAGGCGCCCAGTGCGCCGGCGAAAGCCTGCGACCGCCAGGCGAATTCGTACCTGAAGGTTCGTCCGCCCGATCGGGAGGCGTGTGCCTGCGCCAGTCGACGACTGCCGGCGGTGAACGTATCGGTGATCACTCGCGAGAGCAGGCGACCCGGCCTCTCGCCCGGGAACCGTGCCCGGTAGGCGGCCACCTGCTGCTCCGGATCAGCAACGCGGCGTCGGGCGGCGGCGAGCAGCTCGACATCGGTCGCCGTGTCCAGCACACCGGAGGGCACGGTGTAGGTGTCGGCCTCGTCCGTGGTGGTGCCGATCAGGAGTTCCGTTCCGGTGGCAGCCAGCACTGTCCTGGCCGGCTGTCCGTGCAGGAGGATGCCGTCGATGACGGGTCTGAACGGGCTGGATCCCAGCATGGTGTCCAGGAATCCGTGCGCGGCGTGATCGATCGGCGGCAGTTCTCCGATCAACGCGGTGAGCCGGGCGTCGGTCAGTTCACCCAGCGCCACGGCGGTGGGGGCGGTTCCGAGGGCCTGGGCGACGGCACCGGTCACGCGTGCGGCCTGCTCCGGTTCGTAGGCGCACTCACCGGTTTCGCTCTGGCTGATCGCGCGCTGGAACAGGCCGTCCGCCTGCGGGCAGGCGAGCAGGGACGCGACGATCACCGCACCGGCCGACTGCCCGCAGACGGTCACCCGCGCGGGGTCACCGCCGAAGACGTGGATGTTGGCTGCGACCCAGCGCAGCGCGGCGATGACGTCCAGCAGCCCGCGGTTGGCGGGGGCGTCGGGCAGGTCCAGCCAACCCGCCACGCCGAGACGGTAGTTCAGGGTGACCAGCACCACCCCGTCGCGGGCGAAGGAGGTGCCCTCGTACAGCTCGGACTGTCCGGTGCCGGAGATGAATCCACCGCCGTGCACGAACACGATGACCGGAAGACCACTTCCTCCGGGACCGGGAGTGCTCACGGTGACGGTCAGGTAGTCCCCACCTCCGCTCGGGCCGGCCCCGAGCAACGGGGTGAGGTCCAACAGCCCGAAGTCCCGGGCCGGCGCGGGGGCACTCGGCCCAGGCCGGGTGGCGTCCCGGATCCCGTCCCACCGGGGCGGGGGGCCCGGCGCGGCGAAACGTGCCGCGCCGACCGGGGCGGCGGCATACGGGATGCTGTGGAAGACGGCGCACCCGCCCTCCACCACGCCGCGGACCTGACCGGTGGCCATGCGCACGACTGGCGGACTGTTCATGTGGTGAAACCCCACTTCTTGACGGCGAACGCGCCGGCGGATCGTTCGATCTCGGCAGCCAGTCCGCCGCGCAGGTGAGCGGGGAACATCTGCGTGGGTGGCCGGGTCGCCATCTCGTGCTCCACGACACGGTCGATCCTGACCCGGCCCACCGTCATCGTCGTCGTCATCGACCTGGTCAGCGCAGCTCCCGCAGGCCCACGGTCAGCAGGTTGGGGTCCTTGGCGGTGACGTAGGCGGCATCGAGCACGTACGCCGTTCCGCACCGCACCCGGATCGCTGTGGGGTTCTGCAGGCCGTCCGCGGCGGTCAGCACGGTGGAGTGGCTGCCGTCGGGACGGATCCGGACGACCTGGTCGGTGTGGTTGAGCGCGGCCAGGATCTCGTCACCGCGGCCGGTGAAGGCGAAGTCGTCGACGGTGGTCAGTCCGGTGGCCCGGGTCTGGACCGGACCGGGCCGGCGCCCCGACAGGAAGGGGATCCGCACGATGGTGCCCTGGTCGGTGTTGGACACCCACAGCGCGTTGTTGTGGATCTTCAGTCCGTTGGCACCCGCCAGACCGGAGAAGGCGAGTTCAGGCGCGGTCGACCACGCGGTTGCCGGCCCGCCGGCCTTGGGGACCGCCCAGATCGTGCCGAGCACCGAGTCGGCGATGTAGAGCATGCCGTGCCGCTGGTCCAGCGCCATGCCGTTGGGCAGGGCGGCGGCGGGCAGCGCGGCGATGCGCTCCGGGGTTCCGTGCGGGCGCAGCCGCCACACACCGGTCAGGTCGGCGGTGCCGGCGGCGTACAGGAAGTACAGGGTTCCGTCGGCGTCACGGTCGATCCCCATGGTCGCCGCGAAGTGCAGAGCGGGCGTGTTGACCCCGCCGTCAGCCGGCAGCGGCATGGTGGCCAGGATGTGCGTCGAGCCGTCGGCATCGACCCGGGCGACCTGCCGGGCCACCGAGAAGGTCACGTCGAGACTGCCGTCAGGTTCGGTGGCCGCGTTCTCCGGCGTCTGCCCCGAGGCCAGGTCGAAGTGTGCGGCGACATGGACGGCCGCCTCGCCGGGTTGGGCCGCGGCGGCCGGCACCGAAGCGAAACCGAAGGTTCCGATCACGACGGACGCGACCGCCAGGGCTACTCCTGACAGTTTCTTGTTCATGCTGTTCTCGTCCGTTCCGGCGCGCGGACATGGCGCGCCCTGGAGGAAGGTGTCGTATCGGGAAGGGGTGCCTCGCAGGACGTATGCGCCCGGATTCAGCTTCAGCGAGGGCTGTTGGTGACCGTCGGCGTGGGCTCCGC
This sequence comes from Kitasatospora sp. GAS204B, assembly GCF_029892155.1. GTDB lineage: Bacteria > Actinomycetota > Actinomycetes > Streptomycetales > Streptomycetaceae > Kitasatospora. The sequence goes on along the minus strand of NZ_JARZAG010000020.1, from coordinate 3,939 downwards.
GGTTTCGGCGTGCCTGGTGCGCTCGGCGTGCACGGTGCGCGGCGCGGTCGGGGTGTCGAGTCGGGCGAGCAGCGAGAGCGCCGCCGCGGACGCGGTGTCGGCGCCCGCCGTGACCACGACGATGCGTTGGCCCTCTTCGCCGGGGACGTTCAGGGACTGCAGATTGAGCTCCATGCGGCCGACGGCCGGGTGGTGCATGCGGTACGCCGCAAGGGCCCACTTCCTGACCCCGTGCTCGGCCCACATCGTGGCGAACTCCGGGCTCTTCATGGTCAGTTCACCGATGAGCGAGGCCAGCCGGGGATCGTCGGGGTGCCGCCCGGCGGCGAGCCGGAGCTTGCCGACCACGTTCCTGGCCTTCTTCGGCCAGTCCACGAACAGGTCCCGGGTGTGCGCGTCCAGGAACACCAGCCGCGCCATGTTCGGGCGCTGGTCGGGCTGATCGGGGATCCGCGGGTCCAGATGCCCGGCGAACAACGAGTGTCCGGTGCGGTTCCAGGCCAGTACGTCACTGCGGCGGCCGAGCACGACCGCGGGTGTGTCACCGAGCGCGTCGACCAGTTGCCGGGTCGCGTCGCCGGCCCGCTCCGGCGCGGGCCTGCGCCAGGTGGTGGTGCGGCGTGCCGCGCCGGCCAGATCGTGCAGATGGGCGCGCTCCACCTCGTCCAGACCGAGGGCGCGGGCCAGCGCCTCCAGCACCTCGGGTGACGCGTTGAGCGAGCCGCCCTGTTCAAGTCGCGTGTAGTAGGACAGGCCCACCCCGGCGAGCTGGGCCAACTCGTCACGGCGCAGCCCGGGCACACGACGGCGCTCTCCGAAGTCCGGGAGCCCCACATCCGCCGGCTGCAACTGCGCTCGGCGGGTCCTGAGGAACTCTCCCAACGGCGGCTTCTTGTTCATGCCCCGAGTATCCGGCAACGGGACGTCAGACAGCCTGCCCCTGGCAAGGGCAGGCTGCGAGCCGTCGACGCCAGCACACTCGGAGCCACGAGCAGCACGCACTGTCGACCTCGGATCGACTCAACTCGCCTTTGAGCAACTGGAGTTCGAAGGGTCAGCGCAAGCCGGGGCAGAAAGGAAGCACGACCCATGAGGCTGAAGTTCTCCGCGATCACCGTGGCCCTCGCCGCGACCCTCGCACTCGGTACCGCACTGACCGGCGCCACCGCCGCCTATGCCACGCCCGGCCACAGTCACTCCTGCACGCCGGCACCCGGCGTCATCGCCGCCAAGGGCCCTGGCGTCTTCCCGCATTCCGCGGACTACGACCCCAACTCCGGGACTTTCGTGGTGGGTTCGCTGGCCCACAGCACCCTCTCCTCCGTCGGCCCGGACGGGACGGTGCGGACCCTCGTCGACGACAAGGACATGGTGTCCCTGCAGGCCGTCCGGATGGACTCGGCACGGAACCGGATCGTGGCCACCAACGTCGACTACGGACTGGCCGACCGTTCCACGCCCGCGACGAAGTTCCGGATCGCGGGGGTCGCCGCCTACGACGCCCACAGCGGACGCCGTCAGTGGTACGCCGATCTGGACAAGGTCGCGAACGACGGCAAGCAGCATCTGGTGTCCGACGTGACGATCGCTCCCGACGGCACGGCGTACGCCGTGGACGAGTTGACCCCGACGATCTTCCGCATCGACCGCCACGGCCACGCCTCCGTCCTGCTGCGCGACGACCTGCTGGCCGGGAACCTGGACATCCCGGGCTTCCTGAACGGCGTGGGCATGAGCGCCGTCGCCTGGATGCCCGGGAACATCCTCATCGTCGCGATGGCCGACGGCAGCCTGGTGCGAGTGCCGGTCCACCACCCCGAACAGGCCGCCAAGGTCCAGCTCTCCACCGGGCTCAAGACCATCACCGCGAGCATCCGGGTCCTGCCGGACGGGTCGATCGCCGCGGTCAGCAGCGGACTGCTCAGCGGACAGGCCGCCCTCGTGCAGCGGGTCCGCCCGGCCCACCAGTGGAAGTCCGCCACCGTCACGGTCACCGACACCGTCACCGACCCGGTCACCAGCGCCGTCACGGCCGGCCCCGGGGGCACGACCTACGCGCTCAGCGGCGGCCTGGCCGCCCTGCTGGCCGGCCGACCGAACGACGGCTTCACGCTACGCCGGGTGAACGTGCGCTGACCGCCCTACCGGCCGCCCACGAAAGCGTGAAGTCCAAGCTCGATCCGCCGTCCATGGTGGCGATGGCGGTCACCGTGATCTCCGTCTCGGCCACCGCCCCGCTCACCGCCGCAGCCTCCGCCTCGCCGCTCGCCATGGCCTTCTGGCGCAACTGCCTCGGCTTCGCGGTACTCGGGCCGCTCCTGCTGTTACTACGCCGTCGCGAGGTGGTGCGCGTCGCGCGGGGCGAGCGCGGCCTGCTGCGCCGGGAACAGTGGCGGCCCCTGGTCTTCGGCTTCCTCGCGGCCACCGCGCTCGCCCTCCACTTCGCGGCGTTCATGACGAGCACCCGGCTGACCTCGGTCGCCATGTCCACTGCGCTGGTCGCCACCCAGCCCGTCTGGCAGGCCCTCATCGCCGCGGGCCAGGGCCGCCGGGCGTCCCGCCGGACCTCGGCGGGTCTCGCGCTGTCCGTGGTGGGAGCGGCCGCGGCGGGCGGTCTCGACATCAGGTCCGGCGGTACGGCACTGACGGGTGACCTGCTCGCCCTCCTCGGCGCCGTCGCCCAGGCCGGGTACACAGCGCTGAGCGAACGGTCGCGCGCGGATGTGAGCACACCGTTGTATTCGACGTTCACTTCACTGGTCTGCGGTCTGGAACTCCTCGTCGTCTGCCGGCTGGCCCACATCCCGCTGACGGGCTTCGACAGATCCACCCAACTGTCACTGCTCGGACTGCTCGTGCTTCCCCAGATCCTGGGGCTCGGCTCACTGAACTTCGCCCTCGGCAGGACATCGGCGACGACGATGAGCGTCCTGCTCCTGCTGGAGACCCCCGTGGCGGCGCTCGCCGCGTGGTGGTTCATGGGGCAGGGCATCAAGCCCGCGACCGTGCCCGGGCTCCTGTTGATCATCGTCGGCGTCACGGTCGTGGTGACGAGCGGCGTGGAACAAGCCACGGCACAGCAGGGCAGACACCGCCGTACGGCAATACCGCCCTACCCGGCCCACGCCCCGTACACGCCCCAGCCCCCACCGCAGCACCTGAGGTTCCCACACCCCGTCAGACGGGACCCCAGAGTGGACTGGGCAAAGCACACCGAGGACGACAGCCCAACGGTCATCCTCACCTATCACGGTGCGGGGGCGTTCGACACCCTGTTCTTGCGCATGCCGCACGCGGCGGAAGAGGAACCGGGCCTCGACGGTCCCACCGAGGCGCGGGCGGACGACAGCCGACAGCGGTAGAACGCCCGTCCGACCGCGGCAAGCATCCGCTGGACCGTCCACCAGGCCGGCATGGTGGTGTTCATCGCTAAAGTGATTGCCTTATGGCCTGTATGACAGGGAGGCAGCACGTGGCAGTCGGACCCCAGCCGATACGAGTACCGGTAGGGGACGGGTCCGCTCGGTGGGCGAGCCGGACGGCGGAGCGGCGTGTGTTGCTGGTGATTCACAACGTGACTTCAGCCGGACGCCTACTGGACGTGCTGCCCCTGTTCCATGACGATTTCCGGGTTCAGCTGCTGGTCACTTCGACGGGATCGTCAGCATTCCAGGGTGGGATCGACGAGCTTCTCGCTGACGAGGGCCTACCCGTGCTGCCGTGGGAACAAGCGCTGTCGACGCCTGTCGACCTGGCGATCTCGGCCAGCTTCGGCGGCCAACTATCCCTACTGAAAGGAAAATTGTCCATACTCTCTCACGGGGTGGGATACACTAAAAAGCTGGCCGGGAGCCGGGAGCCGGGAGCCGGGAGCCGGGAGCCGGGAGCCGGGAGCCGGGAGCCGGGAGCCGGGAGCCGGGAGCCGGGAGCCGGGAGCCG
>NZ_JARZAG010000019.1 GCF_029892155.1 Kitasatospora sp. GAS204B | reverse complement strand
CTCGATCGTCGAACAGGGCTCGCACGACGACCTGATCGCCACCGAAGGCGCCTACGCCCGCCTCTACCAAGCCCAGTTCGCCCAAGCCGTGGCCGCACCGCCGAGCGTCGGGCCCCGCCCTGGGGCCGACGCTCAGCCGCGCGGCCGCCGGGCCAGCACCGTGGCGCCGTAGAGCAGCAGGGCGAGCACCGCCGCGCCCGCCGCACCCGCGATCGCATCGGCCGCCGTCAGCACCGCGTCGCCCGCCCGCAGCACCCGGGGCACCTCACCGGCCACCATGATCAATCCGGCCAGCCCCGGCAGCCACTCCAGATGGCTGCGCCGCCGGGCGGCCCGCAGCCGCCGATGCCGGTGGTCGTACACCGTGGCCGCCAGGCGCACGCTCACCGCCATCAGCAGGAAACCGGTCCAGACCAGCGGCCACCGTTCCGACTCGAACACCGCGTCACCTCCCCCGTTCTCCTCCCCTACAGGGACGCTACCCGCGTCACGCACCGCTCTACCGGAGTGCGTGAAGGTTCTGAGCGAGATCTGAGCTACGCATACTGTTCTGATGACCATTCAGACGATCGCCGTCCGCCGCCTGGAGCTCGGCTCGTTCGTCCGCCCCGGCAGCGAGACCGCGGACGGCCACCCCCGCGTCGAACCGGTCCTCGGCTACCTGGTGCGGCATCCCGAGGGGCTCCTGCTCTTCGACACCGGCCTCGGCGCGGGCGACCCCGGGACGGAGGCCCACTACCGCCCCCGCCGCCGCCCACTGCCCCAGGCGCTGGCAGCTGCCGGGGTGACGCCCGACGAGGTGAGCGTGGTGGTCAACTGCCATCTGCACTTCGACCACTGCGGCGGCAACCCGCTGCTGCCGGGGGTCGGCTAGCCGGCACCAACCGGCCAGAGCCGACCGGAGCCGACCGGCCAGATCTCGGTCCCGCATCGAAGAAGGGGCCCCCTAGCCTTCGCCTACGCGCGTAGATATGCTGATCTGGTGACTATGTCCACTGTTGCAGCCAACGCCCCCGGCGCCGCGGGCGGCGGCCTGAGCGACGTCGCCGCCTCCGAGGCCTCGCTCCGCCGCTTCCTGCACGGCCTGCCCGGCGTCGACGCCGTCGGCCTGGAAGCCCGCGCCGCCTCCCTCGGTACGCGTTCGATCAAGACGACGGCCAAGGCCTTCGCGATCGATCTCGCCATCTCGATGATCGACCTGACCACGCTGGAGGGCGCGGACACGGTCGGCAAGGTGCGCGCCCTGTGCGCGAAGGGGAAGCACCCCGACCCGAGTGATCCGTCCGCCCCGCGGGTCGCCGCGATCTGCGTCTACCCGGACATGGTCGCCACCGCCAAGGAAGCCCTCGCGGGCACCGGGATCCAGGTGGCCTCGGTCGCCACCGCCTTCCCCGCCGGTCGCGCCGCGCTCCCGGTGAAGCTCGCCGACACCGCCGACGCGGTGGCCGCCGGAGCCGACGAGATCGACATGGTGATCGACCGCGGCGCCTTCCTGTCCGGCCGCTACCTCGACGTCTTCAACGAGATCACCGCCGTCAAGCAGGCCTGCGTGCGGCCCGACGGCAGCTCGGCACACCTCAAGGTGATCTTCGAGACCGGAGAGCTGCAGACCTACGACAACGTCCGCCGGGCCTCCTGGCTGGCCATGCTGGCCGGCGCGGACTTCATCAAGACCTCGACCGGCAAGGTCACCGTCAACGCCACGCCCCCGGTGACCCTGCTGATGCTCGAGGCGGTGCGCGACTTCAAGGCGGCCACCGGCGTGCAGGTCGGCGTGAAGCCGGCCGGCGGCATCAAGACCACCAAGGACGCGATGAAGTACCTGGTGATGGTCAACGAGACGCTCGGCGACGACTGGCTGACCCCGCACTGGTTCCGCTTCGGCGCCTCCAGCCTGCTCAACGACCTGCTGATGCAGCGTCAGAAGCTCAGCACCGGCCGGTACTCCGGTCCCGACTACGTGACGGTGGACTGATCACGATGGCCAAGAACAAGAAGACCGAGGCCGAACTGCCGAAGAGCGGCCCGCTGTTCGGCTACGCACCGGCGCCCGAGTCCCCCGCCGCGGCCGGCGACATCGCCACCTCCTACGGCCACTTCATCGGCGGTCAGTTCGTCGACTCCAGCGGCAGCGAGGCGCTGAAGACGGTCAACCCGGCCACCGAGCAGGTGCTGGCCGAGTTCGCCCAGGGCACCGAGGAGGACGTGGACCGCGCGGTCAAGGCGGCCCGGAAGGCCTTCGGCGACTGGTCGGCACTGCCCGGCAGCGAGCGCGCCAAGTACCTGTACCGGATCGCCCGGATCATCCAGGAGCGCTCGCGCGAGCTGGCCGTGCTGGAGTCGATCGACAACGGCAAGCCGATCAAGGAGACCCGCGACTTCGACCTGCCGATGGTCGCCGCGTGGTTCTTCTACTACGCGGGCTGGGCCGACAAGCTGGACTACGCCGGCTTCGGCCCCAACCCGCGCCCGGTGGGCGTGGCCGCCCAGGTCATCCCGTGGAACTTCCCGCTGATGATGCTGGCCTGGAAGATCGCCCCGGCGCTCGCCACCGGCAACACGGTCGTCCTCAAGCCGGCCGAGACCACCCCGCTGACCGCGCTGCGGTTCGCCGAGATCTGCCGCCAGGCCGGTCTGCCCAAGGGCGTGGTCAACATCGTCACCGGTGACGGCCGCACCGGCGCCGCGCTGACCGCGCACCCGGACGTCAACAAGGTCGCCTTCACCGGCTCGACCAACGTCGGCCGTTCGATCGCCCGGCAGCTGGCAGGCAGCCGCAAGAAGCTGTCGCTGGAGCTGGGTGGCAAGGCCGCCAACATCGTCTTCGACGACGCGCCGATCGACCAGGCGGTCGAGGGCATCGTCAACGGCATCTTCTTCAACCAGGGCCACGTCTGCTGCGCCGGCTCCCGACTGCTGGTCCAGGAGTCGATCCAGGACGAGCTGCTGGAGGCGCTCAAGCGCCGGATGGCCACGCTGCGCGTGGGCGACCCGCTGGACAAGAACACCGACATCGGCGCGATCAACTCGGCCGGCCAGCTGGCCCGGATCACCGAGCTGACCGCGGCCGGCGAGGCCGAGGGCGCCGAGCGCTGGTCGCCGGCCTGCGAACTGCCGTCCGCGGGCTACTGGTTCCGCCCCACGCTGTTCACCGGCGTGAGCCAGGCGCACCGGATCGCCCAGGAGGAGATCTTCGGCCCGGTGCTCTCGGTGCTGACCTTCCGCACTCCGGACGAGGCCGTGGCGAAGGCCAACAACACCCCGTTCGGCCTCTCCGCCGGGATCTGGACGGAGAAGGGCTCGCGCATCCTCTGGATGGCGGACCGGCTCAAGGCCGGTGTGGTGTGGGCCAACACCTTCAACAAGTTCGACCCGACGTCGCCGTTCGGCGGTTACAAGGAGTCGGGTTACGGCCGCGAGGGTGGCCGCCACGGTCTGGAGGCCTACCTCGATGTCTGATGTCATCCGGCTTGACGTGATGAAGACCTACAAGCTGTTCGTCGGCGGGAAGTTCCCGCGTTCCGAGAGCGGACGGGTGTACGAGGTGAGCGACAGTAAGGGCCAGTGGCTGGCCAACGCCCCGCTCGGGACCCGCAAGGACACCCGGGACGCCGTGCTGGCCGCCCGGGCGGCCGTGAAGGGCTGGGCCGGGACCACGGCCTACAACCGCGGCCAGGTGCTCTACCGGGTGGCCGAGATGCTGCAGGGGCGGCGCGAGCAGTTCGCCGCCGAGGTGGCCGCAGCCGAGGGCCTGGGCGCCAAGAAGGCCGCCGCGCTGGTGGACCAGGCGATCGACCGCTGGGTCTGGTACGCGGGCTGGACCGACAAGGTGGCGCAGATCGCGGGCGCCGCCAACCCGGTGGCCGGGCCGTACTTCAACCTCTCGCTGCCGGAGCCGACCGGCGTGGTGGGCATCGTGGCCCCGCAGACCGGCTACGGGCACTCGTTCCTCGGCCTGGTCTCGGTGATCGCCCCGGCGATCGCCACCGGCAACACCGTCGTGGTCGCGGCGGCCGCCGACGCGCCGCTGCCGGCCCTGTCGCTCGGCGAGGTGCTCGCCACCTCGGACGTGCCCGGCGGCGTGGTGAACATCATCTCCGGCCGCACCGCCGACCTGGCGCCGACGCTCGCCTCGCACCAGGACGTCAACGCCCTCGACCTGACCGGCGCGATCGCCGCCGAGGGCCCGGGCGCGGCGGCTGTCCTGGAGGCGGCCGCGGCCGATACATTGAAGCGGGTGCTGCGCCCGGCGGTCGATCCGTCGGCGCAGGACTGGACCAGTGCCCCGGGCACCGACCGGCTGCTCTCCTTCCTGGAGACCAAGACGGTCTGGCACCCGATGGGCCAGTAGCCCCGGTTCCCGCCGGACCACCCACCCAAGGCTGGCCGTCCCAAGTGCCCCTCCCCCCCCCGGGGCCCGGACGCGCCATCGACGGGCCCGCGCCTCTCCCCCCTGGCGCGGGCCCGTCACCTGTTTCCCGCCGTTTCCCGCTGTTTCCTGCTGTTTCCCGCCGCACGACTGTTTTCGCCGAACGACGGGTTACGAGCACCGCGTCCGATGCGTCAGACTGGTGTCTCGTGAGTGACTCGCCGTTGAACCCCGCCTCGACCACCTGCGCCCGCGTGGTGCTGCTCTCCGGGCCCTCGGGATCGGGGAAGTCCTCGCTGGCCGAGCGCCTGGCGCTGCCGGTGCTGCAGCTGGACGACTTCTACAAGGACGGCGACGACCCGAGCCTGCCGCAGTTGCCCGACGGCTCCGGCATCGACTGGGACTCGCCGCTCTCCTGGCACGGCGCGCAGGCGCTGGCCGCGATCCGGCAGCTGGTGGAGACCGGACGGGCCGAGGTCCCGGTCTACTCGATCCCGGCCAACGGCCGGGCCGGCTCGCACACCCTGGAGCTGGGCGGCTCCCCCGCCTTCATCGCCGAGGGGATCTTCGCCGCCGAACTGGTCGCCGCCTGCGAGGCCGAAGACCTGCTCGGCGCCGCCCTCTGCCTGCGCAACCGCCCGCTGACCACGGCCTGGCGCCGGTTCCGCCGCGACGTCCGCGAGGGCCGCAAGTCCGTCCCCTACCTGCTGCGCCGCGGCTGGCGGCTGATGCGCGCCGAGCGCGGCATCGTGGCCCGCCAGGTCGAACTCGGCGCCGACGCCTGCGCGGGCGCCGAGGCGGCCGCCCGGGTGCGCGCGGTGGTCCGCCAGGGCGGACGGATCGCGGTCGGGGCCTGACGCGACGGGGCTAGGGCGGCAGTTCCCACGTGTACCGCTCCCCCGGCACGTTCCGGATGAAGCTCGCACGCAAGCAGTCGGGCCCGGTGTCCTCTCCCGAGACACCGGGCCCGACTGTTCTTGCGGGTAGGCGGCTTCCCTGCCGCCGCGGCTCCCCCGAGCCCGCGACCGCTCCGCTTCCCCACCCGTCCCCCGACGGGAGTCCTTGTCGTTCAGGCCGTTGGACGACCAGTCCGTTACGCCACCAGCTCGCCGAAGGCGAAGGCGGTGTCGCCGTTGCGGTTGAGCTGCTCGTCGTCGCGCAGGCGGCGCAGGGCGCGCCAGATGCTGCTCTTGACGGTGCCGACGCTGATGCCCAGGATGTCGGCGATCTCCGGGTCGGTGCGGCCCTCGTAGTAGCGCAGCACCAGCATGGTGCGCTGGTTCTCCGGGAGCTTGGCGAGCGCCTGCCACAGGACGGCGCGCAGTTCGGTGCCGCCCATCGCGTCGGTGTCGCCGACCGTCTCCGGCAGCTCCTCGGTCGGGTACTCGTTGAGCTTGCGCCGGCGCCAGGCCGAGATGTGCAGGTTGGTCATGGTGCGGCGCAGGTAGCCGCCGACCGCCGCCTTGTCGGTGATCCGGCCCCAGGCCCGGTAGGTGCTGAAGAGCGCGCTCTGCAGCAGGTCCTCGGCCTCGAAGCGGTCACCGGTCAGGTGGTAGGCAGTGGCGTACAGGGAGGCGCGGCGCTCGCGCACGTACGCGGTGAACTCCGTCAGGTGGTCCACCTCGGCGGCCGAGGGCTCCCCCTGCACGCCTCCCTGCTCGCCCTGCCGGACGCTCTCCTCGACCGGCGCGAGCCGGTAGAGGGTGGCGCCCTCGGTCTGGCCGGCCTGCGGCTCCCCCGAGCCGGCCGCGGTCAGACCGCCCCCGTTCACCGCGTGCGTCCCGGTGTGCGTTCCCCCGAACACTCCCCCCGGCACGCCCTGCGTCCTGCTCCCGCCGCCCACTCGGCGAGCCCCCGTGCAGTGCTCGACCCGGACCTTCGCCGCCGGCCGAACGCCGCGGACTGCCGGGTTGTGCGCATCCCAGATGCCCCGGGTCTCAAGCGTTGCGGTCATTGCTGCCCCCATGGTCGGTACGAGCGAGTTCTTTCCACCTCCGCCGCTGCGTCCCGGTTGTTGTCCGGTTCGTGGCGGCGACATGGAAAAGCTTGCCCGGCGCCCGTCATGGTGGTGTCTGGCGACTGTCACAGCGGTGTCACAAGCACCAGGACCTTCGTCCCGCAGTGACCCGCGACACCTGCGACGCCCAGGCTGGCTCGGACGGTTCCCGGCGGCACATCCGGTGAGCCAGAATGACCAGGTGCCTTTCCTCCTATTGATCGAGGACGACGACGCCATCCGGACCGGCCTCGAACTCGCCCTCACCCGCCAGGGCCACCGCGTGGCCGCCGCAGCGTCCGGAGAGGACGGCCTCCGGCTCTTCAAGGAACAGCGTCCGGACCTCATCGTGCTGGACGTGATGCTGCCCGGAATCGACGGCTTCGAGGTCTGCCGCCGGATCCGGCGCACCGACCAGTTGCCGATCATCCTGCTGACCGCGCGCTCGGACGACATCGACGTGGTCGTCGGCCTGGAGTCCGGGGCCGACGACTACGTGGTCAAGCCGGTCCAGGCCCGGGTGCTGGACGCCCGGATCCGCGCCGTGCTGCGGCGCGGTGAGCGGGAGAGTTCGGACTCCTCGGCCTACGGCTCGGTGGTGATCGACCGCTCGGCGATGACCGTCACCAAGGACGGCGAGGACCTCCAGCTGACCCCCACCGAGCTGCGGCTGCTGCTCGAACTGAGCCGCCGCCCCGGCCAGGCGCTCTCCCGCCAGCAACTGCTGCGGCTGGTCTGGGAGCACGACTACCTGGGCGACTCCCGGCTGGTGGACGCCTGCGTGCAGCGGCTGCGGGCCAAGGTGGAGGACGTCCCGTCGGCGCCCACCCTGATCCGTACCGTGCGCGGGGTGGGCTATCGTCTGGACCCGCCCGCCTGACCGCACCCGCGTGCCGCGCGCCTCCCGTGCTGCCGCCTGCCCTGACACCGAATGGCTGACCCGACACGTGACTGATCATCAGAACGGCCGCCGCCGCTTCGCTCGCAGGCTGTGGCGGCGGCTGCGACTGAGTTCGCTGCGGGTCCGGCTGGCCGCGGTGTTCGCCGTGGTCGCGCTGACCGCCGCCGTCTCCGCCTCCGGCATCGCCTACTGGCTGAACCGCGACGCGGTGCTCAAGCGCGCCCAGAACAGCACCCTCACCGACTTCCGCTCCTCGCTCAGCCGCAACGTCTCCGACCTGCCGCTGGGCGCGAGCTGCGCGGCGCTCAACCAGCTGGCCGAGAACGTGGCCAGCTCCGGCCTGAGCTACAACGTCGTGGTGGTGGACGACAGTCAGCCCGACTGCGTCGCCACCTCCGACCCGCGCTTCACCGTGGCCCAGGTGCCGCACGCGCTGCTGGCCACCGTGCCCAAGCCGCGCGCCGTCGGCCCCGGCAACGCGTACCAGTACCACCTGTACTGGCAGCGGGTGAACCTCGACCGCACGCCGTACGTGGTCGGCGGCACCCGGGTGTTGCAGACCAACCTGACCGCCTACATGTTCAAGTCGCTGGACAACGAACGGGCCGATCTGGACACCCTGGGCTGGTCGTTGGCGGTGGCGACGGCGCTCGCGCTGATCGCGGCCACCCTGCTGGCCCAGGCCGCGTCCGCCACCGTGCTCCGGCCGGTGCGCCAACTCGGCGACGCGGCCCGCCGGTTGGGCGAGGGCAAGCTGGACACCCGGCTGGAGGTCAGCGGCGCGGACGAACTGGCCGACCTGGCGAGGACGTTCAACCGCACCGCTGAGGCACTCGCCGAGCAGGTCGAGGAGTTGAGCGCCCGGGAGGCGCAGAGCCGCCGGTTCGTCGCCGACATGTCGCACGAGCTGCGCACGCCGTTGACCGCGATGACGGCCGTCACCGACATCCTGGAGGACGAGGCCGAGTCGCTGGACCCGATGATCGAGCCGGCCGTGCGGCTGGTGGTCAGCGAGACCCGCCGGCTCTCCGACCTGGTGGAGAACCTGATGGAGGTGACCCGGTTCGACGCCGGCACCGCCAAGCTGGTCGCCGACGAGATGGACATCGCCGACCTGATCATGTCCTGCATCGACGGCCGGGCCTGGTACGACGCGGTCGAGGTGGACGCCCCGCGCGGGGTGCTGGCCGTGGTCGACCCGCGCCGGCTCGACGTGGTCTTCGCCAACCTGATCGGCAACGCGCTCAAGCACGGCGGCTCGCCGGTGCGGGTCAAGGTCAGCCAGGGCGCCGGGCCGACCGGCGCGGGCGAGGTGGTGGTCGAGGTCTCGGACAGCGGGCCCGGCATCCCCGAGGACGTACTGCCGCACGTCTTCGACCGGTTCTTCAAGGCCGACAAGGGGCGGGCCCGCTCGGAGGGCAGCGGGCTCGGGCTCTCCATCGCGATGGCCAACGCGCAGATCCACGGCGGCACCATCACGGCCGCCAACGCGCCGGACGGCTCCGGCGCGGTCTTCACGCTGCGCCTACCGCTGCGGCCGCCGGCCCGGGACGGGGCAGTGGACAGCGGGACGGACAGCGGGACGGGCGGCGGGACGGACAGCCGACCGGGGGGCTCGGGGGAGCAGACCGAGCGGAGGTCGGACCAGTGAACCAGGTGACGAGCAGCGGCGGTTGGCCGAAATGGGCGCTGGCGCTGGCGATCGGCGCGGCCACCGCCGCGCTGGCGAGCGGCTGCGGCATCCGGCCCACGGCCGTCCCGGTCGACGCCGGCCCACCGGCCAGCCGCACCGCCTGCCCGAGCGTGGTGCACCCGCCGGCCGTGCCGGCCCCCATGGGCACCCCGACCAGCCCGGCGACCGGCTCGCCCCGGGCCTCGGGCCGGCCCACCGCCGCCCCCTCGCCGGTGGTCGTGCCGTCGCCCAGCAGCCCGTTCAACGCGCTGCCCTCGCCGACGCCGAGCGGGACGCCCAACTGCCAGTGACCACGGACGAGCGGGACCGGGACGAGCAGTCGCGCGGTGGCGCTGTGAGCGACGCCACGCCCGAGCGCGTGGAGCGGCGGGAACCGGCTTGACCTGGCACCGCGTCCTGAAGGGCGTGCAGCGAGATGGCACCGGCGTGCGGAATGCGCGCGACAGCGTGCGGATCGAGGACCGACGGCAGGCCACCACGACGGCCACGCCGCCGGACGACCCTTCGGGGACTGCGGACTCGTCTGGGGCGGCCGAGGCCCTGCCCCTCGCACTGCGTTCGGTCGGCCTGAGCCTGCTCGCGCTCTACGCCCTGCTGCTGGCCTGGCTGACCCTGCGCCAGGTGTCCACTGCCTGGGCCTACGACGCCAACCTGACCCCGTTCGCCTCCGTGCACCGCGCGCTCGGCACCGGTGGGGCCGCCGGCCTGCGGCAGGTCGCGGGCGGGCTGGCGACGCTGGCGCCGCTCGGCGTGCTGCTGCCGATGGCGGGCGGACGGCTGCGGACGGCGTGGCTGCCGTCCTTCCTGCAGACCCTGGGCGCCACCGCGCTGATCGCCACCGCCCTCGAGGTGGTCCGCACGGGCGTGGCCGGGCAGGTGCTCAACGTGGACGACATACTGCTCGGCGTGATCGGCGCGGCGCTCGCCCACCTGGCGGTGGTCCCGGCCGGGCGCGCCCGGCTGCGGGCCCGGCCGACGGCGGAGCAGCCCGCAACGACTCCGACCCCGGCAGCGGCGCCCGCGCCGACCCCGAGCCCGAGCCCGGCCGGCGCCGAACCGCCCGCGCCCACCACCACCGTCACCACCGCCGTCACCACCGCCCGCGACAGGCTCGACGACACCCCGGCCGGCCGCCTGCACCACCTGCGCACCCACCGCCCGGGCCCGCTGCCGGTCACCCGCCACCACGCCCCGGCCCGCGCGCACCGCTTCTGAGGCACGGCCGGCTCAGGGCCGCCCCTGAGTCGAACCCCGAGATCCGCCCACCCCGCCCCGGTGAGACTCCGGGGTGCCGGATCGGCATCCGGGCTGACGCTCGACCAGGTCCACCGGACGCAGCATGGAGTCACAGCCCCGGGACCACCGGAGCGTCACCCCGCTACCGCTCGGAGACCGCCATGACCGCCATCCGCACGCTGGCCCGCCCCCGCCACGACCGCCTCGTCGCCGGCGTCTGCGCCGGGATCGCCGAGCGCTTCGGCCTCTCCGCCTGGACGGTCCGGCTGATCTTCCTGGTCTCCTGCCTGCTGCCCGGGCCGCAGTTCCTGGTCTACCTGGCCCTGTGGCTGCTGCTCCCGCAGGAGCCCTGACCCGGCCGGCCGAACCCCGGGTACGACACAGGGCCGCCTGCTCCGCTCGCGCGCAGTAGGCGGCCCTGGTGTGAGCCGTGGTGGCCCGATCCGTCAGCCGACCCCGGGCAGGCCACCGCTCACCGGCGCGGCGCCGCCGAGCAGGCCGCCCACCGGGCCGGGTGCCTGCTTCGCGATGCCGCCGAGCGCGCCGACCGGCAGCCCGCGGGTGGCCTCGCCGGCCGGGGCAGCGGCCGCCGGGGCCTGCGCGGCGGGCGCCTGGCCGGCGTTGGAGTCGAGCATGCCGGTGGCGTGCGAGACCGGACCGCCGACCGCCGGGGCCTTGTCCAGAGTCCCGGTCAGGCCAGTGGTGTCGGGCAGCGCACCGGTGGGCAGCGCGCCGAGGCCGCCGGGGGCGGCGGCCGACGCGGCACCGGCGGCGGTGGCCGCGATGACGACGCCGAGCGCCGCCGTGCCGGCAGCCTTGAGAGTGGCCTGCTTCATGGGTCCGTCCTAGGGTCCGTCGGGCCGGCGCGGGCTCGCGCCAGGGCGGGCCCGAAGGCACCAGCCCAGCGTGTGCCGCTGCACCGTGTCAGCAGTGATTGGCTCACCGTAGACAGTCCGTCGTGCCGGGACCAAAGCGTGTCACTCGGCCGAGTGAACCGTCATACAGTCGCACCGCGCCTTCCCCGTACGGAGTCTGACGGATCCTCAGCAGTGGACGGCCACTCGGCGACCGACCGCCCTCAGGCCGAGGCGCCGAACAGCCACTCGGCCTTGAGCTCCGCGTACCCCGGCTTGATCACCTCGTTGATCATCGCCAGCCGCTCGTCGAACGGCAGGAACGAGGACTTCATCGCGTTGACGGTGAACCACTGCATGTCGTCCAGCCCGTACCCGAAGGCCTCGATCAGGTGGCCGAACTCCTGGCTCATGCTGGTCCCGCTCATCAGCCGGTTGTCGGTGTTCACGGTGACCCGGAACTTCAGCCGGCTGAGCAGCCCGATCGGGTGCTCGGCGTAGGAACTCGCCGCCGCCGTCTGCAGGTTGGAGGTCGGGCACATCTCCAGCGGGATCCGCTTGTCGCGCACGTAGGCGGCCAGCCGGCCGAGCTCGACGGTGCCGTCCTCGTTGACCGTGATGTCGTCGATGATCCGCACACCGTGGCCGAGCCGGTCGGCGCCGCAGCACTGCAGCGCCTCCCAGATCGAGGGCAGGCCGAAGGCCTCGCCGGCGTGGATGGTGAAGTGGTTGTTCTCGCCCTTGAGGTAGTCGAAGGCGCCCTGGTGCCGGGTCGGCGGGTGGCCCGCCTCGGCGCCGGCGATGTCGAAGCCGACCACGCCGGCGTCGCGGTAGCGGTTGGCCAGCTCGGCGATCTCCTGCGAGCGGGCGGCGTGCCGCATCGCGGTGAGCAGGGTGCCGACCTTGATCCGGTGGCCGTTGGCCCGGGCTTTGGCCTCACCGATCCGGAAGCCCTCGTTGACCGCCTCGACCACCTCGTCCAGGCTCAGCCCGGCCTCCAGGTGCTGCTCGGGGGCGTAGCGCACCTCGGCGTAGACCACGCCGTCGGCCGCCAGGTCCTCGGCGCAGTCGGCGGCGACCCGGATCAGCGCGTCCCGGGTCTGCATCACGGCACAGGTGTGCGCGAAGGTCTCCAGGTAGCGGACCAGCGAGCCGGAGTCGGCGGCCTCGCGGAACCAGACGCCCAGCTCGGCCGGGTTGGTGGTGGGGAGCCCCTGGTAGCCGCAGGCGGCGGCCAACTCGACGATGGTCTCGGGGCGCAGGCCGCCGTCCAGGTGATCGTGCAGCAGCACCTTGGGGGCGCGACGGATCTGGTCGGCGGTGGGGACACGCGGGGCCGTGGTGCCCGCGGGGACGGTGATCTGCTTCTCCATGGCGAGAGTGTAATGCCTACGCGCGTAGATCGAGTCCCGCCACGACAGCCCTTCGCCCGGCCGGCCGCCGCCCCCTCGGCCGCGTTCCAGCAGCCGTCCTCAGCCACGTTCCAGCAGCCGCCCGCGCCGCGACAGCACGAACTCCCGGAACGCCTGCGCGGGCGGCGGCAACGACCGGCCGGTCACCCAGGCCAGCCCGATCGCCCGCCGGGTCCGCGGTGCCGTCACCGTCAGGTCGACCACCCCGGGCCGCGGCACCGTCCCCGGCGGCAGCAGCGCCACCCCGAGCCCGGCCGCGACCAGCCCGCGCAGCGTCTCCGCCTCCTCGCCCTCGAAGGCGATCCGCGGCGCGAACCCGGCCTGCGCGCAGAAGTCGTCGGTGATCCCGCGCAGCCCGTACCCCTGCTCCAGCGCGACGAACGGCTCCTCGGCCACCTCCGCCAGCCGGATCCGGCGCCGCCCGGCGAGCCGGTGGTCGGCGGGCACCACCAGGTGCAGCGGCTGCTCGTCCAGCGGCCGGGCGGTCAGCTCGGGGTCGTCCTCGGCGGGCAGCGGCGAGACCAGGCACAGGTCCAACTCGCCCGCCCGCAGCCGGGCCAGCATCGCCGCCACGTAGTCCTGCACCAGCTGGAACCGCACCCGCGGGTGGTCGGCCCGAAAGCCCCGCAGCAGCGCGGGCACCGCGTCCGTCCCCATGGTGTGGAGAAACCCGAACGCCACCCGCCCGGCTGCCGGGTCCACCTCGGCCCGCACCGCCCGGGCCCCGCGCTCCAGCTCGGCCAACGCCCGCTCCACCGAGCCGAGCAGCAGCTGACCGGCTCTGGTCAGCCGCACCGTGCGGCCCTCGCGGACCAGCAGGTCGGCCCCCAACTCCCGCTCCAGCCGGGCGATCGCGCGCGACAGCGTGGGCTGCGGCATGGCGAGCAGCTCGGCCGCCCGGGTCACGTGCTCCAGCCGGGCCACCGCCGCGAACTGCGCCAGCTTCGGCGCGAGTTGGACCGCCGGAGCCTGCGGGTCCAGCTCGACGGGTCTCGGGACGGGATTCTCCTCATACGCCACAGCATGAATTGTGGCCCATTGATGTATTGGACGCATGGAATCGGGCAGGTCTAGCGTCATTGCCATGCCTCCCGTGGAGACCACCGCAGCCGAGGCATCCGCCGCAGTCACCGCCCCGGGTGCCGTCCACTCCGCCACCACCACCGACCTGCGACTGCGCCCCGGGCAGCGGGACTTCCGGCGCTCCAACCTCGCGCTGTTCGCCGCCGGCATCGCCACCTTCGTGCTGCTCTACTCCACCCAGGGCCTGCTGCCGCTGCTCTCCGCCGGCCTCGACCTCACGCCCGGGCAGGCGAGTTGGACGGCCTCGGCGGCCACCCTCGGCCTCGCACTCGGCCTGCTGCCGGCCAGTGCGCTCTCCGACCGCTACGGGCGCACGGCGGTGATGACCGGCTCGGTGCTCGCCGCCTCGCTGATCGCCGTCGCGCTGCCGTTCGCCCCCTCGCTCGGCGTCCTGGTCGCACTGCGCGCGCTCCAGGGCGCGGCGCTGGCCGGCCTGCCCGCCACCGCGATGGCCTACCTCGTGGAGGAGGTGCACCCGAGCGCGCTGCCGTCCGCGATGGGCCTCTACGTCGCGGGCAACAGCATCGGCGGCATGGGCGGCCGCCTGGTCGCCGGCTGGACCGGCGCCGCCTGGGGCTGGCGCTGGGGCCTGGCCGCCTCGGCCGCGCTCGCGCTGCTCTCGGTGCTCGCCTTCCGCCTGCTGATCCCCACCGCCCGCCACTTCCGCCGCACCCCCGTGGACGCCCGCGCCCTGGCCCGCACCGTCGGCGCCCACCTGCGCAACCCGCTGCTGCTGCGGCTGTACGCGCTGGGCATGCTCTTCATGGCCGTCTTCGGCGCGGTCTACAACACCGTCGGCTTCCGGCTGATCGCGGCGCCCTTCCACCTGCCGCAGTCGGTGGCCGCCTCGATCTTCGTGGTCTACCTGGTCGGCACCGGCACCTCCGCCGCCGCCGGACGCCTCACCCGCGCCCTGGGCCGCCGGGGCGCCCTCTACGTCGCGATCGGCCTGACCACCGCGGGCCTGCTGCTCTCCCTCGCGAACTCCCTGCTCTGCGCACTGCTCGGCCTGGTGCTGATCACCGGCGGCTTCTTCGCCGGTCACGCCACCGCCTCCTCGGCCGTGGGACGGACGGCGCAGCACGGCCGGGCCCAGGCCTCGGCCCTCTACCTGATGGCCTACTACCTGGGCAACAGCCTCGGCGGCACGGTGGGCGCGGACGCCTTCCACGCGGTCGGCTGGTCGGGCGCGGCAGTTGTGGGCCTGGCGGCGATGACCCTGGCGGGCGGCGTGACGCTGTACGCCACCTGGCGGGCGGCGGGGGTGGGTACGGTGCGGGCATGAACGTCGACGATGTCGACGTCTCAGTCGGCCGACGGGTCGGGCTCGCGTCGCCCCTTCCACTCCTCGGACCCGAGGGCGAGGAATCCCGTCCCCTGGCAGTCCGTACAGGTCTCCGGCACGTAGCTCGCGCCCACCACGATGGCCGGCTTTCCGTCGTGGCCGAGGTAGTCCCGCGCGCCCATCCGGGCGCGGGCACGGGACCCCTGGTTGCAGTTGGGGCACTGCAGGCGGAACTTCACGAACCCAGGCCCGGTCGGCTGCTGCTGCTCGTCATCGCTCATGGCGTCAGTATCGCGGCTTCCCGGATCGGCCCGCCGTGCCGCACCCATCGCGAGTGGACCCCGGCCCCGTACGGTCAGGACACCCCGCCGAGCGCCAGCGCGAGCCGATCGGGCCACGGGTTCGGGTGGTCGTCGGGCGGATACGCCCGGATCTGCCCGACCCAACGGCCCATCTCCTCGGCGCGCCACTGCTCGAACGCCGCCCGGTCCGCGTCGTACCGCTCCCTGGTGTTCGCCTCGCGGTAGCCGTCATCCCATTCCGCACTCCGGGCGAAGGGGTGGAGGTGCTCGACCACGACGTCCGGCAGGTAGGTGATCCCGTCGAGGGCCTGTCCGAGTTCCAGCCAGGCGTTGTCGGCCCACAGGTGGACGATGCCCGGCGGGACCATCAGCCCGGTGGCCAGCACGATGTCGCTGGTCATCGCGACCTGGGTGGGCAGGTCCGGACCGACGAGGAGGTCGTTGCCGTAGACGATGCCGGTGCCGAGCTCGTCGAGCGCCTCGACGTAGCGCTGATCCCAGCCGACGGTGCGCGGCACGTTGTCGTCGCCCAGGAAGCCGATCTTGGGGAAACGGGCGGCGACCTGCGGCGCGTAGTAGTTGAGGGTGCCGGCCAACCGCAGGCGCGGCGCTTCGAGGAGGTGGAACTCCGGGCCGTCGGTGCCCGCTCCACGGTTGCCGCGTGCGGTCTCGTGGAGCTCGCGGTAGCCCGGCAGGACCGGATCGTCGAAGTCGACGCAGGCGATGAGCGTCGTGGCAGTGGTGCACGTCTCGGTGAACGCCTGCCAGAGCCGACGGAGGTTGTCCGGCCGGCCACGCGTGGGGACCAACATGGCGAGGGCTGCCATCGAACGTGCCACCAACCTTCCACTAAGGGCGCGAGCTTGCCTCGGCGCCGAGCCGGGCCGGCACGCGGACCGGCCACCAGGCGCACATCGGTGTCCACGGGGCACGCCGGGGGCGGGGTTCACGCGGGGTCCATCCGCCTCCCGGGTGAATGCGGCTCGCCCGACGAGCCGCATCCCCGGTGCGCCTGCGCGCCTCCCGCATCCCCGTTCGACTGGAGTGAGCAGCGACCCGTCCCGCCACCACCCGGAGCCCCCGCATGCCCCAGTCCCTCGCCGCCGTCCTGCTCCTCACCCTCACCGCCGCACCCCGCCCCACCCTCGCCGACTCCGGCACCTCCCCGAGCCTGCTCACCGTCGGCGCGCTCGCCCTCACCCTGCTCACCCTCGGCACGGTCGCCCTCGTCCGCAGCCACCGCCGCTGACCCGCGGCCGGCCGCCCGCACGAAATCCGGTTGTCGCCGCCGCCCTCCCCCGCTCAGAATCGGCGCCATGTCCGCCGCTGCCGCCGTCCTGACCGATGACCAGATCGAGCGCTTCGTCACCGAAGGCTTCGTCCACCTCCCCGAGGCGTTCCCGCGCGAACTCGCCGACGAGTGCCGGGCGTTCCTCTGGCGCGAGACCGGCCTGGACCCCGAGGACCCGGCCACCTGGACGCAACCCGTGGTGCGCCTGGACGGCTACGGGGACGCACCGTTCCGGCAGGCCGCCGGCACGCCCCGCCTGCACGCCGCCTTCGACCAACTCGTCGGCCCGGGCCGCTGGTTGCCGCGCACCGGGCTCGGCACCTTCCCGATCCGCTTCCCGCACCCGCAGGACCCGGGCGACGCGGGGTGGCACGTGGACGGCAGTTACACCCCGCCCGGCGAACAGGGTTACTGGCTCAACCTCCGCTCCCGGGACCGGGCGTTGCTGATGCTCTTCCTCTTCTCCGACGTCGACGCCGACAGCGCGCCGACCCGGATCAAGGTCGGCTCGCACCTGGACGTGCCGCCGTTCCTGGAGCCCCACGGCGAGCGCGGGGTGAACCTGTTCGAGCTCTGCGGCGCGATGGACGAGGTCGGCAAGCTCGACTCGCCGGACCGCCCGCAGGCGCTCGCCACCGGGCGGGCCGGGGACGTGTACCTCTGCCACCCGTTCCTGATCCACGGCGCCCAGTCGCACCACGGCACCGTCCCGCGCTTCCTCGCCCAGCCGCCGCTGCTGTCCACCGCACCGCTCGACCTGGACCGCGCGGACGGCGCGCACTCGCCGGTCGAACGCGCCGTGCGGCTCGGGCTCCGCGCCTGAACGGGCCGGCCACCAGCGGTTATCGCACGACGTAACGGGCATATCACCCTGCGGAACCAGGGAGAGAGCCATGGCGATCGTCTTCGACGCGGACTTCGGTTCGACCGAACAATGGGTGGCGGGCCGAACCAGCGCCTATCCGAACATGGGCCCGACCAACCGGGCCGACCACAAACTCGACCGCCTCAACGGCGCCCACTGCCCAGGCGGTCGCTTCACCGCCACCCGCAGCTGGTTCAGCCTCCAGTGGAGCTGCAACCTGCTCACCACCGAGGGCAGCCCGCAGGGATTCCAACTACTGGCCGGCGACACCCTGCACGCCCGGGTCACCCTGCCCACCGGCATCGGCGCCTGGCCGGCCATCTGGACCTGGCGGGACGGCGGCAACGAGGTCGACGTCTTCGAGTACCACCCCGACCACCCCGACCTGCTGGAGGTCAGCAACCACATCGCCGGCACCTCCTCCTACTGGCACGGCGCCGCCGCCGGCGTCGCCCCCGGCGCCACCCTCGACCTCAGCACCACCATCGGCGCCGACTCCGTCGACTGGCACGCGGGCGACACCCTCGTCTACTCGGAC
The DNA here is from genome assembly GCF_029892155.1 of Kitasatospora sp. GAS204B. Classification (GTDB taxonomy): domain Bacteria; phylum Actinomycetota; class Actinomycetes; order Streptomycetales; family Streptomycetaceae; genus Kitasatospora. The sequence goes on along the minus strand of NZ_JARZAG010000019.1, from coordinate 159,591 downwards.
GGCCGCGGCGTGGGCGAGGACTGGCACGCCTACCTGATCGTCAACCTGTCCGTATCGGACGGGACTTACCACCCCGCCCCACCGTTCTTCGGCCCGCGCCGGCTCAGCTGGCAGTGCCTGAGCCTGCGGGTGGAACGCTGACCCGGCGCCCACGCGGCCGTCAGGCAGCGGGAGAGTGGAAGCGCAGCGCGACCTCGGCATCCGGCGCCAGATGGAGATCCAACTCAGCCTCCAGCGCGCCCGCGAGCCGGGTCAGCAGCGGCAGAGTCGGCACCGTGTCACCACCCTCGATCTGCTCGATCTGCGACTCCGCCATCCCCGCCCGCCCGGCCACCTCAGCCCGCGAAAGGCCGAGCTCGGTCCGCCGGTCATAGAGCGCCTGCCCGAACGCACGCGCATACCGGATCTCCAACCGCAGAGCGGCGACCTCAGGGCCCTCCGCAACCTGCTCGCCGAGCAGCGCACGGGTCCGCGCGGTCTTCCACCGGGAGTGGTTCATCGCGTCTCCTCGTCCGTGATCGACCGGCTGAACTCCTCGTGCGCCTCACCATGCTCAGCCTCGCAGATTTTCTGCGCCCAGAGAGCCCGGGTGACCTCAACAGTCTCCCGCATCTTCGTCTTCACGAACACGGTCAGCAGCACGACCCGGCGGTCCGGCGCGAGCCAATAGGTGATCCTGGTGGCCTCGCGGCCGAGCGAGAACCGCAACTCGCGGACCGCGCCGCCGAGGTGGCGCGAGTACGGCTCCCCCAACAAGGTCGGGTTGTCCGCCAGAAGATCAACGTAGTCTTCCGCCTTGACATAGTGGCGCGCCGGCAGCTCCGCGAGCCACCGACGCACCTCAGGCTCCAGCTCGACAACGAAGCGCGTCACGTCCACGCGTCAGAGAGTATCCGTCCGACGACGTTCTGCTGTGACAGGGTTGCACCATGGCCGCTCCAGACCGCCGCTCGCTCCCACCTGTCCCGACTACCACGCTCCGCAAGAACGGAGCAGTCACCATCCCACGTGCGATCAGGGAGCAGCTCGGACTGCGGGAGGGCGACCGCCTCGTCATGGCCGTCCAAGGTGGCCGCCTCCTCATGATCCCAGCCTCAACCATTCCGCCTGACCAGGCCTGGTTCTGGACTCCGGGTTGGCAGGCCAAAGAACGAGAGGTCGAGGAGGATCTCGCCCACGGCGAGCGCGGCCTGGTCTTCGGAGACGGTGAGGCCTTCCTCCGGTTCCTGGCCGACGATGCCGGGCTCGACTTCCCCCCGCTCCCCCGCCCCTGAACGCACCGGTGGGCGGCCCGCACCCCGCGAGCCGCCCACCGGAACCACTCCTGCTATCTCACCCGATCCGGTCCAGCACCAGCGGCGTCCGCGTGTACTCCGTCCCCAGCGGCGAGACCTCGACCCCGCCCGCCAGCGCCTCGATCGCGTAGTCGTAGCGCTCCGGGGTGTCCGTGTGCAGGGTGAGCAGCGGCTGGCCGGCCGTCACCACGTCGCCCGGCTTGGCGTGCATCTCCACGCCCGCGCCGGCCTGCACCGGGTCCTCCTTGCGTGCGCGGCCGGCGCCCAGGCGCCAGGCGCAGACGCCCACCGCGTAGGCGTCCAGCGCGGTCAGCACGCCGGTGGCCGGGGCCGGGATCACGTGCTGCTCCTTGGCGACCGGCAGCGGGGCGTCGACGTCGCCGCCCTGGGCGGAGATCAGGCGGCGCCAGTGGTCCATGGCGGAGCCGTCCTTGAGGGCGTCGGCCGGGTCCTTGCCGTGCACGCCGGCGGCCTTGAGCATCTCGCGGGCCAGCGCGATCGTCAGCTCCACGACGTCCGCGGGGCCGCCGCCGGCCAGCACCTCGACCGACTCGCGCACCTCCAGGGCGTTGCCGGCGGTGAGGCCGAGCGGGGTCGACATGTCGGTGAGCAGCGCGACGGTGTTGACGCCGGCGTTGCGGCCCAGGCCCACCATGGTGCGGGCCAACTCCTGGGCGTCGGCCAGGTTCTTCATGAAGGCGCCGGAGCCGACCTTGACGTCCAGCACCAGGGCGCCGGTGCCCTCGGCGATCTTCTTGGACATGATCGAGGAGGCGATCAGCGGGATCGCCTCGACCGTGCCGGTGACGTCGCGCAGCGCGTAGAGCTTCTTGTCGGCGGGGGCCAGCCCGTCGCCGGCCGCGCAGATCACGGCGCCGGACTCGCGGAGCACGTGCATCATCTCGTCGTTGGAGAGCAGCGCGCGCCAGCCAGGGATGGACTCCAGCTTGTCGAGGGTGCCGCCGGTGTGGCCCAGGCCCCGGCCCGACAGCTGCGGGACGGCGGCACCGCAGGCGGCGACCAGGGGGGCCAGCGGCAGGGTGATCTTGTCGCCGACGCCACCGGTGGAGTGCTTGTCGGCGGTGGGGGTGCCGAGCGCGGCGAAGTCCATCCGGACGCCGGAGCGGATCATCGCGTCGGTCCAGCGGCTGATCTCGCGCAGGTTCATCCCGTTCAGCAGGATGGCCATGGCCAGCGCGGACATCTGCTCGTCGGCCACCACACCGCGGGTGTAGGCGTCGATCACCCAGTCGATCTGATCATCGGTCAGCTCGCGGCGGTCGCGCTTGGCGGTGATGACGGAGATGACGTCCATGGCTTTCTCCCACAAGGAACGAAATGGCGCGGGGGCGGCTGCTGCTCAGCCGCCCCCGCACAAACTCTACGCGCGTCACTCCCGCGCGGCTACCATCGGATCCACCGAGATCCGGAGACCCTCAGCGGCTGCCTACAGCCGTTCCGGACCGAACGCGTCCGGCAGGACCTCCGCCATCGTCTTGATCCCCGACGGCAGGTCCACCAGCAGTTCCGGGCCGCCGTGCTCGTAGAGCAGCTGGCGGCAGCGGCCACACGGCATCAGCGCCCGACCGGCGCCGTCCACGCAGGCGAACGCGACCAGCCGGCCGCCCCCGCCCGCGTGGAGCGCCGAGACCAGCCCGCACTCGGCACAGAGGCTGAGCCCGTAGGAGGCGTTCTCCACGTTGCAGCCGCTGACCACGCGTCCGTCGTCGACCAGCGCGGCCGCGCCCACCGGGTACTTGCTGTACGGGGCGTACGCCCGGGACATCGCGTCCCGGGCCGCCGCGCGCAGGGTGTCCCAGTCGATCTCGGGCAGCTGAGGCGCCGTCACTTGCCCTGGCCCTTGCGGTAGATCTGACCATCGGCCTTCGGCGGGCGCAGGCGCTGCGAGGACATCGCCAGGACCACCAGGGTGATGATGTACGGCGTCGCCACGATCAGCGGACGCGGCACGGCGTCGCTGGCCGCGTACCAGGCGGCCATGCCGGCGGCGGCGACCAGGCTCACCACGGCCGGGATCAGCTTGCGCCGGTAGCCCTGCCAGAGCGCCAGCAGCGCCAGGATCAGCGCGATCACCAGCAGCAGCACGTGCACCGAGCCGGGGTCGCGCAGCTGCAGGCTGTCGGTGAAGCCGAACAGGCTCGCACCGGTGGCCAGGCCGCCCGGCAGCCAGTTGCCGAAGATCATCGCGGCGAGACCGATGTAGCCGCGACCGCCGGTCTGGCCGTCGTGGTAGATGCTGGAGGCGACCATCGAGAGGTAGGCGCCACCGAGACCGGCGAAGCCGCCGGAGGCGATCACCGCGATGTACTTGTACTTGTAGACGTTGACGCCCAGCGACTCGGCCGCGATCGGGTTCTCACCGCAGGAGCGCAGGCGCAGGCCGAAGCTGGTGCGCCAGAGCACGAAGTAGCTCACGACCAGCAGCGCGACCGCCAGCAGGGTGACCACCGAGAGGTTGCTGACCAGGCCGCCGAGCACGCCGGCCACGTCCGAGACGAAGAACCAGTGGTGGCCCTCGATCGTCCCCAGCCAGGAGGAGAGGCCGGGCACGGTCAGGGTGGGCAGCCCCGGGGTGGGCGGGGACTGGCTCGCTCCGGCACCGGCGCTCTGGTACGCGGTGTAGTAGATCCGGTTGATGTACAGGCAGATGCCCGGGACCAGCAGGTTGATGCCGACACCGGCGATGATGTGGTCGACGCCGAAGCCGACCGTCATCACGGCGTGCAGCAGACCGGCGAAGGCACCGGCCGCGATCGCGGCCAGCAGCCCGACCCACGGATTGACCAGGAAACCGACCCAGGCACCGGCGAAGGTGCCGGCCACCATCATGCCTTCGAGGCCGATGTTGACCACACCGGCCCGCTCCGACCAGAGGCCGCCGAGGCCTGCCATGCCGATCGGCACGGCGGCGCCGATCGCGGCGGTGATCTGCCCCGAGGAGGTCAGCGCGTGGTTGCCGGTGCCGGCACCCACGGCGGCGAAGAGCAGGATCGCGCCCGCGATCAGCAGCAGGATGACCGGGAGGGAGAGCTTGCGGTTCTTGCCCGGCGCCGTGGCCGCCTGCTTGGGGCGGGACTCAGTCGCGGTACTCATGCCGCCACCTCCTTCTTCTCGTTCGCAGCAGCAGCCGCAGCGGCAAGCTGGGCGCCGACCTTCTGCTGCTGGCGCTTGACGCCGAAGCGGCGCACCAGCTCGTAGGCGACGACCACGCAGATCACGATGGTGCCCTGCATGACCTGGATGATCTCCGGCGGGAAGTTCTGCACCGACAGCAGCGGTGCGGTCGCGTCCAGGAAGGCCCACAGCAGCGCCGCGAAGGCGACGCCCACCGGCGTGTTGCGGCCGAGCAGCGCGATCGAGATGCCGGTGAAGCCGACCGTCTGCCCGAAGTTCTGGCCGAAGTAGTGCGAGTACGTCAGCAGGTCCGGCATGGCGCTCAGACCGGCCAGCGCGCCGGAGACGCAGATGCTGATCAGCACCATGCGCTTGACGCTGACACCGCTGGCAGCGGCGGCCTCCTCGGAGCGGCCGGTGGCCCGCAGGTCGAAGCCGAACCGGGTGCGGCTGAGGACCAGCTGGAACCCGATGCCGACCAGCACCGCGATGATCAGGAAGCCGTAGAGCTGGCCGCCCTGCGTGCTGAAGGTGAAGAAGTTGCTGGAGCCGGCCATCAGCTTGGTCTGCACGGTGTTGCTGACCCCGCCACCGTTGCCCGGCGCGAAGATGCCCGGCACCAGCAGCATGCCGATCACGGCGCCGGCGATCGCGTTGAGCATGATGGTCGAGATGACCTCGCTGACCCCGCGGGTGACCTTGAGGACACCGGCGATCGACGCCCACGCGGCGCCGACCAGCATGGCGACGATCAGCAGCAGCGGGATCTCGAGGAACGACGGCAGGTTGAGCTGGCCACCGACGTAGGCGGCGAAGAGCGCCGCGAGCTGGTACTGGCCGCCCGCACCGATGTTGAAGATGTTCATCCGGAAGCCGAAGGCGACCGCGATGCCGGCGAGGTAGTAGGTGGTGGCCTTGTTGAGGATGGCCACCTGGCCGTCGGAGGCGGTCCCGTAGTTCGTCATGATGTGGAACGCCTGGAACGGGCTGTAGCCCGCGACGGCCAGCAGCACCGAGCAGAGCAGCACGGCGACGATCACGGCGAGCACCGGAGCGGCGATCGCCAGGACCAGCTTCTCGCGGTCGATCCGCTGGAAGAACCCCCGCTGCACGGGGTGAGTGGTGGTACTCATGTGGGTCACTCCCCCGCCTGCGCGTCGTCGGCAGCGGTGTCGGTGGTGTCGGCGGCATCCCCGGCCGGGGCGTCGACCTCGTCGGCGGCCTCGGCGGCCTCGGTGCCTTCGGTCGCCTCGGCAGCCTCAGCGGCTTCGGTGGCCTCAGCGGACTCTGCGGCCTCGGTGGCGGTTGCGGCCTCGGCTGCCTCGGCCGCCTCGGTGGCGGCAACGGCCTCCGTCGACTCGCCGCCCGGTGCGTCGCTGCGCCCGAGCTGCTCGTCGGCGACGACCGCCGCCTGGGCCAGCGCGGTCTCGTCGGACTCGATGTGGCCGCCGGCGGCACCGGTCATCGCGGTACCCAGGTCCTCGGCGGTGACGGTGGCCGGGTCGGCGTCGGCGACCAGGCGACCGCGGTAGATCACCTTGATCGTGTCGGAGAGGCCGATCAGCTCGTCCAGGTCCGCCGAGATCAGCAGCACGGCCAGGCCCCCGCGCTGGGCGACCCGGATGTGCTCCCAGATCTGCGCCTGCGCGCCGACGTCCACACCGCGGGTCGGGTGCGCGGCGATCAGCAGCTTGGGCTGGTGGCTCATCTCGCGGCCGACGATCAGCTTCTGCTGGTTGCCGCCGGAGAGCGAGGCCGCGGTGACGTCGATGCCCGGGGTGCGGACGTCGTACTCCTCGACGATCCGCAGCGTGTCGCGCTTGGCGCCGGCCGGGTCGATCCGGAAGCCCTTGGCGTTGGGCGCCTCGGTGACGTGGCCCAGGATCCGGTTCTCCCAGAGCGGGGCCTCCAGCAGCAGGCCGTGGCGGTGCCGGTCCTCGGGGATGTAACCGATGCCGGCCTCGCGGCGGGCGCGGGTCAGCATCGGGGTGAGGTCCTTGCCGTCCAGCGTTACCACGCCGGCGTCCACCGGGAGCATGCCCACGATGGCCTCGACCAGTTCGGCCTGGCCGTTGCCCTCGACACCCGCGAGACCGAGGATCTCGCCCTTGTGGATGGTCATCGAGATGTCGTCCAGCACGACGCGCTCGATGCCCTCGGCGTCCGCCTTGGCGATCCGCAGGCTCTCGACCTTGAGCATCTCCACGTCGGTGACGGTGGACTCGCGGCTCTCCGGCGAGGGCAGCTCGCTGCCGACCATCAGCTCGGCGAGCTGACGTGCCGTCACCTCGCTCGGGTCGGCGTCGCCGACCGTGGTGCCGCGGCGGATCACGCTGATCGCGTCGGCCACCGAGAGCACCTCGTGCAGCTTGTGCGAGATGAAGATGACGGTGACGCCCTCGGCCTTGAGCTCGCGCAGGTTGCCGAAGAGCGCGTCCACCTCCTGCGGGACCAGCACGGCGGTCGGCTCGTCCAGGATCAGGATCCGCGCGCCGCGGTAGAGCACCTTGAGGATCTCGACCCGCTGGCGCTCCGCCACACCGAGGTCCTCGACCAGGGCGTCGGGGCGCACGTTCAGCCCGTACTGGTCGGAGATCTCCCTGATCTTCGCCTTCGCCTTGGCGCCGATGCCGTGCAGCTTCTCGCCGCCGAGCACCACGTTCTCCAGCACGGTCAGGTTGTCGGCCAGCATGAAGTGCTGGTGGACCATGCCGATGCCGCGGGCGATGGCGTCGCCGGGGGTGGCGAACTCGCACAGCTCGCCGTTGATCGCGATGGTGCCCTCGTCCGGCCGCTGCATGCCGTAGAGGATCTTCATCAGCGTCGACTTGCCGGCGCCGTTCTCACCCATCAGGGCGTGGACGGTGCCGGTGCGGACGGTGAGGTTGATGTCGTGATTGGCCACGACGCCGGGGAAGCGCTTGGTGATGCCGCGCAGTTCGACGGCCACGGTCGCCGATCCCATGGTGGGGTTACCTCCCTTGCTGAGGGAGGGCTTGGAAGCGGTGATGGCGATCTCCTGGTGGTGAGCAGGCGCGTCGTTGCGCTGGGGAGGAGGGGAGGCCGGCCGTGCTGCTCGGCGGCGGCGTGGAGGGAACGAGAGGGGCCCGGCGGAGTGCGCTCGCGCGCGACCCACCGGGCCCCTCCCTGTCTCAGACGTGTTGCTCGACTACGCGGTGGTGCTGGTCGGTCAGTTGGCCGGCGGGGTGGTCGGCGGGGTGACGGTGCCCGCGATGATCGCCTGGGTGGCGCTCTGGAGCTTGCCCGAGATGTCGTCGATGTGGCCGCCGGTGGTGGCCAGGCCCACACCGCCCGACTTCAGGTCGAAGCGCTGGATGCCGGAGAGCGGCTGACCGTTCTTGACGCTCTGGATGTAGTTGTAGACCGCGGTGTTCACGTTCTTCAGCGCCGAGGTCAGGATGTGGCTGCTGTACTGCGTCAGCGCGCTCTGCTTGGCCTGGTCGCTGTCGACGCCGATCACCCAGAGCTGGTCACCCTTGGTGGGGGCCGGCGTGGTCGCCACGGCCTGGATCGCACCGGTGCCCGAGGCGCCGGCGGCGGCGTAGATGACGTCCGCGCCCTGGTCGATCTGGCCCTGGGCGGCGGCCTTGCCCTTGCCCGGGTCGGTGAAGCCGGTGAAGTCCGGCGGGGTGGTCAGGTAGGTCACGTCGACCTTGATGCCCGGGTTGACGGAGGCGACGCCCGCGCGGTAGCCGGCCTCGAACTTCTTGATCAGCTCGGACTGCACACCACCGATGAAGCCGACCTGGTTGGTCTTGGTCTTGCTGGCGGCCGCGATACCGGCCAGGTACGAACTCTGCTGCTCAGTGAACTCCAGCGAGGTGACGTTGCTCGGCTGGGTCGGCGAGTCGGAGTCGATGATCGCGAACTTGACGTTCGGGTGCTCCTTGGCGACCTTCTCGACGGTCGCCTGGTACACGAAGCCGACCGCGATGATCGGGTTGTAGCCGGCCGTGACCAGGCTCTCCAGACGGGTCTGCTTGTCGGAGTCCGCCTCACCGGGCTTGGCGTCGGCCTCGCTGGTCTGGACGCCGAAGTCCGCCTTGGCCTTGTCCAGGCCTGCCGCGGCCGAGTCGTTGAAGCCCTGGTCACCACGGCCGCCGACGTCGTAGGCCATGCCGACCTTGATGCCGGAGCCGCCCGAGGAGGACGCGGAGGTGGTGTCGGTGCTCTTTGCGCCGCAAGCGGCGAGCGAGGCGATGCCCAGGGAACCCGAGAGCACAACCGCGGCGAGCTTTACTGAACGGCGCAAGGGAGTATCTCCTTCTCACACACCCGTTTGGCGTGGTCGGACGTCACCGTAACGCGCGTAGAACACGGTTGTGTTACGGGTCGCCCGGCCATTCGGGTTGTTATCAAACCGTGGCACTGGGGACCATCAGGTCAGGGTGAACACCTGCTGATCGGCCCAGTGTCCCACGGCCGCACGGAACCTCCACAGGCCCCTTCGATCGGCCCCGCCACCACGGCTCTCCCCGGTCGCGACGTGCCACCGCGGCGGCTGCCGGCACCCTCAGCTGCGGCCGTGCTCCAGCGCCAGCGAGCTGAAGAGTTCGACGCCGATCGCGATCGCCCGCTCGTCCACGTCGAACTGCCCCTGGTGCAGGTCCCGCACCGCCGTCTCGTGCGGCGCGCGCACGCCGAGCCGGGCCAGCGCGCCCGGCGCGTGCTCCAGGTACCAGGAGAAGTCCTCGCCCCCCAGGGACTGCTCCGTCTCCTCCACGACGGCTTCACCCTCGCCACCGAACTGTCGCGTCATCGCCATCTCGAACTGGGCGATCGATTCCGCCTCGTTCACCACCGGCGGGACGCCCCGCTTGTAGTCCAGCGTCCACTTGGCCCGATGGGTCTCGGCCATCGAGTCGACCAGCTCGTGCAGCGCGTCCGGCGCCTCCCGCCAGCCGGCCAGCTCCAGGCAGCGGACGGTGCCCTCCAGTTCGGCGTGCTGCGGGATCACGTTCGGCGCGGAGCCGGACTCGATCCGGCCCCAGACCAGGCTGACGCCCCAGCGCGGGTCCATCCGGCGGGCCAGCGCGCCCGGCAGGTCGGCGGCCAGCCGGCCGATCGCGGTGACCAGGTCGGTGGTCAGGTGCGGGCGCGCGGTGTGTCCGCCGGGGCCGTCCAGGCTCAGCACCAGGGCGTCGCAGGCCGAGGTGATCGCGCCGGTGCGCAGGCCGATCCGGCCGACCACCACCTTGGGGTCGCAGTGCACCGCGAAGATCCGGCCGACCCCGTCCATCCCGCCGGCCGCGATCACGTCCAGCGCGCCGCCGGGCATCATCTCCTCGGCCGGCTGGAAGATCAGCCGCACCGGCTGCCGCAACCGCCCCTCGCGCAGCGCGTCGGCCAGCACCAGCGCGGTGCCGAGCACCACCGAGGTGTGCACGTCGTGGCCGCAGGCGTGGGCGCTGCCGGGGACCGTGGAGCGGTACGGGGCTTCGGACTTCGCGTCCTCGATGGGCAGTGCGTCGATGTCCGCGCGGAAGGCCAGCAGCGGGGCCCCGGCCTCGCTGCCGGGCGGCACCAGGTCGACGATCAGACCGGTGCCGCCGGGCAGCACCCGCGGGGTCAGCCCCGCCTTGCCGAGCCGCTCGCAGAGCAGCTTGGTGGTGCGGAACTCCTGGCGGCCCAGCTCGGGGTGGCGGTGCAGGTCGCGACGGAAGGCGATCAACTCGGCCTCGTACGCCCGGATCCGCGCGCGCAGCGGCCGCGCGGCCCTGGCGAGGTCGGACGGTGCCTGGGCGGCGGTCGCGGTGGCCTGCGGATTCGCCTGCGGGCTTGACTTCGGGGCGGTCTGTGGACGCTTCACCCCAACAAGAATATGGGGGCGGGGAGAGTTTGGCTTGACTTCAGCCGAATAACTCCCCGGATTGGCGCATACGCGGCCCGCAGGTGGGTATGACATCTCGTTTCAGCCGCCTTCCCCGGTGGCACCGCCCCGACCGGTGAACCTGTGCAACGACCAGGAACCCCAGGGGTCACGACCGGACGCCACCAGCGTGGACCCCGACTGTCACACCTGCATGGCCGCCGCGTATCAGCATGCGGTCATTCAGGTCATGGGATGGCAAAAAATTCAGGCGAAGTCTTGAAGATCGACCATCTGAGCGAATAGACAACGACGGCACAGTCAAACTCCCACTCCGCCGACCCTCCCTCAGGAGCCAGGCCAGGCGGGGTGATCCGTCACGCCCGCGTCCGGAGCGAGCTCACGAAGCACGCCCGACACGCTGTCACCATCGCCTGCCCCCGCAGGAGATGGGGGCCTTCCATGAGAAGTGGGGAACCCACGTGCCCGCAGCTGCTCGCAGCCGGCTCGCCGGGATAGCCGTCGCGGCCCCGGCCGCCGCTGTCCTGGTCCTGGGAACGCTCGCGTTCGCCAGCCCGGCCATCGCCTCCACCACCGCTGACCAGCCGTCCGCCGCGAAGGAGCTCATCGGGTCGCACCCCGACTGGGCCACCGCGCAGGCCGACGCCGGCGCGGTGCCCGCGGGCACCCCGGCCACCGCCCGGGTGTACCTGGCCGGCAAGGACCCGCAGGGGCTGGCCGCCTACGCCCAGGCCGTCTCGGACCAGAACTCGCCGCTGTACGGGCAGTTCCTCTCCACCGCCGACGCCAAGGCCCGGTTCGGCACCAGCGACGCGCAGGTCAAGGCGGTCAGCAAGTGGCTGACCGGCGCCGGTCTGACGATCAGTGCGACCGACGCCCACTACCTTCAGGTCACCGGCACCACCGACCAGCTGACCAAGGCGCTGGGCACCCAGTTCCGCAACTACCGCACCGACGACGGCACCCACAAGGCCCCCGCCGCCGACGCGGTGGTCCCGGCCGAGGTCGCGGCCGACGTGGCCGGCATCCAGGGCCTGGCCGACACGGTCCAGAAGTCCTCCTCGAACGCCGTCTCGCAGGCCACCGCCGAGGCGCAGGCCCAGGGCACCGACCAGCCCGGCGCACTGTCCGCCAAGACGCCGCAGGCGCTGCCGACCACCCCGACCTGCTCGGACGGCAAGTACGGCTCCAAGACGGCCTCCGGCGCCCCGGTCGGCTACGAGAAGAACGAGCCGTTCGCGCCCTGCTCGTACGTGCCCAGCCAGCTGCGCAAGGCCTACGGCGTGACCGACGCCAAGGTGACCGGCAAGGGCGCGACCGTCGCCATCGTCGACGCCTACGGGCTCGGCACCATGCAGGCCGACGCCAACCACTTCGCCACCGCGCACGGCGACCAGCCCTTCGCCCCCGGCCAGTACAAGGAGGTGCTCACCCCGAACCAGTGGGTGCACCAGGCCGACTGCGGCGACTGGTCGGGCGAGGAGGCGCTGGACGTCGAGATGGTGCACGGCCTCGCGCCGGACGCCAACGTGGTCTACGTCGGCGCCAACTCCTGCTACGACCAGGACCTGACCGCCGCGCTGAGCAACATCGTCGACAACCACCTGGCCGACATCGTCTCGAACTCCTACGGCGAGATCATGCACGGCAAGAGCGGTGACCTCGACCCGGCCGTGATCGCGGCCGACAACCAGGTCTTCCAGCTCGGCGCCACCGAGGGCATCACCTTCATGGCCTCGGCCGGCGACTGCGGCGACAGCTCGCCGGGCGCCGCGGCCACCGGTGCCAACTGCCAGCCCGACACCAACCAGGCCCAGACCCAGTGGCCGTCCTCCTCGCCGTGGATCACCTCGGTCGGCGGCACCACGCTGGAGCTGAAGAACAAGGCCGGCGACTACGGCCACGAGCTCAGCATGGGCGACTCCCGCTCGGTGCTCTCCCCCGACCAGAAGTCCTGGACCCCGTACCCGGGCAACTTCTACTTCGGCGGTGGCGGCGGCGTCGTCAAGGGCGAGGCCCAGCCGTGGTACCAGCAGGGCGTGGTGCCGGACTCCATCTCCACCGTGGCGGCGGACGGCACCAAGTCGGCCACCCCGCAGCGGGCCACCCCGGACGTCGCGATGAGCGGTGACCTGGTGGCGGCCACCCTGGTCGGCTACACCCCGGCCGGCGGCAGCTACAGCGAGGGCGGCTACGGCGGCACCTCGGTCTCCTCGCCGGAGTTCGGCGGCATCATGGCCGACGCGATCCAGGCCCGCGGCGGCCGGCCGCTCGGCTTCGCCAACCCGGACCTGTACGACCGCTACGACTCCCGCGCCTTCCACGACGTCAACGACGCCGCGGTGCACACCAAGCGCGGCAACGTGGTCGACCTGGGCATGGTCGGCGGCCAGCTGAAGGTCCGCCTCTACAAGGTCGGCGCCGACTACGGCCTGTCGGCCACCAAGGGCTACGACACCGCGACCGGCCTCGGCTCGCCGGCCAAGGGCTTCTTCAAGTCCTTCGCGGTGAAGCACAACAGCGCGGACAACCTCGGCCCGGACACCTCGGGCGACGACAACGCGCAGAACTGACCCAGCGGTGACCGTGGGGCCCGGAGTCGAACCGACTCCGGGCCCCACGTGCGTGTGGAGCGCGGTCAGAACCGCTCGGCCGGCCGGTAGGTCCCCCAGACCTGGCGCAGCGCGTCGCTGACCTCGCCGACCGTGGCACGGGCGGCCAGGGCCTCCTTCATCGGGTACAGCACGTTGTCGCTGCCCTGAGCCGCCCGCCGCAGGGCGCCGAGCGCGCGGTCCACCGCCGAGCGGTCCCGCTCGGCGCGCAGCCGAGCCAGCCGCTCGGCCTGCCGCGCCTCGATCGCCGGGTCCACCCGCAGCGGCTGGTACGGCTCCTCCACCGCCTGCTGGAATCGGTTGACCCCGACCACGGTCCGCTCGCCCGCGTCGGTCTCCTGCTGGATCCGGTAGGCGGTCCGCTCGATCTCGGCCTTCTGGTAGCCCTGCTCGATCGCCGCCACCGCGCCGCCCAGTTCCTCGATCCGCGCCAGCAGCGCCAGCACCGCCGCCTCGACGTCGTCGGTCAGCGCCTCCACCGCGTAGGAGCCGGCGAACGGGTCGACGGTGGCGGTGACATCGCTCTCGTAGGCGAGCACCTGCTGGGTGCGCAGCGCGAGGCGGGCCGCCTTCTCGGTGGGCAGCGCGATGGCCTCGTCGAAACCGTTGGTGTGCAGCGACTGGGTGCCACCCAGCACCGCGGCCAGCGCCTGCACGGTCACCCGGGCCAGGTTGACCTCGGGCTGCTGGGCGGTCAGCTGGACGCCTGCGGTCTGGGTGTGGAACCGCAGCATCTGCGACTTCGGGTCCCGCGCGCCGAAGGTGTCGCGCATGATCCGGGCCCAGATCCGGCGCGCGGCACGGAACTTGGCCACTTCCTCGAGCAGCGTGGTGCGGGCCACGAAGAAGAAGGAGAGCCGGGGCGCGAAGTCGTCCACCGCCATCCCGGCGGCCAGCGCGGTACGCACGTAGGCGATGCCGTTGGCCAGCGTGAAGGCGATCTCCTGCGCGGGGTCGGCGCCGGCCTCGGCCATGTGGTAGCCGGAGATCGAGATGGTGTTCCAGCGGGGGATCTCGGCCCGGCAGTAGCGGAACACGTCGGCGGCCAGCCGCAGCGAGGGCTCCGGCGGGAAGATGTAGGTGCCGCGGGCGATGTACTCCTTGAGCACGTCGTTCTGCACGGTGCCGGTGAGCCGGTGCGCCGCCACCCCCTGGGCCTCGCCGACCAGTTGGTAGAGCAGCAGCAGGAGGGCGGCGGGGGCGTTGATGGTCATCGAGGTGGAGACCTCGCCCAGCGGGAGGCCGTCGAAGAGCACCGCCATGTCCTCGACGCTGTCGATCGCCACCCCCACCTTGCCCACCTCGCCGGCCGCGAGCGGGGCGTCCGAGTCGTGGCCCATCTGGGTCGGCAGGTCGAAGGCGACCGAGAGCCCGGTGGTGCCGCCGGCGATCAGCTGCCGGTAGCGGGCGTTGGACTCGGCGGCGGTGCCGAAGCCGGCGTACTGCCGCATGGTCCACGGGCGCCCGGTGTACATCGAGGGGTAGATGCCCCGGGTGAACGGGTACTGCCCCGGCCGCCCGAGCCCTGGCTCGGGCGGTTCGGGTCCGTACAGCGGCGCGATCGGGAAGCCGGACTCGCTGCGTCGTGGCTCTGCTGCCATCGGGATCCTCCGCACGAAAACGGGTGGCACCGCAGGCCGGGAGGCCCAGGTCCTGTCCGGCCGATCTTGCTGCGATGATGGCACCGCAGGCTGTCAGGCACGACGGAACGCAGGCAAAGGACACGGCAATGGGTAGCGGTCAGCAGAAGGTCGCGGTGGTCACCGGCGCGAGCAGCGGGATCGGCGCGGCGACCGCCCGGCACCTGGCGGACGAGGGCTTCGAGGTGGTGCTGACCGCCCGGCGCACCGAGCGGATCGAGGAGCTCGCCAAGGAGATCGAGGCCAAGGGCGGCGTCGCGCGCGCGGTCACCCTGGACGTCACCGACCGCGCCGCCGTGGACGCCTTCGCCGGCTCGGTGGGCCGGGTCGACGTCCTGATCAACAACGCCGGCGGGGCGTTCGGTGCCGAGTCGGTCGAGCGGGGCGACCCGGCCGACTGGCTGGCGATGTACCAGGTGAACGTGCTCGGCGTGCTGCACATGACCCAGGCGCTGCTGCCCGGCCTGCGGGAGAGCGGCGACGGCACGGTGCTGATCCTCTCCTCCACCGCCGCGCTGGCCGCCTACGAGGGCGGCGGCGGGTACGTGGCCGCCAAGCACGCCGCGCACACCATCGCCGCCACGCTCCGCCTGGAGCTGGTCGGCGAGCCGATCCGGGTGATCGAGATCGCCCCCGGCATGGTCAAGTCGGAGGGCTTCGCGGTGACCAGGTTCCGCGGTGACGAGGCCAAGGCGGCCGCCGTCTACCAGGGCGTCTCGCACCCGCTGACCGCCGAGGACATCGCCGAGACGGTGACCTGGGCGGTCACCCGCCCGTCGCACGTCAACATCGACCTGCTGGTGGTCCGCCCGCGCGCCCAGGCCTCCAACTACAAGGTGCACCGGGACTGAGCGGGGGCGGCGGATCGCCGGATCGGGATGGTCCGGTATGGCGCGGGTCACAACTTGATAGCTCGTCAGGGTGAATTCCGCGAGCACTCTCCCCAACGGGTGAGCGCTCAACTACCGTGGTGCCGCTGCCCGGGAGGAGCTCGGCGCCGCGTGGGTGACCCCGCTCGCGCTCTGCCGTGATCCATGCTGTTCATGTCCGATCCCACGAGCCCCTTTCCGCCCTCCGAGGAGGACCCGCTGGCCAGCGACATCCCGGCCGACATCCCCGCACCACGGCCGACGACCCCGCCCAGCCCCGCGGTCGGACTACACCGTTTCAACGAGGCCGACCCCGGCGCCGCCGAGGAGGCCCTGCTCGCCTGCTGCGGCAGTCAACGCTGGGCCCTGCGGCTGACCGCCCACCGCCCCTACCCCGACCTGGAGTCGCTGCTGGCCGCCGCCAGCGAGGCCTCCTACGACCTGCGTCCCAGCGACCTGGCCGAGGCGCTG
Source organism: Kitasatospora sp. GAS204B (assembly GCF_029892155.1). GTDB lineage: Bacteria > Actinomycetota > Actinomycetes > Streptomycetales > Streptomycetaceae > Kitasatospora. The sequence goes on along the minus strand of NZ_JARZAG010000019.1, from coordinate 143,718 downwards.
GCCGACGAGAGCTGGATGCCGCAGCCGCTGCTCGGCATGCGGGCCCCGGGCAGCCAGGCGGCACACACCGCGCTGCGTGCCGCGCACGCCGCCTACGAATCGCGCTTCGGGCACGTCTTCGTGGTCTGCCTGGACGGCGTCGAGCCGGAGGAGATGCTGGACACCGTGCTCAGCTCGATCCGCACCCGGCTGGCCAACGAGCCGGACGAGGAGCGCCTGGTCGCCGCCGAGGAGCTGCGCCGGATCGCGCTGAACCGCCTGGAACACCTGGTCGCCAGCAGCACGGCCGCCTGAAGCCCGGCCACCTCAAGCCCGGCCGGCCGGCCCGGTCGGCTCACCCCTGCGCGGCCCGCAGCTTGCGGGTCTGCGCCAGGACCACCGCCGAGTCCGGCACGGCGGCCGGCTCCTTCGCCGTCCCCACGGTGGAGAAGACGGCCAGCGCCGTGCCGACCCGGACCACCGCGGCCCGCTGCGAGAGCGCCGGCCCACCCGTCTGCGGACCACTCGTCAGGGTGAAGGCGGTCGCGCCGTCGGCTCCCCCGGGGGTGGGCGTGTCGGCCCGCTCCAGCTGGTGCCGGGTGCGGGCCCCCTGGGGCTGGCTCGCCGCACCCGAGGTGAAGTCGGCGCACTGCGCCAGCACCTGGTCGAGCGTCGACTGCAGCACGGCCGCCCGGCCCACTGGGTAGCCGAGCAGCGCCGTGTAGAGGGCGCCCGGCGAATCGCCGGCCCTGACCGTGCTCAGGTCGGTCTCGGCCTGCGGTTGGGCATTCGGGTCCGCCGGACCGATCGCGTCCAGCACCGGCTGGCAGGCCGCGACATCGGCCAGCTGCCGCTCCCCGTGCTGCGGCGCGGCGGCCTGACCCGGGCTCATCAAGGTGACGGTGTATCCGCCGCCGAGATCCGCGCTCTCCACCGCGGCGGCCCGCAGCTCGACGACGCTCAGCACCCGCGCCGCCGGCAACTGGTCGGCCGCGGTGGGCTTGACCGTGGCGCACCCGCCGACCGCGAGCACGGGCAGCAGCAACAAAACGGCAGGGCAAACGGTCATCGATGTCCTCAACGGCGATTGACAACGGCGGAAAGCCGAAGATCCGTCACCGTACCGCGCCGGAACCATGACCCAGCGTCACGGAAAAACGTCCCGTTAGGCCGCCCGTGCCTGATTGATCACACTCAAACCCCCCGGAGGCGGTTACCGACGACGCGTCGATAGGATGACCGCGGCCGGTGGACCGTACCCGGCCGGGCTGACCGACACCGAAGCCGGCCGAGCCCTTCAACCGCTTCCGGAGGGTTTTCCGTGCCGGCTGGAACGCTGTACCGCGGCCGCGAAGGCATGTGGTCCTGGGTGGCTCATCGAGTCACTGGCGTCCTCATCTTCTTCTTCCTTCTCGTCCACGTCCTGGACACCGCACTGGTGCGGGTCTCGCCACAGGCGTACGACTCCGTCATCAACACCTATAAGACTCCGCTGGTGAACCTGATGGAGTACGGCCTCACCGCCGCCATCCTGTTCCACGCCCTGAACGGCCTGCGGGTCATCGCGGTGGACTTCTGGTCGAAGGGCCCGAAGTACCAGAAGCAGATGCTGTGGAGCGTCGTCGGCCTCTGGGTCGTGCTGATGGCGGGTGCCTTCTGGGGCATCCTGCAGCACACCCTGCTCACCTGGTTCGGGAAGTGATCCGGCATGTCTACTGACACCACCGACATCGAGCTGATCTCCTCCTCGCAGGCGCACACCGGCAAGGGTCTTGGCACCGGCAACCCCGCCGACGCCTTCGTGATCCAGCCGCCGCGCACCCGCACCACGAAGACCCCGCGGCGCACCCGGACCAACTTCGAGATGCTCGCCTGGCTCTTCATGCGCCTGTCGGGCGTCGTGCTGGTCGTGCTGATCCTGGGTCACCTGCTGATCATGCTGCTGCTCGACCACGGCGTGTCGAAGATCAACTTCGCCTTCGTCGCCGGCCGCTGGGCCTCGCCGTTCTGGCAGGGCTGGGACCTGCTGATGCTCTGGCTGGCCATGCTGCATGGCGCCAACGGCATGCGCACCGTGATCAACGACTACGCCGAGAAGGACTCCACTCGGCTCTGGCTGAAGGGCCTCATGGGCGCCGCCACGGTCTTCACCGTGCTGCTCGGCACCCTGGTGATCTTCACCTTCGACCCCAACATCTGAGGCCCAGCAGCTAATCGGCCATCGCAGAGCCAGCAAGAGCCAGAGGCGAGCTAACCCCCATGCAGATTCACCAGTACGACACCGTCATCGTCGGCGCCGGCGGCGCCGGCATGCGCGCGGCCATCGAGTCGACCCAGCGCAGCCGCACCGCGGTCCTGACCAAGCTCTACCCGACCCGGTCCCACACCGGCGCGGCCCAGGGCGGCATGTGTGCCGCCCTGGCCAACGTCGAGGAGGACAACTGGGAGTGGCACACCTTCGACACGGTCAAGGGTGGTGACTACCTGGTCGACCAGGACGCCGCCGAGATCATGTGCAAGGAGGCCATCGACGCCGTCCTCGACCTGGAGAAGATGGGCCTGCCCTTCTCCCGCACCGAGGCCGGCCGGATCGACCAGCGCCGCTTCGGCGGCCACACCCGCAACCACGGCGAGGCGGCCGTGCGCCGCTCCTGCTACGCGGCCGACCGCACCGGTCACATGATCCTCCAGACGCTGTTCCAGAACTGCGTCAAGCACGGCGTCGAGTTCTTCAACGAGTTCTACGTCCTCGACCTGCTGATCAACGACGGCAAGACCTCCGGCGTCGTCGCCTACGAGCTGGCCACCGGCGAGATCCACGTCTTCCAGGCCAAGGCGGTCGTCTTCGCCTCCGGCGGCACCGGCAAGTTCTTCAAGGTGACCTCCAACGCCCACACCCTCACCGGTGACGGCCAGGCCCTGGTCTACCGCCGCGGCCTGCCGCTGGAGGACATGGAGTTCTTCCAGTTCCACCCGACGGGCATCTGGCGGATGGGCATCCTGCTCACCGAGGGCGCCCGCGGTGAGGGCGGCATCCTGCGCAACAAGGACGGCGAGCGCTTCATGGAGCGCTACGCCCCGGTCATGAAGGACCTCGCGTCCCGTGACGTCTGCTCGCGCGCGATCTACACCGAGATCCGCGAGGGTCGCGGCTGCGGCCCCGAGGGCGACCACGTCTACCTGGACCTGACGCACCTTCCGCCGGAGCAGCTGGACGCCAAGCTCCCGGACATCACCGAGTTCGCCCGTACCTACCTCGGCATCGAGCCCTACACGGACCCGATCCCGATCCAGCCCACCGCGCACTACGCGATGGGCGGCATCCCGACCAACGTCGAGGGTGAGGTGCTGCGCAACAACACCGACGTCGTCCCCGGCCTGTACGCGGCCGGCGAGGTCGCCTGCGTGTCCGTGCACGGCGCCAACCGCCTGGGCACCAACTCGCTGCTGGACATCAACGTGTTCGGCAAGCGGGCCGGCATCGCCGCCGCCGACTACGCGAGCAAGAGCGAGTTCGTCCCGCTGCCCGCCGACCCGGCCGAGAAGGTGCAGGCGCTGGTCGACGGCCTGCGCGAGTCCACCGGCACCGAGTCCGTGGCGCAGATCCGCAAGGAGCTGCAGGAGACCATGGACGTCAACGCCATGGTCTACCGCACCGGCGCCACCCTGAAGCAGGCCGGCGAGGACATCGCCGCGCTGCGCGAGCGCTACAAGCACGTGGCGATCCAGGACAAGGGCTACCGCTACAACACCGACCTGCTGGAGGCCGTGGAGCTGGGCAACCTGCTCGACCTGGCCGAGGTGCTGGTCATCTCCGCGCTGGCCCGCGAGGAGTCGCGCGGCGGCCACTTCCGCGAGGACTTCCCGACCCGTGACGACGTGAAGTTCATGCAGCACACCATGGCGTACCAGGAGGTCGCCGAGGACGGCACCACCTCGATCCGCCTTGACTACAAGCCGGTCGTCACGACCCGCTACCAGCCGATGGAGCGTAAGTACTGATGAGCGCCCCCACGATCGACGCCCCGCACTCCGCGGCGCTGGACGCGGCCGAGGCCGGCGGCGTCCAGATGATCAACTTCACCCTGCGGATCCGCCGGTTCAACCCGGAGGAGCACCCGGACCCGGTGTGGGTGGACTACCAGCTCACCATGGACCCCAAGGAGCGCGTCCTGGACGCCCTCAACAAGGTCAAGTGGGAGCAGGACGGCACCCTCACCTACCGCCGCTCCTGCGCGCACGGCATCTGCGGCTCGGACGCCATGCGGATCAACGGTCGCAACCGGCTGGCCTGCAAGACCCTGCTGAAGGACGTCGCCACCCCCGACGGCAAGGGCGGCATGCAGCCGATCACCATCGAGGCCATCAAGGGCCTCGCGGTCCTCAAGGACCTGGTGGTCGACATGGACCCGTTCTTCCAGGCGTACAAGGACGTCATGCCGTTCCTGATCACCAACGGGAACGAGCCGACCCGCGAGCGCCTGCAGTCCGCCGAGGACCGCGAGCGATTCGACGACACCACCAAGTGCATCCTGTGCGCCGCGTGCACCTCGTCCTGCCCGGTCTTCTGGAACGACGGCCAGTACTTCGGCCCGGCCGCCATCGTCAACGCGCACCGCTTCATCTTCGACTCGCGTGACGAGGGCGCCGAGCAGCGCCTGGAGATCCTCAACGACCGCGAGGGCGTGTGGCGCTGCCGCACCACCTTCAACTGCTCGGAGGCCTGCCCGCGTGGCATCGAGGTCACCAAGGCGATCCAGGAAGTCAAGCGCGCCCTGGTGACGCGCCGCTTCTGACGCTCCGTCGAGCCGACAACGGCCAGGGCCCCGTCCGATCGGACGGGGCCCTGGCCGTTGTGTTGTGCGTCTGCGTTACTGCAGCACTCCGAAGTCATACGGCTCGGTCCAGCCGCTGAAGACGTCCAGGTGCCCGTCCGGGGTGACCGCCCACAGGTCGGCCACACCGTCGCCGTCCAGGTCACCGGAGCTGCCCAGGGTCGGGTAGGCAGCGGTGGTGAAGCCGGACGCCACCACGTGGGCGGTGGGGTCCGCCAGAGCGGAGAAGTCGAAGGTGCCGTCGGCCTTCTTCGGCAGCGGGAAGGCGTGCAGGTCACCGGTGGCGCGGTCGCGGGCCCAGAGCGCCAGATTGCCCTGCGCGTCGGCACCGGGGGCGACCAGGTCGTAGCCGCTCCAGTTGCCGGTGGTGGTCAGCTGCTGGGCGACAGTGAAGCGCAGCGAGTTGGCCCGGTCGAAGAGCCACAGGTTGCCGCCCTCGACGGTGAGCAGCGCTGCATCGTTCGGCTTGCCCGGGTCGGTGGAGCCGAGCGCGACGAGCTGCGTCACACCGGACCAGTCGGAGCCGTAACCCGCGGGGCAGCCGATGGTGGCCCCAGTGACGTCCTGGCACGTCGTGGGACGGCTGACCAGCCCGGGGTACTGCCCGCCGAGCTGGAGCGAGCCCTCGTTGCGGTACATGTAGAGGGCGCCGGGGTTCTGCGGGTTGTGCACGAAGACCGTGTCCGCGGTCGCGGTGTTCGGCATCCAGCCACGGTGGGCGATCTGCAGACCGCTCCAGCTGCCGGATCCGCCGGGCGCGTCGGCCGCCGGGAAGGCCTCGCTCGGCGTCGTGCTGCCGCTGTTGCCCTTGATCACCTGGAGGGCACCCGCACCGTCGGGCACCACGATGTCCGCCAGACCGTCGTTGTCCACGTCACCCGGAGTGGCCGGCGGGGTGGGGTTGCTCGGCGCGTAGAAGCCGTACGAGACGGTCTGCGAGACGTTGCCCGCGTTGTCGATCGCCTGGACGGCCAGCGTGTTCGTGCCCCAGTCGGCGGGCGTCAGCTGCACGCTCGCCGTGCCGTCGGCAGCGGGCACCACGGTGTTGGCGGCCCCGCAGCCGGTGAAGATGCCCAGCGAGGCGGGCGCGAGCGCGTACTGGTAGCAGGCCACTCCGGAGGCCGCACCGCCGGCGGGCACCGGGTCGGCGCCCGTGAAGGTGAAGGTTCCTGGCTGGCCGGCGTACTTGGTCGCCGTCTGCCCCGAGCCCTGCGCCGGGAAGTCGGTGGAGTTCACGCCGACGGTCGGCGGGGTGCGGTCGACCCGGAAGTGGCACTCGGGCGTGGACGCGTCCACGCCCGCGCCGGCGGTGTAGGCGTGCCAGACGTAGCTGTGGCCGTCCTGCAGACCCGGCACCTGGACGCTCACGGTGCCGTTCTGGACCGCCAGCTTGGTGGCCCGGAACACCGAGGTGTGCGGGTCGGTGGTGGTGTCGGTGACCGCGATGTCCGGCAGCACGGCGGCGCCGGCCGGGAGCTGGACGTCAGCGCTGAGCGTCGGCGGCGCGATGCTCAGCCCGACCCAGCCCGGGGTGCCGTTCGGCGCGCAGTCCTCGGCCGGGGTGCCTCCGGGGGCAAGCACCGGGGCGGGAGTGACGCGCGGGTTGCTGAAGGACGGCGCGGTGTCGGCGACGGCGTTCGGGGCGGCGGCCAGACCGACGGCCATGGTGAGCACGCCGGTGGCGGCGAGCAGGCGGGTGGTACGCAAAGGAGTCGAGTCCCCCTCGAAAGAACTTCCGATACTGCGGTGAGCAGCTGGGACTCTGTCAGGCGCCGAACCGTCAGGTCAACGGCTTTCCGGCGCGCAGCCCGCGCAGCCCCACCGCACCCACCACGACACCCAGCACGAAGGAGGTGACGGCCAGCGCCAGGTGGATCCAGAAGAAGGCGGTGGGGTGGCCGTGGTCGCCGTTGGTGAAGGCCTGGTGGGCCGAGTCCTGCCAGAGATTCTTCACGAAGGTCGAAGAACGGAAGACACCCAGGAGGATCCCACACCCCCGGCAGCTGGCCCGGCGGGCACGGCCCACATACTTGAGGGACCGGTTACTCCGCTCGAAGGACCACACCCATGAAGCTCACTCGCCCCGTCTCTTGGTTCCTTACGGCGTTCGGCGCGTGGTCTTGGATGGTCTGGGTGACATTCGCCAAGAACCTCTGGGCCGACTCCGCCCACCAGGCGTTCACCAATGGCGATCACTCCCACCCGACCGCCTTCTTCTGGATCCACCTGGCCCTCACCATCGTGTCGTTCGCCCTGGGGACGGCCATCGGCGTCATCGGCATCCGGGGCGTTCTCGCCGCCCGGCGCGCCGCCCAGTAAGCGAAGCAGCCCCGCCCGCGCACCACACGGGCGGCGCACAGGCGGGGCGGTCCCGCTGCACTTGTCGTGCCTTCCCCAGCAGCGGGAGACGGTGGCCCGGCCGCCCGTGGGGGACGTATGGCAGCCGGGCCGGTCAGGGTCAGCCGATCACGTGGTCCGGGTCGTCCAGCCAGGCCCGGTGTTCGCCCGCCACGGTCACGGTCAGGCCGAGCCGGGACAGGTCCGGGCAGTCGTGGCGCTGCCACCACTCGCGGGCGGCTGTCACCTCGTCCCACAGGTTCCGGGGGCCGGACTGCGAGACGGCATGCTCGCCCTGCCAGTCGGCAAGGCGGCAGTGGGCGTACGACTGCCCGTCCCAGATCTCGAACCGGCCCGTGCCGAACCGGTCGTAGGAGGCCCAGACGCTCTGCCGGAACAGGCCGGGCATCAGCAGGCCGATCGCGAACGCGGCGTCGGTGTTGTCGGCGACGTCAGCGGGGTCGATCTCCGAACGGCCGTAGCGGACGTCTTCGATCTCGAACTCGCCGCTGTCGGGCCGCTGGTCGCGGATCCACATGAACGCCACGTCCGCCACGAACGGACCGCTCGCCGACTTGCCATCCTCGGCGACCGTGAGCCGCGCCAGTGCCCCGTTGCAGAAGGCGGTGCCGTACGGGGCCAGGATCACCCCGCCGGGCTCGGTCTGCTCGATCAGAGCAGCGGGCAGACGCTGAACGGCGGCCGTCAGGTGAACCCGCTGGAAGGGCACCCCGGCGGGGTCGCCGAGCATGCCGTCACCGACCACCACTCGGGGCCGCAGCCCGAGCGCGCCGAGCCGGCCCCGCGCCTCGGCGGCGAGCCTGGGATCCACCTCGATGCTGACCACGTTGTCAGCGCCGAGTCGGTGAGCCAGCAGGCCCGCCGTCCACCCCGTACCTGTGCCCACCTCCAGGACGCGCATCCCCTCGGCGACGTCCAGCTGGCGGAGCATCGTGGCCACCACCGTGGGCATGGAGCTGGACGAGGACGGGATCTCGGTCCCCTCGTACAGCTGCGTGACCAACGGCAGGTCCGAGTCGGCCAGCTCCGCCCATCGAGCCGGGCTCGTCTCACTGTCGATCCACTCGCCCCCGTGGTGGATCCGCGCCGGAGTGAAGCGGTCGCGCGGGACGGCGCGGAACGTCTCTTCCCAGTCGGCCGACAGTGCCCCGGACTCCCGGAGCCTGTCGGCGAGTTCGCCCCAGTTCATCGGCTGCCTACTTCCCGGGCTTGGGCAGGTTGGTGGGCGGCGCGTCCCGCTGCCCGTCCTGCGGGGCCGTGTCCGGCGACCCCGAGTGACCGCCGCCCGAGCCCCCGCCCGCCTTGCCGGGCCCGTCGTTGCCGCCGCCTCCGCCGTGCTTTCCCATGGCTGTGCCTCCTCATGATTGGTGTGTTCTCCGCGTCTGCGTGCTCCGTCGTCACTCCGGCGGCATCGGACCGGGGCCGGGTGGACGGTTGGGGCCGGGCGTGGGAGTGGTCATGCCGGTGGCTCCTCACACACTGAGGTGTTCCGAATCACCGGTCGGTGTCCGGGTCGTTCGGTGTTGGACCCCGCTCCGGTCGGCTGTCTGCCAGGGATGACGACCGGGGCGGGAGTCAGTTGGCCGGCCAGCAGCGGGGGTGGTTGGCCTCGCGCACCCTGGCGAGCAGTTCGGCCCGCCGTCGCCGCTCGTCGGTCGTCAACGGAGCTTCGCTGAACTCTTCCGGAGTCAGCACCGGTCGGGGCTCGGCAGGGCACTCACGCGGCCACGGGTGAGCCCTGATCCACTCGAAGGGGTCCACCGGCTCCGGGCCGCCGTCGGCCTGCTGAGCGGCACTCACGCGATGTCCTTGTCGGGGCACTTGTCGCTGCCGCAGGTGCAGAACGGCCACCCACGCGGCGTACCCCTGATGGCCCGGGCAGAATACTCCGGGTCGTACTCGTCCAACGGGTTGCCGACAGAGGCACGCTGGCGCTGCTCGGCCCGGTACTCGGCGAGGGTCCTGCGTTGCCCGCCCGTCGTCATCTGCCCACTCCTCCCACTTGGTGGATACCAAGGTCCGGCAGTCGCCCGGGACGGTGGAACCTCGTGCAAAGGACACTTCGGGACGTCCCCCGTGCGGTAGAACGTCCCCAACAAAGGCCCGGTGTCTGTGGGGAGACAATCGCGATGCCGAACGAGAGACTGAAAAGCGCTATGACGTCCGGCGGTTGGACGCACGCCGCCCTGGCGGAGAAGGCCGGCGTGGACACCAAATCGGTTGAACGATGGGCCAACCAGAACAGGACGCCCCGGCTAGGGACAGCCCGCCTGGCTGCCGAAGCACTGGGAGAAGACGTGTTCGCACTGTGGCCGAGCCTGCGGCAGCCCCGTGCCGCCCGCGCGATAAGCCCTGAACTGGTGGGGCTGTACGAGCAGCGGGCCGACTTGCCGGTCTCCGTCTTCGTGGACCTGCTCGGCAAGGCCACGGAGCGAATCGACGTCCTTGTCTACGCGGCGGTCTTCCTCCACGAGGCGTACCCCCGGCTCAACGACCTGCTCCGTGAACGCGCCGCCGAGGGCTGCACCGTCCGCATCGCCCTCGGTGACCCCGACAGCGAGAACGTCAGGCAGCGCGGCCAGGAGGAGAAGTTCGGCCACGGCATCGAGTCCCGTTGCAGACTCGCGCTCCTGCACTACCGCCCTCTCCTCGGGACTCCCGGGATCGAGATCCGCACCCACTCGACGACGCTCTACAACAGCCTGTACCGAGCAGATGACCAGCTCCTCGTGAACGCGCACGTGTGGGGCGTCAACGCCTTTGGCGCGCCGGTCTGGCACCTGCGGCGCTCGGGCGCAGGGACGCTGTTCGACACCTATGCTGCGAGCTTCGACGCGGTGTGGGACACCGCTCGACCGGCTGAGGAGAACTGATCACGTGGCACGAACCGAGTACTACGACGATCCCGACGCCCCCAAGCCGAACCGGGTCGTCGTCGCGGCATCCGCCGTCGTGACCGACGACAGGGGCCGCATCCTGCTGCAACGGCGAACCGACAACGGGCTGTACGCGTTGCCCGGCGGAACGATGGACCTCGGCGAGTCGCTGCCCGGGACGGCGGTGCGGGAAGTCCAGGAAGAGACCGGACTTGCTGTGGAGATCACGGGCCTGGTCGGCACGTACACCGACCCCCGCCACATCATCGCCTACTCGGACGGCGAGGTCCGCCAACAGTTCAACGTGTGCTTCACCGCTCGTATCACGGGCGGAGAACTGAGGATCTCCAGCGAATCCACCGACCTCCAGTTCGTCGCCCCGACCGAGATCGAGAACCTGCCGATGCACCACACCCAGCGGCTCCGGCTCCAGCACTTCCTGGAACACCGGGCGACCCCCTACCTCGGATAAGCACCCGGACGACGAAAAGCCCCCGACCGACCCTCGAAGGGGCCAGGCGGGGGCAGTGGGCAGCTCAACGGCTCGGGTAGGGCGCACGGCGCCACAGGCCCCGGCCGTTCTGCCGGAGACCGACCGTGGCGGGCAGCAGGCACCTGCGAGCGCCGTGCTGACCGGTTCGGTGAGCGTCGCCCGCGCAGGTGCTGGCGAGCGTCTCATGACAGGCCGGGCAGTGCTCGGCGCGCCGACCGGACCAGCGCCGACCGCACGGCGGGTGAACGACAGTTCGGATAGGTAACTCCGTCCTCCTGCCAGAGCAGGGATTTCGCGGCTTGGCGGGCCGTTCCGCAGCCGGTTGGGCTCAGGCCGGCTGTGACCGACCGACGCGCCCGGGTGGCAGCGGCACGAGACTCCTGCTGACCAGGCGGCCCTACGCGTACGCGCAGGTGCGCGCCTGCACCCGCGTCGTGCACGCGCGCGTGGGCCACCCGGGCCAACCGGCCGAAAGGCCAGGTCACAGCAGGTGACCGAGAGATCCGATCGGAAGTCCCAGACCCGTAGCCACGCCGAATCCTGCTATGGCGTAGCGATCAGCGAGGAAAGGTCCTCCTGCTCCGCGAACCGTAGAGCAGCCGCCACCAGCCACGCCTGGTCATCCGGATCGGCGAGATCGGCGTTGGTGATCTTCGCCCAAACCTGGCGGGCGACGTAGTCGTCAAGGTGAGCGGTCTGCACCGACAGACCACCGTGCCCAATGGGGTTCGCGCACATGTAGTAGCACCCGCTCTTGCCCATCGAGCCCTCGCACATGGCGCAACGGGAGAACTTCCAGCCGGACAGCTCCGGCACGCCGTTCTCGTACTGCCGCTCAGCGAGGCCGCGCTGACCGATCTTCTCTTGGAGCTCCAGCCAGGTCTGGCTCGGGATGATGCCCTGGTGCGGCGTCAGCGGAGCCCCTGACTGGTCCCGGGCAATGACGTTGGCCAACGTCCCCTTGGGGCCCTTCGGGAGGCGCACCGAGGCGAACCCGCCGATGCAGGGGTGCGTGAGGATGTGACGCACGGTCTGAGCCCGCCAGATGATCCCGGTCCGCTGCCGGCCAGGGAATCCGCGCTCCCGGACGGCCTTCTTGCGCGCCTCGGTGTTCCGCTGCGCTGTGGTGCCCGGGGCGGGGGTGCCCTCCTTGTTCATGGTCGCCGCGATGCGGTTGTAGGCGTAGCCCTTGAACGCGAGGTCAACCAGCTTCCGGACCACGTCGGCGTAGGCCATCTCCGCTTCGTCCCAGTGGTCCTCGTTGGGCTCAAGTGTGGTGACGGTCAGCTTCCCGATCACCTCGCGGCGGGCCTTCATACCGAACGGCAGGGAGCCGATCAGCCCAGTCGGCGGTCCCCCGTTCCGGCGAGCCGGGCGACGGGCCGGGGCCGGTGGACGTTGGACGGGTACGGACACCAAATGCACTTGGATGCTTACCTGATGTGTCGTACTGGTCGTCGGGCCGCCGCGCTGGCCGCCGCCCTGGTGCTGGCGGCCGCCCCCGTCGCCGCGGCCGAGCCGCCGCCGGTCGCCACCGTCGTCGGTGGTGAGCGGCTCGGGCTGCCCGGGGTGCAGGTCGCGCTCGGGCCGGGGGCGCCGCGGCTGCCGGAGGGGCTGACCGGGATGTCCTGGCTGGTGGCCGACGCCGACTCCGGTGACGTGCTGGCCGCCTACAACCCGCACCTGCGGCTGCCGCCGGCCAGCACGCTGAAGATGCTCTTCGCCGACACCGTGCTGCCCAAGATCGACCGCAGGGTCGTGCACCGGGTGGCGCCCGAGGATCTGGCGGGGCTGGGCAGCGGCAGCAGCCTGGTCGGCGTCAAGGAGGACCTGGACTACCGCGTCGAGGACCTGTGGCGCGGGGTCTTCCTCAGTTCGGGCAACGACGCGGTGCACGTGCTCGCGCACATGAACGGCGGCGTCGACCAGACGGTCCGTCAGATGCAGCAGAAGGCGAACGACCTCGGGGCCGCCGACACCCACGTGGTCTCCCCGGACGGCTACGACGAGGACGGGCAGCTGACCAGCGCCTACGACCTGACCCTGTTCGCCCGGGAGGGCCTGCGCAACCCGGACTTCCGCTCCTACTGCGCCACCAAGGACGCCCAGTTCCCCGGCTTGGTGGACAGCCGGACCGGTCAGCGCGCCACCTTCGGGATCCAGAACACCGACCGGCTGCTCGGCAAGTACCCGGGCCTGATCGGGGTCAAGAACGGCTACACCACCAACGCGGGCAGCACCTTCGTCGGCGCCGCCGAGCGGGACGGGCACACGCTGCTGGTCGCGGTGATGCACCCGGACACCTATATGAAGGTCTACGACGAGACCGCCGCGCTGCTGGACTGGGGCTTCGCCGCCGGCGGCCGCCTGACCCCGGTCGGGCGACTGGTCTCCGCCAAGCCGGCCGTCACGGCCGCGACCGCGCCGAGCCCCGCCGCCGGGTCCGCACTGGTGCCGGTGCCGGTCCCCGGCCAGGCGCTGCCGGGCAGCGTGCCGGGCGGCCGGCAGCAGCTGGCCGGGCCGCTCCGGCACGGCTCGACGATGCCGAGCCCGGAGAGCTGGACGGTGATCGGCGTCGTCACCGTCATCGGCGCCGCTGCGGCCGGCTGGTTCCTGAACCGGCGCCGGTCCGCGCCGGTCCCGGCCGCCGGCCGGGCCGCCGCACCCCGGGGTGCCACCGCCTCCTCCGCCCTGCGCGGCGCCACCGCGTTGCGCCGCCGGCCGAAGCGGGACAGCTAGGGCCTCTCTTACGGATCTTGTCGGATCAGCGCGCGGCGGTGGGCGCCCGGCTGGGTGTGCCGGCGGATCGTCCTCGTACTGGGTCGTACTTGGATGATTCGCCGGTGCGTCCAGGCGGGAGGCCCGGCGTCGCACGCCCGGCAAGATCCGTAAGAGAGGCCCTAGGGCCTCAAGCCGCTACGGCCGCGTCGGCGGGCCGGCCATGCCGAGCTCGCCGGCAGCGCGGTAGGCGGTCTCCGCGCTCGCGCGGGCGCGGGCCCGGGCGCCCTCGGGGTCGGCCAGGGCGGTCCAGGCGACGCAGTACATGAGCAGCCGGCAGACGAAGTTGATCCAGAGCAGCAGCGCGACCGGCACGCCGAAGGCGCCGTACAGGCTCTTGCCCGCCACCGAACCCAGGTAGGAGGAGAGCAGCAGCTTGAGCAGTTCGAAGCCGACGGCCCCGATCAGCGCGGCGGTCATCAGGTCGCGGCGGTGCTGGCCGGCGATCCGGGGGAACGGGGCGAGCAGGTACAGGAAGAGCAGCAGGTCGGCGCCGACCGCGATGACGAAGCCGGCCACCGCCAGCAGGTAGTGCGCCTGGCCCTGGTCGGAGAGGCCGAGGCCACTGGCCAGCCGTCCCGCCAGCTGGGTGGTGATCGCGGAGGCGCCCAGCGAGACCACCGAGACCACGCCGAGGCCGACCAGCACCACGCAGTCCCAGACCTTGCGCAGCACCACGTTGCCGTCCTCCTCGGGCAGCTGCCAGATGTCCCGGATCGCACCGCGTATGGTGCCCACCCAGCCGAGCCCGGAGATCAGCAGCAGCAACCCGCTGAGCACCCCGACGGTGGCGGCGTTGGCGATCAGCGAGTCCAGACCCAGCGAGTTGGCCAGCCCCGGGACCTGGTCGGCGATCTTGTGCTTGAGGGTGTCCACCCGGGTCGGAGTGAGGGTGGTCACCGCGATCGCCAGAGCCACCGTCAGCAGCGGGAAGAGCGCCAGGAAGCCGAAGAAGGTGACGGCACCGGCCAGCCGGTTGGCCTTGGCCGCCGTGAAGTGCTGGTAGACGCGGTACGGGCGGCTGCGCAGCACGGCGGCGACCAGTGGACCGATCACCGGCAGCCTGGTGAGGAATCCCATGCGGTTCAGCCTGACAGGTCACCGGCCGGCGTCCGCTCAGCCCCGCCGGGCCTGGCCGACACGGGGGGCCGGCCGGGTCGGACGGTAGGATTCGCCGCGTACCGCCTGTCCGGTGGCCCTCGAAGCCTCGGGTCCGCTCCAGGCCGTGACACCGCCCCTGATGAAAGGCCCGCCCCGAAGATGGCCCCCCGTCTCTCTGTCGTTGTTCCGATCTACAACGTCGAGCGGTACCTGGAGGAGTGCCTGGAGTCCATCGCCGCCCAGACCATGAGCGACCTCGAGTGCATCATGGTGGACGACGGTTCGAAGGACGGCAGCGCGGCACTCGCCGAGGCGTTCGCCGCCAAGGACTCCCGATTCAGACTGGTCCGCAAGCAGAACGCCGGCCTCGGCGCCGCCCGCAACACCGGCCTGCTGCACCTGACCGACGGCACCGAGTTCCTGGCCTTCGTGGACAGTGACGACACCCTGCCGCCGAGCGCGTACGAGCTGATGATCTCCACGCTCGACAAGACCGGCTCCGACTTCGCCACCGGCAACGTGCTGCGCTTCCGCGCGGTGGGCCACTACCCGTCGGGCGGCCACGCCAAGCCGTTCCGCGAGACCAGGCTGAAGACCCACATCACCGAGATCCCGGCGCTGGTCACCGACCGCACCGCGTGGAACAAGGTGTACCGGCGCAGCTTCTGGGACATGGCCGGCCTGCTCTACCCCGAGGGCATCCTGTACGAGGACGCGCCGGTCAGCGTGCCGCACCACTACCTGGCCAAGAGCGTGGACGTGCTCACCGAGCCGATCTACCACTGGCGCGAGCGCGAGGTCGGCGAGATGTCGATCACCCAGATGCGCACCAACCCGAAGGGCCTGATCGACCGGGTCACCTCGATGGAGCTGGTCCGCACCTGGCTGCTGAAGCAGACCGACCCGAAGTTCAAGGAGTACCTGCGCTCCTACGACGAGAACAACCTCGTCGAGGAGATCCCGATGTTCTTCTGGTCGGTGGTCGACGGCGAGCAGGACTACCGCGACGCGTACCTGGAGTGCGTGGGCCGGCTGCTGCGCGTGATCGGGCCCGAGCTGGTCCGCAAGCTGCGCGCGCCGCTGCGGCTGAAGTACCACCTGACCCTGCAGGGCCGGATCGACGAGCTCGTCGAGCAGATGGCCTTCGAGGCCGAGAGCAACGGCGCGGCGCCGGCTCGCGGCCTGGTCCGGCCGTACGCCGACTACCCGTTCCTGCGCGGTGGGCGCAAGAGCGTGCCGGCCGACGTGCTGCGGCTGGACAACGCGCTGGTGATGCGCAGCCGGGTCTACGAGTCGGCCTGGGAGGACGGCAAGCTGCGGCTGACCGGGCACGCCTTCCCGGAGCACGTGGGTGTGGAGGGCAAGCACGACCTGGTCCGCAAGATCGTGCTGCGCGAGGCCAAGGGCAAGCGGATCGTCACCTTCTCCGCCAAGACCCAGTACGCGCCCGAAGCGACCGCGAGCTCCCCGCACGACCTGTACAGCTGCGACTGGGCCGGCTTCACCACCTTCATCGATCCGGCGAAGCTGAAGAAGCGCGGCCAGTGGCAGGACGGCATCTGGCGGGTGCTGATCGGCGGCGTCGGCAAGGCCGGCGTCTACAAGGGCCGGATCTCCGGCGGCTGGGCCGACACGGCGCAGAGCTACCCGACCCACTGGGTCGACGCCAGCACGCGGATCGTGCCGTTCCTGAAGGACGGCTTCCTGCACCTGAAGGTCGAGACGCTGCGCGCCTCGGTCACCGAACTGGGTGCGGCGGACGGCGAGATCGAGCTCAACGGCACGGTGCGCGGCGGCTCCGACCTGTCCGGGCTCCGGCTGCAGCTGCACCACTCGCAGTCCGGCAGCAAGATCGACTTCCCGGTCGAGTTCGGCACCCCGGCTGGGCGACCGGTGCCGTTCACCGCGCGGATCCCGCTCACGCAGCTCGCCGAGGTCCGTGACCGGTGGAACGCGCTGGACCCGGCCGCCGACACCCGCAGCGCCGACCAGTGGTACGCCAAGCTGCTGCTGGCCGACCGGACCACGCTGCCGGTCATGGTCGACGAGCGGGCGCCGCTGCAGCACCTCGAACTGCCGCTGGACCCCGAGTCCCCGGTGGGCACCGCCCGGGTGCTGGTCTCCAAGCCGACCGACACCGGGCACCTGCAGTTCGCCGACCAGCTGGTGCAGCCGGTGGTGGACCGGATCACCGGCGCTGACGAGCAGGGCTTCACGCTCACCGGCCACTTCCCGCTGTCCGGCGAGCACCGCTACGACCTGGTGGTCCGTCACGTCTGGCGCGAGGAGGACTACCTGCACCCGGTGCTGGTCAGCGACGGCCGCTTCGAGGTGAACCTGCCGGCCACCCCCATCAGCTCGTACGCGGGCCAGGTACCGCTGCACAAGGGCACCTGGGAGGTCTTCTTCCGGCCCGAGGGCGGCGATCCCGACTTCGCCTGGCCCAAGGTCCAGGTGGCGCTGGAGGCGCACGCCGCGCTGCCCGCCGAGATCCGCGCGCGCGGCAAGCAGGTGGTGCTGGAGCGCCGCTACTTCGACACGCTCTCGCTGGAGGCGCACGCCGACCTCGGCCCGCACGAGCGCAGCGGCTACCGCCAGCGGGTGCTGCGCAAGGAGGCCTACCCGGCCGCCAAGCAGCAGCCGCTGCGCCAGGCGGTGCTCTACAACGTGGCCAACGGCGGCCAGTACGCCGGCTCGCCGCGCGCCATCCACGAGGAGCTGGTCCGCCGCGGCCTGCCGCTGGAGCACCTGTGGACGGTGGACGACCAGCAGGCCGAACTTCCGCAGAGCGCCCGCGGGCTGCGGCAGTGGAGCCCGGAGTGGTACGAGGCCGTGGCCACCGCCAAGTACATCGTCACCAGCGCCCAGTTGCCCGACTTCGTGAGCCTGCGTCCGGACCAGGTGGTGCTGCAGACCTGGGTCGGCAGCCCGCTCAAGCGGATCGGCCACGACTTCGAGAAGATCTGGTTCATCGACAGCAACTACCTCAAGCACCTCGACCGCGAGGTGCTGACCTGGAGCAAGCTGATCTCCGGCGGCAGCTTCGCGACCCCGGTGCTGCGTCGGGCCTTCAAGTTCCAGGGCGAGATGCTGGAGACCGGCTACCCGCACAACGACATCCTGTTCTCCCCCGACCGGGAGAAGCGGGCCGCCGAGGTGCGCCGCAAGCTGGGCCTGCCCGAGGGCAAGAAGGTCGTGCTGTACGCGCCGACCTTCCGGGAGGACCGCAAGCGCCCGCAGGGCGGCTACCAGATCGACCTGCGGATCGACCTGGCGGCGGCCCGTGCCGCGCTCGGCGAGGACCAGGTCCTGCTGGTCCGCCCGCACGCGAACTGCTATGGCCCGGTCGCCGACGCCGGCAACGGCTACGTCTGGGACGTCTCGCGCTACCCCGACATGGCCGACCTGCTGCTGGTCGCCGACGCGCTGGTGACCGACTACTCGGCCTCGGTGTTCGACTTCGTCAACACCGGTCGGCCGGTGCTCTTCTTCACCTACGACCTGGAGCACTACCGCGACAACCTGTGCGGGTTCACCTTCGACTTCGAGCGGGACGCACCGGGGCCGCTGCTGCGGACGTCGGCGGAGCTGGTCGAGGCGCTGGGTGACCTGGACCGGGTCGCGGCCGAGCACCGCGAGGCCTACACCGCGTTCCGCTCGACCTACTGCGACCTGGACGACGGCCACGCCGCGGCCCGGGTGGTGGACGGTCTGCTGGGCTGACGGCCTGCTGGGCCGAGTCCTCGGCTGGGAAGGCCTGCGGGCCCCGTGACCTGAGTGCTGGTCACGGGGCCCGCGGGCTTTCGCGTCGGGTACGGCCGGGGGTCAGCCGTGCTGCTCGACCAGGTGTGGCTGCGGGGCGGAGCCCGCCGACTCGGCGGGCCCGGTGGTCGGGTCGAGCTGCTCGGCCGGCGCGGTCTGCTCGGGAGCGGTCCGGGCCGCCGGTGCCGGCAGCGACTGCTCGAAGGGGCCCGCCACCGGGAAGTAGTCCTGCAGGAAGGCCGTGACGATCCGGTCCTGTTCGGGCCTGGGCACCTGTGCCAGGACGCCGTCGTTGAGGCAGAAGGTGTCGATCGCGCGCTCCCCGAGCAGACCGGGCAGCTGCTCCAGGGCGGCCTGCCGGTCGACGTCCACGTAGCGGTGGCCGATCCGGCCCCAGGCGACCCGGCCGGCGAGGTACCCGCGGCTGACGGCGAGGGTGATCGGCGCGATGTCGGTGGTCGAGCGAAAGGTCGAGCGCACGGTGCCGGTCAGCTCGGCGGCGAACTCCTCGGCGCTCTCGGCCAGCAGGGTGCGGGTCAGCGGGTAGGGGGCGTGGCTGAGGGTGTTGGTGGTGTCCCGGCCGAACTCGCGCCGGATCAGGGCCCGGGTGTTCTTCTGTGCGGCCACGTACTCGTCGTCGTCGCCCGTCACCGGTCCCGGCGGGATCACCCGGGAATCGAGATTGACCGCCGGCGCGCCGTTTCCGTGGAAGAACTGTTCGGGCCGAATCGGTCGTCCCAGGAACATGTCGTCGTTGAAATACAGGAAATGCTCGGCGAGACCCGGAATTCGGTGCAGCTGGGTTTCGATGGCGTGCGAGTTGAACACCGGCAGCACCGCCGGATCCGCGAAGAGCTCACGGTGCGAGACCACGGTCAGGTCCGGGTGCTCGGCCACCAGCCAGTCGGGCTGCTGCCCGTCGGTGACCAGGAAGACGTGCCGGATCCACGGGGCGTACATGGCGATGGAGCGCAGGCAGTAGCGCAGCTCATCGCGGTTGTGGAAGCGCTCGGGGCCGTCCCCGGTGGCGGGCGGCCGGTCCATCGCGGCCAGCACCGCGGCGCGCCGGCCGTGCCAGACCGGGTCGCTGTCGTCGACCCAGGTGATCACCGCGTCCACCGGAAAGGTGACGTCGTCCAGCAGTGGCCGGGCGAACGCGGCCGGCGCCGGGAATTCGCGATCGCCGATCCGCACCGTCGCCTCCGGCTCCAAGGAGGGCACCCACCAGCCGAACGGCGGCTCGTGGATCGCGGCGATCGCGCCCTGGGAGGGCCTGGCCGAATCCCAGAAGTCGAGGTCACAGCCGTGGTCCGCGGCGTAGGACAGGGTGCGCCCGCCGGTCACCACCGGCCGGTAGATCCGCACCCCTTTGACCAACACCCCGGACTCACCGGGCTCCTCGGCCGCCTCGGGGACCGCCTCCAGGGCCGCGACGGCCTGCGCCAGCTCCTCGGCGAGCACCGTGCTGAGCGTGACGTCGTGCCCCAGCAGGTCCGCATAGACCGGCTCGCCGGCGAAGGCGGCAACGCAGGCGGCGAGCACCTCGGCCCGCTGGCCGGGCGCGATCACCACCCACTGCCGGAACCCCTGACCGCGGATCGGGGCGAACACCACCCCGCTGGTGCGCAGCAGATCGGTCACCTCGGTGAAGCTGCGCAGGTAGGCGTCCCCGGAGAGCAGGTCGTCGCGTACCTCGGCCAGCAAGCCGTCGTGCCGCACCAACGCGGGCCGTCGCTCGAGCAGTTGCTCCTCGCGCTCCCGGCGCAGCTCCTCGGCGCTCGGCGGGGCGGGCGCCGGCTCGGGCTCCGGCACGGCGCCCGGCTGCTCGGCCGTCCGTTGCGCCGGCAGCACCCCGGACAACACGCCGACCCGGCGGGCCCGGCCGGCCACGGCACGCATGACTCGCCGGACCGTGCGGGGACAGCGCATCATCTCTCCAGACGGTGAGCCTTCTGGCCGATAAGCCCCCCGCAGCCATTAACGGCTGAGTATAGCGCTCAGCTGATGGTGCGGTGAATGAGAAAGTAATAAGAGATTACATTCTGTATTTCACGCAACTGATTCGCGCTGATTAACGCTGACCCAGCGGGTAAGCACGCCACGGGCGCCAGACCGCATCAGCGCCGAACCAGGAGAGCGTGACGGCGGGCACCGCGAAAGCCGCGTGGAAGGCCCGCACTTGGACCGCCGCGGCGTCCAGCACCTCCTCCGCCAGACCGTGCGCCACCGTCACGTGCGGGTGGTACGGAAACGCCAACTCCCGGGCCAGCGGGCCGGATCGGATCTCGGCCTCCAGCTCACGGCACTCCTGCGCGCCCTCCTCGACCCGGACGAAGACCACCGGGGAGACCGGGCGGAAGGTGCCGCTGCCGTGCAGCTGCATCCGGAACGGGCGGCGCCCGGCCGCCACCGCCGCCAGGTGGGCCCGCACCTGCGGCAACCGCTCGGCCGGGATCTCGGTCGGCGGCAGCAGCGTGACATGCGTGGGTATCGCCCGGGCCAGCGGATCGCCCAGCGCCGCGCGCGTGTCCTGGATCGCCGAGCCGAACGGCTCGGGCACCGTGACGGCCACGCCGATGGTCAACGACGCGCCGATGGTGGCGACCTCGGTGAGATCGCCACCATCGGCAGGCATCGGCTCGGGCATCAGCGCTTGGCGGCCGCAAGGAAGCCGATGCGGTCGTAGACCGTCGCCAGGGTCTCGCCGGCCACCGCGCGGGCCTTCTCCGCGCCCACCGCCAGCACCCGGTCCAGCTCCGCCGGGTCGTCCAGGTAGGCCTGGGTCCGCTGCTGGAACGGCACCACCCACTCGGCGAACAGCTCGGCCAGCTCGGTCTTGAGCGCGCCGTACATCTTGCCCTCGAAGTGCGCGACCAACTGCTCCACGCTCTGCCCGCTGAGCGCCGCGTGGATCCGCAGCAGGTTCGAGACGCCGGCCTTCTTCTCCTCGTCGTAGGAGACCACCGTGTCGGTGTCGGTCACCGCGCTCTTGAACTTCTTGGCGCTGAGCTTGGGGTCGTCCAGCAGGTTGACCAGGCCCTTGGGCGAGGAGGCCGACTTGCTCATCTTGGCCGTCGGGTCCTGGAGGTCCAGGATCTTCGCCGTCTCCTTGAGGATGTACGCCTTGGGCAGCGTGAAGGTCGGCGCGAAACGGCTGTTGAAGCGCTCGGCCAGGTCGCGGGTGAGCTCCAGGTGCTGGCGCTGGTCCTCGCCCACCGGCACCGCGTCGGCCTGGTAGAGCAGGATGTCGGCGACCTGCAGGATCGGGTAGGTGAAGAGGCCGACCGTGGTGCTGTCGCTGCCCTGCTTGGCCGACTTGTCCTTGAACTGGGTCATCCGGGCCGCCTCGCCGAAGCCGGTGAGGCAGTTCATCACCCAGCCGAGCTGCGCGTGCTCGGGCACCTGGGACTGGATGAAGAGGGTGCAGCGCTCCGGGTCCAGGCCGGCGCCGAGCAGCTGGGCCACCGAGACCCGGGTGTTCTCCCGCAGCTGCGCCGGATCCTGTGGAACGGTGATCGCGTGCAGGTCGACCACCATGTAGAAGGCGTCGTTCGCCTCCTGGAGGTCCACCCACTGGCGCACCGCGCCGAGGTAGTTGCCGAGGTGGAACGAGCCGGAGGTGGGCTGGATGCCGGAGAGCACCCGAGGGCGATCCTTCGCCGGACTGGTGACCGCTGCGTTGACCATGACCGCCATTCTTCCAGCTTCGGCAGGCGGTCAGGACCCGGCTTCGTTTGGAGGTTCGGACGATCGTTCGCCCGCCGCCTCGGGTGCGGGTTCGGCGCGCACCCGGATCCGGTCGATCCGCCGCCCGTCCAGCGCCGCCACGGTCAGCAGCACGCCGTGCTCGGCGCCCTCCTTGTCCACCAGCACCTGGTCACCGACCTCGGGCAGCTCGCCCAGCTCGGCCACCACGTAGCCGGCCACCGTCTCGTACGGGCCCTCGGGCAGCGCCACCCCGGTCTCCTCGGCGAAGTCCGGCAGGTTGAGCAGACCGTTGACCTCGACCCCGCCGCCCGCCAGCCGCCGGGTCGCGGTGGTCTCCTGGGCGTCGTACTCGTCGCGGATCTCGCCGATCACCTCCTCGACCAGGTCCTCCAGCGTGACGATGCCGGCCGTGCCGCCGTACTCGTCCACCACCATCGCCAGGTGGTGGCCCTCACGGCGCATCTCGCTCATCGCCTCCAGCACCTTCTTGGTGGCCGGCAGCAGCTTGACCGGACGGGCGATCTCGCGCACCCGCAGCGCCCGCTCACCACGGGCCCGGTAGAGGTCACGGACGTGGACGAAGCCGACCACCGCGTCGTAGGAGCCCTCGACCACCGGGTAACGCGAGTGCGGCGAGGTGCTGGTCTCCTCGCGGACCTCGGTGAGCGGCTGGTCGGCGTCCAGGAAGGTGACCTCGGTGCGCGGCACCATCACCTCGCGCAGCTGGCGCTCGCCGGCCGCGAAGACATCGGCGATCAGCGCCCGCTCGTCGCTGCCCAGCTCGGTGTTGGCGGCCACCAGGCCGCGCAGCTCCTCCGAGCTCATCGAACCGCGCCCGGCCTTGGGGTCGCCGCCGAAGAGGCGGACCATCAGGTTGGTGGAACGGCCGAGCAGCCAGATCACCGGGCGCAGCACCACCGACATGACGTCGACCACCGGCGCGGCCAGCAGCGCGATCGACTCCGCCCGCTGCAGGCCGATCCGCTTGGGCGTCAGCTCGCCGAGCACCAGTGAGATGTAGGAGATCAGCAGGGTCAGCCCGACCAGGGCGACCGCGTCCGCGACCCCGCTGGACAGGCCCAGCCGGACGAAGACCGGGGAGAGCTTGCCGGCCAGCGTGTCCGCGCCGAAGGCGGCCGAGAGGAAGCCCATGCAGGTCACCCCGACCTGGACGGCGGCCAGGAAGCGGTTCGGATCGGCGGCCAGGTGGGCGGCCCGGGCCGCCCGCTTGGTGCCGCGCTCCGCCAGTGCCCTGATCTGCCCCTCGCGCAGCGAGATCAGCGAGATCTCGGCGATGTTGAACAGCCCACCGAGGACGATGAAGAGCAGGACGAGGGCGGCGTCCTGGAGGGTTTCGTTCACGGTCGGCCAGTGTAAGCGCCCCCGGCCGACCGCTTCTGAACCGAAGCGGTCGGCCGGGGCACGGGTACGGCGGGGTGTTCGTCAGATGAGACCGAGCTCGGTGACCGCGTCGCGCTCCTCGGCCAGCTCGCCGACCGACTTGTCGATCCGGGCGCGGTCGAAGTCGGAGATCTCCAGGCCCTGGACGATCTCGAACTTGCCGTCCTTGGTGGTGACCGGGAAGGAGGAGATCAGGCCGGCCGGCACGCCGTAGGAGCCGTCGGAGACGATGCCCATCGAGGTCCAGTCGCCCGCCGGGGTGCCGTTGACCCAGGTGTGGACGTGGTCGATGGCGGCGTTGGCGGCCGAGGCGGCCGAGGAGGCGCCACGGACCTCGATGATCTCGGCGCCTCGCTTGGCGACCTTCGGGATGAAGAAGTCCTCCACCCACTTCTGGTCGCCGCCGACGGCGTCGAAGGCGCTCTTGCCGGAGATCTCGGCGTGGAACAGGTCCGGGTACTGGGTGGCGGAGTGGTTGCCCCAGATGGTGACCTTCTTGACGTCCTCGACCGTCACGCCGGCCTTCTTGGCCAGCTGGGCCATCGCCCGATTGTGGTCCAGGCGGGTCATCGCGGTGAACCGCTCGGCCGGCACGTCGGGGGCGTTGCGCTGGGCGATCAGGGCGTTGGTGTTGGCCGGGTTGCCGACCACCAGGACCTTGATGTCATCGGCGGCGTGCGCGTTGATGGCCTTGCCCTGCGGGCCGAAGATGCCACCGTTGGCCTGCAGCAGGTCGCCGCGCTCCATGCCGGCGGTGCGCGGGCGGGCGCCGACCAGCAGGGCGACGTTGGCGCCGTCGAAGGCCGTGTTCGCCTGGTCGGTGATGGTGATGTCGCGCAGCAGCGGGAAGGCGCAGTCGTCGAGCTCCATGGCGACGCCCTCGGCGGCCTTGAGGCCCTGCGGGATCTCCAGCAGGCGCAGGTTCACCGGCACGTCCGCGCCGAGCAGGTGGCCCGAGGCGATGCGGAAGAGCAGCGCATAGCCGATCTGGCCGGCCGCTCCGGTGACGGTGACGTTGACGGGGGTGCGAGTCATGTTTCCTTCTCCAGCGATCGCCAGCATGCCCCAGGGCACGTCGGCGCACTGGAGCCGAGGATGTTTTCTCTCGACATCGAGAGAACCGGCGTCAGGTTATCGCAAGGGCGCCCCGAGGGCGTGCCCACCGGCGTGGCTGGTGCGTCACAGCGTGCCGGAGCCCGCCCCGGCCAGGGGCGGGCTCCGGCGAACGCCCGTCGGCGCCGGCGTCAGTGGCGCTGCCCGATATAGCTGCCGATGTCCTCCACCGCCGGCAGCCGCAGCCAGGGGTCCGGCTGGGCCACCAGGGCGAGCAGCACGATCACGGCCGCGAAGAAGAGCAGCACCAGCACGTCGGTGAACCGGCTGCGCACCGCGAGCATCCCGACCTCCGGCAGCAGCAGCCGCAGCAGGGCGCCGAACAGCATGCCGCCGCCGATGGTCAGCAGGCCGTAGCGGAAGTCGTCGAGCCAGGCGACCAGCAGCCCGATCGCGACCACCAGCATGACCAGCGTTATCGGCCATTGCCGCACCGGCAGCGAGTGGCCGCGGTCCAGGGCCGCCTTGGCGCCCTCCGGCGGCAGTGTCCCCGTGGCCACAGGCCCGGTGTTCGGTGCCGCTCTGTTCCGGGCCGTCCGGCGACGTGCGGACCGGCCCGTTCGTACCGCGCTCATTTCCGATCCCCAGGGTGGCGACTAGTGGGCGGTCTGGCGCTCGGCCGCCTCGACGATGTTGTTGAGCAGCATGGCGCGGGTCATCGGGCCGACACCACCCGGGTTGGGTGAGAGCCAGCCGGCCACCTCCGCGACGGCCGGGTGCACGTCGCCGACCAGGCCGGCCTCGGTGCGGCTGACGCCCACGTCCAGCACGGCCGCGCCCGGGCGCACGTCCTGCGCCTTGACCAGGTAGGGGACGCCCGCCGCGGCGACGATGATGTCGGCCCGGCGCAGGTGCTCGGAGAGGTTGCGGGTGCCGGTGTGGCAGAGCGTCACGGTCGCGTTCTCGCTCTTGCGGGTGAGCAGCAGGCCGATCGAGCGGCCCACGGTGACGCCGCGGCCGACCACCACCACGTCGGCGCCGTTGATCTCCACGTCATGACGGCGCAGCAGTTCCACGATGCCGTAGGGGGTGCAGGGCAGCGGGCCGTCGATGCCGAGCGCCAGGCGGCCCAGCGAGGTGGGGTGCAGGCCGTCGGCGTCCTTGTCCGGGTCCATCAGTTCCAGCACCGGGTTGGCGTCCAGGCCCTTGGGGAGCGGCAGCTGGACGATGTAGCCGGTGCAGGCGGGGTCCTCGTTCAGCTCGCGGACGACGGCCTCGACGTCGGCCTGGCTGGCGGTGGCGGGCAGCTCGCGCTGGATGGAGGCGATGCCGACCTGGGCGCAGTCGCGGTGCTTGCCGCGCACGTAGGAGTGGCTCCCCGGGTCGTCGCCGACCAGTACGGTGCCGAGGCCCGGGGTGATGCCCCGCTCCTTGAGAGCCGCGACGCGGACGGCGAGTTCGGACTTGATCGCGGCGGCGGTGGCCTTGCCATCGAGAATCTGGGCAGTCATACCCCTATCCTCCCGGATCGGCGGCACTGCTCGGCACGCCGCTCTCCGCGCGCCCGCATCTTAACGGAACGTGTGGATCCGGTTGCAGTTGCGCCACAGTTCTGTCCACACCCTGCCAACGCGCTGGACAGCGTGGCCCGCTGCCGTCGACCATAGGCTCCGAGCACCAGTCACATGGCCCGCGCAGCGCCGAAACTGCGGCCCGCGGGTGATCGGGGGAGAACGTTCGTGACCACTCCATCGCAACAGCTTCCGGGACACCCGCCGCCATCCGGCCTGCGGTGATCACCCCGGTGCGGGCCGCCCGGCCCGCCCGGACGCCCGCCGGCCCGACCACCCGGTTCACCCGCACCGCCCTGCGCTGCGCGCTGGCGACCGGCGCGGCGCTGGCGGTCGCCGTGCTGCACGACGCGCACGATCCCGGGGTGCTCTGCCCGCTGCGCCGCCTCACCGGCATCCCGTGCCCGGCCTGCGGCAGCACCACGGTCTTCATCGAGGCCGGACACGGCCACTGGCTGGCCGCCCTGACGGCCAATCCGGTGACCGTCGTCGCGGTACTCGGCCTGCTCACCGCGCCGCTCGGCGGGGACGCCTGGTGGTGGTCGCTGACGCCGCGTCGGCGCGGGGTCGTGATCGGCGGCGCGCTGGCGGTCGCCTGGATCTGGCAGCTCTTCCGCCTGGGTGTCGCACCGTCATAGCGCTCCACTAGTCTCACCCGCTGTCCCCACTGTCCCAACTGCCCGCAGAGCTCGTCCCGCCCGGAGGCATTCCGTGTCCTACCCGCCCGACCCGAACAACCCCTACGGCCAGCCCCAGCAGGCGCCCTACGGTCAGCCCCAGCAGCCGTACGGCCAGCCCCAGCAGGCGCCGTACGGCGTCCCGCCGCAGCAGAACCCGTACGGCCAGCAGCCGCCGGCCTACGGCTACCCGCAGCAGGGTGCCCCGAACTACGGTTACCCGCAGCAGGACGCCGCTCCCTACGGCTACGCCCCGGCGGGCCCGCCGGTGGTGGCCAGCTGGGGCGCCCGGGTCGGTGGGTACATCATCGACTCGCTGGTGATCTTCGTGCCGTTCACCATCTGCTACTTCATCGGCATCGCGATGGTGGTGGGCAGCGTGGCCTCTGGCGTGCCCAACTGCACCTTCCCCACCGACCCGAGCGACACCTCGGCCCCGGTCTGCACCCCCGCCACCACGACCGCCTCCACCGGTCTGAGCGGCGGCGGCGTGGCGATCATCCTGGTCGGCGCCGTGCTCACGCTGGGCCTGCTCATCTGGCAGCTGGTCCGCGAGGGCAGCACCGGCCAGACCATCGGCAAGCGCGCCGTGGGCATCAAGCTGGTCCGCGAGATCGACGGCCGGCCGCTCGGCTTCGGCATGGCCTTCGTGCGCAAGCTCGCGCACGTCCTGGACAACCTGCTCTGCGGCCTCGGCTACCTCTGGCCGCTCTGGGACGACAAGGGCCAGTGCTTCGCCGACAAGGTGACCAACAGCCTGGTGATTCGCGCGCAGTAGCTCGCGCGGCTGCCCGGTAGCGGGCGGCACGGTTTTCCACTGAGCACGGCTGATGGCCCGGTCGCTCCGGACGGAGCGAACGGGCCGTCGGCGTTCTCGGGCAGCTCCCGCACGAACCGGCATCAAGCAGCGACGCCAAGCACCGACGCCAGGCGCCGGTACGACGATCAGAAGGATCCGATGAGCAACGCGTACGACCAGCGGCCACCCGGCTACGACCTGCCCTACCCGCCCGCTCCGCCGCTGGCCAACTGGGGCCGGCGGGTGGTCTCCTTCCTCATCGACTGGCTGATCGTGGGCCTGCCCGGTACGGCCATCCAGCTCGCCACCGGGTCGTCGCTGGGCAGCCTGGTGAACCTGGTGACGCTGCTGGTCGTGGCGAACATGGAGGGGAGCACCGGCCAGTCGCCCGGCAAGAAGGTGGTCGGCACCAGGGTGCTGCGGATAGCCGACGGCAGCTACCTCGGCACCGGCCTGGCGATCGGCCGCCGGCTGCTGCACCTGCTGGACGCGCTCTGCTGCCTGATCGGCTACCTGTGGCCGCTCTGGGACGCCAAGCGGCAGACCTTCGCGGACAAGATGGCCGGCACGGTGGTCGTGGTCACCGGCTGAGGCCCCCAAAAAAAGACAACGAGACGGCTGACGGGCCGTGGGAGAGATCCCACGGCCCGTCAGCCGATCGGCACGATCAGTGGAAGAAGTGCCGGGTCCCGGTGAAGTACATGGTCACCCCGGCCGCCGCGGCCGCCGCGATGACCTCCTCGTCCCGCACCGAGCCGCCCGGCTGGACCACGGCCTTGACGCCGGCGTCGAGCAGGATCTGCAGGCCGTCGGCGAACGGGAAGAACGCGTCGGAGGCGGCGAACGAACCGGCGGCACGCTCCCCGGCGCGGGCGACCGCGAGCTTGGCGGAGTCGACCCGGTTGACCTGGCCCATGCCGACCCCGACCGAGGCGCCGTCCTTGGCCAGCAGGATCGCGTTGGACTTGACGGCGCGGCAGGAGATCCAGGCGAAGGCCAGCTCGGCCAGCTCGGCCTCGGAGAGCGCCTCACCGGTGGCCAGCGTCCAGGTCGACGGGTCGTCACCGGGGGCGTCCACCCGGTCGAGCTGCTGGAAGAGCAGGCCACCGCTGATCCGGCGGGCCTCCCGGCGCTCGCACGGGGCCTCGGGCGCGCGCAGCACGCGGATGTTCTTCTTGCGGGCGAGCACCTCGACGGCGCCCGCCTCATAGTCGGGGGCGACGACGACCTCGGTGAAGATCGGCGCGATCTGCTCGGCCAGCTCGACGGTGACCGGGCGGTTGACCGCGATCACGCCACCGAACGCGGAGAGCGGGTCGCAGGCGTGCGCCTTGCGGTGCGCCTCCGCGACGTCCGCGCCGACCGCGATGCCGCACGGGTTGGCGTGCTTGATGATCGCGACGGCCGGGCCCGCGTGGTCGTAGGCGGCGCGGCGGGCGGCGTCGGTGTCGACGTAGTTGTTGTAGGACATCTCCTTGCCGTGCAGCTGCTCGGCGGCCGCGAGGCCCCCGGTGCCGTCGGTGTAGAGCGCCGCGCGCTGGTGCGGGTTCTCGCCGTACCGCAGCACGTTCGAGCGCTCCCAGGTGGCGCCGAGGAAGGCCGGGAACGGCTCCTCGGACTCGGTGTAGCCCGAGACCTCGAACCACTGCGCCACCGCGACGTCGTACGCGGCGGTGTGCGCGAAGGCCGCGCCGGCCAGCCGCTTGCGGGTCAGCAGGTCGAACCCGCCGGCCCGGACGGCGGCCAGCACGTCCGCGTAGCGGGCCGGGTCGACCACCACCGCGACCGAGGGGTGGTTCTTGGCGGCGGCGCGCACCATGCTCGGGCCGCCGATGTCGATCTGCTCGACGCACTCGTCCGGGGTGGCGCCGGAGGCGACGGTGGCGGCGAACGGGTAGAGGTTCACCACGACCAGGTCGAAGGGCTCGATGCCCAGCTCGGCCAGCTGCGCGCGGTGCGACTCCAGGCGCAGGTCGGCCAGCACGCCGGCGTGCACCCGGGGGTGCAGCGTCTTCACGCGCCCGTCCAGGCACTCCGGGAAGCCGGTGAGCTCGGAGACCTCGGTGACCGGGACGCCGGCGGCGGCGATCCTGGCGGCGGTGGAGCCGGTGGAGACCAGCTCGACCCCGGCGGCGTGCAGGCCCTGGGCCAGCTCCTCCAGGCCGGTCTTGTCGTACACGCTGACCAGCGCGCGGCGGATCGGACGGATGTCCTCGGAGACGGGCGGCGCGGCGTGGGGGGCGGAACTCATGCCGGGATCCAAACCTTTCGGTCTTCGATGCGGTGTCCTTCGCGGGCGAGACGGCCCACGACCTCGACGAGCAGCTGACGCTCGACAGTCTTGATGCGCTCGTGCAGCGCTTCGCCGCCATCGGCATGGTCGGCGTCGGTGACCTGCACGACGCCCTGCGCGATGATCGGACCGGTGTCCACCCCGGCGTCGACCAGGTGGACGGTGCAGCCGGTGACCTTGACCCCGTAGGCGAGCGCGTCGGAAACGCCGTGGGCGCCGGGGAAGGCGGGCAGCAGGGCAGGGTGGGTGTTGACGATCCGGCCGCTCCAGGCGCCCAGGAAGCGCTCACCGAGGATCTTCATGAAGCCGGCGGTGATCACCAGGTCGGGCTGCCAGGCCTGCACGGCCGCGGTCAGCGCGGTGTCCCAGGCGGCCCGGTCGGGGTAGTCCTTCACCCGGTGCACGAAGGTCGGGATGCCGGCGCGCTCGGCGCGCTCGAGCCCCGCGATGCCGTCCCGGTCGGCACCGACGGCGACGATCTCGGCGCCGTAGCCGGGATCGGCGACCGCCTCGATCAGGGCCTGGAGGTTGGTGCCGGAGCCGGACACCAGGACCAGCAGCCGGGCAGGGCGGTCGGACGGGGGCGGGAAGGCGAGCGGGTGAGCGGCAGCCACTGCGCTGGATCTCCGTAAACGTCGGGTGCCCGCCCGCTGGTACGTCCACCGGGCGGTGGGGCCACTACGGACAGGCGGCAGGTCGGCGGCCGGTGGGTTCGCCGGATGCGCGCGGCGTGCGAGGAGCCCGGGAACCTGGGAGAGCTGCCGACCGTCACCACGATAACGGCTGGTTGAACGCAGGTTGGCCAGGGATTCTGCTTGACGCGCGTAGATGAGAGCGGGATCTCCCGGCGCCGCCCGACGAGCCGCTCTCAGGACCGTGGCACCGCGAACGGCAGGCCGGGCTCAGCTCCTCATCGGCCTGCGGGATCATGGGTCGCGACGCCCTACGACGATGAGGACCTCGACCGACATGAGCAGCGGCAAGAGCAGCGACGAGCGCAACCCCTTCGCTCCGCCGCCGGAGGATGCCCCGGACCAGCCGTGGCGGCCGCGCCTCCCGCAGGGGCCCTCGGACGGCGCGCCCCAGGGCGAACCCGAGGACGGCGACCGCCCCACCGGTGAGGGCCGGCCCGGCAGAGCGCCGGTGCCGCCGCCGCACCCGTGGAGCCCGAACTGGCAGGGCGGTGGCGGCCCGGGCTGGCCGGACCGCCAGCCGGGTCCGCAGCAGCCGCGCTTCGACCCCAACGACCCGCAGCACCGCCGCTCGCGCTACGCGTTGATGAGCGGCATGGCCGCGCTCTTCTGCGGGCTGCAGAACATCGCCTCGCTCGCCCTGCTGTTCGGTGCCCTCGCCCTCTACTGGGGCATCAGCGCGCTGCGCCCGGCCACCGCACCGAACCCGGCCAGCACGGCGAACGCGGCAAGCACAGCGAACGCGGCGAGCACGGCGGCCGTCGAGCGGACTGCCGAGCGGACCGCGGAGCGCGCGGCCGAGGCCCCGAGCGGCGCCCCGGTCACCTGGCCCTACGGCCAGCGCAGCCGCCCGCAGATGCCGGCGGCACTCGGCGGCCTGCTCACCGGCGGGGTGGCCATCTTCCTGGTGCTCAGCTTCTTCTCGGTGCAGCTGGCCTACCGCCCGTACTTCACCTGCGTCAACGACTCGCTGACCGCGGTGGGCCAGCAGAGCTGCTCGACCCTGGCCCCGCAGTGGGTGGTCACCCTCACCGACCCGCAGAACTGAGCCGCCCGCAGCCCGCCGCCCCCGCCGACACGGCTCCCGGGGTCGGTCAGCGCACCTCGGTCAGCTCCGGCTCCCGGGGTGCCGCGAAGTTCGCCGACTCCTGGCCGTCGTCGGCCGAGTCGTAGCCGATGAAGTAGGTGGGACGGCTCTGCACGGCGGTGTAGATCCGTCCTATGTACTCGCCCAGCAGACCGACGCAGATCAGCTGGATGCCACCGATGAAGAGCATCCCGACGAACAGCGAGGTCCACCCCGGCACGGTGTGACCCGCCAGGTGGACCGCCAGCGTCGCGATCGACATCCCGAAGCACGCGAAGAAGCTCGCCACGCCCAGCCAGGTCGCGATCCGCAACGGCGCCGCGGAGAAGTTGGTGATGCTGTCCACCGCCAGGCGGATCATCTTGCTCAACGGGTACTTGGTCTCCCCCGCCACCCGCTCGTCACGGTGATACGTGACCTGACCACTGCGAAAGCCCAGCCACGGCACCAGCAACCGGTAGACCTGCTGCTGATCCGGCAACGCCTTCAGCGCGTCGACCGCCTCGCGGCTCAACAGCCGGAAGTCACCCGCCTGCGAAGGCACCCGCTTACCGACCAGCCGGCGCATCAGCCAGTAGTACAGACCCGCCGTACGACGCTTGAACCCGCTGTCGGTGCTGCGGTCCGACCGCACCCCGTAGACGATGTCGAGGTCGTCGCGCCTGGCGAGCTCCAGCATCTCGGCGATCTTCTCCGGCGGATCCTGCAGGTCCGCGTCGATGCTCGCCACATACGCGCCCACGGCGCTGTGCAGACCCGCCGTCAGCGCCGCCTGATGCCCCGAGTTGCGACGCAGCTCCACCACCCGCAGCTCACTCCACTCGCCGCGCAGCTCGCGCAGCAGCGCGGACGTACCGTCGGTGCTGCCGTCGTTCACCGCGACGACCTCGTAGCGGACGCCGGTGCCGTCCAGGGCCGGGCGAAGCCGGGCGACCAGGGCGGGCAGCGCCTCCTGCTCGTTGTACATCGGAATGACGACGGACAACTCGGTCCGGTTGTCAGGCGCAGGAGTCATCGGATCCCTTTCCCATCCCAGGAGGGCGTCAGCGGGTGGCGTCGGCTCCGCCACCCGCACCGCGTCCGACACTGGCCGCGCATCCTGTCAACCAGCCTTGTGCCCGCCATCAGCACGATGTCCGTCCCCCAGGTCCTAGGCCGGCAGGTCACCCGCCGCCCGGCGCAGCAGCCACCAGCGCAGCGCGGGCGCGCCGGGGACCGCCACCACCGCCACCCAGCCGGCCGCCGCCAGCCCGCAGAACGCCGAGGGTCCCAGCTGCGCCATCCGCCCGGCGCCGACCGCTCCCCCGGCCAGCCGGGCGCCGAGGGCCACCGCCAGGCCGACCACGAGCGCGCTCAGCCCGGCGGCGAGCGCGGTGGCGCCGGGACGCCACCGGGCGGGTGCCCCGGCGGACGGCGGCGTGGCGCCGGGCGCCACCGCTGCCCGGGCGAGCAGCCCGGCGGCCGCCAGGCCTGCCAGCACCGGGACCACCAGCACCAGCCGCTGCCAGGCCGAGGCGGTGGTCGGCACCAGGGCCAGCAGCGGGAAGTCCAGGCTCGGGCCGGGCGTCAGCCGGCCGGGCGCCACCACCGTGCCGACCCCCAGCGCGAAACCCGGCCCGAGTGCGTAACCGATGCTCCAGAGCACCGCGTTGGGCACCAGCAGCAGGCAGCAGAGCAGCAGGCCGAGCGCCCCGGGCAGGCTGCCGCCGGTCAGCGTGCGCAGCGCGGGCCCGGTGCTGTCGGTGCGCAGCAGCAGCACCGCGCCGAGCAGCAGCGCCCCGCCGGCCACCAGGGTCAGCAGCGCCGCCGCCGCGGCCCGGCCGGCCGCCACCGCCACGGCGCCGAGCGCCGGGCGCCCGGGCATCAGCTCGCGCAGCCGGTTCGGAAGCCGGGCGAGCAGCGGGTCCGAGATCCGCGCACGCAGGGTCGACCACCAGGCCGGTGCGGCCCCGGCGCCCGCCAGCGCGGCCGGGTAGGCCACGGCGAGCACCGCCAGCAGGTCGGGCAGCGGCCGGGCCCGCAGCGCGCCGGCCCGGGCGCAGGCGAGTGCCACCGGCAGCGCCACCGCGAGGTATCCGGCGCAGAGCGCGGCGGGCACCGCCTGGCCCCGGACGCCCGGCCGGGCCGCCACCTGGGCGGCGCCCTGCCGCAGCAGCAGCGCGCTGCACACGGTCAGCAGCAGCGGGGTGAGCGCGAGCGGGACACCGCCGCCGCCCCGGCTCAACGGCCCGCCGTGGCCGAGCAGCCAGAGCGCGCCGGCCAGCCGGGCGGCGTCGGCGGCGCTGTCCTGCGGAGCGGCCGTCAGGACCCAGAGGACCAGCACCGGGGCCCCGACCACGGCGAGTCCGAGCAGCGCCGCCGCGGCGCCCGCGAGGACCGGCGCGGAGTCGAACGCGCCGATCGCGCGCGGCAACGGACGGCCCATCAGATGCTGCGTCATGTGCCTCATGGTGCCGCCGTCACTCGTCCTGCCCCGTGCAGGAGCGAGCCGTCGACGTGTCCCCGATCATCTGATCATGCGTCAAAATTCTTCGCTCGCCGCCGCATCGCCGTCCACGTCGGCGAACTACCAGAAGCTCTACGAACGTTCGTACGACGAGCTGCTGCAGCAGACCTTCCTGCTCACCGCCGGCCACCGCCGCGGTGCGGAGCGCGCCACCCGGCAGGCCCTGGGCAGCGCCTGGAACCGCTGGTCCGAGCTGGCCGCCGAGCCCGACCCCGCGCGCTGGCTGCGCACCCGCGCCTTCGCGACGGCGCTCACTCCCTGGTACCCGCTGGGTCCGCGGTCGCGGCACCGCACCCCGCCGCTCGACTCCGCGCTCACCGCGCACGACCTGGAACTGCTCACCGCGCTGCGCCGGCTGAGCCGCGCGCGCCGCCAGGTCGTGGTGCTGCACGACGCGCTCGGCCTGGCGGCGGCGGAGATCGCCGTCGAGGTCGAGGCCAGCGCGGCCGCCGTCGGCCACCGGCTGCACGCCGCGCACCTCGACCTGGTCCGCGCGGTGCCCGCGCTGGTCGGCCCCGATCCGGCCGCCCCCGACTTCGCGCCGCGGCTCGGTGGGCTGCTCTACCAGGCCGCCGTGCGCGGCTGCCCGAGCGGCGCCGAGCCCCGGCAGGCCGACCTGCGGTGCCGGGCCGCCGCCCGGGCGCGGGCCCTGGCGCTGCCGGCCGGCGCCGCGCTGCTGGTGCTGGCCACCACGGCCTCGATCACCGGCACCCTGGACGGGCACGGCCCGTCGGCCTGGTTCAACCCCCGCCCCGTCCCGGCCCCGCTCTGCACCGGCACCGCGAACGGCAGCGCGGGACCGGCCACCCCGGCCGGCACCCCGGGCATCCGCAGCTTCTGGTGCGGCCCCGGAAAAACGCCGCACCCCGGACCGGCGAACCGGTCCGGGGTGCGGCAGCAGACACTGCTGACCGAGCGTCAGCCCTTGATCAGCTCACGCGCCAGGCGAGCGGTCTCGGACGGCGTCTTGCCGACCTTGACACCGGCGGCCTCCAGGGCCTCCTTCTTCGCCTGAGCGGTGCCCGAGGAGCCCGAGACGATGGCGCCGGCGTGGCCCATGGTCTTGCCCTCCGGGGCGGTGAAGCCCGCGACGTAGCCGACGACCGGCTTGGTCACGTTCTCCTTGATGAAGGCCGCGGCGCGCTCCTCGGCGTCGCCACCGATCTCACCGATCATCACGATGATCTCGGTCTCCGGGTCGGCCTCGAACGCGCGCAGCGCGTCGATGTGGGTGGTCCCGATGACCGGGTCGCCACCGATGCCGACGGCCGAGGAGAAGCCGAGGTCGCGCAGCTCGTACATGAGCTGGTAGGTCAGCGTGCCGGACTTGGAGACCAGGCCGATCTTGCCCGCCTTGGTGATGTCCGCCGGGATGATGCCCGCGTTGGACTTCCCGGGGGAGATCAGGCCGGGGCAGTTCGGGCCGATGATCTGGGTCTTGTTGCCCTTCTCGCCGGCGTAGGCCCAGAACGAGGCGCTGTCGTGCACCGGGACGCCCTCGGTGATGACGACCGCGAGCGGGATCTCGGCGTCGATCGCCTCGACGACCGCGCTCTTGGTGAAGGCCGGCGGCACGAAGATGACGCTGACGTCGGCGCCGGTCTGCTTGATGGCCTCGGCGACGGAGCCGAAGACGGGCACCTCGGTGCCGTCGACGTCAACCGTGGTGCCGGCCTTGCGCGGGTTCACGCCGCCGACGATCTTGGTGCCGGAGGCGAGCATCCGACGGGTGTGCTTCATGCCCTCGGAGCCGGTCATGCCCTGAACGATGACCTTGCTGTCCTCGGTAAGGAAGATAGCCATGGTGAGAGTCCCCTTCCTTACTTCGCGTTGGCCAGCTCGGCGGCGCGGTCAGCGGCGCCGTCCATGGTGTCCACCTGCTCGACCAGCGGGTGGTTGCGGTCGGTCAGGATCTTGCGACCCAGCTCCGCGTTGTTGCCGTCCAGGCGGACGACCAGCGGCTTGGTGACGGCCTCGCCCTTGCTCTCCAGGAGCTCCAGGGCCTGCACGATGCCGTTGGCGACCGCGTCGCACGCGGTGATGCCACCGAAGACGTTGACGAAGACCGACTTGACGTCGGCGTCGCCCAGGATGATCTCCAGGCCGTTCGCCATCACCTCGGCGGAGGCGCCGCCGCCGATGTCGAGGAAGTTGGCGGGCTTGACGCCACCGTGGTTCTCACCGGCGTAGGCGACGACGTCCAGGGTGCTCATGACGAGACCCGCGCCGTTGCCGATGATGCCGACCTCACCGTCGAGCTTGACGTAGTTGAGGTTCTTGGCCTTGGCGGCGGCCTCCAGCGGGTTGGCCGCGGCGTGGTCGACCAGCGCCTCGTGCTCCGCCTGGCGGAACTCGGCGTTCTCGTCCAGCGAGACCTTGCCGTCGAGCGCGATGACCTTGCCGTCACCGGTCTTGACCAGCGGGTTGACCTCGACCAGCAGGGCGTCTTCCTTGATGAAGACGTCCCACAGGCGCTGCAGGACCACGATCACCTGGTCGGCGATCTCGGCCGGGAACTTCGCGGCGGCGACGATCTCGGCGGCCTTCTCGGCGGTGCAGCCCTCGTTCGCGTCGACGGAGACCTTGGCCAGCGCCTCGGGGTTCTCCTCGGCGACGACCTCGATCTCGACGCCGCCCTCCTTGCTGGCCATCGCCAGGAAGGTGCGGTTGGCGCGGTCCAGCAGGAAGGAGACGTAGTACTCCTCCTTGATGTCCGCGGTCTCGGCCAGCATCACCTTGTGCACGGTGTGGCCCTTGATGTCCATGCCGAGGATCGCGTCGGCCTTGGCGACAGCGTCGGCCGGGTCGGCGGCGAGCTTGACGCCGCCGGCCTTGCCACGGCCACCGACCTTCACCTGAGCCTTGACGACGGCGCGTCCACCGAAGCGCTCGGCGATCGCGCGAGCGTCCTCAGCGTTCTCGATGACCTCGCCATCGAGCACGGGTACACCGTGCTTGGCGAAGAGGTCCCTCGCCTGGTACTCGAACAGGTCCACGTGTGTTCGTCCTTGTTCGTGGTCGCGGATTGTGTCTCTACGAGCGTGCCACGGCAGGATCTTCGCTGCGGGTCGTCGGGGCCGTGCGGGTACGCAGAGTTGCGGCCTTGCGGCCCACGCGGTCTCGGGCGCACACGTCAATCAACACGCGCGTCACGTCCGTCTGGCAGGGTATCGCCGCAGGACCGGCCGGATTCGCCGGTCGGCCGCCCGGATCGGGTGAGAACCGTCACAGCGGGTGCGTCACCGGGGTTCGCGCGCCCACTGTTCACCTCACGGCCGACCCGCTGTCCGGCAGTGGCAGCGGGCGCTTCGCCAGCGCCGCCGCCATGATCTCGGGGAAGCCGTCCGGGGTGCAGGCGAAGGCCGGGCAGCCGAGCGCGGCCAGCGCGGCGGCGTGCGCGTGGTCGTAGCCGGGAGCGCCCTCGTCACTGAGCGCCAGCAGCGCGATGAACTGGACCCCGGCGGCCTTCATCGCCGCCACCCGCCGCAGCATCCCGTCCCGGGCCCCGCCCTCGTGGAGATCACTGATGAGGACCAGCACGGTCTCAGCCGGACGAGTGATCCGGGACTGGCAGTAGGCCAGCGCGCGGTCGATGTCGGTGCCGCCGCCCAGCTGAGTGGCGAACAGGACGTCGACCGGGTCGGCCAGTTGCTCGGTCAGGTCGACCACCGAGGTGTCGAACACCACCAGCCGGGTGTCCAGCGTGCGCATCGAGCTGAGCACCGCGCCGAAGACCGCCGCGTACACCACGGAGGCCGCCATCGAGCCGGACTGGTCGACACAGAGGATCACCTCCTTGGTCAGCGCGCGCCGGGCCCGGGCATGGCCGACCAGGCGCTCGGGGACCACGGTGCGGTACTCGGGCAGGTAGCTGCCCAGATTGGCGCGGATGGTGCGGTCCCAGTCGATGTCGCGGTGGCGCGGGCGCCGTACCCGGGCACCGCGGTCCAACCCGCCGGTCAGCGTGGCCCGGGTCCGGTCGGCCAGCCGGCGCTCCAGGTCGGCGACCACCTTGCCGACCACCTGGCGAGCGCTCTGCCGGGTGGTCTCGGGCAGCGCGTGCTTGAGCGAGAGCAGGGTGGTGACCAGGTGGACGTCCGGCTCGACGGCCGCCAGCATCTCCGGTTCGAGCAGCAGGCGGGACAGGCCCAGGCGGCTGATCGCATCCTGCTGCAGCAGCTGGACCACCGAGGTCGGGAAGTACTCGCGGATGTCGCCGAGCCAGCGGGCCACCTGCGGGGCGCTGGCGCCCAGGCCCGCCGAGCGGCTCTGACCCCGGGCGCTCTGCGGGTCGTGCGGCGCGGCGCGGTAGAGGGCGGCGAGCGTGCGGTCGATGCCCGCGTCCCGGCCGACCGGCCGGTAGCCGGTGCTCTCGGCCTCGCCGCCGAGCACCAGACGCCAGCGGCGCAACCGCTCCTGGTCGGGGTCCAGCTCGCTCCCGGTCGTCATGCGGCACTCCTGCGGTCCAGCTGACGGGGGATCCGGACGGGCGTCGCCGCGGGCGGGTCGGGTGGCGCGGCGCGGCCCAGCAGGCGCAGCACGGTGGGCAGCGCCGCGTCGGCGCGGGCCTGGTCCAGCTCCTCGGCCGGGCCGGCGGCGCCACCGCCCGGGCCCAGCCGGCCGGCGGCCACCCGCGCGCCGACGGTGTGGCGCACGCCGGCCTCCAGCGTGGCGAAGGTGCGTCTGAGCAGCGGCAGCAGGTCGATGAACGTGTCGCCCGGCACCTCGGCCAGCCAGCCGTCGAGCAGCGTGAGCAGCCGCGGGTCGTGCAGCAGCAGGGCGCCGCCGCCGGAGAGGAAGCCCTCGACCCAGCCGGCCGCGTCGGCGGGCACCGCGGCCCTGGAGAGCACCAGGCGCAGCGAGCGCGCCGCTTCGGCCGCGTCGAGCCGGCCGTCGTCCAGCAGCAGCCGCACCGCGCGGCCGCGCAGCAGCCCCGGCACGCCGGTGGCCGCGCTCCCCGCCGGCTCGCGCCGGGCCAGCGCGGCCAGCGCGGCGGCCCAGCGGTCGGCGAGGTCGCCGGCAGTCTGCGGCCCGGCCGGTTCTGGCCCGGCCGCCGCTGGCCCGGTCGGTGACAGGGCGTCGGTTGCTCGGCCGAGCAGGCCGATCGCGCCGTGCACCGCGTCCAGCCGGGCCCGCATCGCGGCGGCGCCGGCGGTGTCCAGCCCGGTGCAGGCGGTCGGCAGGCCGACGCAGAGCCGGGTCGCCAGGCCCTGCGCGACCCCCTCCAGCGCGCCGGCGTCGGTGCCGCGGACGTCCCCGTAGCGCAGCGCGCGGACCAGCGCGGGCAGCGCGTCGGCGAGTTCGGCCGCGTCGGTGTCCAGCGCGGCCCGGTCGGCCAGTTCGCTCAGCACCGCGGGCAGCGCGGCGGGCAGCCGGGCCACCAGGCAGTGCTCGGCCAGCCCGGTGAGCGCGCCGAGTTCGACGGCCTGGGCGGCCAGCGCCGTCACCTTGGCGGTGGCGGCCGCCTCGACGGTGGTCCCCCACTGGGCGGCCTCGACCACCCGGACGGCGAACTCCGGATCCCAGTGCAGCCGCCAGCTCTCCCGGAAGGTCCCGGTGGAGTTGACGGCGGAAGCGTTCTCGGTGCCCCAGCCGACGCCGAGCAGGCGCAGCCGGTGCAGCAGCAGCGAGCGGCCCACGTCCAGCTCCCGGCGCAGGTCGAGGGTCAGTTCGCGGTCCGCGGTGTCGGGCGCCAGCCGCAGCGTGCGCTGCAGCCGGAACAGGTCGCGCTGCAGCGGCACGGTGGGGGTGGCGGCCGGCACCCGGCCGAGCGCCTCGCCGACCACCAGCCGCTCGCGCACCAGGCCGAGCGCCACCTCGGAGCCGTCGCAGAGCACCGAGCGGACCGCGTCCAGCGCCTCGGCCAGCCCGGCCGCCGGGCGGCCGCGCACGGCGGCCAGCGTCTCGGCGAGCCGGACCGACTCGATGACCTGCGCGGCGGAGACCAGGTGGTCGGCGCCGCGCAGCAGTGCGGCGGCCCGGGCCAGGAAGCTGACCAGGCCGGTACCGCCACCGCCCGGCCCGGCGGACCGGGCCGGGCGGTCGAACAGGTGCTGGTACCAGCCGGGCGACTCGATGCCGGCGCCGTAGCCGGTCCACTGGGCGAGCCGCCGGTGAGTCCAGGGCACCCAGGTGATCTCGGTCCTGAGCTTCTTCGGGAGCCCGGCGAGCAGCGCGCGGTCCGCGCCGGCGGCGGGCAGCGCGCCGAGCGCCGGCACGTGCCAGGCGCCGCAGACCACGGCGATCCGGCGGTGGCCGGCCCGCCGGGCGGCGCGGATCTGCTGGCGCATGTACGCCTCGCGCAGTTCGTCACGCCGCCCGGCGGGCGCCCCGGCCGCCACGCCCGCGCCGGGCGCGCCCGAGGCCACGGGCGCGCCGGCGGGGTGTGCGCTGGGCGAGCCCGGGGTGCCGACGTCCGGGTCGCGCAGCACGGCCATCGCCTCGGCCACCGCCGCGAACGGCGCGAGCGGGTCCCCGCCGGGCAGCCGGTGCTCGACCACGTCCTCCCACCAGGCCTCCGGGTCCGGGTGGCCGGCCGCCGCGGCGAGCCGGGCGATCGGGTCCGCCGCCGCACCGGACGGCTCGTCCGACGCCTGGCCCGAGCCCTCGGCGGCCCGCAGCGCGAAGCCGCTGCCGGCCGGCAGGTCGATGAACCGCACCGGCACCTCGGCCGCCAGCGCGTGCTGGATCGCCACCCACTCGGGCGAGAACGCGGCGAACGGCCAGAACGCCGCCAGGGCCGGGTCGTGCACCGCGTGCGCGAGCAGCGCGACCGGCGGCACCATGTCCCGCTCCGCCGCCAGACCGATGATCGGATCCGCCTCCGGCGGTCCCTCGATCAGCACCGCGTCCGGCCGCAGCTCGGCCAGCGCGGCCCCCACCGCACGGGCCGAGCCCGGTCCGTGGTGGCGTACGCCCAGCAGGGTCACCTCACCAGTCATGTCCTCCCCCTTGTCCTTTCCTGGTGTCTTGCGCGGGTCGTGCACGTCGTACAGATCGCTCAGATCGTCCAACTCCCTGTCCTCGTAGGGTGATCAGTTCATCCGGACAGCTCCCGGGCAGCCCGGTAGAAGTCCTTCCAGCCGTCCCGCTCGCGCAGCACGCCCTCCACGTACTCGCGCCACACCACCTGATCCGTGACGGGGTCGCGAACCACCGCCCCCACCAGCCCGCTCGCCACATCCCGCGCGCGCAGCACACCGTCGCCGAAGTGCGCGGCGAGCGCGAGACCGTTGGTGACCACCGAGATGGCCTCGGCGGTGGAGAGCGTGCCGGTCGGACTCTTGACCTTGGTCCGACCGTCAGCGGTGACGCCGTCGCGCAGCTCGCGGAAGACCGTGACCACTCGTCGGATCTCCTGCGTGCCGCCCGGCAGCTCGGGCAGCTCCAGCGCGCGGCCGAGTTGGTCGACCCGCCGCGCGACGATCTCGACCTCCTCGTCGAGGCTCGCCGGCAGCGGCAGCACGACCGTGTTGAAACGGCGGCGCAGCGCACTGGAGAGTTCGTTGACCCCGCGGTCTCGATCGTTGGCGGTGGCGATCAGGTTGAACCCGCGGACAGCTTGATTTTCCCAGCCCAACTCCGGTACCGGCAACGTCTTTTCCGACAGGATGGTGATCAGGCTGTCCTGCACGTCGGCCGGGATCCGGGTCAGCTCCTCGACCCTGACGATCTTGCCGTCCGCCATCGCCCGCAGCACCGGCGAGGGCACCAGCGCGGCCCGGCTCGGCCCGTTCGAGAGCAACTCGGCGTAGTTCCAGCCGTATCGCACGGCCTCTTCGGAAGTCCCCGCCGTGCCCTGCACCAGCAGCGTCGAATCCCCGCTGACGGCCGCCGCCAGATGCTCCGACACCCAGGTCTTGGCCGTCCCCGGCACCCCGAGCAGCAGCAGCGCCCGATCGGTGGCCAGGGTGCTCACCGCCACCTCCACGATCCGTCGCGGCCCCACGTACTTGGGCGTGATCACGGTGCCGTCCGGCAGCTCGCCACCCAGCAGATAGGTCGCCACCGCCCACGGCGACAACCGCCACCGCTCGGGCCGCGGCCGCTCGTCCTGCTCGGCCAGCGCGGCCAGCTCGGCGGCGAACGCGTCCTCGGCATGCGGCCGCAGAACGTCGATGGTGGTCATGGAGGGCTCCTTCGGACCGACCGCCGACGGGCATGGCGATGCCCGGGACGGTTGACATGATCGGGAAGCATCAGCACACGGACGACAGGCCCGGGCCAAGGGCTCCGGCCCGCCTGCGAGAACCACTCTGCACCCCGGCACTGACAATCGGGCGGTCACCGACCGTGCGCTCTCGCTAGCCTGGGCGCAGAGAACGAGGAGGTGCCGTGATGACCGCGACCGTGCCGGAGACCGCACACGACCTGATGCGCCTGCTCGAGAAGCTCCCGGAGTAAGAAGCTTCGAGCCGAAGCCGGACATCGTCGCGACGACCCATGAGCAGACGTCCGACAACGCGAACCCGTTCCCCGCTCAACGCGCCGACCTCGCCGTTGAGATCGTGTCCTCGGACCGGGACAGCGACTACGCGAAGAAGCGGGCCTGGTATGCCGCCAGCGAGATCCCGCTCTACCTGATCGTTGACCCGAACGAGGGAATCTGCGAGCTGCACTCGCAACCGCGTGGCAGCGACTACCGCACCGTCGCGTCCAGCGAGTTCGGCGAGGACATCGAGCTCCCCGAGCCCTTTTCCTTCCCCCTCTCCACCAAGACCTTCAAGGTCTACCCGCCAAGACGCTTCTGAGGCACTGTCAGTCCCCCGCTCTACGTTCGATCCATGGAGGAACGCTGGAGCACCGAGCACATCCTGTCCCTCGCACCTGACGCCGCCTCACGGGCCGCCGCCGGCCCGTTCTCCGCGCCCGCCGCGTGGTCGGCGGTCGGGAGCGCGGACGGGACGGTGTGGGGGCTGTGCGCCGGCAGCGGGGGTGCGCCGTACCGGACGGTGGTCGAGCTCACCGGGCCCGCGTACCAGTGCAGTTGCCCCAGCCGGAAGTCTCCGTGCAAGCACGCGCTGGGGTTGCTGCTGCTGTGGAGCAGGCAGCCGCAGGCGGTGCCGGACGGGGGCACGTCAGCCGACTGGGCAGCCAACGGGGCGGCGGGGCGGCAGCGGGCGGCGCGGGGGCCGGCGGATCCGGTGGCCGCGCGCCGGCGGGCCGAGCGGCGGGCGGCGCGGGTCGCGGACGGGGCCCGGGAGCTGCGGCTGCGGCTGGCCGACCGGGTGCGCCAGGGGCTGGCCGGCGCGGCCGGCGACTGGGATGAGGTGGCGGCCCGGATGGTGGACGCCCAGGCCCCCGGACTCGCCGCCCGGGTACGGGAGTTGGCCACGCTGCCGAGCGAGGAGCAGCTGGCCGGGTACGCGCTGCTCGACCTGCTCGCCGCCGCCTACCAGCGGGTCGACGAGCTGCCCGGAGCGCTGGCCGCCACGGTCCGGTCCAGGGTCGGCTTCAGCATCGACAGCGCCGAGCTGCTGGCCGGCCCCACGGTGCGCGACCGCTGGCTCGCGCTCGGCTGCCGGGAGCGCGTCGAGGGCCCACTGACCAGCCGCCGGCTCTGGCTCCGCGGCGCCCGCAGCGGCCGCCAGGCGGTGCTGCTCGACTACGACCGCCCCGGGCAGCCGGCCGAACTCGCGCTGCCCGTCGGCCACTCGATGGAGGCAGAGCTGGCCTTCCACCCCGGTGTCCGCCCGCTGCGC
Organism: Kitasatospora sp. GAS204B; assembly: GCF_029892155.1. GTDB lineage: Bacteria > Actinomycetota > Actinomycetes > Streptomycetales > Streptomycetaceae > Kitasatospora. Next base: position 100,048 of record NZ_JARZAG010000019.1, on the reverse strand, counting down.
GCCGTCCTCGGCCCCCGGCAGGACACTCCCGTCCCGACCCCCGGCCCGCCCCGCGGGCGGACCGTCGCCGAGGCGGTGGCCGACTACGGCGAGGCGGTTGCCGAGGACCCGTGGACGGACGCCTGGCCGGTGCCACTGGCCGAGGTGGTCCCGGTCCGAGGACCCGACGGCTGGCTGCTGACGGACGATCAGGGCGCGCTACCAGTAGGCGAGGTGGACAGCACCGCGCTCTGGCGGCTGGTGGCCGTCGCCGAAGGGCGTCCGCTGACGGTCTTCGGCGAGTGCGGACATCGCGGGTTCACCCCCGTGACGGTCTGGGACCGGACCGGCCGGGCGATCGACCTGAGTCTGCGAGGTGCGGCATGAACAGCGGCCTGAACAGCGGCATGACCGGCGACTACTGGGCCGACCTGCAGAGCACCGCGCTGCTCGGCACCGACCGGCGCGCACTGCCCCAAGCGGACGGCTCGGCCGCGGCGGTGGCCGCTGCCGCCACCGTCGACCGCAGCGATCCGGCCACCGCGCTGCTCGAGCTGGCCGCGCTGGCGGTGGTGCGGCGCCGCGCCGGGCTGCTGCCACCGCCCGCCGCGCGCCCCGAACAGCCGCCGCCCGCCGACCCGCGCCCCGAGCTGCCCGAGCCCGCCGCCCGCCGGCTGACCGCGCTGCTAGCCGGACGAGCTGGCGGCGGCGCCCTGGCCAACCTCACCGAGTTGCTCCCGCAGTGGCTGGCCACCGCCCGCGAGCGCGGCTACCGCCCGCCCGCCGCCCAGGTGCCGGCCCTGCTGGAGGCCGCCCGGGCCCGCAGCGAGCTGCGCGGTGACGTGGTCGTGCTGGTCGGCCCGCTCGGCCGCCGGCTGGCCGAGCAGAACCCGGACTGGCGCTATCTGATGCGCACCACGGGCGTGGACGGGCCGGCCGGCGCGGACCGCGTCTGGCAGGAGGGGCTGTTCGCCGAACGGGTCACCCAGCTGACCAGGCTGCGCCGCCGGGATCCGGCCGCCGGGCTCGCGCTGCTCGCCGGGACCTGGCCGGCCGAGCGGGCCGAGGACCGGCTGCTCTTCCTGGACGCCTTGCAGGAGGGACTGGGCCCGGCCGACGAGCCGTTCCTGGAGGCCGCGCTCGGCGACCGCAGCAAGAACGTCCGGGCCACCGCCGCCGAGTTGCTCTCCACGCTGCCCGGCTCCGCACTCGGCCACCGGATGGCGGAGCGCGCGCTGGCCGCCGTACGCCTCACTCCGGACGGCACGCTGCTGGTCGAGCCGCCCACCAGCTGCGACGCGAGCCTGCAACGGGACGGGATACCCCCCAAGTCGCCCACCGGGCGCGGCGAGCAGGCCTGGTGGCTGGGCGAGATCCTGGCCGCCACCCCGCTCACCGCCTGGACCACGGCCTTCGGCCGCTCCCCCGCCCAACTGCTCGCGCTGCCGGTGGTCGACGCCGCCTCCGGCGGCGATCAGTGGCGCGACGAGCTGCGCGAGGCCTGGGCCCGGGCCGCCGTCCGCCAGGGCGATGCCGACTGGGCCCGGGTGCTGCTCGGCCCGGCACCGCGCAGGGCCAGGTCGGCCGGGATCGCCGGGTCGCCGGCCAAGCTGCTCGCGGTGCTGCCGCCGGCCGAGCGGGCCGCCTGGACGGCCGCCTTCCTGCGGGTCAACGGCCCCGGCGAGGCCTTCCAACTGCTCGGCGCCTGCGCCACCCCGTGGACCCCGCCGCTCAGCACCGCCGTGGTGGCCGCGCTGGAGCGGGCGGCGGCGGCCGGCTCGTACCCGTGGAACCACAGCGGCGTCCTGGGCCTGACGGAACGCTCGCTGGCGCCCGCCACCGCACCGGCGGTGGCGGCGCTGGCGGCCGACGCGGCGCCGGACACCGCGTGGGCCGAGACCTTCGGCCGGCTGGCCGGCACCCTGCGCTTCCGCGCGGAGATGCTGGCCGAGCTCGAACCGTAGGCCGCGAGCCGAGCCCGGCTCAGCCCGCCGCGCGCAGGTTGGCCTCGACCCAGGCCACCACGTCCCGGGTGGGCGTGCCGGGGGTGAAGATGTCGGCCACGCCCATCGCCTTGAGCTCGGCGATGTCCTCGGCCGGGACGATGCCGCCGCAGAACACCTTGATGTCCGCCGCGTCCCGCTCCTTGAGCAGCTCGATCACCCGGGCGCAGAGCGTCATGTGGGCGCCGGAGAGGATCGACAGGCCGATGCCGTCCGCGTCCTCCTGGATCGCGGTGTCGACCACCTGCTCGGGCGTCTGGTGCAGGCCCGTGTAGATCACCTCCATGCCGGCGTCGCGCAGCGCACGCGCGATCACCTTGGCGCCGCGGTCGTGGCCGTCGAGCCCCGGCTTGGCGACCACCACCCGGATCGGGCCTGACACACCCATCACTGCCTCCACGTTAACCAGCACTAACTGCCTGAGGGGAGGTTAGCGCGACAGCCGTTCGAGCGGCTACAACTTCTCGACCGGTGCGTAGCGCAGCAGCAGCTGCTTGCGCCCCGCCGAGCCGAAGTCGACGGTCGCCTTCGCCCGGTCACCCACGCCCTCGACCGCGGCCACCGTGCCCAGACCGAAGCTGTCGTGGCTGACCCGGTCGCCGACCGCCAGCGCGACCACCTCGCGCTCGGTGACCTTGCGCGCCGACTTGCCCCAGCCCGCCTTCGGCGAGGCGGCACCCGCGCCGGAGCCAGCGCCGGACCCCGAGCCGGCACCCGACCCGCGCGAGCCGCTCATCGACAGCCCGCGCGAGGGCGGCACGGCGGCCGCCCCGGTGCGCTTCCACTCGACCAGCTCGGCCGGGATCTCCTCCAGGAACCGTGAGGCCGGGTTGTAGGCCGGCTGCCCCCAGGCACTGCGCAGCACGCTGCGGGTCAGGTAGAGCCGCTGCCGGGCCCGGGTCAGCCCGACGTAGGCCAGCCGGCGCTCCTCCTCCAGCTCCTTGACCTGGCTGAGCGCCCGCATGTGCGGGAAGATCCCGTCCTCCATGCCGGTCAGGAAGACCACCGGGAACTCCAGGCCCTTGGCGGTGTGCAGGGTCATCATCGTGATGACGCCCTGGCCGTCCTCGTCGTCCGGGATCTGGTCGCTGTCCGCGACCAGCGCGACCCGCTCCAGGAAGTCGGCCAGCGAGCCGACCGGCGGCGCGCCGTCCTCGCCCGCGTCCGGCCGCTCACCCGGATCCTGTTCGTACTCCAGGGCCACCGAGGCGAGCTCCTGGAGGTTCTCCACCCGGGTCTCGTCCTGCGGGTCGGTGGAGGACTGCAGCTCGGCCAGGTACCCGGTCTCCTCCAGGACGGCCTCCAGCACGGCGGCCGGACCGGCCCCCGACTCGACCACCTGGCGCAGACCGGCCAGCAGCTCGTTGAACTTGCGCACCGCGTTGGCCGAGCGCGCGGCCATCCCGTACGCCTCGTCCACCCGCAGCAGCGCCTGCGCGAAGGAGATCCGCTCGCGCGCGGCGAGCGCCTCGATCATCGCCTCGGCGCGGTCGCCGATGCCGCGCTTGGGCACGTTGAGGATCCGGCGCAGCGGCACGGTGTCCTCGGGGTTGGAGAGCACCCGCAGGTACGCGAGGATGTCGCGGACCTCCCTGCGCTCGTAGAAGCGCACCCCGCCGACCACCTTGTACGGCAGGCCGACCCGGATGAACACCTCTTCGAAGACCCGGGACTGCGCGTTGGTCCGGTAGAAGATCGCCACGTCACCGGGCCGGGCGTCGCCGGCGTCGGTGAGCCGGTCGATCTCCTCGGCGATGAACTGCGCCTCGCCGTGCTCGTCGTCGGCGACGTAGCCGACCACCTTCTCGCCGTGCTCGCCGGCCGTCCAGAGCTTCTTCGCACGGCGGTTGGCGTTGCGCTCGATCACCGAGTTGGCGGCGCTCAGGATGGTCTGGGTGGAGCGGTAGTTCTGCTCCAGCAGGATCGTGACGGCGTCCGGGTAGTCCTCCTCGAACTGGAGGATGTTGCGGATGGTGGCGCCGCGGAAGGCGTAGATCGACTGGTCCGCGTCACCCACCACGCAGAGCTCGGCGGGCGGCAGGTCCACCAGCCCGGCGGCAGCGGGGTTGACCAGGTCGCCGTCCACGGTGCGCTTGGGCGCCGAACCGGCCGCGCCGCCGGTCAGCTCGCGCACCAGCATGTACTGGGCGTGGTTGGTGTCCTGGTACTCGTCGACCAGGATGTGCCGGAACCGCCGCCGGTAGTGCTCGGCCGCGTCCGGGAAGGCCTGCAGCAGGTTGACCGTGGTCATGATGATGTCGTCGAAGTCCAGCGCGTTGGCCTCGCGCAGCCGGGCCTGGTAGAGCGCGTAGGCCTCGGCGAGCTTGCGCTCCATCGGGTTGGCGGCCTGCGCCGCGTAGGTCTCCTCGTCGATCAGCTCGTTCTTGAGGTTGGAGACCTTGGCGGTGAAGGACTTCGGCGGGAACTGCTTGGGGTCCAGGTCCAGATCGCGGCAGACCAGGGCCATCAGGCGCTGCGAGTCCGCCGAGTCGTAGATCGAGAAGCTGGAGGTGAAACCGAGCCGCTTGCTCTCCCGGCGCAGGATCCGCACGCACGCGCTGTGGAAGGTGGAGACCCACATCGCCCGGGCCCGGGGGCCGACCAGCTGCTCGACGCGCTCGCGCATCTCGCCGGCCGCCTTGTTGGTGAAGGTGATCGCCAGGATCTCGCCGGGCTGCACACCGCGGGCGCCCAGCAGGTAGGCGATCCGGTGGGTCAGCACCCGGGTCTTGCCGGACCCGGCACCGGCCACGATCAGCAGCGGCGACCCGGCGTGCAGCACGGCCTCGCGCTGCGGGTCGTTCATGCCTTCGAGCAGCTGGGCCGGGTCGACCACGGTGCGGTGCGCGCCGTTGCGGTAGTAGGCGTCGCGCTCGGCCTGCGCGGCGTAGTCGGTCCGGAAGAGATCGGTGGGGATCTCCTCCTCTTCGGGGTAGCCGCCCTCGTGGCCGTGGTAGCCCTCCGGCGGAGGCTCCTCGGCGAAGTCGACGGGCAGCGCGGCGGCGGCGGGCTTCGCCTCGAAGGGCTCGAAGCCGGGCAACGGGAGGTCGTCAAAGAGGCTACTCATGGCCCTCCGAGTCTATGGCCCGGCACCGACAGAACTGACGGGCCCGGAAAGATCCGCCGTACAGGCCCTAGGGGGCGTCGGGCTTGCGCTCCAGCAGCGAGACGGCCAGCCCGTGGGCCGCCGTGTCGATCCGCACCGCGGTGAACTCGGCTTTCAGCACCGCCGCCTGGGCCTTCGGGATCTCCTGGTAGGGATCCTTGACCCCGCCGTAGGTGAGCACCCAGATCCGCTGGAAACCCCGGGCGCAGACGGCCGGCTGCGCGCAGTCCACCGGATAGAGATCGTGCGCCCGGGCGGGCGTCTCGGCCTGGAAGACGTCCGTCGGCCGGACGCTCCTCGGCAGGTAGACGTCCATCGCGAAGTCCAGCATCATGAACCGCTTGTCGCCGCGGACCGGAACGATCCCGTCGCCGGGCCGGTACCCGCTGGCCACGATCTGGGCGGCACCCTTCTCGTCGGCCCACTCCTTGACGTTGGCCGTCCTGAGGGCGTACTGGTCCTGGATGCCCAGCAGCGCGGTGCCGACCAGCCCGAGCACGATCAGCGGCCGCGGGCGCAGCGCGGTCAGTCCGCCGGCCGCGAGCACGGCCCAGGCCGGCACGGTGAACAGCAGGTAGCGGTCGAGGAAGTAGGAGACGCTGCCCTGCGAGACGAACCAGACCAGCAGGATCGGCAGCGAGGCGATCAGCCCGATCTCCACCGCGCGCCGGCGGCCGCGCGGCCACGCGGCCGGCAGCACGCAGAGCGCGAGCACGCAGCCGCTCACCAGCTGCGAGCTGAACAGGTTGTGCCAGAGATCGACGAAGTTCTGCAGGTCGGGCATCGACAGCCAGGAGATCTGGCGCTTCACCTGCCGCCGACCGAGCAGCACCAGCGGGATCACCGGCAGCACGGCCAGCACGACGGCCGCCGCGAAGCCGAGTGGCAGCCGGGACCTGCCACGCTCGCGCCACCGCAGCAGGACGACCACGGCGTGCGGTACCAGCACGGCCAGCGAGACCACGTGGAACAGCCCGGCCAGCGCGATGCTCACCGAGTACGGCAGCCAGCGCCGCACCGTCGGCCGCTCCAGCGCCCGCAGCAGCAGCCAGTTCGCGGCGGCCACCGCGAGCACCACGAAGGCGTACGAGCGCGCCTCCTGCGCGTACTTCGACACGCTGGGCAGGACCGCGAACAGCAGGCCCGCCGCCAGGCCGGCCCGCGTCCCGAACACCTTGCGCCCGGTCAGCACCACGAAGACCGAGGCGGCGGTCATCGCGAGCGCCGAGGGAAGCCGGAAGGCCATCGGCGATTCCCCGAACGCGGCTGCCCAGAAGTGCATCAGCAGGTAGTAGAACCCGGAGACCGCGTCCACGTGCCGAAGCATGGCCAGCAGCTCACCGGTGCTGCGGGTGGCCGCGCTCCAGGTCGCCAGCTCGTCGCGCCACATCTGCGGGCGGGAACTGCCGCGCAGGCCGAAGGCGAGGGTGAGCAGCGCCGGCCAGAGCCAGCTGGTGCGGGCGAGCAGCCGTCTCCACCGTTCGTCACGTCGCCACGACCGCCGGCCGGAGGTCGCCACGCCGTCAGCTTCTGCCGTCATCGAGTCGGCGGTGCCGACATCAGCACTGGTGCTCACTGCTCAGTCCCCTACCGCGTTGCTCATGACGCGCTCCATCGGGCACGCCATGCTACCGAATGATCACGGAGAGTTGGTGTAGACGAAGGCGAGGTACCCCCCGAAGAGCCCCGAGGTGACCGCGGCGAAGGCCATGACGGTCGCCACCGCCCCCCTGGTCCGCACCCGGGCGAGCGCGCCGGCCAGCGGGAAGAGCAGCGCGAACGCCGGGATCAGGAAGCGGGCCCGCGAGTTGAAGTAGGACGCGTCACCGAGCGCCAGCAGCAGCACGAGCGCGCTGAGCGCCACCAGCACGATCGGCTGCCGCTGCAGGATCGAGAGGGCGAAGAGCATGACCGAGGCCATCAGGGTGATCGCCACCACCACGTCGGACATCCAGAGCGTGTTGCTGGTCGCCAGCATGTCCCGGACCGACTGCAGGGTCGAGCTGCCGTAGTCGAACTGCGACTGCCACGCCTCCTGCACCTTGAAGTAGCCGGTCAGGCTGTGCTTCTGCAGACCGACCCAGAGGATGAACGAGACGAAGCCCAGCGGCGCGATCAGCCCACCGACGACCGGGCGCCACCAGGCGACCCGCGCTTCCCGCGGCATGGTGCCGTGCCGGGTCCGCCACCACTGCGACACCAGCGCGACCAGCGCACCGAGGCAGACCGCGCCGGCGACCGCGACGGCGGTCGGCCGGGTGAGGCCCGCCAGCGTGCTGAGCAGACCGGCCAGGATCCACCGCCGCCTGACCGCCGCGTACATCGCCCAGGTGGTGAAGGCGGTGAACAGCAACTCCGAGTAGGCCAGGCTCTCGACCAGGGAGTAGGGCGTGACCCCCCAGAGGACCGCCGCGATGGTGCCGACCCGGCGCCCGTACAGGTGGTCGCCGACCGCGAAGATCCCCCAGGCCGCGACCAGCGAGGCGAACCAGGCCACCAGCAGCGCGGCCTGACTGACCGACAGGGGCAGCAGCAGGTGGCACGCCCTGATCACCATCGGGTAGATCGGGAAGAACGCGTAGGCCTGGTAGGGGCCGTGCGGTCCGGGCACCGGCTTCGACCCGGCGTAGCCGTGCTTCGCGATGTCGGCGTACCAGTAGGCGTCCCACATGGTGCTGAGCCGGTGCAGGCCCGACTCGCCGTGCTTGTGGTGCCAGAGCAGCACGATGATGACGCCGATCGCGCGGACCGCCGCGTAGCCCAGCAGCGCCGGTCCTGCGTAACGGCCCGAAGTCAGCAGCCGGGCCCGGTAGTCGCCGAGCCCACGCCTCAGGCCCGCAGCGCCGAGACGGCTCGCCCGGCGGACCCCCGTACCCTCGTCGGCATCCGGACCCGCAAGCTGGGTGCTCACTGGCGCACTCCCGATGGTCGTGGTGAAAGGCCGTCGGGCGCGGATCGACCGAGACGTCCGACCCCGCGTGGGCCACATCAGTGTTCGGCGTGTCGACCGTGGTCGATCACCGTGCCGGACAGCCACCTTGGCCCGTCCGCACCGCGCCGCCCGGGTCAGCGCCTCGGTACGGTCGACCGCCACAGTCTGACGCAGGACAGCACCATGGCCAGCAGCAGCAGCACGTTGCGCAGCACCAGTACGAGGGTGAAACCGGCCGAGCCCTGGACCACGTTGTCGAAGAAGAGCGGGTATTCGACCGAGGTCAGCGCGGTGGCGCCGACCAGCAGCACCACCACCGCGCGCTGGGTCGTCTCCCGGAAGGTCAGGCAGACCGCGCCGAGGCCAATCACCCAAACGAAGTACTGCGGGCTGATGACCCGGCTGGTGGTGGTGAAGACCAGCACCGCGGCCAGCGCGGCGTCCGCGGTCGTGGCCGCGTTCCAGACCCGGGCGCGCAGGCGCCACAGCAGCAGCCAGCAGAACGCCAGCACGCTCAACACCAGCAGCCCGTCGGAGATCTCGGTGACGTACGGGCCGAGGAACTCCATCGAACCGAAGTGGTACTGGATGGTCCCCGAGTAGCCGAAGAACCGGGCCACCAGCAGCACGGTCCCACCGAGGGACTCGAACTCCACGCCCCGACTGCCCTGCGCGTTCAGGAAGTCGAAGGGCCCGTGGAAGAAGCCGACCGCGATCGCGGCGAGGGCCAGCGCCGAGGCGGCGAAGCCCAGGCAGATCGACCACAGGCCGCGCCCGCGCGGAGCGCCGAACACCGCGAAGGCCGGCCAGACCTTGACCATCGCGCCCACCGCGGCCAGCGCCCCGCCCAGCCGGGGCCGACGTCGCACCGCGAGCAGCGCGAACACGGCGAAGGCGGTCACCAACATGTCGTAGCGGGCGTAGGGGATGTAGAGCAGCAACGGCAGGCCGAGCACCCAGACCCAGGCCCCGGCCAGGCTGCGCTCACGGCTGCGGCCGACCAGCACCAGGCTCGCCATGACCGTGAGGTCCGCGAGGAACATCACGATGACGAAGCCCTGGACGAAGTTCACCCCCGGGATGAGGCGGGGGGCCAGCATCACGAAGGCGGCGCCCGGCGGGTACTGCCAGGTCGGATCACCGATCGGGTAACTGCCCTGGGCCAGTTGGTGACTCCACTTCTCGTAGAGCATGTGCAGCTCGCCGGTCGCGTTGATCTTCAGCGAGAAGAGCAGTGTGATCATCAGCAACCGGGTGCAGGCCCAGTAGCCCAGCGGGGCCAGCAGCCTGACCGGCCAGGTGTCGGGCGCCCACAGCGATGGGCCGGTGGATCCACGGCGCGGTCCCGGTGCTCGCGCCGCGTCATCGGGGTGCGCGCCGATGTCGGTGGACGTGTCCGACATGCTCTCCTCTTCCTCGCGGACTCCGCGCTGGGACTACTGGGAACCGCCGTGGCGCTGGTCCGCGCCCGGTTCGCCGGCGGTGGCGGCCGCCGTCGCCCAGAGCCGGTCACGCTCCGCGGCGTCGATCCGGCGGGCCCGCTCCAGGGCTGCGGTCAGCCGCCGCTTGAGCACCTTGGAGAGCGGCCGCTCCACCAGCCGGTGCACCAGCCAGGACGCCACCAGCATCGCCCCGACCAGGGAGAACACCAGGACGTACGGGTTCAGGTGCCGGTGCAGTTTGGAGATCAGATACCAACCGATCTCCTCGTGCAGCAGGTAGAGCGGATAGGTGAGCGCGCCCGCGGTGACGATCCACCTGCCGCGGATCCAGTCCAGCCGGCCCAGCGCCGCGGCGATCATCACCAGGAAGCAGGCCGTGACGATGAGCAGGCCCACGCTGAAGCTGAGCGGGTGCCCCGCGTCGTTCCGGTAGCCGGACATGATCTGCAGCATCCGGTGCTGGGCGAGCAGCCAGTTGAAGCCGACGATGCTCCAGAGCAGCAGATCGGAACCGAAGCGGTGGATCAGGTACATCGCGATGCCCGCGATGAAGAGCGGCGCGTACTCGGGGTCGAAGACCAGGTCGAGGACGGCCCAGCCGGAGGCGGCCGTCGCGACCGCGCCGAGGGTCCAGACCGCGCAGAACATCACGACCCTGCGGTAGGTCAGCGCACCCAGCGCCACCAGCACGGCGAACATGATGTAGAACCGCAGCTCGATCCAGAGCGTCCAGTAGACCGGGTCGATGTCCATCGCCCCGCCCACGCCGTTCTGCATCATCGTCAGGTTGGTCAGCACGTCCGAGTAGTGGAACTTGTCGATGTTCCACATCCAGGTCGGACGTGCGGTGAGGACGATCGCCGAGGTGATCAGCAGGCAGACCCAGTACGCGGGGAAGAGGCGCACCACCCGGGAGACGAAGAACTCGCCGACCGTCCGGCCCCAGGCCGACATGCAGATCACGAAACCGCTGATCAGGAAGAACAGTTCGACTCCCGACCACCCGTAGGCGGCCCAGGAGCTGAGCTCGGGCACCAACTTGGTGGAGTTGCCACCCCACATCTGCGGGTGCTGCTGGTAGCCGGCGTAGTGCCAGAACACGACCGCCAGCGCGGCTAACAGACGCAGCCCGTCCAGCACGTAGAGACGCGGCCTGCCTCCCCGTTTCCCATGGGTGCGACCGTCGCTCGGTGCGGACAGGCCGGTCGGCTCAACACCGGTCTGGTGCGGAGACTCTGGCATCAGGCGCATGCGATTTACCCTCACATGTGGGGAAGGGGTACGCCGTGAAAGACCGCGACGCCCCATTTGTGCACCTGGCACCATACCCCAGGCCGATGCCCGCTCCCGCCCGCCCGGAGGCCTCCGGGCCGCTGCCCGGAGCGGCCTCCCGGACCGCCGCCGCAGGTCAGCCGGTCAGACCAGCCGGCGCGCGGTGGCCCACCGAGTCAACTCGTGACGGTTACTCAGCTGGAGCTTGCGCAACACCGCCGAGACGTGGCTCTCCACCGTCTTCACCGAGATGAACAACTGCTTGGCGATCTCCTTGTACGCGTAACCGCGCGCGATCAGCCGCAGCACCTCGCGCTCACGCTGGGTGAGGCGGTCCAGGTCCTCGTCCACCGGCGGGGTGTCGGTGGCGGCGAAGGCGTCCAGCACGAAGCCGGCCAGCCGCGGCGAGAAGACCGCGTCGCCGTCGGCGATCCGGAAGATCGCGTTGACCAGGTCGGTGCCGGTGATCGTCTTGGTCACGTAGCCGCGGGCACCGCCGCGGATCACGCCAATCACGTCCTCGGCGGCGTCCGAGACGGAGAGCGCGATAAACTTCACCCCGCCCGGCTCGCCCATCACCCCGGCCGAGCGGCGCAGCACCTCCACGCCACCGCCGCCGGGCAGATGGACATCGAGCAGCACCACGTCGGGGCGGGTCTCGGCGACCACCCGGACCGCCGACTCGACGTCGTCGGCCTCGCCCACCACGTCGATCCCGGTGGTCTCGGTGCGGCCGATCTCGGCGCGCACGCCGGTGCGGAACATCCGGTGGTCGTCGACCAGCACCACCCGGGCCACCCGCCCCGGGCCGCCCTCGCCGGCCGAACCCGGCACTCCTGAAACAGCGTCAGTCATCTGCGGCTCTCTCCATCTCCAGCTCGACCTCGGTGCCGCCGTCCGGCGCGGGGCGCACCCGTGCGGTGCCGCCGTTGCGCTTCATCCGGCCGATGATCGACTCACGGACGCCCATCCGGTCCTCCGGCACGGTGTCGGGGTCGAAGCCGGGGCCGTGGTCGCGCACGAACACCGACACCGTCCTCCCCTCCACCTCGGCGTAGACCTGCACCGGTCCTCCGCCACCGTACTTGGCGGCATTGACCATCGCTTCACGCGCGGCCTGCATCTGGGCCGTGAGCCGCTCGTCCATCGGGCAGTCGCCGACGCAGACCAGTTCGACGGGGACGCCGTGCCGGTCCTCGACCTCGGCGACCACCGCGCGCAGCCGCTCGGCGAGGGTGTCGGGCGCGGCCTCGGCGGCGGCCTCGGGGCGGTAGAGCCAGAGTCGCAGTTCGCGCTCCTGGGCCCGGGCCAGCCGCTGCACCTCCTTGGGGTCCTCGGACCTGCGCTGGATCAGGGTGAGCGTGTGCAGCACCGAGTCGTGGATGTGCGCGGCGATCTCGGCCCGCTCCTGGGCCCGGATCCGGGCGGTCCGCTCGGCGCCCAGGTCCTGCCACATCCGCAGCGCGTAGGGACCGGTCAGCACCAGCACCCCGGCCAGCACCGCGAGCGAGGCCTCGATCACCGAGGCGAGGGTGGAGCCGGTGCCCTGCAGGATCAGGAAGGTGATGATGCCGACGGTGACCAGCAGCACGCCGGCGCCGACCCGGGCGAAGGCGATCCGCCGCTTGCCGCCGCCCTCCAGCCCGAACCAGCGCTGCCAGCGGGAGTCGTCGGCCTGCCGCCAGACCAGCGCGACGCCGACCCCGATCGCCAGCAGCGGCCAGGCGTACGGCTGGGCGGACTGGATGCCGAGCACGTTGAGCAGCGCCATCACGCCGATCACCAGCATCAGCAGCGCGGCCAGCTGTCCGAGGTTCTGCCGGCTGGCCGCACCACCGGGCCCGGCGGCCGGCGCCTGCCCGGCGACCAGCGGCTCGCCCTGGAAGGTGCCCTGGAGCAGGTCGCGCAGCCGCGCCAGCCGCCCGCGCTCCCCCTTGAGCAGCGGCTCGGGAGCCGCGCCGGCGGCATCGGCCGGGACGAACTCCCCGTTCGTCCAGACGTAGCGCGGACCCAGGCCCTGCGGGGCCGGCTCGCCGATGCCGATCGGCACCACGAACCAGAACGCCGCGTAGAGCAGCACCCCGATGCCGTTGGCGAAGAAGAGCAGCACGAAGGCGGCCCGCACCCAGGTGACCGGCAGTCCCAGGTGCACCGCGAGCCCGTGCGCGACGCCACCCAGCATCCGCGAGTGCGGGCTGCGGTAGAGCTTGCGGTACGACGGTCCGGCCGGGCCCGGGGTCGGCTCGGCACCCCCGGACGGTGGGCCGGCGGGGGCGGTCGTGCTCGGATCGGGTTCGGTACCGGGGGCTGCCACGCCACCGATGGTCACACGCGGGCGAGCCTCGGCGCATCAGGGTCCGTCCCCTAGGTGTGCGGACAGGTGTGCGCAGAGGTGTGCGCAGAGCGTCGGCTGCCGTCCGGATGGAGAGCGTGGCGTGTCGAGGCCGCGCTGGTTGATCTTATGAACTTCCTATCTCACCGTGACTGACAGAACGTCACCAATCGGGAGGTAGCTCATGAAACGGATCATCTCCACGCTGCTGGCCGCGGCACTCTGCGCGGGTGCCACGCTGGTCGCCGGCGCCTCGCCGGCCGGCGCGGCACCGGTGGCGGCCCGGACCGACCCGCCGGCACTGCGGGTGATGCCGCTCGGTGACTCGATCACCGTGGGCGTGGGCAGCACCGACAGCAACGGTTACCGGCTGCCGCTGTGGAACCTGATCACCCAGCAGTCCGACTTCACCGCGAGTTTCGTCGGCTCGCAGCGCGACGGCAACTTCGAGCAGCCGTGGCACGAGGGCCACAGCGGCTGGATGATCGACGACCTCCGGGCCAATGCGGACGACTGGCTGGCCGACTCCGAACCGGACGTGATCCTGCTGCACATCGGCATCAACGACCTGGACCGCGGCGACGACAAGCCGCACGCGGCCGACCGGCTCGCGGCACTGATCGACCAGATCTTCGACGACCGCCCCGGGGCCACCGTCGCGGTGATGGGGCTGATCCCGACCACCGGCGGCCTGCAGGACCTGGTCAAGCAGTTCAACCAGCAGGCGCAGGACCTGGTGCCGGGCGAGCTGCAGCTCGGCCGGCACCTGAACTACGTCGACCCGCCGGCCCTCACCGCGGCCGAGTTCTACGACCGGCTGCACCCCGACGACCTCGGCTACGCCAGGATGGCCAACAGCTTCTTCGGCGCGCTGGACAACGACGTCAAGGCCGGCTGGCTCTCCACCGACTCCCCCAAGGCCACCGCCAAGGCCCACTGAAGCCGCCCGGGCCGCGGCGGCGCCACCGTCCTCCCTGACCTCGGTCTCAGGGAGAGATCAGGGTCCGTCCAGGGCCCATCCTGCTCCCACCGGGCGCCGCCAGCCCGCAGGATGGAGCCATGACGCAGGAGCAGAGCGCGGCCGAGGACGAGCCGACCGCCGAGGAGCAGCCCGAGGGCGGTCGGCCGCCGCTCACCCGGGACGAGAACCGCCGGGTGGTGGCCGGAGTCTGCGGCGGACTCGGCCGGCACCTGGACATCGACCCGGTGGTCTTCCGGGTGGTGACCGCGGTGCTCTGCCTGACCGGCGGCCTCGGGCTGTTCCTGTACGGGCTGGCCTGGCTGATCGTGCCGATGGAGCACCCGGACGGCAAGCACGGGCGCACCGAGCTGCAGCGGGTGCTCACCGGCCGGGTGGACGGCCAGTCGATCGGCGCGGTGCTGCTCACCGTGATCGGCACCGGGGTGTTCTTCTCCTGGATGGGCAGCGGCGATTCGGTCTTCCCGCTGCTGCTGCTCGGCGCGATGATCTTCTTCGCGGTGCGCTACGACCCCGAGCGACGCCGTCGGGCCCACGGGTTCGGGCGGCCGCCGCGCCCCGGTGGCCCGTACGACCGGCCGACCGGGACGGGCAGCCGCTTCGGTCTCGGCGGCCGCACCGACGGCGGCACCGCCTCGCCGCTGAGCGACTGGAAGACCTGGCGGCGCGACTTCCACGAGGAGTGGGCCAATCGCAAGGCCGAGCTGCACGAGGAGTGGGCCGAGCAGAAGGAGCAGTGGCGCGAGGAGTGGGCGAACCGCGCCGAGGAGCTGCGCGAGCGGGTCGACCTGACCAAGGAGCGCGGCACCACGGCATCCGACGCCCTGTCAGCGGACGCCCCCTCGGACGCCGCGCCGCCGAACCGCAGCGGTTATCTGTGGGACCCGCGGCACCCCGAGCGCAACCCGTACGGCTCGGGCCCGCACCCCGGCGCGCCGGCCCAGCCCTGGTGGCAGCGCACCGACCTGCCCGCCGGCGACCCGCTGCGCAAGACCGCCGCCACCGCGCCGCCACCACCGCTGCGGCCGGCCCGCCGGGAGCGCCGCCCGCGCTCGGCGCTCGCCCCGTTCGGCCTGCTGCTCTCGGTGGGCGTGGCCTGGCTGGTCTGGGCGCTCAACGGCCACCTGGCGACCACCGTGCTGCTCTCCACCACGCTGGCCACCGGACTGCTCGGGCTCGGGCTGACCATCCTGGTGGGCGCCAGGTACGGCCGGGCCCGGGTACTGACCATCCCGGCCCTGCTGCTCACCCTGCTGCTGGCGGCCGTGGGCAGCAGCGTCGGCACCGTGGGCACCGGGATCGGCAACCGCACGTGGGCCCCGGCCACCGCGGCCGAGCTGCACCACAGCTACCGGCTCGGGGCCGGCGACGTCCGGCTCGACCTGTCCTCGGTCGACCCGGCCGGCGGTACGGTGGCCACCACGGCGCGGCTCGGCGCCGGCAACGCGACCCTGACCCTGCCCACCGGCGTGGACGTGAACCTGACCGCGCGGACCGCGGTCGGCAACATCCAACTCCCCGACCGGAGGCTGAACGGCAACGTGGGCGCGCACACCACGGTGCACCTCGGCCCGGTGGGGGGCGGCGCGAGCAAGGGAACCATCAACGTGACCGTGCAGGTCGGACTCGGCGACATTCAGGTGGTGCAGGGATGAAGCGGCATCGGTTCGACCTCTTCTCGTTCATGGCCGGCGGCCTCTTCACGGTGATCGCCGTGCTCTACCTGGTGGCCTCGCTGAACGGCTTCTCGGTGAGCGGACGGATCGTCATGCCGATCACCTTCATCGTGCTCGGCGCGGCCGGCCTGGCCGGCGCGGTGGCGGCGATGTCCCGACGCGGCCGAGGGCCGGACGCGTGAGCGGCGCCGCTCAGGCGCCCGGCAGCTGACGATCCGTCAGGACTGCAGCGGCCCCAGGCCCAGCCGGTCGCCGTCCTTGGTGACGGTGTACTTCGGCAGCGGCTTGGTCGCGGGCCCGTTCAGCACCGCGCCGGTCGCGGCGTCGAACACCGAGCCGTGGCAGGGGCAGCTGAGCTTCCCGTTCTTCGGCGGATTGACGCCGCAGCCGGCGTGCGTGCAGATCGAGGAGAAGCCGCAGTACTGGCCCGCCTTGGGCTGCACGATGTAGACCGCGTCGCCGCTGCCGGGGTCGGTGACGGTGGCCGAGCCGCCGACGGGGACGTCCGCGACGGCGACCGAGGGCGCCGACCCGCCGCCGGCCACCGGCTTGGGCGTGCTGGGCGCGGCAGTGCCGGCAGTGCTGGCAGTGGCAGCGGTGGTGGCCTTCGGCTTGCGGCGCACGAAGGTCGCGGTCAGCGAGCCGACCAGCAGCCCCGCACCGCCGAGCGCGACCGCCGCGATCGAGCCGTCCAGCACGATCCGGCGGCGCACCGCGTCCTCGTCCAGACCGCGCCGGCGGTCGCGCTCGGCCCGGCCCGTCAGGTACCCGTCGACCGACAGGTACGGCGTCCCGGTCAGCAGCACGGCGGTCCAGGCCATCAGGTAGGGCAGGTCGTTGCCCAGGTAGTAGGGCGTGATGTTGAAACTGACGGTGAGGAAGAGGGTCAGGCTCAGCAGCGCACCGCCGAGCGCGGCCAGGCGGCCCCAGAGGCCGAACAGGGTGCCGAGCCCGACCGCCAGTTCGCCGAAGGCGATCAGCAGGCCGAAGAAGGTGGGCTCGTGCAGCGCCGGGGCCAGCGCCCAGCCGACCGGACTGTGCGGCTTGGCGGCCAGGGTCTGCGCGTAGAAGGACTGCGGGTCACCGGCGCCGGCCAGGTAGTGGCTGTCGGCCAGCTTGTCGAGGCCCGCGTAGCTGTAGGTGACGCCGAGGAAGAGGCGCAGCGGCAGCAGCGCGTAGCGGCCGGCGAGGGCTCGGCGCTGGGCGGCGCGAGCGGCTCGGCCCACCCCGCCCGGGGGCACCGGCCCGGTGGCCACCGGCTGCGCGCCGGAGCCGGCGGGCTCGACCGAGTCTCTGGTGCCCTCCATCATCGCGTCACCCTCCATCACTTCCAGACGTTTTCGATCGGCATTCTGCCCGTTTTTGACGGTATCCCGACCGCCGGGCGTCAGATCCGACCGCACCCGCGACCTGGCCGGATCTGACGCGAACGGCCGCACCGCCAACCACGGATACGCGGATGGCGGTGCGGCCGTTCAACGGGAGAGCCGGAAAGACTCACTCCCACTCGATGGTGCCCGGCGGCTTGCTGGTCACGTCCAGCACCACGCGGTTGACGTCGCGCACCTCGTTGGTGATCCGGGTGGAGATCTTGGCCAGCACCTCGTAGGGCAGCCGCGACCAGTCGGCGGTCATGGCGTCCTCGGAGGAGACCGGGCGCAGCACGATCGGGTGGCCGTAGGTGCGGCCGTCGCCCTGCACGCCCACGCTGCGCACGTCGGCCAGCAGCACCACCGGGCACTGCCAGATCTCGCGGTCCAGGCCCGCCAGGGTCAGCTCCTCGCGGGCGATCGCGTCGGCCTCGCGCAGCAGGTCCAGGCGCTCCTTGGTGACCTCGCCGACGATCCGGATGCCCAGGCCCGGGCCGGGGAACGGCTGGCGCTGGACGATCTCCTCGGGCAGGCCGAGCTCCTGGCCGACCATCCGGACCTCGTCCTTGAACAGCTTGCGCAGCGGCTCGACCAGCGAGAACTGCAGGTCCTCGGGCAGGCCGCCGACGTTGTGGTGCGACTTGATGTTCGCGGTGCCGGTGCCGCCACCGGACTCCACCACGTCCGGGTAGAGGGTGCCCTGGACCAGGAAGTCGACCGACTCGCCGTGCTCGCCGGCCTCGGCCACGATCTCGGCCTGCGCCTGCTCGAAGACCCGGATGAACTCCCGGCCGATGATCTTGCGCTTCTCCTCCGGGTCACTGACACCCTTGAGGGCCGTCAGGAACCGCTCCTCGGCGTCGACCACCTTGAGCTTGACGCCGGTGGCGGCCACGAAGTCCTTCTCGACCTGCTCGGTCTCGCCCTGGCGCATCAGGCCGTGGTCGACGTAGACGCAGGTCAGCTGGTCGCCGATGGCCTTGGCCACCAGGGCGGCCGCGACCGCGGAGTCCACACCGCCGGAGAGGCCGCAGATCGCGCGCTTGTCGCCGACCTGCTCCTTGATCAGCGCGATCTGCTCGTCCACCACGTTGTGGGTGGTCCAGGACGGGGCGATGCCCGCGCCGCGGTAGAGGAAGTGCTCCAGGATCTGCTGGCCGTGGGTGGAGTGCAGCACCTCGGGGTGGTACTGGACGCCGTAGAGCTTGGCCGCGTCGTTCTCGAAGGCGGCGACCGGGACCACGTCGGTGGACGCCGTCACGGTGAAGCCCTCGGGCGCGGCGGAGCAGGCGTCGCCGTGCGACATCCACACCGACTGCTCGGCCGGAGTGCCCTCGAAGAGCGTCGAGCCGGTCTTGCTGACGTGCAGCGGGGTGCGGCCGTACTCGCGCGCGCCGTTGTCGTCGACGGTGCCGCCGAGCGTGATCGCCATCAGCTGGAAGCCGTAGCACATGCCGAAGACCGGCACCCCGGCCTCGAAGATCGCACGGTCGAGCCGCGGCGCGCCCTCCTCGTAGACCGAGGACGGACCGCCGGAGAGGATGATCGCCTTCGGGTCCTTGGCGAGCATCTCGGCGACCGGCATGGTGCTCGGCACGATCTCGCTGTAGACCCGCGCCTCACGCACCCGACGGGCGATGAGCTGGGCGTACTGGGCGCCGAAGTCGACCACCAGGACGGTGTCGACCGGCGATGCGGACTGGTCGGGGGTAGCAGAGGACACAGACGGCCTTCCGGCAGCGATGTGGGGGTGTCACCCCCGAGTCTACCGGCCGCCCCGTTCACCCCTTTGCCGACCTTTGTCGATTGCCCGTGTCCGACCCCGGCGCGCGCTCGTTCTCCCGGCGACCGTACGACCGCGCCGCACCCGCCAGGTGCGCCGCACCGGCGCCTGGGCCCGCGCCTGTACGGCCGGCAGGACCACGCGTGGAGTTCTTCACAGTCCGCCCGCTCGCGTGGCGCCGCACCGCCGGAGGCATCGGTCGGTGGCGGCGCCGTGGGACCGCGCGCGGGTGCGGTGAACCGGCAGCAGGGGACAGCGGCCGGCTCACGACTGCGCCAGGAGGCGCGGCGGCGGGTTTCGGGGACGCCCGGACCGCCGTCGCGCCGCCCGGTCGCCGACGCTTCGACTACTGAGCGTCACCGATATGTGCCAGGCCACCATGCCCTGGACGGGTCCGGGCAGGCTGCTGACAGGCCGTCAGGAGCGCCGCCGGCGAGACCACCGGCGAAAATGGAATGTGCCGAAGTCGGCCGAATCGGTTGCAGAGCATGGCCCGCGTCCAGCACGATGCTGGGAGGGGGTTTCCGGCGGCCGACGTGGGCCGGCGGGTCACCTGTCGCGCTGCACCTGCCCATCGGCGGTCACAGTGCGTATCTCATCACGCTCCGTGAGAGCGGTGTGCCGCCCGGCCCGACCCAGGCCGGGGCGCGCACCAAGGAGCGCACGCGCCGGCTCGCGCCCGGCGCGAACTCGAAGCCAACCGAATAGACGGCGCTCATCCCCCGGCGCCGTCGACCCAGCACCGGCGCTGCCCTGACGCCGCGTGCTGAGCGACAAAGGGCCCCGTTCCCCCGCGGGGCCCTTTGCCTTGTCCGGCGGCAACCCTTGTCCGGCGGCAGCGCGCCGTCCCGGTCAGTCCTGCTTCCTGGGCACCTTCGGCACCGCCAGCAGCGGCAGCCGCAGCTCACCGAAGGCCCCGCCCGGCACCGCGGGGCGCAGCGGCGCTACCGCCGGGACCCGGCGGTAGCCCTGGTCCTGGGCCGGCCGCGGGTCGGTCTCGCCCTTGTTGGGCCACATCGACATCGCCCGCTCGGCCTGCGCGGTGATCGTCAGCGACGGGTTGACACCGAGGTTGGCGGAGATGGTCGAGCCGTCCACCACGCTGATCCCCGGGTACCCGTAGAGCCGCTGGTACGGGTCGACCACGCCGCGCTCGGGGCTGTCCGCGATCGGGCAGCCGCCGATGAAGTGCGCCGTCATCGGGATGTCGAAGACCTCGCCGACCGTGCTGCCGGCGAAGCCGTTGATCGAGGCGGCGAGCGCCTGGGCGCCCCGCTCGGCGGCCGGGATCCAGCTCGGGTTCGGCTCACCGTGGCCCTGCCGGGAGGTCAACTTCCCCTTCCCCAGGCCCTTCTGCTTCAGCGAGACGGTGATCGAATTGTCCAGCGACTGCATCACCAGACCGATGATGGTCCGCTCCGACCACCGGTAGTTGCTCAGCGAGCGGGCGAACACCGTCGGGTGCTTGAGCGCGGTGGCCCCGGCCCGCAGCCAGCGCGGGCCGCGCCCGCCGCCGGGCACCTGCATGATCGACAGGAAGCCCATCGCGTTCGAACCCTTGCCGTAGCGCACCGGCTCGATGTGGGTGTTCTCGTCGGGGTGGATCGAGGAGGTGATCGCCACCCCCTTGGTGAAGTCCACCGGACCGCCGTAGCGCCGGGGCGTGGTCTGCGCGCCGACCAGCGCCTCGGAGTTGGTCCGGGTCAGCTCGCCGAGGGTGGCCGAGATGCCGGGCAGCCGGCCCTGGTCGCGCATCCGGTGCAGCAGCGTCTGGGTGCCGTAGGTGCCGGCCGCCACCACCACCCTGGCGGCCGTCAGGGTCCGGGCGCCGGACCGCTCGGCCGACGCGCCCCGGGCGTTGGTGCGCCGCACGTCGACGGCAAAGCCATGCTCCCCGTCGGCCGGCTCGCCGTCGGCCCGGTCCAGCGGGCGGATCCGGGCCACCGTGGTGAGCGGGTGGATCTCGGCGCCGTTGGCCTCGGCCAGGTACAGGTAGTTCTCGGTGAGGGTGTTCTTGGCCCCGTGCCGGCAGCCGGTCATGCACTCGCCGCACTCCACGCAGGCCTTGCGGCGCGGCCCGACACCGCCGAAGTACGGGTCCTCGACCTCCGCGCCGGGCACCGTCTTGGAGGATCCGTCGGCGTCCCGGCCGTCGCCGAAGAAGACCCCGACCGGCGCCAGGTGGAAGGTGTCGCCGACGCCCAACTGCTCGGCGGCCGCCTGCAGGTGGACGTCGGAGGGGGTGGTGGTGGGGTTGGTCCGCACCCCGAGCATCCGCTGTGCCTGGTCGTAGAAGGGGGCCAACTCCTCCTCCCAGTCGGTGATGTGCTGCCACTGCCGGTCCTCGAAGAAGGCCTTCGGCGGCACGTAGAGGGTGTTGGCGTAGTTGAGCGAGCCGCCGCCCACGCCGGCCCCGCCGAGCACCAGGACGTTGGCCAGCAGGTGGATCCGCTGGATCCCGTAGAGGCCGAGCGCCGGCGCCCACAGGTAGTTCTTCACGTCCCAGGAGTTCTCCGGCAGTTCGTCCCGTGCGAAGCGCCGCCCGGCCTCCAGCACGGCGACCCGGTAGCCCTTCTCGGTCAGCCGCAGCGCGCTGACCGAGCCGCCGAAGCCCGAGCCCACCACGATCACGTCATAGTCGAAGTCCGCCACACCGTTCTCCTCGGTCACTTGAGCCCCAGCGCCTTCAACGCCCGCAGGCCGGTGGTCATCAGGGCCGCGAACTTCTCGTCGGTCAGGCCCAGCGAGGGCGCGATCGGCAGCAGCCGCTGGGTGGCGACGGTCTGCGCCTCGGTGAAGCGCAGGATGCCCTCGGCGCCGTGGCGCCGGCCGAGTCCGGAGTCGCCCATGCCACCCATCGGCGAGCCCACCGAGCCGTAGGCGGCCGCGTAGGCCTCGTTGACGTTGACGGTGCCGGTCCGCAGCCGGGTCGCGATCGCCCGGCCGCGCCGCCGATCCTTGGTCCAGACACTCGAATTCAGGCCGTACGGCGTGGCGTTGGCCTGCTCGACGGCTTCCTCGTCGGTGTCGAAACGGTAGATCGAGACCACCGGGCCGAAGGTCTCCTGGCCGCAGACCGTCATCTCGGGGGTGACACCGTCCAGGATGGTGGGCTCGTAGAAGAGCGGGCCGAGCTCGGGGCGGGCCTGGCCGCCGGTCAGCACGGTGGCGCCGGCCTTGACGGCCTCCTCGACGTGCCGGGTGACCGTCTCCAGCTGTCGCGTCGAGACCAGCGAGCCCATGTCGGCGCCGTAGGCCAGGCCGCCGCCCAACCGCATCGCCCGGGTCCGCGCGACGAACCGCTCCAGGAAGGCGTCGGCCACCGAGCGGTGCACGAAGAGCCGCTCGATCGAGATGCACAGCTGCCCGGCCGAGGAGAAGCAGGCCCGCACCGCGCCCTCGGCCGCCTTGTCCAGGTCGGCATCGGCCAGCACCAGCAGCGCGTTCTTGCCACCGAGTTCGAGCGAGGCACCGACCAGTCGGGCGGCGGCCCGCTGGGCCACGTCCCGGCCGGTGGGGGTGGAGCCGGTGAACGAGACGTAGTCCGCGTGCTCGACCACGGCCGGGCCGATCACCGGGCCGTCGCCGATCACGATCTGCCACAGGTCGGCCGGCAGCCCGGCCTCGATCAGCAGCTCGCGGGCCCAGAGCGCGGTGAGCGCGGTCTGCGTGTCGGGCTTGTTGACCACCGCGTTGCCCGCCACGAAGGCCGGCAGCGCATCGCTGACCGACAGCTCCAGTGGGTAGTTCCACGGCGAGATCTGGCCGATCACGCCCTTGGGGCGACGCCCCTCCACGGTGTGGGTGAGCACCGGCAGCGCCCCGCCGCGGCGGCGGTCCTTCAGGTAGCCGACCGCGGCGCGACCGTAGTGGCGGGCGGCCAGCGCGGCGCCCAGCACTTCTTCGAACGCGTGCAGCCGGGACTTGCCGGTCTCCGCCTGGATCAGGTCGAGCACCTCGTCCTGCCGCTTCAGCAGCAGGTCGTGGAAGCGCAGCAGCACCGCCGCCCGGCGCCGCACCGGCTGGGCGGCCCACGCCTGCTGGGCGCGCCGGGCCAGCTCGTAGGCCACCGTGACGTCCTGCGGGGTCGACTGCGGCAGCTCGGCCAGCGGCTCACCGGTGAGCGGCGCGAGGGTCCGCGTGAGGTCGGCGTCACCGGCAGCGGTGACACCGCGGGCCAGCCGGGCGACCAGGGACTGCGGGACCGCCGAGGCGACCGTACGGCCGGCGCCCGGGGCCGCCGGATTGCGGCCGCCGCCGCGGTTTTCTGCCGTGATGTCCGTCATGGGCGCAGCCTAGGCCTTGAACGGCCCGTTGTGTACCCGTCGGTAACAGCGAAAGGCGCTACGGAGTCACCGGGGTGAAGCCGTTCAGCAGCGCGGTGAAACGGCTCTCGGTCAGCGTGTGGTCGTCACCGGTGACCGGGCCGGAGACCAGCATCGCGTACGAGGTGCCCTGGCTGTCCCGGTACTCCTCCTCGATCGCCCGGCGCGGTCCGGCGTTCGGGCCGCCGGTGGTGTTGGTGTAGGTGAAGATCCACTTGGCCGCCTCGTAGCCGTGCACCTCCGCGCTGGCGAGGTACTCCTGCTTGTAGTCCGTGGTCCCCAGCTGCGCCTGCTTGTTCCACCCGTCGGACAGCTGCTGGAGATGGTCCAGCGGCGAGAGCGACTGGCCGACCTGGACGGCGAACTGGATCAGGTGCCGCTGGCCGTCCGGGCTGTAGTAGACGTTGTTGTTCCGGTACAGCCGGGTCCAGGTGCCGCCGTCCTGTGGCTCCGGGAAGCGGAAGCCGAGCGGGTCCGTGACCCACTTGAAGCCGGACGGTGCCGGGCCGGCCGGCGCGGCGGCGCTGGGTGTGGACGGCGCGGAGCTGGGCACGGCGGTCGGCGGGGCGGTGCTGGGCGAAGCCGAGGGCGACGTGTCGGCCACCGGCGGCTGGCTGCGGTGGTCGTAGCGGACCACGCCGAAGGCCACCGCACCGCTCACCAAGGCGGCGGTCAGTCCGAGCAGCGCCAGCCGCAGGCCCCCGCGCCGGCGGGAGCCGCGGGCCGCCGGCAGCGGCCCGGTGGGGGTCGGCCCGGCCGGTGCCGGCGCCGGGGCGGGCGCGAGCGCGGCGGTGGGACCGGTCGGCCCGGCGGACGTGGCGGACGGCGGCTCGGCGGGGCTGCCCGGCTCGGCCAGCGCCGGGCGGTCCACCACCGGCACCACCTGGGTGGGCGTGCGGTGGATCGCCGCCGGGCGAGCGGTGATCGCCATGGTGTGTCCGGCGGTCACTTCGCGCAGCATCCGCTGCGCCTCGTCGGCGCTCGGCCGCTGCTCCACCGGCTTGGCCAGCAGCGCGGCCAGGACCGGCCCGAGCGCACCCGCCTTGCGCGGCTCCGGCAGCGGTTCGGCGACCACGGCGGCCAGCGTGCTCAGCGGGTCGTGCCGGCGGAACGGCGACTGGCCCTCCACCGCCGCCCACAGCGTGGCCCCCAACCCCCACAGGTCGGAGGCCGGGCCGGGACGCTCGCCCTGGGCCCGCTCGGGCGCCAGGTAGTCCGGCGAGCCGACCAGGTCGCCGGGCCGGGTCAGCTCGGACGAGCCCTCGAACTTGGCGATCCCGAAGTCCAGCAGCACCACCCGCCCGGTGCCGTGTTCGAGCAGCACGTTGGCCGGCTTCACGTCCCGGTGCAGCACCCCGAGCTGGTGGCCCCGGTGCAGCGCGGCCAGCACCTGGGTGCCGACCTCGGCGGCCTCGCGCGGCGAGAGCGTGCCGTCCTGGGCGACCACGTCGGCCAGCGAACGGCCGTCGATCAGCTCCATCACGATCCACGGGCGGCCGTCCTGCTCCAGCACGTCGTGGATGGTGATCACGCCGCTGTGCTTGATCCGGGCCGCCGCCCTGGCCTCCTGCTTCATCCGGGACTGCAGGATCGCCAGATCCTCCTCGGGCAGGTGGTTGACGGTCAGCTCCTTGACCGCCACCTCGCGGTCCAGCATCAGGTCCCTGGCCCGCCAGACGGTCCCCATGCCGCCTCGGCCCAGCCGCTCACCCAGCTCGTAGCGCCCGGCGAGCATCCGACGGGTCTCGGCTCTGCCGATCGGCTCGGCCCAGTTCGACTCCGCGCGGCTCGACTCCACGCGGCTCGACTCCACTGGGCCCGACTCCACGCGGCTCGACTCCCCCGGGCCCGCCGCGACCTCGCTCGGCTCGGCCTGGATCGGCACGGGCGCGCCGGCGGCCCCCGCCTGCTCCTGTCCACTCACGGCGACCACTCCCCCCATCTTCGGTGCAGCACGCATCTGATCACCGCTCGGACAATGTTCCGGCCCCAGCCTAGGCGTCCGATCCACGATGCTTCACCGGGACCCGGCCACGTGACCGGGCTGTGATGTCCGCCGCGCTACGCGTGTCACCCGGCGAACACGGCCACCGCCGCGATCGCCAGCACCATGGCCACCATGACCCCGCCGACCAGCAGCGCCGGCAGCAGCCTGGACGGCCGCTGCGCCCTGGCGTGCCGGGCGTGCTCGGGCACCACCGCCACCGGGCGCCACCGGCGCGGGCGCGGCACCAGCGGTCCGGCCGGCCGCAGCACCGGCAGCGCCGATTCGACCTCCTCGGCCCGGTACGGCTCCGGCGCCTGCGCCAGCAGCTCGGTCAGGCACTGCCGGGCCTCGACGGCCGACGGCCGCTCGGCGGGGTCGCCCGCGAGCAGCCGGTCCACCAGCGGGCGCAGCGGTCCGCACCCGGCGCTGTCGGCCCGCTGCGCGGCCCGGACGGCGGCGAAGAGCGCGGTCGGGCTCTGCTCGGGGAACGGACCGTATCCGGTCAGCACCCGGTGCAGCAGCACGCCCAGCGCCCACAGGTCCGCCGCGGGCCCCGCCGCCTCGGCCGCCAGCAGCTCGGGGGGCCAGCGCTCCGCCCTGGCCCCGACCAGGCCGGTCCGCGCCTGTGCCCAGCGCCGCCCGTCCGCGCCGCCCAGCGCCCTGGCCAGCGCCTCCTGGGCGGCGCCGATCGCCTGGCCACCGAGCAGCGCGGCGCCGTCCTCGCAGACCAGCACCTGCTCGACGGCCAGGTTCCCGTGCGGGTGACCGTCCAGGTGCAGCGCGGCCAGCGCGCCGCACAGGTCGGCGGCCAGCTCGGCGGCCCGGTACGGGTCCAGCGGGCCGGCCGCGAGCAGCTCGGGCAGTGCCCGCGCGGGCGGCCGCTCGACCGCGGCCCAGACCACGCCGTCCGCCGCGAAGACCTCGAAGGACTGCCGCAGCCTGGGGTGCTCGGGGGTGTCCGCGAGCACCGCGCGGACGGCGGCGAGGATCTCAGCCGGGTCCAGCCAGCGGCTGCCCTCGAAGTCCGCGCTGCCGGTCAGTTCGGGCACCAGCAGTTCGGGCAGCTCCAGTCCCTCCAGCAGCACCGGGGTGTCGCCGTGCAGGTCCACCGCGAGGCGGCGTGGTCCGGCCGCGTCCGCCTCCGACGGCTGACGGTCCGTCACGTGACTGGCTACCACCTGATAGTGGCCGGCCATCGTCTGGCCAGGGCCAGCTCGCATGGCCGCCCCCTCTCTCGCTATGGCGCGGGCTGGAAGCTCTGGAAGCCGATGGCCCGGGCCTGGCTGATCGCGGGGGTGCTCCAGTCGCTGTCGCTCGTGGTCCAGTAGAGCGCATAACCGTACTTACGGTTGTCCAGCACGAAACCACGGTTGAGCGAGTGTTGGCGGGTGCTGGAGCCGAAGGTCCACTCCCAGTCGGCGGCGTTCGACCAGCGCCAGCCGGACAGGGCCTGCAGCTGGACCCGCTGGTAGTTGCTCAGGGTGGGGGAAACCTGCTGCTCCTCCGACTGCCAGGCGGCGAGGGCACTGGCGCCGGGGGTGGTGGTCCAGTCGACCTGCAGGGTGATGCCGCCGCCCCGGAAGACGTGACTGCCGTCCTTCGAGGAACTGGCGTCCAGGTTCAGCCCGTTGGGGAGCTGGATGGAGAAGCCGGAGGAGTCGGTGTACTGGTAGTAGCCGGTCGGCACGGCCGGCGCCGGGTTGCCCGACGGCGCTGCGCTGCTCGGCGCGGCACTGCTCGGGACGGCACTGGTGGGGGCAGCGCCGGTGGCCGGTGCCACCGCGCTCGCGGCGGGGGTGCCCTGCGCCGCGCTGCTCGGGGCGGCGCTGCTCGGGGCGACACCGCTCGGAGCGGCACTGCTCGGGGCAGAAGCCGACGCGGCCGAGGGCGATCCGGTCGTGACGGTCGAGGCCACCCCGACCGCGCCGGGCAGCGCCGCTGGCCCCGCCCCCTTCTTCGTCGCCCCGCCCGTGCCCGCCACCAGCCAGATCACGCCGGCCACCAGCACCAGCAGCACGACCGCCAGCACGGCCAGCAGCCGGCGCCGCCGGCCCGACCAGCGCGCGGCGGTCCCCAGCGTGCCGCTGCGCGACCAGACACCGGTCTCCGCCTGCGCCGGGTCCTCCGCCGGCGTCCCCGCCGCCGTGGCAGCGGCTGCGGCCGCGGCCCGCTTGCTGCCCACCCGCACCGTGCTCAGCCCGGGCACGCTCAGCCTCGCCGACTTGCGCGCAACGTCGGCGGATCCGACTTCCGGTGCCGGGTCAGCCGACTTCTCCGCCGGCCCGCCCGACGCCAGATCGAGCTTGGTCGACTCGGCGGCCGGCAACGCCACCCTGGTGGTCGACTCGGCGCGCGCGGTGGACTCCGCGACGATCCGCTTGAGCATCGAGCGGGTGGTCGAGGCGTCCAGCCGCTTCTCCGGGTCCCGCTCCAGCAGCCCCTCGATCACCGGGCGCAGCGGCCCGGCGTTCTCGGGGGCGGGCAGGTCCTCGGTCATCACCGCGGTGAGCGTGGCCAGCGCCGAGCCCCGGTCGTAGGGCGGCTTGCCCTCCAACATCGCGTAGAGCGTGCCGCCCAGCGACCACAGGTCGGCCGGCGGCCCCGGCTTCTGCCCGCGGGCCCGCTCCGGGGATATGTACGAGGGCGCCCCGACCAGCATCCCGGTCGAGGTGACCGAGGTGTCCCCCTCCACGCTGGCGATGCCGAAGTCGGTCAGCACCACCCGGCCGTCCTCGCCGATCAGCACGTTGGACGGCTTGACGTCCCGGTGCAGGATCCCCTGGCTGTGCGCGGCCCCGAGCACGCCGAGCAGCTCCAGCGCGATCTCCGCGGCCCGGGTCGGCGTCACCGGCCCGTCCTCCTTGACCACTTCGGCCAGCGAGCGGCCGTCGACCAGTTCCATCACGATCCACGGCCGGTCGTCCTCCTCGACCACGTCGAAGACGGTGACGGCGGCGGTGTGCCGGATCCGCGCGGTGGCCTTGGCCTCGCGCAGCGTACGGACGATCAGGCGGTGCCGCTCGTCGTCGTCGACGCTGCCGTGCATCCGCAGTTCCTTGACCGCCACGATCCGGCCGAGCATCTCGTCCTCGGCCCGCCAGACGGTCCCCATGCCACCGCTGCCGAGGACCGAATCGAGCCGATACCGGTCGGCCAGGACGCGTCCGGAAGTGCCCTGCGGCTGGGTCATTCGGGCGTTCCCCCATGTGCTGCTGCCGGTCAGGTGACGTACCGTCGGGTCGCTGCGCGCACCAGGCCGACGGTCAAGCCTCCATCATCCCCTGTGCCCACGGCGGCTGTTCACTCGACCCCTGGAATAGTCGAGTCGTGACCCGAAACCGCTGTCCCCGGACAGGGCGCCGCTGCTAGCGTTCGCCCCCGTCGCATCCGCTCCACGTCGGGGGAAGCTCCATGTCCGGGCCCGTGCCACCGTCCTATCCGCAGCCCCAGCCGCCTCAGCAGTCACAGCCGCAACCGCCCGCCTTCGGGCCACCGGCGCCTTTCGGCCAGCCCGCGCCCTACGGCTACGCCCAGCTCGCCGCGCCCGCGCCGCGACGCGGCAACGTCGGCGGCGGCATCGCGGTCGGCCTGCTCGCGATGCTGGCCGGCGCGGTGCTCTACGGCTTCATCATGAAGGCCAGCAACTCGCAGTGGAGCTACTTCGCCATCGCGCTCGCGCTGCTGGTCTCGATCGGCCTGGGCAAGGTCGGCGGCCGCCACCCGGTGCTGCCGGTGCTCGGCCTGCTCCTCTCGGTGCTCGGCGTCTTCCTCGGCCAGCTCTTCTACATCTACCTGGTGCTGCACCAGCAGTACGGCCTGGGGCCCACCGACGTCTTCGGCTCGGAACTCGGCGACACGATGCAGGGCTGGCGGAGCATGCTCGACGCCAAGGACATCCTGTTCTACCTGTTCGCGGCCGCCGAAGGCTTCATCTTCACCAGGCGCTTCGGCGCCCGATGAACGCCCGAAGGGGCCGGGGCTGCTCGCCCCGACCCCTTCGCTGACGGACCGTCAGCGGTGGCTGACCGTCACCTCGACCCGCTGGAACTCCTTGAGCTCCGAGTAGCCGGTGGTGGCCATCGCCCGGCGCAGCGCGCCGAACAGGTTCATCGTGCCGTCGGGGGTGTGCGAGGGACCGGCCAGGATCTCCTCGGTCGTGCCCACCGTGCCGAGGTCGACCCGCTTGCCGCGCGGCAGCTCCTCGTGCACCGCCTCCATGCCCCAGTGGAAGCCCTGGCCCGGCGCGTCGGTGGCCCGGGCCAGCGCGGCACCGATCATCACCGCGTCCGCGCCGCAGGCGACCGCCTTGGCGATGTCGCCGCTGTAGCCGACACCGCCGTCCGCGATCACGTGCACGTAGCGGCCGCCGGACTCGTCCATGTAGTCGCGGCGGGCGGCGGCCACGTCCGCGACGGCGGTGGCCATCGGGACCTGGATGCCCAGCACGTTGCGGGTGGTGTGGGCGGCGCCGCCGCCGAAGCCGACCAGCACGCCGGCCGCACCGGTGCGCATCAGGTGCAGCGCGGCGGTGTAGGTGGCGCAGCCGCCGACGATCACCGGGACGTCCAGCTCGTAGATGAACTGCTTGAGGTTGAGCGGCTCGGCCGCGCCCGAGACGTGCTCGGCGGAGACCGTGGTGCCGCGGATCACGAAGACGTCCACACCCGCGTCGACCACCGCCTTGGAGAACTCGGCGGTGCGCTGCGGGGAGAGCGCGGCCGCGGTGACCACACCGGAGTCGCGCACCTCCCGGATCCGCTTGCCGATCAGCTCGGCCTGGATCGGCGCGGCGTAGATCTCCTGGAGGCGGCGGGTCGCGGCGGCCTCGTCGGTGAGCCCGGCGATCTCGTCCAGCAGCGGCTGCGGGTCCTCGTAGCGGGTCCACAGGCCCTCGAGGTTGAGCACCCCGAGGCCGCCGAGGCGGCCGATCGCGATGGCCTGCGCGGGTGAGACCACGCTGTCCATCGGGGCCGCCAGGAACGGCAGCTCGAAGCGGTAGGCGTCGATCTGCCAGGCGATCGAGACCTCCTTCGGGTCCCGGGTACGGCGGCTGGGGACGACGGCGATGTCGTCGAAGGAGTACGCCCGCCGGCCGCGCTTGCCCCGCCCGATCTCGATCTCAGTCACTTCGAGCCTCTCTGCTGCTTGCTGCTCACGATCGCCCCCTAGTATCCCGGACACCCGGCACCGGACGCACAAAGGCCCGCCACGCGGACGGTGGCGGGCCTTCGAGCGCTGCTTACCGGCTGGTGTAGTTCGGGGCCTCGACCGTCATCTGGATGTCGTGCGGGTGGCTCTCCTTGAGCCCCGCCGAGGTGATCCGGACGAACCGGCCCTTGCTCTCCATCTCCGCGACGGTGGCCGCGCCCACGTAGCCCATGGTCTGCCGCAGGCCACCGACCAGCTGGTGCAGCACGGCCGACAGCGGGCCGCGGTAGGGCACCTGACCCTCGATGCCCTCGGGAACCAGCTTGTCGTCCGAGGCGACCTCGGCCTGGA
This sequence comes from Kitasatospora sp. GAS204B, assembly GCF_029892155.1. GTDB lineage: Bacteria > Actinomycetota > Actinomycetes > Streptomycetales > Streptomycetaceae > Kitasatospora. Next base: position 69,363 of record NZ_JARZAG010000019.1, on the reverse strand, counting down.
AGTAGCGGTCCTTGGAGTACGAGCGGCCCTGCCCGCGCGACTGCATGGCGCCCAGCGAACCCATGCCGCGGTAGGACTTGAACTGCTTGCCGTTGATGAACAGCAGCTCACCCGGCGACTCCTCACAGCCCGCCAGCAGCGAGCCGAGCATCACCGTGTCGGCACCGGCGGCCAGCGCCTTGCCGATGTCGCCGGAGTACTGCAGACCGCCGTCGCCGATCACCGGCACCCCGGCCGCCTGGCAGGCCACCGCGGCCTCGTAGATCGCGGTCACCTGCGGGACGCCGATGCCGGCCACCACGCGGGTGGTGCAGATCGAGCCGGGGCCCACCCCGACCTTCACGCCGTCCACGCCCGCGTCGATCAGCGCCTGGGCGCCGTCCCGGGTGGCCACGTTGCCGCCGATCACGTCCACCGCGACGGCCGACTTGATCTTGGCGATCCACTCCAGCGCGTTGTGGCTGTGGCCGTGCGAGGTGTCCACCACCAGGAAGTCCACGCCCGCCGCGACCAGGGCCTGGGCCCGGTCGAAGGCCTCGGCGCTGGCACCGACGGCGGCGCCGACCAGCAGCCGTCCCTCGGCGTCCTTGGCGGCGTTCGGGTACTTCTCGGCCTTGACGAAGTCCTTGACCGTGATCAGGCCCTTGATCCGGCCCTCGTCGTCGACCAGCGGGAGCTTCTCGATCTTGTGCCGGCGCAGCAGGCCGATCGCGTCCTCACCGGAGATCCCGACCTTGCCGGTGATCAGCGGCATCGGGGTCATGATCTCGCGGACCTGGCGGCTGCGGTCGGTCTCGAAGGCCATGTCGCGGTTGGTGACGATGCCCAGCAGCTTGCCGTCCGGGTCGGCGATCGGCACGCCGCTGATCCGGAACTTGGCACAGAGCGCGTCAGCCTCGGCCAGCGTGGTCTCGGGGCCGACCGTGATCGGGTCGGTGACCATGCCCGACTCGGAGCGCTTGACCAGGTCGACCTGGTTGGCCTGGTCCTCGATCGACAGGTTGCGGTGCAACACGCCGACCCCGCCCTGACGGGCCATCGCGATGGCCATCCGGGCCTCGGTGACCTTGTCCATCGCGGCGGAGAGCAGCGGGATGTTCACCCGGACGTTGCGCGACACGCGCGAGGAGGTGTCCACCTGGTTCGGCAGCACGTGGGACGCCCCGGGCAGCAGCAGGACGTCGTCGTACGTGAGTCCGAGCATCGCGAACTTCTCGGGTACGCCTGCGGCGTTAAGAGACATGGTGGGGGCTACCTTCCCGTGGCCGGCCGGTCGATCGGATGCGCCCTGTGAGGGTCGGGGCGCGCACCGGCAGTGGAAGGACACCAAACCGCTATTGGACGAATCTACGAGGTGACGTCACTCGCCCGCACGGATCTTTGGCGACCTGTCCAGGCGCCGATACCCCATCGTACTGGCATCGGGAGAAGCCACGTCGCGCCCTCTTGACAACCGTGAGCGAGGCCACAGGGCGAGCTACGCGGACTCCTCCGCCAGCGCGCGCAGCCGGCTGAGCGCTCGGTGCTGGGCGACCCGCACCGCCCCCGGCGACATGCCGAGCATCTCCCCGGTCTCCTCCGCCGAGAGCCCGGCCGCGATCCGCAGCAGCACCAGCTCGCGCTGACGGGCCGGCAGATTCGACAGCAGCTCGCGCATCCAGGCGGCGTCGCTGCTGAGCAACGCGCGCTCCTCCGGGCCGAGCGCCTCGTCCGGCACCTCGGGCAGGTCGTCCGGCGGGATCACCGTCGAGCCGGGCCCGCGCATCGCGGCCCGCTGCAGATCGGCGATCTTGTGGGCGGCGATGCTGTAGACGAAGGCCTCGAACGGCCGCCCCTCGTCCCGGTAGCGCGGCAGCGCGCAGAGCACCGCGACGCAGACCTCCTGGGCCACGTCGTCCACATGGTGCCGGGCGCCTCCGGGCAACCGGACCAGCCGGCCCCGGCAGTAGCGCAGCACCAGCGGGTGGACGTAGGCCAACAGGGCGTCAGTGGCCGGGCCCTCGCCCCGAACCGCCGCCGCCACCAGCTCGGCGACCAGCGGCGAGGTGCCCGCGGCAGACGGCGACCTCCGGCCGCGGGCCCCGGAGTTGCTGGGGACGGCATCGGCCGGTGCTACCTCGCCGGTTTCGGCGGCCTCGTCGTCGCGCATCGGTCCATGGTGCCTGGTCGCGTCGGAAAACCTCGCACCGCGTCCGGACTTGTGCACCGGAACGTTATCCGCCACCGACCCACCCCCGTTCCCACCGTCGCCGCGCTCCACCCCTCCATGGTGCAGCCTGACCGGCCCCACGGCCTATGCCGCGCCCGAGGAAAAGCGACCGCGCCCCTTCCTCCGTCCAACGGAGGAAGGGGCGCACCGGAAGTCGGCGCAGCTTCAGCGGACCAGGCCCCAGCGGAAACCGAGCGCCACCGCGTGTGCGCGGTCGGAGGCGCCGAGCTTCTTGAAGAGCCGCCTGGCGTGCGTCTTCACGGTGTCCTCGGAGAGGAAGAGCTCGCGGCCGATCTCCGCGTTGCTCCGGCCGTGGCTCATCCCCTCCAGCACCTGGATCTCACGGGCCGTCAGCGTGGGCGCCGCTCCCATGTCGGGGCTGCGCAGCCGGCGTGGCGCCAGACGCCAGGTCGGATCGGCCAGCGCCTGGGTGACGGTGGCCCGCAGCTCGGCCCGCGAGGCGTCCTTGTGCAGGTAGCCGCGAGCCCCGGCGGCCACGGCGAGCGCCACGCCGTCCAGGTCCTCGGCGACGGTGAGCATGATGATCCGGGCGCCCGGGTCGGCGGACAGCAGCCGCCGAACCGTCTCCACGCCGCCCAGTCCGGGCATCCGGACATCCATCAGGACGAGATCGGAGCGGTCGGCCACCCAGCGGCGGAGGACCTCCTCACCGTTCGTCGCCGTGGTCACCCGGTCGACACCCGGCACGGTGGCCACCGCACGGCGCAGCGCCTCCCGGGCAAGCGGTGAATCGTCGCAAACGAGAACGGAAGTCATGACCGTCCTCCGCAGCTGATCCGCGTCACGTTGAGCCTCCTGGCTGGTACGAACTCTCTCCGCACTTCCAACGACCGTCACTCGAATGAGTTACGGCCTTCAGGGCCATCTCCACCACTGTACGTGGCCAACCCATTACTGATCAGCCGCATCGCGGGGCGGACACCGCTCTTTTGTGCTCGTAGCGCGCGTCCGACACCCGATCGGCGCGCGCCGCGCACGCCGGAGTACGGCCCGACGGCAGCGCGGGGCGGGGGGCGCCGACACACCGGGCCACCCGATTGCCACGACTCATCCGACCCACTTCCTGCCCGTTTAGTCCGTTTTCATGGCTTTTGTACGATCATTGACTGTTGGGTAACTCTGTGGGTGACTTGTCGGGAAGCGTGCTGTAAGTCATATTTCCAGGTGTCCATCCCGGCGCCTCGAAGCCTCGCCGAACGGCTGTCGGACGACTCGAAGGGAATGAGCCATGGCCGATTTCTCCCGACTCCCCGGTCCGAACGCGGACCTGTGGGACTGGCAGCTCTCCGCCGCCTGCCGCGGTGTGGACAGTTCGCTCTTCTTCCATCCCGAAGGCGAGCGTGGCGCGGCGCGCAGCTCGCGGGAGCAGAGCGCGAAGGAGGTCTGCATGCGCTGCCCGGTGCGCACCCAGTGCGCGGCCCACGCGCTGGCGGTCCGCGAGCCCTACGGCGTCTGGGGCGGCCTGACCGAGGACGAGCGCGAGGAGTTGCAGGGTCGCGCCCGCAACCGGCTGGCCGAGGTGCCGGTGACCGTCCGGCACTGACCGTCCGGTAGGGGCCGCCCACCGGTAGCAGAAACGTTTGCTCGACGTCCGTCGGTCAGCGAACGGACATTTCCGAAGAGCCCGACCCTCGACGACCGGCCGCCACCGTGGCGAGCCGGTCGAGCATGAGCCGCACCGCCGGCACCTCGGCCAGGTCCGGCAGGGTCAGCGCCACCACCTCGCGCAGCGCGGACCGGCCGTCGGCCGCGTGCACCGGCACCGCCGCCACCGCGTCGTGGCGCACCGCGTCCAGCGCCAGGCGCGGCAGCACCGCGACCCCCAGGCCGGCCGCCACCAGGCCGACCACCGCCGGGTAGTCGTCGGTGGCGAAGTCGATCCGGGGCGCGAAACCGGCCTCGGCGCACAGCTCGACCAGTTGTCCGCGACACTGCGGGCAGCCCGCGATCCACTGCTCCTCGGCCAGCTCGGCGAGCCGCACCGGCTGCTCGGCGGTGCGGTCGGCCAGCGGGTGGCCGACCGGGAGCAGGCCGACCAGCGGGTCGTCGAGCAGCGGACGCACCACCAGTTCGGACCAGTCGCCCGCGGCGGCCGTCTCGGCGGCGGCCAGCACCGCGGCGGCCCGGGCCGAACGCGACACACCGTGCGCGGGAGTGCTGCTCGGGTGCTCGCCCGGGTAGCGGAAGGCCAGGGCGATGTCGCACTCACCGCCGCGCAGCATCGCCAGCGACTCCGGCGGCTCGGCCTCCACCAGCGACACGCGCACCCCCGGATGGGCGTCGCGCAGTCGGGCGACCGCGGGCGGCACCAGGGTGGAACTCGCGGTGGGGAAGGAGACCAGGCGGACCCGCCCGGCCCGCAGCCCCGCGATCGCGGCCACCTCCTGCTCGGCCGCCGAGAGGCCTGCCAGGATCCCCGAGGCGTGCTTCAGCAGCACCTCGCCGGCCTCGCTCAGCTGCACCCCGCGCCCGGAGCGGGCCACCAGTGGCAGGCCCACCGACTTCTCGAGCGCCTTCATCTGCTGGCTGACCGCCGGCTGGGTGCACCCCAGCTCCCGCGAAGCGGCGGAGAACGACCCGGTACGGGCGACCGCGCGCAACACACGCAGATGACGAGCCTCGATCATGCGCCAAGGGTAGACCGACGGCCCGGCACCCCCGCTCGAGCGGGGGTGCCGGGCCGTCGGTTCAGCGCGCTACCAGGGGTCAGTGCGAGTGACCGTGGCCGCCGTGCGAGTGACCGGCAGCGGCCTCCTCCTCGGCGGGCTTCTCCACCACGAGGGTCTCGGTGGTGAGCAGCAGCGAGGCGATCGAGGCGGCGTTCTCCAGGGCGGAGCGGGTGACCTTGACCGGGTCGATGACGCCGGCCTTCATCAGGTCGCCGTACTCGCCGGTGGCGGCGTTGAAGCCCTGGTTGCCGTCCAGCTCGGCGACCTTGGAGGTGATGACGTAGCCCTCGAGGCCGGCGTTCTGGGCGATCCAGCGCAGCGGCTCGGCGAGCGCCTTGCGGACCACGGCGACACCGGTGGCCTCGTCGCCCGACAGGCCCAGGCCGCCGTCCAGCACCTTCTGCGCGTGCACCAGGGAGGCGCCGCCGCCGGCGACGATGCCCTCCTCGACCGCGGCGCGGGTCGCCGAGATGGCGTCCTCCAGGCGGTGCTTGCGCTCCTTGAGCTCCACCTCGGTGGCGGCGCCGACCTTGATCACGCAGACCCCGCCGGCCAGCTTGGCCAGGCGCTCCTGCAGCTTCTCGCGGTCCCAGTCCGAGTCGGTGTTGGCGATCTCGGCCTTGATCTGGGCGACGCGGCCGGCGACGGCCTCGGAGTCGCCCGCACCGTCGACGACCGTGGTGTCGTCCTTGGTGATGGTGACGCGGCGGGCCGAGCCCAGCACGTCCAGGCCGGCCTGGTCGAGCTTGAGGCCGACCTCCTCGGAGATGACGGTGGCACCGGTCAGGGTGGCCAGGTCGCCCAGGATGGCCTTGCGGCGGTCGCCGAAGCCCGGGGCCTTGACGGCCACCGCGTTGAAGGTGCCGCGGATCTTGTTCACCACGAGGGTGGAGAGCGCCTCGCCGTCCACGTCCTCGGCGATGATCAGCAGCGGCTTGGAGGCACCGCCCTGCAGGATCTTCTCGAGCAGCGGGAGCAGCTCCTGGATCGAGGAGATCTTGCCCTGGTTGATCAGGATGTACGGGTCCTCCAGGACCGCCTCCTGACGCTCCTGGTCGGTGACGAAGTACGGCGACAGGTAGCCCTTGTCGAACTGCATGCCCTCGGTGAAGTCCAGCTCCACGCCGAAGGTGTTGGACTCCTCGACGGTGATCACACCGTCCTTGCCGACCTTGTCGATCGCCTCGGCGATCAGCTCGCCGACCTGCGGGTCCTGCGCGGAGAGCGAGGCGACGGCGGCGATGTCGTCCTTGCCCTCGATCTCGCGGGCGATGGAGAGCAGGTGCTCGGAGACGGCGGCGACGGCCTTGTCGATGCCCTTCTTCAGGGCGGCCGGGCCCGCGCCGGCGGCGACGTTGCGCAGACCCTCGTTGACCAGGGCCTGGGCCAGCACGGTGGCGGTGGTGGTGCCGTCACCCGCGACGTCGTTGGTCTTGGTGGCGACCTCCTTGACCAGCTGCGCGCCGAGGTTCTCGTACGGGTCGTCCAGCTCGACCTCGCGGGCGATGGTGACACCGTCGTTGGTGATGGTCGGGGCGCCGAACTTCTTGTCGATGACGACGTTGCGGCCCTTGGGGCCGATGGTCACCTTGACCGTGTCGGCCAGCTTGTTGACACCGCGCTCGAGCGAGCGGCGGGCGTCCTCGTCGAACTGCAGGATCTTCGCCATGATTCCGTTTCCTCGGGATATCTGCGTACGTGACGTCAGGTGTAGCAACAACCGCGCCCCGGGCCCCTGTCACAACTGACACGGATCCGGGGCGGGCCAGATGGCGGACCGTGAGGTCCGCCGGACTGCTTACTTCTCGATGATGGCGAGAACGTCGCGAGCCGAGAGGACGAGGTACTCCTCGCCGTTGTACTTCACCTCGGTGCCGCCGTACTTCGAGTACAGGACGACGTCGCCGACGGTGACGTCGAGCGGAAGACGGTTGCCCTCCTCGAAGCGGCCCGGGCCGACGGCCAGGACAACGCCCTCCTGGGGCTTCTCCTTGGCGGTGTCCGGGATAACCAGGCCGGAGGCCGTGGTGGTCTCGGCGTCGAGCGGCTGGACCACGATGCGGTCCTCAAGCGGCTTGATGGCAACCTTGCTGCTGGCGGTGGTCACGTCCGAGTTCCCCTTCGGAGATTACGGGGTTGTCTAACAGGTAGGTGAGCGACAGGGACGGCCTGCCGTCGCGGGGGTCAGGCCGATACTGTCGCGTTAGCACTCCCCTGGGGGGAGTGCCAGGAACGACCATAGGACGCGGTTAGCACTCAGTCAACCAGAGTGCCAGCGGCGCGCAGGGCGAATCGCCGGACCTGGACAATGGGCGGGTGGAGACCGAGACCTTTGCGCGGCTGCTGACCGACCAGGGACAGCGGCTGCTGACCGAACTGCGCGAGTACGCCCCCGAGGAGGAGTTGGCGCTGGCCACCCGGCTGCGGCGGGAGCACCCGGCGGAGCTGGTCTCCGCGGCGCTGGGGCAGGCGCGGCTGCGGCAGCGGGCCCAGCCGAAGTTCGGGGACGACGCGGCGCGGATGTACTTCACGCCCAACGGGGTCGAGCAGTCCACCCGGCGCAGCGTGGCCGAGTGGCGGGCCGCCCGGTTCAGCCGGCTCGGGGTGGCGCGGCTGGCCGACCTGTGCGCGGGCAACGGCGGTGACGCGATCGCCCTGGCACGGGCCGGGATCTCGCTGCTCGCGGTCGACCGGGACCCGCTGACCTGCGCGGTCGCGGCGGCCAACGCGGCCGCGCTGGGCCTGTCCGAGCTGATCGAGGTGCGCTGCGCGGACGTGACCGAGGTGGCGGTCGACGGATTCGACGCCGTCTTCACCGACCCGGCACGCCGCACCGCCAAGGGCCGGGTCTTCGACCCCGCCGCCTACTCCCCACCGCTCTCCTGGGCGATCGAGGCCGGCCGCCGCACCCCGCTGGGCGCGCTCAAGGTGGCCCCGGGCATCCCGCACGAGGCGGTGCCCGAGGACGCGGAGGCGGAGTGGGTCTCCGACCACGGCGAGGTCAAGGAGGCGGTGCTCTGGTTCGGCACCGCCCCGGCCGCCGACGCGCCGCACCGGGCCACCCTGCTGCCGGGACCGCACACCCTGACCGGCGGCCGGCTCCCCGACCCGCCGGCCGGGCCGGTGCGCCGCTACCTCTACGAGCCGGACGGCGCGGTGATCCGCGCCCACCTGGTCGCCGAGGTCGCCGCACGGCTCGGCGCCACCCTGATCGACCCGATGATCGCCTACCTGACCTCTGATCAGCTGCTCGCGACGCCGTTCGCGCACGCGTACGAGATCACCGACCTGCTGCCGTTCAACGTGAAGAAGCTCAAGATCCTGTTGCGGCAGCGGGCGGTGGGCACCGTGGTGATCAAGAAGCGCGGCATCGGGCTGACCCCGGAGGAGCTGCGCCGGCAGCTGAAGCCCGAGGGGCCGAACACCGCGACGGTCTTCCTGACCCGGGTCGCCGACACCCCGACCATGCTGCTGGCTCAGCCGGTGGCTCAGCCGGCCGGCGGCTGGATGTAGTCCTCCAGCCGTGCCACCGAGAAGCCCTGCTCCTGGATCCGGCTGAGCAACTCGCCGAACATCTCGGTCATCGTCTCGCCCTTGAGGTCCTTGGGACCGCGGAAGTGGGCCAGGATGATGTCGCCGGGCTTCAACTTCTTGTCGCCGGCCTGGTACTGCATGTCGTGGATCTGCATCGTCTCGCGCCACAGCACCACCGCCCGCGGACCGCACTGCTGGACCGCGGAGTTGAGCGTGGCGGTGTTGGCGCCGTCGCCGTAGGGCGGGCGGAACAGGAACGGCGCCGCCCCGTACTGCTGGCTGAGCACCTGCTGGTCGCCGCAGACCTCGTTCTTCTGCACGACGGCGGACTTGGTGCTCATCGCCGGGTGGTGCAGCGTGTGGTTCTGGATGTGGTTGCCGGCGGCCTGCAGCGGCTTGAAGTAGCCGTAGTCGTTCTTGATCGCGTCGTCCATCAGGAACATGGTGACCGGGATCTTCAGGTCGTTCATCATCTCGATGAACTTGGGGTCCTTCTCCTCGCCGTCGTCGATGGTCACGAAGACCACCTTGTCGCTGGTGGGAATGGCGCTGATCACCGGGACCTGGCCGGTCCTGCCGAGCTTGACCGGCTTGTCGGCGGGCGGCGCGGGCGCGGCGGGCAGCGGCTGCAGGTGCCACTTGGCCCAGGCCGCGGCCGACACCTGACCGTCGCCGGCCGCCGGCGGCGTGGCCGCGGTCGACGGCGCGGCGCTCGACGGCGGCCCGGCCGCCGGGGTGCTCTGCGGTGCGACCGCGTTCTTCTGCTCCCCGCCGCTGCTGCCGCAGCCGCTGAGCGCGACGGCGGCGACCAGGGCGAGCGAGCCCGCCGTGCACGCCGTCAGCCGGCTCCTCTGGTAGGTCTTCACGGCGTCCCGCTCCCCCTGCTGTTGTGTGTTCGACCAGCGCTCTCGTCCCGGAACGCTACCGTGCTTCGGCCACGTACTCACGGTGGAAGGACCAGCGATGCACCGGTCGCGCCAGCAGCTCTGACGGCGGCTCAGGCGGCGTCACCGGCTCGACCGGGGCCGGCCACCAGCTGATCGCCAGCACCCTCCCACCGGGCGCGCTGAACAGCTCCAGCCGCTCGGCCGCCGCGAGCGCGGGGGCCAGGTGCTCGCGCGCCCACCCCAGCAGCTCGGCCCCGCGACCGTCGACCGCCTTGGCCTCCCACATCACCGCCTCGGTCACGCCTGCCCGCCGTCCAGCGCGCGGTAGGCCTCGCCGTGCACGTCGCCGTGCCCGAGCAGGGCGGCCGGCACCGAGACCTCGGTGACCGGCAGCGAGGAGTCGGCCGAGAGGTCGAAGGCCGAGGTCGGCCGGTCGCGCCAGACCATCTCCGCGCCGAGCGCGGCGACCATCGCGCCGTTGTCGGTGCACAGGCCCGGGCGCGGCACCCGCAGCCGGATGCCGGCCCGCTCGCAGCGCTGCTCGGCCATCGCGCGCAGCCGGGAGTTGGCCGCCACCCCACCGCCGATCATCAGGTGGTCCACGTCGTGCTCCTGGCAGGCCTTGATCGCCTTGCGGGTCAGCACATCGGTGACCGCCTCCTGGAAGGAGGCCGCGACGTCCGCCACCGGTACCTCCTCGCCGGCCCGCCGCTTGGCCTCCACCCAGCGGGCCACCGCCGTCTTCAGGCCGGAGAAGGAGAAGTCGAACTCGGGGTCCTTGGGGCCGCTCAGGCCGCGCGGGAAGTGGATCGCCTTGCGGTCGCCCTCGCGGGCCATCCGGTCCACCACCGGGCCGCCGGGGAAGCCCAGGCCGAGCACCCGGGCCACCTTGTCGAACGCCTCGCCGGCCGCGTCGTCGATGGTGGCGCCGAGCGGGCGCACGTCACTGGTGATGTCGCCGGTGAGCAGCAGCGAGGAGTGGCCGCCGGAGACCAGCAGGGCCATCGTCGGCTCGGGCAGCCGGCCGTGCTCCAGCTGGTCCACGCAGATGTGCGAGGCGAGGTGGTTGACGCCGTAGAGCGGCTTGTCCAGCGCCCAGGCGTAGGCCTTGGCGGCGCTGACCCCGACCAGCAGCGCGCCGGCCAGGCCGGGCCCCGCGGTGACCGCGATGCCGTCCAGGTCGCTCGCCTTGATCCCGGCGGTGTCCAGCGCGCGCTGGATGGTGGGGACCATCGCCTCCAGGTGCGCGCGGCTGGCGATCTCCGGGACCACGCCGCCGAACCGGGCGTGGTCGTTGACGCTGGAGGCCACCGCGTCGGCCAGCAGGGTGGTGCCGCGCACGATGCCGACGCCGGTCTCGTCGCAGGAGGTCTCGATGCCCAGGACGAGCGGTTCGTCAGCCATGGTCTTCCTCGGTCTCGTTCTCGTTTCGGTGGTCGCGGCGCATCACCAGCGCGTCCACGTTGGCCGGCTGGTAGTAGCCGCGCCGGATGCCGACCGGCGCGAAGCCGAACCGCTCGTACAGGCGCTGCGCGCGGAAGTTGTCGATCCGCACCTCCAGCAGCAGCTCGGTGCAGCCGCGCCGGACGGACTCGTCGACCAGGTCGGTGAGCAGCGCCGCGCCCAGGCCCCGGCCCTGGTAGCGGTCGTCGACGGCGATGGTCTGCACGTCCGCCTCGCCGGGCCCCGCCATCAGTCCGGCGTAGCCCACGATGGTGCCGTCCTCGGTGGTGGCCACCGTGTAGTGGCGGCTGCCGCCGGGGTGCGCGTCGGCCAGCTCCGACCAGTACATCCCGGCCGACCAGGCGTCCTCGGGGAAGAGCGTGTGCTCGAGATCCAGCACCGGCGCGATGTCCCACCAGCGCATCGGGCGCAGCGTGATCCTCGTCGTGCGCGTGCCCGCGGTCACGCCGGCAGCACCGCCTTGTAGCCGGCGGGGACCTGCGCGTCAGGGCGGCGCAGGTAGAGCGGCAGCGGCGGCAACAGCTCGCGTCCGGCGGCCAGTTCGGCGACCGCGAAGTCGGCCAGCGCGCCGGCCGACAGGTGCTCGGGCCCGCGCGCGCCCGGGAAGGTCTCGGGGTAGAGCAGCGCGCCGGCGCCCACCGAGACCTGACGGACCGTCAGGTCGCCGGGCCGGTCCACCGCCGGGCCCTCGATCCGGCGCCCCGCCGCGTCGTAGTCGGCCCAGTAGACCTCCTTGCGACGCGCGTCAGTGGCCGCCGTGAACGGGCCGCTCAGGCCTTCGGCGCGCGCCTGCCGGGCGATCGCGTCCAGCGTGCAGACACCGTGCACCGGCAGGTCGAGCGCGTGCCCGAGCGCGGCGGCCGTGGCCAGACCCACCCGCAGCCCGGTGTACGGGCCCGGGCCGACGCCGACCGCGAGCGCGGTCAGCTCGCGCTTGTCCACGCCGGCCTCGGCGAGCACCCGCGCGATGGTGGGCAGCAGCAGTTCGCCGTGGCGCCGGGCGTCGACCTGGTAGGTCTGCGCCAGGACGGTCGCGCCGTCATGGACGGCGGCGGTGACGGCGGGGGTAGCGGTGTCGAACGCGAGCAGCAGCACGGGTCCAGGTTAGAGGGTCGCCGGAGTCGACCCTCTGTCCCCGTACGGAACACACGTTCTCCAGGTCCCTGGGCCCCGCCCGGAACCTGGCACGATGGGGCTCACGGCCCTACGAACGACGGGAGTGCGCGGTGGCGATGAAGGGTCCTGCAGTCGCGGTCGCCGGTCTGACCCTGAGCGCCATGGCGCTGGTCGCCCTGCTGGCCGTCCAGGCCGACGGCACCGCCGGCCGCGCCTCGGCCGCCCAGCCGCCGCCCAACGCCGGCACCGCACCGGCCGGCTCGCCGACCCCGAGCGCCGACGCCTCCCCGAGCGCTCCGCCGCTGCCCAAGTCGGCGGAGGGCAGCACCCTGCGGGTGGTCTACTCGCTGAGCGCCAAGGAGGTCTGGCTGGTCGACCCGAAGAAGACCCCCGAGATCCAGGCCGCCTTCCCGGTGGTGCCCGGCTCGGTCAACCCGGCGCCGGGCAGCTACACCGTCTACAGCCGGGCGCCCGCCGGGGCCGGGACCGACGGCAAGCAGATCGAGCACGTGGTCCGGTTCACTCAGCAGGGTGGTGTCGTCTTCGGGTTCAGTGCGGCGCTCGACGGCTCCACCGCGCCGGCCGATCCGAAGGTCAAGACCGGCGGGATCCGCTTCGACCGGGCCGACGGTCAGACGCTCTGGGACTTCGCCCCCGACGGCACCCGGGTACAGGTCGTCGGCTGAGCCGCCTCGCCGGGCTTCGGCGGCGTGCAGACGGCCACCGCCGCGGCGGTGGCGGCCAGCAGCCGGTCCATCGGGACCCGCTCGGCCGGCTCCGGGGCTTTCCTGGTCACGGGGGTGCTGCTCTGCATGGCGGACTCCCTAGTTAGGTACACCTAACTGCAAAGCCCATCCCATCATGGCGCCACCTCCGGCTGCAACATGATGCCGACACGCTGTCGGAAAAAACCTCAGCCGTCCAGCGCGGCCAGGTCGACCCCGTCCCAGCGGCCGCCGAGACCGGTCAGCGTGACCCGGCGCGGGTCCTCGTCGGCCTCCGGCCGCTCGCCGCCCCCGAGCGCCCGCTCGATCCGCACCTCCAGCCGGTCCGCCGAGAGCTGCTCGACCTTGCCCTCGCCCCACTCGACCACCACCACCGACTCCGGCAGCGAAACGTCCAGGTCGAGGTCCTCCATCTCGTCCAGCCCGCCGCCCAGGCGGTACGCGTCCACGTGCACCAGCGCGGGCCCGCCGACGAGCGAGGGGTGCACTCGCGCGATCACGAAGGTCGGCGAGGTCACCGCCCCGCGCACCCCGAGCCCCTCGCCGAGCCCCCGGGTGAGCGTGGTCTTGCCCGCTCCCAACTCCCCGGAGAGCAGCACCAGATCGCCGGGCCGCAGCACCCCGGCCAGCCGCCGGCCGAGCCCGGTCATCCGCTCGGGGGTACGGACGGTGAGTGTGGTCTGGGGGGCCATGGCTTCCTCTTGTTCTGCCGCACGGACGTTGAGCCAACCGTGCCACATCGCGCACGGTCCCAGGTCCTGTCGTCAGACCTCGGGGCCGCCCGCCCGCTGGATCAGCTCCGCCAGGCGGGCGTTGACCTCCTCCGGGCGTTCCAGCAGCACCAGGTGCCCGGCGCCGGGGAGCAGCGCCAGTTCGGCTCGCGGCAGCGCCCGGGCGATGGCCTCGCTGTGCGCGACCGGGGTGAGCAGGTCCTCGGTGCCGGCCAGCACCAGCACCGGCAGCTCGGCCAGCGCGGTGAGCGCCGCCGTCTTCTCGTGCGCGGCGAAGGCGGGGTAGAACTCGGCGACCACGTCGATCGGGGTGCTGTCCAGCAGCTGGTCGGCGAACCGGGCGACCGCCGGGTCGACGTCCTTGCCGTCGCCACCGAAGGAGAAGCGCCGGTAGAAGACGGCGCTGACGTCGGCGCCGAGACGCCGGGTGGTCTCCACCAGGCCGACCTGGCTGCCCAGGAGCCGGACCACCCCGGGGCCCAGCCGGCGCCAGAGTCTGGTGCCGACCGGGGACAGCCCGAGGGTCACCGTCTCCCACTGGCCGGCCGTGGTGCCGATCAGCGCCACCCCGGCCACCCGGTCGCGGAACAGCCGCGGGCGCTGCTCGGCCAGCGCCATCACGCTCATGCCGCCCATCGAGTGGCCGACCAGCACGATCGGCCCGCTCGGGACCACCGCGTCGAGCACCGCCCCGAGGTCGCCGCCCAGCTGGTCGATCGAGGCGGGCCGCCCGGCCAGGTAGGAGCGGGAGCGCTCGGACCGGCCGTGGCTGCGCTGGTCCCAGAAGACCAGCCGCAGGTCGCCGCGGAACGCCGCCCGCTGGAAGTGGAAGACGTCCTGGTTGAGGCAGTAGCCGTGGCAGAACACCACGGTCAGCGGCGCGTCCTCGGGGCCGTCCAGCTCGACGTACAGCTCGGTGCCGTCCTCGGCCGCCACCGTGCGCGGCCGCCCGCGCAGCGAGCCGAACGGCGCGACCGCGTCCAGCCGCTCGCGGGCCCGCTGGCGCGCCCGGCCCAGCGTCAGGCGCTCGATCGCGATGCCGGCCGCGGCCCCGGCGGCGGCCATGCCGAGCGACAGGCCGATCAGCCCGGCCCGGCTCACCGACCCCCCGCCGGGCTCCTCGCTCACGGCCGCGCTCCGGTCCCGCCCAGGTAGCGGCGCGGCACCCGGGCGCCGATCCGGGTGACGATCTCGTACGCGATCGTCCCGCAGGCCCGGGCCCAGTCCTCGGCGGTCGGCTCGCCGCGCTCGCCGCTGCCGAAGATCAGCACCTCCTCGCCGACCGGCGGGGTGCCACCTCCCAGGTCCACCACGAACTGGTCCATCGCGACCCGCCCGGCCACCGTGTGCCACTTGCCGGCGATCTGGACCGGCCCGGTGCCGCTGGCGTGCCGCGGGATGCCGTCGGCGTAGCCGACCGGGACCAGGCCCAGCGTGGTCTCCCCCGGCGTGTGGTACTGGTGGCCGTAGCTGACGCCGTGTCCGCCGGGAACGTCCTTGACCAGGGCGAGCCGGGCGCTGAGCGACATCACCGGGCGCAGCCCGAAGTCGGCGGGGGCGCCCACCTCGGGCACCGGCGACACCCCGTACATCGCCAGGCCGGTGCGCACCAGGTCGTAGTGCGCCTCGGGGAGCAGCAGGGTGGCGGGCGAGTTGGCCAGGTGCCGCACCTCAGGACGCACCCCGGCCCGCTCGGCGTAGGCCAGCATCGAGGCGAAGGCGTCCAGCTGGGCCTGGATCGACGGGTGGCCGGGCTCGTCGGCGGCGGCGAAGTGCGACCAGAGGCCGACCACCTGGAGCAGGCCCTGGGCCTGGGCCCGCAGCGCGGCGTCCACCAGGTCGGGCCAGGCCTGCGGCTGGCAGCCGTTGCGGCCGAGACCGGTGTCGGCCTTCAGATGGACCCGGGCCGGCAGGCCGGTGGCCCGGACCGCGTCGAGCAGCTCGTCGAGCGCCCACTGACCGCTGATCGAGACGTCGATCCGAGCCCGCACCGCCTGCGCCCACGGGCCGCCGGGCGTCCACAGCCAGCACAGGATCCGGGCCTGCTCCGGCGCGATCCCGGCAGCGCGCAGCGCCAGCGCCTCCTCGGGCGTGGCGGTGCCGATCCACCGCACCCCGGCGGCCAGCGCCTCCAGGGCACAGGGCAGCGCACCGTGCCCGTAGGCATCGGCCTTCACCACGGCCATCAGGTCCGCGCCCGGCGCGCGCTCGCGCAGCGAGGCGAGGTTGCCGCGCAGCGCGGCCAGGTCGATGGCCGCCTCGGCACGCAGTCCCTCGGCGAGCATGGCGGTCCCGGTCGTCTTCGCAGTTGTCATCGGGTTCAGTCTCCCAGACCTGCTGCGTCGGCCGCCCGACCCCCCTGCGCCACGTCGCGCCAGGCGGCCGGCAGGGCGGCGGCGACCTCGCTCGCGGTGATCGGCGCGCCGTGCGGTTCGCCCGCCGCCAGCCGCCCGGCCAGGCCGTGCAGGTAGGCGGCGGCCGGCGCGGCGTCGAAGGGCGGCAGACCGGCCGCGAGCAGCGCGCCCGCCAGGCCCGCCAGCACGTCGCCGCTGCCGGCGGTGGCCAGCCAGGAGCTGCCGGTGGAGTTCACCCGGGCGGTGCCGTCCGGGCGGGCGACCACCGTGGTCGAGCCCTTGAGCAGCACCGTCGCGCCGTACCGGTCGGCCAGCTCGCGGGCGTGCCGCAGCCGGGCGGCGGCCACCTGGTCGGCCGTCACCCCCGCGCCGAGCAACCGGGCGGCCTCGCCCGCGTGCGGGGTGAGCAGGGTGGGCGCGGTGCGCCCGGCCAGCTCGCGCGGACCCCGACGGGCCAGCTCGGTCAGGCCGTCGGCGTCCACCAGCACCGGCACCTCGCTCGCCAGCGCGTCGTCCAGCGCCTCGGCGGTGTCCTCGCCCGAGCCGGGGCCGACCACCCAGGACTGCACCCGCCCCGTGGTCAGCAGCACCTCGGGGTGGCGGCGGACCACCTCCTCGGCGGGTCGGCCCTGGTAGCGGACGGCGCCGGCACCACCGTGCAGCGCCCCCGCGACGGCGAGCAGCGCCGCGCCCGGGTAGCGCTCGGAGCCGGCCAGCAGGCCGACCACGCCGCGCCGGTACTTGTCGCTCTCGGCGCCGGGCCGCGGCAGCAGCGCGCCCACCTCGGCGTGCTGCAGGGCTTCGACGGGCGCGGCGGGCGGGCGCAGGCCGATCGGCACCAGCTGCACCGGCCCCGCGTACCCGGCCCCCGGATCGATCAGCAGGCCGGGCTTGTGCGTGCCGAAGGTCACCGTGAGATCGGCGCGCAGCGCCGCCCCGGCGACCTCCCCGGTGTCGGCGTCCACCCCGCTCGGCAGGTCGACCGCGACGAGCACGCCGCGGCGCGGCTCGCGCGCGTACGGCTCGGCGGCCGGCCGCAGCCCGCCGGTGCCGCCGATCCCGACGATGCCGTCCAGGATCAGGTCGGCGCGGCGGAACTCGGCCAGGCCCGCCCGCTGATCGACCGTCAGCCGACCACCCGCCGCCCGCAGCGCGGCCAGCGCGGCCCGGTGCGCACGCTCGGGGCTGAGCAGCACCGCGGTCACCGCCGCCCCGCGCCGGGCCAGGCGGGCGCCGGCGAAGAGCGCGTCGCCACCGTTGTCGCCGCTGCCCGCGAGCACCAGCACCCGGCTGCCGTAGACCCGGCCGCGACGGCGGGTCAGCAGCCGGGCGCAGGTGGCGGCGAGGCCGGCCACCGCCCGGTCCATCAGCGGCTGGCCGGCGAGTTCCGCCTCGGCGGCCCGGACCTGGGCGACGGTGTGAGCTAGGCGCATGCCAGTGAAACTACCCCTCGGCGATGACCACCGCCGAGGCCACGCCCGCGTCGTGGCTCAGCGACAGGTGCCAGGAGCGCACCTCGAGCCGCGCCGCGAGGGCCGCCACCGTGCCGGTGACGTGCAGGGTCGGGCGGCCCGAGGGCTCGCTGCGCACCTCGGCGTCGTGCCACTCCAGGCCCCCGGGCGCGCCGAGCGCCTTGGCCAGCGCCTCCTTGGCCGCGAAACGCGCCGCCAACGAGGCGGCCGAGCGCTGCTGGCCCGAAGGCAGCACGCGCTCGGCCGCGGTGAAGAGGCGGTCGCCGAGGGCCGGCGTACGTGCCAGCGCCTCGGCGAAACGGTCGATCGAGGCGACGTCGATACCAACTCCGATGATCACCCGCCGACCATAACCGGTGGCTACTCCACCGTCACCACGGCGCTTGATGGTCGGCGCCGGCTCCGCTCACTCCACCGTCACCGACTTCGCCAGGTTGCGCGGCTGGTCCACCTCGTGGCCCTTGGCGGTGGCCAGCTCGCAGGCGAAGACCTGCAGCGGCACGGTGGAGACCAGCGGCTGGAGCAGCGTCGGGGTGACCGGGATCGAGATCAGGTGGTCGGCGTACGGGACCACCGCCTCGTCGCCCTCCTCGGCGATCACGATGGTCCGCGCGCCGCGCGCCCGGATCTCCTGGATGTTGGAGACGATCTTGTCGTGCAGGATCGACCGCCCGCGCGGCGAGGGCACCACCACGACGACCGGCAGCCCCTCCTCGATCAGCGCGATCGGGCCGTGCTTCAGCTCGCCGGCCGCGAAGCCCTCGGCGTGCATGTACGCCAGCTCCTTGAGCTTGAGCGCGCCCTCCAGGGCCACCGGGAAGCCGACGTGCCGGCCGAGGAAGAGCACCGACTTGGCGTCGGCCAGCGAGCGGGCCAGCTCGCGCACCGGCTCCATGGTCCGCAGCACCTGCTCGAGCTGCTTCGGCGCGTCGGACAGCTCCTTGATCACCGCGGTGATCTCGTCGCCCCACTTGGTGCCGCGCACCTGACCCAGGTAGAGCGCGACCAGGTAGCAGGCGACCAGCTGGGTGAGGAAGGCCTTGGTGGAGGCGACCGCCACCTCGGGTCCGGCGTGGGTGTAGAGCACCGCGTCGGACTCGCGCGGGATGGTCGAGCCGTTGGTGTTGCAGATCGCCAGCACCCGGGCGCCCTGCTCGCGGGCGTGCCGCAGCGCCATCAGGGTGTCCATGGTCTCGCCGGACTGCGAGATCGCGATCACCAGCGTGCGGTCGTCCAGGATCGGGTCCCGGTAGCGGAACTCGGAGGCGACCTCGACCTCGCAGGGGATCCGGGTCCAGTGCTCGATCGCGTACTTGGCGATCATGCCCGCGTGGAAGGCGGTGCCGCAGGCCACGATGACGACCTTGTCGACCTCGCGCAGCACCGAGTCCGGTATCCGCACCTCGTCCAGGGTCAGGCGCCCGTCGGTGCCGATCCGGCCGAGCAGGGTGTCGGCGACCGCCTTCGGCTGCTCGGCGATCTCCTTGAGCATGAAGTAGTCGTAGCCGCCCTTCTCGGCAGCCGAGGCGTCCCAGTCCACGTGGTACTCGCGGACCTCGACCGGCGCGCCGTGAAAGTCCGTCACGGTGACGGCGTCGGCGCGCAGCTCGACCACCTGGTCCTGGCCCAGCTCGATCGCCTCGCGGGTGTGCGCGATGAAGGCGGACACGTCGGAGGCGAGGAAGTTCTCGCCCACCCCGCGCCCGACCACCAGCGGCGAGTTGCGGCGCGCGCCGACCACCGTGCCGGGCGCGTCCGCGTGCACCGCCACCAGGGTGAAGGCGCCGTCCAGCCGGCGGCACACGGTGCGCATCGCCTCGGCCAGATCGCCGTCGTAGGCCTCGGCCAGCAGGTGCGCGACCACCTCGGTGTCGGTCTCCGAGCGCAGCGTGTGGCCGCGCTCGGCCAGCTCGGCCCGCAGCTGGGCGAAGTTCTCGATGATGCCGTTGTGGACCACCGCGACCTTGCAGTGGTCGTCCACATGAGGGTGGGCGTTGGCGTCGGTGGGTCCGCCGTGGGTGGCCCAGCGGGTGTGGCCGATTCCGGTGGTGCCGCCGGGAAGAGGGGTCTCGGCGAGCGACTTCTCGAGATTGGCGAGCTTTCCGGCCCGCTTGTCGGTGGCGAGACTCCACTGCCCTGAGGAGTCCGCCGTCTGGATGGCCACACCGGCCGAGTCGTACCCTCGGTACTCCAGGCGCTGCAGCCCTGCGATCACTACGTCGAGCGCGGGCTGGGAGCCCACATAACCAACAATTCCGCACATAGGGATCAGCATAAGGGCGCTTCCTGGGCGAAAGCCGTGCTCGGGTTTCCCTAGGGCCGCCCTCGGGGCGACAGCTGGTGACCGACACCACAGCGCCCGTGCGCCCTCGGACGGCTCACAATGGACCATGTGCTGACCGAACTCTGTAGCCAGGGCGCCTCCTCGGCGCCCAGCCCGTCGCCGTCGCCGTACGTCGATCTGTCCCGGGCCGAGTGGAGCGCCCTGCGCGACCGCACCCCGCTGCCGCTGAGCGCGGCCGAGGTGGAGCAACTGCGCGGCCTCGGCACAGCATTGGACCTGGACGAGGTCCGTGACGTCTACCTGCCGCTGTCCCGGCTGCTCAACCTCTACATCCACGCCACCCACGAGCTGCGCGGGGCGCTGGGCACCTTCCTGGACACCCCGGACACCGAGCGCACCCGCACCCCGTTCATCATCGGGGTGGCCGGCTCGGTGGCGGTCGGCAAGTCCACCACCGCCCGGCTGCTGCAGGCGCTGCTGGCCCGCTGGCCCGAACACCCGCGGGTCGAACTGGTCACCACCGACGGCTTCCTGCTGCCCAACGCGGAGCTGCGCCGGCGCGGCCTGATGGCCCGCAAGGGCTTCCCGGAGTCCTACGACCGCCGGGCCCTGATGCGCTTCGTGGCGGACGTCAAGGCGGGCAAGCAGCAGGTCTCGGCCCCGGTCTACTCGCACCTGGTCTACGACATCGTGCCGGGCGAGCGACTGGTGGTGCAGCGCCCGGACATCCTGATCGTCGAGGGCCTCAACGTGCTGCAGCCCGCGCTGCCCGGCACCGACGGCCGCACCCGGCTCGCGGTGGCCGACTACTTCGACTTCTCGATCTACGTGGACGCCCGGACCGACGACATCGAGAACTGGTACCTGTCCCGCTTCAAGAAGCTGCGGGACACCGCCTTCCTCGACCCCAGCTCCTACTTCCGCCGGTTCACCGAGGTGCCGCAGGAGGAGGCGATGGAGTACGGCCGTCAGGTCTGGCGCACCATCAACAAACCCAACCTGCTGGAGAACGTACTGCCGACCCGGGGCCGGGCCACCCTGATCCTGCAGAAGGGCGCCGACCACAAGGTCCGCCGCGCCCTGCTGCGCAAGCTCTGAGCCCTGCCGCGACTTGAGGCCGACCGGCGATCGCCGGTCGGCCTGAGCCGTCGTCAGATCGCCAGGTGCTCGCTGACCACGGCGGCCAGCTTCTCGGCCACCGCCTCGGCCTGGTCGTGGTCGGCGGCCTCGACCATCACCCGAACCAGCGGCTCGGTGCCGGACGGACGCAGCAACACCCGTCCGGTGCCGCCGAGTTCGGCCTCGGCCGCGGCCACGGCCGCGGTCAGCTCGGCGCAGTCGGCCACCCGGGCCTTGTCCACGCCCTTGACGTTGATCAGCACCTGCGGCAGCCGGGTCATCACGGCGGCCAGGTCGGCCAGCGGCTGCTTGGTGGCCGCCAGCCGGGCGCCCAGCATCAGGCCGGTCAGGGTGCCGTCGCCGGTGGTCGCGTGGTCCAGCAGGATCACGTGGCCGGACTGCTCGCCGCCCAGCGCGTAGCCGTGCTCCTTCATCGCCTCCAGCACGTAGCGGTCGCCGACCGCCGTCTCGACCAGGTCGATGCCCTCGCGCTCCATGGCCAGCTTGAAGCCCAGGTTGGCCATCACGGTGCCGACCGCGGTGTTGCCGCGCAGCGTGCCGGCCTCGCGCATGGCCACCGCCAGGATCGCGATGATCTGGTCGCCGTCCACCTCGTTGCCCTCGGTGTCGGCGGCCAGGCAGCGGTCGGCGTCGCCGTCCAGCGCGATGCCGAGGTCCGCCTGGTGCTCGCGCATCGCCTGGCACAGCCCGCCCAGGTGGGTGGAGCCGACGCCGTCGTTGATGTTCAGCCCGGTCGGCTCGGCGCCCAGCGTGTAGACCACCTCGGCGCCGGCCCGGGCGAAGGCCTCGGGAGCCACCCGGGCGGCCGCGCCGTGCGCGCCGTCGATGACCACCCTGATGCCGTCCAGCCGGTTGGGCAGCACGCCGATCAGGTGCGCGACGTACTTGTCGAGGCCCTCGGTGTACTCGTGCACCCGGCCGACCACGCTGCCGGTGGGACGCTGCCGGATCGGCTCGTCGCCGGAGAGGTAGTGGCGGTAGTCGGCCTCGATCGCGTCCTCGATCGCGTCGTCCAGCTTGTGCCCGCCGCGGGCCAGGAACTTGATGCCGTTGTCGGGCATGGCGTTGTGGCTGGCCGAGAGCATCACGCCGAAGTCGGCACCGAGCACACCGGTCAGGTACGCCACCGCGGGGGTGGGCAGCACGCCGACCCGCAGCACGTCCACCCCGGAGCCGGCCAGCCCGGCGATCACGGCCGCCTCCAGGAACTCGCCGGAGGCGCGCGGGTCGCGGCCGACCACCGCCACCGGGCGCCGGCCGCCCAGGTCGCCCGCGTCGCCGAGCACGTGCGCGGCGGCCATCGACAGGCCCAGTGCCAGTTCGGCGGTCAGTCCGATGTTCGCCACACCGCGTACGCCGTCCGTACCGAAGAGTCGTGCCACGTTCCCGTCCTTCGTTGCCGGCCACCGGACGGCCTGGGGAGGGGCCGACCGGTGGGGAGGAATCCCTGGCCGCCTGACCGGCCCAGGGAGCACAACGCCCCGGGGCACATGAAGTGCCCCGGGGCGTGGGTCCCGCCTGCGGGGTGCGCACCAAGGGCGGTACGCACCCCCGGGGGTGACTAGCGCTTGCTGTACTGCGGGGCCTTGCGGGCCTTCTTGAGACCGGCCTTCTTGCGCTCGACGGCGCGCGAGTCACGGGTCAGGAAGCCGGCCTTCTTGAGGGCGCCGCGGTTGTTGTCCACGTCGGCCTCGTTCAGGGCGCGGGCCACGCCGAGGCGCAGCGCGTAGGCCTGACCGGAGACGCCGCCGCCCGCGATGCGCGCGATGACGTCGTAACGGCCGTCCAGCTCAAGGAGCTTGAAGGGCTCGTTCACGGTCTGCTGGTGCACCTTGTTGGGGAAGTAGTTCTCCAGGGTGCGACCGTTGATCTTCCACACGCCGGTGCCGGGGACGATGCGCACGCGGGCGATCGCCTCCTTGCGACGGCCGAGGCCGGCGCCGGGGACGGCCTCGGCGAAGCGGCCGGCCAGCGACTCGGTGGAGTACGACTCGGTGTCCTCGGAGGTGTACTCGGTGTACTCCTCGTCGACCTCGATGTCCAGGGGGGTCTCGATGGCAGCGTTCTCGGCCACGATGTTCCTCAGCTTTTCTTAGTTAAGGGGCTTGGTGGCCGGAATTACTGCGCGACCTGGGTGATCTCGAACGGCACCGGCTGCTGGGCAGTGTGCGGGTGCTGGTCGCCCGAGTAGACCTTCAGCTTCGAGATCATCTGACGGCCCAGGCTGTTCTTGGGGATCATGCCCTTGATGGCCTTCTCGACGGCCTTCTCCGGGTTCTTGTCCAGCAGGTCGTCGTAGCGCACCGAGCGCAGACCACCCGGGAAGCCCGAGTGGCGGTAGGCCAGCTTCTGGGTCTTCTTGTTACCGGACAGGTGCACCTTGTCGGCGTTGATGATGATGACGAAGTCACCAGTGTCAACGTGCGGCGCGTAGATCGCCTTGTGCTTGCCCCGCAGGAGGTTGGCGGCCTGAGAGGCCAGGCGGCCGAGCACGACGTCGGTCGCGTCGATGACGTGCCACTGACGCTGGACGTCGCCGGGCTTGGGGCTGTACGTACGCACGGTCGTAGCCTTCGCTTTTCAGTGAGTGAGTCCTGACAGGAGCACCTGGACGAGAGATCAGCCTGGTCCACTTGGACGCAATTCAAGGGGAGCCGCTGGTCATCGGCCTGGTATCTCCGGCGTACCGACCTCTCACGTGAGATGGAGCGAGCCAATACGCACAACAAGGGCCCACACTACCCGCTACCGGCTGCCAGCTCCAAACCCGTGCCGCCCGGAGCTCCCGTCAGCGCTCCGGTCAGCGCTCGCGCCGCACCCGTTCCTCGTCCCAGACCGGCTCGGGCGACTCGTAGACCCGGCCGTCGGCGCCGAAGACCAGGAAGCGGTCGAAGGTCTTGGCGAACCAGCGGTCGTGGGTGACGCAGAGCACCGTGCCGTCGAAGGCCTCCAGCCCCTCCTGCAGGGCCTCGGCGCTGTCCAGGTCCAGGTTGTCGGTGGGCTCGTCGAGCAGCAGCGCCGTCACCCCGTCCAGCTCCAGTTTGAGGATCATCAGCCGGGCCTGCTGGCCGCCGGAGAGCGACTCGAACTTCTGCTCCTCCTGCCGGTCCAGCTCGTACCGGCGCAGCGCGCCCATCGCGGCGCCGCGGCTGAGCGCGTGCTCCTGCTCGATGATCGAGCGGACCGTGCGCCCGAACAGCTCGGGGTGGGCGTGGGTCTGCCGGAAGTGGCCGGGCACCACCCGGGCGCCGAGCTTGAAGCCGCCGCCGTGCTTGACCGACTCGTCGCCCGCGAGCAGCCGCAGGAAGTGCGACTTGCCGGAGCCGTTGGAGCCGAGCACCGCGACCCGCTGGCCGTAGAAGACCTCCAGGTCGAAGGGCTTCATCAGGCCGGTGAGCTCCAACTGCTCGATGGTGAGCGCCCGCACGCCGGTGCGGCCGCCCTTGAGCCGCATGGTGATGTTCTGCTCGCGCGGCGGCTCCTCCGGCCGGCCGGCCTCCTCGAACTTCTTCAGGCGGGTCTGCGCGGCGGCGTAGCGGGTGGCCAGCGCGTGGCTGACCGAGGCCGCCTGGCGCAGCGTGACCACCAGCTTCTTCAGCTTGGCGTGCTCCTCGTCCCAGCGGCGGCCGAGCTCCTCGAACCGGGCGAAGCGCTCCTTGCGGGCCTCGTGGAAGGAGTCGAAGCCGCCGCCGTGCACCCAGACGGTGCTGCCGCCGCCACCGAAGCCCGACTCGACGCTGATGATCTTGTCGGCGGTGCGGGAGAGCAGCTCGCGGTCGTGCGAGATGTACAGCACGGTCTTGGAGGTGGCCTTGATGGCCTCCTCCAGCCAGCGCTTGCCCGGCACGTCGAGGTAGTTGTCCGGCTCGTCGAGCAGCAGCACCTCGTCCGGGCCGCGCAGCAAGCTCTCCAGCACCAGCCGCTTCTGCTCACCGCCGGAGAGCGTGTTCAGACCGCGGAACTGGGCCCGGTCGAAGGGCATCCCGAGGGCCGCCGTGGTGCAGACGTCCCAGTCGGTCTCGTAGTCGTAGCCGCCGGCGTCCGCCCAGTCGGAGAGCGCCTGGGCATAGGCCATCTGCGACTTCTCGTCGTCCTGGGCCATCATCGCGAGTTCCGCGGCGTCCACCGCCTTGGCGGCCACCGCGATCCGCGGCGGGGCGACCGAGACCAGCAGGTCCCGCACCGAGGCGTCCGGCGCCAGCGCGCCCGGCGTCTCCCGTTGGTCCTCGCGCCCGGTGGTGCCGACGAACTGGCGCATCACGCCGAGCCCGCCGGAGACCGTCACCGTCCCGCCGTGGGGTTGGGTGTCACCGGCGATCATCCGCAGCAGCGTGGTCTTGCCGGCCCCGTTGGCGCCCACCAGCGCGACCGCGGAGCCCTCGCCGACCCGGAAGGACGCGTCGTCGAACAACACCCGCCCGTCCGGCAGGTAGTACTCAAGGTGCGAAATCTCGACGTGTCCCATGGGTCGAAATTGTGCAGTGCCCGCGTGTCGTCACCAAATGGATTAGGCCTGGCCCGGCAGCGTCCGCATCCGCCGCGCCATCCGGTTCCGCTCGGCGAGCTGGTCGTCGGCCGGGTAGCCGACCTCCTCCAGGGTCAGCCCGTAGGGCCGGATCACGTTGACCGCGCTGTTGCGCACCCCGCCGCGCAGCACCTCGCCGGGGAACTCCACCGGCCGGTGCCCGTCCCCGACCAGCAGCATCGCGCCGACCAGGGCCCGCACCATGTTGTGGCAGAACGCGTCGGCCCGCACCGTGGCCACCGCCAGCGAGCCCTGCTGGGCCGCGTACGGGTCCATCGGCACCCGGTCCCAGTGCAGTTCGAGCAGCGTGCGGATGGTGGTCGCGCCCTCGCGCTTCTTGCAGTACGCGGCGAAGTCGTGCTCGCCGAGCAGCAGTCGCGCCGCCTCGTTCATCTTCGCGACGTCCAACGGCCGGTCGTGCCAGAGCACATGACCGCGCAGCAGCGGGTCCACCCCGCCCGGGTGGTCGGCCACCCGGTACGCGTACCGCCGCCAGATCGCCGCGAACCGCGCGTCGAAGCCGGCCGGCGCCTCGCTCACCCGGTAGATCCGGACATCCGCCGGCAGTCGCCCGGCCAGGCGCCGCAGCAGCTTCTCGCCGTGGCCGGCCCACACCTCGTCCGGCAGGTCGACGTGCGCCACCTGCCCGCGCGCGTGCACCCCGGCGTCGGTGCGCCCGGCCACCGTGAGCGGGAACAGCTCCGCGCTGCGGGTGACGACCTGCAGCGCGCTCTCGATCTCCTCCTGCACCGTGCGCCGCCCCCGCTGGCGCGCCCAGCCGGAGAACTCGGCGCCGTGATAGGCCAGATCGAGCCGGATCCGGACGTGACCCGCGGCGGGGCCGTCCTTCACGGGCGGCTGCTCGGCGCAGTCGTTCACCACATACCTCCGTCACAAGGGAACGGGCCCGCTCCCCCGCCGAAGCGGGGAAACGGGCCCGTTGAGAACACCTACCGGCGTCAGGCCTGCTCGTCCGCCGGGGCGGCGTCGGCGGGGGCCTCGTCGGCGACCTCGGCGGCAGCCGGAGCGGCAGCCTCGGTCTCCTTGACGGCGCGCTTGGTGGCGGCCTCGGCCTCACCGACGGCGGTCTGCGCGACGGTCAGCGCCTCGACCAGCTCGATCACGGCCATCGGGGCGTTGTCGCCACGACGGGGACCGATCTTGGTGATCCGGGTGTAGCCACCCGGACGGTTCTCGTAGCGCGGCGCGATCTCGGTGAAGAGGGTGTGCAGCACGGAGACGTCGGTGATCGTCTTGCGGACGATGCGACGGTTGTGGATGTCGCCGACCTTCGCCTTGGTGATCAGCTTCTCCGCCAGCGGGCGCATCCGACGGGCCTTGGCCTCGGTCGTGGTGATGCGGCCGTACTGGAACAGCTCACGGCACAGGCCGGCGAGCAGCAGCGGCTCGTGGTGCGGGCCGCCACCGAGGCGGGCACCCTTCGCGGGACGGGGCATGGTAGCTCCTTGTATCTCCGACTCCGGCCGTATCAGGTACCGGAACGGGCGGCCGGGCACGATTGCCCGGACGGCTTAGTTCATTGCATTGAGGTGGGGGCGACCCGCTGGGAGTCGCCCCCACCACAAATCTCTCAGTACTGCTCGGTCTCCGCGTAACCCGCGTCGTCCAGGTCGTCGGCGCCGAAGGCGTCGGCGGCGGCGGTCGGGTCGAATCCGGGCGGGCTGTCCTTGAGGGCCAAGCCCATGCCGGCCAGCTTCGCCTTGACCTCGTCGATCGACTTCGCACCGAAGTTGCGGATGTCGAGCAGGTCGGCCTCGGAGCGGGCGACGAGCTCACCCACGGTGTGGATGCCCTCGCGCTTGAGGCAGTTGTACGACCGAACGGTGAGCTCCAGCTCCTCGATCGGCAGCGCCAGATCGGCGGCCAGGGCGGCGTCCGTCGGGGACGGGCCCATGTCGATGCCCTCGGCGTCGATGTTCAGCTCGCGAGCGAGGCCGAACAGCTCCACCAGGGTCTTGCCGGCCGAGGCCATGGCGTCACGCGGGCGCATGGCGGGCTTGGTCTCGACGTCGACGATCAGCTTGTCGAAGTCGGTCCGCTGCTCGACACGGGTGGCCTCGACCTTGTAGGTGACCTTCAGCACGGGGCTGTAGATCGAGTCGACCGGGATCCGGCCGATCTCCTGGCCGGAAGCCTTGTTCTGCACGGCGGAGACGTAGCCGCGACCGCGCTCGACGGTCAGCTCCATCTCCAGCTTGCCCTTGCCGTTCAGCGTGGCCAGGACCAGCTCGGGGTTGTGCACCTCGACACCGGCCGGCGGCGCGATGTCGGCGGCGGTGACCACACCGGGACCCTGCTTGCGCAGGTACATCACGACCGGCTCGTCGTGCTCCGAGGAGACGACCAGCTGCTTGATGTTGAGGATGAGGTCGGTGACGTCCTCCTTGACACCCGGCACGGTGGTGAACTCGTGCAGGACACCGTCGACCCGGATGCTGGTGACGGCGGCACCGGGGATCGAGGAGAGCAGGGTGCGGCGAAGCGAGTTGCCGAGGGTGTAGCCGAAGCCCGGCTCCAGCGGCTCGATGACGAACCGCGAGCGGTACTCGTCGACAACCTCTTCGGTCAGCGAGGGGCGCTGAGCGATCAGCATGTTTTCAGATCCTCCACTTGTCTTCGACACCCACTATTTGATGCCGAACAAACCAAGCGTACGGCCTCCCGCGCGTTGCGGGAGGCCGGACGCAAGGGGTAGAGCAAGCACCCGAAGGCGACGCGTCAGACGCGGCGGCGCTTCGGCGGGCGGCAGCCGTTGTGCGGGGTGGGGGTGACGTCCTGGATCGAACCCACCTCCAGGCCGGTGGCCTGGAGCGAGCGGATCGCGGTCTCGCGGCCGGAGCCCGGACCCTTGACGAAGACGTCGACCTTGCGCATGCCGTGCTCCTGCGCACGACGCGCGGCGGCCTCGGCGGCCATCTGCGCGGCGAACGGGGTGGACTTGCGCGAGCCCTTGAAGCCCACGTGGCCGGCGGAGGCCCAGGAGATCACGTTGCCCGCGGGGTCGGTGATCGAAACGATGGTGTTGTTGAACGTGCTCTTGATGTGGGCGTGCCCGTGAGCGACGTTCTTCTTCTCCTTGCGGCGCACCTTCTTGGCGCCGGCAGCCTGACGACCCTTGGGGGGCATAAGTCTGTTTCTCCTACTGAGGTGGTCGGTCCGCTACCCGCGGGCCGGAGGGATGTCCGGTGAGCGGGACGGACTACTTCTTGCCGGGCTTCTTCTTGCCGGCAATCGCGCGACGCGGGCCCTTGCGGGTACGCGCGTTGGTGTGGGTGCGCTGACCGCGGACGGGCAGGCCACGGCGGTGACGCAGACCCTCGTAGCAGCCGATCTCGACCTTGCGGCGGATGTCGGCGGCAACCTCACGGCGGAGGTCACCCTCGACGCGGTAGTTGGCCTCGATCCACTTGCCCAGCTTGACGAGGTCGTCTTCGGAGATGTCGCGAACGCGGATGTCGGGGTTCACGCCCGTCTCGGCCAGCGTCTGCTGGGCGCGGGTACGGCCGATGCCGTAGACGTACGTGAGGGCGATCTCGATCCGCTTCTCGCGGGGGAGATCAACGCCGGCGAGGCGTGCCATTCATGGCTCCTGTGGTTCTTCAGAGGTCTTACGTGCTGCCTACTCCATCCGCCTCTCGGCGAGGGAGCCCCGGCCTCTGACCGGGGGTGGCAGTCCGTCCTGGGACGGATCGGGCAGCCCGTGTATGACTGTGCGCGTCGCGCGAAGGTACTACGAGAAATGCGGGAGGATCAGCCCTGGCGCTGCTTGTGGCGCAGGTTGTCGCAGATCACCATGACCCGGCCGTGGCGGCGGATCACCTTGCACTTGTCGCAGATCTTCTTGACGCTCGGCTTGACCTTCATGAGTCCGGTCCTCCGGGTCTAGATCTGACGGTTTCGCCCCTCGCGGGGCGAGAAAAAATGTGACTACTTGTAGCGGTAGACGATGCGTCCGCGCGTCAGGTCGTAGGGGCTCAGCTCCACGACGACGCGGTCATCCGGCAGGATTCGGATGTAGTGCATCCGCATCTTGCCGCTGATGTGCGCGAGGACCTTGTGACCGTTCTGCAGCTCAACCTTGAACATCGCGTTCGGGAGAGACTCGATCACGGTGCCCTCGATCTCAATGGCGCCTTGCTTCTTTGCCATGAACTACGAGATCCACCTTCCGGGACCGGCTACCGTATGCGGCACGCTCGTGCGAACCTGGGTTCACCCCTGCCCTGCGAGGGAAGAGGGCGTGCTGAAGCACGCTACGAGTGAGCCGACGGTCCATCCTACGCTACCGTCCGCTCAGCGACCAAAACGGTTCAGCGCTGCGCCGCGATGGCGAGCGGCTGGACCTGCGCGGTACAGGCCGAGCAGCGGCTGGCCGCCTCCGGGATGTCGGTCAGGCACTCCGGGCAGGGGCGCTTGGCGACCTTCGGCTTCTTCGGCAGGTACTTGGCGCTGGCCCGGGTCACCGGCAGCACGACGCAGAAGTAGAGCACCGCGGCGGTCAGCACGAACGCGATCAGCACGTTCAGGAACTGCCCGTACGGGAAGGTCACGCCGGCCGCGGTGAAGCTGCGCGAGCTGAAGTCGCCGGCGGCGCCCACCACGACGCCCACCAGCGGAGTGAGGAACGCCTTCACGAACCCGGTGACCACGGCGGTGAACGCCGAGCCGATCACGATCCCGACGCCCATGTCGATGACGTTGCCGCGCATCATGAAGTCGCGGAAGCCCTTGAGCACTGTTACCCCTATTGTCCGATCTACCGGCCGCTCGAAGGCAGCACGATACCGGCTCGGCCCAGCGGCCGTGTCAACCCAACGGGTCCGGAGCCGCGGTCACGCCCAGCGCCGCGAGCTGCGCCTTGCCGCCGTCGAAGGCGGTCAGCACCAGCGGGCCCTGCTCGGTGACAGCCACCGAGTGCTCCCAGTGCGCGGCCCAGGTGCCGTCGTTGGTGACGACCGTCCAGTCGTCCTCGAGGACCGAGGTGTGCGGGGTGCCCAGCGAGACCATCGGCTCGATCGCCAGCACCGTGCCGGGGACCAGCTTGGGGCCCTTGCCCCGGCCGCGCTCGACGTAGTTCAGCACGTGCGGCTCCATGTGCATGGCGGTGCCGATGCCGTGGCCGCCGTAGCCCTCGGTGATGCCCCACTTGCCCTTGGGGGGCAGCGGCTGGCGCCGGACGAAGCCCTCGATCGCCTTGGAGACGTCGACCAGGCGGTTGCTCTTCTTCATCTGGGCGATGCCGGCCCACATCGAGCCCTCGGTCACCTGGCTGAGCATCGCGACCTCGGGGCGGACCTCGCCGACCGGCACGGTGATCGCCGCGTCGCCGTGCCAACCGTCGATGATCGCACCGCAGTCGATCGAGATGATGTCGCCCTCGGCCAGCACCCGCTCACCGGGGATGCCGTGCACCACCTCGTTGTTGACCGAGGCGCAGATCACCCCGGGGAACCAGAGGCTGCCGTGGTGGGCGCGGAAGTTGGAGGTGGCACCGTGGTCGGCGATCACCTTGGCCGCGACGTCGTTGAGCTCCTGGGTGCTCACCCCGGGGGCGACCGCCTCGCGGCAGGCCTTGAGTGCCTCGGCGACGACCAGCCCGGCCGCTCGCATCTTCGCGATCTGCTCGGGGGTCTTGATCTCCACCATCTGGCCAGTGCCTTTCGTCGGTATGTCGGCCGTCCGGTCCTTGCCGGGCGGCGGTTCCACTCCCCCAACGGTACGACGCCGTACGGCCGCGGTACCCCGAAGCGGGTACCGCGGCCGTATGGGCGGGGGAACGTCCTTGCTCAGCCCGCTGCGCGCGCCTGCAGCGCGTCCACCGCGCGCTGGGTCACCTCGTCGACCTTGCCGAGCGCCGAGATGGTGGTGACCAGGTTCTGCTGGGCGTAGTACTCGATGATCGGCTCGGTCTCCGTGTGGTAGACCTCCAGCCGGGTGCGGACCGCGTCCTCGGTGTCGTCCGAACGCTGGTACAGCTCGCCACCGCACTCGTCGCAGACGCCCGCGACGGCCGGCGGGTTGTAGTCCACGTGGTAGACGTGGGCGCCGTTGTTGCGGCAGAGCCGGCGACCGGCGATCCGCTTCACGACCTCGTCCTCGGGGACCTCCAGGTCGAGCACGCCGTCCAGGGTGATCCCCTCGGCGGCGAGGTGCTCGTCCAGCGCCTTGGCCTGGGCCAGGTTGCGCGGGAAGCCGTCCAGCAGGAAGCCCTGCGCGGTGTCCGGCTGGAGGAGGCGGTCCTTGGCCATCCCGATGGTCACCTCGTCCGGTACGAGCTGACCCTTGTCCATGTAGCCCTTCGCCTCGAGCCCCAGCGGGGTGCTCTGGCTGATGTTGGCCCGGAACAGGTCACCGGTCGAGATGTGGGGAATGGACAGGGTCTTGGCGAGCACGTGCGCCTGAGTACCCTTCCCGGCCCCGGGAGGTCCGACGAGGACGATACGCATCAGCGGAGGAACCCTTCGTAATTACGCTGCTGGAGCTGGCTCTCGATCTGCTTCACAGTTTCGAGTCCGACGCCGACGATGATGAGGATGCTGGTGCCGCCGAACGGGATGGTGGTGCTCGCGTTGAGGGCGACCAGGCCGATCATCGGGATCAACGCGATGAGGCCCAGGTAGAGCGAACCCGGCCAGGTGATGCGGGTCAGCACGTAGTTCAGGTATTCGGCCGTCGGGCGACCGGCCCGGATCCCGGGGATGAACCCACCATACTTCTTCATATTGTCGGCAACTTCCTCGGGGTTGAAGGAGATCGCGACGTAGAAGAAGGCGAAGAACACGATCAGCACGAAGTACGTGGCCATGTAGATCGGGTGGTCGCCCTTGGTGAAGTTGTTCTGGATCCAGATCGCCCAGCCGGCCTTGCTGCTGGTCAGCTGCGCGACCAGGGCCGGGATGTACAGCAGCGAGGAGGCGAAGATGACCGGGATGACACCGGCCTGGTTCACCTTCAGCGGGATGTAGGTCGAGGTACCGCCGAAGGCCCGCCGCCCGATCATGCGCTTGGCGTACTGCACCGGGATCCGGCGTTGGGC
The DNA here is from genome assembly GCF_029892155.1 of Kitasatospora sp. GAS204B. Lineage (GTDB taxonomy): Bacteria > Actinomycetota > Actinomycetes > Streptomycetales > Streptomycetaceae > Kitasatospora. The sequence goes on along the minus strand of NZ_JARZAG010000019.1, from coordinate 37,175 downwards.
CTGTTCGACGAAGATGACCAGCACCACCACGACCACGCCGACCGCGAGGACCGCGAAGAAGTCGACCCAGCCGCCACCGATCTTGCCGGCCTTCTTGATCGACCAGAGGTTGCCCGGGAAACCGGAGGCGATCGAGGTGAAGATCAGGATCGACATGCCGTTGCCGATGCCGCGGTCGGTGATCAGCTCACCGAGCCACATGATCATCGTGGTACCGGCGGTCATCGTGATGACCATGGTGGCGATCCGGAACACCGAGGTGTCCGGCACCACCTGGTTGCCCACGGCACAGGTGGAGAAGAGCGCGCCGTTGGAGGCGGTCGCCACGATGCCGGTGCCCTGCAGGATCGCCAGCGCGATCGTCAGGTACCGGGTGTACTGGGTGATCTTGGTGGTACCGGCCTGCCCCTCCTTCTTCAGCGCTTCCAGCCGCGGGATCACGACGGTCAGCAGCTGCAGGATGATGCTGGCGGTGATGTACGGCATGATGCCGAGCGCAAAAATCGTCAACTGCAGCAGCGCACCGCCGCTGAACAGGTTGACGAGGCCGAAGAGGCCGCTGTTGCTCTGCTTCACGCACTCGTTCACGGCTTTGAAATTGACGCCGGGGACGGGGATGTGCGCACCCATCCGGAACAGCACCATGATGCCCAGCGTGAACAGCAGCTTCTTGCGCAGGTCGGGCGTCTTGAACGCCCGCGCGAACGCACTGAGCACGGTGCCTCCTGCGCCTCCCGCGCGTCGTCGGCGGGAGGGTCGGTCCTGATGATGGGGAGTTGAGGTGTGACCTGCTCCGCCGCAGCCGGGGGGAGGCTACAAGGGAACTCCACGGACTCTAACAGTGCGCGGCAACGAAGAAGAAGCTCATGGAGCAGGGGGTTGCCCAACGGGCGCCCAGATGCCCGGTTTTGGCCCGGGTTGAGTCCCAAAGTCGTGGTGATGAGCACACGAATGACCAGAGCCCCGCCCCTCGAACGAGGGACGGGGCTCAGTGTCTGACCTGACGTCAGTCGGCGGTCAACGGGCTCAGATGAGCTCGGTGACGGTGCCGCCGGCGGCCGTGATCTTCTCGGCGGCGGAGCCGGAGACGGCGTCCACCGAGACCTGCAGCGCGACCGAGATCTCGCCGGTGCCGAGCACCTTGACGAGCGAGTTCTTGCGAACCGCGCCCTTCTCGACGAGACCCTCGACGGTGACCTCTCCACCCTGCGGGTAGAGCTCGGCCAGCTTGTCGAGGTTGACCACCTGGAAGGTGATCTTGAAGGGGTTCTTGAAGCCCTTCAGCTTCGGCAGGCGCATGTGGAGGGGCATCTGGCCACCCTCGAAGCGCTGCGGAACCTGGTAGCGGGCCTTGGTGCCCTTGGTACCACGACCGGCGGTCTTACCCTTGGACGCCTCACCACGACCGACACGGATCTTGTCGGTCTTGGCGCCCGGGGCGGGACGCAGGTTGTGGATCTTGATCGGCGAGTCAGCCATCTCAGTCCACCTCCTCGACCGTGACGAGGTGACGCACGGTCTGGGCCATCCCGCGGATCTCGGGACGGTCCTCCTTGACGACCACATCGTGCATGCGCTTCAGACCCAGCGAGCGCAGCGTCTCGCGGTGGTTCTGCTTGCTGCCGATGTAGGACTTGGTCTGCGTGATCTTCAGGCGAGCCATCAGGCACCCGCCCCCGCGGTCGCGGCGGCGGTGCCGGCGGCGCGAGCGCGCAGCAGGGCGGCCGGGGCCACGTCCTCGAGCGGCAGACCACGACGGGCCGCGATCTCCTCGGGGCGCACGAGGCCCTTCAGAGCAGCCACGGTGGCGTGCACGATGTTGATCGCGTTGTCCGAGCCGAGCGACTTCGACAGGATGTCGTGAACGCCGGCGCACTCCAGGACGGCACGCACCGGGCCACCGGCGATAACGCCCGTACCGGGGGACGCCGGCTTCAGGAGCACGACGCCGGCGGCCTTCTCGCCCTGGATCGGGTGCGGGATGGTGCCCTGGATACGGGGGACCTTGAAGAAGTTCTTCTTGGCCTCCTCAACACCCTTGGCGATGGCGGCCGGAACCTCCTTCGCCTTGCCGTATCCGACACCCACGGTGCCGTCACCGTCGCCCACCACGACCAGCGCGGTGAAGCTGAAACGACGACCACCCTTGACAACCTTGGCGACACGGTTGATCGCAACGACGCGCTCAACGTAAGCGGTCTTCTCGACGGCGGGGGCGTTGCCCCGGTCGTCACGCTTACGGTCACGCCGCTCGCCACCGCCGGTGCCGCCGCCGGCGCCGCTACCGCGGCGCTGGGGTCCAGCCATTGGAATTACCTCTCTCGATTACGTCCGCCGACAGAGTCGACGAGCGGCTTAGAAGTCGAGCCCGGCCTCGCGGGCCGCGTCCGCCAGAGCGGCGATGCGGCCGGCGTACCGGTTGCCCGCGCGGTCGAAGACGACCGACTCGATGCCGGCGGCCTTGGCGCGCTCGGCGACCAGGCTCCCGACCTTCTTGGCCAGCTCGGTCTTGTCGCCCTCGGTGCCCTTGATGGACACGTCGAGGGTGGACGCCGACGCCAGGGTGTGACCCTTGGCGTCGTCGATGACCTGGGCGACCATGTGACGGTTCGAGCGCGTCACAACGAGGCGCGGACGCACCTCGGTGCCGACGACGCGCTTGCGAACGCGAATCGCGCGGCGCTTACGGGCGGAGGGCTTGTAGGCGTTGCCCTTGCCGATCTTGACAGAGACGCTCATCGCTTACTTACCACTCTTTCCGACCTTGCGGCGGATGACCTCGCCCGCGTACTTGACGCCCTTGGCCTTGTACGGGTCGGGCTTGCGCAGCTTGCGGATCTTGGCCGAAACCTCGCCGACCAGCTGCTTGTCGATCCCGTCCACGTGGAACTTGGTGGGCGACTCGACCACGAAGGAGATGCCCTCCGGGGCCTCGATCAGGATCGGGTGGCTGTAGCCGAGCTGGAACTCCATCGAGGAGCCCTTCGCTGCGACTCGGTAACCAACACCGCTGATCTCCAGCGACTTGCGGTAGCCCGCGGTCACGCCGGTGATCATGTTCGCCACCAGCGTGCGGGAAAGGCCGTGGAGGGCCTTCGACTGACGCTCGTCGTTCGGGCGAGTGACAACCAGGGTGCCGTTCTCGTCCTTGCCGATCTCGATCGGCTCGGCGACAACGTGGGTGAGGGAGCCCTTCGGGCCCTTCACCGAGACCGCCTGGCCATCGATGGTGACGTCCACGCCGGCGGGAACCGGGATGGGCAGCCGTCCAATGCGCGACATTGCTGTACCTCCGTTTCCCGAATTACCAGACGTAGGCGAGAACTTCTCCGCCTACGCCCTTCTTGGCGGCCTGCTTGTCGGTGAGGAGACCCGAGGACGTGGAGATGATCGCCACGCCCAGGCCGCCGAGCACCTTCGGCAGGTTGGTGGACTTTGCGTAGACCCGCAGGCCCGGCTTGCTGATTCGCTTGATACCAGCGATCGAGCGCTCGCGGTTGGGGCCGAACTTGAGCTCGATGGTCAGCTTCTTGCCGACCTCGCCCTCCTGCGGCTCCTCGACCTTCCAGCTGGAGATGTAACCCTCCTGCTGCAGGATCTGCGCGACGTGCGACTTGATCTTGCTAGCCGGCATCGCCACGGTGTCGTGGTACGCCGAGTTCGCGTTACGCAGACGCGTGAGCATGTCTGCGATGGGGTCGGTCATGGTCATGATGGCCTCAGGCCTCTCTCGCCGTGGTTTCTCCGCGCCAGGTCCCCCCACCGCACTCCGCGAGGAGTGCGGTGGGGGCACAGACGCAGGGGACCTGCGGCGTTAGTAAGACTGGGTGCGAGCCCTCAGAAGAGAGCCGCGAGCATTCATAGGGAATGCCGCGGCAGGGGGCCCGACCCCACTACCTTACGGGATCCGGAACCGGAACCCAAAAGTAGGGGGTGGGGCACCTCTGCTTCGCTGGTGGTACCTCGTGCTCCAGGGCGCCTTGGGTAAGGACTACCAGGAGCTCTTGGTCACGCCCGGCAGCTCGCCGCGGTGCGCCATCTCACGGAGGCAGACACGGCACAGGCCGAACTTGCGGTACACCGAGTGCGGACGGCCGCAGCGCTGGCACCGGGTGTAGGCCCGGACGCCGAACTTCGGCTTACGCTCGGACTTCGCGATGAGGGACTTCTTCGCCATTGGCTCACGCCTCCTTGAACGGGAAGCCCAGAGCGCGCAGGAGCGCCCGGCCCTCGTCGTCGGTCTGAGCGGTGGTCACGACGGTGATGTCCATACCGCGCTGACGGTCGACCTTGTCCTGGTCGATCTCGTGGAACATGACCTGCTCGGTCAGACCGAACGTGTAGTTGCCACGGCCGTCGAACTGCTTGGGGGAGAGACCACGGAAGTCACGGATACGCGGCAGCGCCAGCGACACCAGACGGTCCAGGAACTCCCACATGCGGTCACCACGAAGGGTGACGTGGGTGCCGATCGGCTGGCCCTCACGCAGCTTGAACTGCGCGATGGACTTGCGAGCCTTCGTCACCGCCGGCTTCTGACCGGTGATGGCGGTGAGGTCGCGGATCGCGCCCTCGATCAGCTTGGAGTCGCGGGCGGCCTCGCCCACACCCATGTTGACCACGACCTTGACCAGGCCGGGGATCAGCATGACGTTCTCGTAGGAGAACTCCTCCTGCAGCTGGCCCTTGATCTCGGCGTTGTAACGCGCCTTGAGGCGGGGGGCCACCTTCTCAACGTTCTCGATGGTCGTCTCAGACATCAGATGTCCTCACCGGTTCGCTTGGCAACGCGGATCTTGTTGCCCTCGTCATCGAAGCGGTAACCAACGCGAGTGACGACCTTCTTGCCGTCCTTCTCCACGACCAGCTGCACGTTGGAGACGTGCACCGGGGCCTCGACGGTGATGATGCCACCGGCGGTGCCCTGGCCGGGCTTGGTGTGCTTCTTGACCCGGTTCACACCCTCGACGAGGACCTTGTTCTCGGCGGGCATGGCCTGGATGACCTTGCCCTGCTTGCCGCGGTCCTTGCCGGTGATGACCTGAACCAGGTCACCCTTCTTGATCTTCATGCTGTTCGCCATGGTTAGAGCACCTCCGGCGCCAGCGAGATGATCTTCATGAACTTCTTGTCACGCAGCTCGCGGCCCACCGGGCCGAAGATGCGGGTGCCACGGGGGTCACCATCGGTGTTCTTGAGGACGACGGCGGCGTTCTCGTCGAACCGGATGTACGAACCGTCGGGACGACGGCGCGACTTCACGGTACGGACGATGACGCACTTGACGACGTCACCCTTCTTCACGGTGCCACCGGGGATCGCGTCCTTGACGGTGGCGACGATGACGTCCCCGATGCCGGCGTAGCGGCGACCGGAGCCACCGAGAACGCGGATGCAAAGGATTTCCTTCGCGCCCGTGTTGTCGGCGACACGCAGTCGCGACTCCTGCTGGATCACAGCTTTCTCCTGATCGTCAACGAGAGTCGACGGGCCGGCCGCTGCTCACACCGGCGTCCCCTGGGGGACCTGGTGCACATACGGCCGTACCTCATCGGCTTCGTTACTTGGCCTTCTCGAGGATCTCGACGACGCGCCAGCGCTTCGTCGCGGACAGCGGGCGGGTCTCCGCGAGGAGGACCCGGTCACCGATGCCGCACGCGTTCTGCTCGTCGTGCGCCTTCAGCTTGTTCGTACGGCGGATGACCTTGCCGTACAGAGCGTGCTTGACGCGGTCCTCGACGGCGACGACGACGGTCTTGTCCATCTTGTCGCTGACGACGAGACCCTCACGGGTCTTGCGGAAACCGCGCGTCTCGTTGGTGTTCTCAGTCATCAGGCGTTCTCCACCGTCTCGATGCCCAGCTCGCGCTCGCGCATCAGGGTGTAGATCCGCGCGATGTCCTTACGGACCAGCCGAAGCCGTCCGTGGTTGTCGAGCTGTCCGGTCGCCGCCTGGAAGCGGAGGTTGAACAGCTCCTCCTTGGCCTCGCGGAGCTTCGCAACGAGACCCTCGTTGTCCAGCTCGCGCAGCTCAGCAGCCTTGGTGCCGGCCGACATCAGCTCTCACCTGCCTCGCGCCGGACAATCCGGCACTTCATCGGGAGCTTGTGAGCAGCGCGGGTGAGCGCCTCACGAGCAACCTTCTCGTTGGGGTAGGACAGCTCGAACATGATCCGTCCCGGGTGAACGTTGGCGATCCACCACTCCGGCGAACCCTTACCGGAACCCATGCGGGTCTCGGCAGGCTTCTTGGTGAGGGGACGGTCCGGGTAGATGTTGATCCAGACCTTGCCGCCACGCTTGATGTGACGGGTGATGGCGATACGAGCGGACTCGATCTGCCGGTTCGTCACGTAGGCCGGGGTGACGGCCTGGATGCCGTACTCGCCGAAGGCGAGCTCGGTGCCACCCTTGGCCATGCCGCGGCGCTTGGGGTGGTGCTGCTTGCGGTGCTTGACCCGACGGGGGATCAGCATGGGTCAGGCCTCCGTTCCGGTGCTCTCAGCAGCCGGCGCCTCGTTCACCGCAGCCGCGGGGGCCTCGGTGTTCGCGGGACGACGACCGCCACGGGCGCCACCGCGCTCGCCGCCACGGCCACCGCGCTCGCCGCCACGCGCGGGGCGGGCGTCGTTGCGGGCCGGACGGTTGCCCGAGCGGGCAGCGGCGTTCTCAGCGCGGACCTCGGCGATGTTCTTGACGTCGCCCTTGTAGATCCAGACCTTCACGCCGATACGGCCGAAGGTCGTCTTGGCCTCGAAGAAGCCGTAGTCGACGTTCGCGCGCAGCGTGTGCAGCGGCACACGACCCTCGCGGTAGAACTCCGAACGGCTCATCTCGGCGCCGCCGAGACGACCGGAGCACTGGACCTTGATGCCCTTGGCGCCGGACTTCATGGTGCCCTGCATCGACTTGCGCATGGCACGGCGGAACGACACGCGGGAGGACAGCTGCTCCGCGACGCCCTGAGCCACGAGCTGGGCGTCCAGCTCGGGGTTCTTGACCTCGAGGATGTTCAGCTGGACCTGCTTGCCGGTCAGCTTCTCGAGGTCGCCGCGGATGCGGTCGGCCTCGGTGCCACGGCGACCGATGACGATGCCGGGGCGAGCGGTGTGGATGTCAACGCGGACGCGGTCGCGGGTGCGCTCGATCTCAACCTTCGAGATGCCGGCGCGCTCCATGCCCTTCGTCATCATGCGACGAATGGCGACGTCTTCCTTGACGTAGTCCTTGTACAGCTTGTCGGCGTACCAGCGGGACTTGAAGTCCGTGCTGATGCCGAGACGGAACCCGTGCGGGTTAACCTTCTGGCCCATTACCGGGTCCCTTCCTTGCTGCTGACGACCACGGTGATGTGGCTGGTCCGCTTGCGGATCCGGTAGGCACGGCCCTGGGCGCGCGGACGGAACCGCTTCAGGGTCGGGCCCTCGTCAACGTACGCCTCGCTGATGACGAGGTCGTCCACGTTGTTGTGGTTGTAGTTGTGCGCGGCGTTGGCGATGGCGCTGTTGAGCACCTTGCCGACCGGCACGGTGGCGGCCTGCGGAGCGAACCGCAGGATCGCCTGGGCCTCCGTGGCGTTCAGGCCACGGATGAGGTCCACCACGCGGCGGGCCTTCATGGGCGTGACGCGGATGTACCGCGCCTGGGCCCTGGCTTCCATGGTTGTCCCCTTAATGGAGTAAGTCATTGAGTCGTTCTGGCGGTGAAGCTCAGGCGACTAGCGACGCTTCGACTTGCGGTCGTCCTTGACGTGGCCGCGGAAGGTGCGGGTCGGAGCGAACTCGCCCAGCTTGTGGCCGACCATCGACTCGGTGACGAACACCGGGACGTGCTTGCGACCATCGTGGACCGCGATCGTGTGACCGAGCATGCTCGGGCTGATCACGGAGCGGCGGGACCAGGTCTTGATGACGTTCTGGGTACCGGCTTCATTCTGTACGTCCACCTTCTTGATGAGGTGGCCGTCGATGAAGGGGCCCTTCTTGAGACTGCGCGGCATCTGACCTGCTCCTAGCGCTTCTTGTTGGTCTTGCGGCGGCGCACGATGAGGGCGTCCGAAGCCTTGCCGGGCTTACGGGTGCGACCCTCCTTCTGGCCCCACGGCGAGACCGGGTGGCGACCACCAGAGGTCTTACCCTCACCACCACCGTGCGGGTGGTCGATCGGGTTCATGGCCACACCACGCACGGTCGGGCGAACGCCCTTCCAGCGCATACGGCCGGCCTTGCCCCAGTTGATGTTCGACTGCTCGGCGTTGCCGACCTCGCCGACGGTGGCGCGGCAGCGCACGTCGACCAGGCGGATCTCACCGGAGGGCATGCGCAGGTGCGCCATGCGACCCTCACGGGCGAGCAGCTGGATGCCGGAACCCGCGGAGCGGGCCATCTTGGCACCGCCACCGGGACGCAGCTCCACCGCGTGGATGGTGGTACCGACCGGGATGTTGCGCAGCGGCAGGTTGTTGCCCGGCTTGATGTCGGCCGTCGGGCCGTTCTCAATCCGGTCACCCTGGGTGATGCCACGCGGGGCGATGATGTAGCGCTTCTCGCCGTCCGCGTAGTGCAGCAGCGCGATGCGCGCGGTGCGGTTGGGGTCGTACTCGATGTGCGCGACCTTGGCCGGCACGCCGTCCTTGTCGTGACGACGGAAGTCGATCACTCGGTAAGCGCGCTTGTGGCCGCCACCCTGGTGGCGAGCGGTGATACGACCGGCGTTGTTACGGCCGCCCTTGCTGTGCAGGGGGCGAACCAGCGACTTCTCCGGCGTGGACCGCGTGATCTCTACGAAGTCGGCCACGCTGGAGCCACGACGGCCCGGCGTAGTCGGCTTGTACTTGCGGATGCCCATTTGGCTCTCTCGTCCTCGTCCTTATCGACGATCACGATCCCCGTTAGGAGACCGGACCACCGAAGATGTCGATGCGGTTGCCCTCAGCCAGCGTCACGATGGCGCGCTTGGTGTCCTTGCGCTTGCCAAAGCCCGTCTTGGAGCGCTTGCGCTTGCCCTGACGGTTGAGCGTGTTGACGGACTCGACCTTGACCGAGAAGACCGCCTCGACGGCCTGCTTGATCTGGGTCTTGTTGGCACCGGGCGACACGACGAACGTGTACTTGTTCTCGTCGAGGAGCGCGTAGCTCTTCTCGGAGATGACCGGCTTCACCAGAACGTCACGGGGGTCCGTGAACGTCTTGCTCGTGATGTCTGCAGCCATCAGGCGGCGCTCCCTTCGAGCTCGCCCTCAGCAGCCACAGCCTTGGCGGACGCAGCGGGACCCGCTACGAAACGCTCGAAAGCAGCCTGGGTGAAGACCACATCGTCGGAGACGAGCACGTCGTAGGTGTTCAGCTGACCGGCGTCCACGATGTGCACGTTCGGCAGGTTGCGGGCGCTCTTCAGACCCAGCTCGTCGGCACGCTCGACGACGAGGAGGATGTTCTTGCGCTCGGTGATCTTGCCGAACAGGCCCTTGGCGGCCTTGGTCGACGGCGCCTCGGTCGCGGTCACGTCGGTGATGACGTGAATGCGCTCGTGGCGGGCCCGGTCGGTGAGCGCACCGCGAAGCGCGGCGGCGATCATCTTCTTCGGGGTCCGCTGCGAGTAGTCGCGCGGCTTCGGGCCGTGGACGACGCCACCGCCCGCGAACTGCGGCGCGCGGGTCGAGCCCTGACGAGCCCGGCCGGTGCCCTTCTGGCGGTACGGCTTGCGGCCGCCGCCTCGGACCTCGCCGCGAGTCTTGACCTTGTGGGTGCCCTGACGGGCCGCAGCGAGCTGCGCCACGACGACCTGGTGCATCAGCGGAACGCTGACCTTGGCGTCGAAGATCTCGGCGGGCAGCTCGAGGCTGCCGGTCTTGTCGCCCGAGGGCGACAGGATGTCAATGGTGCTCATATCCTCACAGCCCCTTCGCCGCGGTGCGGACGAGGACGAGGCCGCCGTTCGGGCCCGGGATCGCTCCCTTGATCAGGAGCAGCCCCTTCTCCGCGTCAACGGCGTGGATGGTCAGGTTCTGGGTGGTCACGCGCTCGTGGCCCATCCGGCCGGCCATCTTCATGCCCTTGAACACGCGACCCGGGGTGGCGCAGCCACCGATCGAGCCGGGCGAACGGTGCTTGCGCTGCACGCCGTGACCGGCGCCGAGGCCCTTGAAGTTGTGACGCTTCATGACACCGGCGAAGCCCTTGCCCTTGGAGGTGCCGGTCACGTCGACCTTGACACCCGCCTCGAACAGCTCGGCGGTGATCTCCTGGCCCAGCGTGTACTCGGAGGCGTCCGAGGTACGCAGCTCGACCAGGTGGCGGCGCGGGGTGACACCGGCCTTGGCGAAGTGACCCGCGAGGGGCTTGTTCACCTTGCGGGGGTCGATCTCGCCGAAGCCGATCTGCACGGCGTCGTAGCCGCTCGTGCTGTCGGCGGTGTGAACCTGGGTCACGACATTGGGCCCGGCCTTGACGACGGTCACCGGAACGATCCGGTTGTTCTCGTCCCAGACCTGGGTCATGCCGAGCTTCTCGCCCAGGATTCCCTTAATCTGCTTTGCCATCTTCGTCGCGCCTCTCAGAGCTTGATCTCGATGTCGACGCCGGCCGGAAGGTCGAGGCGCATCAGCGAGTCAACGGTCTTCGGGGTCGGGTCGAGGATGTCGATCAGACGCTTGTGAGTGCGCATCTCGAAGTGCTCGCGCGAGTCCTTGTACTTGTGCGGCGAGCGGATGACGCAGTACACGTTCTTCTCAGTGGGCAGCGGCACCGGGCCCGCGACCTGCGCACCAGTACGAATCACCGTCTCGACGATCTTCTTCGCCGAGGAGTCGATGACCTCGTGGTCGTAGGCCTTGAGCCGGATGCGGATCTTCTGTCCCGCCATGGCTACTCAGTAGTCCTTTGTCTCGTCTGCTGCTTCTGCTGCCGAAGTCGTCCGGTGGACTGGTCCGGTGGCACCCCTGGGTGGCTACCCTCCGGCCCCCGCGCTCGGGCGTGTCGCGCCCGCGCTTAAGAAAAGGGAAAGCCCTCTTCCAGAGGATCCGGATTGCCTTGCACCCACAGAACGCCGGGTCGAGGCCCCGCCCACGCTTCCCGGAAGATTCCCGTACGTCCGCCCCGCAGCTGCCGCGGTGTCGCTTACACACCACTGCGTTCACACAGAGCACGTGAACACATGAACGGCCATCACGGGAACGACGAGTACTTGGGACTCGCTTCCGGTCCTCCCGACGGGAGGCGCGCAGCATCGGCACTCAACCGAGCAACTTGGACATCCTGCCATAGCGGGAGGTGGGAACGCGAATCGGGGCCGCCGTGGTCTGCACCACGCCGGCCCCGATCGCCTCTGCTAGTTCTTGGTGCCGGTGACCCACGGCGCCGGGCGGCCGCAGACGGCCGGCCAGTCCTCGGTCGGGATGCCGGAGCACCAGAGGCCGGTGTCAGGCGTGGGCTTCCAGTCCTTGACGATGTGGTCGGCACACTTCGTGACCGGCGAGTACTTGGGACACGTCCCGTCCGCCTTCTTGACCTCCTGCGCCCGGTAGGCGTCGATGCCCATGGAGGTCTCGGACGACTCGGGCATGTAGCGGTTGATCGACCACGAGGCGCCCATGGTCGCGAACAGGGCGACCGCGCACACCATGCCGGCCGAGAGCTGCCCCAGCACCCGCGGCGAGATGACGCCGACGGCCGAGTCCTTGGCCCGCAGCGCCCGGTCGAGCCAGCCGGTACCGCGCTGGACCAGGGCCATCAGGCCCAGGACGGCCAGGATCATCAGGCAGTACATGATGATCCAGGTGGTCCGGGGGTAGAGCTGGATCTGCTGGGTGCGCTCCATGTTCCCGGCGTAGTAGAAGCGCATCAGCCAGGCGCCGGCCAGCACGGCCGCGGCGGTCCGCACCGCGATGTTCCGCAGCGCCAGACCCATCCCGAGGCCGACGCCCAGCAGCAGCAGCACCGCGAACCCGGTCTGGCCCGAGAGCTCGCCGGCCGCCGGCCAGGTGTCGTAGGTCAGCTGGCCCGAGCGGTCCGACATCCAGCCGAGCACGTACGTCGGGTCCGCGTAGACCGAGAGGTAGGCGTACCGGTCAGGCGTCGAGGCACCGAGGCGCACGATCTCGTAGATCAGCGGCGCGCCCACCACCGCGAAGGCGACCCCGGCGCTGACCACGAAGGCGGCGGCCGAGGTGATCGCCGCCCGGCCCTTGCGCCACGGGAAGAGCAGGAGCGCCAGCACCAACACGCCGGGCGCCGACCACAGGTACCAGCCCGAGTACCAGAGGAACATCAGCCCGAAGACGACGCCGAAGCCGACGCCGAGCAGCAGGGCGGACCGCACCGACCGGCGCTCGGTGCGGCGCAGCTCGCGCATGAAGGCGGCCAGCAGCGGCAGCAGCATGATCATGACGACGTGGCTGTACGGCCGGATCGGGTCCAGGAAGACCACCGCGGCCGGGACCGCGATGAGCAGCGCCCAGAACGGACGCAGCAGGAGGCGCCAGGCCAGGTAGGACATCGGACCGACCAGCGCGCTGCAGATGATCTGCAGGTCGTGCAGCGCGTACCCGGCGCCGCCCACTCCGCCGTAGCGCATCTCCGACCAGGCCGCCATCGCGGCGGGGAACGCGGGCGGATAGACGCCGATGCCCTTGCCGTGCATGATCGAGGTGGCCATGTCGATCAGGACGCTGGGGTCGCCCTCCTGGCCGCCCAGCGGCCAGGGCGTTCCCCGCAGTGCCACCACGACCCCGCCGGCGACGACGCCGGTCGCCAGGCCGGCCAGGGCCGCGCAGACCAGCCGCTTGGCCAGCTCGTACTGCCGCAGTGTGCCGCGGTAGGCGGCGTAGAGCAGCACCGCCAGCAGCGGCAGCCCGATCAGCGCCACGTACTCCTGCAGCGTGGCGAGACCGCTGACCTGGCCGATCCGGTTGAGCGGGTTGACGCTGATGTGACGGCACAACGCGGTGTAGCCGAGTGCGGCGACGACGCTGACCACGGCCTCGGAGAGCCGCAGTTGCCACGGCCGCAGACGGAGGCGGCCAGCCTCGGCGGGCGGTGCGGAAGCGGTCAGGTGCACCGTTTTCCGGGCTGCACCAGGAGCACCGCTCGCCGGTTCGTGGGCCAAGTCGGCCATATCGATCGCTTCCGTAGGGCGGCTTGGTGCCGCGAGCCATGGACAGTGGGGCCACATCGACAAGGAGGCCGCCGGCAACGCGCCGTGGTTACCACATGGATAGCCGCTTACCTGAAAGTCATCCGATGCTACGGGCGCACGCTCATGCTATTAGTCCGTTCGGGCGCACCATACCGTGGGTCCAGTGCCCGTGCGGATGCGGTCGGGCGTTCGCACGCAACCGACGGTGGCACCCACCACGTCCCTCTGGTCCGGAGCCCCGAGCCCGTAGTGGTGGACTCAAACCAGGGTCTCGACACAATCACCGTGACGCACCTTCCGCTCATCGACAGGATCCTGAAGTGACGATCAGCTCAGCTCCTACCAACCTGGCACGTAGAACCAGGCATCGCGTCTCAGGAGCCGAACTCCCGCTGGACCGGACGTCCGGACTGTCGCTCGCCACCGAGGGCCTGGTGGCCACCACTGCCGCACTGCTGATGACGTGGCTCGCGAGCTTCGTGACGATCGATCCGGTCTCCCGGGTCGGCCAGGTGAGCGGGCTCGCCGCCCTGCAGCTGCGGCTGCTGCTCCTGCTCGGGGTGGTCCTGCTGATCGCGATGCCCGCGATGCGCCGCTGGCCGATGGCACCGCTGCGGCTCGCGTCGGCCGCTCTGGCCGGCCTGTGCACCGGGGTGACGGCGGCGGGGGTCGCGCTGGCCCTGCACGGCACCAACGCGCCACTCTACGGACTGACGGGCGACTCGGGAGCCCTTCAGGCCTGGGCGCAGGCGATCATCGACGGCAAGCCGCTGGACCCCGCCTACCCGCCACTGTTCCCGCACCTGGTCGCCTGGGTCGCGCAGATCTTCACCGGTGATGACGTCGGCCACGCGCTGAAGCTGCTGGGGCTGGTCTTCACCGCCATGATCGGGCCGGTGGCCTACCTGTCCTGGCGCCTGCTCCTCCCGCCGCTCTGGGCCCTGGGGATCGGCGTCACGGCCGCGCTCCCGCTGGTGCAGCCGTACAAGCCGTACACCAACATCGTGCTGGTGGCCCTCGTCCCCTTGCTCGGCAAGCTGCTCCAGCTGGTCCTGCGCTCCGAGGTGATCCGCCGCAAGCACGCCGCGGTGCTCGGCGGCGCGCTCGGCCTGGTGCTCGGCGGGCTCTTCCTCCTCTACTCGGGGTGGTTCGTCTGGTCCGCGCTGGGTGTCGGCGCGCTGACGCTGGCGATGCTGGTCCGGCTGGTGCGCAGCGGGGGCGGGCGGGCGCTGGTGACCGCACTGATCGGACTGGGCTCGACGCTCGCCGCCTTCCTCCTGGTCGCCGGAACGTACGCCGTCCAGCTGTTCACCGCGGCGGGGTCGACCGTCGACCGGTACTGCTACTTCGACACCCTCACCGAGCCGACCTATGTCGCGATGTGGCGCGACGACCTGCCCGGCTCGGACGCGCTCGGTTCCTGGCCGCCGCCCGGTGAGCTCGGCGGTGTCGGCGTCTTCAGCATCCTGCTGATCGTCGGTGCCGGCGTCGCGCTGGCGCTCGGGGTGCGGCATGCCGGTGTGCTGGCCGCCGCTGCCTGCACGGCCAGCGCGCTGGTCATGCGCTACTGGTTCGCCTCGCACATGGAACACGACCAGGCGGTCATGCTCTACCCGAGGACCAGTGCCCAGCTCCTGTACTGCCTGCTGGTCCTCACCGGGCTCGCCGCCTACCTGGCCGTCGGCCGGTACGCGGGGCGGGCCTCGGCACCGGATGCCGCGCAGGGTGCGGGGTGGCACCTGGGAGCCGCCGTGCGACGGCCGGTCGCCCTCGGGACGCTGTGCGCACTGGGCCTGCTGTACGGCATGGCCGGTTCCGCCACCGCCAGCAAGTACATGCCGGAGGACCCGAACCGCGACAGTGCCGGGATGCTCGCCTGGATCGCACAGAGCACCGCGGACGCGCACGGCCACTGCTCTCGGTACGCCCCGGGCGGCACGTGCACCAGCAGCCCGGGCGACCTGAGCACCCTGCTGCAGAAGCGGCAGGCCCCGGACGTCCTGTCCTGTTCGGGTGGGAACCCGTATCCGCTGAAGTCGGCCACCGAGCCCAGCCGGCTCGGGGGTTGATCCTCTGCTGAGCCGTTGCCCTGAAGGCCGACTGCCCCCGCCGGACGAGTCCGGCGGGGGCAGTCGGCCTTCAGGGCAACAATCGATCAGGCGTCCTGGCGCCGTCCCGCGGTGAGTGCGTGCCGGGCCATCAGCTTGGCCCCGTCGGCCCGGCCGGCACGAAGCGCCCCGGGCAGCATGGTCAGCGCGTGCAGCCGGGACGCGCTGTGGAAACGCGCCGCACGGGCCGCCTTGGGCCAGCCACGGGCGTCCAACCGGTCGGCGACCGCGGAGAAGTACCGCTCCGCCTCGGTGAAGCGCGTGCCGGAAAAGGCCTGCACGGACGACTCGCTGACAGCGTGGCGCCGGTACCGGAACACCGTGGTGCTCTCGTCGATCACCATCTGCTCGCCCAGTTCCAGCAGGTCGACCACCAGGGCGAGGTCCTGGATGACCGAGTAGTCGTCCCGGAAGTTGACCGCGCGCAGCGCCTCACCACGCCAGCAGATGGACGGGAAGTACAGCCAGTTGCCCCGAAGCACACTGGCCGCCAGTTCCTCTCCGGCCATCACCCGGCGCCCGTTGACCTTGGGCGCGTACAGCCGACGCTTGGTCTGGTCCGCCAGTCCGGAGGTGACGACTCCGTTCCCGTCGATCACCTCGACACCCGGCTGGACCATGCCCGCCTCGGGGTGCTCCTCCAGGATCGCCCTGACGGTCTGCAGGTAGTGCGGGTGCAGCAGATCGTCGCAGCCCATGATGACCACGTGATCCGCCTGCGAGAGCTGGACGCACTTCTGGAAGTTCTTGGTGATGCCGAGGTTCTGCTCGTTGCGCAGGTAGTGGACCCGCTCGTCGCCCAGCTGCTCGAACCAACCCGGTACCTCGGGCTCCCGACCGTCGTCGACGACGACCAGCCGGAAGTCGGGATCCGTCTGGGCCAGGACGCTTCGCACCGCGTCCTGCATCAGCCGCACGTCCCCGTAGTACGGGAGCATGAAGTCGAAGCCAGCCACCGGATCAGGCCTTCACAGACTCGGAGGATTCCAGCACCTCGGGCGCGAGGCGCTCGTCATTGCTGCGGACGCCCTCGCTGATCGCCACCGTCCGGGCCAGGTCGGTCAGCTTCTTCTCCAGCGAGCGGAAGCGCAGGAACGTGTTGAGCGTCAGGAAGCCCATCCCCAGCACCATGACGTAGAGCACCAGGTCGGTGCCGCGACCGACGCCGAGTTGCTTGGCGAACCAGGTGACATCGGTCGGTCGCAGTACCGCGTAGATGTTGACCAGGACGAAGAACGAGAAGGCTATGCGCTTCCAGGCACGGGTGTTCGCCCGGTCCCAGCGCCGTATGAACATCAGGGCCAGCGACAGCGAGCCCACGATGAGGACCAGCTGGATCCAGAAGTACTTCATCGGCGGCCACGCTCCCGAAGCGAGATGTCGAAGAGGATGTTGACGCCGTTGATCAGGGACTGACCCTTGGCGCGGGAGTACTCGGTGTACAGGATGTCGACCGGGACTTCGGCGACCTTCAGCTCGGAGCCGGCCAGGAAGCCGACGATCTCGGAGGCGTGAGCCATGCCGTTCATCGTTATCTGCAGCCGCCCGGCCGCCTCACGGTTGAGCACGCGCAGGCCGTTGTGGGCATCGGTCAGCTTCAGCTTGCGAGCGGTCGGGCTGACCGCCGCGGCCGTGCGCAGCACGACCCGCTTGATCCACGGCACCTGGCCGTTCTGCTCGATGAACCGGGAGCCGAGCACCACGTCCACCTCGCTGGTGCGCAGCAGCTCGACCATCTTCTCGACGTCCGCCGTCTGGTGCTGACCGTCAGCGTCGAACGTGGCGAAGTACTGAGCGGTCGGCTGCTCCAAGGCGTACTTCAGCCCGGTCTGGAGGGCAGCGCCCTGGCCCAGGTTGACCGGGTGGCGAACAAGGTGCGCCCCGGTCTGCGCGACGTGCTTCGCGGTGTCGTCCGAGCTGCCGTCGTCGACGACGACGATATTGGGGAACGTCTTGCGCGCCGCCTCTACCACGTCGGCGATCACCTGGCCCTCGTTGTAGGCCGGTATCACCAGCCAGGTGTCGTGGTAATCGTTCACTGCTTCTCCGAGGTGGGAAAGGGGCGGCGTCATGCGTTTTCCAGCGTTGAGGCCGCGGCGCTGCCATGAGTCAGTGGGTCGGACGGCTGCCGGGAAATGCCTCGGACAAGCGTCAGAAGCATGAAGATAGCGGTCACCAGTGAACCGAACGCATACGCTACCTCAACCCTGGTGGCCACCGGACCGGGAACAAGGGTCACCCCCGCGAGCACCGCGGTGCCCAGCAGCCAGGCGGTCATCTGCCGGCTGTGCCGCCCGAGCGCCAGCAGCGCCTGGCCGAGCACCATCGCCAGCATGTAGCACATGGTTCCGATCGAGAACCAGAAGAAGTCCATCGCCCCGAGCAGGTCCTTGGCCCCCATGAGCACCGAGGTCACCCACGGACCGGCGACGACGGCGCCGAGGGTGCCGAGCAGGCCCAGGCCGCCGATGACCGCGCAGGTCTGCAGCAGCATCTTGCGGAATCCCGCGCGGTCACCCGCTGTCGCGGTGCTGGACAGGCCGGTCATCAGTGTCGGCTGCAGCGAGCCGAAGACGAAGAGCGGGACCCGGCAGAGCATTCCGGCGGTCAGCAGCGCGAAGCTCAGGTCCTTGTCGACGGTGACCAGCGCGGTGGTGATCACGGCCGCGTTGACGACGAGCTGGGCCAGCACGGAGGCGCAGATCATCATCGTCATGTTCTGGAAGAGTTCACCCCACGGCATCGTCGGGCCGGGACGGCAGCCGCGCAGCGTGGTCGGCAGGGTGCACACCATCGCCACCAGCGGGGCTATCGCCAGCACCAGGCCGTACTCCACCGCCGAGGTGCTGCCGGCCAGGTAGAGCCCCCCGGCGAGCAGGATCCGCAGCAGGCCGTCCAGGCCCAGCGAGACGCCGTAGGCGTTGAACAGGCCGAGCCCGGCCAGGATGCCGCGGGTCAGGTAGACCAGCGCCATCCCGGCCAGTGCGGCGCCGAGGACCCAGACCAGCGAGCGGTCATGGCCGAAGAAGGTGTCCGCCAGCGGACCGGCCGCCGCCGCCAGCACCGCGCCGATCACCACGAGCAGACCCAGCGTGAGCAGCGCGGCCCGGCGCAGCACCGGGGCGACGCCCTCGCCGCGGACGGCGCGCGCGGCGACCACGCGGGTGAGTTCCTGCTCGATGGGGAAGAAGAGCCCCAGGCTGACGGTCATGACCAGCGTCCAGAGCTCGGCCAGAGCCTGCTTGGGGTCACCGGTGAAGGCGTGGCCGGTGATCGAGGTCTGGACGTAGGAGGCCGCCCCGAGGATCATCGTGCCGCCGATGACCAGGTGCGTCCCGGGCGGGATCACCTTGAGCAGCTTCGCCAGCGGGTTGCTCATCCCTGGCTCGGCGCGTGGGTCGGGGCCTGGAGGGCCGCCTGGCCGAGGGCCTGGAAGCCGGGACGCGTCAGCGCCTCGGCCAGGCTCCGGTCCCAGGTGGGCATGGGCTCCAGGCCCGCCTGAGCCCAGCGCTCGTGCGCCAGCACGCTGAACGCCGGCCGGACCGCCGGGCGGACGAACGCCGCCGAGTCGGTCTGCCGGATCCGCTCGGGGTCAAGTCCGGTCAGCCGGTACGCCTCGCGAGCCAGTCCGAACCAGGTGGTACGGCCGGTGGAGGTGCCGTGGTAGACGCCGGCCGGCGCGCGGCCGGCCAGGGCGGCGTGGCCCAGCGCGACCAACTGCGCGGCGAGCGCCCGGGACCAGGTCGGCTGGCCGTGCTGGTCGTCCACCACGTCCAGGGTCTCCCGCTGGGTGGCGGCCTTCAGCATGGTGGCCACGAAGTTGGGGCCGTGCTCGCCGTACAACCAGGCGGTCCGCACGATGTAGCCGTGCTCCGGGAGCAGCTGGGTCACGGCCTGCTCGCCGACCAGCTTGGAGCGGCCGTAGGCGTTGACCGGGCCGGTCGGCGCGGTCTCGGCGTACGGCTCGGTGGCATCCCCGGGCAGCACGTAGTCGGTCGAGACGTGCAGCAGCCGTGCGCCGACCGTGGCGCAGGCCTCCGCGAGGTTCCGGACGCCGCTGCCGTTGACTGCTGTGGCAGCCTCCTCGGCGCTCTCCGCGGCGTCGACGTTCGTCCACGCCGCGCAGTTGACGACCACGTCGTGGCCCGCGACCGCGCTCAGCACGGCCGCCGGGTCGGTGATGTCGAGATCGGCCCGGCCGAGGGCGGTGACCTTGACGGTGGGGTCGCCGGCGAGCTCGGCCAGTACGTCCTGGCCGAGCATCCCAGCAGCACCCGTGACCAGCCAGCTGGTGGTGCCCGAGGAGTTCGCGGTCACTTCTGCAGGGCTGCCTTCGTCTTGAGCGGCTCCCACCACGCGCGGTTGTCGCGGTACCAGGCGATGGTGGCCGCCAGGCCGTCCTCGAAGCGCACCTGCGGGGCGTAGCCGAGCTCGTTGCCGATCTTGCTGATGTCGATCGAGTAGCGCAGGTCGTGGCCCTTGCGGTCGGCCACCTGCTCCACCATGTCCCAGCCGGCGCCGGCCGCGTCCAGCAGCAGGCCGGTCAGCTCCTTGTTGGTGACCTCGGTGCCGCCGCCGATGTTGTAGACCTCGCCGGCGCGGCCGCCGCGCATCACCAGGTCGATGCCGCGGCAGTGGTCCGAGACGTGCAGCCAGTCGCGGATGTTGCCGCCGTCGCCGTACAGCGGCACCTTCATGCCGTCGATCAGGTTGGTGGTGAACAGCGGGATGACCTTCTCCGGGAACTGGTAGTGCCCGTAGTTGTTGGAGCAGCGGGTCACCACCACGTCCATCCGGTGGGTGCGGTGGTACGCGAGCGCCAGCAGGTCGGAGGACGCCTTGGACGCGGAGTACGGGGAGTTGGGCTCCAGCGGCCACTCCTCGGTCCAGGAGCCTTCGCTGATCGAGCCGTACACCTCGTCGGTGGAGACGTGCACGAAGCGGCCGACGCCGTGCTTGCGAGCGGCGTCCAGCAGCACCTGGGTGCCGACCACGTTGGTCATCACGAAGGGGCCCGCACCGGCGATCGAACGGTCGACATGCGACTCGGCGGCGAAGTGCACGACCACGTCGTGGCCGGCCATCGCCCGGTCGACGGCGTCGGCATCACAGATGTCGCCCTTGACGAAGGCGTAACCCGGGAGGTCCGCGACCGGCGCGAGGTTGGCCTCGACCCCGGAGTAGGTCAGCTTGTCGAAGACCGTGATCTGGGCAGTGGCGTCCGCACCCAACTGCTGGCGGACGAACTCAGAACCGATGAAACCGGCACCGCCGGTCACGAAGATGCGCATAATACGATGAGTCTAGCGGCCCTCCCCAGGTGCCCCCACCCGGACCTCGGTGCCCTCGCGTTCTCGCATATGGTGCACCCATGCGTGGAATCCTCTTGGCCGGCGGGACCGGATCACGACTCTGGCCGCTGACTCGGGCAGTGTCGAAGCAACTACTGCCCGTCTTCGACAAGCCGATGATCTATTACCCGCTCTCCACCCTGGTGATGGCGGGGATCAGCGAGATCCTGATCATTACAACGCCCGCCGACCGGGACCAGTTCGAGCGACTGCTCGGCGACGGCTCGCAGTTCGGCCTGCGTCTGGAATACGCCGTGCAGGAACGCCCCGAGGGCATCGCCCAGGCCTTCGTGCTGGGCGCCGACTTCATCGGCGACGAGCCCGTTGCCCTGATCCTCGGCGACAACATCTTCCACGGCAGCGGGCTCGGCACCCGGCTCGCGGAGCACACCGACGCCAAGGGCGGCCGGGTCTTCGCGTACCCGGTCGCGGACCCGACCGCGTACGGCGTGGTGGAGTTCGACGAGAACGGCCAGGCCATCTCGATCGAGGAGAAGCCGGCCGTCCCCAAGTCCCGCTACGCGGTGCCGGGTCTGTACTTCTACGACAACCGGGTCATCGAGATCGCCCGCGGCCTGAAGCCCAGCGCCCGCGGCGAACTGGAGATCACGGCCGTCAACGACGCCTACCTGCGCGACGGCGAACTCCAGGTCACGATCCTGGACCGCGGTACTGCCTGGCTGGACACCGGCACCTTCGTCTCGATGGTGCAGGCCTCGGAGTTCGTCCGGGTGATCGAGGAACGCCAGGGCCTGAAGATCGGCTGCATCGAGGAGACCTCCTGGCGGGCCGGGCTGATCAGTGACGAGCAGTTGCGCGGGCTCGCCGAGCCGCTGCTGAAGAGCGGCTACGGCCAGTACCTGCTCCGCCTGCTGGACGAGGAGACCGCACGGTGAAGATCCGCGAGTTGAGCATCGAGGGCAGCTTCGAGATCACGCCGCAACTGCACGGCGACCCGCGCGGCCTGTTCACCGAGTGGTACCGCTTCGACCGGCTCGCCGAGGTCGTCGGCCACCCGCTGAAGCTCGCGCAGGCCAACCTCTCGGTCTCCTCGCGCGGGGTGGTGCGCGGCATCCACTTCGCCGATGTGCCGCCCGGCCAGGCCAAGTACGTGACGTGCGTCCGCGGTGCGGTACTCGACGTCATCGTGGACCTGCGGGTCGGCTCGCCGACGTTCGGTCGCTGGGAGGGCGTCCGGCTGGACGATGTGGAGCGCCGCGCGGTCTACCTCTCCGAGGGTCTCGGCCACGGCTTCTGCGCGCTGACCGACGACGCCACGCTGTCCTACCTCTGCTCGGAGGCGTACAACCCCACCGGCGAGCACGCCGTCCACCCGCTCGACCCGGAGCTGGGCATCGAGTGGCCGGCCGAGGTGCCGCAGCTCTCGGCCCGCGACGAGGCCGCACCCTCGCTGGCGGAAGCAATCGCCACCGGCCTCCTGCCGGACTACGCCGCCTGCCAGAGCTACTACGAGAGCCTGCACACCGTCTGAGCCGTCCGGCCACCACGCCGGCCCCGGTTGCCCGGATCGCCCCGCCGCTCAGCGGCGGGGCGATCGGCGTTCCACCGTGCCGCCGACGGCGGCAACGGCCAGCCGTCAGCTGTCGCCGGGGAAGGTCCGGTCCCAGGGCTCGGTCCACAGGCTCTGCGGTTCGTATACGACGGTGGCCCGCACCCCGACGGCCGCGAGGTCGTGCCGGATGCGGTCGCCGGTGCCCTGGTCGGCCACCAGGATGGTGGGTGCCGCGCCGACCTTGGCGATGGCGTCCTTCAGGTGCGCCATGGAGTTCTGGTATTCCGACTCCTGCCCCGCCGGGCCGCCGATGTTCACCCAGTGGGTCTCGTACAGCGCCGCCAGGTCACCGCCGCGCCGGTTCAGCAGTTCGGCGATCCAGGTGGCCTTCAGGTTCTTGTAGGAGTCGTTCGAGTAGAGCACGATCACCGGTCCGGTCGTACCGGGCGGCGGCTGCAGGGCCGCGACGCCCCGTGGGCCCATGTCGGTCGCGTAATCGCCGTGGCTCCACTTGACCAGCGCCGTCGCGGACCACGCACTCGGACTGTTCTTCGTGCTGAGCAGCCCCCACTGCACACCGGCGAAGAACGTGAACGCGGCCGCCACGGTGAGCACCGCGACCAGAGCGTTGGTCAGCAGGGCGAAGACCGTGCGGCGCCGCTGGCCGGGAATCCGCAGCAGTGTGCCGACGCTCCCCAGGGCCAGCAGGCCGACGACGATGCCGCCATGGGCCATCTTCTCGAAGTAGTACGCGTAGTAGCCGATGGTGTGCAGCTGCCACCACGCGAAGGCGCCCACGACCGCGACCGTACCGAGCACCATGGTCAGGTACGCCTGCCCGACCGCGGTACGCCGACTCTTGCGCGGCACCGCCGCCACCAGCGCCAGCAGCGCCGAGCCGATCAGCAACGTGCGGTCGACACCGACCGACGGGCCGTTCATGTTGGAGGTGCTCGCCACGTCCAGCTTGGCGAACACCGAGACCAGGCTCGGCAGCGCGGCGATGCCCAGCCCGGCGGCCTGCCCGGTGTACAGCAGCCAGCGCCGCTTGGCGAACTTCTTGCGGTGCGCCACCGTGGTGCCGACCAGCACGATCCCGGCGATCGCGGCGTAGATGTTGTACGAGTAGGTGACCGCGACCATGCCGGCCACCGAGACCAGCAGGAACTCGGCGCTGCCCATCGCGGGGCGGACCAGCAGCGCCACCGTGAGCGCCAGGAAGAGCAGCCCGATGATCTGCGAGTCGAAGCCGTGCACCAGCAGGGCGACATCACTGCCGGCCAGCACCAGAGCCGAGATGACCGCGCAGACCGCGGTGCAGCGCCAGCCGCGCAGCCGCGGCCCACCGATCCAGCGGGCTCCCCACACCAGCGCGGCGCAGAGCAGCGCGTAACTTGCCAGGACGTAGAGGAAGTACCGGTTCATGACCGCGAGTTCGGCACCCGGGGCAGCCGAGGAGTGGACCAGCGTGTCCAGCCAGGCCAGCAGGAAGTGCGACCCCTGCGGGTAGACGACCTCGGCCGGGGGCATGAGATATCCCTGAGCGGCGTGCTGGTGCAGGAAGTTGAAGCCACCGACCTGCTGGATCGCGGTGAAATAGGAGAAGTGTCCCAGCCGGTCCTCGGCGGACGCGAAGTAGCCGATCCGATCGGCGGCCGACAGGCCGGCCAGGGGGTGGTAGAGGAGGTAGCCCGCGGCGGCCGCGGTCCCGACCACCAGCAGGTCCGAGCCGCGCACCCGCCACGGCAGCCGCGGGCGGCGGCGACCGGCCCAACCGAGCACGCTGACCGTGCTGAACAGCACCCCGCTGGTGGCCACCGGGGCCAGGCCCCAGGGCCAGAGCGAGAAGAGCAGCCCGAACACGAGCACCCAACCGGCCGTGATCAGGCCGGCCGCCATCAGCCGGTCCAGCAGGACACCGCCGACCTTGATCACCGAGGCCACCGCGAGCAGCAGCAGCGGCAGGAGCACGATGTCCAGCCGGACGGCGGTCAGTAGCGCCGGTACCACCCAGGAGGCGACGAGGCAGCCGCCCAGGACCGGCAGGCTGCGGCGTCTTCGCGGTCCCGCGCCGGGCGATCTTCGCCGGCCGCGACGCGGCGGCTCACCGGGCATGGCTCTATCGAGCGTGGAAGGCATGGCAGACACCGTGGTGCCCCTTCAATCGAGTCCTTGTTCACGCATCCCCCCTACACAGGACACGATCTGCTGCACCCCGTGATCCCTCGATCCTCACAACGCAGCTTCAATAACCAAACCATATGGAGAAAGCGTGTACGAAAGAGGGGCCCCTCAACACCTCACGGTGTCGAGGGGCCCCTCTGGCAGGCTGCCCGTGGTATGAGCAGGCCCTAACGCATCAGATCACTTGTTGATCTTGGTGACCTGGCCGGCGCCGACGGTACGACCACCCTCACGGATGGCGAACTTGAGGCCCTCCTCCATGGCGATCGGCTGGATCAGCACGACCGTCATGGCGGTGTTGTCGCCCGGCATGACCATCTCGGTGCCCTCGGGGAGGGTCACGACGCCGGTCACGTCCGTGGTACGGAAGTAGAACTGCGGGCGGTAGTTGTTGAAGAAGGGGGTGTGACGGCCACCCTCGTCCTTCGACAGGATGTAGGACTGCGCCTCGAACTCGGTGTGCGGGGTGACGGTGCCCGGCTTGATGATGACCTGGCCGCGCTCGACGTCCTCGCGCTTGATGCCACGGAGGAGCAGACCGACGTTCTCACCGGCCTGGCCCTCGTCGAGCAGCTTGCGGAACATCTCGATGCCGGTGACCGTGGTGGTGGTCTTGGTCTCCTTGATGCCGATGATGTCGACAGTCTCGTTGACCTTGAGGATGCCACGCTCGATACGACCGGTGACGACGGTGCCACGACCGGTGATCGTGAAGACGTCCTCGATCGGCATCAGGAACGGCTGGTCGGTGAGGCGAGCCGGGGTCGGGATGGCCTCGTCGACCGCGTGCATGAGGCCGAGGAGCTTCTCGCCCCACTCCTTGTCGCCCTCCAGCGCCTTCAGCGCGGAGACGCGGACGACCGGCAGGTCGTCGCCCGGGAACTCGTACTCGGAGAGGAGCTCACGGACCTCGAGCTCGACGAGCTCCAGGATCTCCTCGTCGTCCACCATGTCGGCCTTGTTCAGGGCGACGACGATGTAGGGGACGCCGACCTGGCGGGCCAGGAGCACGTGCTCCTTGGTCTGCGGCATCGGACCGTCGGTGGCGGCGACGACGAGGATCGCGCCGTCCATCTGAGCCGCACCGGTGATCATGTTCTTGATGTAGTCCGCGTGACCGGGGCAGTCGACGTGGGCGTAGTGACGCGCCTCGGTCTGGTACTCGACGTGCGCGATCGAGATGGTGATACCGCGCTGCCGCTCCTCCGGCGCCTTGTCGATCTGGTCGAACGGCGTGAAGGGGTTGATGTCCGGGTACGCGTCGTGCAGCACCTTGGTGATGGCCGCGGTAAGGGTCGTCTTACCGTGGTCAATGTGACCAATGGTGCCGATGTTGACGTGGGGCTTCGTCCGCTCGAACTTCGCCTTCGCCACTTCAGTCCTCCTGAGGACAGTTCTGTACGCCGTACGACGTCAGTTGGTCTTTGATCGGGTTGTGGTACGGAGTGCTGGTTGCACTCCATGCCGTCCCGCGGATAGGGGCTGGAGGCGCCGGCGGGGTCGGGTCGACCCCGCCGGGTTTGCCTCCATTAAGCCTAAGGGTTGTGATTCGTCCCGATTGCGGGACGTCACTCGCCCTTGGACTTGGCGATGATGTCGTCCGCCACGTTCCGCGGAACCTCGGCGTACGAGTCGAACTGCATCGAGTAGCTCGCGCGACCAGAGGTCTTGCTGCGCAGGTCACCGACGTAGCCGAACATCTCGGAGAGCGGCACCAGCGCGTTGACCACGCGGGCACCGTGACGCTCGTCCATGGACCGGATCTGGCCACGACGAGAGTTGATGTCGCCGATGACCTCACCCATGTAGTCCTCGGGCGTGGTCACCTCCACGGCCATCATCGGCTCCAGCAGGGCCGGACCGGCCTTGCGGGCGCCTTCCTTGAAGGCCATCGAGCCGGCGATCTTGAACGCGAGCTCGGAGGAGTCGACGTCGTGCGCGGCACCGTCGAGCAGGGTCACGCGGACACCCTGAAGCGGGTAGCCGGCGAGCACACCGAACTCCATGGCCTCCTGGCAACCGGCGTCAACCGACGGGATGTACTCCCGCGGCACGCGGCCACCGGTGACCTTGTTGACGAACTCGTAGCCCTCGCCGGACTCCAGAGGCTCGATCGCGATCTGGATCTTGGCGAACTGGCCGGAGCCACCGGTCTGCTTCTTGTGCGTGTAGTCGATCCGCTCGACGGCCTTGCGGATCGTCTCGCGGTAGGCCACCTGCGGCTTGCCGACGTTGGCCTCGACCTTGAACTCACGGCGCATACGGTCGACCAGCACCTCGAGGTGCAGCTCGCCCATACCCGCGATGATGGTCTGGCCGGTCTCCTCGTCCGTGTTGACCTGGAAGGAGGGGTCCTCCTCCGCGAGACGCTGGATGGCGACACCCAGCTTCTCCTGGTCGCCCTTGGACTTGGGCTCGATGGCGACGCGGATAACCGGGGCCGGGAAGTCCATGGACTCCAGGATGACCGGGTTCTTCTCGTCGCTCAGCGTCTCACCGGTGGTGGTCTGCTTGAGACCCATCACGGCGATGATGTCGCCGGCGCCCACCGACTCGATCTCCTCACGCTTGTTCGCGTGCATGCGGTAGATCTTGCCGATGCGCTCCTTCTTGCCCTTGACGGAGTTCAGCACCGAGGTGCCGGACTCCAGGCGGCCCGAGTAGACCCGGACGAAGGTGAGCTTGCCGAGGTGCGGGTCCGACATGATCTTGAACGCGAGCGCGGCGAGCGGCTCGTCGTCCGAGGCCTTGCGGATGATCTTCGTCTCGGGGTCGTTCGGCTTCGTGCCCTCGATGCCCGTGATGTCGAGCGGCGACGGCAGGTACTTCACGACCGCGTCGAGCAGGGGCTGGACGCCCTTGTTCTTGAACGCGGAGCCACAGAAGATCGGCGTGAAGTCCGAGTTCAGCGTGCCCTTGCGGATCGCGGCGACCAGCAGCTCCTCGGGGATGTCCTCGCCCTCGAGGGCGAGCTCCATCACCTCGTCGCTGGTGTTCGACACGGTGTCGATCATCTGCTCGCGGTACTCCGCAGCCTTCTCGGCCAGGTCGGCCGGGATCTCGACGGTGTCGTACATCTCGCCCTTGGGGGCGTCCGCGGACCAGACCAGGGCCTTCATCTTCACCAGGTCGACGACACCGGCGAAGTCGCCCTCGGCGCCGATCGGCAGCTGCATGACCAGCGGGGTCGCGCCGAGGCGGTCCACGATGGTCTGCACGCAGAAGTAGAAGTCGGCACCCGTGCGGTCCAGCTTGTTGATGAAGCAGATGCGCGGGACGCCGTAGCGGTCAGCCTGCCGCCACACGGTCTCGGACTGGGGCTCGACACCGGCGACGCCGTCGAACACCGTCACGCCACCGTCGAGCACGCGCAGCGAACGCTCCACCTCGACGGTGAAGTCGACGTGGCCCGGGGTGTCGATGATGTTGATGGTGTGGTCGGAGTCGTCGAGGGTCCAGTGACAGGTCGTCGCGGCCGACGTGATCGTGATGCCGCGCTCCTGCTCCTGCTCCATCCAGTCCATGGTGGCAGCGCCATCGTGGACCTCACCGATCTTGTACGAGACACCGGTGTAGAACAGGATCCGCTCGGTGGTGGTGGTCTTGCCCGCGTCGATGTGCGCCATGATCCCGATGTTGCGGACCTTGGCGAGGTCAAGGGAGGTTGCAGCCATTGTGGCTCGTTCTCTCTCTGTCTAGTGACGGGGTTCGGACTACCAGCGGTAGTGCGCGAAGGCCTTGTTGGACTCGGCCATCTTGTGGGTGTCCTCGCGACGCTTCACGGAAGCGCCCAGGCCGTTGGAGGCGTCGAGGATCTCGTTCATCAGGCGCTCGGTCATGGTCTTCTCGCGACGGGCGCGGGAGTAGCCGACCATCCAGCGCAGCGCCAGGGTGCTGGCACGGCCCGGACGGACCTCGACCGGCACCTGGTAGGTGGCGCCACCGACGCGGCGGGACTTGACCTCGAGGGCCGGCTTGACGTTCTCCAGCGCGCGCTTCAGCGTCACGACGGGGTCGGAGCCGGTCTTCTCGCGGACGCCCTCGAGGGCGCCGTAGACGATCCGCTCGGCGGTGGAGCGCTTGCCGTGCAGCAGGATCTTGTTGACCAGCGACGTCACCAGCGGGGAGCCGTAAACCGGGTCGATGATGACCGGGCGCTTCGGGGCGGGGCCCTTACGAGGCATTCTTACTTCTCCTTCTTGGCGCCGTAGCGGCTGCGGGCCTGCTTGCGGTTCTTGACACCCTGGGTGTCGAGCGAGCCGCGGATGATCTTGTAGCGGACACCAGGAAGGTCCTTCACACGACCGCCGCGCACGAGCACGATGGAGTGCTCCTGCAGGTTGTGGCCCTCGCCGGGGATGTAAGCGGTGACCTCGATCCCGCTGGTGAGGCGCACACGGGCGACCTTACGAAGCGCCGAGTTCGGCTTCTTCGGGGTGGTCGTGTACACACGCGTGCAGACGCCGCGGCGCTGGGGCGAGCCCTTCAGCGCGGGCGTCTTGTTCTTCTCGACCTTGTCCTGCCGGCCCTTTCGGACCAGCTGCTGGATCGTAGGCACCGTTTCTCCGTTTTCTGTGTGCCAAGGCTGGGTGAAACTAACCTGCGGTGTTCCCAGCTCACGCCGACCCACGAGGTCGGGTGTGTTGGGCTACTTCCGGCTCGCTCGGCGAGTTGAGGAAGATCGCGGAATCCATGGTGCTCTGTGCAGCGACGGCGCCGGTACGCGAGTGGCGCGGCGGCCGGTGTGCTTGCACGCACAAGGACCCGGGGACACCCCAGGCACAAGGTCAGAGCGTACCTAGCGCATCGGGCGCGGTCAAAACAAATGGAACTTGGCTGGTCGTGGCGGGAATCGTGGCATCCTCCGGACCCCGTCCCGACCCGTCTCATCCGCTATAGCACAGCGCCGGGTCGGCGGCGACCCGGACGGGGCGCGCCGTCACGGGTGACTGAGCGCACCCAGCACCGCCACGAACAGGGCCAGGCTCCAGCCGGCCAGCGAGAGGTAGCCGACCACCAGGCCGAAGGTCGCCATGCCGTCGCCGCCCTCCTCGGAGCGGCGGATCTGCTGGCGGGCCATGTGGCCGGTGATCACGGCCGGCAGTCCCAGGGCGCCGAACGAGGGCACGCAGAGCAGGCCGAACACCAGGGAGGCGATGGCCACGCCGTTGTTGCGGGCCTGGCGGGTCGGCGGCAGGAAGGTGGCCGGCACCGGCGGGCCGAGCGGCACCGCTGAGGGGCCGGGCATCGGGCCGGGCATCGGGCCGGACGGCAGGTCGGCGACCAGCTGGGCCAGCTGGCCGTACGTCTGGGCCTGGTTCGCCAGGTCGAAGCGCGCGGAGTACTCGTCGGCACTCAGCCGGCCCTCGGCGTAGGCGGCCTTCAGCACGTCGACGGTGCGGTCCCGGTCGGTGTGGGCGGCGCGCATCGCCGCATACCCGGGGTGCTGCCCGGCGGGCTGCCAGCCGCCACCCTGCGGCCGGTCAGGACGGCCTCCCGCAGACGGCCACGGCTGCACATCACCCATCCGGCTCTCCTCCCGTGATGCCTCTCCCAACCCTGTGGACGAACCAGGGCGGCCAAGGGTTCCACCATCATCGCGCCGAGACCCGCACGGCGCTGCGGCATCATGGGCTCGGTGGACGAAGAGCAGAAGAGCATCGACGAGTTGCTGGAACACGCGCTCCAGACGGTGCTGGCCGCGCCGGACCGGCGGCTGGACGAGGTGGTGGACGGCGCTGCCTCGCTGCTGGCCGCCTCCGCGGAGCGCTGGCCGGCGATGAGCCGGGGCCTGCTGCTGCTCACCGACCGCTCTCTCGGCGGGCTCTGGGCCCGCGGCTGGCGCCCCGCCGACCTGGCCAGGCTGGTCCGCCGGGACCTGACCCCGGTCCACCAGACGCTGCTGGTCGACCTGGTCGCCGCCGAGGCGCGCCGCTACTCCCCGGCCGCGCTGGACCGGCGCTGGCAGGAGCAACTGCGCGAGCTGGCGGCCGCCGTCTGGTGGGCCGGCGACGAGCGGTTCCTGCCCGGCTTCGCCGAGCGGCACCGGCTGGACCGGTTCGCGCTGGCCACCGCCGTGTTCGAACTGCTGCGGCTGCTCGGCCGGCTGCCGGTGCTCGCGCCGGTCGGTCCGGTGCCCGGCTCCCGGCCGGTGGAGCACCGGGCGGCCGTCCCGGTGCCGGGCGAGCCGCGGATGCTGTCCCGGATCCGGGCGCTGCTGGCCAAGGCGGAGTCCACCGAGTACCCGCAGGAGGCCGAGGCGCTGACCGAGAAGGCGCAGCAGTTGATGGCCCAGCACAGCATCGACGAGGCGCTGCTGGCCGCCGGTCAGGCCCGCGACGACCTGCCGGGCGCGGTGCGGATCGGGGTGGAGAACCCGTACGAGGGACCGAAGGCGATGCTGCTGGACGCGGTGGCGGCGGCCAACCGCTGCCGGGTGGTCTGGGCGAAGGAGTTCGGTTTCTGCACGGTGGTCGGCTTCGACTCCGACCTGGACGCCGTCGAACTGCTGTACACCTCGCTGCTGGTCCAGGCGACCGCCGCGATGAACCAGTCGGGCAGCAAGCAGCACCTGGGCGGGGCCTCCCGCACCCGGGCGTTCCGGCAGTCGTTCCTGGTCTCCTACGCGGCACGGATCCGCGAACGGTTGACCGAGGCCACCGAGCGGACCACCCGGGAGGCGGCCGCCGGGCGGCACCTGCGCGAGGACGGCACCGCCGAACAACTGCTGCCGGACGAGCGGCTGCTGCCCGCGCTGGCCGCCCGCGAGGAGGCGGTCTCCTCCGCCACCGACCGGATGTTCCCCAAGCTCACCTCGCAGCGGGTGCGGGTGAGCGACGGCGAGGGCTGGGCCGCGGGCCGCGCCGCCGCGGACCGGGCCGCGCTGCACGGGCGGGCTCGGGTGGAGCGGGGGCGCGGCAAGCGGTAGGAGCCTGCTAATCCCAGAAGGCGCCGAGGGCCAGCAGCTCGTCGCGGTGCTCGATCCGCTCCACCCACTCGGCCGGCCAGGCGGCCGCGCCGACGTAGGCACCCGCGAAGGCGCCGGCCAGGCAGGCGATGGAGTCGGAGTCGCCGGAGGAGTAGGCGGCCCGGCGCACCGCGGTGACCGGGTCGTCGGGGAAGAGCAGGAAGCAGAGCAGGCCGGTGGCCAGTGCTTCCTCGGCGATCCAGCCCGCGCCGGTGGCCAGGCACGGGTCGCTCTCCCGGTCGGGGGCGGCCAGCGCGGCGTCCAGCCGGTCGAGCACCTCCAGGCACTCGTCCCAGCCGCGCGCGATGAAGTCCTCGGGCAAGCGGTCGTCGGCGCGGGCGGCCAGGTCGCCGAGCCAGTACGACTCGTAGCGGGTGCGGTTGGCGAGCGCGAAGCGGCGCAGTTCGGCCGGCAGTTGCTCAGGCGCCCAGCCCTCGATCAGCAGCCGGACCGTGTGGGCGGTCAGGCTGCTGGCGGCCAGCCCGGTCGGGTGGCCGTGGGTCAGGGCGGCCTGGAGCTGGGCGGCACCGGACAGCTGATCGGCCGTCAACGAGCGGATCAGGCCGATCGGGGCCACCCGCATGTTGGCGCCGCACCCCTTGGAACCCATCTGGCTGGACACCTGCCAGGGGCGGCCCGGGTGCCGTTGCAGCTCCCGGCAGGCGCGCATGCAGGTCAGGCCGGGTGCCCGGTTGTTGTCGGGCGCGTGGCACCAGGCGACGAACTCGTCGGTCAGCTGCTCGGCGAAGGGCTGCGGGGCCAGCTCGCCGGTCAGCCGGACGGCGCGGGCGACCGCGAGCGTCATCTGGGTGTCGTCGGTGATCAACGCCGGGGTGGGCAGCGGCAGACGGCGCCAGTCGGGGTCCGTGGCGGCGAGCTGGGCGATGGTGCGGAACTCGGTCGGATAGCCCATGGCATCGCCGATGGCCAGGCCGAGCAGGGCTCCGGTGGCTCGCTTCACGTGGTCACCAGCAATTCGTCCAGGCCGCGGATCACGTATCCGGGCTGCCAGGTGGGTTCGCTCAGCAGCGCCAGGCCGGGCGCGCGGCGGAGCAACGCGCCGTAGGACTCGGTGAGTTCGAGGCGGGCCAGCGGAGCGCCGAGGCAGAAGTGGATGCCGGCACCGAAGCTGAGGTGCGGATTCTCGGTGCGGGTCACGTCGAGGCGCTCGGGCTCGGCGAAGCGCTCGGGGTCGCGGTTGGCCGAGCCAAAGAGCAGGGCCAGCTCGGCACCGCGCGGGATCGTGCTGCCGTACAGCTCGATGTCCTCCAGGACCCAGCGCTCGAACATCTGCAGCGGGGTGTCATAGCGCATCAACTCCTCGATGGTGGTGGGGAGATGACGGTCGACGTCGGAGCGCAGCAGGGCCAGCTGGTCGGGGTTGCGGAAGAGCGCCCACCAGCCGTTGCCGGTGGTGTTGACGGTCGCCTCGTGGCCGGCGTTGAGCAGCAGCACGCAGGTGGAGACCATCTCCTGCTCGCTCAGCCGGTCACCCTCCTCCTGGGCGGCGATCAGGGCGGAGATCAGGTCGGGGCCCGGGTTGGCCCGGCGCTCGCGGATCAGCTCGCGCAGGAAGTCGGAGAATTCGACGCTGGCGTCCACCGCCTTCCGCGCGGCCTCCGGCGTCGGATTCAGCTCGAACATCCCGGTGATCGCCGCCGACCAGGGCCGCAGCAGGTCCCGGTCGGCCGCGGGCACCCCGAGCATCTCGGCGATCACCGCGACCGGCAGCGGCTCGGCGACGGCGGAGATCAGATCGCCGCCGCCCTCCTTCAGCAGCCCGGTGACCAGCTCGTCGGCCAGCGCGGCCACGGTCGGCCGCAGCGCCTCGACCATCCGCGGCGTGAACGCCTTGGCGACCAGCCGCCGGATCCGGGTGTGGTCGGGCGCCTCCAGATCGAGCAGCCCGTTGCCGTTGAGCGTGTGGAAGGGCTCGTGCGCCGGGTCGGGCGGCTGCTGCCCGAACTCTTCGTGGCTGAACCGGTGGGTGTAGCTGCGGCCGAGGCGCCGGTCGCGCAGCAGCGCGCTGACGTCCCGGTGGCGGGAGACGAGCCACTGCCCGGTCGGCTCGTGGAAGACCACCGGGGTCCGCTCGCGCAGCTGCGCGTACACGTCGTACGGGTGCGCGATGAACTCCGCTGACCAGGGATCGAAGTGCGTCACCCGGCCAGCCTAGCGACCAGCGCGGGCAGGGCGGTGGAGATCGGCTCCCGGATCACCTCCGCCGCCGGCTCGTCGTACGGGGTCGGCTCGCCGTTGACCACGATCAGCCGGGCGCCGTGCTCCAGCGCGATCCGCGGCAGGGCGGCCGCCGGGTGGACCTGCAGCGAGCTGCCGACCGCGATGAACACGTCGCAGGCCTTGGCGATCGCGTCGGCCTGCGCCAGCACCACCGGGTCCAGCCTCTCGCCGAACATCACGGTGGCCGGCTTGAGGATGCCGCCGCAGTGCGGGCAGGCGGGGTCCGGCTCACCGGCCGTGACCCGGGCCAGCGCCTCGGTCATCTCGCCGTAGCGCCGGCACGCCACGCACTGGGTGCGCCGCACGGTGCCGTGCAGTTCGAGCACCTTGCGGTCGGGCAGCCCGGCCTTCTGGTGCAGGCCGTCGACGTTCTGGGTGAGCACCCGGACCGGCAGCTTCGCGGCCAGCTCGACCAGCGCGCGGTGCCCGGCGTTCGGCTCGGCGGCCAGCGCCCCGGTCTCCAGGCGCAGTTGCCAGGAGCGGCGGCGAATCTCGGGGTCGGCCAGGTAGGGGCCGATGGTCACCAGTTGCTGGGCCTGTGGGTCGCGCTGCCACAGGCCGTTCGGGCCGCGGTAGTCGGGGATGCCGGAGTCGGTGGAGATGCCGGCTCCGGTCAGGACGGCGACGAGCGTGCGGGTCATGCGACCGACAGTAGGCGCCCGCCGGGCGGGGCCGCACCCCGGTTTCAGCGGCGAAAAGCGGGTGCGCGGGCGGCCGGTGGCCCGGACACTGGTCGGACCGTCCGCCGAGCAGCAGAGGATCCCCCGTGCAGGGTGCTGTCACCGTATCCCCGTCCCAGGTACCCGAGTTGCTGCTCGGGCTGGCCACCGTGCGGCCGGTCTTCCTGTGGGGTGCGC
Organism: Kitasatospora sp. GAS204B; assembly: GCF_029892155.1. GTDB lineage: Bacteria > Actinomycetota > Actinomycetes > Streptomycetales > Streptomycetaceae > Kitasatospora. The sequence goes on along the minus strand of NZ_JARZAG010000019.1, from coordinate 2,820 downwards.
CGGGGATCGGGAAGTCCTCGCTGGTGCGGGAGTTCGCCGACTCGCTCGGGCTCGAGTGCGTGAGCCTGATCGGCACCCAGCTGGCGCCGGAGGACCTGATCGGGGTCCCGCAGATCACCCCGCAGGGGCGCTCGCGGTTCTGCCCGCCGGAGGCCATCGCCCGCGACGAGCCGTACTGCCTCTTCCTGGACGAGCTCAACGCGGCCACGCCCGATGTGCAGAAGGCCTTCTACTCGCTGATCCTGGACCGCCGGATCGGCTCCTACGAGCTGCCGCCGGGCAGCATCGTGATCGGCGCGGGCAACCGGGCCACGGACGGCGCACTGGCCCGGCCGATGGCCTCCGCGCTGGTCAACCGGCTGGTCCACGTCCATCTGCGGGCCAGCGCCACGGACTGGCTGAGCTGGGCCGCGGGCAGCGGGATCCACCCCTGGGTGGTGGACTACCTGACGGACCGTCCGGACCACCTCTGGTCCGCGCCGCCGAAGTCCGAGGAACCGTTCTCCACCCCGCGCGCCTGGCACATGCTCTCCGACGCGCTGCACTCCTTCGGGCCGACCCTCGCCGAGGAGACGCTGAAGGTGGTGGCGAACGGGCTGCTGACGCCGCAGCACGCGGTGGCCTTCTGCGGCTACGCCAAGATCGTGCGGCACTCCTTCGGGCTGGACGCGATCCTCAAGGGCGAGGCCCGCTGGCCGCACCGGCTGGCGGACCGCGACCTGCTCTACTACCTGGCCGACGCCTTCCGCGGCCGCCTGGTCAAGGAGTTGCCCGCCAGGAAGGAGTACGCCTCCGACGCGCTGCGGCAGACCGCCTACCGGGCCAAGTCGCTGCTGGTGCAGCTGGCCGAGATCTCGGTCGAGGTGGCCCAGACGGTGATCGCGGACGGCCCGGACGGCAACCCGGTGCTGCCCGCCTGGTTCCTGATCGAGGCGGCCAGGGACATGCCCCGGCTGGTCGAGGCGCGACGGTGAGGCGCCCGCCGCGCCAGCCGGACGTCAAGGACCCGGCCGCCCTGGCGCTCGCCGAGGGGCTGGCGTTGCTGCGCCGCAACAGCGCCTTCGCCTCGCTCGACGTGAGCCTGTGCCGCAACCCCGACTGCCTGCCGCCGGGCGGCTGGGCGGTGGTCGACTCCAACGGCGTGCTGCACGTGGACGGCAACCGGCGCGCGGACCCGGCCGAGTGGGCCTGGGTGTTCGCACACTGCCTGCTGCACCTGGGCTTCGGGCACCTGGACGGCCCGCCGGAGCCGCCCGACGCCTGCCTGCGAGCCGCCCGCTGCCACGTGGTCAACCGCTTCCTGGCCACCTTCACGATCGGCCGCAGCCCGTTCGAGCTGCCCGGCGCGTACCTCGGCGGGGACGAGGAGGAGATGGCCGCCCGCTGGCGCCGGGACGGGCTGCCCGAGGTGGCGGGGACCGCCGGGACCGCGTCGGACCTCCGGCGGACCGGCAAGTACCAGCAGACGCCCGAGGACTGGACGGTGGCCTTCGCCGCCGCGCTGACCCGCACCATGTCGGCGGCGATGGACCTGGCCGGCGGCCGGCGCGAGGAGCTGACCGGAGCGCGGCTGCCGGAGCGGCCGTGGACCCGCGCGCTGAACTGGTTCATCTCCTCCTACCCGCTGCTCGGCGGCATCGCGGCCGGCCTCACCCTGGTCGCGGACGCCGAGTTGGCCCGGGCCCAGGGCATCGCGATCGCGGCCGTCAACGCCGAGGCCGGCGAGATCTACCTCAACCCGCTGCGCCACTACAGCGACGAGGAGTGGCGGTTCATCCTGGCCCACGAGATGCTGCACGCCGCGCTGCGGCACGGCGACCGGCGCGGGGCCCGCGACCCGTACCTGTTCAATGTCGCGGCCGACTATGTGATCAACGGCTGGCTGCTCGAGATGGGTGTCGGCGAGATGCCCGAAGGGCTGCTGCACGACCCGGAGTTGCGGGGCCTGTCGGCCGAGGAGGTGTACGACCGGATCGTCCGCGACCAGCGCCGGATCCGCCGCCTGGCCACCCTCGCGGGCAAGGGCCGCCCGGACGTGCTGGGCGCGCCGCTCGGCGAGCCGCGCGACTACGTCGACCTCGACGACTTCTACCGCCGTGGCCTGCAACAGGGGTTCGAGCTGCACCGGCGCGAGCGCGGGCTGCTGCCGGCCGGCCTGGAGGAGGAGATCCGCGCGCTGGCCCACCCGCCGCTGCCCTGGGACGCCCGCCTCGCCCGCTGGTTCGACGAGTTCGTCCCCTCGCCGCAGCCCGTGCGCAGCTACGCCCGCCCCTCGCGCCGGCAGGCCTCCTCCCCCGGCATCCCGCGCGCCGGACGGTACTTCCCGCCCGAGGAGGTGGCCCGCTGCACCTTCGGCGTGGTGCTCGACACCTCCGGGTCGATGGACCGCCGCCTGCTCGGCAAGGCACTCGGCGCGATCGCCTCCTACGCGGCCGCCCGGGACGTGCCGGCCGCCCGCGTGGTGTACTGCGACGCCGCCGCCTACGACGCCGGCTACCTGCCGCCGGAGCGGATCGCCGGCCGGCTGCGGGTGCGCGGTCGCGGCGGCACGCTGCTGCAGCCCGGGGTGGACCTGCTGGAGCGAGCCGAGGACTTCCCGCCCGGCGCGCCGATCCTGCTGATCACCGACGGCTACTGCGAGGTGCTGCGAGTGCGCCGCGAGCACGCCTTCCTGCTGCCGCCGGACGGCTCGCTGCCGTTCACCGCGCGGGGCCCGGTGTTCCGCGTCAGCTAGGAGCTGTCTGGGGTTTGGATCTCTTTGTGGTGCTGGCTGCTGGTAGAACTCGGGTGTGGCGCGTTTTGATGTGACGGATGCCGAGT
>NZ_JARZAG010000018.1 GCF_029892155.1 Kitasatospora sp. GAS204B | reverse complement strand
GTCAGCATCTCCAACTCGCTCAACCGCGCCTCCGGCCGTGCGGCCACCCCGGCGAGAAGCGTCTGGAAGTGCCCCACCAGCCGCTCCATCGTGGCTGGTTCGAAGAGATCGGTCCGGTATTCCAGAGCCGCCAGCAGGCCGTCGCCGCTCTCCACCAGGTTGAGCGTCAGGTCGAACTTCGCGATACCCCGCTTGAGCTCCACGGGTTCCACTCGCGTGCCGGCGAGCCCCCAACCCCCGTCCCCGGACTCGCCGCTGCTCTCCGGTGCCTGCAGCACGAGCATCGTCTGGAAGAGCGGGTTGCGCGACAGGTCGCGCTCGGGCGCCAGTTCCTCCACCAGCCGCTCGAACGGCAGGTCCTGGTGGTCGTACGCGCCCAGCGCCGCCTCCTTGACCCGCGCCAGCAGCTCGCCGAAGGTCGGGTCTCCGGCGAGATCGGTGCGCAGCACCAGCGTGTTGACGAAGAACCCGATCACGTCCTCGATCTCGGCCCGGTTGCGGCCGGCGATCGGGGTGCCCACCGCGATGTCCTGCTGTCCGCTGTACTTGGACAGCAGCAGCTGGAACACCCCCAGCAGGACCATGAACAGACTCGCGCCCTCACTTGCCGCCGCGCTCTTCAGCCGCTCGGTCACCTCGGCCGGAACGCTGAACAGCACCGAGTCCCCGCTGCCGCCGTGCCGCGCGGGCCGGCGGTGGTCGGTGGGCAGTTCCAGCGGCTCGATTCCGGCCAACTGTTCCCGCCAGTAGCCCAGCTGGCGCTCCAGGGTGGTGCCGGTCAGCCGCTGGCGCTGCCAGAGCGCGAAGTCGGCGTACTGCACGGCGGGCTCCGGCAGTTCGGCCGCCTGCCCGGTCAGCGCTGCCGCGTAGAGCGCCCGCAGCTCGCGGGCGAGGATGCCCTGTGACCAGCCGTCCGAGGCGATGTGGTGCACGGTCAGCAGCAGGTACTGCTCGTCCTCCGTCATCCGCACCAGGTCCGCCCGCAGGGGCCGCCCCGCCGTCAGCTCGAACGGCAGGCTCGCCGCATTGCGCAGCAGCTCCCGCGCCGTAGCCTGACGGTCGGTCAATTCACCGTCTGTCCGCAGGTCGTGGACGGTCACGGATACCGGCCACGGCGCCTCGACCAGCTGGGCGGGCTGGCCCGTGTCGTCGGCGACGAACCGGGTTCGCAGCACCTCGTGCCGCGTGACCAGCCCTGACAGGGCGGCCTCCAGCGCGTCCAGGTCGAGCGTCCCGGTGATCCGCAACGCGCACGGCATCAGGTACTCGGCGCCGCCGGGCTCCAACTGGTCGAGGAACCAGAGTCGTTGCTGGGCGAAGGAGAGTGGCAGCGGGCCGCTGATGTCCCGGCGGGCGATGCGGTCGGCGGTCGCCCGCCGGCGGATCCTGGAGAGCAGGCGGGACTCGACGGACGTGACGCTGGAATTTGGATCGGGAATCTCGTTCATGATGGTTCGTTTCCTCACTGTCCACGTGATGCGGACGGACGGTTTCCCAGAAAGAGCCGTTCTTCCGTGCCGAGCCGGTCTGAACCAGCTGTCGGGTCAGGCGGGTTCACCGATCTCATCGCCTTCACCGAGTTCATCGAGTGCTCCGAGCAGTTCGACGAGCTGGCTCTTGATCCCGACGACGGTGGGCACCAGGAAGAGCTTCCGCAGGCTCACACGGACACCGGTCAATGCTTCGATCCGGTTGACGAGTTGGGTGGCGAGCAGCGAGTGGCCGCCGAGTTCGAAGAAGTTGTCGTGAATGCCGACCCGGTCGAGGTTGAGCACGTCGCCCATGACCTCCGCGAGCGCGACCTCGATCTCGTCGCTCGGGGCCACGAAGTCGGTGCCGTGGTCCGTCCAGGCGCCGTCGGGCGCGGGCAGCACCTTGTGGTCGACCTTGCCGTTGGCGGAGAGCGGCAGTTCGTCCAGCACCACGAAGCCGCTGGGCACCATCGTTCGGGGCAGCACCTCGCCGGCCCAGGCCCGCAGGCCGGCCAGGTCGATCCGCTGCTCGGGCGCCGCGACGCAGTACGCGACCAGTTGCTTCTGACCGGGGGTGTCCTCGCGCACGATCACCGCGCAGCTGCCGACCGGCTCGTGCCCGAGCAGCATGGCCTCGATCTCGCCGAGTTCGATCCGCACCCCGCGCAGCTTCACCTGGCGGTCGACCCGGCCGAGCAGGTCGAGTTCACCGCTCGCGGTGAAGCGTCCCAGGTCCCCGGTCCGGTACATCCGAGGGGGCCGGTCACCCTCGACAGCCGCCGCGAACGGGTCCGGCAGGAAGCGTTCCGCCGTCAGCTCGGGCCGGCTGTGGTAGCCGCGCCCGACGCTGGCCCCGCCCAGGTAGACCTCGCCCAGCACGCCCGAGGGCACCGGGCGCTGGGCCGGGTCCAGCACGTAGACGGTCTGGTTGGTCATCGGCCGCCCGGCCAGCACCGGGCCGCCGGGCGCGGAGCGGTCGGCCCGCCAGAAGGTGCTGTCGACCGAGACCTCGGTGGCGCCGTAGAGGTTGATCAGGTCGCCGGGGAACCGGTCGAGGAACCGGCTGACCAGGGCCGGCTGCAGCGGCTCGCCACTGGCGAAGGCGTACCGCAGGTGGGTGCAGTCATCGGGGCGGGCCTCGGTGACGAACAGGTCGAGCAGGCTGGGCACGAAGTGCAGCCCGACGATCCGGTGATCACGCATCAGGCGCGTCACCCTGGTCATGTCGAGCCGATCCGAACCAGGCACCAGGACCACGTTCGCCCCGCGCCAGAGCGGCCAGAAGATCTCGTAAGCGGAGACGTCGAAGGAGAGCGGTGTGGCCTGCAGGAAGCCCTCGCCGGCCGCGATCGGGAACTCGTTCTGCATGCCCGCCAGGTAGTTGACCACCCCGCCGTGCTCGATCCGGACACCCTTGGGCCGGCCGGTGGAGCCGCTGGTGTAGATCAGGTAGCAGAGGTCGTCGGGGCCGGCCAGCGGCGTCGGGTTGCCGGTCGGCTGTCCGGCCAGGGCGGCGCGGTCGGCGTCCAGGGCCAGGCGCGGGGTCGTGGGGGGCAGCCGGTCGCTGAGCGTCGTGTGGGTGATGACCAGCGGTGTCGCGGTGTCCTCGACCAGGTAGGCGAGCCGCTCGGCTGGGTGCTCGGGGTCGAGCGGGAGGTAGGCGGCGCCGGCCTTGAGGATGCCGAGCAGCGCGCAGATCAGGTCCGGGCCGCGCTCCAGGCAGACGCCGACCGGGGTGTCGGGGGTCAGGTCCAGGCCGCGCAGGTGGTGGGCGAGCCGGTTGGCCCGCTCGTTGAGCTGACGGTACGTCAGAGTCTCCTCGCCGCAGGTCACGGCGGTGGCGTCCGGGTCGCACGCGACCCGTTCCTCGAAGAGCGAGTGGAGGGTCGCGGTGTCGGGGTAGGCGGTGGCGGTGTCGTTCCAGTCGACCAGGATCCGCCGCCGCTCCGCCGCCCCGAGCAACTCCAGTTCGGACAGCCTGGTCTGCGGCCGGGCGGTCGCGGCGGTCAGCAGGTGCTGGAAGTGCTCGGCCAGCCGGTGCATGGTGGGTGCCTCGAACAGGTCCGTGCTGTAGACGATCGCACCCTCCAGGCCGCCGTCCGCCGTCTCGCTGAGGTACATGGCCAGGTCGAACTTGGCGTCCTTCGCGGTGAGCGGGATCGGCGCCACGGTCAGCCCGGGCAACTGCCAGGTGTCGAAGTCGGGGACGTTCTGCAGCACGAACAGGGTCTGGAAGAGCGGGTTGCGCGACAGGTCGCGCTGTGGCGCCAGCTCCTCGACCAGCCGTTCGAAGGGCAGGTCCTGGTGCTCGTAGGCGCCGAGCGCCGTCTCCTTCACCCGGTCGAGCAACTCCGCGAAGGTCGGGTCGCCGGACAGGTCGGTGCGCAGGACCAGGGTGTTGACGAAGAACCCGATCATCTCCTCGACCTCGGCCCGGTTGCGGCCGGCGATCGGGGTGCCGACGGTGATGTCCTGCTGGCCGCTGTACCTGGCGAGCAGGAGCTGGAAGGCCGCCAGCAGGGTCATGAACAGGCTCGCGCCGTGCCCGGCCGCCGTGGTCCTCAGCCGCTCGCTCAGCTCGGCCGGGACGGCGAAGGCGATGGTGGCGCCCTCGCCGGTGCGCTGGGCGGGGCGGCGGTGGTCGGTGGGCAGCTCCAGTGGCTCAATGTCAGCCAACCGTCCGCGCCAGTAGGCCAGTTGCCGCTCCAGCGTGTCGCCGGTCAGCCACTCGCGCTGCCAGACGGCGTAGTCCGCGTACTGCACCGGCAGCGCGGGCAGTTCGGCCGCGCGCTGCTGCTGGGCGGCCGCGTACAGCTCGGTCAGTTCACGGGAGAGGACGGTCACCGACCAGCCGTCGAAGGCGATGTGATGGACCGTCACCACCAGGATCGACTCCTGCTCGGCCAACCGGATCAGCAGCGTCCGCATCACCGGACCGGTGCTGAGCTCGATCGGCCGGCAGGCTTCGGCTTCCACCAACCGCCTGGCCGCCGCCTCGCGCTCGGCCGCGTCGGGCAGCCGCCGCAGGTCATGGTCGGCCAGCAGCGGTTCGGCCAGCAGCGGTTCGGCCGGCAGCGGTTCGGCCGGCGGGTCGATCAGCTGAGCAGGTCCCTCGGCGCCGGTGGTGAACCGGGTGCGGAGCACCTCGTGCCGGGCCACCAGCCCGTGCAGCGCGGCCCGCAGCGCGTCGGTGTCCAGCGGCCCGGTGATCCGCAGCGCGAACGGGATCAGGTACTCGGCCCGCGCGGGGTCGAGCTGGTCCAGGAACCAGAGCCGCTGCTGGGCGAAGCTCAGCGGCAGCGGGCCCCGGTCGCGCGCGGCGGGGGTGATCCGGCTCGTCTCGGCGCTCTCCAGCTCCTCGATCACGGCGGCGAGTTGGGCGGACGTCGGCGCGGTGAACAGGGCCCGGACCGGCAGCTCGACGCCGAGCGTCCTGCGCAGCCGGCTGGTGACCTGGGTGGCGAGCAGCGAGTGCCCGCCGAGGTGGAAGAAGTTGTCGTGGACGCCGATGGTGTCGATGCCCAGTACCTCGGACCAGCTCGCGGCGACCGCCTGCTCGACGGGCGTGCGCGGGGCCGTGTAGGCGGCGTCCAGCTCGGGCCGGTGGCCGTCCGGCGCGGGCAGCGCGCGGCGGTCGAGCTTGCCGTTCGGGTTGAGCGGGAAGCGGTCGAGGGTGACGAAGGCGGCCGGGACCATGTGGTCCGGCAACCGCTGCTGGAGGTGGGCGCGCAGCTCGCCGGTGGTCGGCGTGGTCGGTGTCGTCGGCGCGCTCGGCGCGCTCGGCGTGGTCGGCGTGGTCGGCGTGGCCGCCGGGGTGACCAGGTAGGCGACCAGGCGGCGCTCCCCGGGGGTGTCCTCGCGCAGCACGACGACGGCCGCCGCCACCTGCGGGTGGTCGGCCAGCGCCGCCTCGATCTCGCCGAGCTCGATCCGGTAGCCGCGCAGCTTGACCTGGTTGTCGGCCCGCCCGACGAACTCCAGCTGCCCGTCCGGGTGCCACTTCGCCAGGTCGCCGGTCCGGTAGACCCGGCGGGCGACGCCGTCGACGCGGTACTCGGCGAACTTCTCGGCCGTCAGCTCCGGGTGGTTCTGGTAGCCGCGGGCCAGGCCCGGGCAGCTGATCAGGATCTCGCCCGGAACCCCGACCGGGACCAGCCGGCCGTCCCGGTCCACCAGGAAGACCTCGGTGTTCGCCACCGGTCGTCCGACCGGGACGAACCGGCCCGGTCCCTCGATCAGGGCGGTGGCCGCCTCCTGTGCTCCCTCGCTGGGGCCGTACCCGTTCACCAGCGGGACCGCGCAGCGCTCGAACCACTGCCGGACCTGCTCCTGCCGCAGGGCCTCACCGCCGAGCCGGACCAGCCGCAGCGCCGGAGAGAGCGACTGGGGTCCGTCGAGCTGGGCGGTCAGCGCGGCGAAGGCCGTCGGGGTCAACCAGGCGACGGTCACCTCGGCGGCACGGATCAGCTCCGCCAGCCCGGCCGGGTCCCACTCGGCGTCACGCAGCGCCACCGAGGCACCGCAGCTGAGCGGCGCGAAGAGCTGGCCGACCGAGGAGTCGAAGGCGATCGAGGCGAACTGCAGTACCCGGTCGTCGGGGGTGAGCCCGAGCTGCCGGACGGTCTCGCGCATCCGGGCCCGCAGCGCGCCGTGCTCGATCTGCACGCCCTTGGGCCGGCCGGTCGAGCCGCTGGTGTAGATGAAGTAGGCGAGGTCGCCCGGGCCGGCCAGCGGTTCCGGGTTGCCGGTGTCGCCGGTCGGCCAGTCCTGGTCGATCAGCAACTGCGGGACCGAGGACGGGAAGTGGCGGCTGTGTGCGCGCTCGGTGACGATCAGCGGCGCCCCGCTGTCGGTGACCATGTGACCGAGCCGCTCGGCGGGGTACTCGGGGTCGAGCGGGAGGTAGGCGGCGCCGGCCTTGAGGATGCCGAGCAGCGCGCAGATCAGGTCCGGGCCGCGCTCCAGGCAGACGCCGACCGGGGAGCCGGGAGTCAGGCCCAGGCCGCGCAGGTGGTGGGCGAGCCGGTTGGCCCGCTCATTGAGCTGACGGTACGTCAACTCTCCCGTGCTGGTGTGGACCGCGACGGCATCGGGGCGCAGTTCGACCTGTCGCTCGAAGAGCTGATGGATCGTCACGTCATCCGGGCCGTCGGTCTTCGGACCGTTCCAGTCGATCAGCAGTTGCCGGCGCTCGGCCGCGGTGAGCAGCTCCAGTTCGGACAGCCGGCGGTCCGGGGCGGCGGTGGCGGCTGCCAGCAGGGCCTGGAAGTGGCCCACCATGCGCTGCATGGTCGGTGCCTCGAACAGGTCCGTGGTGTAGACGACCATCCCGTCGAGGCTGCCGTCGGGCGCCTCGGTCAGATACCAGCTGAAGTCGAACTTAGCGTCCTGGGCCTCCAGTTCCATCGGCTCGACGCCCAGCCCGGCCAGCTTCCAGCTGCGCGTGTCGGGGACGTTCTGCAGCAGGAACATGGTCTGGAAGAGCGGGTTGCGGCTCAGGTCCCGCTCGGGGGCGAGCTCCTCGACGATCCGCTCGAACGGGAGGTCCTGGTGGTCGTAGGCACCGAGCGCGGTCTCCTTGACCCGCTCGACCAGCTGCCGGAAGCTCGGGTCACCGGACAGGTCGGTGCGCAGCACCAGGGTGTTGATGAAGAACCCGATCATCTCCTCGATCTCGGCCCGGTTGCGGCCGGCGATCGGGGTGCCCACCGCGATGTCCTGCTGGCCGCTGTACTTGGCGAGCAGCAGCTGGAATGCCGCCAGCAAGGTCATGAAGAGGCTCGCGCCGGTCTCGGCGGCCAGTGTGCGCGCCTGCTCGACCAGCTCGGCCGGGACGGTGAAGGTGAGCTCGGCGCCGTCGCCGCTGCGCCGGGCCGGGCGGCGGTGATCGGTGGGCAGCTCCAGCGGCTCGATGCCGGCCAGCCGGTCGCGCCAGTAGCCGAGTTGGCGCTCCAGCGTGTCACCGCTCAGCCACCGCCGCTGCCAGAGGGCGAAGTCGGCGTACTGCAGAGCCGGCGCGGGCAGCGCGGCGACCGGGTCCCGGCCGGCCGCCGCTGCCGCGTACAGCGCGGTGAGCTCGCGCGAGAGGATCCCGGTGCTCCAGCCGTCGAAGACGATGTGATGCACCGTCACCGCGAGCAGGTGATCCTCGTCGGCCACCCGCACCAGCACCGCCCGCAGCAGCGGCCCGCGCGCCAGATCGACCGGCTGGAAGGCCTCGCCGTCCACGATCCGCCGGGCGCTCTCCTCCCGGGCGCCGTGGTCCGTGAGATGCCGGAGATCGTGCACGCTCATCGTCACCGGGCCTGGCGGGTCGATGAGTTGCGCGGGCTGCCCGTCCTGGTCGGCGACGAACCGGGTGCGCAACACCTCGTGCCGCGCCACCAGCCCGCTCAACGCCGCCTGCAGTGCGGCGGTGTCGAGCACCCCCGTGATCCGCAGCCCGATCGGGATCAGGTATTCGGCGCGCCCGGGCTCGAGCTGGTCCAGGAACCAGAGCCGCTGCTGAGCGAAGCTCATCGGCAGCGGGCCACCGTCCCGGACAGCGGCGGGAATGGCGGGCTCCTCGGGGCCGCTCGCCTCGAGTTCGAGTTCGGTGCCCTCCTCGAACATCCGCATCGCCTGCAGCATCGCCTGCTCGGCGAGGTGGGAGGAGATCGAACTCACCGTCAGCGGACCGGTGATCGCGTCGGCCCGGAAGGCGGTGCCGAATTCGCCCGCGACCCGCTCCGCCATCGCCGCGGCAGCGGCGTGGTCGCCGCCGAGCTCGAAGAATTCACGGTCGCCGTCGGTCACCTCGACCCCGAGCAGTGCCTGCCAGATCCCGGCAATGCGCAGCTGGGCCGGGGACAGCTCGTCGCGCCTCGGTTCCGCCGTCGGATTCGTCGTCATGAGTCCACCAGATCCTCGTCATCGACCAGCTCCGGTTGAGCCGTTGGCCGATATCGAGGCTGGCAGAGGGGGCCTGACGGGATAACTGGGCACTTTCACCCGGCGGTGGGCGGGGTACTTCTGACCAACGGGAGCTCGGCTCGGTCAGGCTCACGCGGTCCTGACCGGCGCGCACCCCGATGGCGCACCCCGACGGCGTACCCCGATGGCGGCGCCGACGGCGGGCGCCGGGGTGCGCGGCCGGGTGACCGCTCAGGCCTCGGGGCCGTCCTCGGGGAGCGGGGTGCGCCAGTCGAGCAGGCGCAGCAGGCCGTCGTCCACCCGGGGCGCGGGGTGGGCGGAGTCGCGCGGCGCTGCGGTCGTGGTGGTGCGACTGGCGGTGAGTTTGGCGCTCGTCTCCATGTTCTGCTCCGCCCGGGGGCGGCGGAGCCGCTCGTAGCGCTCCAGGGCCGCCGGCCTGGCGTCGGCGTCGGGCAACGCGTCGCGCAGGGCCTTGGCGAGCACCACAGCGTCCTCGAGCGCCATCGAGGCGCCCTGGCCGGTGGCGGGTGATGCCGCGTGGGCGGCGTCGCCGACCAGCACCGTGCGCTTGCCGCGCCAGTTGCCGCCGGCGGGCAGGTGCTGGGCGTTGGTCACCATGAGCCGGTCGGTGGTGGCGGCGACGATGTCCGCGGTCGGCGTGCGGTCGGGCCGTAGCAGCGGCAGCAACTGCTCGCGCCACTGCGCCGGCCCCGTGCCGGCCAGCTCCGCCGCGCTCGCGGGCGGCCCCGGCACCCGGGCGAACCAGTACGCCTCGCCCGCAGGGGAGTAGGCGTAGCCGAAGGCGGCACCGCTGCCGCGCACCATGGTGATCCGGTCCGCGCACTCCTCGGACGGGGTCGGCGCGGCGGCGGTGTAACCGTAGAAGACGCGCTGGCCCGCGTACTCCGGTCGGGGCGCGCCCGGGTCGAGCTGTCCGCGCACCGCGGAGTTGAGCCCGTCGGCCCCCACCGCCAGCTCCGCAGTGGCCGAACTGCCGTCTGCGAAGGTCGCGGTGGCGCCGCTGGGGCCCTCGGTCAGCCCGACGAGCCGGGCCCCGTGCCGGATCGGGATCCCCCGGTCACGGACCAGCCGCCGCAAGCACTCGGCGAGCTCGGCCCGGCGCAGACAGCGGTAGCTGGTCAGCACCTGATCGTGCTCCCCGAGCGGCACGTCGGCGAGCTGCGCCCCCGCCTCGTCCAGGACGCGCATCGTGGCGAGCGGAAAGCCGAGCTCGGCCACCGCGGCCGCGGCATCCAACTCGGCGAGCGCCCGCATCCCGTTGCTCGCCAGACTGAGGAACGCGCCACCGTCCGCACCACTGTCCGGATGCGCCTCATGGACGGTGACGTCGAACCCCGCCTTGTGCAGCCCCAGCGCCGCCGCGGTGCCGGCGATGCCCCCGCCGATGACCATGATCTCCGCCAACTCGACCCCTCCGGCTCCGCCCCGGCCGCTGCGGACGGGAACTGACGATGTCTCAGCTTGACCTTAGGGCGCCGATCGAGCCCTGATCAATGGGCGGTCCGGGTGTGAGGTCGTTGATCCGGATCAGCAAGGCGCGCAACTCGATCCGCGCCCTGGGGCGCGGATCGGGTCGTCAGATGTCGAGTGTGCGGCTCCACTCGCGCAGGGTCCGGCTGTAGAGCTGTGGATCGCTGCCGTGCATGACGTGGCCGGCCTTCGGGAACGTCTTGTAGTCGAACCGCTGGCCGGCGCCGGTGATCAGCTCGCGTACGTGCCGGACCTGCAAGTCCGAGATGGCGCCTTGGAGTCGGCCCGACTCCTCGTCGACGTGGTGGAAGTGGTGGGTGAAGAGCACCGGGACCTTCACCGCCGCGAGCATCCGGGCGTGGTCGACCGAGGCGCTGGCCGAGCCGCTGGCGAAGGCGCGGGCCCACTCGGGGTCGTACTCCTTGAACGTCTGGGGTGGTTCGTCCCCGCCCAGGAAGTCGCCCATCGCCGCCAGGCCTCGCGCGAGTGCCGGCGGCAGGTCGGTGGCCATGGCTCGTTTCAGGCCTGACCAGTCGCCGACCGACCACTGATCGCCGAGGTACTTGTTCATCAGCTCGAACCAGGGGCCGATGACCTGGTTCATGCCCTGGCCGTAGGCGGGCTGGATCTCCGAGGAGAACAGCGGCGGGTCCTCGTAGTACGCGCCGCGCAGCATGCCGGGCGACGCGTAGGCGGAGAGCCATGCGGCGATGACGCCGCCGGAGGACAGACCGCAGGCGATGACCGGGCGTCCGATCCGTCCGGAGACGAAGCGGACCAGGTCGTTGCCCATGTTGTCGAGGGTGTAGCGGCCGGGGGTTCGGCTGGAGCGGCCCTGGCCGCGCAGGTCGACGGCGAAGACCTCGAAGTCGTCCTCGAGCAGCGTCATCGCCGCCTCGTAGCCCCACCAGGACTCGCCCTGTGCGGGGATGAGCAGCAGGGCGGGGTTGTCGGGCGATCCGGTCGTGGCGTAGTTGAGGCTGATCTCCCCGGTGTCGAAGGCGTGTTCGGGGTAGTCGTGAGCGACGTAGGTCGCCGCTGGGTCGTGCGGTCCGTAGGTCATGGGAACTTGTTCCTCACAGGGGGAGCAGGAGGTACTCGTCAGGGCCGTCCTGGCGCGTCTCAGGGTTCGATGTTCTCCAGGTCGGCGAGCAGGCTCGGGTGGGTCGGCTGCCAGCCGAGGGCGGCGCGGGTGTGGGCGCTGGACGCGGGCTGGTCAGCCGCGAAGATCGGGCCGAGGGGGCCGAAGTTCTCCTGCGGCACCGACTCGACGGGCAGGCCGAGCCGTCGGCCGATGACCGCGGCGATGTCGCGGACCGCGTCGCCCTCGTCGGCGACGGCGTGCCAGGAGCTTCCGGCGGGCGCCTGCTCCAGGGCGAGCCGGAACAGCACGGCGGCGTCCCGCGCGTGGACGGCCGGCCAGCGCTGCGCGCCGTCCGAGGGGTAGCCGGCGACGCCGCTACGGCGGGCGATGTCGGTGAGCAGCCCGGCGAACCCGCCCCGGCCCTCGTTGTGGACCGTGCGCGGAAGCCGTACCGCCGAGCTGCGCACGCCCTGCGAGGCGAGTTCGAGCGCGCGGGTCACCGACCGGCTGCGGCCGGCGACCGGCCCCTCGGTCGGCAAGGCGTCAGCCTCGGTGGAGGTGCGCCCCGGCAGGAAGGGCGTGCCGGCCACGGTGACGAGCGAGCGGTCCGTGCCGACGAGGGCGTCGCCGAGCGTCGCGAGCGCGGCAGCCTCCTCGGCGATGCCCTGGGCCAGGGCCTCGGGCGAGCTGAAGTCGTTGCTGAAGGCGAGGTGGATGACGCCGTCGGCCCGCTCCGCGCCGGCTCGCAGCACGGCGAGGTCGGCGAGTGCGCCGCTGAGCACCTCGGCGCCGGTGGCCTTGGCGTGCGCCGCGGAGGCCTCGGAGCGGGCGAGGGCGGTGACCGAGTGTCCCGCGGAGAGCAGTTCGGCGACGACGGCCGAGCCGATGAGGCCGGTGCCGCCGGTGATGAAGACGCGCATGACGAGCTCCAAGAAGTGATGCGACTGGTGTCCCATCACCGTACCGCATGATGCGACACGTGTCCCGTCGTCTAGGATGGGGACATGCCTAGATGGAAGCCGGATGCGCGTCAGCGTCTGGTCGTGGCGGCGCTCGGGCTGTTCGCCGAGCAGGGCTACGACGAGACGACGGTCGCGCAGATCGCCGAGCGCGCCGAACTGACGCGCAGCACGTTCTTTCGCCACTTCGCGGACAAGCGCGAGATCCTCACCGCCGGGCAGCAGGCTCTGAGCCGACTGCTGGCAGAAGGCATCGACGCCGCTCCCGACGAGGCGACGCCGATGACGGCCGTCGCGGCCGGCCTGGAGCGCGCGTCGGGGGAGATGACGGCGTTCAACCGCTCGCTCGGTCCGCTGCTGCACGCGGCGATCGAGGCGAACGAGGAGTTGCGCAGTCGCGAGGCGCTGAAGAGCATCGGCATGGCCGCGGCGATGGTCGACGCACTGAAACGGCGCGGCGTTGCGGAACCCACGGCCCAGGTGGCCGCCGAACTGGGCGTGCTCGCGTTCAGGCTGGGATACGCACGGTGGGCGGACCCGGCTCGCGACGACGACCCCGGCGAGCTGGCAGCCCTCACGGGAGCAGCGTTCGACGAACTCCGCGCGGCGGTCGCGGACCTCAGCTAGAGGGCTCGGAGCGCGGGTCGGCACCCGCCATCGCATCGGTCCAGGCGATCCTGTAGTGCTTGAGCCGTTCGTCTGCTGCGACGAGACGCATGCCGACGGCGGTCATGACCTGTTGGGACGCGACATTGTCGTGCGTCGTGTCGCCTTCCACGCAGTTGACGCCGCGTCCGCGCGCGAATGCCAGCAGTGCACGGAGAGCCTCGGAGGCGTATCCCTGGCCTTGCGCTGACGGGATCAGACCGTAGCCGATCCTGACGCTGCCGTTCTCGTCCGCAGGTCCGTGGAAGCCCAGCCCGCCGATGGCTTCCCCGTCTGCGCGGCGACGGATCTCGTAGGCGCCGAACGGCTGGGGATCACCGGTGTTCGCGCAGGTGTTGAGGAATCCCCTGGCCCCGGTCACGACACCCTCGGACGGGTATCCGGGTGCCCACCGGGCACCGTCGTCCGGCTCGCCCGCCACTACCCGCTTCGCCTCGATGACGGTCATCGGATGAAGCGTGAGGCGCGCTGTCACGAGATCGTCCATGACAGGGAGGACTATCACGCGGGATGGCCGGTCCGCACTCGGATTATCCGACCGGGTAGCGGCCTGCCTCCGGTTGGTGATCGGCGATGCGGACGAAGCACGGTGTGGGGTGTGGCTCTGGCCGGGTTCGTGCAATTTCGTGCATGCGGGGTTGTGCTTCTGACTCGTAGTGCTGACGGTGGTGTACGTCCCTGCAACTCCATAGACGTTGGAGATCGTCATGGCACTGGGTTTCGTGGGCGTCGACCCCAACACGGGCGGCGGAGGCTCGCCTACCGTGTGGGTCGAGGACGAGGCGGAGGAGATCATCGTGCAGAGCTGGACGGCCGATGACGCGCTCTGCGAGAAGATCGCAGGGACCGAGTGGGTTCCCGGCCACGCGCTCGGGATTCCCGCTCACGAGTCCGTGATCCGTATCCCGGCCCGCATGGTGCCGATCCTGAAGGAGGCTCTTGAACGTGTCGAACGTGCCCGACTTCACCGCGCTGCTGAGGAGTGCTCAGAGGACCGCAGTTCATCTGGAGATGCGTGACGCCTACGCCGTGGGCGACGAGGCCGAGGAGATCGACCAATTCGCCCGCACCGGCGAGATCGAGCTGGACCCGGAAGCGTCGTGGTGGCCCGAGTGGCTGGGACTCGTCCGCGAGACGGTCGGTCGTGGCGTGGTCATGCGGCGGGCCCGGATCGTGTCCGAGCCGGTGACCGACTACATCCGGTGGGAGCACGCGGTTACCCCGATGAACCTGGCGGCCGGAGAACTGGTTCGGTGGCTGCCGAGGAATCAGGCGTCGGACATCGCGCTGCCGGGGAATGACTTCTGGCTGATCGACGACAAGTTGGTGCTGTTCCACTTCTTCACGGGGTATGGCGACTGGGCCGAGCCTGGGTTCGCCTTCTCCGAGGACCCCGCGACGGTTCGTCTCGTCTCCTCCGCGTTCGAGGCCGTGTGGGAGCGTGGCACCCCGCACGACAAGTACAGCGCCTGACCCGCCCTTACCCTGCGAGCACCGGACCGCCAGACCTATGCCGACGTCTCCGTCATCAAGCGCGCAAGCGGCGCGTCTTGCCCTTGCCAACCGCCTTGTCGATCTCCGCAAGGATGCCGGCCTGACGGGTAAACAGCTAGCAGTCCGGTGCGGGTGGAACCCGTCGAAGGTCTCCCGCATCCAGAGTGCGCGAACTCCTCCATCTGACTCCGACATTCGGGCGTGGTGCACTGCTTGCGCAGCGGCTGACCAGGCGGACGACCTGATCGCCACTTCGAGAGCGGTCGAGTCGATGTACATGGAGTGGCGTCGGGTGCACCGCGCAGGGATGCGTCAGGTGCAGGAGGACTTCTACACGCTCCACGAGCGGGCGCAGTTGTGCCGGACGTATGTCTCCAATGTCGTTCCCGGCTTCCTCCAGACGCCCGAGTACGCGACTGCCCTGATGCGCTCCATCACGGAGTTTCAGGGGACTCCTGATGATGTGGCCGACGCCGTTGCCGCGCGGGTGGCGAGAGGGCGACTCCTGCACGAGGGCAGGCACAGGTTCGCGGTGCTGATGGAGGAATGGGTGCTCCGCTCCCGGATCGGTGACGCGGAGACCATGGCCGGTCAACTCGGTCACCTTCTGGCGGTGATGCCGCTGGCATCACTGTCGCTGGGGGTCATCCCGTCCACGGCACAGCGCGGCATGTGGCCCCTCGAAGCGTTCTACCTTTACGACGATCGGCGTGCTGTCGTGGAGACGCTGACAGCTGAGGTCAACGTCACCCAACCCCGCGAGATCGCTGACTACATCCGGGCGTTCGGCGAGTTGCAGCGCCTCGCGGTCTACGGTGCCCAGGCACGTGCGCTCATCACGTCGGCAATAGCCGCCCTCGGGTGAATCCGTGCAAGGTCGTGCAACTTGCTCGCGGGTTGGTCTGCCCAGTCCCTACCTTCCTGCTGACGGGATTGCGTTGTCCGGCCTGACACGGTCCTGAAGCTCCCGCCCCGATCGGCGCCCCTTCGACAGCACGACCGACCGGAGCGGGCCCGCAACACCGAACGGCCCAACCACCAACAGGTGGTCGGCTCGCCACAGTGTGAGGAGTCATCAGTATGACCGTCCCGACCGAGCGCCCGCCCGGCCCCATGCCGCCGGAGGACATCACCTTCACCGCCACCACCGACTTCGAGTAGGAGGACCACCCCATGCGTATCGAGATCATCGTGTCCAAGCACAAGGGAGCCGAGAAGCCCCCGCCGAAGCACCAGGGCAACCCCGCCCCGGAGCAGCCCGCCCCCGACCCGAAGTAACCGCCTGGCAGACTTGTGGGCTCCTGTCGAGCAACTGGCGGGGGCCCACCCTCCGAGGGAGAGACCATGGACCCTGACCGGCTCCACATCTCGTACACCATGCGGCAGTTCGCTGACGAGACGTGGAAGGAGCGTGCGGAGCGCTGGACGGCGAAGTTCTACGTCCCCGACCTGAAGATCGGCAGCGCCGAGATCACCCGCGTGATTCCCGGCGTGACCCCGAACCCCCGCCTGGCCTTGGAGGTGGACCCCGGGTATCTCGAACGCATCCCCCGCGTGGTCTTCACCAAAGATGGCAGCCTGGCCCCCGCCGTGGCCCACCTGAACCCCACGCTTCTGCTCTTGCTGGAGTCGGTCCACGTCACGGACGAGTGGCGTGGCAAGGGAGTCGGGATGCGCCTGGCTGTCACCGCGCTCCGTCGGCTGGCCGTCCCCGGGACAGTGGCCGTCTGCTACCCGGCACCGCTTCACGACCACGGGCCGGACGAACCGTGCTCCTACGTGTCCGACGACCCGGAAGTCCGGCGGCCGGACGAAGAGGCTGTGGGTCGACTCCGGAAGGCGTGGGAACGCCACGGGTTCCGCCCGATCGGCGAAGGCGTGTACGCCCTGGCGTTGGACCGTCCGGCCCGTTGAACCACCCAGTCCGTGAGTCGTCTCCCGGCGCACGGGTGGGGCTCCAAACTCCTGCCGCAGCCGCGAGACCATCGCAGACTTGGCGAGACGCGCGAATGTGGGCGCGTCGACCATGAGCATGTGGTTCGACCGGTGGGGAATCCCCAAGCAGCGGGGGAAGAGCAAGGCCCGGGCAACGGACACGTGGAACAGCCGGAGCGGGAGGGTCGGGGTGGACCGCGAGCTGGCCGTGAAGCTGTACGAGGAGGGGCACGTACTCGTCCGGGTCGCCGCAGTCGTGGGCGCTGTCGCACCGGGCGGACCGGAAGGTGGGCGGCGACGCGAAGGTGCCGGCCCCGACCCGGCTCGGCGTCGGCCGCGGTGGCCGTCGTCCGCCGCCAGGTGGATGTCCGTCCGCCTCTGGGCGGACGTGCTCGTCCGCCCGGGAGGGGACGTGGTGATCCGCCCCTGAGGGGACGTCAGGAGCTGGGTGGGCGGCCTAGATTCCTGGGTATGACCACACTTCGTCGTACGGCCGTGGCTGCCGTGCTCGCGCTTGTCCTTCCGCTGCCGATCGCCGGGGCGGCCACCGCGGCCAGCGCAGTCACCGGCCCGGCCACCGCCATCGCGGCCGCCTCGTCTCCGGCTCCCGTCTCGGCGGAACTGCCGCGTCCGACCGGCCCGTTCGCGGTCGGTCTCGACACGCTGCACCTGGTCGACGCGGATCGGCCAGACCCCTGGGTGCCCGCTGCGGGGCCCCGGCAGCTGATGGTGTCCATGGTCTACCCGGCCCGTCCCGGGAGCGGCGGGCCTGCCGCCTACATGACCACCGCGGAGGCGCTGGCCTGGCTGCAGCAGGACAACATTCCGAACGCCACCGGTCTCGCCCAAGCGGTCAGCGTCACCCGGAGCTGGGCACGCGCCGACGCGCGCCCAGCGCCCGGGCGGTTCCCGCTGGTGCTGCTCTCGCCCGGTCTCACCATGCCGCGTGCCACCTTGACCAGCGTCGCTGTCGATCTGGCCAGCCGCGGGTACGTCGTCGTGCTGGTCGACCACACCTACGAGGCACCAGGGATCACCTTTCCCGACGGCCGGACGCTCGGCTGCGTCATCTGCGACCGGCCCCCGGCAGGCGGCCCCGCGGCCGTGGCCAGCAGTCGCGCGAAGGATCTCTCGTTCGTCATCGACCAGTTGACCGACCGCCATCCGGCCTGGCGGTACGCCCGCCTGATCGACCCGCAGCGGATCGGCCTGGCCGGCCACTCCATCGGGGGCGATGCCGCCGCCGCGACCATGGCCGCCGACCAGCGGGTGCGGGCCGGCGTCGACCTGGACGGCACCCTCTTCGCACCGATCCCGGCCACCGGGCTGGACGGCCGCCCCTTCCTGCTGCTCGGCGCCCAGGCCGACGAGAGCCCGGGCCAGGACCCCAGTTGGAGTCAGGGCTGGACCCGGCTGGACGGTTGGAAGCGCTGGCTGACCATCGCCGGTGCCAACCACAGCAGCGCCACGGACGTGCCGTTGCTCGCTTCGCAGGCAGGGATACCCGAGCCGCCCGAGCCGCTCTCGCCGTCGCGTGGTCTGGAGCTCACTCGCGAGTACCTCGGGGCCTTCTTCGACCTCCAGTTGAAGGGCATCCCGCAGCCGCTGCTCGACGGACCGTCACCGGCGAATCCGGAGGTGACCTTCCAGCGGCCCTGAGCCCTCGGGTTCGGCCTCGGAGGTGGCGTCGGCGTCCTGGCGGCGCGGAAATGCCCTTCTCCCCGTGGTCCCGGATTCGATCGAGAATCCGGGACCACGGGGAGGGAGGCTGCTCGATGAGGCCCAGCCGCGGCGCTCAGCTGGTGGCGAGCTCCGGGACGGTGGCTGCGGCGCCGTCCTCGGCGGTCTGCATGGTCTGCGCCGCCTGCTCGGTCTGTTCCGCCTGCGCCGGCTGCTGCTTGCGCATCCCCGACCAGTCGCCGCTCAGGCCCGGCAGGACGATCGCGGCCAGGTAGAGGCCGCCGGTGATCCACAGGGCGCCGCTCACGCCGGCGGCGGTGACCAGGCCGGCGCCGAC
Organism: Kitasatospora sp. GAS204B; assembly: GCF_029892155.1. Lineage (GTDB taxonomy): Bacteria > Actinomycetota > Actinomycetes > Streptomycetales > Streptomycetaceae > Kitasatospora. The sequence goes on along the minus strand of NZ_JARZAG010000018.1, from coordinate 159,651 downwards.
CAGGCCGCCGAACGGGATGCCGGCCCAAGTGACGGCCTGGGCCAGGGTCTTGACCCGGCCGAGCAGGGCGGTGGGGATCAGTTCGTAGGTCACCGCGCCGAGGATGGGGTTGACGAAGCCGGAGCCGAGGCCGCCGGCGGCCAGGACGGCCAGGACTCCCCAGAGCGGGACGCCGGCGGCCATCGCGACGAAGCGCGGGATGCCGCCGATGACGAAGCCGACCAGGTAGACGGTGCGGCGCGGCAGGCGCTCGGCGACGCCGGCGGCGACCAGGGCGGCGATGATCGAGGTCGCGGCGAAGACGCTGACCACCAGGCCGATCGCGGCGGCGCCGTTGCCGGAGTGCTTGGCCCAGACGGGCAGCAGGACCGACATGAAGGTCTGGTCCAGCAGGTTGGTCGCGGCGAGCATCAGGATGATCGAGCGCAGCAGACCTGCGCTGCGCAGGAAGTCGGCGCCCTCGCGGAGGCGGGTGAAGTAGCCGGCGTCCTGGGCGGTCCGCTGCTCGTGGGGGTCAGGGACGGGGTTGCTCAGGGTGGTGGAGACGATCAGGGCGGAGAGGGCGAAGAGCGAGGCGGTGATCCAGAGCGCGAAGATGCTGCCGAAGGAGGCGACCACCACGCCGGCGAGCGCGGGGCCGACGGTGGTGGCGGTGCGCTCGACCACGGCGCACAGGCCGGTGCCGCGTTCGATCGAGACCCTGGCCGCGCGGGTGGCACCCGGCAGGAAGAGGCCCTTGGCGCCGTTGGCCGGGCCGTCCGCGATGCCGATCACGGCCATCAGCGCCAGCAGGACCGGGAAGGAGAGCGCGCCGCTGAGGTAGAGCACGGGCGCGATGGCCATCGCCGTCATCGAGATGAGGTCGCCCAGGACGCTGATCCGCTTGGGGCCGATCCGGTCGATGATCGGGCCGGAGAGGGCCTGGCAGATGACGTAGGGGAGTACCTGGCAGAAGGCGACCAGGCCGGTCTTGGCGATGCTGCCGGTGGTGGTGAGCACGAACCAGGGCAGCGCGATCGAGAGCACCCGGTTGGCGGAGAGGGAGGCGGCGCTGGCCGAGAGGATGCCGATCAGCCCGCGCAGTAAGCGGCGGTTCGGGAGGTCCGTGGTGGCCCTGCTGGCGGTGGTCATCGTCTCACTCCGTTTCGGGGGCAGTGCGGGGGGTGGTGCCGGGGCTGGTGCGGGGGCTGGTGCGGGCGTTGGTGCGCTGGTCCTCGGGATTGGGGAAGAACTGGAACTGGAAGGTCATCCGGGCCGCGCCCTCGGTGGGTTCGTCCTTGGCGTCGGTGCGGTGACGGCGCTTCAGTACCTCGTGCAGCTCGGCCATCAGGTGCTTCGCCTCGTCGGGCGTGAGGTTGAACATGTAGTCGCCGAAGTCCTGGGCGTCGCGCCAGGCCGGTGTCAGCGTCGGGGTCGCCTCGACCGCCCGCACCAGGTTGTCGGCCCAGACCCGCGAGAGGGACTCCAGGAAGACCGGCCCGAGGCTCTGACGATCCGCCAGCAGCTCGCTGTCCGGCACCACCGTGTTGGCGTGCGCGGCCTGCCACCAGCGCTCGCGACGCACCCCGCGGGCCGGCACCTCGGCGATGAAGCCGTGCTCGGCCAACTGCCGCAGGTGGTAGCTGGTCGCGCCGGTGTTGACGTCCAGTCGGCGGGCCAGGGTGGAGGCCGTGGCCGGTCCGTCGGTCCGCAGGATGCCCAGGATCCGCACCCGGAGCGGGTGCGCGATCCCGCGCAGGTTCCGTGCGTCCAGGGCGACTTGCGCGAGCTCTTCGGCCGGTTCGACCTGTGCGGGCCGTGCGGGCCGTGCGGGCGGTACGGGCTGTCCGGTGGGGTCTTCCTCGTCCATGCGATGACCGTATGACATCACAAGGTTCTTTGCACAGGGTTCTGTGCAAAGAAAAATGTGTACTCATAAGTAACTTCCTGGAGCCGCCGTCCGAACGGGTGGAACGCCGGTCGGCACAGCCCGGCGGCGCCCGCCGGGGGAGTGAGCGTGCGTCAGGCTGCCGGAGAGGATGAGGAGGTGGGCCGATGGATCGGCGCCCGGTGGAGGAGTCGGTGCTGTGGACGCTGCAGGTGCTGACGGCGGCGGCACTCGCCGTGGACGCCTACGTGCACGCCGACCTGGCCTCCCAGTACGACTCCGTCAGCAAGCAGGTCAGCCAGGGCACCCTGTTCCGGGCCGAGGCCGCCGCCGCCTCGCTCGCCGCGCTGCTCGTGCTGGTGGCCGGGCGGCGGCTGGTGGTCTGGGCGTTCGCGTTCGTGGTCGCCGCCGCCGGGGTGGGCGCCGTCCTGCTGTACCGGTACGTCGACGTGGGCACCCTGGGTCCGCTGCCGAACATGTACGAACCGATCTGGTTCACCGAGAAGGCCGCCTCCGCCATCGCCGAGGGTGTGGCCACCGCGTCCGCCCTGGCCGGCTTTCTGACGGTGTATCGGATCAGGCGCCGCAGGCGGGCGCTCAGGCGAGCTGGTTGACGGCCGCCGCGAAGAGGGCGGGGAAGCGGGCGGCGGTGGGGACGATCCGGTGTGCCAGCGCGGGGTGTTCGCGCAGCCGGAGCAGGACACCCGTCAGCAGACGGTACCGCGCGGAGACGCGGCGCCAGGCCCGGTCGTACTCCTGCGGCCGGTCGGCCACCACACAGCGCACCAGTTGCTCGGCCGCCCGCAGCGCCATCGCGACCCCCTCACCGGTCAACGCGTCGACGTAGCCCGCCGCGTCGCCGACCAGCAGCACCCGTCCGGCCACCCGGCCGCGCACCCGTTGGCGCAGCGGTCCGGCGCCCCGGGTGGCCGTCGCCGGCGTGGGCAGGCGCTCGGCCAGCCACGGGAAGCGGGCCAACTGCTCCTCGAAGGGCCCGCGTTCGCAGCTCAGCAGCGCGACGCCGACCAGGCCGGGGCCGACCGGGGTGACGTAGGCCTCGGAGTGCGCGGACCAGTGCACCTCGACGCAGTCCGTCCAGGGTGGCAGGGCGAAGTGCCGGCGCAGCCCGTACCTGGCCGCTGGGCCCGTGCCGCCACCGGCAGCGGCTCTGCCACCGCCACCAGCACCGGCGCTCAGGTCCAGGCCCAGACCCAGGTTGCGGCGGATCGGCGAGTGCAGGCCGTCGGCGGCGGCGAGGTAGCGGGCGGTGATCCCGGCCGCGGTCACGCTGTCGGGGCCCTGCCGGACCGCGCCGACCCGCAACGGGAGGACGGGGATGCCGAGTTCGGCGACCCGCCGGGCGAGCGCGGCGTGCAGTTCGGTGCGCCGCACGCCCTGGCCGGGCCGCTCGCGGAAGTACGCCACGGCCTGCTGCCGGCCGTCCAGGTAGCGGATGCCGTGGAACGGATGCCCGGCCACCGGCACGCCGAGATCGGCCAGTGCCCGGACGGCCCCGGGCATCAGCCCCTCGCCGCAGGCCTTGTCCACCGGCGTGCCGCGTGGTTCGGCGACCACCACGCGCAGCCCGGCCCGGGCGGCGTTGATGGCGGTGGCCAGACCGGCCGGGCCACCGCCGGCCACCAGCAGGTCGATCACGGCGTCACGCCGGCGGTGGCGGGAAGGGGGCTCACGGCCGTGCCCAGCGCCGCGTTCTCGCAGCGCAGCCGCACCGCCAGCAGCGGCAGGTTGAGCAGGGTGAACCCGGTCGCGGTGAGCCAGGCGCTGTGCACCAGCGGCAGCGCGGCGCCCTCGACCACCACCGCGAGGTAGTTGGGATGGCTCAGCAGCCGGTACGGCCCACCGGTCACCAGCGGCAGCCCGGGCACCACGATGACCCGGGTGTTCCAGCGCGGCCCCAGCGTGCTGATGCACCACCAGCGCAGGCCCTGCGCAGCCACCGCCAGGACCAGCGTCGGCCAGCCGAGGGCGGGCAGGAACGGCCGGTCGGCCCAGGCGGGTTCGGCCAGGCAGCCGACCAGCAGGCCGGTGTGCAGCAGGACCATCACGGGGTAGTGCCCGCGACCGTATTCGATCCCGCCGTGCCGCCGGCTCCAGGCGGTGTTGCGGCGGGCGACGGCGAGTTCGGCCAGCCGTTCGGCGGCGACGAGCAGGACGAGTGCGGCGAAGGGAGTCATCGGCGGCCTACCAGGAGCAGCGTCATTGTGGTCTACCAAGGAACGGAGTCATCGCGTGCCTACCAGCGGAGCAGGACGGCTTCGGAGCAGAAGCCCGGGCCCAGCGCGAGCACGACCCCGGGCGTCCCGGCCAGCGGCGGTCGCAGGGTCAGCGTGTCGCGCAGGACGTGCAGCACCGAGGCAGATGAGAGGTTGCCCACCTCGGCGAGCGAGCGCCAGGTCAACTCCAGTGCCCGGGCCGGGAGATCGAGCGTATCGCGGACAGCCTCCAGCACCTTCGGGCCGCCCGGATGGCAGACCCAGGCGGTCACGTCCTGCGGCTTCAGGTCGTGGTCGGTCAGGAACGCGCGGACTTCGTCGCCCAGTTGGCGACGCACCAGGTCGGGCAGGTCGCTGCCGAGCAGGATCTGGAAGCCGGTGTCGCCGATGTCCCAGCCGAGCAGGCGTCCGGTGCCCGGATAGAGACGGCTGCGGGTCGCCTCCACCACCGGCCCGTCGTCGGGCCGTCGGCTCGGGTGCTCGCGGCCGAGCGCGACCACGGCCGCCGCGCCGTCCCCGAAGAGCGCGCCGGCCACCAGGTTCGCCGTCGAGGCGTCGGCGCGCTGCAGGGTCAGCGAGCAGAGCTCGACCGAGAGCAGCACCGCCACGCCGCGCGGCTGTCCCAGCAGGAAGTCGTGCAACCGGGCGAGCCCGGCGGCGCCCGCCACGCAGCCGAGTCCGAAGATCGGCACTCGCTTCACATCGGGACGCAGCCCGACCCGCTCGACCAGCCGGGCCTCGATCGACGGGGCGGCGATCCCCGTCACGGAGGTGAAGATCACCAGGTCGACCTCGCCCGGCCGTACCCCGGCCTCCTCCAGTGCCGCCTTCAGCGCTCGCTCGCCCAACTCCACGGCCAGTTCGATGAAGAGGTCGTTGGCCTGGCCGAAGCCGCTCAGCGTGGCGTACCGCTCCAGCGGCAGCGCGAGTCGCCGGGTGCGCACGGTGGAGGTGGCGTGCAGCCGGTCGAGTACCGCGCGGTTGCCCTGCGGCGCCAGGCCCATGGTGGCGAGCGCGTCGGTGATCTCGTGCTGCTGGTACTCGTGGGCCGGCAGGACTCCGTGGACAGCGGCGATTCGCGTCATTGGCACAGCATAGGGAGGAAAGGTGTGAAACGGGCTTACCATCATCAGGTGCCGAGCCCCGGAGTGCGCAGCGCTGTTGCTCACGACCCCGACCAGCTTGCGCTGGTGACCTCGCGTCAGCCCGGCGCAGTGGCGCTCGCACTGCTGCGGGCTGGCCACCTCGAGCCCGCGCTGACCGTGACCGGGCTGACCACCGCGCTCGCGGCCACCGCAGGGCGGGGGGCGATCGGCACGCTGCTGGTCGGGTGCGCCGTGTTGACCGGGCAGTTGTCGGTCGGCTGGTGCAACGACCGGCTCGATCGCGAGCGGGACCGCGCGGCCGGGCGTCGTGACAAGCCGCTGGCGATCGGGGACCTGGACGGGCGGACGGTGTCGCTCGCGGCCGCCACCGCGCTGGCCCTGTGCGTCCCGCTCTCGCTGGCGAGCGGCTGGTCGGCGGGCGCCGCCCACCTCGCCGGGGTCGCGGCCGCCTGGGGCTACAACCTCGGGGTCAAGCGCACCGCCGCGTCCTGGCTGCCCTACGCGCTGGGCTTCGGCCTGCTGCCCGCCTTCGTCACCCTCGGGTTGCCGGGCCACCCGTGGCCGCCCGCCTGGGCGGTGGCCGCCGGGGCGCTGCTGGGGGTGGGCGCGCACGTCACCAACGTGCTGCCGGACATCGAGGACGATCTGCGGGCGGGGGTGCGCGGGCTGCCGCAGCGGCTGGGCCGGCGCCGGGCCCGGGCGGTGGCGCCGGTGCCGCTGCTCGGCGCCTGCGCGGTCCTGGTGTTCGGCCCGCCGGGGCCGGTGGGACCAGCGGGCTGGGCGGCGCTCGCCCTCACCGGCGGTCTCTGCGTGGCGGTCGTCAGGCCGGGCGGTGGTGCGGGCGACGTGGGCAGCCGCCGGCCGTTCCTGGCCACCCTCGCGATGGCGGCGATCGCCGTGGCACTCCTGCTGCTGCGCGGGCGGGCGCTGGCGTGAGGCGGCCGCGCCCGGCGCTGTTGGCTGCTGTGCCGCCAGCAGCGCCCGGCCGCCATCGCCACCCGACTGACGTTCCGTCAGAAGAGATGGGTCGCGAGCGATTGACGTCCCGTCAGAAGCGCACCGGTAGCCGCAGCAGCCCCCGGGCGCGCAGTGACGGGCGGTGCGACAACTGCTCGGCGGGCTCCGCCAGGGCGAGCGCGGGGAAGCGGCGCAGCAGCGTGGTGAGGGCGATCTCGGTCTCCAGCCGGGCCAGCGGGGCGCCCAGGCAGTAGTGGATGCCGTGCCCGAGGGCCAGGTGGCCATTGTCCGCGCGCCGCAGATCGAGCAGCTCCGGCTCGGCGAACCGCTCCGGATCCCGGTTGGCGGCGGCCAGCGAGAGCAGCACCGTCTCACCGGCCGGCACGGTCACCTGACCGAACGTCAGGTCCTCGCGGGCGAAGCGGCGGATGGCCACCGGCGCGGGGCCGTCGAACCGGGCCAGCTCCTCGACGGCGGGGCCGATCAGCCGCTCGTCGGCGCGCAGGGCGGCCAGTTGCTCGGGGTGCCGGAGCAGGGCCAGCACGGCGTTGCCGATCAGGTGCACGGTGTTCTCGTAGCCGGCGAAGAGGATCAGGAAGGCGAGCGAGGTGAGTTCGTCCTCGGAGAGCCGGTCCTCCTGGTCCCGCACCGCGATCAGCGCGGAGAGCAGGTCGTCGCCCGGTTCGGCGCGCTTGCGGGCCAGCAGCCGGGTGAAGAAGGCGAGCATCGCGCCGACCGCCGCCCGGGCGTCCTGCGGGCGGCCGGGATCGGGCGCGATCAGCGTGTCGGTCCAGGCGCGGAAGTCGCGGCGGTCGTCGGTCGGGACGCCGAGCAGGTCGCAGATCGTGGTGATCGGCAGCGGTCCGGCGTAGGTGGCGATCAGCTCGGCGTGGCCGAGCGGGGCGATCGCGTCGAGCAGCTCGTCGGCGATCCGCTGGACGGGTTCGCGCAGCTGCTCGACCCGCCTGGGAGTGAAGGCCTGCCCGACCAGGCGGCGGATCCGGGTGTGGTCCGGCGGGTCCATGTTCAGCAGGTTGGCGTCCAGTGCGGGCGGCAGGGCCAGGCCCCGGTAGTTGCCCGGGCTGGCGTGCCGCTTGTCCAGGGCCAGGCGCGGGTCGGCGAGACCCTGGCGCACGTCGGCGTAGCGGGTCACCAGCCAGACGGGCAGGCCGTCCGAGCCGATGATCCGGTGGGCCGGACCGGCCTCGCGCAGCGCGGCGTAGCTCGGGTGCGGGTCGGCGATCAGCGCCGCGAGGGGGACCGGGGAGGTGATGGTGGCTGACGCCTGCTCAGAAGAGGTCACGAGGTCAGCCTACAAAGCGGTCCGCGGACTCCCGACCGGCTGTGCTCCTGGACGGCTCGACGGCAGTGCCCGGGTGGCTCGACCGCAGTGCCTGGACGGCTCGACGGCAGTGCCCGGGCGGCTCGATGCCAATGAATGAAGAGCTGTTCATATATTCCTGTATCGTGGTCCTGCCGCCCAGCTCCCACCTGCCGTGCCGCGAAGGACCCCGTCACCATGCCTGTCACCCTCCTCGACCGTCCCACCAGCGCTGCGCCCGTGCGCTCCGACCTCGCCCCGCGGCGGCGGACCAGGGTGTTCGCGCTGCCCGAGGCACGCTGGGCGGCGACCGCGACCGCGCTCTTCCTGCTCGCGCTCCCGCTGCAGCTGACCGGCGCGCCCGCCGGGGTCTGGGTGCCGCTGTACGCGCTGGCGTACCTGACCGGCGGCTGGGAGCCGGCCTGGGCGGGACTGCGGGCGGTGAAGGAGAAGACCCTCGACGTCGACCTGCTGATGATCGTGGCCGCGCTGGGGGCCGCGGCGGTCGGCCAGGTGATGGACGGCGCGCTGCTGATCGTCATCTTCGCCACCTCCGGCGCGCTGGAGGCACTGGCCACCGCCCGCACCGCGGACTCGGTGCGCGGGCTGCTGGACCTGGCACCGACCACCGCCACCCGGCTGCTCGCGGACGGCACCGAGGAGAGCGTCGCGACCGAGGCGCTGGCCGTCGGCGACACCGTGCTGGTGCGGCCGGGGGAGCGGATCGGCGCGGACGGCCGGGTGCTGGCCGGCGCGAGCGAGGTGGACCAGGCCACCATCACCGGCGAGCCGCTGCCGGTGGCCAAGGCGGTTGGCGACGAGGTCTTCGCCGGCACGTTGAACGGCACCGGCGCGCTGCGGATCAGGGTCGACCGGGACACCTGCGACTCGGTGATCGCCCGGATCGTCGCGATGGTCGAGGAGGCCAGCGAGACCAAGGCCCCCACCCAGCTGTTCATCGAGAAGGTCGAGCAGCGCTACTCGATCGGCATGGTGCTGGCGACCCTGGCGGTCTTCGCCGTCCCGCTCGCCTTCGGCGCGCACCTCACCGGCTCGCTGCTGCGCGCGATGACCTTCATGATCGTCGCCTCGCCGTGCGCGGTGGTGCTGGCCACCATGCCGCCGCTGCTCTCCGCGATCGCGAACGCCGGGCGGCACGGGGTGCTGGTCAAGTCCGCCGTGGTGATGGAGCGGCTCGGCCAGGTGGACGCGGTCGCGCTGGACAAGACCGGCACGCTGACCGAGGGCACGCCGCGGGTCACCGACCTGCGACCGCTGCCGCGTGCCGAGTTCGCCGAGGGCACTGTGTTCACCGAGCGCGCCGAGTTCACCGAGGACGCCCTGCTGGCGCTGGCCGCCGCCGCCGAGCACGCCAGCGAGCACCCGCTGGCCCGCGCCGTGCTGGACGCCGCCCGCGGCCGGGGTCTGGTCCTGGCCACCGCGACGGACTTCGACTCCACTCCCGGCGTCGGCGTGCGCGCCACCGTCGAGGGGCGGGTGATCGCCGTCGGCGCGCCCGCCCGGCTGCTGGAAGGTACCGACGCCGAGGAGGTCGCCAAGCTGGCCGCCGAGTTGGAGGAGGACGGCCGCACCGCCGTGCTGGTCACCGTCGACGGACGGCCGGTCGGCCTGCTGGGCATCGCCGACCGGCTGCGCCCGGACGCCGCCGGCACGGTCGCCGCCCTCACCGAACTGACCGGGGCGGCCCCGGTCCTGCTCACCGGGGACAACGCGCGGGCGGCCGGCCGGCTGGCCGCCGAGGTCGGCATCACCGAGGTGCGGGCGGCCCTGCTGCCACAGGACAAGGTCGCCGCCGTGCGGGAACTGGAGCAGGCCGGGCGCAAGGTGCTGGTGATCGGCGACGGCGTCAATGACGCCCCGGCGCTGGCCGCCGCACACACCGGCATCGCGATGGGCCGGGCCGGCTCGGACCTGGCGCTGGAGACGGCCGACGCGGTCATCGTCCGCGATGAACTGGCCACCGTGCCAACCGTGGTGGCGCTCTCCCGGCGGGCGCGTGCCCTGGTGGTGCAGAACCTGGTGATCGCCGCGGTGTTCATCACCGGCCTGGTGGTCTGGGACCTGAGCACCACCCTGCCGCTGCCGCTCGGCGTGCTCGGACACGAGGGTTCCACCGTGATCGTCGGCCTCAACGGCCTGCGGCTGCTGCGCGAGAGCGCCTGGCGCAAGGTCCGGTCCTAGGGCCTCTCTTACGGATCTTGCCCGGCGTCGCGGGCCCGGAAAGATCCGCCGTACAGGCCCTAGGCCGCCGTCCGCTGAGCGAGAGGTGTCGTACCGCCCGGCGGCCCGCTGAATGGCATCCCTTCAGCGGGCCGCCGCTCGTGCTGCGGGACCGCCCGCCACCGGACAGGACCCTTGACTCGGAGCACTACTGACAGTTTGTCACCAGAGGAATCGTCAGCCCTCCGGGACGGCACGACCGATCGGTCGGTCGGTACCTGAAAAGCCTGTCTGCACCGTTGACCGGGGTGAGCCAACTCTGCTTTGCTTCACCGCAGCAACGGCGCACCACCTGTCAGACCGCCAGACACCGTGCGAGTCGTCACGGTTGGTTCCACCGCCCTTCATCAGGGCAGGACGAGTAGCTCTCCGCGAACCGCCACGCCGTGCACCGAACCCTCACCGCCAGGTCCCCAACCTGAGCGAAGCTCGCGCGTGACCCTTCGCTCCGTCCTGTCGTGCGATCGCCGGCCGATGGCCCGGTGCGCCCTCGTCACCCTGTCCCGTGCAGCAGACCCGATCGCCCGCGCCGACCAGCGCCCGGCGGTCTGCAGGAGAGAGGAACCCCCCACAAGATGGGCATCCCCCGCTTCCGCGGCTCGGCCCGAGTAGCCTTGACCGGCCTCGCGTCCTTGTCGCTCGTCACCGGCGCCATGCTCGCCGTGACCGCGCCCGAGGCGCTGGCCTCGACGAACGCGTCGAGCAGCGCGACCGCCAATCCGTACAACCCGAGCACCGACCACGCGTACCGGCACGGCGTCATCCCGACGCTGCAGCAGAACGCCAAGATGAAGTCGTGGGCGGACACCCACTCCACCACCGCCACGACCGGCCCGGAGACCCTCTCCTACGGCGGCGGCGTCAACGGGGTCGGCGTCAACGACGGCAAGTCACAGGTCTACCTGGTCTTCTACGGCTCGCAGTGGGGCACGCAGAGCACCAACAGCTCCGGTGACGCCACCTTCTCCGGTGACCAGGACGGTGCCGCGCCGGTGGCCCAGGAGATGTTCAAGGGCATCGGCACCGGCGGTGAGCTGTGGTCGGCCGACCTGACCCAGTGGTGTGACGGTCCGAACGTCGCGGCCGGGGCCACCAGTTGCCCCTCGAACGCGAGCTTCGTCCCGTACCAGGCCGGCGGCGTGCTGTCCGGCGTGTGGTACGACAACTCGGCTGCCTCGCCGAGCGCCACGACCGGCAACCAGCTCGGCCAGGAGGCGGTCAACGCGGCCGCCCACTTCGGCAACACCACCGCCGCGTCGAACCGGCACACGTACTACGTGATCATGTCCCCGACCGGCACCAACCCGGACAGCTACCAGGGCCAGTACTGCGCCTGGCACGACTACACCGGTGACAGCTCGCTGACCGGCGGCGCGGTCAACTCGCCCTACGGCGACCTCGCGTTCTCCAACCAGCCCTACAACATGGACTCCGGTTCGGGCTGTGGCGTCGGCTTCGTCAACTCGCCTGGAACGCTCGATGGTTGGACGATGACCCTCGGCCACGAGTACCACGAGATGATGTCCGACCAGTTCCCGGCGGGTGGCTGGACCAACCAGCAGAGCGGCAGTGCCAACAACGGCCAGGAGAACTCCGACGAGTGCGCCTGGATCGCTGCGGGCACCGCGGGCGGCGCGGCCATGATCACCATGGGCACCGGCACCTTCGCCGAGCAGGCCAGCTGGTCGAACGACACCAACGCGTGCGCCATCTCGCACCCGATCCTCAACCACGGCAACACGGTCACCGTGACCAACCCGGGCAGCCAGTCCGGCAAGGTCGGCACGGCGGTCAGCCTGCAGGTCTCCGGTTCCGACTCGGCTTCGGGTCAGACGCTGACCTACTCGGCCACCGGTCTGCCGGCGGGTCTGTCGATCAGCTCCTCGGGTCTGATCTCGGGCACCCCGACCACCGCGGCCACCTCCTCGGTGACCGTCACTGCCAAGGACACCACCGGCGCCTCCGGCTCGGCGAGCTTCAGCTGGACCGTCTCCTCCACCACCGGTAACACGGTCACTGTGAACAGCCCCGGCAACCAGTCCGGCACCGTCGGCACGGCGGTCAGCCTGCAGGTCTCCGGTTCCGACTCGGCTTCGGGTCAGACGCTGACCTACTCGGCCACCGGTCTGCCGGCGGGTCTGTCGATCAGCTCCTCGGGTCTGATCTCGGGCACCCCGACCACCGCGGCCACCTCCTCGGTGACCGTCACCGCCAAGGACACCACCGGCGCCAGCGGCTCGGCGAGCTTCAGCTGGACCATCGGCTCCGGCAGCGGCGGCTGCACCGGCGGCGGCCAGCTGCTCGGCAACCCCGGCTTCGAGACCGGTAGCGCGTCCCCGTGGACCGCGACCGCGGGTGTCATCAACAGCGACACCACCTCCGAGCCCGCTCACTCGGGCAGCTACGACGCCTGGCTGGACGGCTACGGCACCACCCACACCGACACCCTGTCGCAGACCGTCACCATCCCGGCCGGCTGCAAGGCGACGTTCAGCTTCTGGCTGCACATCGACACCGCCGAGACCGGCAGCACCGCCTACGACAAGCTCGCCGTCACGGCCAACGGCACCAACCTCGCCACGTACTCCAACGTGAACGCGAACACCGGCTACGTGCAGAAGAGCTTCGACCTGTCGAGCTACGCCGGCAAGTCCGTCACCCTCAAGTTCACCGGCACCGAGGACTCCTCGCTGCAGACCAGCTTCGTGATCGACGACACGGCGCTGAACGCGAGCTGACCTAGCGTCAGATAGCGTGGCGGGGGCGGGCCTTCGGGTCCGCCCCCGCTGTCGTGCGCCCGCCGGTCGGCGCGGCGCTCGGAGGTCGCACCGGCTGGGCCGACCGGGCGTCAGTGCTGGTCGGCCAGCCGGTCGAGTTCGGTGCCGATCGCCACGCGCAGGCCGTCGTGCCGTGCGTCGAGCGCGAACCGTTCGGCCCGCCAGTTCTCGTGTGGGTACAGCCAGACCGGGAGGCCGACCAGCTCGGCGTCCTCCCACTCGTAGCGCGGCCAGACGTGCGCGTGCAGGAAGCCGTCGGTGTTGCCGAGGATTTCGAGGTTCACCCGGCGGAAGGCCGGATCCGACCGGCGGCAGGCGCGCTCGACCGCCTCGCCCAGCCGGTCCATGTCGGACAGGAACCGCAGCCGCCGCCCCCTCGGTAGCTCCGACAGCCGCTGGACCGCTGGCTGGTCGGTCAGCAACACCGAGTACCCGGGCAGGAACTGGACGTCCCCGATCACCGCGAACCCCTCGTCGAGGCGCCGCAGCACGGTCGGGTTCTCACCCCGCAGCGCGCTGCCGATCCGGTCCGTCCGCCAGTCATTGATCATGGTCCACACCCTACCGAGCCGCCCGGCGCGGTCCGTTGGTGGCCTCGCTCACTCGCCCAGCAGCAGCCGTTCGAGCGCTGCGCGGGCCCGCGCGTCCGAGCGGGCGCGGGCGGTCACGGCTGCCGCCAGCTCATGGGCCCACTCGTCGAGCGGCACCGGTCGGCGGGAGAGGATAACGCCGCGGACCACCCGGCACACCTCGCCCGTCGGGCGGCCCTGGGCCACGCTGAGGATCAGTCGCTGATCCTCCATCGAGACCTCGACCCGCTCGATCCGGCCGGGCCGCCCGGCCATCCGGTCGCCGACGCTGCGCTTGCGCTCGATCGCCACCGCGTCGGCCGGCAGCGCGTCCGCCAGCGCGCCGGTCAGCACCTGGGTGTACACCTCCAGGTCCGCGGCGTCCCGCCGCAGGGCGGCCGCGAGCAGGTCGATCGAGCCCTCGCCCTCCGAAGCGGGTTCGATCTCGCCGTGGTCGGTCATGTCGCTCCTTGTCGCGATGCGCTGCGATGTACTGTGATGCGCTGCGATGTGCTGTGGTCCGGCGGTTGGTCGGCGGTGCTGGTGGTCCTGGTGGTGCTCAGCCGTCCAGGCTCAGCACCATGGTCGGCCGCTCGATCTCGTGGTCGGCCCGCAGCGGTCGCACCGCCGTGCCGATCGCGAAGAACTCGGTGGTGTGCCCGCCCCAGCGGTGGTTGTGGGCGTTCAGCTGGACGCCGACGATGCCCTCCGCGTGCAGCTCCTCCGCCTCCGCCTGCATCCGCGCCATCGCCAACTCGCGTGCGTCGTAGAGCGCCTGGGTGTACTGCTCGATCTCCACGTTCTTGCCGATGTTGGAGAAGACCGAGCCCATCTTCTGGTGCGCGATGTGGTAGACGCAGGTGCCCATGGTCATGCCCAGCGGCGCGTAGCCGGCCCGGATCAGCGTCCAGAAGTCCTGCCCCGACAGGTCGGAGGTGAAGGGCTGGCCCTTGTTGTTGCGCCAGCTGGTGCCGTCGGGCGCGGGCTGGTCCGCCTTGACGGCGGTGCCGATCGCGATGAACTCGGCGATGTCCGACCCGAACTCCCGGGCCTCCACGGTCAGCCGGACCCCGACGATGCCGTCCGCGCCCAGCTGGGCCGCCTCGGCCTCCATCCGGGTCATCGCCAGCTCGCGCGCGTGGTACATCGCCTGACTGAGCGTCTCCAGCTCCTGGTTCTTGCCCCAGCGGCCGAGCTGGATCCCGACGTGGTAGATCGAGCTGCCCAGGACCAGGCCGATCGGCTTGAACCCGGCCTCCCGGACCAGCAGGAACTCGTTGACCGAGAGGTCGCTGGTGAAGATGGAGCCGGGCTTGCCGGGCTCCAACTCGGCCAGCCGCCGCATCGCGTCGGCGGGCACGCCCTGCGCGCTGGGATCGAAGCTGCTCATGTGGGTTGTTCTCCCGTGACGGTGTGGATGACAGCGTTGCTGGTGCTGAGCCGCGCCGGGCGGTGGGCGGCCCGGGGCGTGCCTTGGCGCCGGGCTAGCGGCGGGCGGTCGGCCGTCCGGCCTGGGCGAGCCGGCGGCGCAGCAGGTCGCCGCCGCCGTTCAGCGGCATGACGGAGAGCGTGCGCGGCTCGGCCGGTTTGGCGGCGAAGCGGGCGATCGCGGTGCCGATCAGGGTGCTCTCCGCGATGTGGTCGGTCTGCTCGGTGTTCACGGAAGTGCGAATGCAGCGCTCCTCCCAGACCCGCAGGTTGCCGTCGGCCAGGATCACCCCGTCGCCGCCGTGCTCCACGCCCTGCCGGTGCAGCTGCGTGCGGGCGTCGGCCCGGACCTGGTGGACCAGGGCGGTCCAGCCGTCGACCTCCAGGTTGTTCCAGGAGAAGTTCTGCCGCCGGGTCTGGTAGTCGTCGTGGCGCACCCCGACCGACATCCCGACCAGCAGGTCCACCGGCACCCAGCCGGCCGTGACCAGCTTCGCGAATCCCTGGCCGTCCAGATGCGAGGTGAACGGGCGGCGCGGCCGCACCGTGCCCTGGGCGCGCACGGCGGTGCCGATCACCTTGAACTCCAGGCAGTTCGGCATCGCGGGGAACGGAGCCATCGTGAGTTGGGCCGCCACCACGCCGTCGCCGCCGAGGGCCGCGCACTCGGTGGTCATCCGGCCCAGTGCGGTGCGCCGCGCCGAGTCCATCACCTGCACCAGCCCGGCCGAGGGCGCGCCGTTGCCCGACAGGGCGATGCCGGCCATGCCGTAGCCGCCCATCAGTCCCCCGCCGCTATACAGGCAGTCGTGGTAGCCCCAGTACCGGCCGCTGCGGGCGACCTGGTAGACGGCCGAGCCCATCACCTGGCCGACCGGTTCGAATCCGACCGACCTGATCGCGGCGAACTCGCCGGTCGACAGCGCCGACGACCACGTCCCGCTGGCCTTCGCCTCGGCGACCCGCGCCGCGGCCGTGGGCGGCAGCCCCGCCCCGCTCCACGACTCCGTCATGCGTCCACACCCGTTCCTGTCCGGCCGGTCCGGCGACACCGTTGCCGACCCCGCTGAGGTCCGACAAGGCAGCCTATGCGCAGAGCCGCACGAGGCACAGCGTCAGGGGGTCGTTGCGTGTGGTCAGGCTGCCTAGCCGGCAGTCGGGCGGGCTCGGACGTGCATGCGTTCGCCCTGCGGGCCGAACAGGCTGAGCACCTCCACCGGCGCCTGGCCGGTGCTGCCGAACCAGTGCGGCAGGCGGGTGTCGAACTCGGCGGCCTCGCCCGCCTTCAGAATCAGGTCGTGGTCGGCGAGGACCAGGCGGAGCTTTCCGCTGAGCACGTAGAGCCACTCGTAACCCTCGTGGGTGCGGGGTTCGGGGGTGCTGCGGGTGACGTTGATGATCATCTTGAAGGCCTGAACGCCGCCCGGCTGCTGGCTGAGCGGCAGCACGGTCGCGTCGTACGCCTTGATCGGCCGCAGCCGGACCCGGGGGTCGCCGACCGGCGGTGCGCCGACCAGCTCGTCCAGTGGGACCTGGTGGGCGTGGGCGATCGGGAGCAGCAGTTCCAGGGTCGGCTTGCGGCCGCCGGATTCCAGCCGGGAAAGGGTGCTCACCGAGATCCCGGTGACCTCCGAGAGCGCGGCGAGGGTGCAGTCGCGCTGCTGGCGGATCCGCTTCAGGCGCGGGCCGACCCCGGCCAGGACATCGGCGGTGTCGGCACTGTCGGCACTGTCGGCGGTGGCCGAGAGCTCGGCGGAGTTCGTGGCGTGATCGTGTGCCATGGAGCCATTTTGCTGAATCGGCAACAGTTTTTGTCAAGCCACGCGGGCCCGGGGCATGGTCGCTGCAGGAGGTGCTCACCCATGGCACAGGCACACACGCACACACAGGCACACGGACACGCACACGGACACGCACACGGGCCGGGGACCGAGTTCGACTGGGCCGCCCTCGCCGAACTGCTGGAGCTCGAAGGTGAGACGCACAGCCCTTACGTGCGGCAGGCCATCGGCGAACTCGCCGACCTGCCCGGGCTGAACCCGCGCCGGATCCTCGACATCGGCAGCGGCCCGGGCGTGGCGGCCTGCAGCCTCGCGGCGGCGTTCCCGCAGGCCGAGGTGACCGCCGTGGACGGCACGCCGGAGCTGCTGGCGCGGGCCGCCGAGCGGGCCGAGCGGCTCGGGGTCCGGCTGCGCACGGAGCAGGCCGAGTTCCCGGCGGGGCTGGCCGGGCTGGGCTCGGCGGACCTGATCTGGTCGGGGCAGGCGGTCCACCACGTCGGGGACCAGCAGGGCGCGCTCGACCAGCTGGCCGGGCTGCTGGCGCCGGGCGGCGTGCTGGCCGTGGTCGAGGGCGGGTTGCCGCTGCGCAGCCTGCCCCGGGACCTCGGCTTCGGACGCCCGGGCCTGCTCGAGCGGATGGACGCGGCGCAGGCGGCGCGGTTCAGCCGGATGCGGGCCGAACTGCCCGGCTCGGTGGCCCTGGTGGAGGACTGGCCCGCCATGCTGCGGGCCGCCGGACTCACCGAGGCCCGCAGCCGGACCTTCCTGATCGACCTCCCCGCCCCGTTGGCGGCGGGCCCGCGGCGCTGGGTGCGCAGCATGCTGGAGCGCTACCGGGAGGTGCTCGCCGGGCCGCCGGAGGACCCGCAGACCTCGCAGAGCGCGCCGGGGCTGACCGCCGAGGACCGGGCGACACTGGACCGGTTGCTCGACCCCGCGGACCCGGCAGGCGTCGACCGGCGGCCCGACCTGTTCCTGCTGACCGCGAAGACCGTGCACTTCGCGCGCCGGGCCGCCGACTGACGGACCGTCAGAGATCGGGGGCGGCCTCGCCGCGCAGCGTGGCGACCGCCCGCGCGGCGGCACTGCCGATCGCGGTGTTGATCGCGGCGTCGTCCGCGCCCGGTCGGGAACGGGTGAAGACGGCGGCGGCGTACCGGCTGCCGTCCGGGTAGGCGATCACGCCGATCTCGTTGCGCACCACGCCCACCAGGCTGCCGCTCTTGGCCGCGACCCGCACCGGGCGCCGGAAGCCGCCGGCCAGCCGGTGCCGGGTCAGCTGCTTGCCGAGCACCGAGCGGACCCGGGCGCAGGCGGCCGCCGGGCCGGCCTGGTCGGCCCAGAGCAGCCGCAGCAGCCGGGTCATCTCGCGGGGGGTGCTGCGGGTGCCCCGGGCCGGGTCGAGGGCGCGGGTGGACGGCAGCAACTCGTCCACCCGCGCCATCTCCGCCTCCGACAGCGTCGCGGTCCAGGTGAGCAGGTCGGCCCAGTCGGCGCGGCCGAGGTCCTGGGCGAGCGAGTCGATCATCGTCCGCAGGTCGGACACCAGCACCGTGTTGCCCAGCCCGAGCCGGGCGGCCGTGGCGTTGACGCTGTCGACGCCGACCCGGCGCAGCAGCGCGTCGGTGGTGTGGTTGTCGCTGATGGTGAGCATCAGCACGACCATGTCCCGCCAGGACACCACCGCGTCGTCCTCGAACAGCGAGATCCCGGTCGGGCCCAGCGTCCGGTCGGCGGCGGGCAGGGTGACCGGCTCGCGCGGGTCCAGTCGGCCGTCGGCGAACCAGGTCTCGGCCTCCAGGGCGATCAGCACCTTGGCGACCGAGGCCAGCACCACCGGTTCGTCGGGATGGAAGCCGAAGGCCGCGCCGTCGTCCAGCGACTCGACGCGCAGCGCGCCTTCGCAGCCGGCCTGTTCGAATATCGCTCCGATGTCGTTCGTCATGGCCGGAATTCTGGCAGGCGGTGCTTCGGTCCCGAACCGGTAGGACCGGGCACCGGCAGCCTGGTCGATCATCCAACTCAGCCCCCCGGAGCTGGTGTCCAGCACCACTCGTCGCCGCCGACACGCGTTGCTTCAATCGCCGTATCCAGTTTGTCAAGGACGGTGGAACGACGTGGATCTGAACACGGTGGTAGAGGTGCGCGACGCCCGCGATCGCGGGGCGTGGCAGACCGGTGACGCGTGGTTGGGCGGGGGCACGTACCTCTTCTCCGAGCCGCAGCCCCACCTGCGCCGGCTGATCGACCTGAGCCGGACCGGCTGGGAGCCACTGCGGATCACCACCGGCGGCGACCTGGAGATCGCCGCGACCTGCACCATCGCGGAGCTCTCCGAGTACCCGAAGCCGGCCGGGTGGCGGGCGGCGCCGCTCTTCCAGCAGTGCTGCCGGGCCTTCCTGGCCTCCTGGAAGATCTGGAACATGGCCACCTTCGGCGGCAACCTGTGCAACTCGCTGCCCGCCGGGCCGATGATCTCGCTGTCCGCCGGGCTGGACGGCGTCGCGCTGCTGCTCGACCAGGACGGCGGCCGGCGCCGGGTGCCGGTCGCGGACTTCGTGCTCGGGGCCGGGCGCAACGTGCTGCGGCGCGGCGAGCTGCTGCGCTCGGTCACCCTGCCCGCTCGGGCACTGGCCGCCCGCACCGCCTTCCGGCAGGCCTCGCTCTACGGTCTCGGCCGCTCCGGCGTGCTGCTGATCGGGGCCGTCGACCCGTTCGACGGCACCCTCACCCTCACCATCACCGCCTCGACCGTGCGCCCGATCCAGCTGCGC
Organism: Kitasatospora sp. GAS204B; assembly: GCF_029892155.1. Taxonomy (GTDB): domain Bacteria; phylum Actinomycetota; class Actinomycetes; order Streptomycetales; family Streptomycetaceae; genus Kitasatospora. The sequence continues at coordinate 140,596 of NZ_JARZAG010000018.1, read as the reverse complement.
TTCCCGGTGCCGCCGAACGCCGAGGCGGTGCGCGAGGCCGTCGAGAACGCCGTCGAGCCGCACGAGTACTTCGACGACATCCACGGACTCCCGGCCTGGCGGCGGCACCTGACCTTCCGCTACGCGCAGGAGATCCGTCGGGAACTGACCCAGACCCAGGAGGCCGGACGATGAGCTACTCGATCCGCGTCAACAACCAGGAGTTCGACGCCGAGCCCCGCCCCGGCCAGTGCCTGCGGACCTACCTGCGCGACCGCGGCTGGTTCGGCGTGAAGAAGGGCTGCGATGCCGGTGACTGCGGTGCCTGCACCGTGCAGGTCGACGGCCGGCCCGTGCACAGCTGCATCTTCCCGGCGGTCCGCGCCGAGGGCCGTTCGGTCACCACCGTCGAGGGTCTGGCCGAGGAAGGCGGCGAACTGCACCCGATGCAGCAGAAGTTCCTGGACGCCCAGGGCTTCCAGTGCGGCTTCTGCACGGCAGGCTTCCTGATGACCACCTCCGCCCTGGACGCCGAGCAGCTCACCGACCTGCCCCGCTCGCTCAAGGGCAACCTCTGCCGCTGCACCGGCTACCGGGCGATCGAGGACGCGATCCGCGGCGTCAAGCACACCGAGCGGCCGTGCGCCGGACAGGCCGTCGGCCGCAGCCTCGGCGCCCCCGCCGGGCCGCAGGTGGTCACCGGCACCGCCCGCTACACCTTCGACGTCGAGGTCGAGGGCCTGCTGCACCTGAAGCTGCTGCGCTCCCCGCACCCGCACGCCCGGATCCGCTCCATCGACACCTCGGCCGCCCTGCGGGTGCCCGGCGTGCACGCCGTCCTCACCCACCACGACGCCCCCGAGAAGCACTACTCCTCCGCCCGCCACGAGCACCCCACCGAGGACCCGGACGACACCCGGGTGCTCGACGACGTGGTCCGCTTCGTCGGCCAGCGCGTCGCGGCCGTGGTCGCCGACAGCGAGGGCGCCGCCGAGGAGGGTTGCCGCCGGATCGTCGTCGACTACGAGGAACTCCCGTACGTCATCGACCCGGAGGAGGCGATGCTGCCGGGCGCGCCGGTGATCCACCCGAAGGGCCCCGAGTCCCGCATCTTCCGCGCCGCGGACAACGTCTGCGGCGAGGTGCACGGGGAACTGGGCAGCGTCGAGCAGGGTTTCGCCGAGGCCGACGTGGTCTACGAGGAGACCTTCCAGACCCAGCGGGTGCAGCACGCCAGCCTGGAGACGCACGGCTGCGTCGTCTACTTCGAAGAGAACGAAGAGAACGAGGAGAACGAGGAGGGTGGTGCGGAGCGGATCGTGGTCCGCTCCAGCACCCAGGTGCCGTTCCTCACCCGGCGCGCGCTCTGCGACCTGTACGACCTGCCGATGGAGAAGGTCCGGGTGATCGCGGGCCGGGTCGGCGGCGGCTTCGGCGGCAAGCAGGAGATGCTCACCGAGGACATCGCGGTGCTCGCCGCGATGAAGCTGCACCGCCCCGTCAAGCTGGAGTTCACCCGCCCCGAGCAGTTCTACGGCGCCACCACCCGGCACCCGTTCAAGGTCACCGTGAAGCTCGGCGCCAGGAGCGACGGCACTCTGACGGCCATTCAGTTCCGGGTGGTCGCCAACACCGGCGCCTACGGCAACCACGGTCCCGCGGTGATGTTCCACAGCGTGGGCGAGTCGATGGGCGTGTACCGCGCGCCGAACAAGAAGGTCAACGCGTACTCCGTCTACACCAACGGCGTGCCCGCCGGGGCCTTCCGCGGCTACGGGCTCGGCCAGGTCACCTTCGCGCTGGAGTCGGCGATGGACGAACTGGCCCGCAAACTGGGCATCGACCCGCTGGAGTTGCGCGAGAAGAACGTCATCGGCCCCGGCGAGCACATGGAGGGCCCGTGCGGCGAGGAGGAGGACCTGCACATCGCCAGTTACGGCCTGGACCAGTGCCTACAAGTGGTGCGCAACGCCCTCGCCGACGACCGGAGCGCCGAACTGGCCCCCGAGGGCTGGCTGGTGGGCCAGGGCTTCGCGATGTCCGCGATCGCCACCGGCCCGCCCGGCGGCCACTTCGCCGACGCGACGGTGAAGCTGCTGGAGGACGGCACGTACGACATAGCCGTGGGCACCGCGGAGTTCGGCAACGGCACCACCACCGTCCACAAGCAGATCACCGCCGGGGCGCTGGGCACCACGGTGGACCGGATCGCCATCCGGCAGTCCGACACCGACGTGGTCAAGCACGACACCGGCGCCTTCGGCTCGGCGGGCACGGTGGTGGCCGGCAAGGCCGTGATGAAGGCCGCCAACGCGCTCGCCGAGCAACTCCTGTCGTTCACCGCCGAGTACGCCCGCACACCGCGCAGCCTGCTGCGGCTGACCGCCGACGCGGTGGACTGCGACGGGCGCCCGGTCTCGCTCAAGGAGATCTTCGAGGCCGCGCGCGGCAAGGGAGTTGAGCTGTCGGCCGACGGGCACTGGGGTGGTTCACCCCGCTCGGTGGCCTTCAACTCGCAGTGGTTCAGGATCGCCGTCGACCCGGACACCGGCGAGATCAGGATCCTGCGCAGCGTCCACGGGGCCGACGCCGGCAAGGTGATGAACCCGCTGCAGTGCCGCGGCCAGGTCGAGGGCGGGGTCGCCCAGGCGCTCGGCGCGACCCTCTTCGAGCAGGTCCTGCTGAACGACCGCGGCGAGGTCACCACCGCCGCCTTCCGCCGCTACCGCCTGCCCGCCTACGCGGATGTCCCGCGCACCGAGGTCCACTTCAGCGAAACCTCGGACTCCATCGGCCCGCTGGGCGCCAAGTCGATGAGCGAGAGCCCCTTCAACCCCGTCCCGCCCGCCTTCGCCAACGCCCTGCGCGACGCCACCGGCATCCGCTTCACCGAGGCCCCGTTCCTGCGCGACAAGGTGTGGCAGGCGCTGCATGAGCGGGGACGGGGGAGCGGTGAGTCCCGGTAGGCGAGGTCACTGGACGACATGGACCTGCTCCGCGTGCACCTCGCCCGAGTCGTCGCCCTCGTCGGTGACCATGAGGTAGGTGACCCGCAGGCCCTCGGTCAGGAACGGGAAGTCCTCCACGGCCGCGCGGTGCACCAGCACCTCGCGGCCGTCGTCCCCGTCGATGTAGCCGTAGCCCTTGACCTGGTTGTACCACCGGACAACCCCGCTGACCCGGTTGCTCATCGCCGACCCCTCTCGTAACTTCGCGACGGCAGAAGCTCGTTGACCGACATCGTCGCACGCTGTGGCGCTCGGAACAGCGTTGTCGCCGCATCGGGTCGGCCGTCGGTACGGGCGGAGTTCAGAGATCGAGCTGAGTCAGGTGAGATCCGGAAGGGCCAGCCAGTCCTGCCAGGAGAGGTCCCGTCCGACGTACCGGGGGCGTTCGAAGGGCCATGCCTCGGCGATCCACCGCGGGACGAGGGTGTCCAGCGCGCGCTGGAGCTCGGTGCCGACCTGGTCGTCCACCACCCACCAGGAGATCTCGGCGTCGGCGCCGGTCTTCTCCGGCGGGTCGATGTAGACGCAGCCGAGCAGGGCCGTGCCCGCGTCATCGAACAGCGCATAGTTGAAGGACTTGTGCGCCGCGATCTCGACCTCGTGCCGCACCAGATCCTCCCGGTCCTGCTCATACGTCATGGTGGCCGGCGGCCAGCCCCATGCCTCGCCGTAGATGGACCACAGACGCTGGCGCGAACCCATCACAGCCGGGTAGTCGAGCTCGGTGTCGGCGCCCGTGATCGGGCGCAGGTGGTGGCCGCCGGGGAGTGGCACGCGGACGGGATGGACAAAATCAGCAGGCAGCCAGGTCATGGGCCGGAGGCTAGCTGACGGCCTGCCGCCCCGCACCTGCTTAAATCCTGAACTCAGTGACGGTGCGGTTGGTGATGATCGCCGGATGAGGTGCCGAGGTCGTCGTTGCGTCCGGCCTTGATCCGTGGCCACCGGGCGGTCGGGCGGCGTAGCTGCTTGAAGCAGCAGTGGGCGAGCCGCTCAGAACAGCGTTGCCGCCGCGTCCGGTTGGCCGTCGGCGCCGGGCAGGGCGTCCTGCCAGGCGTCAGCGGTGGCGGTCGGCAACTGCTGCATGCTCGCCTCGCAGAGCACGAGCGAGCGGCGGTCCTTCTTGTGGTCGTGGACCACGCCGTAGCCGGGACGGCGGGTCGTCGGCATCAGGGCGACCAGGCGGCTGCAGGTGGGGCACTGGATCCGAGGTGCACGCATACGGACAGCGTGCCGCACACCACTGACACTCAGGCGGTGGCGCTTCGTGCGGCAGCCGCGCGGTGGTGGAGTGTGCGGAGGGGCGTGCGGTGTGCCTGCTTGAGGTCAGGCCACGTGCACGGCCCCCCGCACCCTGGGCCAGGGCGCGGCTGCCGCCGAGGGCTCGCGTGGTGGGGGAGGCCGCGAGCCGGGCCCCGTGCGGTGGGGCCGGGGCCTATCCAAACAGGGCGGCGACCGGTGGGGCGATTGGTGCCGGACACCGAGCGGCCGGCGGTTTCCTGGGTGATCGAACAGCGGGTCCGCCCGGCAGTTGCGAGGCTTCAGCGACCGATTGGCTGGCCATTGCGAGGGGTGGCCCGAAGCAGCAGCGGCTGTCCGGCGGCCAGCAGCAGGCAGCCGGCCGCCATCGTGAACCAGAGGGCGCCGGTCCCGGCGCGGGCGAGCAACTGGGTGCCGAGCAGTGGTGCCGCCACGGCGGCGATGCCCCAACTGGTGCCGTAGGCGGCCAGGTAGCGGCCGGCGGCGCCGGGCGGGGCGAGGTCGGCGACCATGGCGTAGGCGCGGCCGAGCAGCAGCAGGTCGCCCAGGCTCAGCACCACGGTGGAGGCCAGCAGGCCGGCCGGACCGTTCGCGATCGCGTAGCCGGCCAGGCCCGCCGCCAGCAGCAGGTAGCCCGCGCGGAGCGCGACCGGCGCCGAGAGACCGGCGAGCGGTGGCCGGCGCAGCAGCGGCTGGCCGGCCAGCACGGTCAGCGCCGAGGCGGTGTAGAGCAGCCCGGCGTCGGCCGGCGGCAGGCCGTGCCGGGCCAGCGAGAGCGGCAGCGCGAGGGTGAGTTGGAGGTAGACCAGTGCGAACAGGGTGCCGGAGGCGAGCATGGCGAGCAGCCCGCGATCCCGCCAGGGGCTGCCGACTACTGACGGTTCGTCAGAACCGGGGTCACTGGACCCGCCTGGCCGGTCTGCCGGCAGCACGGCATACACCACCACAGCGCAGGCCAGGCAACTCGCCGCATCCGCGACGAAGAGCCAGCGCAGGTCCCACCGCCCGAGCGCGGCCGCCAGTACGCCGGCCGCCAGCCCGGCCGCCGCCAGGGCCGCGTTGAGCAGGCTGTAGGCGCGCACCCGGTCGGCCGGGTCCACCGCGTCGGCGATCATCGCCTGGCTCGGCGGTTCGTACAGCTCGAAGGCGAGCCCGAGCAGCACGGCGAACCCGGCCGCGACCGCCAGGCTGCCCGCCACCGCGAGCCCGAGCTGCGCGAGGGCGCAGCCGGTCAGTCCGAGCACGATGGTGCGTCGGCGGCCCAGCCGGTCCGCCAGTCTGCCGCCGGCCAGCCGGGAGGGGATGGTGGCGAGTCCGAAGGCGGTGCCGACCAGTCCGGCGGTGGCGGTGGAAGCGTGGAAGTCGGTGCTGATCAGCACGGTGAGGAAGGGCAGCGAGAAGGCCGCGAGCCGGTTCATCGCCCGGGCCGCGACGAGCAGCCGGACGGTACGTGGCAGTGGTGGCGAACCTGCCGGGCTCGGGCCGAAGCGCATGTGGATGCCAATCGTCACTGGTGAACCATGTATCGTCAGTGACGAATGCTACAGCTCGGCCCGCGCCTGAGAAGTGACGAAGACCCCCGTGAGCCAGGAGAGAACCTGACCGGCGGGGGTCTTCCCGTGTGTCGGCTTCGCTCTTTACGACCTCCGAAAACGCAGCAGAGAGGGCCCCGGACGGGGCGGTTCGCGGGGTGGGCTCCCGGTCGGACCAGGTGCCACACCGGGCCATCGGTCCCATGGAGCCAGACGCGTTGTTCGTGCTGGGAGACGGCAAGGCGGTAACGCCCGCGCGGTGGCCGCCCGTTCGCTGCAAAGGAGCTGAGCACGGTCTCTGCGATGTCGAGAAGACTCGAGCAATGGTCAAGACCTGTGGACGAGATGACGTGCGAGCAGGTTGCGGTGCCCAGCCGGGTCAGTCCTATGCTGACGGTCGTGCAGGTACTGGGCGTGAGTAGTGAGGACGAGATGGTCGCCTGCTTCTTGAGTGGCGAGCTGTCCAGCCGGAGGTTCGGCCAGAACCTCCGGTCACATCTGGCGGCAGCCGGGCAGGCCGAGCAGGTTCTGACGCATCCCTGGTCTGCCTTGAGGGCCACCTGCGCCTGACCGCCTACGCTCTCGCCGGCTTCCCGACCGGCATCGAGTGCCTGATCGGCACCGCGCCGGCCATGGGACGCTGGGCGCGGTAGCCCAGTCGCACCAAGGTCTCGCCGCCCCAAATTGGCCCAGGCTGGTCTGTGGGCTGGTGCTGAAGCGCATGCTCACCGGAACCTGGCCCTCCTGCGTCCCTCCGTGCAGCGGATCCGCCACCTGACGCTGACCGATCTCACCAGTGCTCAGCTTCGGCAGACGGAGCTCGAAGCGGCGGTGGCCACGGCTCAGCCGGTGCCGCTTTCCGCGAGCCATGGACGGACCGGACACATGCTTGACCAGTTCACGGCCACGCTCGCCAAGGTCGCTCCCGGCAGTCCACACAACCGATCCTGGACTGACCATCGGAGGGAAGCGCATGCCTGAGATCGGACTCGCCCGTATTCTCCGTGATGATGAAGGAACCACTGAACTGATGCGGTGGGCATGGCGGGAGGCCTCGGCCGAAGCCGGGGTCCGCATCGTTCAAACCATGGGCCACTCCTGCGGGATCCCGCTCGGTCCATGCCAGCGACGGCCGCATCTCACCGAAGGTCCAGAGGCAAAGGAGTAGCTGGTCAAGTGATGTTCGACAGTCACGTCGTGAGATTGCTGGACGCCTCGGTCGCTCTGGTCAACGCGCTGACCGACGGCAGCGCACGGGGCAGGCCCTACACCGCCCCGCGCGGCGCCGAGTCGGCGCCCGCGATCGTCGCCGCCCTGCCGCCTGCCGGCACCGACCCCGACGCCATCGGTCCGGCCCAGGCCGACCACCTGATCGCCACGGCCTGGCGAATGCGCGAGATCTTCGAAGCGGTGGACGCCGGCGACCTGGACGCCGCCGCGGCCACGCTGAACGTGCTGCTGCGCGCCGCCGGCGCCCGACCGCAGCTGGACCGGGTGGCCGGGGAACCGTGGCAACTGCACTTCCACGGCCGCGACGACACCCTCGCGGTGGGCTGGAGCGCCGGGTGCGCGACCGCCTTGGCGCTGGCCATCGGCAGCGACCTGGCCGGCCGGTTGGGCGTCTGCCAGGCGCCGCGCTGCGACCGGGTGTACGTGGACGGATCGCGGAACGCGGCGAAGCAGTTCTGCTCGACGGCGTGTCAGAACCGGGTCAAGGCCGCCGCATTCCGGGCCCGGCGCGGGGGCAGCGGGAGCGGAGGCTGAGGGGGGTTCAGCTGCCGCTCGCGCGTCGCGCGATGGTGACGGTCGCCGGGCGAGCGTCCGTCAACCGGCGGCTGGGCAGATCGCCGAACTACTGCTGCCGTGAGAACACGGAAGCCCTGCTCGGCAACCAGAAAGCGCTGCGCGGTGTTCATGCAGACCTGCCGATCACTCAGGCCGCCAGACCCGCAAAGGCTGTGGATCCCACCACCCCTGGCCGAACTCCTCCACCAACTCGCCGACGCGCCGTACCAGCGCTCCGCCATGACCCGAACCCTCACCGGTCAGCCGCCGTGGCTGTTCCCCGGCGTCGTTCCCGGCCGTCCACTCAGCCGCAAAGCGTTCAACGACCGGCTCGCGCGCCAGGGCATCCACACCAGAGCCGCCCGCACCGCAGCCCTCATCGCCCTCGCCACCGAGCTACCCGCACCGGTACTGGCCGACCTCCTCGACATTCACATCCATACGGCGCTGAGGCCCGCCACGCGCCCCGGTGGCGTCTCTGGAGGGCCGAGTAGAAGACTTCGAGCATCCATCTCATCGACACTGGGCAAGAATTGATGTTCATTCCGTTGGCTTCGTTCAGCGCGGGGCTGCCCGGGGCGCCCCGCTCATCATCGTGAGGAGACCTGGCTTGACTGTCTCATGGGATCTGCTGATATCCACGGCAGGTGGTGTCACCGCAACGGTCGTGGGCGTCATCGCCGGCGGTGTCGTCGGGCGCCGCGGCCAGCACCAGCAATGGCTGCAGGGGACGCAGACCGCCGCCTACGAGAAGTTCCTGCAGGCGTTCGGGGCCGTGGAGGCGGAGCTGCGCGAGGCATTCCTCGACGAGCGGAGGCCCGCCGTCGACTGGGTGCCGTTCGTGGCCGCCCAGCACTCGGTGAGCCTCGTTGCCGACCCGGCGACCAGCACAGCAGCCGAGCGGGTCTGCGAGACCCTGGAGGACTTCACCATTCTCTTCCACGGCCGTCAGCCGACCGACCTCGAAGAACTGCGGCCGATTCATACCGCACTGGGCGAGGCTCACCTGAGCTTCGTCAATGCGGCCCGCTGTTCCCTCGCCCCGTCCCAACGGCGCCTGGACCGATCACTGGGCGGCCCCTCGCCCTGGCGGGGCGTCGAGTCCTTCTACACCCGACCTGACAGAAGCCTCGACTGAGCCTTGGCTGGACGTCCGACTGAAAGGTAGGAATATCATGAATCTCCCTTGGGGAACCCTCATATCCACCGCCAGCGGAGTGGCCGCGACGATCCTGGGCATCCTCGTAGGTACCCGGGCCGGGCGCCGCAATGAATCCGGGCAGTGGATACGCGATCGGAAGATTGCGGCGTACGAGCGCCTTCTCCAGAGCTTCGGCGCGGTCGAGATCGGCATGCGCCACGCGTACTGGGAGCAGCGCGAGCCGGTGGGGATCGACTGGGAGGAGTGGAACGCCGCCTTGGTGTCGGTCAGCCTGGTGGCCGACACCGATGTGGGGATCTCTGCGGAGCAACTCGCCTCATTTGTGGGGGAGTTCAGTGCCTTCCCGTTTGGAGAACCAAAGGACATGACGCTACTTCGTCAGATTCATACGAAACTCGACGCTGCACAACGGGAGTTCGTCGACGCTGCCAGGCGATCGATCCACGCGTCAGACACGAAGCAAGTCCCCTGGCGTTTGGGCGGTCCGCCACCCTGGGGTGAGCTTGAAGAGATCCATCAGCGAGACAACGACATCGGTCGCGTCATCCCCTGAACCACATGGGGTTCGGAGCGTCACGGGACAGGCACAGCCGCTCCCAGGCGCGCTGCCGGGGCAGTTCCTCACGGTCCGCCTGCGGCCGGGCCCACGGGCCGCCCCGGTCATCCGCAACTACTCGCTCTCCGGCCGACCACATGTGACCGGATGCATCCGTGGCCGAGGGCGCCACCGTCGATGGCGCGATACGCGTCCAAGGCCGCCGACGGAGCACCGGTTTGCGGGCGGTCGGCGCGGCTGCCTAGCGTGGTTGGGTGAGGAGGGGGGAGAATACCGGCGGGGTGGATCGGTTCCCGCGACCCAGGACGTCGGGCGCGTGGTGCTCCGAGCGAAAGGGCCATGACGATGGAAGCGACGGTTGCCCGGGCTCTGCTGGACCGGCACTGGGCCGCATCGAACAGCGGTGACGCGGACGCGGAACACGACATCTACGCCGACGACGTCATCGTCGAGTACCCGCAGTCCGGCGAGGTCATCCGCGGCAGGAGCAACATCCAGGCACTGCGTACCCAACATCCCGCGGTCCGGACCTTCACCGTGCGCAGGATCCTCGGAGCCGGCGATCTCTGGGTGACCGAGTTCGTGCTCACCTATGACGGCAAGCCCACGCAGACGGTGAGCATCATGGAGTTCTCGGCAGGACGCGTGGTGAGGGAGACGCAGTACTTCGCTGACCCGTTCGACCCGCCGGCCTGGCGGTCGCAGTGGGTCGAACCTGGGGAATGATCCGCCAGTGGGGCTGATGGTGGTCACGGCAGGTGTAGTTCGTGATCCGGGTGGTGCTGGCGCCGGTCGGCGAGGTGGGGGGCCGGGTTCGGACAAGACGATGGCCGTTGCGATCACGACGAGGCGTGACCCGTGATCAGGAAGCGGCGGCTCTGACCGCCAAGATCGACCGGGCCTTGCTTGCGGCACCCGGAGCGGAAGCTGAGGGGGGTTCAGCTGCCGTTGTCGCGTCGCGCGATGGTGACGATCTCCGGGCTCGCGTCCGTCAGCGGGCCGCTGTGCAGATCGCCGAACTGCTCCTCGACCACCAACCCGGCCCCCGCCAACGCCGCCGCCACCCCGGCTCGGTCCAGGAACCGCAGCGTGCTGCTGCTGCGCCGCTCGGAGAGTTCCCACGCAGCACAGCAGCCGGATAATCGAACCGCACTCGCGCCGGTGGTGACGTACCCTCGCGGCCATGACCACAGACGCCCCCGCCGAGCTGCTGATCCGGCCCGAGACCCCCGAGGACCACGACGGGATCCGCACGGTGCACGCCCGCGCGTTCGGCGACAGCGAGCGGGTGCCGAGGCTGGTCGACACGCTCCGGGCCGCCGAGGCGGCGCTGCCGCCGCTCTCCTTCGTCGCCACCGTTGACCAGCGGGTGGTCGGGCACGTGCTGCTGAGCGCGGGCCGGCTGGACGCGCTGCCCCGGTTGGTCGACGTGTACTCGCTGTCGCCGCTGGGTGTGCTGCCGGAGTATCAGGGGCGCGGCATCGGCAGCCGGTTGATCGAGGACGCGGTCGGGGCGGCCGATCGGCAGGGTGTGCCGCTGGTCTTCCTGGAGGGTTCGCCGAGCTACTACCGCAAGCGGGGCTTCCTCCCGGCGGAGGAGCTGGGCTTCCGGCCGCCGACGTTGCGTTACCCGCCGGGCGCGTTCCAGGTGGTCAGGCTGTCGGCGCACCAGGAGTGGATGACCGGCACCTTCGTGTACTCGGAGACCTTCTGGGCACTGGACTGCGTTGGCCTGCGCGGCGCGCGACTGACGGCGGCGAGTGGCGGGCGGGTGGCTGCGGATCAGGGGAGCGAGTAGCCGTTCCGCTCTCCCAGCACCCGCGCGGGCTGCGCGGCGGGTCGCCGGACGGAATCGGGCAGACCCTGGGCGCTGGGACTCAACGCGGGCCGTCCGGAGCGATCATGGCCAGCAGGAGCCGCACCGTACGGGAGTCGGCTCTCGGGTCGTAGGCGAGGCCGAGGGTGACGGTGGGGGTGGGGTCGGCCAGGCGGCGCAGCCGGACTCCGGGGACCCGGAGCGTGCGGGCGCGGCCTTCGGGGATCGGGGCGATCCCGTGTCCGGCGGCCACGGCGAGGAGCAGTTGCTCGTCGTCGGGCTCTTCGCGGACGATCCGGGGGCCTTGGCCCGGCCAGAGTTGACCGGTGATCAGGTCGTGCATGCCGGGACCGTTCTCCCGGGGCCACAGGATCACCGGTTCGGCGCAGATCCGGCGGCGGCTGATCCTGGAGTGCGACCTGGCGAGCGGGTGGTCGGCCGGGACGGCCAGGAGGAGTTCCTCCTCCGCGATGACGTGGCAGGCCAGGTCCGGAACGTCGAGCGGTGGGCGGACGAACGCGGCGTCGAGCCGCCCCGCGAGGAGTTCCACGGTGTTGTGCGCGGTCCAGCCGGTCTGCGCCCTGAGGTCCACTTCGGGATGGCGGTGACGGAAGGCGGCGACCAGGGCGTCGGCGGGACCGCCGCGCGCAGAGCGGGTGTAGGCCAGGCGCAGCCGCCCCTGCCGTCCGTCGACCGCTGCGGTGATCCGTTCCTCGGCGGCCGCGACCTGCTCCAGCACCCTGTTCGCCTCCTCAGCCACCAGCGCGCCGATCGGTGTGAGCGTGCAGCCCGCGTTGCCCCGTTCGATCAACCGGGCGCCGATCTGCCGCTCCAGGGCCTTGATCTGCTGGCTGAGGGCGGGCTGCGCGATGTGCAGCCGCCGCGCGGCCCGGGTGAAGTGCAGCTCCTCGGCGAGCACGGCGAAGTAGCGCATCCGACGCAAGTCCATCAGCCGATGATAAGCGCCACTTATCACTCGTGACCAGGACGGTCTTGGACACCCTCGGGCGAACCGGCTTTCCTGGGCTCAGCCCGTCGACGTCCGGTCAGCGGCGGACCCGAAGGGGAAGTTCATGCTGGACGTTGTGGTGATCGGGAGCGGGGTCATCGGGCTGACCAGTGCGCTGCGCCTGCAGCGGGAGGGGGCCCGGGTGGCGATCGTGACCGCCGACCCGCCGCTGTCGACGACCTCGGCCGTGGCCGCGGCCGTGTGGTACCCGTCCGGCGTGGCGGACGGCAGCCGGGTCCGGGCCTGGTCCGCGAGCACGTTCGCCGAGCTCGCCCGCCAGGCCGCCGGTGAGACCCCCGGGGTGACGATGCGCACCACCCGCATGCTGACGCACCAGGACACTCCGGACGTGCCGTGGTGGGGGGCGCCCGTCTCGGACCTGCGCCGGCTGGAGCCGGCCGAACTGGCTGAGCTGGCGGCTCCCTACGCGGGCGGCTGGGAGTTCACTGCTCCCTGCGTCGAGATGCCGGTGTATCTGGCGCTGCTCCTGGACCGGTTCCTGGAAGCCGGCGGTGAGTTGATCCAGCAGCGGCTGAACACCCTGGAACAGGTGCGTGGTTGGGCATCGACCATCGTCAACGCGAGTGGACTCGGCGCTCGCCGGCTCTGCGACGACCAGGCGCTGCATCCGGTGCGCGGACAGGTCGTCCTGGTGCGCAACCCGGGCCTGACGACCTCCCTCCGGGTCCAGGACAACTCCGCCGGATACACCTACGTCCACCCTCGCAGCACCGACGTCGTGCTCGGGGGCACCTTCGACGAGGGCAGTTGGGACACCGCCGTCGACCCGCAGACCGCGCGGTCGATCCTGCGCCGCTGCACGGCCCTGGTGCCCGAACTGCGCGGCGCCGACATCACCGGCCAGCTGGTCGGACTGCGCCCCGCGCGCCACGGCGGCGTCCGGCTGGAGGCGGACGACCAGACCTTGCCCGGCACCCGGCTCGTCCACAACTACGGCCACGGCGGCGCCGGCGTGACGCTGTCGTGGGGATGCGCGAACACCACCGCGGCCCTGATCGGCGCGACGTCATGAATGGCGAGGCTCGGATCGGTGAAGTGGCGCTCGCCCATGCGGTGTGGTGGGTGGCGAGCGTGGATCAGGAAGCCAGGGGCCCGCCCTCGCCCAGCACCCGGCGGAGCTCCGCCACCGGGTAGGGCGTTCGGCGGCTCTCCCGCTGCAGCTGCCGGTAGAACTCCGTCATCACCAGCGCCAACGGCGCGTGCCGGAGCAGGATCGCCTCGGCCGCTTCGGGAATCACCTCGGGCGCGGCCGCCGGGCGGGTGCCCTCGGTGTACGCGCGCAGCAGCGCCCTGCGGTGTGCGGCGTCGCCGCCGTGGAGCTCGGTCAACAGCCAGTGCACCAGGTGGGTGAGCGCGTAGCAGTGGTCGTAGCTGCGGTGGCGGTCGACGAACTCGGCCTCCTCCTGGGACAGTTCGAAATCGTCGGCCAACGCGAGACCGTAGTCGGCGAAGTAGAGGCGCCGGCCGTCGGTCAGGATGTTCGCGAAGTGCGCGTCGAAGTGCAGCAGCCCACGCGCGCGCAGGAAGGCGGCGGTGGCGGTCAGCTCCCGCTCCACCATCACGCACGCCCGGTCGGCGGCCCGCTCGCCGGCGCGCAGCTGCCGGCCGAGCCAGCTGTGCAGGGTCTGCGGCAGGTACTCCAGGAACAGCACCACGCTCGCCGAGGCCCGGGCTAGCGCCTCGATCCGGTGGCGCACCTCGGCTCGCCCGTCCCAGTAGGCGACGGCCCGTTCGATGTCGGCCAGTTCCTCGGGCAGGGGTTGGACGGGGCCGGGCAGCACCCGGGCGTGGTGCAGCAGTGGAAAGCCCTCGTGCTGCCCGGCGAGCACCCAGTCCGTCGTCCTGCGGTGCACGGCGAGTTCGCGCCAGGCGCCGAAGCCGGGGCCGCCGATGCCGTAGTGGCAGAAGGCGGGCAGCGCGAACAGATCGGCGGTGGACCCGCGGTGCTCGGGCAGCAGCTCGAGCTCGGTGAGCGGCACCCGCTTGACGAAGACGGGCGTCCCGGCCACCTCCAGCCGGGACACCGCCCCGCCGATCCCGGTGCCGATCGGCGTGGCCGACTCGACCAGCCGGCCCAACTCCCGCTCGCCGCAGTCGTTCAGCGCGGCGGCGACGGCGTGGTGGGCGGTGAGCCGCGCGTCGCGGTCGTCCTCGGCAGGTATCGGGATCTGCACGGGGCGGGCCTCCAGACGACGGTCGATCCTGCAGCAGCTTAACGACATTGCGCCGTGTTCATCGTGATGAGATCGTGGCAGCCGTCGTCAAACCGAGACCTATGCAGGCCCCCGCAAGCTGCCCACCTGCACCAACACCTACCCAACAGGCCGCCACGGAGGTAAGGTCAGCCGCCCCACCTCGAGAGGACGAACATGGCCCTCCCTGACGACTGCACCCTGCTGCGCCGATGCGACGCCGAAGGCCTCACCGAGAGCGACCTCGCCGCCATCTACAGCGTGCCCGTCGACCAGATCAGCGCGCGGTTCGCCGCCATGAACCGCGCCATCGACACCGCGCAGAACCGCGAGACGACCGAACTCATGGCCGCGATCCGCCACTACAAGGCCACCGGGCAAGGAGCTGCCGACGCAGTCCTACGGGCGCATCGCCGCGGCTGGACAGCGGAGCGGATCCGCAGCAGGACCGGCGTCGACATCGACACCGTCCACCAGATCCTCGCCGACGCAGCCTGAAGCCGGCGATCACGACGGGCTCCCGAATCGTCCGAGCTCGTGCCATGGTCCGCCACGGGAGCCCTGTCACCCTGTCCAGTCCCCGCCATCAGCCACGTCACCGCGTCCGTCACTGCCGTCTGCCTCTCCGCCGGGCCCACGCCGGCAGGCCCATGCGCCACTCGCGCCAGTACGACACCGTCCGGCCGCGCAGCCTGCGAGAGCCAGAACGTCGAGCCGCCAGATCGCCGGCGACTCCCCGCACGGTTACTGCTGGGCAGCACGTCGCGGCCAGAGGCGGACGGGCAGCGAGCGCAGGCTGTTCAGCGCGATCGCCGGATAGGGCACCAGCTCCTCCTCGGGCACGGCGAGCGTGAGCGCGGGGAAGCGCTCGAAGAGGGCACCCAGCGCGATCCGTGCCTCGAGACGGGCCAGTTGGGCGCCCGGGCAGATGTGCGGCCCGTGGCCGAAGGACAGGTGGCGGCCGGTACCCCGGGTGAGGTCGAAGCGGTCCGCGTCGGGGCCGTGCTGCCCGGGGTCGTGGCCCATGGCGCCGTAGGCCATCAACACGGGCTCGCCCTGGCGGACCAGCGTGCCGGCGACGTCGATGTCCTCGGTGGCGTAGCGGAACAGGAAGTTGTTGACCGGCGAGGCCCAGTGCAGGGTCTCCTCGACGACGTCCTCCCAGCTGTGCGTGCCGGCCAGGACCAGCGCGAGTTGACCGGGGTTGGCGCACAAGGCGCGGACGGCGTTGACGATCAGGTTCACCGTGGTCTCGTGACCGGCGGCGACGATGACGCTGAGGGTCCCGAGCAACTCCTCCTCGGTGAGCCGGTCGCCCTGCTCGCTCGCGGCGATCAGCGCACTGGTGAGGTCGTCGCCCGGCGCCCGGCGCCCGGCGCTTGGACGCGATGATCTCGCCGAAGAGGTCGCGCAGCGCGCTGATGGTGGCCAGCACCTCGGCTGGGGCGGTGGTGCTGTCGAACAGCGAGTCGTAGAGCTGTCGCAGGGCGCGGTGCTGTCCCGGGTCGACGCCGAACAGGTCGCCGATGACGCTCATCGGCAGCGGAAACGCGAAGGTCCGCTTCAGGTCGACCGCTTGGCCGACCGTCACGCCGTCGTGGTGGGCGAGGCGGTCGAGCAACTCGCGGGTGATCTCCTGGATCCTGGGCCGCAGCTGTTCGACCCGGCGCGCGGTGAGCGCGGCGGACGTCAGGCTCCGCAGCCGTCGGTGGTCGGCGCCGTCGACCGTCACCATGCTGCGGGTGGGGTTCACCGCCGCGGTCAGCGACCAGCCGGTGGGGACCTCCCCGCGCTGCCAGGCGCCCCACTGGTTGACGTCCTTCACGAACCGAGGGTCGGTCAGGACGGTTCTGGCCACCTCCTGCCGGGTGACCGCCCAGGCGTGGATCCGACCGGGCAGCTCCACCGGCGCGACAGGGCCCGCGGCGAGCAGCCGGCGGCGTTCGGCCGGGCGGTCGGCGGCCTGCGGGTCGAGCACGACCCGGTCCGCTGCGTGCTGGGTCATCGGATGCCTCCAGAGAACTCGCTACGACGGGCAGGGCGCCCGCCTGCTACGACGGATCCGTCCGCGGGCCGGGTTCACGCGGTCGGTCGGGCTGACGCGGCCGGACGACCGGCGGGACGACCGGTCGGCCGCGCGCGACGAATGGTCGAACGGCGTCCGAGCGGTAGGCCGCTCGGCGCGCGCCGCCGGCTGGCCCCGACTGCGCGCGCTGTCCGGCGCCCTGTCCGGTCGTCCCGACAGCGTGCTGGAGCGGGCGATCCTGGGGCAGTTGGCGATGTCGGACGCCGCGGTGGTGGAAGCCCACCTGGTCAGCACGGGGGAGTCGATCCCCGCGGAGGCGGCGCTGCGCTCGGAGGCGAACAGGCGAACAGGCGAACAGGCGAACAGGCGGCAGAGCCGGGAGTTGCGGGACGAGGTGAGCACGCGGCTCGTCCGGTGTCTGACCACCCCGATCGACCGGGAGGACCTGCTACGGGTGTCCCACGCGGTGGACGGCGGCACCCACGTGCTGCACGAGTTCGTCCGTGAGTTCGACCTGTACGGCCCGACCTCGCCGGACCGGCTCGTCCCGCTCACCCAGGGCATCGTCGGCCTGGTCGCCGGCCTGCGGACGGCCGTCTCGGGCCTGGTGAACCACCGGCGCTCGCCGGCGGCCGACGTGGCCGGCACGCATCTCGCGGCGGCCGCCCTGGAGCGAGCCCATCAGGAGCAGATGGTCGCCTTGGTGACCGCGCCGGCCACCGGCGAGTCGCTGAGGATGCTGGCCCTGCTGGGCCGACTCGACCAGGTCCGGGTGCAACTGCTGCTGGCGACCGACGCCCTGGCGGACGGCGCGATGAAGCGAGGCCTGTAGTACGGCGCCGGCCGGCGAGGGCGGCGGACCGCAGTGCCCTCGCCGGCCGGACCGGAACGTCCCACGCGTCGAGTCAGGCCTGATGCTCCGTCAACTCCGTGATCGCACGGGCGATCTCGGCGAGGGGTTTGGGATCCATCAGGCCGTGGTGGGTGGCGTCCAGGTGATGGTCGATGATCCGGCCCTCGATGTGCGGGGCCCAGGCGGTGGCCGGCGGGGTGCCCTCGGGGCGCCGGCGGGTGGCGGTGAAGAAGAGCACGTCGCCGCGGAAGCGGGCGGGCTCGAAGTCCCGCATCATCCGGACGTGGCGCTCCCAGGCGTCGCCCATGGCACCGAGGTCCTCGGCGGAGAAGGACGAGAACGAGCTCTCCACCAGGGTCTGCACCACCTGCTCGCGGGTGAGCGGCGTGCCATCCGTGCCCGGACGCTCGACCTGGAACATCTCCAGGAAGACCGCCAGGGTTTCCTGTTCGTCCCGCTCGGTGCCCTTCACCGTGTAGGCGGCGTACGGGTAGGCGTCCATGATGCCGAGCACGGCCACCTCCTCGCCCAGCTCCTGCAGCCGACCGGCGATGGCATGGACCACCAGGCCGCCGAAGGAGTGGCCCAGCAGGTGGTACGGGCCCGACGGCTGGACCGAACGGATGTGGGCCACGTAGTCGGCGGCCATCTGCTCGACGGTTTGGGGCAGTTGCTCGGTCTGGGTGAGGCTGCGCGCCTGGAGGGCGTAGAGCGGACGATCGGGCAGGTAGGGCAGCAGACGGCTGTAGCCCAGCGCGACGCCGTATCCGGCGTGGACGCAGAACAGTGGAGGTAGCGCGCCCTCGCGGCGTAGTGGCATCAACTCGGCGAACTTGTCGCCGAGTTCGGCGCCTGTGGCGAGGCGCTGCGCGAGGTTGGCCACCGTGGGCGCCTCGAACAGGTCTCGCAAGGCCAGCTCCTCGCCGAGCACCGTGCGGATGCGGCTGACCAGGCGGGTGGCGAGCAGCGAGTGGCCGCCGAGGTCGAAGAAGTCGTCGTCGACGCCGACCCGGGGCAGCGACAGCACCTCGGCGAAGAGCACGGCCAGGACTTCCTCGTGCGGGGTGCGGGGTTCGCGGCCGGGCGCCGTGGTGAGGTCGGGGGCGGGGAGGGTGCGGCGGTCGAGCTTGCCGTTGATGGTGAGGGGGAGGGTGTCGAGCGGGATGATCGCGCTGGGGACCAGGTAGTCGGGCAGGGTGGTGGCCAGGTGGCTCCGGATCGCCGTGATGTCGAGCTCGCCCACGGGCACCACGTAGCCGACCAGACGCTTGTCGCCGGGGACGTCCTCGCGGACCAGCACGGCGGCCTGCACGACGGCCGGGTGTGCGGCCAGGGCGGCCTCGATCTCGCCGGGCTCGATGCGGAAGCCGCGTAGTTTGACTTGCTGGTCGGCGCGGCCGGCGTATTCGATCTGGCCGTGGTGGTTCCAGCGGGCGAGGTCGCCGGTGCGGTACATGCGCTCGCCGGGAGCGCTGAAGGGTGCCGCGATGAAACGCTCGGCGGTCAGGCCGGGTCGGTCCAGGTAGCCGCGGGCGAGGCCGGCGCCGGCCAGGTAGAGCTCGCCGGTGCTGCCTGTCGGTACTGGGTGGAGGTGTGCGTCGAGGATGTAGGCGCGCATGTTGTCCAGCGGGCGGCCGATGGGCAGCGGGCCTGGCTGGCGGCTGGCGGTGTGGGTGGTGGCGAAGGTGGTGGTTTCGGTGGGGCCGTAGCCGTTGACGACAGTGGTGTCGGGGCAGGCGGTCTGGAGGCGGGTGACGGCGGTGGGGGAGACGACGTCGCCGCCGGTCCATAGTTCGCGGACGCCGTGCAGGCAGTTGGGGTCTTCGTCGGCGATGAGGGCGAAGAGGCCTGCGGTGAGCCAGAGCCCGGTGACGTTGTGGTGGGTGATCAGGCGGCCGAGTGAGGCTGTTGTGATGTCGCCGGCGGGGGCGACGATGATCTGACGGCCGGTCAGGAGTGGTGCCCACAGCTCGAAGGTGGAGGCGTCGAAGGAGTGCGGGGAGTGCAACAGCACGCGTTCCATCGCGGGGCCGGCGAAGCGGCGGTCGGTGGCGAGTGCGACGACGTCCTGGTGGGTGACGGCGACGCCCTTGGGGCGGCCGGTCGAGCCGGAGGTGTACATCACGTACGCCAACTGCCGTGCATCGCACGGGATATCGACGGTTTCACCGACGCGGTCGCCGACCTCCAGGACGGTGAGCCTGAGTTCCCCGGCCTGCTCGCGCAGTGCGGTGTCGGTGAGGATCACCTTCGCCCCGGTCTCCGCGAGGATCGCCTGACGGTGCGCGAGCGGGTAGCGGGCATCGAGCGGGACGTAGCAGCCGCCGGCCTTCACCACCGCCAGCAGCGCGATCACGAGCTCGGCCGAGCGTTCCATCAGAACAGCCACGCCGCGCTCGGCGCCCATGCCTTCCGCGATCAGGCGCCGGGCGAGTCCGTTGGCCCGGGCGTCCAGCTCCGTGAACGTCAACTCGACGTCGCCGCAGACCAGCGCCACCGCATCCGGCGTCCGCGTGACCTGCGCGGCGAACAGTTCCGGCAGTGTCCCGGTCACCGGCTCGACCGCCGTGTCGTTCCACTCCGTCAGGATCCGCCGCCGCTCCACCTCATCCAGCACCTCGACGTGCCCGAGGGGCAACGTCGGAGCGGTCTCCAGCGCCTCGACCAGCCCCGCGAGCGTCGTGTTCAGCAGCGTGCACACCAGCTCGGCGTCGATCGGGGCCACCGCCTGCGCGGTGAGGACGAACCCGGCGCCGAGGTCGTCGATCGACACGGTCAGCGGGTAGTTGGTGCGCTCCCGGTTGTGCAGGACCTCGATCCCCGACGGCTGGGCTCCCGAGGAATCCGGCGCCGGCTGCTCGGCGGCGTGGCTGTGCCGGTAGTTGAGCAGCGCGGTGAACAGCGGAGTCGCGCCACCGATCCCGCTGGCCTTCTGGGCGAGCGCGAGCGGCGCGTGCTCGTGCACCAGCAGGTCCGCGAGTTGCCCGCGCATCGCGAGCAGTGCCTCCGCCACCCCGACACCGGCGGTCGGCACCCGGACCGGAAGCGTGTTGATGAACAGGCCCGGCACCCGGTCGGCGCCGCTGCCACCGCTCATCCGCCCGAACAGCACGGTGCCGAACACCACGTCGTCACAGTGCGAGGTCGCCGCGACCACCCGGGCCCAGGCCACGTGGAAGACGGCGGCGGCGCTCACACCGAGTCGCCGGGCCTGCTCCCGCACCCGCTCCGCCAGTTCGGCGGCCAGGTGCAGCTTGGCCTCCGCCACCCCGCTGGCATCCCCGCGCACGTCCAGCAGGCCGAACGGCG
Organism: Kitasatospora sp. GAS204B; assembly: GCF_029892155.1. GTDB lineage: Bacteria > Actinomycetota > Actinomycetes > Streptomycetales > Streptomycetaceae > Kitasatospora. The sequence goes on along the minus strand of NZ_JARZAG010000018.1, from coordinate 120,088 downwards.
CGGTCGGCTCGCTCACCCCGCCCAACAGCCGTGCGAAGAAGCGCTCGTGCTCCTCCCGGGAGACCCGAAGCCGTGCCTGCGCGACGAAGTCGCGGAACGGCAGCGGCATCGGCAGCCGGTCCTGCTCGCCGTCCAGCACGGCCTGGATCTCCTCCAGCAGGACCTCCATCGCGGTGTGATCCGTCGACAGATGGTGCCGCTGGAGCAGCATCAGCCACCGCTCGCTCCCCGGCTCGGCCGCGATCCGGGCCCGCAGCAGCGGCGCCCGGCCGAGGTCCATGGCGGCGGGGCAGGCGGCGGAGAGCTCGGCCGCCGGATCGGTGCCGGTCAGCTCGACCAGTTCCACCGGCAGCAGGGCGCGGCGGGCGACCACCTGGACCGGTTCGGGCAGGCCTTCCCAGAGAACCGCCGTGCGCAGGATGTCGTGCCGGTCCACCACGTGCTGCAGCGCGGCCAGGAAGGTGTCGAGCCGCGTCCGCGAGTCGAAGGTGACCACGGTCGGCAGCACGTAGACGTCATCGCCGCCGGCGTTCATCAGGTGGTGGAAGAAGATGCCCTCCTGCAGCGGAGCCAGCGGGTAGATGTCCGCGATGTTCGGCGCGCCGCCGGGGAACACCGAGACGATCCGCTCGATCTCCTCCGCCGTCAGGTCCACCAGCGGCAGCATCTGAGGCGTGATCAGCTGCGCGTCGGCGGGGATCAGGTTCGGCGGCACCGCCACCTCGCCCACCGTGGCGGCGGCGGCCAGGCCCGCGACGGTCGGCGAGGTGAAGAGGGTCCGGATGTTCACCAGGACACCTCGCGCGCGCAGCCGTTCCACCAGCGAGACGGCGAGCAGCGAGTGGCCGCCCAGCTGGAAGAAGTCGTCGTCCAGGCCAACCTGTTGTGCCCCGAGGACCTCGGCGAACACCTCGCACAGCACCTCCTCGCGCAGCGTGGTGGGCGCCCGGTAGTGCGAGCCCGCGACGAAGTCGGGCGCGGGCAGCGCGCGTCGGTCCAGCTTGCCGTTCACCAGCAGGGGCAGTGCGTCGAGCACCACCAGAGCCGCCGGCACCATGAAGTCGGGCAGGGTCGCGGCGAGGTGGGCGCGTACCGCCGCCGGGTCCAGGTCGCCCGCGGGGACCGCGTAGCCGACCAGGCGCTTGTCACCGGGAACGTCCTCGCGTACCGCCACGGCGGCCTGCGCCACCGCCGGGTGCGAGGCGAGCGCGGTCTCGACCTCGCCCACCTCGATCCGGTAGCCGCGGATCTTCACCTGGTCGTCGGTGCGCCCGGCGTACTCCAGCGTCCCGTCCGCACGCCACCGCGCCAGGTCCCCGGTGCGGTACAACCGATCACCCGCGGCGCCGAACGGATCCGCCACGAAGCGCTCCGCCGTCAGGCCGGGACGGTTCAGGTAGCCGCGTGCCAACTGCACTCCGGCGACGTACAGTTCGCCCAGCGCGCCGGGCGGCACCGGCCGGAGGCCGGCGTCGAGCAGGTAGACGCGGGTGTTCCAGACCGGGCCGCCGATCGGCACGGATCCGCTGCCGTGCTCGCCCGCGCAGGCCCACTCGGTGGTCTCCACCGACGCCTCGGTCGGCCCGTACAGGTTGTGCAGCGACACACCGGGCAACACCTGCGCGAAGCGGTCCCGCAGCTCCGCCGACATCGCCTCGCCTCCGCACATCACCTCCCGCAGTCCCGTACACGCCGGGGCCAGCGACTCGCCGAGGAACGCGCGGAGCATCGACGGCACGAAGTGAGTGACCGTCACCCGCTGACGCCGGATCAGCTCGGCCAGGTACTCCGGTTCACGGTGGCCACCGGGACGCGCCACCACCAGCGTGGCGCCCTGCGACAACGGCCAGAAGATCTCCCACACCGACACGTCGAAGCCGAACGGGGTCTTCTGCAACAGGCGGTCCGAGGCCGTCAGACCGTAGACGTCCTGCATGCACGCCAGCCGGTTCACGATTCCCGTGTGCGGAATCACGACGCCCTTGGGACGGCCCGTCGACCCCGACGTGAAGATCACGTAGGCCGGATGCCCGGGGACCAGGCCGCGATCGCCGAGATCAGCCGCGTCGTGCTGGTCGGCCTCGTCGACGAGCTCCCGCGTGACGACGACCGAGGCCTTCGCCTCGCCGAGCACGTACGCGATCCGGTCGGCCGGGTAGTCCGGGTCGACGGGCAGGTAGGCGCCGCCGGCCTTCAGGACCGCGAGGAGCGCGACGACCAGTTCGGTGGAGCGTTCCATCAGCACCGGCACCACCGACTCCGGCCCCACCCCGCGCTCGACCAGCAGCCGCGCCAGCCGGTTCGCCCGGGCGTTCAAGTCGCCGTACGTCACCTCGACGCCCTCGAACACCACCGCCGGCGCGTCGGGAGTCCGCCTGACCTGAGCCTCGAACAGCCCCGGCAGGGTCGCGGCCGGCACCTCATGGGCGGTGTCGTTCCACCCGACCAGGATCCGCTGCCGCAACGCGTGGTCCAGGACGTCGATCTCGGTCAGCGGGGTGTCGGGTGCGCTCTCCAGCGCGGTGACCAGGCCCTGGAGCGTGGTGTGCGCCAGGGCGCAGACGAGCTCGGGGTCGATGGGCGCCACCGCGTGGACGGAGAGCGCGAACCCGACGCCGAGGTCGTCCACCGACAGGGTCAGCGGGTAGTTGGTGCGGCTGTCGCCGTGCCGGACCTCGATGCCCTGCGGCTCAGCAGCCTGGACCGGCTCCTCGGGGCCCTGGCCGTGGCGGTAGTTGAGCAGCGTGGTGAAGAGCGGTGCCGGCGCCGTGATGCCGCTGGCCTGCTGGGCGAGGGCCAGTGGGGCGTGCTCGTGCACCAGCAGGTCGGCGAGCCGGCCGCGCATGGCGAGCACGGCATCCACCGCGCTCACGCCGGCGGTGGGCACCCGGATCGGGAGGGTGTTGATGAACAGGCCGGGTACCCGGTCGGCGCCGCTGCCGGCGTTCATCCTGCCGAAGAGCAGGGTGCCGAAGACCACGTCGTCGCGGCCGGCGGTGGCGGCGACCACCTGGGCCACGGCGACGTGGAAGAGGGCGGCCGGGCTGACGCCCAGTGCCCGGGCCCGCGCCCGGATCCGGGCGGCGAGCTCGGGGCTCAGCGGGAGGCGGGCGTCGGTCGCCTGTCGGCCGTCGCCGCGCACGTCCAGCAGGCCGAACGGTGCGGTGGGTTCGGTGACGTCGCCGAGCAGTTCGGTGAAGAACGTCTCGTGCTCCTCGCGGGAGACGCCGAGGCGGGCCTGGGCGACGAAGTCGCGGAACGGCAGTGGGGTGGGCAGGTCGGCCTGCTGCCCGTCCAGCACGGCTTGGATCTCCGCCATCAGCACGTCCATCGCCGTGTGGTCGGTGACCAGGTGGTGGCGCTGGAGGAGTAGCAGCCAGCGCGCGCTGCCCGGATCGGCGTCCTGCTCGGTGTCCGGCTCGGTGTTCGGCTCGGCGGCGATGTGGGCGCGCAGCAGTGGTGCCCGGGTCAGGTCCATGGTCGCCGGGCAGGCGGCGGTGAGCTCGGCCACCGGATCCGGTCCGGTGAGCTCGACCAGGGTGACCGGCAGCTCGGCCTGACGGGCCACGACCTGCACCGGCTCGCGCAGGCCCTGCCAGAGCACGGCGGTGCGCAGGATGTCGTGCCGGTCGACGATGAGCCGGAGCGCATCCAGGAAGGTGTCCAGGCGCTCGCGGGAGTCGAAGGTCAGCGTGGTCGGCAGGACATACGGGTCCATGCCGTCGGCGTTCATCAGGTGGTGGAAGAAGATGCCCTCTTGGAGGGGGGCGAGGGGGTAGATGTCGGCGATGTTGGGTGCGCCGCCGGGGAAGGTGGTGGTGATGCGGTCGATCTCCTGGGGTGTGAGGTCGACGAGGGGGAGCATCTGGGGGGTGATGTGCTGGGCGTCGGCAGGGATCAGGTTGGGTGGGACGATGACCTCGGCCGTGCCGGCTCCGGTGGTGGCGGTGGTCAGGCCGGCGACGGTGGGGGTGGTGAAGAGGGCGCGAACGCTGATGTGGATGTCGCGGGTGCGGAGTCGTTCGACGAGGGTGACGGCGAGGAGGGAGTGGCCGCCGAGTTCGAAGAAGTTGTCGTCGAGGCCGACTTGGGGCAGGCCGAGCGTCTCGGCGAAGACCTCGCAGAGCACCTCTTCCTGGGGGGTGGAGGGTGCGCGGTAGTTCGCGGTGGTGGTGGTGAAGTCGGGCGCGGGGAGCGCACGGCGGTCGAGCTTGCCGTTGACGGTCAGGGGCAGCGCGTCCAGGAGCACGAGCGCGGCCGGGACCATGTAGTCGGGGAGTTGGGTGGCGAGCTGCGCACGCACCTCCGCGACGTCCAACTCCGCTGTGGCGGCGACGTATCCGACCAGTCTGTCCTCGCGGACGATGACGCTGGCCTGGGTGATGCCGGGTTGGGTGGCCAGGGCGGCTTCGATTTCGCCGAGTTCGATGCGGAAGCCGCGGATCTTGACCTGGTCGTCGGTGCGGCCGAGGTATTCGAGGTTGCCGTCGGTGTGCCAGCGGGCGAGGTCGCCGGTGCGGTACATGCGCGAGCCGGACGGGCCGTGGGGGTCGGCGATGAAGCGTTCGGCGGTGAGGTTCGGGCGGTTGAGGTAGCCGCGGGCGAGTTGGGTGCCGGCGATGTAGAGTTCGCCGGCCACGCCGGTGGGGACGGGGCGCAGGGTGGCGTCCAGGACGTAGGCGCGGGTGTTCCACATGGGCCGTCCGATGGGGACGATCGTGCCGAGCTCGTCGGTGCCGAGCTGGTAGTCGGTGCAGCCGACGGTGGTTTCGGTGGGGCCGTAGTGGTTGACGATCGCGACGCCGGGGTGACGCTGTCGCCACTGTTCGAGCTGTGCGCTCTGGGAGGCTTCGCCGCCGACCATGAGGCGTCCGGTGGGGATGTGGGTGTCGGAGAGCGCGTCGAGGTAGGCCAGGCCGCTGGGGGTGGTCTTGAGGAAACTCAGCCGCTCGTCGGCCAGGACCTGGGGCAGGTGTTCGTCCAGGGGGGCTACGCGGACTCGACCGCCGGTGGTGAGGGCGCCGTAGAGGGCGGTGACGCCGGCGTCGAAGGAGATGGAGGCGTGCAGCAGGGTGGTGCCGCGCAGTTCGGGGTAGGCCTCCTGGCTGCGGGCGATGTAGTTGACCACTGCGGCGTGGGGAATCAGGACGCCCTTGGGGCGGCCGGTGGAGCCGGAGGTGTAGATGACGTAGGCCGGGTGCTGCGGGGCCACGGTCGTACCGAGGTTCTCGTCGCTGTAGGAGGAGGCCGATACCTCGTCGATCAGCAGAAACTGACGCTGCGTCAGCTCATTTGCCCGGTCCACGCAGCTACTGGTGGTCAGCACTACCTGCGGGTGGGAATCGTCCAGCAGGTAGGCGATCCGCTCCACCGGATACTCGGGGTCGATCGGCACGTAGGCGCCACCGGCCTTGAGGACCGCGAGCATGGCCACGATCACGTCGGCCGAGCGCTCCATGAGCACCGCGACCAGCGACTCCGGTCCGACCCCGCGCTCGACCAGTAGCCAGGCCAGACGGTTGGCGCGTGCGTTCAGCTCGGCGTAGCTCAGGACGGCACTGCCGTGGACGACGGCCTCGGCCTCGGGCGTCCGGGCGGCCTGCGCCTCGAAGAGCTCGGGCAGCGTGGTCGCCGGGACCTCGCGGGCGGTGTCGTTCCACTCGGTCAGGATCCGGTGTCGCTCAGCATCATCCAGGATCTCTACGTGCGTGACCGGTCGCTCCGGCTCGGCTGCCACCGCGTGCAGCACGCGCAGCAGCCGCTCGGCGATCTGCTCGACGGTCGTCGCGTCGAACAGGTCCACGGCGAAGGTGACCGTGCCGCGCAGCCCGGCCGGCGCGCCATCGACGGCGAAGGACTCGCTGAGCGTGAACGCCAGGTCGAAACGGGCCGCCAACTCGCCGGAGGGCACGAGTTCGGCCTGCAGGCCGGGCAGGTCGATGACCGCTTGGGCGTTGTTCTGGAGGGAGAGCATGACCTGGAAGAGCGGGTGGCGGGCCATGGACCGCGTTGGGGCGAGTTCCTCGACGAGGCGCTCGAAGGGGACGTCTTGGTGGGCGAAGGCGCTGAGGCCGGTTTCCCGGACGCGGTGCAGGAGTTCGGTGAAGGTGGGGTCGCCGGTGAGGTCGGTGCGCAGCACGAGGGTGTTGACGAAGAAGCCGACCAGGTCGTCGAGCGCGTCGTCGGTGCGTCCGGCGATCGGGGTGCCGATCGGGATGTCGGTGCCGGCGCCCAGGCGCGAGAGCAGGACGGCGAGTGCTGCCTGTAGCACCATGAAGACCGTCACTCCCTCGGCGCCGGCCAACTTGGCCAGACGCTCGTGAAGTTGTGCGGGAACCGTCAGCTCAACCGTGCCGCCTCGGTGGCCGGCGATCGCCGGGCGCGGCCGGTCGGTGGGCAGTGCGAGTTCTTCCGGTAGCTCGGCCAATGCTGCTCGCCAGTAGGCGAGTTGCTGTGCGAGCACGCTGGCCGGGTCCTCGGGCGAGCCGAGCAGCTCGCGCTGCCAGAGCGCGTAGTCCGCGTACTGCACCGGCAGCGGCTCCCACAGCGGGGCCGCCCCCGCCAGTCGGGCCGCGTAGGCGGTGGAGATGTCGCGGGCCAGCGGGCCCATCGACCAGCCGTCACCGGCGATGTGATGCACCACCACCAGCAGCACGTGCTCGGTCGCGCTCTGGGAGAACAGCCAGGCCCGTAGCGGTATGTCGGCAGCCAGGGCGAAAGCGTGGCCGGCTGCCCGTGCCACCGCCTGCTCGTCGAACGTGCCCACCGTCAGCAGCGAACCGACCGTGTCGGCCGCCCGCACCTGCTGGCAGGGCTGACCGTCGACCGTGGTGAAGACGGTCCGCAGGACCTCGTGCCGGTCCACGACATCCCGTAGCGCGGCATCGAGCGCCGCAGTCTCCAGCGGGCCCGTCAGGTGCAGGCAGAGCGGGATGTTGTAGGTGGCGCTGGGGCCCTCCAGCTGGCCGAGGAACCAGAGGCGTTGCTGGGCGAAGGAGACCGGCACCGCCTCGGGGCGCGGGCTCGCCACGAGTGCCGGACGCCCCTGTCCGGCGCCCTCCAGCCGGTCGGCCAGCGCGGCGACAGTCGACGCCTCGAACAGGGCGCGGATCGGCAGTTCGACGTCGAGGGTGGTGCGGATGCGGCTGATCAGGCGGGTGGCGAGCAGGGAGTGGCCGCCGAGGTCGAAGAAGCTGTCGTCGACGCCGACCTGCGGCAGGCCCAGCACCTGTGCGAACAGCTCGCAGAGGAGCTCTTCGTGCGGGGTGCGGGGTTCGCGGCCGGGCGCCGTGGTGAGGTCGGGGGCGGGGAGGGTGCGGCGGTCGAGCTTGCCGTTGATGGTGAGGGGGAGGGTGTCGAGCGGGATGATCGCGCTGGGGACCAGGTAGTCGGGCAGGGTGGTGGCGAGGTGGGTCCGTACTGCCGTGATGTCGAGTTCGCCGGTGGGCACCACGTAGGCGGTGAGTCGCTTGTCGCCGGGGGTGCCTTCGCGGATGATGGCGGCGGCCTGCGCGATGGTCGGATGGGTGGTCAACGTGGCTTCGAGTTCGCCGAGTTCGATGCGGAAGCCGCGTAGTTTGACTTGCTGGTCGGCGCGGCCGGCGTATTCGATCTGGCCGTGGTGGTTCCAGCGAGCGAGGTCGCCGGTGCGGTACATGCGCTCGCCGGGAGCGCCGAAGGGTGCCGCGATGAAGCGTTCGGCGGTGAGTCCGGGTCGGTTGAGGTAGCCGCGGGCGAGGCCGGCGCCGGCCAGGTAGAGTTCGCCGGTGCTGCCTACAGGGACCGGGTGGAGGTGCGCGTCGAGGATGTAGGCGCGCGTGTTGTCCAGCGGTCGGCCGATCGGCAGCGCCATGCCGGTGTCCGCCACCGGGTGGGTGGTGGCGAAGGTGGTGGTTTCGGTGGGGCCGTAGCCGTTGACGACAGTGGTGTCGGGGCAGGTGGTCTGGAGGCGGGTGGCGGCGGTGGGGGAGACGACGTCGCCGCCGGTCCATAGTTCGCGGACGCCGTGCAGGCAGTGGGGGTCCTCCTCCGTCACGAGGGCGAAGAGGCCTGCGGTGAGCCAGAGTCCGGTGACATTGTGGTGGGTGATCAGGCGGCCGAGTGAGGCTGCTGTGATGTCGCCGGCGGGGGCGACGATGGTCTGACGACCAGTCAGGAGTGGTACCCACAGTTCGAAGGTGGAGGCGTCGAAGGAGTGCGGGGAGTGCAACAGCACGCGTTCCATCGCGGGGCCGGCGAAGCGGCGGTCGGTGGCGAGTGCGGTCACATCCTGGTGGGTGACGGCGACGCCCTTGGGGCGGCCGGTCGAGCCGGAGGTGTACATCACGTACGCCAACTGCCGTGCATCGCAAGGGACATCGACGGTATCACCGGTGTGGTCGCCGACCTCCAGGACGGTGAGCCCGAGTTCCCCGGCCTGCTCGCGTAGTGCGGTGTCGGTGAGGATCACCTTCGCCCCGGTCTCCGTGACGATGGCCTGACGGTGCGCGAGCGGGTAGCGGGCATCGAGCGGGACGTAGCAGCCGCCGGCCTTCACCACGGCTAGCAGCGCGATCACCAGCTCGGCGGAGCGTTCCATCAGCACCGCGACCCCGGCCTCGGCGCCCACGCCTTCCGCGATCAGGCGCCGGGCGAGTCCGTTGGCCCGGGCGTCCAGCTCCGCGAATGTCAACTCGACGTCGCCGCAGACCAGCGCCACCGCATCCGGCGTCCGCGTGACCTGCGCGGCGAACAGTTCCGGCAGTGTCCCGGTCACCGGCTCGACCGCCGTGTCGTTCCACTCCGTCAGGATCCGCCGCCGCTCCTGCTCATCCAGCACCTCGACGGCCGAAACCGGCCGGTCCGGCTGTGCCAAGACGGCCCGCAGCACCCGGACGAAACGCGCGCCGATCTGCTCGGCCGTTTCGAGGTCGAAGAGGTCGAGAGCGAAGGTCACGCTCGCGTACAGCCCCGCCGCCACGCCGCCCGCGCCGGACTCCTCACCGAAGGTGAAGGCCAGATCGAACTTGGCCGGGGCCTGCGCGGCGGCCAGCGGCTCGGCGGTCAGACCGGGCAGATCGAGTGCAGGCTGGGCGTTGTTCTGCAGCGAGAGCATGACCTGGAAGAGCGGGTGGCGGGCCATCGAGCGCGCTGGGGCCAGTTCCTCGACCAGGCGCTCGAAGGGCACGTCCTGGTGCGCGAACGCGCCGAGGCCGGTCTGCCGCACCCGGTCCAGCAGTTGGGTGAAGGACGGGTCGCCGGACAGGTCGGTGCGCAGCACCAGCGTGTTGACGAAGAAGCCGACCAGGTCGTTGAGCCCCTCGTCCATCCGTCCGGCGACCGCCGTGCCGATCGGGATGTCCGTCCCGGCGCCCAGGCGCGACAGCAGCACGGCGAGCGCCGCCTGCAGCACCATGAACACGGTGCAACCCTTTGCCCGAGCCAGCTCCACGACACCGCCATGCAGTTCGGCGGGAACGGCGAACTCGACCGTGCCGCCCCGGTGGCCGGCGACCGCCGGGCGCGGGCGGTCGGTGGGCAGTGCCAGTTCCTCCGGAAGCTCCGCCAGCGCGCCGCGCCAGTAGGCAAGTTGCTCGGTGAGCAGGCTCTCCGGGTCGTCTTCCTCGCCCAGCAGCTCGCGCTGCCAGAGCGCGTAGTCCGCGTACTGGCCGGGCAGTTCCTCCCACTGCGGGGCGCGACCCGCCAGCCGGGCCTGGTAGGCGGTGGAGACGTCCCGGGCCAGCGGACCCATCGACCAGCCGTCACCGGCGATGTGATGCACCACCAGCAGCAGCACGTACTCGGTCGCATCCCGCGAGAAGAGCCAGACCCGCAGCGGCAGTTCGTCCGAGAGATCGAAGACGCAGCGCGCGGCTCCGGCCACCGCCGCGCTGAGCTCGGTCTCGTCGAAGGTGGCCGCGTCGACCGTGGTCAGCAGCGGGCCGACCGAGTCCGCCGCCTTGATGTCCTGCCAGGGCTGCCCGTCGACCGCAGGGAAGACCGTGCGCAGCACCTCGTGCCGGCCCACCACGTCGCGCAGCGCGGCATCCAGCACCACCGGGTCCAGCGTGCCGGTCAGCCGCAGGCAGAGCGGGATGTTGTAGGTGGCGTTCGGCCCCTCCAACTCGCTCAGGAACCACAGGCGCTGCTGTGCGAATGATACCGGGATCATCAGGACTCCTTCTGCCCGCGCATTGCCCGGAACGCGGGCCGTGCCTTCTTGTTGAGCTTGTTCAGTGCATCGAGCCGCTCGGCCACGCCGGCCACCGTCGGTGCCTCGAAGAGGGCCTGGATCGGCAGTTCCACGTTCAGCACGGTGCGGATCCGGCTGACCAGCCGGGTGGCCAGCAGCGAATGCCCGCCCAGCTCGAAGAAGTTGTCGTCCAACCCGACCTCGGACACACCCAGGACCTGGGCGAAGGCCTCGCAGAGTTGCTCCTCGCGAGGCGTGGTCGGGGCCCGGTGAGCGACCAGCGAGCTGAGCTCGGGGGCCGGCAGGGCCTTGCGGTCGAGCTTGTTGTTGGTGGTCAGCGGCAGCGACGGCAGCAGCACGGCCGCCGACGGGACCATGTAGTCCGGCAGCGACCCGGCCAGGTACCGGCGCAGGTCGTCGACGGTGACCGTGGTGTCAGCCGGGTCGGCCAGCACGGCGTAGGCGACCAGGCGCTTGTCGCCCGGGCGGTCCTCGCGGGCGATCACGGCCGCGTCGGCGAGCGCCGGATGGGCGCTCAACACGGCCTCGACCTCGCCGAGTTCGATCCGGAAGCCACGGATCTTCACCTGGTCGTCGGCCCGCCCGACGAACTCCAGCTGGCCCTCGGCCGTCCACCGCACCAGGTCTCCGGTGCGGTACATGCGCGCGCCGGCCGGACCGAACGGGTCCGCCACGAACCGCTGCGCGGTCAGGTCGGCCCGGCCCAGGTAGCCGCGCGCCAGGCCGGTCCCCGCCAGGTACAGCTCGCCGGCGGTTCCCACCGGCACCGGGCGCAGCGCGGAATTCAGCACGTAGGAACGGGTGTTGTCCATCGGCCGCCCGATCGGGAGCACCGGCGGCACCTGCTCGCTGGCCAGCACCGGGACCTGGGTGGCGCAGAGCGTGGTCTCCGTCGGCCCGTAGGTGTTGCGGACCACGATGCCGGGGCAGGCCTCCAGCACCCGACGGACCGCCGTCGCGGGGACGATGTCGCCGCCGGTGCCCACCTCGTGGATGTCGGCGAACGCGGCCGGGTCGTCCTCCGCGAGCACCCGGAACAGGCCCGCCGTCAGGTGCAGGTGCGTCAGCCGGTGGCGGGTCTTCAGCGAGCGGATCGCCGCCGCGTCCAGCCGGCCCTCCGGGGCCACCACCACCGTGCCGCCCGCCGTCAGCGGCACCCACAACTCGTAGGTCGAGGCGTCGAAGGCGTGCGGGGACTGGAAGAGCACGCGCTGCGGCACCGTCTCCCGCCAGCACCGGTCCGAGACCAGCTCCACGACGCCGCGATGGGTGTTGGCGATGCCCTTCGGCACGCCCGTGGAGCCGGAGGTGTACATCACGTACATCGGCTGGTCGGGCAGGCTGTGTACGGCCAGGTTCTGCGCCGCCAGGTTCGCCGCGTCACCGGCCCCGGTGGCCGCGTCGACCACCAGGACGTCGGCGCCCCCGGCCGCGAGGCCCCGGACGAACCCGTGCTCGCGCGTCACCTCGTCCACCAGCAGCAGCCCGGCGCCGGCGTCCTGGTACACCACCGCCATCCGCGCCTCGGGCGCCCGCGCGTCGATCGGCACGTACGCGCCGCCCGCCTTGAGCACGGCCAGCAGCGTGACCACCAGGTGCGCCGAACGCCGCATCAGCACGGGCACCAGCGACTCCGGTCCCACCCCGCGCTCGGCGAGCAGGCGGGCCAGGCGGTTGGCGCGGGCGTTGAGTTCGGCATAGCTCAGCTCGGTGTCGTCCTGGACCAGCGCCACCGCGTCCGGCGTCCGCGCCGCCTGTGCCTCGAACAGCTCGGTCAGGCTCACGGCGGGAGTGTCGACGGCGGTGTCGTTCCACTCGGTCAGCAGCGTGTGCCGCTGCGCCTCGGTGAGGACCTCGATCTCGGTCAGCGGGGTGTCGGGTGCGCTCTCCAGGGCGCTGATCAGGCCCTGGAGGGCGGTGTGCGCCAGGCTGCAGACCAGCTCGGGGTCGATGGGTGCGATCGTCTGGGCGGAGAGCAGGAACCCGCTGCCGAGATCGTCGATCGCCATGGTGAGCGGGTAGTTGGTGCGGTCCTGCCCGTGCTCGGCCTCGACGCCCGCCAGACCGGCGTCCGCGCCGTCCTCGGGGGCGTGGCTGTGGCGGTAGTTGAGCAGCGCGGTGAAGAGCGGTGCCGAGCCGCCGATCCCGCCGGCCCGCTGGGCGAGGGCCAGCGGGGCGTGCTCGTGCACCAGCAGGTCGGCGAGCCGGCCGCGCATGGCGTGCACTGCCGCCAGGGCACTGATCCCCGCGGTGGCGAGGCGCACCGGCAGGGTGTTGATGAACAGGCCCGGTACCCGGTCGGCGCCGCTGCCGGCGTTCATCCGGCCGAAGAGCAGGGTGCCGAAGACCACGTCCTCACGGTTGGCGGTGGCGGCGACGACCCGGGCCCAGGCGACGTGGAAGAGGGTGGCCGGGCTGACGCCCAGCACCCTGGCGTGCTCGCGCACCCGCGCGGCGAGCTCGGCGCTCAGCGGGAGTTCGGCCTCCGTGACCCGGCTGCCGTCGCCGCGCACGTCCAGCAAGCCGAACGGTGCGGTGGGTTCGGTGACGTCGCCGAGCAGTTCGGTGAAGAACTCCTCGTGCTCCTCGCGGGAGACGCCGAGGCGGGCCTGGGCGACGAAGTCGCGGAACGGCAGCGGGGCGGGCAGCCGGTCCTCCTCATCGGCCAGGATCGCCTGGATCTCGGCCAGCAACACGTCCAGCGCGGTGTGGTCGGTGACCAGGTGGTGGCGCTGGAGCAGCAGCAGCCAGCGCGCGCTGCCCGGTTCGGTGTCCGCTTCGGCGGCGATGTGGGTGCGCAGCAGCGGTGCCCGGGTCACGTCCATCGACGCGGGAGCGGCGGCGTAGAGCTCGGCCACCGGATCCGCGCCGCGGAGCTGGTGCTGCTCGACAGGGAGGGCGGCCTGACGGGCGACGACCTGGACCGGCTCGGCGAGGTCCTGCCAGAGCACGGCGGTGCGCAGGATGTCGTGCCGGTCGATCACGCGCTGGAGTGCGTCCAGGAACGAGTCCAGGCGCTCACGCGAGTCGAAGGTCAGCATGGTCGGCATGACGTAGATGTCCTCGCCGCCCTCGCCGGTGGCCATCAGGTGGTGGAAGAAGATGCCCTCTTGGAGGGGGGCGAGGGGGTAGATGTCGGCGATGTTGGGTGCGCCGCCGGGGATGGTGGTGGTGATGCGGTCGATCTCCTGGGGTGTTAGGTCGACGAGGGGGAGCATCTGGGGGGTGATGTGCTGGGCGTCGGTGGGGATCAGGTTGGGCGGGACGATGACCTCGGCCGTGCCGGCTCCGGTGGTGGCGGTGGTCAGGCCGGCGACGGTGGGGGTGGTGAAGAGGGTGCGAACGCTGATGTGGATGTCGCGGCTGCGCAGGCGTTCGACGAGGGTGACGGCGAGGAGGGAGTGGCCGCCGAGTTCGAAGAAGTTGTCGTCGAGGCCGACTTGGGGCAGGCCGAGCGTCTCGGCGAAGACCTCGCAGAGCACCTCTTCCTGGGGGGTGGAGGGTGCGCGGTAGTTCGCGGTGGCGGTGGTGAAGTCGGGCGTGGGGAGGGCGCGTCGGTCGAGCTTGCCGTTGACGGTCAGGGGCAGCGCGTCGAGGAGCACGATCGCGGCGGGGACCATGTAGTCGGGGAGTTGGGCGGCGAGTTGTGTCCGGAGCGCGGTGACATCCAACTCGCCCGTGGCGGTGACGTATCCGACCAGTCGGCGGTCGCCGGGGGTGTCTTCGCGGACGATGACGCTTGCCTGCGTGACGCCGGGTTGGGTGGCCAGGGCGGCTTCGATTTCGCCGAGTTCGATGCGGAAGCCGCGGATCTTGACCTGGTCGTCGGTGCGGCCGAGGTATTCGAGGTTGCCGTCGGTGCGCCAGCGGGCGAGGTCGCCGGTGCGGTACATGCGCGAGCCGGACGGGCCGTGGGGGTCGGCGATGAAGCGTTCGGCGGTGAGGTTCGGGCGGTTGAGGTAGCCGCGGGCGAGTTGGGTGCCGGCGATGTAGAGTTCGCCGGCCACGCCGGTGGGGACGGGGCGCAGGGTGGCGTCCAGGACGTAGGCGCGAGTGTTCCACATGGGGCGTCCGATGGGGACGACGGTGCCGAGTTCGTCGGTGCCGAGGGGGTAGTCGGTGCAGCCGACGGTGGTTTCGGTGGGGCCGTAGTGGTTGACGATCGCGACGTCCGGGTGGTGCTGTCGCCACTGCTCCAACTGGGTGGCCTGCACCGCTTCGCCGCCGACCATCAGGCGTCCGGTGGGGATGTGGGTGTCGGAGAGCGCGTCCAGGTAGGCCAGGCCGCTGGGGGTGGCTTTGAGGAAGCTCAGGTGCTCGTCGGCCAGGACCTGGGGGAGGTGTTCGTCCAGGGCGGCTATGCGGACGCGGCCGCCGGTGGTGAGGGCGCCGTAGAGGGCGGTGACGCCGGCGTCGAAGGAGATGGAGGCGTGGAGCAGGGTGGTGCCGCGCAGTTCGGGGTAGGCCTCCTGGCTGCGGGCGATGTAGTTGACGACTGCGGCGTGGGGGATGAGGACGCCCTTGGGGCGGCCGGTGGAGCCGGAGGTGTAGATGACGTAGGCCGGGTGCTGCGGGGCCGCGGCTGTGCCGAGGTTCGCGCCGCTGTGCTCGGACAGTGAAAGGCTTTCCAGCGGCAGGATCTGAGTGTCTGTCAGCTCGCCTACCCGGTCCACGCAGCTACTGGTGGTCAGCAGGACCTGCGGGCGGGAGTCGTCCAGCAGGTAGGCGATCCGGTCCACCGGGTACTCGGGGCCGATCGGCACGTAGGCGCCGCCGGCCTTGAGGACGGCCAGCAGCGCGACCACCAGCTCGGCCGAGCGCTCCATGAGCACCGCGACCAGCGACTCCGGTCCGACCCCGCGCTCGACCAGTAGCCGGGCCAGGCGGTTGGCGCGTGCGTTGACCTCGGCGTAGCTCAGCTCGGTGGCCTCGAAGGCCACCGCGATCGCCTCGGGCGTGCGCGCCACCTGCGCCTCGAAGAGCTCGGGCAGCGTGGTCGCCGGGACCTCGCGGGCGGTGTCGTTCCACTCGGTCAGGATCCGGTGCCGCTCAGCGTCATCCAGCACCTCCACCCGGTCGACCGGCAACTGCGGCTCGGCCAGCACCCCCGTCAGGACCCGCACGAAGCGCTGGGCCAGTTGCTCGGCCGTCGTGGCGTCGAACAGGTCCACGGCGAAGGTCAGCGTGCCGCTGAGCCCGGCCGGTACCCCGTCCGGGTCGAAGGCCTCGCCGAGGCTGAGGCCCAGGTCGAACCTGGCCGCGGCCGGACCGGTCGGCATGGGCGCGGCCGTGAGGCCGGGCAGGTCGATGACCGCTTGGGCGTTGTTCTGGAGGGAGAGCATGACCTGGAAGAGCGGGTGCCGGGCCATGGACCGCGTTGGGGCGAGTTCCTCGACGAGGCGCTCGAAGGGGACGTCTTGGTGGGCGAAGGCGCTCAGGCCGGTCTCCCGGACGCGGTGCAGGAGTTCGGTGAAGGACGGCTCGCCGGAGAGGTCGGTGCGCAGCACGAGGGTGTTGACGAAGAAGCCGACCAGGTCGTCGAGCGCGTCGTCGGTGCGGCCGGCGATCGGGGTGCCGATCGGGATGTCGGTGCCGGCGCCCAGTCGCGAGAGCAGGACGGCGAGTGCTGCCTGTAGCACCATGAACACCGTCACCCCCTCAGCGCGCGCGAGCTCCTGCAGTTGCTGGTGCACCTCGGCGGGCACGGCCAGGTCGACGAAACCGCCCTGGTGGCCGGCGATCGCCGGGCGCGGCCGGTCGGTGGGCAGCGCGAGTTCTTCCGGCAGCTCGGCCAATGCTGCTCGCCAGTAGGCGAGTTGCTGCGCGAGCACGCTGGCCGGGTCCTCGGGCGAGCCGAGCAGCTCGCGCTGCCAGAGCGCGTAGTCCGCGTACTGCACCGGCAGTGGCTCCCACAGCGGGGCCGCCCCCGCCAGTCGGGCCGCGTACGCGGTGGAGATGTCGCGGGCGAGCGGGTCCAACGACCAGCCGTCACCAGCGATGTGATGCACCACCACCAGCAGCACGTGCTCGGTCGCGCTCTGCGAGAACTGCCAGGCATGCAGCGGAACGTCGGCTCGCAGGTCGAAGGTGTGGGCGGCGGCCTGGCTGATCGCCTGCTCGTCGAAGGCGGCCACGGTGAGGAGCGAGCCCACCGCGTCGATCGGCAGCACCTGCTGGCGCGGGTGGCCGTCGACGGCCGGGAAGACCGTGCGCAGCACCTCGTGCCGCTCCGTCACGTCGCGCAGCGCCTGGTGCAGGACCGCCGTGTCCAGCGCGCCGGACAGGCGCAGCGCCAACGGAATGTTGTAGGTGGCGCTGGGGCCCTCCAACTCGCCGAGGAACCACAGGCGTTGCTGGGCGAAGGAGACCGGGACGGCCTCGGGGCGCGGGCTCGCCATCAGCGCCGGGCGCCCTTGGCCCGCTCCCTCCAGCCGGTCGGCGAGCGCGGCGACACTTGATGCCTCGAACAGGGCGCGGATGGGCAGTTCGACGTCGAGGGTGGTGCGGATGCGGCTGACCAGGCGGGTGGCGAGCAGGGAGTGGCCGCCGAGGTCGAAGAAGCTGTCGTCGATGTTGACCTGCGGCAGGCCCAGCACCTGTGCGAACAGCTCGCAGAGGAGCTCTTCGCGCGGGGTGCGGGGGCTGCGACCCGCTGTCGCGGTGAGGTCGGGGGCGGGCAGGGCGCGGCGGTCGAGCTTGCCGTTGATGGTGAGGGGGAGGGTGTCGAGCGGCATGATCGCGCTGGGGACCATGTACTCGGGCAGGGTGGTGGCCAGGTGGCTCCGGATCGCCGTGATGTCGAGCTCGCCCACGGGCACCACGTAGCCGACCAGACGCTTGTCGCCGGGGAGGTCCTCGCGGACCAGCACGGCGGCCTGCGCGACGGCCGGGTGTGCGGCCAGGGCGGCCTCGATTTCGCCGGGCTCGATGCGGAAGCCGCGTAGTTTGACTTGCTGGTCGGCGCGGCCGGCGTATTCGATCTGGCCGTCGTGGTTCCAGCGAGCGAGGTCACCGGTGCGGTACATGCGCTCGCCGGGAGCGCCGAAGGGTGCCGCCACGAACCGCTCGGCGGTCAGACCGGGTCGGTCCAGGTAGCCACGGGCCAGGCCCGCACCGGCCAGGTAGAGCTCGCCGATGCTGCCCGCCGGGACCGGGTGCAGGTGCGCGTCCAGGATGTAGGCGCGCATGTTGTCCAGCGGGCGACCGATCGGCAGCGCCATGCCGGTGTCCGCCACCGGGTGGGCGGTGGCGAAGGTGGTGGTCTCGGTCGGGCCGTAGACATTGGTCACGACCGTGCCCGGGCAGCGGGTCAGCACCTGGGCCACCGCGACGGGGGAGACCACGTCGCCACCGGTCCACACCTCGCGCAGACCGGCGAAGCAGCCGGCGTCCTCGTCCGCGAAGAGCGTGAACAGGCCGATGGTCAGGAACAGCCAGGTCACCCGGTGCTCGGTGACCACCCGGGCCAGCGAGGCCGCGGTCAGGTCGCCCGCCGGCGCCACCACCACCTGACGGCCCGTCAGCAGCGGTGCCCACGGCTCGAAGGTGGCGGCGTCGAAGGAGTGCGGCGAGTGCATCAGCACCCGCGCCAGGCTCTCGGACGCGAACCGGCTCTCCATCGCCAGCGCCACCACGTCACGGTGGGTGACGGCGACGCCCTTGGGGCGGCCGGTCGAGCCTGAGGTGTACATCACGTACGCCAACTGCCGTGCATCGCAGCGGACGTCGACGGCGTCACCAGTGTCCGCGCCGACCTCCAGGACGGTGAGGCCCAGGTCCGTGGCCTGTTCGCGCAGCGCCGTGTCGGTGAGGATCACCGTCGCTCCGGTCTCCGCGAGGATCGCCTGACGGTGCGCGAGCGGGTAGCGGGCATCGAGCGGGACGTAGCAGCCGCCGGCCTTCACCACGGCCAGCAGCGCGATCACGAGCTCGGCCGAGCGTTCCATCAGAACAGCCACGCCGCGCTCGGCGCCCACACCCTCGGCGATCAGGCGCCGGGCGAGCCCGTTTGCCCGCGCGTCCAGCTCGGCGTACGTCAACTCGACACCGTCGGCCACCACGGCGACCGCGTCCGGCGTCCGCGCCACCTGCGCCGCGAACAGCTCCGGCAGCGTCCCTACGGGGACCGGGCGATCGGTGTCGTTCCACTCGGTCAGGATCCGGTACCGCTCGACGCTGTCGAGGATGTCGATCTGGTCGACCGGCCGCTGCGGCTCGGCGGTCACGGAGTGCAGGACGCGGAGGAAGCGGTCGGCGATCTGCTGCGCGGTTCCAGCGTCGAAGAGATCGCGCGCGAAGGTCAGGCTGCCGCGTAGGCCGGACGCGCCGGGCTCCTCGTCCAGCGCGAAGGTCAGGTCGAACTTCGCGGTCGGCTGGCCGGCCGGTATCACCGCGGCGTCCAGCCCGGGCAGGTCCACCACGGCCTGAGCGGTGTTCTGCAGGGTGAGCATGACCTGGAAGAGCGGGTGCCGGGCCATGGAGCGCGCCGGGGCGAGTTCCTCGACGAGGCGCTCGAAGGGCACGTCCTGGTGGGCGAAGGCGCTCAGCCCGGTCTCGCGCACCCGGCCGAGCAGTTCGGCGAAGGTGGGGTCGCCGGTGAGGTCGGTGCGGATGACGAGGGTGTTGACGAAGAACCCGACCAGGTCGTCCAGGGCGTCGTCGGTGCGGCCGGCGATCGGGGTGCCGATCGGGATGTCGGTGCCGGCGCCGAGCCGGGAGAGCAGGACGGCGAGTGCCGCCTGCAGCACCATGAACAGGGTGACACCCTCGGCCTGCGCCAATTCCTGCAAGCGCTGGTGAAGTCCAGCCGGGACGTCGAGCTCGACGTCGCCGCCGCGGTGGCTGGCGATGGTGGGGCGCGGTCGGTCGGTGGGGAGGGTCAGTTCCTCGGGCAGTTCGGCCAGGGCCGAGCGCCAGTAGGCGAGTTGCTGGGTGAGCAGGCTCGTCGGGTCTTCGGGCGAGCCGAGCAGGTTGCGTTGCCAGAGTGCGTAGTCGGCGTATTGGACGGGCAGCGCCTCCCAGGCGGGGGTCTGGCCGGTGAGGCGGGTGGTGTAGGCGGTGGAGAGGTCGCGGGCGAGTGGGACGGTGGACCAGCCGTCGCCGGCGATGTGGTGGATCACGACGAGCAGCACGTGCTTGTCGGCGCTCTGGGAGAACAGCCAGGCTCGCAAAGGCAGTTCGGCTGCCAGGTCGAAGGCGTGGGCGGTGGCCCGGGTGATGGCCTGCTCGTCGAAGGTGGTCACGGTGAGGAGCTCGCCGAGGGTCTCGGCGTTCAGGACCTGCTGGTGGGGCTGGCCGTCGGCGGAGGGGAAGACGGTGCGCAGCACCTCGTGCCGGCCCACGACGTCGCGCAGCGCTGCGTCGAGCGCGGTGACGTCGAGGTCGCCGGTGAGCTGCAGCGCCAGCGGGATGTTGTAGGTGGCGTTCGGCCCCTCCAGCTCGTTGAGGAACCAGAGCCGCTGCTGGGTGAACGCGAGCGGCAACACCTCCGGCCGTGCGCCTGCCGTCAGCGCCGGGCGCCGGTCGGTGGTGTCGTTCAGTCGCCGGGCGAGGGCGGCGACCGTCGGCGCCTCGAAGAGTGCGCGGATGGGCAGTTCGACGTCGAGGGCGGTGCGGACGCGGCTGATCAGGCGGGTGGCGAGCAGGGAGTGGCCGCCGAGCTCGAAGAAGTCGTCGTCGATGCCGACCTGGGGCAGGCCGAGCACCTGGGCGAAGACCTCGCAGAGCAGTTCCTCCTGCGGGGTGCGAGGGGCGCGGCCCGGTGCCGTGCTGAAGTCGGGGGTGGGGAGGGCGCGTCGGTCGAGTTTGCCGTTGACGGTGACCGGGAGCTTGTCGAGGATGACGATGGCGGCGGGGACCATGTATTCGGGCAGCGTCGCGGCGAGCTGGGTGCGTACCTCGGTGGTGTCCAACTCGCCTGTGGGGATGGCGTAGCCGACAAGTCGCTTGTCGCCGGGGGTGTCCTCGCGGACGATGACGGCGGCGTGGGCGATGGCGGGGTGGGCGGTCAGGGCGGCCTCGATCTCGCCCAACTCGATGCGGAAGCCTCGGAGTTTGACCTGGTCGTCGGTGCGGCCGAGGTACTCCAGGGTGCCGTCGGTGCGCCAGCGGGCGAGGTCGCCGGTGCGGTACATGCGCGCGCCGGGCTCGCCGTGGGGGTCGGCGACGAAGCGTTCGGCGGTGAGGTTCGGGCGGCTGAGGTAGCCGCGGGCGAGCTGGACGCCCGCCAGGTACAGCTCACCCTGGACACCGGCGGGCACTGGCTGCAACGCACCGTCGAGCACGTAGACACGGGTGTTCCAGACCGGGCGGCCGATCGGCACGGACGCGCCGGTGCTGTCGTCGGCGCAGGCCCAGGCGGTGACGTCGACCGATGCCTCGGTGGGGCCGTAGAGGTTGTGCAGCGGCACGCCCGGCAGCAAGTGGGCGACTCGGTCGCGCAGTTCGGTGGGCAGTGCTTCGCCGCTGCACAGGACGGCGCGCAGTCCGTCGCAGTTCGCCGCGGTGGGTTCGGTCAGGAAGGCCTGGAGCATCGACGGAACGAAGTGCGTGATGGTGACCCGCTCGCGCTGAATCAGCTCGGCAAGGTAAGCGGGTTCGCGGTGGCCGCCCGGGCGGGCGACGACGAGGGTAGCGCCTTCCAGCAGCGGCCAGAAGAACTCCCAGACGGACACGTCGAATCCGAACGGGGTCTTCTGCAGCACCCGGTCCGAGGAGTCCAGCCCGTACTCACCCTGCATCCAGGCCAGGCGGTTGACGATTCCGGTGTGCGGGACCACGACGCCCTTGGGCCGACCCGTCGAACCGGAGGTGAAGATGACGTACGCCGGGTGCTCCGGCCGCAGACCACGGTCAAAAAGATTGTCGCCATCGCGGTCTGACGCTTCGTCAATCAGCTCTCGCGTCACGGTCACCGGGCTGTTCGCCTCGCTGAGCACGTAGGCGATGCGCTCGGCCGGGTAGTCCGGGTCGACGGGCAGGTAGGCGCCGCCGGCCTTCAGGACCGCGAGGAGTGCGACGACCAGTTCGGTGGAGCGCTCCATCAGCACCGGCACCACCGACTCGGGCGCGACCCCGCGCTCGACCAGCAGCCGGGCCAGCCGGTTCGCCCGCGCGTTCAGTTCGCCGTAGCCGACCTGGACGCCCTCGAAGACCACCGCGACCGCCTCCGGCGTCCGCGCGACCTGAGCCTCGAACAGCTCCGGCAGCGTCCCCGCCGGAACCTCGACCGCCGTGTCGTTCCACTCCACCAGCACCCGCCGCCGCTCCGCCGCATCGAGCACCTCGACGCGGTGGAGCGGCCCGTGCGGCTCGGCGGCCACGGAGTGCAGGACGCGCAGGAAGCGTTCGGCGATCTGCTCAGCGGTCTTGCGGTCGAAGAGGTCGCGCGCGAACGTGAGATCGCCCTGCAGCCCGGCGGTGCCGGAACCCTCGCTCAGCGTGAGGGCCAGGTCGAACTTGGCGGCTTCCTGCCCGCTGGGCAGCACGGACGCGTCCAGACCCGGGAGGTCCACCACCGCCTGGGTGGTGTTCTGCAGGGTGAGCATGACCTGGAAGAGCGGGTGGCGCGCCAACGAGCGGGCCGGCGCCAGCTCTTCGACCAGGCGCTCGAACGGCACGTCCTGGCGGGCGAACGCCGCAAGACCGGCCTCCCGGACCCGGTGCAGCACCTGCGCGAAGCTGGGGTCGCCGGTCAGGTCGGTGCGCAGCACCAGGGTGTTGACGAAGAACCCGACCAGGTCGTCCAGACCCTCATCGGTGCGGCCGGCGATCGGGGTGCCGATCGGGATGTCGGTGCCGGCGCCGAGCCGGGAGAGCAGGACGGCGAGTGCCGCCTGCAGCACCATGAACAGGGTGACGCCCTCGGCCTGCGCCAATTCCTGCAAGCGCTGGTGAAGTTCGGCGGGAACAACCAGTTCGACGGACTCGCCCTGGTGGCTGGCGATGGCGGGGCGCGGTCGGTCGGTGGGGAGGGTCAGTTCCTCGGGCAGTTCGGCCAGGGCCGAGCGCCAGTAGGCGAGTTGCTGGGTGAGCAGGCTCGTCGGGTCCTCGGGTGCGCCGAGGAGGTCGCGTTGCCAGAGTGCGTAGTCGGCGTACTGGACGGGCAGCGCCTCCCAGGCGGGGGTCTGGCCGGTGAGGCGGGCGGTGTAGGCGGTGGAGAGGTCGCGGGCGAGTGGGACGGTGGACCAGCCGTCGCCGGCGATGTGGTGGATCACGACGAGCAGCACGTGCTTGTCGGCGCTCTGGGAGAACAGCCAGGCTCGCAAAGGCAGTTCGGCTGCCAGGTCGAAGGCGTGGGCGGTGGCCCGGGTGATCGCCTGCTCGTCGAAGGTGGTCACGGTGAGGAGCTCGCCGAGGGCGTCGGCGTTCAGCACCTGCTGGTGGGGCTGGCCGTCGGCGGAGGGGAAGACGGTGCGCAGCACCTCGTGCCGGCCCACGACGTCGCGCAGCGCTGCGTCGAGCGCGGTGACGTCGAGGTCGCCGGTGAGCTGCAGCGCCAGCGGGATGTTGTAGGTGGCGTTCGGCCCCTCCAACTCGTTGAGGAACCAGAGTCGCTGCTGCGCGAACGAGACCGGCAAGACCTCCGGCCGCGTACCGGCCGTCAGGGCCGGGCGGCGCTGGCCCGCACCGTCCAGCCGCTGGGCGAGGGCGGCGACCGTCGGCGCCTCGAACAGGGCCCGGATGGGCAGTTCGACGCCGAGAGTGGCGCGGATCCGGCTGATCAGGCGGGTGGCGAGCAGGGAGTGGCCGCCGAGCTCGAAGAAGTTGTCGTCGGGGCCGACGGCGGGCACGCCCAGAACCTGGGCGAAGACCTCGCAGAGGAACTGCTCCCGCGGCGTCGCGGGTGCCCGGTGGGTGGTGGCTCCGGCGGTGAAGTCGGGGGCTGGCAGGGCGCGTCGGTCGAGCTTGCCGTTCGCCGTGAGCGGCAGCGCGTCGAGCACGACCAGTGCGGCGGGGACCATGTACGCGGGCAGCAGCGTGGCGAGGTGGGCGCGCACCGCTGCGGTGTCGATCTCACGTGCCGGGAGCAGGTAGCCGACCAGCCGAAGGCCGCCCGGGCTGTCCTCGCGGAGGATCACGGTTGCGTGGGCGATGGCGGGGTGGGTGGCGAGGGCGGCCTCGATCTCGCCGAGTTCGATGCGGTGGCCGCGGAGTTTGATCTGGTCGTCGGCGCGGCCGAGGTACTCCAGGGTGCCGTCAGCGCGCCAGCGGGCGAGGTCGCCGGTGCGGTACATGCGGGTGCCGGGCTCGCCGTGCGGGTCGGCCGTGAAGCGTTCGGCGGTCAGGGCGGGTCGGTTGAGGTAGCCGCGGGCCAGGCCGTCGCCGGCGATGTAGAGCTCGCCGGCCACTCCGGCCGGAGTCGGGCACAGGGCCGAGTCGAGCACGTAGGTGCGGGTGTTGGCGATTGGCCGGCCGATGGTGGGGGCCTCGGTGGGGACTACCTGTGCGGTGGTGGACCAGATGGTGGTCTCGGTCGGGCCGTAGAGGTTGGTGACCTCTCCGAGCCTGCCGAGGGTGGTCGCCAGCGGCCCGGGCAGGGCTTCGCCACCCACGAGCACGCGCAGGTGCGGGAGTTCGGCCGTCCCGCTGCTCAGCTCCTCGGTGAGGGCGCGCCAGAGCGAGGGGGTGGCCTGCATGATGGTGGTGCCGGAAGTCTGGAGCAGCTCGGCGAGGGCGGGGGTGTCGATGACGGTGTCTCGCGGTATGAGCTCGACCCGGGCGCCGCTGATCAGCGGAAGGTAGAGCTCCAGGGCGGCGATGTCGAACGCGATCGTGGTCACCGCCGCCCAGCGGTCCTGGCCGGTGAGCGGGAAGCGGCGGCCCATGTCGGCCAGGAAGGTGGCCAGCGCTCCGTGCCGGACCACGACGCCCTTGGGCCGTCCGGTCGAACCTGAGGTGAAGATGACGTACGCCGGGTGCTCCGGCCGGAGCTGACGTTGCGTCAGGTCAGCCGAGTCATAGTTTGACGTTTCGTCAATGAGCTCCCGAGTCACGACCACCGGGGCGTTCGCCTCGCCGAGCACGTAGGTGATGCGCTCGGCCGGGTAGTTGGGGTCGACGGGCAGGTAGGCGCCACCGGCCTTCAGGACCGCGAGGAGCGCGACGACCAGCTCGGTGGAGCGCTCCATCAGCACCGGCACCACCGACTCGGGCGCGACCCCGCGCTCCACCAGCAGCCGGGCCAGCCGGTTCGCCCGCGCGTTCAGCTCGCCGTACGTCACCTCGACGCCCTCGAAGACCACCGCGACCGCGTCCGGCGTCCGCGCGACCTGAGCCTCGAACAGCTCCGGCAGTGTCCCCGCCGGAACCTCGAGCGCCGTGTCGTTCCACTCGCACAGCACCCGCTGCCGCTCCACCGGGTCCAGGATGTCGATCCGATGGACCGGCCGCTGCGGCTCGGCGAGCACGGCGTCCAGGACCCGCACGAAGCGTTCGGCGAGCTGCTGCGCGGTGGCGTGGTCGAACAGGTCGAGGGCGAAGGTCAGGGCTCCGCGCAGTCCGGCCGGCGCGCCGTCGGTGCCGAAGGCCTCGTTCAGGGTGAGGTCCAGGTCGAACCTCGCCGCCAACTGTCCTGCGGGCAGCAGGGAGACGTCCACGCCAGGCAGGTTGAGAGCGGGCAGCGTGGTGTTCTGGAGGGTCAGCATGACCTGGAAGAGCGGGTGGCGGCCCATCGACCGGGTCGGCGCGAGGTCCTCGACCAGGCGCTCGAAGGGCACGTCCTGGTGGGCGAAGGCCCCCAGGCCGGCCTCGCGCACGCGACCCAGCAACTCGCTGAAGGTCGGGTCGCCGGAGAGATCGGTGCGCAGGACCAGGGTGTTGACGAAGAATCCGGCCAGCTCGTCCAGGGCCTCGTCGGTGCGACCGGCGACGGGCGTGCCGACGGGGATGTCCGTCCCGGCGCCGAGGCGCGACAGCAGGACGGCCAGGGCCGCTTGTAGGACCATGAACACCGTCACGCCCTTGGCGCGCGCGAGTTCGGTCAGGCGCTGGTGCAGCTCGGCGGGCACGGCAAGGTCGACGGTGCCGCCGTCGTGGCTGGCCACCAGCGGGCGGGGCCGGGCGGTCGGCAGCGCGAGCTCTTCCGGCAGGTCGCTCAGCGTGGCGCGCCAGTAGGCGAGTTGCCGGGAGAGCAGGCTGTCCGGCTGCTCCGGCGAGCCGAGCAGGTCACGCTGCCACAGGGCGTAGTCGGCGTACTGCACCGGCAGCGGCTGCCACCCAGGAGCCTCACCGGCGCGACGGGCGCTGTAGGCGGTGGCGATGTCCCGGGCCAGCGGCCCCATCGACCAGCCGTCACCAGCGATGTGGTGCACGACGACGAGTAGCACGTGCTCATCGGTGCTCCGCGAGAACAGCCAGGCATGCAAGGGTACTTCGGATGCCAGGTCGAAGGGGCGGGCGGCGGCCCGGGCGATGGCCTGCTCGTCGAAGGCGGACACGGTGAGCAGCGAGTCGAGCGTCTCGGTGTTCAGCACGCGTTGGTGGGGCCGGCCGTCGACGGCCGGGAAGACGGTGCGCAGCACCTCGTGCCGGTCTGCCACATCGCGCAGCGCCTGGCGCAGAGCCTCGGCGTCCAGTGTGCCGGAGAGGCGAAGGGCCATGGGGAGGTTGTAGGTGGCGTTCGGTCCCTCGAGCTCGTTGAGGAACCAAAGTCGCTGCTGCGCGAACGAGACCGGCAGCGCCTCGGGGCGGGTACCGGCCACCAGCGCCGGGCGCCGCTGGTCACCGGCGATGTGCAGCCGCTCGGCCAGTGCGGTGACGGTGGGCGCCTCGAAGAGTGCGCGGATGGGAAGTTCGACGTCGAGGGTGGTGCGGATGCGGCTGATCAGGCGGGTGGCCAGCAGCGAGTGGCCGCCCAACTCGAAGAAGCTGTCGTCCACCCCGACCTGGGGCAGACCGAGGACCTCGGCGAAGAGCGCTGCCAGGACCTCTTCGCGCGGGGTGCGCGGGGCGCGGTTCGAGGCCGGTGCGAAGTCCGGGGCGGGCAGGGCGCGTCGGTCGAGCTTGCCGTTGAGCGTCAGCGGGAGCTTGTCGAGGACGACGATGACGGTGGGGACCATGTACTCGGGCAGCGTCGCGGCGAGCCGGGTGCGTACGTCGGCGACGTCCAACTCGCTTACGGGGACGGCGTAGCCGACCAGCCTGCGGTCGCCGGGGACGTCCTCGCGCACGAGGGCGGCGGCGTGGGCGATGGCGGGGTGGGTGGCGAGGGCGGCTTCGATCTCGCCGAGTTCGATGCGGTGGCCGCGGAGTTTGATCTGGTCGTCGGCGCGGCCGAGGTACTCCAGGGTGCCGTCGGCGCGCCAGCGGGCGAGGTCGCCGGTGCGGTACATGCGGGTACCGGGCTCGCCGTGGGGGTCGGCCGTGAAGCGTTCGGCGGTCAGGGCGGGTCGGTTGAGGTAGCCGCGGGCCAGGCCGTCGCCGGCGATGTACAGCTCGCCGGCCACTCCGGCCGGGGTCGGGCGCAGGCTCGCGTCCAAGACGTAGGTGCGGGTGTTGGCGATCGGCCGGCCGATCGTCGGCGCCTCGGTGGGGACTACCTGTGCGGTGGTGGACCAGATGGTGGTCTCGGTCGGGCCGTAGAGGTTGGTGACCTGGCCGAGCGAGCTGAGCTCGTCGGCGAGGGAGCTGGGCAGGGCTTCGCCACCCACGAGCACGCGCAGGTGCGGGAGTTCGGCCGTCCCGCTGCTCAGCTCCTCGGTGAGGGCGCGCCAGAGCGAGGGGGTGGCCTGCATGATGGTGGTGCCGGAGCTCTGGAGCAGCTCGGTCAGGGCGGGGGTGTCGATGACGGTGTCTCGCGGTATGAGCTCGACCCGGGCGCCGCTGATCAGCGGAAGGTAGAGCTCCAGGGCGGCGATGTCGAACGCGATCGTGGTCACCGCCGCCCAGCGGTCCTGGTCGGTGAGCGGGAAGCGGCGGCCCATGTCGGCCAGGAAGGTGGCCAGCGCTCCGTGCCGGACCACGACGCCCTTGGGACGCCCCGTCGAACCTGAGGTGAAGATGACGTACGCCGGGTGCTCCGGCCGCAGAGCACGGTCAACGAGGTTGTCACCATCGTGATCTGACGCTTCGTCAACCATCTCTCGCGTCACGGTCACCGGGCTGTTCGCCTCGTCGAGCACGTAGGCGATGCGCTCGGCCGGGTAGTTGGGGTCGACGGGCAGGTAGGCGCCACCGGCCTTCAGTACCGCGAGGAGTGCGACGACCAGCTCGGTGGAGCGCTCCATCAGCACCGGCACCACCGACTCGGGCGCGACCCCGCGCTCCACCAGCAGCCGGGCCAGCCGGTTCGCCCGCGCGTTCAGCTCGCCGTACGTCACCTCGACGCCCTCGAACACCACCGCGACCGCGTCCGGCGTCCGCGCGACCTGCGCCTCGAACATCTGTGGCAAGGTGCTCGCCGGAACCTCAAGCGCCGTGTCGTTCCACGCGTGCAGCACCCGCTGCCGCTCCACCTGGTCCAGGACCGCGACCTGGTCCAGGGGGCTGTGCGGCGCGGTCTCCAGGATGGTGACCAGGCTGTCGACGGCGGTGCGGGTCAGGGCGAGGAGCAGGTCGGGGTCGACGGGCGCTGCGGACTGGGCGTTGAGGATGAAGCCGGTGCCGGTGTCGTCCACGTTCATCGTCACCGGGTAGTTGGTGCGTTCGTGGCTGTGCAGGATCTCGACGCCGGGCAGGCCGGTCTCGGGGATCGCCTCGGGGGTGGGGCCCTGACTGTGGCGGTAGTTGAGCAGTGCGGTGAACAGCGGTGCCGCCGCGGCGACGGAGCTGGCCTGCTGTGCGACGGCGAGCGGGGCGTGCTCGTGGATCAGCAGGTCGGCGAGCTGTCCGCGCATCGCGAGGATCGCGTCGGTCGTGCTGACGCCGGCGGTGGGGACGCGGACCGGCAAGGTGTTGATGAACAGCCCGGGCACCCGGTCCGCGCCGCTGCCGGCGTTCATCCGCCCGAAGAGGACGGTGCCGAAGACGACGTCGTCGCGGTTGGCGGTGGCGGCGACCACCCGGGCCCAGGCGACGTGGAAGACGGCGGCCGCGCTGACGCCCAGCCGGCGGGCCTGCTCGCGCACCCGGGCGGCGAGCCCGGCGTCCAGCCAGTGGGTGGCCTCGGCGAGCCCGCCGGCCTCCCGGTGCACGTCCACCAGGCCGAACGGGGCGGTTGGCTCGCTGATGTCGCCGAGCAGGCCGGCGAAGAACTTCTCGTGGTCCTCGGCGGAGACGCCCAACCGGGCCTGGGCGACGAAGTCGCGGAACGGCAGCGGGGTCGGCAGGCTCTCCTGCTGCCCCGTCACGACGGCCCGGATCTCCGCGAGCAGCACCTCCAGGGTGGTGTGGTCGGTGATCAGGTGGTGGCGCTGGAGCAGCAGCAGCCACCGCTCGGTACCGGGCTCGGCGGCGATGTACGCGTGCAGCAGCGGCGCTCGCGTGACGTCCATGGACGGACGGCACGCGGCGCTGAGCCGCGCCATCGGGTCCGTGCCGGAGTCGGTGCCGGCGTCCATGCCTGAGTCAGCAGCGAGCGCCGCGTCGAGGTCGACCTGCTCGACGGGCAGCTCGGCGTGGCGGGCGACGACCTGGACAGGCGCGGACAGGCCTTGCCAGAGGAAGGCGGTGCGCAGGATGTCGTGGCGGTCCACCACGTGCTGCAACGCGGCCAGGAAGCTGTCGAGGCGGTCGCGCGAGTCGAAGGTCAGCGCGGTCGGCAGCACGTAGGCGTCGTCTCCGCCGTCGCCGGTGGCCAGCAGGTGGTGGAAGAAGATGCCCTCCTGGAGCGGGGCGAGGGGGTAGATGTCGGCGATGCCGGCCGCGCCGCCGGGGAACGCGGCCGAGATCCGGTCGATCTCCTCGGCCGTCAGGTCCACCAGGGGCAGC
Organism: Kitasatospora sp. GAS204B; assembly: GCF_029892155.1. Taxonomy (GTDB): domain Bacteria; phylum Actinomycetota; class Actinomycetes; order Streptomycetales; family Streptomycetaceae; genus Kitasatospora. The sequence goes on along the minus strand of NZ_JARZAG010000018.1, from coordinate 91,029 downwards.
ATCTCCGGCGTGATCGCCCGGGCCCCGGCCGGGATCCGGTTCGGCGGCGCCGCCACCTCACTGGTGGCGGAGGCCAGGGCGAGGCCGGCGGCGGTCGGCGTGGCGAACAGCGCGCGGACGTTCACCTGCACACCGCGGGCGCGCAACCGCTCCACCAGCGAGACCGCGAGCAGGGAGTGGCCGCCGAGCTCGAAGAAGTCGTCGTCGATGCCGACCTGGGGCAGGCCGAGGACCTCGGCGAAGACCTCGCAGAGGATCTCCTCACGCGGCGTGGACGGCGCGCGGTGCGTGGCGGACGCGGCGAAGTCGGGGGTGGGCAGGGCGCGTCGGTCGAGTTTGCCGTTGACGGTGACCGGGAGCTTGTCGAGGACGACGATGGCGGCGGGGACCATGTATTCGGGCAGCGTCGCGGCGAGCTGGGTGCGTACCTCGGTGGTGTCCAACTCGCCTGTGGGGACGGCGTAGCCGACAAGTCGCTTGTCGCCGGGGGTGTCCTCGCGGACGATGACGGCGGCGTGGGCGATGGCGGGGTGGGCGGTCAGGGCGGCCTCGATCTCGCCCAACTCGATGCGGAAGCCGCGGAGTTTGACCTGGTCGTCGGTGCGGCCGAGGTATTCGAGGTTGCCGTCGGTGCGCCAGCGGGCGAGGTCGCCGGTGCGGTACATGCGCGCGCCGGGCTCGCCGTGGGGGTCGGCGACGAAGCGTTCGGCGGTGAGGTTCGGGCGGTCGAGGTAGCCGCGGGCGAGTTGGACGCCCGCCAGGTACAGCTCACCCTGGACACCGGCGGGCACTGGCTGCAACGCACCGTCGAGCACGTATACCCGGGTGTTCCAGACCGGGCGGCCGATCGGCACGGACGCGCCGGTGCTGTCGTCGGCGCAGGCCCAGGCGGTGACGTCGACCGATGCCTCGGTGGGGCCGTAGAGGTTGTGCAGCGCCACATCCGGCAGCAAGTGGGCTGCTCTGTCGCGCAGTTCGGCGGGCAGTGCTTCGCCGCTGCACAGCACGGCCCGCAGCCCGGTGCAGGAGGTCGCGCCCGGATCGGCGAGGAAGACCTGGAGCATGGCGGGGACGAAGTGGGTGACCGTCACCTGCTCGCCCTGGATCAGCTCGGCCAGGTACCCCGGCTCGCGGTGGCCGCCCGGGCGGGCGACAACGAGGGTAGCGCCTTCCAGCAGCGGCCAGAAGAACTCCCAGACGGACACGTCGAATCCGAACGGGGTCTTCTGCAGCACCCGGTCCGAGGACTCCAGCCCGTACTCACCCTGCATCCAGGCCAGGCGGTTGACGATCCCGGCGTGCGGGACCACGACGCCCTTGGGCCGACCCGTCGAACCGGAGGTGAAGATGACGTACGCCGGGTGCTCCGGCCGCAGACCACGGTCAACAAGATTGTCGCCATCGCGGTCTGACGCTTCGTCAACCATCTCTCGCGTCACGGTCACCGGGCTGTTCGCCTCGCTGAGCAGGTAGTCGATGCGCTCGGCCGGGTAGTCCGGGTCGACGGGCAGGTAGGCGCCACCGGCCTTCAGCACCGCGAGCAGCGCGACGACCAACTCGACCGAACGCTCCATCAGCACCGGCACCACCGACTCCGGCCCCACCCCGCGCTCCACCAGCAGCCGCGCCAGCCGGTTCGCCCGCGCGTTCAGCTCGCCGTAGCCGACCTGGACGCCCTCGAACACCACCGCGACCGCCTCCGGCGTCCGCGCGGCCTGTGCCTCGAACAGCTCCGGCAGCGTCCCCGCCGGAACCTCGACCGCCGTGTCGTTCCACTCGGTCAGCACCTGCCGCCGCTCCTGCGCGGCGAGCAGGTCGACCTGGGTGAGCGGCAGGTCCAGGGCGTCCGGGGCGGCCAGCGTCTCCAGCAGCCGGGCGAACCGCCGGGCGTGCTCGGCCGTGGCCGCCGCGTCGTACACCGCCGGGTTCGCGTTGACGACCAGCTGCATGGTCCGGCCGCCCTGGCGGTCGTACAGGACGAAGGACAGGTCGTCGACGGAGCCGTTGGTGAGGCTGTGCGCGGTGCTGGGGTGGCCGGCGAACCGCAGGTCGTAGTCGAAGGCCATCACGTTGACCTGCGAGCCGAACAGGCGGGCGCTGCCGCTGCCGACCAGGTTCAGGTCGCGCCGGAGGTCCTCGTAGCGGTAGCGCTGGTGGCGCAGCGCCTCGCGCATGGTGCTGCTGGCCTGGCGGGTCAGCTCGGCCAGGCCCGCTTCCGGACGCACCGTCAGGCGGATCGGCAGCAGGTTGGCGAGCATGCCAGGGGTGGTGCGCTGGAGCCGGCTGGTGCGGCCGGCCACCGGCAGGCCCAGGACGATGTCCTCGGTCCCGGTCAGGCGCTGGGTGTAGAGGGAGGCCGCGGCCATGATGAAGACGGGCAGGCTGGTCTTCAGGCGGCGGGCGGCCGTGCGCACCCGCTCGGCCGTCTCGGGGGCGAGGTCCTCGATGTGGCGGATGCAGGTGTGCGAGGCCGGCGCGAAGCGGCCGCCGAGGCTGACCGCCTCCGGGTGATCGGCGAAGCGCTCCGTCCAGTACCGGCGGTCCTCGGCGAACTGCTCGGAGGTGCGGTAGGCCGCGTCCTCCTCGACCAGGTTCCGGAACGGCGGCAGGGGGTCACCGGTGGGCCGTCCCTCGACCAGGGCGGTGTAGATCTCGGCGACGCGGCCGGCGACCAGCGAGCCGCTGTAGCCGTCGGCGGCCACGTGGTGACCGCGCTGGTACCAGTAGAACCGCTCCGGACCCGCCGGGAAGATGGCCATGGAGTTGGCAGGACCGCGCTCCAGGTCGACCGGCTGCGCCAGGTCCGCCCGCATCCATGCCTGCACCGCCGCCCAGGGGTCCGGCTCGGTGCTCACGTCCCGCACCAGCACGGGCCACTGCGGCACCGGCTCGACCACCTGGCGCACCTGCGCGCCGTTCGACACGAAGCGCAGCCGCAGGATCTCCGCCTCCACGACGATCTGCCGCAGCGCGCTCTGGAAGAGGACCGGGTCGATCGGGCCGTGGATCTCCAGGCACTCGGCGATCTGGTACGACGGATTCGACGGGTCCAGATGCTGGGCGAACCACACTCCGGACTGTCCAGCCATCAGCGGCCAGGTGACGGATTGGGTGTCCGACATCTTCGGTGCTCCGGTTCGTCTAGCAGTGGCCGTGCGACGGGCAGCGGCAACGGGCAGTGGCAAAGAGGGAGCCACCCTCGGCCGGGCAGGCTCCGCGGGTGGTCTCTTCGGGTGGGGGTGGATCCGGCGGGTAGGCGGATCAGGGTGGGGCGTCGATCCGGTGGATCTGCGGATCTTGCTCCAGCGTCACGGTGCCTGAGGCAGAGTCATGTCGAGAGCCCGTTCGGTGAATCAGAGTCAAACTCTGGAACAACTTGCCAGGTTGCCTGACGGTCAGCGGGCTCTCCACTGCGGCGTCCGCTTCTCGACGAAGGCGAGCGGCCCTTCCTCGGCATCCTCGCTGTGCATCCGCCGCTCCTCCCACGGGAAGCGGGTCCGGAACGCCTGCTCCAGGGGCATGGTTGCCGCGGCCGCCGCGGCCTGTTTGATCGCGCGCACCGACAGCGGGGCGCAGCGCAGGATGTCCGCGACCCAGGCGTCCACGCAGGCGTCCAACTCCTCGGCCGGCACCACCTCGTTGACCAGGCCGAGTTCGTAGGCGCGGGCGGCGGTCATCGGGCGGCCGCTGATCAGGTGGCCGAGGGCGATCCGGTGCGGTGCCTGCCGGGTGAGCCGGAAGACGCCGCCGGCGCCGGCCATCAGGCCGAGCTTGGCCTCGGGCAGCGCGAAGGTGGCGCGGTCGGCGGTGACGATCACGTCGCAGGCCAGCGCCAGTTCGAAGCCACCGCCGAAGGCATGGCCGTTGACCCGGGCGATCACCGGCTTGGCCAGCTCGAAGCGCTCGGTGAGCCGGGGCCAGCCGGGCTTGCCGCGGCTGCCGAAGGTGGCCGGGGTGTTGGTGCCCTGGGCGATCCGGGCGGCGAGCTCCTTGAGGTCCTGGCCGGCCGAGAAGGCGCGGTCACCGGCACCGGTGAGGACGGCCAGCCACACCTCGTCGTCCGCCTCGAAGTCGTCCCAGACGCACGCCAGTTCCTCGTGCATCCGCAGGTCCATGGCGTTCAGGCACTCGGGCCGCGCCAGCGTCACATGGGCGACGCGGTCGCGCTTCTCGTAGCGGACGCGGGTGAGGTCTGCCAGGTCCATCGGCTCTCCGGCTCTTCTGGTGGATGGTGCGGCGCTGGTCCGGTCCGGCCGATCCTGCCCGACAGGATCGGCCGGCCGGGACCCGGCGCGCGGTCAGGTGTGGGCGGCAGCGGCGGCCGCCGAGAAGCGGCCGACCTTGCCGATCACGTCCTGGCTGTAGAGGCGCAGCGCCTGCTGCACGGCGAACTCCGCCATGTACTGCCGGAAATGCTCCGGCGGCTCCTCGGCGAGGTTGAGCATCCGGCGGTTGGTGACCACCGCCGGGCTGTCGAGGCGCTCCAGCGACTCGGCCACCGCCCGGTCCATCCGGTCCGGTTCGACGACCTCGTCGAGCAGCAGACCGGCGTCGGGTTCGGTGGCGTGGATCCGGCGGCCCCAGAGCACCACCTGACGGGAGACGCGGCCGCCGGCCAGCCGGCCGAGCCGTAGGTTGCCCGCGCCGGGCACGATGCCCTCCTGGGCCGCGGGCAGGCTGACGTAGGAGTCGGCCGCGGCGAGCACCCGGTCGAAGACCATCAGCAGCTGGGCGCCGCCGCCGATCGCGAAGCTGTCGACGGCCGCCACCCAGGGCTTCTCGATCACGGGGGTGTGCCAGGAGCCAGCGTGCTCGACCCGCAGACCGCGGAAGAGCTTGTTGATGTAGCCGAGTTCGCGGCGCAGCAGGAAGTCGACCAGGGAGATCTGGCCGGTGTGCAGGCTCTTGAGGTTGATGCCCGCGCTGAAGACGCGTCGGCCGCGGTAGCGGGAGTGGGTCATCTCGCCGCCGCGCAGCAGGCCGACCCGCACCTGCGGATCGAGCAGCGCGAGGTCGACGGCGGTCTCCATGTCCTCGACCTGGCGGTTGTCCTCGGCGTTGAGGCAGTCGGTGCGGCACATGGTCAGGTGGGCCGCGCCGCCGCGCCGCTCCAGTCGCACCGAGCCGAGGTCGAGCTCGCCGGTGCGGCGGAAGTCGGGCAGCAGGTGGAGGGCGCGGGCGGTGGGCAGAGCCATCGCGTCGATCAGGTGGCGGCCCGAGGCGGGGGAGCGGAGCACCTCGCGCAGGAAGATGCCCTGGTCGATTTCCAGGCCCTCCTTCGCGGCCTGCGGCCTGGCCTGTTCGGCCGCCATCGCCTCGGCACCCGGCAGCAGCCCGGGCCAGCCGGCGGCGGCGCCCGCGACGAGTTCGGGCAGCCGCAGGTCGAGGGTGTGACCGTCGGTCAGGTGCTGGTAGACGGCCTCGCCGTGCAGCCGCATGAAGTGGCTGCGCACGGTGCGGGCGGCGTTCTTCGCGTCGGTGGCGAGCGCCTGCTGCTCGGAGGTGCGGCCGGCCGGCTCGGGCAGCGTGGCCAGCAGCGTGTCGGCCCGGTCGGCGGCATCGGCCAGGGTGCGCCGGGCCGTGGTCAGGTCGCTGCCGATCGCCGGCGGGGTGAGGGCGGCGTGGATCGGCAGTGCGGTCGGGTCGGCGTCGATCATCGGCGCGGTCATGAGGCCACCCCGGTGGCCGTCCGGCGCAGCAGCCGCTCGCAGGCGGCCAGGTGGCGGCCGAGGGCCTCTTCGAAGCTGGTGGTGGCGGCATCGTGCATCAGCTGCCGGCGGATGCCGAGCCCGGCCCCGGCCGCGGTGGTGAGGCTGTCGACGGTGGCGGCGAGGGCGGCTGACGGGTCGTCGGCGAGCTGGTCCAGCAGGTGCAGGGCCAGCGCCCGCTCGGCCGGTATCGCGGTGCCGAACAGGACGCTGCGACGGGCCGGGGCGACGCCGGCCTGGTGGACGAGGCGGTAGAGGGCCATGCCGGGCCAGACGCCGTCCGCACCGGCCGGCAGCAGGCGGGTCGCCGGGTCGGCGATCCGGTGGTCGGTGGCCAGCAGGGCCTCCAGCGCCGTGCCGCCGCAGTCGCCGGTGGCCAGCGCGATGGTGGGCAGGTCGAGGCGCTCCAGGCGGCGCAGCGCCCGCTCCCACTTGTTGACCAGCGCCAGCGCCGGCGGCTCGGTGGGCCCGGTCGCGGGCACGCCGCCGACCCGCAGGACGAGCGCGGTGCCCAGGACACCGTCCTCGGCCTGGGAGCAGAGCGCGTTCAGGGCCTGCACGGTCTCGGCGGACAGCGGCTGGGCGCCGTCGATGAGCAGCGGCTGGAGGGTGTGGTTCATGGTGGCGTGGCCTTCGTGCTCGGTGCGGACTGGCTGCTCGGTGCGGGTGGTCACCAACGGACCAGCGCGGTCTCGATGGTGGATCCCGGACCCATGGTCATCAGCACGCAGTGGTCCCCCGGCTGCGCCGCCCGCTCCTCCAGCAGCCGCTGGTAGGAGAAGAGGAACGAGCCGCTGGAGAGGTTGCCGAAGTCCCGCAGCACGCTGGTGGTGTGGCGCACGTCGTGCCGGGTCAGGCCGAGGTTGACGCCGACGGCGTCGATGACCTTCTTGCCGCCGGAGTGCACCAGCCACTGGCTGATGTCGCTGCGGCGCAGCCCGGTACCCGCGAGCAGGCGGTCGACGACGAGTTCGGCGTGCGCGCCGACCACGTAGGGTACGTGCGGGTCGAGGAAGAAGCTGAACCGGTCCTGGCCGCCGTCCCAGTCGTAGCGCATCGCGTCGATGGCGTCGGTGATGATGTAGCTGGCGAACTTCAGCAGGCGCGGTCCCTTCGCCTGGGGCAGCGGCAGTTCGGGCTCGCCGGCGAGCAGCGCGACGGCGGCGGCACCGTCGCCGAAGAGACTGTTGACCACTGAGGTGCGCATGGTGCCGTCGAAGACGTAGGCGGCGGAGCAGGCTTCGGCGCAGACCATGACGGCCAGCCGGCCGGGGTTGGCGCGTGCCCAGCCGTTGACGGCGTTGAGCGCGTTGAGCCCCGCGTTGCAGCCCATGCCGACCACGTCGAGTCGGCTGGTGTGCGGGTCGATGCCCAACTCGCGGATGATCAGGGCGCTCAGGCCCGGGGTGAGGAACCCGGTGGTGGTGACGCAGCAGAGGTAGCCGATGTCGGACAGGTCCGCGCCGGTCTCCTTGAGGCAGTCCTGGACGGCGCGCACCCCCATGTCGACGGCCTGGGCCTTGTGCTTGGCGAGCAGCTCGCCCTGCACCTCCAGGACCCGGGTGCCGTCGGGGCCCTCGGGCGGCAGGGTCAGGAATCGGCGCTCGATCGCGCTGTTGAGGAAGATCGAGCGCACTCGCGGGTCCTGGACCTCGAAGATGTCCAGGATTTCCTGCTGGGAATAGGAATTCTCCGGAACGGCGGTGCCGACTCCGACGATCCGGGCCGTGGCGGTGGTCGTTGTGAGCGTGGTCATCGGTAGGTCCACCCCCAACTTCGCGGTTTGCTCCTCAGGAGCGGCGTATAAGTGTCCATCGACTTCGCGGCCTCCGTGTCTTCTTCTTGTCCATCAGGTGCGCGACCGATAACGGATGAAGTCCGCCAGCCGGTTCAATCCTTCTTCGATCTCCTCCGGTCGCAGATGACTGAAGGAGAGCCGCATGACATCGCGTGCTTGTGCGTCGGCGTAGAAGTGGTGCACCGGCGTCCACAGCACCCGGAACTTCTCGGCGCTGAGCTCGAGCAACTCGTCGCCGACCGGGAACGGGACGGTCAGCAGCAGGAAGAACCCGCCGGCGGGCGTGTTCTAGGAGACGCCCGGAGTGTCGCCGAAACGCGCTTCCAGACCGGCCAGTACCCGCTCGAGGTTGCTCCGGTAGTGCTCGATCTCGCGGGTGTTGGCGGCCCGCAGGCTGCACCCGTGGGCCAGCAGCTTGCCGCCGATGACCGCCTGCGCGATCGGCGAGGTGTTGACCGTCAGCATGCTCTTGATCTTGGCCAGCTGGTCGGCCAGCGGGCCGTCCGTCCCGGGCACCAGCTGGTCGGCCAGCACGTAGCCGACCCGGGCGCCGGGCAGGCCGGTCTTGGCGAACGAGCCCAGGTAGACGACCCGGGCGGCGTCGTCCAGGGACTTGATGGTCGGGGGACCGGCGGCCGCCGGGTCGCCGAACAGGCCGTACGGGTTGTCCTCCAGGAGGAGGATGTCCTGCTCGGCGGCGATGCGCAGCAGCCGCCGCCGTACGTCGAGGCTCAGCCTGATCCCGCTCGGGTTGGCGAAGTCGGGGATCACGTAGCAGGCCCGGGGGTTGAGGCCGGCCGCACGGGCGCGCGCCAGCTGGGCCACCAGGTCGTCCAGGTCGATGCCCTCGGACGACTCCCGGACCGGCAGCACCGGCATGTCCACCAGGCTGGCGGCGCCGTGCACCCCGACGTAGCTGGGCGTCACGGCGAGCACCGCGTCCCGGTCGCTGCGGCGCAGCGCGCGCAGCGTCAGGAAGAGCGCCTCCTGGCAGCCGACCGTGACGACCAGGGCCTGCGGGTCCGCGGTGATGCCCTCGTCCACCCGCAGGTGTTCGGCGATCAGCTCGTGGATGATGCCCTTGGTGCGCCCGTACTGCAGCAGCGTGCGGCGCACCGCGTCCTGGTCACCGCCCAGGCGGGTGGTGAGGTGCCGGCGATAGGTGTCGAAGTACCGGTGCACGTCGTCCAGATCGAAGAAACCCTCGAACGGACGCCCGGCGGCCAGGGATATGGCATCCGGGAACCGGTGCGCGATCTCGTTGAGGAAGTTCATCGATTCGCTGACCGGCGATGCCAGCGAATCGTGAAGACCTGACAGTTCTAGTTCCGCAAGCGCGTTTTGGGCGGGTGGGCCGTTCAGCACGGTTGTCCTTCTTGGCTGTTCGTGGTCAACGCTGCCTTGACGAGGTCAGGCACGCTGTCGCGCTTGGTACTTCGCCGGCTGCAGGCTAACCACAGTTGTCAGCCGATGACAACTGACGTCGGCTCAAAGTCGGTCGGCCCCTAATACGGCAGGACTATGAGTGGTGAATTCATCTCGCGTTTACGTGATCGCGATCTTCCGTTACATCCTGCCCCGCAGGCTCTGACTCGCGAGTGCACCCCACCACGCCGGGCCGTTCCGCCCCGGTCGGGGCCGGCCGAGCGCCAACTCAGCTGCCCCGCAGACGAATCCGACTGCGCGTGGCCCGCCCGATCCCGGCCCGGGGTTTCCAACTGAGCACGACCGGCCGACTGCTGACCGCTGTTCAGTACTCTCCGGCTGCTCCGATGAGAGGACACGTCGATGACGAACCCGTTCGAGGACACCGAGGGCACCTTCCTGGTCCTGGTGAACGACGAGGGCCAGTACTCCCTCTGGCCCGCCTTCGCCGAGGTGCCCGTGGGCTGGGCCCTCTCGCACGGCCCGGCCGACCGCCAGGACTGCCTGGACCACGTGGTGGCGCAGTGGACCGACATGCGGCCCGCCAGTCTCGTGCGGGCGACGGCCTGAGCATCGCCGTCCGCGTGCGGCGGGCCCGTTCGGGCCGGCCGCGCGCACCACGGCCCGGCCCGACCCGCGGCCGGATCCGCACGGCGCGATCCCCGACGCACCGACCACACCGAGAGTGAACCAGCCCCATGCACGGTGATTCGACCGACGCGTCCCACTACCGCCTCGTGTGCTCCGTCTGCGGGCACCGGCGGGTCGACGACGGCCTGACGCTCGGCTGCTCCGGCCCGCACGGGCCCGGGCTGTGGCAGACCGACTACCAGGCCACCGAGTTGACGCCGGACCAGGCCCAGAGCGGGGTCTTCCGGTACCGCGACTGGCTGCCGGTCCGCCGCACCCTGGCCGACACCGGCCGCACCGCCGTCTACCGCAGCGAGCGGCTGGCCGCCTCGCTCGGGCTGAGCGAGCTGTGGATCGCCTTCAACGGCTACTGGCCCGAGCGCGGCGGCGACCTGATGACGGGGACCTTCAAGGAACTCGAAGCCGCCACCGTGCTCGGCCGCATCCCCGAGGAGGCCGGCACGCTGGTGGTCACCTCCGCGGGCAACACCGCCGCCGCCTTCGCCGAACTCTGCGCGCGCCAGCAGGTCCCGGTCGTCATCATCGTGCCGTCCTCCGCCCTGCCCCGGCTGCGCACCCGCACGCCCGGCTCCGAGCTGGTGCGCGTCATCGCGGTCGACGGCGCGGACTACGCCGACGCCATCGCGCTGGGCGACGCGCTCGCCAGGCTGCCCGGCTTCACGCCCGAGGGCGGCACCAAGAACGTCGGCCGGCGGGACGGCCTGGCCACCGTGCTGCTCGCCGCCGTGGAGGCGATGGGCACGCTGCCCACGTACTACGTCCAGGCCATCGGCAGCGGCGCCGGAGCGATCGCCGCGCACGAGGCGGCGCTGCGGTTGCGATGTTGCCGGCCCGGACCGCTGCCGCAGCTGCTGCTGGCGCAGAACGACGCGTACGCCCCGGTCCACCAGGCCTGGCAGACCGGCGAACGACTCTGGGAGAGCGGCTCCGAGCAGGACCAACGGCTCGCCACCGAGCGGGCGTTCGCCCCGGAACTGACCAACCGTCGACCGCCCTACGACGTGCGCGGCGGCCTGTACGACGCGCTGACCCAGAGCTCGGGTCAGGTCTTCACCGCAAGCGCCCAGGCGGCCCTGGCGGCGATGGACACCTTCCGCGAACTGGAGGGGATCGACATCGAGCCGGCCGCCGGCGTCGCGCTAGCCGCGCTGCGCGAGGCCGTGCTGGCCGGGCGGATCGACACCGAAGCGCCCGTGCTGCTGAACATCACCGGGGGCGGGCGGGCCCGGCTGGCCCGGGACCACGTACTGACCGCGCATCAGCCCGACCTGGTGGTGCCGCGCTCGGCCGTCCACGACCCCGCGAGCATCGCCGAGCTCGCGGCCCGGGTCGCGGCGCCGCGGCTGACGGCCGTGCCGGCCCTGACGGCTTTGACGGTCTGACGTCGGATCAGTTCGCGATCAGTTCAGGACGAAGAGAGCACTCACTTTCATGACCACCCTCATGACCGCGGTCCTGACCGAGCTCACGGCCGCCATCCGCACCGAGCTGGGCGCCGCCTCGAACGCCGAGGAGCGCGCCCAGCGGGTCGCCGCCGCGCTGGCCCCCTTTCTGCGCCACGCCGACCTGCTGCCGTCCGCCCAGCTGGAGCCCGATCCGCTCCGCTACCGCCAGCACCTGCTGCACGCCGAACCGGACGGCTCCTTCTCGGTGGTCGCCCTGGTCTGGCTGCCCGGCCAGACGACCAGCGTCCACGACCACACCTCCTGGTGCGTGGTCGGCACCTACCTGGGAGCCGAGGAAGAGACCGTCTACCGCCTGGCGGTGGAGGCCGACCGCACCGTCCTGGTCCCGGTCGGCACCACGGTCCACCCCGCCGGCGCCGTCACCTACGTCACCCCACCCGGCGACATCCACCGGGTCCGCAACGCCACGACCGAGAAGACCGTCTCCATCCACGTCTACGGCGTCGACGTCAGCCTCAGCGGTACCAGCATCCGTCGGACCTACGACCAGCCGGTGCTGACCGCCGGCTGACCGACGGGCCGTGGCTCAGTGACCGAGCACGCCCGCGAAGTCGGTGCCCAGGTTCGCGACCTTGGTCAGGTCGCCCAGGTCGGTGATCCCGCCGACCGGAATGCTGTAGGTGTGCTCCTGCTTCGAGGGGGCCGGGTAGGCCGGGTTACCGGCCGCCCAGGCGGAGGCGGCGCCCGCCAGGCCGGCCGCGGCGAGCAGGGCGCCGGTGACGGTGAATCGGATCGCGGTACGCATCTGGTCCTCCGGGGGTGGGGTGTGGCCGGCCTGCTCAACGGCCGGCGAGCCGCAGGGTCACGCCCGGCCGGGCGTTTCACCGGGTCGGACCAGTGGTCGGGTCGGTGGGAGCCCTGAGCTCCTGAATTCGGTGGCCGCCACGGAGTCGACGCGGCAGGGTGGGCCGGGTGGATCTCGTGGATGTCGAACTCGTCGCCGTCGCCGCCGAGGAGAAGCCGGTGCTGGCGAATCTGCTGCAGCTGTACCTGCACGACTACTCCGAGCCAGAACCCCGGGAGCTGTCCGCAGCCGGCACCTTCGACTTCCCCTGGCTGGACAGCTACTTCACCGGCGCGGACCGCGAGGCGTACCTGATCCGCGTCGGCGGCCACCCGGCCGGGTTCGCGCTGCCGCGGTGCGACGTTGCGGGGGACGAGGGGGCCTGGAACGTCAGCGAGTTCTTCGTCGGTCGGGCGCACCGCAACAGCGGCGTGGCCAGAGCCGCGGCCCGCCTGCTGTTCCAACAGCACCCGGGGCCGTGGACGTTCGCCTGTCTCCAGCACAACGCGCCGATGGCCCGCCTGGCGTCGGTGCTGGCCGCCTCGGTGGCCACTGGGCCGGTGCGGCGGTCGAGCAGCTTGCACGGGCGGTCGCGGCGCCCAAGTACCGCTTGCGCTTCGAGGTGTCCGCCGGGCAGGCGGCTGCGGTCGGCGGCTGCGGTCAGTGGCGCGATACGCTGCGCCGATGCCTGAGGAACTGGTGGAGCCGGAGCGCGCCGAGCCGCTGTTGCCCGGCCTGGCGGCGGAGGAGCGGCTGGCTGCGCGGGTGACCTGTCGCGAGTGTGGGCGGTTGCTGCACGATCCCGAGTCGCGGATGCTCCGGCTGGGCCCGGGCTGCCGCCACAGCGCCGAGCCGGTGCGGCAGCACGTGGTGGAGCAGGACGCGCTGCCCGGCCTGTGAGCCGGGGCAGCGCGTCGTATGAGTCCTGAGGTGACGGTGCGTCAGACCTCCAGCTCGGCCTCGATCTTGGCCAGCTGATGCCGTGCCATCGCGAGGTTGGCGCGGCGCTTGTCGAGCGCGAGGTAGAGGAAGAGGCCCTTGCCGCTGCGGCTGGTCAGCGGCCGGATCAGGTGGTACTGGCTGCTGAGCGAGATCAGGATGTCCTCGATCGAGTCGTTCAGCCCCAGCATCTCCATGGTGCGGAACTTGGCCCGCACCACATCGGTGTTGCCGGCGGCCGCCACCGTCAGGTCCAGGCCGCCGCCGCCGTCCAGGGTGCCGAGGGCCATCCCGCTGCCGTAGTCGACCAGCGCGGCGCCGATGGCGCCCTCGATGGAAGCGATTGCCTGGCGCAGCGAGTTGTCGGCGTCTGCCATGGTGATCTCCTGAAGGTGTGGTGAGTTGGTCATCGGGTGAATGGGGTGAGTGGTCTAGCTGGACAACGGTGAGCAGGGGAGGTCGGTCTAGCCGGCGGAGGGCTGCTGGTCCCCGCCGCGCAGCACCTCGCCCAGCCGCTGGGCCGATCGGCGCGCCTCCAGGTGCAGGCGGCCGATGCTCACATCGGGGTGCGAGAGCAGGGTCAGGACGCAGCTCGGACCCGCCGCGTAGGTCGCGATGTAGCCGTGCTCGCCACGGAACAGCGACTCGCGGAACCCGCCCTGGCCGGTGGCGTCGGAGAGCCGCTGGGCCACCCCGAGCGCGGTCGCGGTCAGCGCGGCCAGCCCTTCGGGGTCGGTGCCGTGGGTGTCGTGGGCGAGCAGCAGGCCGTTCACGCCGGCCACCAGGCCGCCTGCCAGGTGCGGCACGCGCAGGCGCAGCACGCGCAGCTCGGCGAGCAAGGTGCTCTCCAGCAGCGCGAGTTGGTGCCGGTCGGGCCGCGGCTTCAGCATCCGCCTCATGACCGGGTGTCCGGGACAGCGGGCGGGGCGAGGATCACAGTCGGGCCTCCAGTGCGGTGCGGACGCGGATCAGCAGGGCGATGTCCGGTTCGGTGGGTGCGGGGTGGGGCGGTGGGTCGGGCGCTCTGCCGCGGCGCAGGGTGGCACCCGGGACCCGGCGGGCCATCGCGTCGGCCGGGATCGGGTGGGTCGGCGCGTCGGGCGGCGTCGCGATCAGGCCAGCCGCCGCCAGGCGCCGGACCTCGACGATCGTGGCGTAGGTCGAGCGTCCGAGCAGTCGGGCCAGCTCGACGGGCGTGCGCCGGCCGTCGGCGAGGCCGAGCAGCTCGCGCCGTCGCGGGCTGGGGGAGAGGCCGCGGGCCGCGGTTCCGTCCTGGTCCGTGGTCACCGTGTGGCGGACCGGCGCGGTGTCCACCTGGGGCCACGGCCAGATCCGCTCCAGCAGGTCCCGGCGCCGGACCGCCTCGCGCCGCAGCAGTCGCGGGTCCACCCCGCTGACCGGGCCGAGCCAGTGCCGGACGCCGGGTTCGAAGCGGGTGGCCAGGGAGAACGCACCGAGGGCGAAGTACCCGGCGTCGTAGAGGGTGGCGAGGTGGCAGACCTCCAACTCGCCCCGGGTCAGGGCGCCCTGGGCCACCAGCATGCGGCCCACCAGGCAGTGCTCGGCGAACTGGTCCAGGGTGTGCTGCCAGTAGTCCGGTGTGACCCGGCCGCAGCGGGTCAGCAGGGAGCCGAGGTCGAGGGAGTGCGGGCTGTCCGCGTGGACGACGGCGCCGTGGTCCAGGTAGAGGGTGCCGGTCTCGGTGTGCAGGGCCCCGGTGGCCTGCAAGTCGGCCAGTTGCTCGACGGCCGGACCGGGCGGCTGCCGGCGGCGGGGTGCGGCCGCGCTCACGCCCTCGGCTCCGCTGGATCGAGGTGCCATCAGCCGAGCACCAGTTCCTCCGCGAGTGCCTGCAGCCGCATCCGGGCGCCGGCCAGGTTGGCGTCCTCGCGGTCGAGCCAGAGGTGCAGCAGCAGCCGGCTGTCGAAGACCGTGCCGATCAGCCGGAACAGGTGGTAGCTGCGCTCGGTGGTGAGGATCAGGTCCTGCAGCGGAAGCCGCGGGTCGCTCGGCTCGGCGAAGCTGAGGCTCTCGGCGGCCAGCCTGATCAGGTCGGTGGCCTCGGCGGCGGTCGCCTCGTGGTCGTCGGCCGGGCTGTCTCCCGCCGTGCCCAGGGCCAGGCCGCTGCCCCAGTCGAGTAACCCCGCGCCGCGCGCGCCGGCGATCCGCATCGCCGCCGACAGGCAGTCCTCGATCCCGGGCACCTGGGCTCCTTCGGGCTGGTAGAAGTCGCGGGAGTATCAGAAGTCGGCGAACCGCGTCGCCCGGCGTCGGGCGTCGGGCGTCCGGCGTCGGGTGTCCGGCGTCCGTCGCCCGGCGGCTGGAGCGCGGGCGCGGTGGATCGCCACGACGCGTCGCCGATCTGCCACGGAAGGTTACTGAGTTCGGCATGCCGTATGACAATGCCGTTGGCATATTTACTACTTCAGCGACGTGTTTCGGCCACCCCTGGTGCACTTTCGGCGGACGGCCGCAGGGCTCGGGCGTCGCGTGTTGCCGCTACGGACGGTGGCGTGAACTCGGCCACCAGCAGCGGGTGGTTGGCTGATTCCGCGCACTGCGGGGCGGGCGGACGCCCGGCGCCCCGGGATCTTTGAGATGCTCCAGGGCTCCGGGCGGCCGCCTCAGCCGTTCAGGTGCCGCAGCACGGCGCGGACCGCGTGTGCCACGGCCTGGCGCGCCTGCTCGGTGTGGTCGACCGTCTCGAACCCGTGATGCCCACCCGGCACTTCGACCACCTCGACCTCGGCTCGGCATGCCTCGGCGGCGGTCAGGAACTCCTGGACGGTCGCCGCGATCTCCGTGCTCTCCAGCTCGACCCGGGTCAGCACGATCGGCAGGTGGCCCGCGCCGGCCAGCGCGACCGCAGGACGGAACCGGGACTCCGTGAGCCCCCAGTTCGGCAGCGGAGCCAGCACCGGATAGGTCGCCGCCACGCAGCGCAGCCAGGGCGGCGGCGCCGCGAGCCAGTCCGCTGACAGCAACCCGCCGCCGGAGAAGAACCAGAGCGCGACGCGTTCCCCGTCGACCCGCGGATCGGCCCGCACCAGCTCGACCGCGTCGGCGACGTCGGCGGCGGCCTGCGCGAAGTCGCCGAGCCCGTGCAGCCGGTGATCCACCGTCACGCCGACGACGCCCAGGCTTGCCGCGTACCGTCCGTAGCCGAGGAAGGTCGCCGAGTCCCGTGGCGTGGTCGGCGCGTCCCGGGGGACCGGGCCGCCATGGACGAACACCACCGCGGGCCAAGGCCGCAGGGCGCAGGCCGGATCCGGCAGATGGAGATCGACCCGCCCCACCCGCTCGCGAGCACGCTCCGGCACGTCCAGGAGGAAGCGCCGGGGCTCCGCGAGCAGCCCACCCGCCTTCGCGCTCACCCGTTGCCCCTCGCCCGCGGCGGCCCGGAGCAGCACCGCGGCCAGTTCGTCGGGAGCGGAGAGCATCGGCCAGTGCCCGGTGTCGATCTCGATGAAGCGCACCCGGGGCTCGGTGAGCACCTGGAAGCGCGGATCCCCCATCCCCACCACGGTCTCGACCATCGCGACGCTGGCCCCGTTGGCCGTGCACAGGATGCCGGTCGTCGGCAACTCGGCGGCGGCGCCCGACAGTCGCAGCGGCCGGGAGAGCGTGCCCAACGGCTGCGGCGTGCCGCGCTCGACCAGCTGCGCCAGCGCTTCCTCGGGGACGCCGGCCAGGCTGCCCCAGAGCGGCCACTCCTCGGCCGACGGCGCGGGGACCCGCCAGCCCTCCCCGACCGCCGCGGCCTGCCGCACCAGCCGGTCCCGGACCGCCGGGTCGGGCACCAGGTCCAGCACCGACTCCCCGTCCTGGGGGAGGCCGGCGTCCAGGTAGACGACCCGGGCGATCCGCTCCGGCCGCCGGTCGGCGGCGCCCAGCACCGGGTGCATGCCGTTGCCGTGTCCGACCAGCACCAGTTGCGGGGCGGCGATCCGGTCGATCAACCGCAGCAGAGCCGCGATCTGCGTCTCGAGGTCGGTGCCAGGACCCGCCGCCTCGCCACCGTCGGTGCTGCCCGCGAACGTGCCCGTGAGCGCCGTCGGGAACACCTCGGCCCCCGACTCCCGCAGCCGGGCGGTCACTTGCTGCCAGATCCAGTCGCCGGCCCAGGGACCGGGCACCAGCACGAATGCCGTCATCTCATCGCCTCCTCGCACGTCATGGCCCGCGGGTCGGCCGCACCGCGCACCGGCCGTCCGCGCTGCGGGGAACGGTAGGAACTCCCCCTGCGGGAGGTTCCAGTGCCGGGGGACATCCCGCGCTGGCGGCTGCGGGCGGCTGCGGGCGGCTGCGGGAGGCTGCGGGCGCCCGGGCGCCTGGGGCGCGTATTTGGTCGTGATCAGGCGGCAGCTCTGGTGAGGTCCTTGATCCGGATCATCGCGCCGCGAAGGTGGAGGCCGGCCCGCGAAAATCGCTGTGACGTCGCCGGCGCACAGTGATAGAAAGCCCGGGTGACCAAGACCTTGGACTTCCCTGAGCTGCTGCGCCTGATCGACGAGCGGTCGGCCGCCTTCCGGGCCGCGATCGCCTCCGCGCCCAGCCTCGATGTGCAGGTGCCGACCTGCCCCGAGTGGACGCTGCTCGACCTGGTGCACCATCTGGGCGGGGGGCGTCGCGCCTGGGCCGCCACGGTCGCGGCTGGGCCGGACGCCTCGGGCAAGTTGGCGGGCGAGGGCCTGGCCGCACCGCAGGAGCGCGAGGCCTTGCTCGCCTGGCTGGCCGAGTCGACGCAGCAGATGCTGGACGCGTTGCGGGAGGCCGGCCCGGAGCGCGGTTGCTGGACGTGGTGGGGCTCGTCGCAATCGCCGCGGACCTGCGGCGCCGTCGCCCGGCACCAGCTCCAGGAGATCGCGATGCACACCTATGACGCCCAGCTCACCGTGGGCGCCCCGGAGCCGCTGCCGGAGGAGGTGGCGCTTGATGGTGTCGAGGACTTCCTGTTCACCTGCTGCACCACGACGGTCGCTTGGCCGCACAAGCCCGCCGTCGTCGACTATCACGTCACCGCGGGCGGCTCCTGGCGCCAATCGCTCTCCGCCGATGGTTCGCGGGCCTTCCGTCTGCCCGAATCCGGCCCCGCCGCCGGCGAGGACTCGGAGTCGGTCGACGTCTCCGTCCGGGGTACGGCGAGCGACCTGGTCCTGGCCTTCTACGGTCGCATCCCGCTGGACTCCCTGAAGCTCGAAGGCGACCGGCACCTCTTCGACCTGCTGGAAGAGTGGGACATGGAGTAGGACTGCCTGGAGTGGGACCGCGCACCTAGTGCCTATGTGGTTGTGATCATTCTGGGAAGTTGCTCTCACGGTGCGGTCTGATCCGGTAGGCCGTGTTCCGTGACGCGAGTGCAACTATCCGATGCGGAGTGGCAGTTCATCGAGCCGTACCTGCCTGTCGGCGAGTACGGCCCGTACCCCGAACGGCTGCGCCAGCAGTTCGAGGGCGTGATCTGGCACTTCAAGAGCGGCAGCCAGTGGCCTGAGACGCCCAGGGAGTTCGGTGCCTGGTCGACCGTCCACAACCGCTTCCGGCAGTGGAGGGACGCTGGCGTCTTCGAGGCCCTGCTGGAGGGCGCGATCGCGGAGGCAGCCAAGCGGGGCGAGGTGGACTTGTCTCTGGTCAGCGTGGACTCCACCACGGTCCGGGCCCGTCACGACGCCGCCGGGATGCCCCGGACCCCGACGCCCTGGCGGCCTTGGAGAAAGCCGCCGAGGAGGCGGAGCAGGACACCCCGTCCGGGTACGCCGGTGAGCTGGCCCGCAGAGGGCGGGACACCACCGAGTTCGCCGCGATGGCGATCGAGGCGGGGCTGGCGCTCGGCGTCGGCGGGCCTGCTGCGCAGCCGGTGCGCTGAGGACCTGGCATGGCGCCGCTGGGGGCGGACCGTCCCCAGCGGCGCCATGCCAGGTCGGTCGCTCAGCCCCGCTGGTCCAGCAGTGCGATCAGCTCCGCCGTGCTGCCCGTCTCTCCGAGCTTGGGGAAGACCCGGGTCAGGCTGTGCTCGTGCGAGACCGGGTCGAGGTCGGTCACCGCGTCGGTGGCGATGGTGACGTGGTAACCGTGCTCGTGTGCTGCACGGGCGGTGGACTCGACGCCCATGCTGGTGGCGACCCCGCCGATGACGACCTGGGTGACGCCCCGGCGGCGCAGCTCCGCGTCCAGGTCGGTGCCGTGGAAGGCACCCCAGGTCTGCTTGGTGACCGTGATGTCCCCCTCCTCGGCGGGCAGCACCAGTTCGGCCCAGTCGGCCGGCAGTTCGCCGCCGCGGCTGGGGAACTCGGTCCGGCCGGGGGCGCCGCCGGTGACGTTCACCTGGACGATCGGCAGGCCGCGCTCGCGGAACGCCGCGACCAGCTGCTCGGCGTTGGCCAGGACCTTGTCGATGCCGAAGTCGGCGGCGAAGGCGGTGATGCCCTTCTGCAGGTCGATCAGGATCAGCGCGGTGTCGCGGTCCAGGGTGGTGGCGGTCATCGTGATCTCTTCCTTGCTGCTAACGAGGGGTCTGCTTGCTGGGATGGCGGTCTGATGGAACGTCAGCTCCGCGGGACGCCTGCGATCTGTGGGCGCTCAACTCTCGTCGCCGGTGGCGAGGGTGCGCAGTAGTGGCAGTGCCCGGGCGAGGGTGGCGCGCTGAGCCGGGTCGAGTTCGGTGCCGAGCGCGGTGGTCAGCCAGTCGCGCTTGGCGCGCAGGATCGAGTCCATCGCGGCCCGGCCCTCCTCGGTCAGTTCGATGAGCACTTGTCGCCCGTCGGTGGGGTGCGGGGTGCGCCGGACGTAGCCCTGCTCCTCCAACGCCGCCACGGTCATCCGCATCGACTGCGGGCGCACGAACTCCGCCCGGGCGAGGTCGGCCGTGGTCGCCGCACCGTCGCGCCGCAGCCGGGAGGCGGCCGAGCGCTGCGAGGCGGTCAGCCCGCTGCCGGCGGAGGCGGCGCGGGCGCGGCGGAAGAGCTGCCCGAGGACGGCGTGGATCTCACCGGCCAGCCCGGACAGGTCGTCGGGGTCGACGGCGTCCTCGGGACTGGCGGCGGCATCGGGGTCGGCGGGCGGCATGGAGCGAGCTTATGCAGCTGGCAGGGAAACTTGCAAGCTTGACTGTTGAGTCTTCCTGTGGAGTTTCCCCGCCGAGTTGTCCCACCGAGTTGTCCCGCCGAGTCGTCCCGCCGAGTCGTCCGGTCGATCAGCGCCGCACCCGTGCCCGCCGACCCGGCCGTTCGTTGCCCAGGGCAAGCGTCCCGCCGCACCGAGAGGGGGTCGCGTCGATGACCCTGGCCCTGCCGCCCGACGAGTTCACTGCCATGCTGCCCAAGCACGTGGTCTCCGCCGCCGTCCTGCTCACCGACGGGGCGGGCCGGATCCTGATGCTCCATCAGGCGCGCGCTTACCCGGGGCATCCCGCCTGGTGGCAACTGCCCGGCGGCCTGGCGGACGCCGGCGAGCGCCCGCACGAGACCGCGACGCGCGAGACCCGGGAGGAGACCGGCCTCCGGCTGCCCGCCGAGCTGCCCCTGCTCGCCGTCGACTACCGTGCCCCGGTGGACGGTTGGCCCCCGGTGATCGACTTCTGCTTCGACGGCGGCACGGCGCGGCCCGAGGCCGTGGTGCTGCTCAGCGCCGAACACGACGACTACGCCTGGCGCGACCCCGTGCAGTGGCAGCCCTGCCTGCAGCCCGCGCAGCGCCCCTGGTTCGCCGCGCTGCTGCGGGCGCGCGCCGCCGGGACGGCGCTGTTCCTCAATGACGGCCGCTGACCGGAACCACGCCGCGTCCCCGGGTCGCGGTGGTGCTCAGGCGATCTTGGGGACCATCCGGTGCAGGCCCTTGCGGTCGTAGTAGCGGGTGATGGCCAGGCCGAAGGCCAGTGCCAGGACCACGGCGATGGCGATCATGATCCAGGCGCGGATGAGTCCGGCGTCGGCGCGGGCGTCGAAGTAGAGGATGGCGCGGGTGCCGTCGCTGAGTTGCCGCATCGGCTCGAAGACGGCCAGCCAGCGGTAGAAGGTGGGCAGCGCCTGCAGCGGGATCGTCGCACCGGAGGACGGCAGGGCGACGGCGACGAAGATGAACATGCTGACGAGCTGTCCGATGCCGCCGAACGCCGCGTTGATGGCCTGCACACCCAGGCCCACCGCCGCGGTCGCGCAGAACGAGAAGACCCAGAGCAGCGGAAGGTGCGAGGCGTCGATGCCGATGATCGCGATGCCGCCGACCATGACCAGCGTCGAGGTCACCGCGGCGAGCACCACCGACATGCCCCACTTGGCGAGCAGGGTCTGGGTGCGGTTGATCGGCACCACGGGGCGGCGGGTGTGCCAGGGGCCGAGCTCGCTGTCGGCGTAACCGAGGCCCACATCGAGGCCGTTGCTGATGATGTTGGCGCCCAGAAAGCCGGAGAGGACCAGCAGCAGGGTGTAGTAGAACGCCGTCAGCCCCAGGCCGCTGTGCATGCCGATCGGGTGGCCGACCTGGACCACGACCGTGATCGGGTCGGCGAGCAGCAGCCGCTCCGCACTGCTCTGCGCGCCGCCCGGGGCGGGTGCCGCGGCTGCCGTCAGCGAGCCGCCGAGCTGCAGCGAGGCCTGGTGGGCGGCCGCCTGGTTGATCGAGCTGGCCAGCGACGAGGCCAGGCTGCCCACGCCGGGATTGGTCAACACGTTCACGGTGGGGCGCGCGGGCGACTGGGCGCTGGTGCTGCCGAGAGCGGCGACCGCCGCGGTGAAGCCGTCGGGGACCTCCAGGACGCCGTCCAGCTTCCCCGAGGCCAGACCGTCCTGAGCGCTCGCCTGGTCCAGCAGCCGCCAGGAGACCTGCTCCTTCGGGTCGGGGGCGCCGGCGATCCCGCTGGTGAGCTGCGCGCCGAGGTTCGTCGGGTGCCCGGCCACGGTGGCGCCGCGGTCGGCGTTGACCAGGCCGATCGGCAGCCGGTGCAGGTTCCCGTTCGGGTCGGCCACGCCGCCCAGATAGAGGAGCGACAGCAGCAGCGCCAGCAGGGCGACGATGCCGCCGGGGAAGTACCAGGCCTTCGGGTTGCGCAGCACCTGCGCGGCGCGCACCTGTGTCGGCGCGGTGCGCTGCGGAGATGTCATGACGCGGCTCCCGGTGGCATCGATCCGATTCACCGGCAAGCTAGCCGCCCCGGCCGCCCGCGACCTCGTGACCCGCCCGCGCGCCCGGCCACGGTGCCCCAGGTGGCTGAGCGTGCGGCCGCTCGGCAGGCGGGGTCAGCCGAGCTGCTCGGCGCGGCTGCGCGCTCGTACGACGAAGAACGGGGGCAGCTCCGCGCGCCGCGGCTGCGCGGCGGCCACCTCGGGGCCGGGCTCGGGCTCGGCAGTCGCCTCGATCGCGAACCCGTGTGCGATCAGGGCGTTGAGGTAGCCGGACAGCCGGCGGTGCTGGTTGCCGGCCCGCCGCACGCCGTGCGGGTCGGCCGAGCGCCAGAAGCCCTCGGCGTGGTAGTCGCCCACCACGCGGCGGGGGCGGCCGGGTTCGGCGGTGGAATCCGTCCAGCCGGCGTGCGGCGCCTCGAAGCACGGGTGCGGGATGGTGAACACCAGGAGCCCGTCCGGGACCAGTACCCGCCGGGCGGCGCGGAGTGCCGCCGGGAGGTCGGGGACGTTGTTCAGGGAGAGCGCGGCCGTCACCCAGTCGACGGATCCGGCGGCCACCGTCGCCAGGGTGCAGCCGTCGTCGACCAGGTAGCGGGCGCCGGTCGGCGTGCGCTGCTCGGCGGCCCGCGCGTGTTCGATCATGCGCGGGGACGGGTCGATGCCCAGGGCATGGGCGCCTCGGGCGGCCAGGGCCCGGGTGGCGATCCCTTCGCCGCAGCCGACGTCGAGAACGCGTCGTCCGGCGGGGTCGTCCGGCAGTTGGTCGAGCAGGATGTCGCGGCTGAACTCGTTCAAGGCGGAGCCGTTGCGGAGGAGTTGGGCGTACCAGTCGGCGATCGTGTCCCAGGTGTCGGTCATCAAAACCCTGACGCTACCCGACGGCCCAGGGCGCCGGCCATCCGTTTTGGGACCGGGTCCGCCCTGAGCTGTCAGTTCGCGTTCGCCGCCGCGACCTGCCGGGCCAGCGTGAGCAAGTCGCCGACCTGCCGGGCCAAGGTGAGCAAGTCGCCGGTCGGCGCACTCGGGTAGCGGGTGGTCCGGTGCGCCCAGGCGTCGTCCCGGGCGAACCAGTCGATCGCGGCCGGCTCGCCGCCGCTTGCGAGGGCTGCGTCCAGGCTCGCGAAGTACGCGGCCCAGCGCGGGGCGTAGACGTCGGCGACCAAGCCGGACCACTCGCGGTTGGCGTAGTCGTGCAACCGCCCGTCCTCGCTGGGCCCGCGACCGCCCCAGGTGGTCAGCAAGGCGCGCGCGTCGTACTCCAGTTGGTCGCGCTCGGCCGGGGAGGCGCCCCAGGATCGGGCGGCGGCGAGCCAGGGGCCCAGCAGGAAGCGGGAGTCGGTGGCGAGCAGCTGGTCGAGCAGCGCCTCGTCGGCGCTCCAGGCGGCTGTCAGCGCGGCGAAGGCGGCCCGGTCGCGCGCTGCGTAGGCGGCGGCGATCCGGGGCAGCCGCGCCCGGGCGCGGTCGGCGAGCACCTGCCGGGCCAGGTCGAGCAGGTCGAAGCGGTAGGCGTCGCTGCCGCGCAGCTCCGGAGCGACCTGGAGGAGCTCGCCGAGCGCCGCCTCGACCGTCCGGGCGGGGTAGCGCATCGCACTGGGACTCCAGGCCGCGGCCGTGCCGGCGGTCAGCGCGGGCCGGGCGGCGAACAGGCTGTCCGGCGGCTCGCTCCAGCCGTCGGACGGCATGCTGTAGGGGCCGTCCCGCAGCAGCTCCCACGCGGCGGCGGCGTGCGGGTCCGGCCCCCCGTAGCGGCGGGCCGCGTATCCGGCGAACCAGGCGCGCTGGTCGACCGGCCCCGGCTGCCAGGCGAGTTCGGTGAACAGCTCGAAGGCGGCCGGGTTGCCGCCGGTGCCCTCGGGCAGGTAGGCGAGGCCGCGCAGCGCGCTGCCGGGCTTGCCGAGCCACCGGCGGAACCGATCCGTCCAGACCGCCGTGTTGGCGCCGATGCCGGTGTGGCCGCCGAAGTTGTCGATGCTGCCGAAGGCGTACGGCGTCCCGGCCCAGCGGCTCTCCCGGTCCAGCCCGGCGTAGCGGTCGGACAGGCCGTCCAGGATCAGCATCCTGGCCTTGTCGACGCCGCTGAGCACGGCGGGCGAGGGGTTCTGCTCCCAGCCGAGGATCGCCCAGGTGGCGCCGGGGTGCGCGGCGTCCAGCGCCTGCTGCACGGCTCGGGCCGCCGCGCCGGCGTCGACCGGGCCGAGCACGCCGCCCTCGTGCAACAGGTCCATCTTGTACATCGTGCTGTCGCCGAACCGCTCGCGCTGCGCCCGGTAGTAGGCCGCCGCCAGGTCGGCGAAGACCGGGCCGGTCGGGTCGAGCCAGTCCGGCCGCTGGAAGCCGACCCAACTGCCCTGCGCCACCACCCGGGCGCCCGGCCGGCGTTCGGCGAACCCCGGCGGCACGGTGCCGAAGAAGCCGGGCAGCACCGGCGTCATGCCCAGGCCGCGGAGCTGGTCGGCGATCCGCCGCCCGAGCGCCGCGCGCGCCTCGACGAGCTGCGCGGACTCCGGCCCGCCGAAGCCCGCCAGGTTCTGCAGCAGCCACCAGCTCTGATGGCCCGGGGCGGGAAACCAGGCGCGCAACTCCGCTTCGCTGTAACCGAACTGACGCAGCGCCTGGAGATAGGGGTACTCGGCCCCGGTCTGCACGAAGACCTCGTTGACGCCGTGCAGCGCCAGCAGGTCGATCTCGTGCCGGTAGGCGGTGAAGTCGCGGTAGGGGCCGGAGTAGCCGGCGTCGGTGTCGTTCAGCGCGTAGCGGTGCGGCACCGCCGCCGCGCGGGTGATCGGGCCGGCCGGGGCGGGCAGCACCGCCGGGAGCCGGTCGAGGCTGTCACCCGGCCAGCCGAGGTCGACCCCGGCGACGTGCTCCAGATACCAGCCGACGCCGCTGAGCAGGGTGGCCCCCGAGGTGCCGCGCACGGTGATGGCGCCCGGGGTGCCGTCGATCGAGAACGCGTCGCCGGTGGCGGGCCGGGCCGTCGGGAGCAGGCGGAACTGCGCGGCGTGTCCGGGTAGCAGGCGGGAGAGACTCGCCGTGGCGGGGGCGGTGTCGAAGGCGGGAGCCGAAGCGGCCCGGGTGGGGGCGGGCGGGCTGGTCACGGTCAGCGCCGCCGCCAGTAGCAGGGTGATGCCGGGCCACTTCACGTCGTTCGCCTCCGGTGCCGCGATCGGCTGGATCGATCTTGGCAGGCAGGGTGCCGTGGACGCTGGACCGGCGACTCCGCCGGCCGGGTGAGCGGCGGTCGACCGCTGCCCCGAGGCACCATGCGTTGGGAACATCAGCCACAGCCGCTCCGCCCTGGGCCGGTCGGCGACGCTATCGTTGCCCCGCATGACCCACACAGAGATCGAGCTCACCGCGGAGCTGGTCCAGGACCTGTTGCGCGATCAGCACCCCGACCTGGCCGACCATCCCGTGCGGCTCGGCGCGCGTGGTTGGGACAACCAGCTGTGGCGGCTCGGTGACGACCTCGCCGTCCGGTTGCCCTGGGCGACGCAGTCCGCGGACGCGCTGCTGCGCAAGGAGTACGCCTGGCTGCCCGCCCTCGCGTCGCACCTTCCGCTGCAGGTCCCCGTCCCGCAGCGCCTCGGCGAGCCCTCCGAGCGGTTCCCGCGCCCCTGGATCGTCACCACCTGGGTGCCGGGCGAGCCCGCAGACCGTGCTCCGGTCACGCGCGCCGAGGAGGCGGCCGACACCCTGGCCGCCTTCCTGACGGCTCTTCACCACCCCGCACCAGAGGGAGCACCAGCCAGCCGTCTCGGCCGGGGGAGGCCACTGGCCGAGCACTCCGAGGGGTTCGCCGAAGGGCTCGCCGCGGCTACCGAGCTGGGTCTGATCCCCGATCCGGACGCCGTCCGCGCGGTCTGGGAGGACGCCGCCGCCGCGCCCGACTGGCAGGGCGCGGCACTGTGGCTGCACGGCGACCTCCATCCGGCCAACGTTCTCACCGCGAACGGCACTTTCTGCGGCGTGATCGACTTCGGCGACCTCTGCGCGGGCGACCCCGCCTGCGACCTCGCCGCCCCCTGGATCCTGCTGCCCGACGGCGCCGCCACCCGCTTCCACGAGGCCTACCAACCGACCGCAGACACCGCCACCCTGCGCCGTGCCCGCGGCTGGGCCGTGCTGCGCGCCCTCGGCGGCATCCTCATCGGAGATGCCGGCGTCCACGGCCGCCCCGGCGGCAAGCCGACCTGGGGCCCACCCGCCCACGCCACGCTGCGACGCCTCATCGCAACGGCGGGCTGAACGGCGGGGCCCAGGAGGGTGCGGAGTTCGAGAACCTGACCAAGCCCTACTAGTTCCCGGACTTCGGCGGCCACTCGTAAGGGGGCAGCCTGCGGTGCACGGGGCGGTCATTCACCGTTTGCGATTCCTTGTACGAGGCGTATCGAATCCTTCCGAAGGAAACCTCTCCATCCCGGTGCACGTCCACCCCCTCGTTCGGGAAGGAGATCCATCCCGCGCCGGCCTGGGGCCCCGACACCCAGGGGGTGACCACGCTGCGGACGTTGGTCTCGCCGGCGACTATGGTGCCGCGCTTCTTCTCGGGGTCGGTGATCTTCACGCCCGTTTCGGTGAAGGCGATGCGGCTCTTCTTCCCGTCCGGCCCTTCTGCCCAGTGTGTGGTCACGCTGTTCAGGTCGGCCCTGTCGGCCGAGACGGTTCCCCAGGCCTTTCCCTGGCCGTGGAACACGTTCAGCCCGGACTGCGGGAACTCGATCCACCCGTCGCTGTCGCCGCGCCCCTGCACCCACGCGGTCTGCACACCGTTCACGTCGGCCTTGTCGGCCGCGAGGGTGCCCGGCTGCGTTCGTCCGTCCCGGTAGACGTTCAGTCCGGACTTCGGGAAGCCGATCCATCCGTCGTCGGAATTGCGCCCGTGCACCGACGTGGTGTTCACGCGGTCCACCTCGGCCCTGTCGGCCGAGAGGGTGCCCAACTGCGTCGAGCCGCCCTGATGGACGTTCAGGCCGGATTGCGGGAAGTCGATCCATCCGTCGCTGGAGTTGCGGCCGTGCACCGACGTGGTGTTCACGCGGTCCACGTCGACCCTGTCGGCCGTGACGGTTCCCCGGGCGCCGGCCCCGTTGTGGATCTCCACCCCGGCCGCGGCGAAGGTGACACGGCTCCTGCTCGGCGTCCCCTCGACCCACGGGGTGCGCGTCCCGCTGTCGAACTCGGGGACGAGTGCGTGCACCGTGGTGGTGAGGAAGTACCCGTGGTGCTGCTGCGTGGCGGTGGTCGTCCCGGCGATGAGGGTGTAGGTGGTGCCTCGCCTCGGCGCGGAGGGGGGTGACCAGGTGTAGGGCTGCTGGTTCACCTGCGGCCCCTGGGCCGCCGACTGGACGAGCACCTCGGTCCCCTGCGGATCGCGGATCCAGTAGTCGAGGTTGTCCGGCCCCTCCCACTTCAGAACGACGTTCTGGCTCGCGTCCACGTCCACCAAGGAGTTCTTCTCCGGGCGGAAGTTGCGCGGGACCTTCGGCGCCTGCTTCACCAGCCCGAGCGTGGTGGTGAAGTCCGCCTGTCGGATGGGGACGTTGTCGTCGCCGCCGCCGGACCGCTCGTGGATCTTCACGCGGACCAGTCCCGCTGCGTCGGAAACCGGTATGTTCTCCAGTTTCAGGACCAGCGACTCCTCGTCCGGCAGGGTCAGCCTCCCCCCGACGGGCGCCTTCGCCCGGAAGCGGCCGAGCGTACCGTCCCAGCCGAAGACCGGGTCCTCCTCCAGCCAGACCGTGTAGTCCTTCTCGACGCTCGCGCCGATCATCGTCGGATTGCCCGTCAGGTCGTTGGGGCCGCTGCCGACCGGTATCTCCACATCGATGAACTCCCACTTCACCTCGGACTGGTGAGTGTTGGAGACGATCACGTACAGCGTCCCCACGGACGGTGCCCCGGGCTGCGACGCTTGGAGCGAGGTCGGGTCGGTGACGATGGCGTAGTTCAGCAAGGACGGCACGGTAAGGACTCCCTACCTCGGCGTTTCACACGATGCGGGCAGAAGACGCGCAGTGGAGGCTCGGTGCTGGCAGGTGTTGGGTCAGTGTGCTGACACGGGTTCAGGCGGGCAGCCGACAGGTTCAGGGGCAGACGTATCTCGGTGACCGTCGGTACGGCTCAGTCACAGAATCGTCCCGGCGGGCAATCCAGGAGCCACGATTCCGCGTAACTGGCCCGAACAGGGCGCCCGGCGGCTGAAACCGAAGCACATCGTCGTCCATCAGTCGAGACGGGCCTTCGATGGCCCGGCGAGCATGGGTGGCAGGCTGGAGGGGCTGACATAGCGGGGCTGACGTGGAGGTGGCGATGAGGGTCGTGTTCGTGCACGGGGCGTGCGTGCGGGACGGGTCGTGGTGGTGGCACCGCACCGCCGAGCTGCTGCGGGAGCGAGGGGTGGCGAGCGTGGCCCCGGCGCTGCCGAGTTGCGGTGAGGCGGGCCCGGCCGGCGGCGTCGGCGGTCCGGGGCTGCCCGAGGATGTCGCGGCGGTGCGGCAGGTGTTGCGGGCCGGCGACGAGCCGACCGTCGTGGTCGCCCACAGCTACGGCGGCATCGTCACCGCGGAAGCCGCAGCGGGAATCGGGTCGGTGCGCCACCTGCTGCTGATCTCCAGCTACCTGCCCGAGGTCGGGCAGAGCCTGTCGGCGTTCGGGGACGGCGGCCCCGCCCCGTTCCTCGACGTCGACCCCGACGCCGGCACGTTCGGGGTCCGCCCCGAGCTGCTCGTGGACACGTTCTTGCAGGACTGCGACCCCGAGGTCCAGGCGCAGGCGGCGGACCACCTCGCCCGGCAGAGCGTGCAGGTGACCGGGCAGCCGGTCGGGGCGGCCGCCTGGCAGCAGGTGCCCTCGACGTACCTCGTCTGCGCCCAGGACCGGGGCACCCCGCCACGGCTGCAGTGCGAGTTCGCCCGGCGGGCCGGCAGCGTCGTCGAACTCGACGCCGGCCACCACCCGTTCCTGTCCCAGCCCGCCGCGGTCCGGGACCTGGTGCTGAGCCTGTGACGGCAGGCTCACCGCCGCCCTCAGCCGATCACCAGCACCAGCACCAGCCTGCCTCGTACGCGGCCCTGCTCGCTGCTGCTCAGTGCGCGCCGCTGTTCAGCCTCAGCCCTCGTCGGCCGTGAACGGCCCTTCGGTGACGAAGCGGTGCAGCTGGCGGGCGAAGGTGGTGGCCTCGGTGGGGGGCCAGGTGCTCAGGGTGGCGGTGATCCGGTCGGTCAGCCGGTCGCGGGTGGCCTGGACCGTCTGCTCGCCGTGCTCGGTGAGGACCAGCAGGGTGGCGCGGCGGTCGGCGGGGTCGGGCTCGCGGCGCAGTAGGCCGGCCGTCTCCAGGCGGCTGGCGCGGCGGGTCACGTTCGAGCGGTCCAGGCCGACCTCCTGGGCGAGGTCGGCGGCGCTGCGGGGGCCGGTCCGGGCGAGGCCGCTGAGCACCGGGTAGGTGAGCTCGTCGACGCCCTCGCCCAGGCCTTCGGTCAGCTGCTGGTACAGCCGCGCCCGGGTGGTGCGCTTGAGCAGCAGCCCCAGCGCGTCGGCGATCTCGCGTCCCGCTTCCGTCTCCACGCCTCCAGGGTAGCGTGTCCGGCGCACGTGGTCCGCCCGGCGGTCCGAGTGCGCCGGGCGGCTGTGACGATTGGTCAGACATGCTGCTGGAAAGGGGGATTGGGCTCGACCTCGACCTCGACCTCGGGGTGGTCGTCGGTGACCCCGGTGGCCGGGGCGGTGCGGCGCAGCAGCAGGCCCGCCGCGAGGGCGGCCAGCAGGGCGGCCGTCACGCCGCCGAGCAGCGCGTCGTGCATGCCCGCGACGAAGGCGGTGCGCGCGCGGTCGAGGACCGGTCCGCCCAACGCGGCGGCGGTCGCCAGCGAGGACTTGGCCGCCTGCACCACGTGCTCGGGTGTGCCGGGCAGCCGCAGGTGACTGCGGTATGAGGCGCTGAGGATGCTGCCCAGCACGGCGATCCCCAGGGCGCCGCCGAGTTCACGCGACAGGTCGTTCATCGCCGAGCCGACGTTCTGCAGCGCCGGCGGCAGCGCGTCGGTGATCGCCGTGGTGGCCGGGGTCATCGCCAGGCCCATGCCGGCCCCGAGCAGCAGCAGCGCCACCGCGATCAGGCCGTACGAGCTGCCGCGGCCCACCTGGGCGAAGGTTGCCAGCCCGCCCGCGACCAGCAGCAGGCCGGCCAGCCACGGGCGCCGGCTGCCGAAGCGCGCGGAGAGCTTCGGGCTGAGCCGGGAGCAGGGCACCATCGCGACGGCCATCGGCAGCACGCTGACCGCAGCCGCCAACGCGCTGTCGCCGCGCACCAGTTGCAGGTACTGCATGATCACGAAGATGTAGCCGAAGAAGGCGAAGAACTGCAGCGCGATCGAGAGCGAGCCGGCCGCGAACTCCTTGTTGCGGAACAGCCTTGGGTCCAGCAGCGGGTGACGACGCCTCAGTTCCCAGGCCACGAAGCCGCCCAGCACGAGCAGGCCGCCGCCGATGCCGCCGAGGGTGCGCCCGCTGCCCCAGCCGTTCACCGGGGCCTCGATCACGCTGTACACCAGCGCGCCCAGGCCGACCACCACCAGCAGCGCGCCGGTCAGGTCGAGCGCGGGGCGGTCCGCTTCGGCCGACTCGGGCACGAAGAGCAGGGCGCCGACCAGCGCGACGGCCGCGAGCAGCACGTTCAGCAGGAACACCGAACGCCAGGACCAGGCCTGCAGCAGCGAGCCCGAGGTGAGCAGCCCGACCACCGCGCTGGCGCCCGCCACTGCCGCCCAGACGCTGACCGCCCGGGCGCGCTGCTCGCGGGGGAAGGTGGTCGTGATGGTGGAGAGGGTGGCCGGCATGACCAGTGCGGCGCCCACGCCGAGCAGCGCGCGCAGGCCGATCAGGGTGCCGGGCGAGGTGGTGACGAGCGCGCCGGCGGAGGCGCCGCCGAAGATCACCAGGCCGGTGAGCAGCGCCCGGCGCCGGCCGAACCGGTCGCCCAGCGCGCCGGCGGGCAGCAGCAGCGAGGCGAAGACCAGACTGTAGGCGTCGATGATCCAGGAGAGTTGGGTCTGCGTCGCGTGGGTCTCGCGGGCGATGGCCGGCAGTGCGACGTTCAGCGAGGACATCGCGGCCACCACGGTGGCCAGCGCCAGACAGGTGATCGCCAGCACCAGGTTGTGGCGCACCGTGGGTCGCCGGCCGGCCGCTACGGCTGCCGTGGATGGTGTGGGCGGTGTGGGTGGCTGGACGGCTGAGGCTGAGGCTGAGGCTGACATGGTTCTCGCTCTCCCGGTCTCTCCGCAGGGCGGTTTCGGCTACTCGCTCAGCGTCGCCATCCCGGGAGTAGCATTTCAACGGTGATGAATAAATCCGCTCCGCGCGGACGCCGGCCAGGCAGCCCGGACACCCGCGCGGTGATCCTGGACATCGCCCGGCGCCGCTTCCTGGCCGAGGGCTATCACGCTGTCACGCTGCGCTCGATCGCCGCTGAGGCGGGCGTCGACCTGGCCCTGATCAGCTACTTCTTCGGCTCCAAGAAGGGCCTGTTCGGCGCGGCGCTCGCGCTCGCCGTCAACCCGGCCGAGGTGCTCGCCGAGGCGCTGAAGGGTGACCCGGCGACGTTCCCGCAGCGCGTGCTGCGCGGTGTGCTGGCCGTCTGGGAGGACCCGGTGGCCGGCCCCACGCTGATCGCCATGCTCCGCAACGCGATCCAGGAGCCGGCCTTCGGCGCGCTGGTCAAGGAGGTCGTCGAACGGGAGATCGTGGACCGGGTCGCCGCCTGGCTCGGCGGCGCCGCCGCCCGGAAGCGCGCGGCCGCCTTCGGCGTGCAGATCGGGGGACTGATCGTCACCCGCTACCTGCTGCGGCTGGAGCCGATCGCTTCGATGACGCCTGATGAAATCGTCCGCCACCTGGGGCCCGGCCTGCGCCGGGCCCTCCAGGAACCGGGACAACGGCAGGAACCGGGACAGCGGCCCGCCGGTCGGCCGCCAGGTGGCGACCGGAGCTGACCGCCGGCTTGGGCGCCGTGGGACCCGTCCCAGGCCGGTCGCGTGGCCCACGGCGGCCGGGAGCGCCGCACGGGGCGTCAGGGCGCCTTGAAGTAGGTCGGAAAGGCGGGCGCCAGCCACGGCTTGCGCCCCCACGCCAGGATCCGGCCCCGCGCGATGGCCCCCGCCGGGTTGCAGCGGCCGAGGGCCAGCAGCAGGAAGGTGACCGGCTCGGCGACGATCACGCAGTCGGCACCGGCTGCGGGCGACCGGCTGACCGTCACCGTGCCGTCGGCGAGCGTGACGCCGAAGCGCGGGCCGCCGCGCAGGCCGACGGTGTAGCGGGCGCTGCGGCCGGCTGCGGTGCGCGGGTCCACCACCCGGGGCATCGCGGTGAGCAGGAACGGGAGCGACAGCTCCGCGCGCTCGCGGTCGATCATGTGCGGGCGGCGCAGCGCGCGGGCCAGGTCGTAGCCGTGGCCGAGCTGGTGGGTGAGCAGGTAGCTGGCCAGCGTGCCCAGGTCCATCGGCCCCATCGGGGTCAGCACGGGCTCGGCGGCGCCGCGCTGCTCGACGTTGGCGGCGAAGGTACGGGTGTGCGCCACGATCGCGTCGGCGAGAGCGACCGGGTCGCGTTCGGGGTACTCCGCCAGCGACTCCTCGTTGGCGGCGGCGAGGCCGCCCGGGGTGCCGTCGCCATAAGGGTGCTGCTGCCCGCCGGCCACAGCGGCCATCAGCTGGTTCGCCAGCGCGAGGTGCGCGGCCGCTTCGCCCACCGACCAGGTGGCACCTGGTATCCGCGCCGCCGGTTCGGGGCGTGAGCGCAGCAGCTGGGCGATGTCCTCGGCGGTGGCGAGGTTGGCCTCGATCACCTTGGTACTCACGGTCATGAGCCCGAAGCCTGCGGCAAGACGTCCGCGCTGTCCAGACCCTGCGGCGCGCACCCGACCCGGCGGCGTGGATTCCCGGTCGTGGCGCTGAACGGGTGAGCCGGCGGCGATTCGCCGACCTGGGCGGCCGGGGGCTGCGAAACGATCGTCGCCGGATTGTCACCGATCGTCACCGGCCGGAGCGGCGTTGCCGGTCACCCCCCTAAGCCGGAGGCTTGGATGCGAATCCTGCTGATCGCCAGTGCATTCAACAGCCTTACCCAGCGCGTCTTCGCCGAGTTGCGCGACCGGGGGCACCACCCGGCCGTGCATCTGGTGACCGGCGACCAGGCCCTGCGGGAGGCGGTACGCCGGCACGCGCCGGAGTTGATCGTGGCCCCGATGCTGAAGGCCGCCGTACCCGAGGACGTCTGGTCGGCGCACACCACCCTGATCGTCCATCCGGGTCCGCTCGGCGATCGGGGACCCTCCTCGCTCGACCGGGCGATCCAGGAGGGCGCCGAGCGCTGGGGGGTGACGGTGCTTCAGGCCAACGAGGTGATGGACGGCGGCGACGTCTGGGCGCATGTCGAGTGCCCGGTGCCGCCGGTCGGCAAGAGCGACCTGTACCGCAACGAGGTCTCCGATGCCGCGTCGCGGGCCGTGCTGCTCGCCGTCGAGCGCTTCGCCGCGGGCAACTCCAGCGCCGGCCCCAGCCCCAGCCCCAGCCCCAGTGACAGCCCAGGCCCCAGCCCCAGTGACAGCCACACCCCGCGCCCGCAGCACGGCCCGGGTTGGGACGTCCCGGTCCGCACCCGCCCGTACCTGCGGCAGAGCGAGCGCCGGATCGACTGGGCGGCCGACCCGACCGCGACGGTGCTGCGCAAGTTGCGTGCCGCCGACTCCCAGCCGGGCGTGTCGGACGAGCTGCTGGGCGAGCGGTGGTACCTGCACGGCGGTCACCCGGAGGACGAACTGTGCGGAACCCCCGGCGAGTTGCTGGCCACCCGGGCCGGCGCCGTCTGCCGGGCCACGGTGGACGGTGCGGTCTGGCTCCCCGAGCTGCGGGCGGGGCGCGGTCCGGCGGGAGTGGCCGGGGTCAAGCTGCCGGCCACCCTCGCGCTGGGGGAGCGGCTGCCCGCACTGCCGGAGGTGCCCGCTCCGCTCCAGCTGCCCGAGGGCCGCCGCACCTGGACCGACCTCGACTACCGGGAGCTGGGCCCGGTCGGCCTGCTGCGCTTCTCCTTCGCTGGCGGGGCGATGAGCACCACGCACTGCCGGCGACTGCTGGACGCCTACCGCTTCGCCTGCTCCCGCCCGACCTCGGTGCTGGTGTTGGGCGGCGGCCGGGACTTCTTCTCCAACGGCATCCACCTCAACGTGATCGAGGCCGCGGCCGATCCGGCGCTGGAGTCCTGGGCGAACATCAACGCGATGGACGACCTGGTCGCCGAGATCCTCACCAGCACCGACCGGTTGGTGGTCGCCGCGCTGGGCGGCAACGCGGCGGCCGGCGGCGCGATGCTGGCGCTGGCCGCCGACGAGGTCTGGTGCCGCGAAGGCGTACTGCTCAACCCGCACTACCGCCTGATGGGGCTGTACGGCTCGGAGTACTGGACGTACACCCTGCCCCGCCGGGTGGGCCGGGCGGCGGCGGAGCGTCTCACCGGGCAGGCGCTGCCGGTGACGGCGCAGAGCGCGCAGCGACTGGGCCTGGTGGACCGCACGGTCGCGGCCGCGCCGCAGGAGTTCGGCGCCGAGGTCGCGCGGCTGGCCGGCCTGCTCGCCGACCGGCCGGCGCTGGCGGAGCGGATCGCGGCGAAGAAGGCCGCGCGCGAGCGCGACGAGGCGGTCAAGCCGCTGGCGGCCTACCGCACCGAGGAGTTGGCGTTGATGCGCCGCACCTTCCTGGACCCTGGAGCGCCGTACCACGCGCTGCGGGCCGCCTTCGTGCGCAAGGAGCCGGTGCGGGGCACGCCGGAGCACCTGGAAGGCACGCGGTGACGGGAGGCGTGGTTTAGCGATCAAGATATCGCGTGATACTGACTGTCGTCAGGAAAGCGCGATACCTGCGCCGCCGCTCCACCGCTTCCGCCGCTCCGCCCACCCCCACGCCCGCTCCGCCTTCGCCAAGCCCGCCGAGGTGCCCGCCCATGGAGCTCTCCCCCTCAGGACACGTCGACACGTTCTGTCGTGACCGCCTGCCGGCTGCCGACCAGTGGCCGGAACTGATCAACGAACTGCCGGAGTTGAGCTATCCGGAACGGCTCAACTGCGCCCGTGAGCTGCTCGACGAGGCCATTGCGCGCTGGGGTCCGGACCGGCGCTGCCTGCTCACCCCCGAGGCGTCCTGGAGTTACGGCGAGCTGCAGCTGCGCGCCAACCAGGTGGCCCAGGTGCTGACCGAGGACCTGGGGCTGCTGCCCGGCAACCGGGTGCTGCTGCGTGGTCCCAACAATCCGTGGCTGGTGGCCAGTTGGCTCGGCGTGCTGAAGGCCGGCGGGGTCGCCGTGACCACCATGCCGCTGCTGCGGGCCGGTGAGCTGGTCGAGCTGGCCGGGATCAGCCGACCTGCGGTCGCCCTCTGCGACCACCGCTACACCGCCGAACTGACCCTGGCCGCCCGGCAGATCCCCGGCCTGGCCGTGCTGACCTACGGCGCACCCGAGCCCGAGCTCGGGCCGACGGAACTCGCCGACCTCGCCGCCCGCTGCGCCCGCAAGGCGGGCGTCTTCGCCGCCGTCGACACCGCCGCCGACGACGTCGCGCTGATCGCCTTCACCTCCGGCACCACCGGACGCCCCAAGGCGACCCTGCACTTCCACCGCGACGTGCTGGCCAACGCCGACACCTTCTCCCGGCACATCGTGCGCCCCGAGCCGGACGACCTGTTCACCGGCACGCCCCCGCTCGGCTTCACCTTCGGGCTCGGCGGCCTGGTGGTCTTCCCGCTGCGGGTCGGCGCGGCCACCCTGCTGCTGGAGCGGGCCACCCCGGAGGAGCTCGCCGAGCTGGTCGCCGAGCACCGCGCCACCGTGCTGTTCACCGCCCCGACCGCCTACCGGGCCATCCTGGCCGCCGGGTTGGCGGGGAAGCTGGCCGGACTGCGGCGCGGCATCTCGGCCGGCGAGGCGCTGCCGGCCGGCGTCTGGCACGAGTTCCAGCGGGCCACCGGGCTGCGCCTGATCGACGGCATCGGCGCCACCGAACTGCTGCACGTCTTCATCTCCGCCGCTGACCAGGACATCCGCCCCGGCGCCACCGGCCGGCCGGTGCCCGGCTACCGGGCGGCGATCCTGGACGAGCACGGGCAGCCGGTGCCGGACGGGCAGCCGGGCCTGCTCGCCGTCAAGGGCCCGACCGGCTGCCGCTACCTGGACGACGAGCGGCAGGCCGACTACGTGCGCGGCGGTTGGAACTTCACCGGCGACGTCTATCTCCGGGACCAGGACGGCTACTTCTGGTACCAGGCCCGCAGCGACGACATGATCGTCTCGGCCGGCTACAACATCGCCGCCCCGGAGGTCGAACAGGCCCTGGTCACCCACCCCGACGTGCTGGACTGCGCGGTGGCGGGCACGCCGGACGAGCGGCGCGGCACGGTCGTCAAAGCGTTCGTCGTGCTGCGCGAGGGAGTCGACGCCTCGCCGGCCGAGGTGGCGGCGCTGCAGCAGCACGTGAAACAGGCCATCGCGCCCTACAAGTACCCGCGCGTCATCGAGTTCGTGCCCGCCCTGCCGCGCACCTCCACCGGCAAGCTGCACCGGGCCGAGCTGCACCGCTGGGCGGCGACCCGGCTGCCCAGCGTGCTGGTGGAGCGCCGGGTCGAGTGGTCGGACACCGACGCGGCCGGGCACTACCACTTCTCCGCGGTGCAGCGCTGGGTGGAGGCGGCCGAGGCGGTGTTGCTGCGCCGGCTGGGGCTGGACGGGCTGTTCGGCAGCATCCCGCGGGTCCACTTCGAGGCGGACTACCGCGAGCGCCTCTGGTTCGGCGAGCCGGTGCACACCGAACTGCGGGTGGAGCGGGTCGGCCGTGCCTCGCTGACCTACGGCTTCGAGGTACGCGGTCCCAGCGGCCCCGCCGCAGTCGGGCGGATGACCGTGGTGCACGCCGCCGCCCGGGCCAAGGGCTCGGCGCCATGGCCGGACGAGGTGCGCGCCGCGCTCACCCGGTCCGGTCCGCAGGACGCCGAGCGCTACCAGCGGGAGGAGTGGTGACGACAGGAGACGCGTCCGTGATGCCCGCAGCCGCGATGCGTACGGCCGTGATCGGTGGCGGCCCCGGTGGCCTCTACTTCGCGGCCCTGGCCAAGCAGTTGGCCCCGGAGCGGGAGATCACCCTGTGGGAGCGCAACGCCCCCGACGACACCTTCGGCTTCGGCGTGGTCTTCTCCGACGAGACGCTCGACGGGATCGCCCAGGCCGACCCGGAGGTGTTCCGGGCGATGTCGGCGGAGTTCGCCCGCTGGCGCGACATCGACATCCGCTACGCGGGGCAGCGGCTGACCTCCGGCGGCCACGGCTTCGCGGCCCTGGAGCGCCGCCGGCTGCTGGCCATCCTGCGGCAGCGCTGCGAGGCGCTCGGGGTCGACCTGCGGTACCGCACCCAGGCGCCCGCCGCGGCCGAACTCGCCACCGGGTACGACCTGGTGGTGGCGGCCGACGGGGTCCGCTCGGCCACTCGGCAGGCCCATGCCGCGAGCTTTCGCCCGAGCCTGGACGAGCGCGGCTGCCGCTACATGTGGCTGGCCACCGACCGGGTCTTCGAGGCCTTCACCTTCATCGTCGAGCAGACCGACTTCGGCGTCCTCCAGGTGCACGCCTACCCCTACGACGAGGGGCGCAGCACCTTCATCGTCGAGCTGGCGGAGCAGGCCTGGCAGCGGGCCGGCTTCGGCGACGACGAGCGGAGCGTGCGGCGCGTCGAGCGGCTGCTGGCCGAACACCTGGACGGGCACCGGCTGATCGCGCCCGCCGCCCCCCGGTGGATCACCTTCACCACGGTGCGCAACGCGAG
Source organism: Kitasatospora sp. GAS204B (assembly GCF_029892155.1). Taxonomy (GTDB): domain Bacteria; phylum Actinomycetota; class Actinomycetes; order Streptomycetales; family Streptomycetaceae; genus Kitasatospora. The sequence goes on along the minus strand of NZ_JARZAG010000018.1, from coordinate 53,280 downwards.
TTGGCGGCACGGCAACGTGGTGCTGCTCGGCGACGCCGCGCACACCGCGCACTTCTCGATCGGCTCGGGCACCAAGCTGGCCATGGAGGACGCCCTGACGCTCGCCGCCTGCCTGCACGAACACCCCACCGTGCCGGAGGCGTTGAGCGCCTACGAGGCCGAGCGCAAGCCGGTGGTGGAGTCCACCCAACGCGCCGCCCAGGCCAGCCTGGAGTGGTTCGAGGGCATCGGCGGCTACACCGGCCAGCAGACACCGCAGTTCGCCTTCAACCTGCTCACCCGCAGCCGCCGGGTCGGCTACCAGAACCTGCGGGAGCGGGATCCGGACTTCGTGGCGGGCGTCGACTCCTGGTTCGGTGCCGAGCCGGGCGTCCCGCCGATGTTCCAGCCCTTCCAGCTCGGCCGGGTGCCGCTGCGCAACCGGATCGTGGTGCCACCACTGGCCGCCTACACGGCGATTGACGGAGTGCCGAGCGCCTTCGAGGCGGCCCAGTTCAGCGCGCACGCGCTCGGCGGGGCCGCGCTGGTCCTGGCCGGCATGACCGCCGTCAGCGCGCGCGGGAGGGCCACCCCGCACTGCCCGGGGCTCTGGAACGACGAGCAGGAGCGGGCCTGGCGCCGGATCGTCGAGGCCGCGCGCCTGCTGCCCGGCACCCGCCTGGGCATCCAACTCACCCACGCGGGCCGCCGGGCCTCGACCGCCAGGCCGGGCCCGGACGGCATCGGCCGGCCGCTGGCGCCGGGGGAGGGCGGCTGGCCGACGCTGGCCGCCTCCGCGCTGCCCTGGGACGCCGACAGCCCGCGCCCGAGCCAGCTCAACCGGGTCGAAATGGACGCCGTCGTCCGGGACTTCGCCGCCGCCGCCGAACGCGCCGCGCGGGCCGGCTTCGACGTGCTGGAGCTCCAGATGGGCCACGGACACCTGCTCTCCGGGTTCCTCTCCCCGCTGACCAACCACCGCCAGGACGAGTACGGCGGCACCCTCGGCTGCCGGCTGCGCTTCCCGCTCCAGGTGCTGGCGGCGGTCCGGGCGGCCTGGCCGGCCGGCAAGCCGCTGCTGGTGCGGATCTCCGCCACCGACTGGGCCGAGGGCGGCACCAGCGCGCACGAGGCGGTGCGGATCTGCCGTGCGCTGGCCGACGGCGGCGCGGACGCGGTGGACGTCTCCACCGGCGAGGTGGTCGCCCACCAGCGGCCCGCCTACGGGCGCAGCTACCAGACCCCGTACGCCGATCTGGTGCGCAACGCGACCGGGATCCCGACCATCGCGGTCGGTGCCATCTCCAGCCACGACGACGCCAACTCGATCCTGCTGGCCGGGCGGGCCGACCTGGTCGCGATCGGCCGGGCCCAGTTGCACGACCCGCTCTGGACCCTGCACGCCGCCGCCGAGCAGGACTACCGCGGCCCGGGCGCGCCCTGGCCGCAGCCCTGGCAGGCCGGCAGCCGCCGACCGCCGGGCCCGCGCGCCGAGCGGGTGCCACCCCGGCTGCACCTGCTGCGCGCGCCCGCCGACCCCGTCCACCGCCGCTGGCTGCCCAAGAGCGACCCGCGGCCCGACGTCGACCGGAGCACCTGATGGACTTTCCGCTGCCCCGCTTCACCGCCGCCGCCGTCCAGGCCGCACCCGTCTACCTGGACCCGGACGCCACCACCGACAAGGCCGTCGCGCTGGTCCGCGAGGCCGCCGGGCACGGCGCCTCGCTGGTGGTGCTGCCCGAGGCCTTCGTGCCCGGCTACCCGTACTGGAACTGGACGATGAACCCGGTCCAGGGCTCGCCCTGGTTCGAACGGCTCTACCGCGCCGCCGTCGACGTGCCGGGCCCGCAGGTGGACGCGCTGCGCGCGGTGGCCCGGGAGTGCGGCACGGTCGTGGTGGTCGGCGTCAACGAGCGCGGCGCCCACAGCCTCGGCGTGCTGTACAACACCCTGCTGATCATCGGCGCCGACGGCGAACTGCTCGCCGCGCACCGCAAACTCGTCCCCACCTGGGCCGAGAAGCTCACCTGGACCGGCGGCGACGGCAGCACCCTGCGCGTGCACCGCACCGCGATCGGCCCGCTCGGCGCGCTGGCCTGCGGCGAGAACACCAACACGCTGGCCCGCTTCACCCTGCTCGCGCAGGGCGAACTCGTGCACGCCGCAAGCTACATCGCGCTGCCGGTGGCGCCCGAGGACTACGACATGGCGGACGCCATCGCGGTGCGCACCGCCGCCCACTGCTTCGAGGGCAAGCTCTTCTCGGTGGTCGCCTGCTCCACCATCTCGCCCGAGATCGTCGACGCCGTGGCCGGCGAGGACGAGGCGGTGCGCAAGCAGCTGTCCCGCAAGCGCAGCGCGCTCTCCGGGATCTTCGGCCCCGACGGCCGCCCGGTCACCGACCCGCTGATCGACGACGAGGGCATCGTCTACGCCGAGATCGACCTGGCCAGGTGCATCCAGCCCAAGCAGATGCACGACATCATCGGCCACTACAACCGCTTCGACGTCTTCCGGCTGCTGGTGGACGACCGTCCGCAGCAGCCGATCACCTTCAGCACCGACCGGGCCGCACAGGCCGACCAGGAGGACTCGTGACCGCCGACTACGACGACACCCGGCTGGGCCGCGCCCGGGTCAACGACACGCCCGAACTCAAGTCCTACTACCAGGAGTTGGGTGCCCATGAGGCCGGCGCCCTGTGGACCGTGGCGAACGAGATCGAGCCCTGGTACCCGCAGCCCAGGTCGGTCCCGGTGCTCTGGCGCTACCAGGAGCTGCGCCCGCTGGTGCACAAGGCGCTGCCGCTGGTCCAGGCCGACGACGCGGGCCGCCGGGTGGTGATGCTGGTCAACCCGCAGCGCAGGGAGCTCAGCGCCGCCGTCGGCCTGCTCTACACCGGCCTGCAGATCATGGGCCCCGGCGAGTCGATGACCGCGCACCGCCACCAGGCCGCCGCCCTGCGCTTCGTCCAGGAGGGCACCGGCGCCTGGACCATCGTGGACGGCCAGAAGCTCGAGGTCGGCCCGCGCGACTTCGCCATCACGCCCAACGGCAGCTGGCACGAGCACGGCAACGAGTCCACCGAGGCGCCGGTGATCTGGCAGGACGGCCTGGACATCCCGCTGGTCAACGCGCTCGACGCGGGCTTCTACGAGGTGCACCCCGAGCTCTACCAGCGGCCCGGGAAGGTGGTCAACTCCTCGGTGCTCAGCTACGGCGGCAACCTGCTGCCGTACGGAGCGGAGAAGTGGACCCGCCCGTACTCCCCGCTGCTCGCCTGGCCCTGGGAGCCCACCTACCAGGCGCTGCTCGACCTGGCCAGGGCCGCCGAGGGCTCGCCGTACGACGGCGTGATCATGGAGTACACCAACCCCGTCACGGGCGGCTCGGTGATGCCCACCATGGGTGCGCACATCCAGCTGCTGCGCCCGGGGCAGGCCACCGCGGCGCACCGGCACACCGGCTCGGTCGTCTACACCGTGGCCAAGGGGCGCGGCAGTTCGGTGATCGCGGGGCAACGGTTCGACTGGCAGCAGGGCGACATCTTCTGCGTGCCGTCCTGGGCCTGGCACGAGCACGCGAACCTGGACGAGGGCGAGGACGCCTGCCTCTTCTCCTTCAACGACTTCCCGGTGATGCGCTCGCTCGCCTTCCACCGCGAAGAGGCCTACCCCGACCACGACGGGCACCAGCCCGTCGCACAGTCCGTCGCACAGTCCGTCGCACACCCCGTCTCGCAGCCCGAGGAGCGTTAGGACCGCCATGCGCCTGATCACCTACACCCACCAGGGCTCGACTCCCCGCCTCGGCGCCCAGCACGGCGAGGGCGTGGTGGACCTGGCCGCCGCGGCCGCCGCAGCCGGCGTCGAACTGCCGGCCGACCTGATCTCGTTGATCCGCTCCGGTGGCCAAGCCATGGCGCTGGCCCGCGAGTTGGCCGCCCAAGCCGAAACCGCGCTGCCGCTGGCCGAGGTGACGCTGCAAGCCCCGCTGCGACCCGGCAAGATCATCGGTGTCGGCCTCAACTACGTCGAACACGTCGAGGAGTCCAGCCGCAGCCTGGACACCGCCAGCGAACTGCCGGACCGCCCGGTGCTCTTCGGCAAGCCCGCCACCGCCGTCACCGGACCCGGACAGCCGATCCTGCACAACGGTGACCTGACCCGGCAGCTCGACTGGGAGTGCGAACTGGCCGTGGTGATCGGCCGCCCGGCCTTCCGGGTCGCCGAACAGGACGCCTGGGCCCACGTGTTCGGCTACAGCATCATGAACGACATCAGCGCCCGCGACCAGCGCCGCGCGGGCCAGTGGTTCTTCTCCAAGGGCATGGACTCCTACGCCCCCTTCGGCCCGGCGGTGGTGACCGCCGACGAGATCCCCGACCCGCAGCAGCTCGACCTCTCGCTGCGGGTCAACGGCGAGACCAAGCAGAAGTCCAACACCCGCCACATGCTCTTCGCCATCCCGCGCCTGATCGCCGACATCTCCTCGGGCATGACCCTGGAGCCCGGCGACGTCATCTCCACCGGCTCGCCCTCGGGCGTCGGCGCCGGTATGACGCCGCCTCAGTTCCTGTGCCCCGGCGACCTGGTGGAGGCCACCGTGCAGCTGATCGGCACCCTGGCCAACCCGGTGGTGGACGCCCGATGAGCGCCCGCAGCTACCGCATCGGCCAGATCGTCCCCAGCTCCAACGTCACCATGGAGACCGAGGTCCCGGCGATCCTGCGGGCCCGCGAGACCATCGCTCCCGAGCGCTTCACCTTCCACTCCAGCCGGATGCGGATGACCCAGGTCACCCCCGAGCAGCTCAGGGCGATGGACGCCGACTCCGACCGCTGCGCGCTGGAGCTCTCCGACGCGCGGGTGGACGTGCTCGGCTACGCCTGCCTGGTGGCCATCATGAGCATGGGTCAGGGCTACCACCGGGTGTCCGAGGAGCGGCTGCACCGGCGCACCGTGGAGAACGGCGCGCCGGCTCCCGTGGTCACCAGCGCGGGCGCCCTGGTGCACGGGCTCCAGGTGCTGGGCGCCAAGAAGATCGCCCTGGTCGCCCCCTACCTGCGCCCGCTGACCCGGCTGGTGGTGGAGTACCTCGGCGCCGAGGGCATCGAGGTGCTCGACCACACCTCGCTGGAGATCCCCGACAACCTGGCGGTCGCCGCCCACGACCCGGCCGCGCTGCCGGGCATCGCGAGCGCCCTGGCGCACGCGGACGCCGACGCCGTGGTGCTCTCCGCCTGCGTCCAACTGCCCTCGCTGGCCGCCGTGGCGGACGCCGAACAGCTGCTCGGCAAGCCGGTGGTCTCCGCCTCGATCTGCACCGCCCACCAACTGCTGCGCGCGCTCGGCCTGCCCGCCGTCGCCCCCGGTGCCGGGCACCTGCTCTCCGGAGCCTTCGCCGAGTCCGGCTGAGCAACTGGCACTGCGTATGATCACCAGGACGGCCCAAGGAGAGGCGAGCATGTCGGAGACCAGACCCAGCGCCCTGATCAGCACCGTCTACGGTGCGTTCGTGCGGCGGCTGGGCGGCTGGATCCCGGTCTCCGACCTGATCGCGCTGATGGCCGAACTGGACGTGGGCAGCCAGGCGGTGCGCTCGGCGATCTCCCGGCTGAAGAAGGCCGGAACGCTGGTCCAGGAGCGCCGCGAGGCCGGCACCGGCTACCGGCTGAGCCCGGCGATGGGCCCGGTCTTCGACGAGGGCGACCGCCGGATCTTCGGCAGCCTGGAGCCCGCCCGGCTGGCCGACGGCTGGGTGATCGCGCTCTTCTCGGTGCCGGAGTCCGAGCGGGCGCACCGCCACCAACTGCGCTCCCGGCTCAGCTGGCTGGGCTTCGGCAACGCCGCCCCGGGCGTCTGGCTGGCGCCCGCCCGGCTGCTGCCGGACGCCGAACTGATGCTGCGCCGGACCGGCCTGAGCGCCTACGTCCACCTGTTCACCGGCGGGTACGCGGCCTTCGCCGAACTGCGTGAGGCGGTCAGCGGCTGGTGGGACTTCCCGGCGATCGAGGCCCAGTACGCCGAGTTCGACGAGGCCCACCGGCCGCTCGCCGCGCGGCTGGGGCCCGTGCCGGACCCGGCGGCCGCCTTCCGCGCCTACCTGCCGATGCTGACCCAGTGGCGCCGGCTGCCCTACCTGGACCCGGGGCTGCCGCCCGAACTGCTGCCCGCCGACTGGAACGCCGCCGCGGCCCGCCGGGTCTTCGCCGAGCTGCACGCGCTGCTCGCCGAACCGAGCCTGCGTCACGTCGAGCGGGTCACCGGCCTGCTGACCGCATCCGTCACCCACCCGTGAGATCAGGGAGCCCGCCCACCATGCCCGATGCCGACCTGGTGCTCCGCGCGGGTGCCGTCCACACCCTCGTCCCCGGCCAGGCCCCGCAACGGGCGCTGGCGGTCCAGGGTGAGCGGATCACCGCCCTGTCGCCCGACCCGAACGGGCTGGACGACTGGATCACGCCCGCCACCCTCGTGCTGGATCGCCCGGACGCCACCGTGCTGCCGGCCTTCGACGACACCCACACCCACCTGATCCTCGCCGCGAGCAGCGTCCACGACGTCCCGGTCCACCAGGCCCGCGACCTCCCGGAGTTCCTCGACCTGATCCGGCGGCGCGCCGCCACCACGGCGCCGGGGGAGTGGATCCGCACCACCATCAACTGGCAGGAGTTCAACCTCGCGGAGCGGCGCTTCCCGAGCATCGCCGAGCTGGACGCCGTCACCACCGAGCACCCCGTGCTGGTCAAGCGCGGCGCCTACAACGTGGTGCTCAACTCGCCCGCGCTGCGCCTGACCGGCTTCGGACCCGAGAGCCCCGACCCGGCCGGCGGCCAGCTGGAGCGCGACGCCGAAGGCCGGCTCACCGGCCGGCTGATCGGCGCCGCCGCCGCGCAGGCCGAGCGCCTGCTGCCGCGCCCCGACCTGGCCGCCCGGATCGAGGGCCTGCGGGCCGCCTCGCACGCCTACGCCGCCACCGGCATCGGCACGGTCCGCGACTGCATGGTCCCGCTCGCCGACCTCCCGGTGCTGCGCGCCGCCCGGCAGGCCGGCGCGCTCGGCGTCCGGGTCCGCGCCCTGGTCTCGGCCATCGGCCTGAACAGCCTCGCCCAGGTCGAGCACCTGCTGGACGGGATGGCCGACTGGCAGGAGAGCGGGGCGAACGAGGACGACTGGCTCAGCGTCTGGGGCGTCAAGTTCGGCATCGACGGCGGCATCGAAGCCGGCGCCCTGGAGCAGCCCTACGCCGGCCGCGACTGCTACTGCGGCAGCCTGCACTGGGAGCCCGAGCCGCTGGCCGACGCGGTGGACGCGGTCGTGCGGCGTGGCTGGCGGGTCGGCAGCCACGCCTGGGGCGACCGCGGCCTGCGGGTCCTGCTCGACGTCTACGAGGAGGTGCTGCGCCGCCACCCGGGCCTGCCCGCCGGCACCCTGGTGATCGAACACGGCGGCCTGGCCCGCCCCGAGCAGCGCGAGCGGGCGATCGAGCTGGGCATCCCGGTCACCGTCCAGCACCCGCTGCTGCACGACGCCGCCGGTGCCCAGATCCGCGAGTGGGGCGCCGACCGGGTCGCCGACCTGTTCCCGCTGCGCGAGTGGCTGGACGAGGGGGCGCTGCTCACGGCCGGCTCCGACTTCCCGGTCGGCCCGTTCGGCGCGATGACCTCGGTCTGGGGCATGACCACCCGGCAGACCCTGGCCGGCGTCCAAGGCGCCCGGCACGCCATCAGCCGCCCCGAGGCGATCGCCCTGCACACCACCAACGCCGCCCGCCTGCTCGGCGAGACCGACCTGCGCGGCACCCTCGCCCCCGGCCACCTCGCCGACCTCACCCTCTGGCCGGCCGACCCGCTCAACTGCCCCGCCGAGCAACTGGCCGCCCTGCTCCCCGAGCTCACCCTGCTGGGCGGCCGGGCGGTGCACGACACGCGGGAGCCGTCCGGTTCGCCGTCGTGCGTGGATGAGGCGCGGTGATCAGTGGTTCGGAGCCGGACCGAGACCGGGTGCCGAGCGAGGTGACTCAGCGGGCGGGAACCGGCTCCGACGACGGGCGCCACTCCCGCCTGATCAGCCCGTAGACCCACGAGTCGGAGACCTCGCCGTTGACGACGCAGTCCTCCCGCAACGTCCCTTCACGCACGAAGCCGAGCTTCTCCAGCACGCGGGCAGAGGCCACGTTGCGCGTATCGGCCTCAGCTTGGACGCGATTCAGCTCCAGCGTGTCGAACGCCCACCGCAGCAAGGCGCGCGCGGCCTCGGTCGCGTAGCCGTGGCCCCACGCCGCATCGTCGAAGCAGTAGCCGAGCGACGCGCTGCGGTAGTCCGGATTCCACGCGTTCAGGCTGCACCAGCCGATGAACGCCCCGTCGGAGACACGATCCACGGCCAGCCGCGCCCCGGTGCCCTCCTGTGCCATCTGCCGGCAAGCGGTGATGAACTTCTCGGCGCGCCCGCGTTCGCTCCACGGTGGCGAGTCCCAGTAGCGCAGCACGTAGGCGCTGCTGTGCAGTGCGAAGAGGTTGTTCGCATCCGCGTCTTCGAACGCACGCAGTCGAAGGCGAGCGGTGTGCAACGAGGGGGTGGGCAGCGACGTCGTCATGTTCCCTCACTGATCGGTGGCCGATCAGTCAGACATGCGATGCGGGTCACTCGCAATGGGTTTTCTCGGTGGGCCGGCAGAACGGCGTGTCCGCTCATCGGCGCGACCCGCCGACATCACGTCACATGCCACCCGCTGAGATCACCCGGTCTGACACTGTCGCCTGGCAGAGTGCTCGGCAAGCGCAAGCGCAAGTGAAAGCACATCGCCAGAGGAAGGATGACATGCCATGTCCCGTGTGAGAGTCCACAACTTCTCGGTCTCGCTGGACGGCTTCGGCACCGGCGAGGGGCAGACCCTCGAAATGCCGTTCGGCCACGCCGGCCACCGGCTGCACGACTGGTTCTTCCCGACCCGGACCTTCCAGGAGATGCAGGGGAAGAGCGGCGGCGGCAGCGGAGTGGACGAGGCCATGGCCCGCACCTGGGCCGAGGGCATCGGCGCGGAGATCATGGGCCGCAACAAGTTCGGTCCGCAGCGCGGCCCGTGGGAGGACCACGAGTGGACCGGCTGGTGGGGCCCCAACCCGCCGTTCCACACGCCGGTGTTCGTGCTGACCCACCACCCGCGCCCGTCCGTGGAGATGGCCGGGGGCACCACGTTCCACTTCATCGACGCCACGCCCGAGGAGGCGCTGCGCCAGGCGCGCGAGGCCGCGGGCGGCCTGGACGTGCGGATCGGCGGCGGGCCGGCCACGGTCCGCGACTTCCTGGCGGCGGATCTGATCGACCACTTGCACGTCGTGGTGGTGCCGATCCTGCTGGGCCGCGGCGAGCGGCTGTGGGACGGCCTCGAAGGGCTCGAGGAGCGCTTCCGGATCGAGTCGGTGACCACCCCCAGCGGCGTCACCCACCTGACCTTCACCCGGCCGTAGCACCGCGGGCCACGGCCCCGGCCGCCGGGATGGCGGCCGGGGCCGAGCCGTGCCGGTGCGGGCGCGTCAGAACGCGACGATGCCCTCGCCGCCGACCGCGTCGGGCACGGTCTGCGCGCCGATCTGCGTCAGCGAGCCGTCGGTGTTGACCGCGAACTCGTCGACGATGCCGTTGCCGCCGGTCTGCACGTACAGGTACCGCCCGGCCGGGGTGATCGAGGCGGCGGCGTCGACGGTGCCCGGGTCGGTCGGCGTGTTGCCGAGCGGGGTGAGCGTCCCGCCGTGGTCGGAGGCCCGGAAACCGCTGAGCGTCGCGCTGCCCGCGTTGGAGGTGTAGAGCAGGTCGTCCACCTTGACCACCCAGCAGGTGGCCGACTGCCCGGTGGCGGCGAAGGCCTGCTGGGTCGCCTTGCCGTCGCCGTGGATCTGGAAGGTGGACAGCGCGTTCGGCCCGGTCAGGGTCAGGAAGATGCCGCCGTGGCCGTTCTGGACGAAGCCGAAGGGCACCGCGCCGGGGACATTGGTGACCACCGGGTCGGCGGCGGGCGCGCCGTCGCGGTCGATCTTGAAGACGTCGAGGTTGTTGCCGTTGGCCTTGGTGGTGACGATCAGCTGGCTGCCGTTGGCGGTGAAGCCGACCTGCCCCGGAGTGTTGGTGAACTGCGGCGTGGCGTTGGGGTCCAGGCCCAGGCAGCGGTGCCAGTCGTCCTTCTTGTCGAGGTGGCCGTCGTGCACCCGGTAGCCCTGGATCGAGCCGCCGTCCAGCGCGTTCAGGACGTAGACCACGTCGCCGTGCACGGCGACGCTGACCGGGAACCGGCCGCCGGAGGAGACGACCTGACGCCGCTCCAGGTGGTCGCCGTCGACCGCGAAGACGGTGACGGTGTCGCTGCCCGCGTTCACGGCGTAGAGCAGCGCGTGCTGCTCGTCGTAGGTGAGCGAGCCCTGCGAGGCGAGGTGGTCGGCCGCCGAGCCGTTCAGCATGCCGCCGAGGCCGCCGGTGTCGTGACTGCCGGCCGGCGTCAACTGGCCGTCGTCGGAGCGGTGGTAGGCGAAGATCTGGTTGCCGGCCAGGCTGTTGTTCTGCACGAAGACGGCGTGGTGGCCGCCGTGCGGGTGCGGCTGCGAGTCGGCCGCCGGCAGGGTGGCGGAGGCGGTGGGGGCGGACACGGCCGCCGCGGCGAGTGCGGTCGCCGCGGCGACGGCGAGACGGGTGAGGCGCTGCACGATCTGGCTGCTCCCTTGGGCTCTGCTGATCCGGCCCGGACCGGCCGGACGGCACGTCAGCTGTGCCGGAAAGTACTGTAAATGACGGAATGTCATAATTTGCGGAGGTGGGCTGAGGGCATCCGGGTATCACCGCGCCGCCGCCGGCCGGCCGCGGCCGGACCATGGTGACCTGATCGTCGGGAGTCGGTAGCGTGTCCCGTACGCCGTCGGCAACGGGCGAACGCAGGGGGGAACCAGGTGGCAGCGGTACGCGGGGCACGGGTGGCCGTGGTGGGCGGGAGTATCGCGGGGTGCGCCGGCGCGCTCGCCGCGACGCGGGCGGGTGCGGCCGAGGTAGTGGTGTTCGAACGGTCCACCGGGCGGCTCCAGGACCTGGGCGTCGGCCTCGCGCTGCACAACGACCGGTACGCCGAGCTGGCGGCGGCCGGCTACCTCGACGCCGCCATGCCGTGGGTCCAACTGGCCCGGCGGCCCTGGGTGGTACGCGACGGGGCCGAGCACGCCGGGCGGGAGATCGCCGCGCTGCCGATGCCGTTCCGCTCGTACAGCTGGGGCTCGCTCTGGCGCGAGCTGCGCGGCCGGATCCCGGCGAGCGTGCGGTACCGGACGGGCACCGCCGTCGCCGGCGTCGAGCCCCAGGCCGACGGCGTGCGGCTGCGCCTGGCGGACGGCGCTGAGGAGCGGTTCGACCTGGTCGTCGGCGCGGACGGCTACCGCTCCCTGGTGCGCGCGGCGATCGACCCGGACGCCGTGGCAGGCTACGGCGGCTACCTGGCCTGGCGCGGCACCCTGCCCGCCGACCGGCTGCCCGACCCGCCCGAGGCCTTCCGCGAGGCGGACGCGGCGACCGTCGTCTGGCCCGGCGGCCACATGATCGTCTACCGGATCCCCGGGCGGGAGGGCACCGGCACCGCCGTCAACTGGGTCTTCTACGCGGTCCCGCCGCCCGCCGCCGCGGCCCGCTTCGCCGACCCGACCAGCACCCACCCGCGCGCCGTGCCCGCCGACCTGGCGCGCCATCAGCAGGAGCTGGTGGACGAGCACTTCCCGCCGTACTGGCAGGAGGTGATCGCGCGGACCCCGCCGGACGAGCGGTTCGTCCAGCCCATGTACGACATGGCCACCCCGCGCTTCGCCGACGGCCGCCTCGCGCTGCTCGGCGACGCCGCCGCGATCGCCCGCCCCAACACCGGCAGCGGCGCGATCAAGGCCTTGCAGGACGCCGCCGCCCTGGAGCACGCGCTCGGCTCGGCGGCCACCCTGGACGAGGCGCTGGCCGCCTACAGCGCCGAGCGTGCCCCGCTCGGCCGGGCCACCGTCGAACTCGGCCGCAGCCTGGGCCGGGCCCAGGTCACCGAGACCCCCGACTGGGCGGCGATGGACCAGCGCGCGATCGAGGAGTGGTGGCAGAACGCGGGCGGCGGCAACGGCTTCGGCGGGCACCGGCTGGGTGCTGACCGGCCCCGATGACCGGCCCCGGCGACCGGCCCTGCTGGCCGGCCTCGCTGCTCCCGGAAGGTCAGTAGAGGTGGTCCGCGGTGATGCCGGCGGACAGGAAGAGCGCCTGCTCCGCGCTCGCGCCGCGCAGCGTCAGCAGGGTCAGCGCGAGGGCGTCGATCACCGCGAGGTGGGCCAGCCGGCTGGCGACGGTCTCCAGGCCGAGGATCAGGTCCTGGCCGCCGGCCACCAGGGTGCGGCTGCTCAGCTCGCCCAGCGGGGAGTGGGCGGTGCTGGTCAGGGCGATCACGTCGGCGCCCGCGTCCCGGGCCAGGCGGGCGGCGTCGACCGTGGTGCGGGTGGCGCCGGTGTGGCTGATGGCCAGGCAGACGGCGCTGGGCGGCAGCAGCCCGGCGGCCAGTTGGGCGGTGCTGGGGTCGGCCGGCGCGTCGACGGCGCAGCCCAGGGCGCGCAGGCGGTACGCCGCGTCCAGTGCCACCGCGCCGGAGAGCCCGGCGCCGATCACCAGCACCCGGCTCGCCGCGTCGAGCAGTTCGGCGGCCGCGCGCAGGCCCGTCGGGTCCAGGGTCGCGGTCAGCCCGTCCAGCGCCTCGCGGGCCGCGCGCAGCGTGTCGGCCAGCGCCCGGGCGGCCGGGTCCTGGGAGGCGGGGTGCTGGCCGGCGGCCGGGCGGGGCGCCTGACGGGCGGCCGCGAGCTTCAGCTGCTGGAAGCCGCGGAAGCCGAGCCGCTGGCAGGCGCGGACCACCGAGGACGGTGCGGTGCCGGCCAGTGCGGCGACATCACCGATGGTCAGGCTCGCCAGCTCGGCGCCTTGGTCGAGGACGACCTGCGCGACGCGTGCCTCCGCGTCGCGCAGCTCCGGTAGATGGGCGCGGATGTGGGCGGCGAGCTGACCGTCGTTCACGGAACTGGATTCCATGGGTCTACGATAGCGCGGAAATAAGTTCCACGACCGGAAGGTGTGCTCATGTCCGTGGCCGCTCTCTCGATGGCGGGCCCGTCGGCGCTGCCCGGCGCCGGGGCCGTGCCGTACGTGGTGCTGGCCGCCGCCGTGCTGCACGCGACCTGGAACGCGCTGGCCCACGCGATCAAGGACAAGCTGGTCGGCTTCGTGCTGATCGGCCTGGCGTTCACCGGCGTCGCCGCCGTCGCGGTCTGCCTCACCCCGCTGCCGCAGCCGGCGGCCTGGCCGTTCATCGCCGGGTCCGCCACGCTGCAGGTCGTCTACCAGGTCCTGCTGTTGCAGACCTACCGGCTCGGCGACTTCGGCCAGCTCTACCCGATAGCCCGCGGCACCTCACCGCTGCTGGTCGCGGTGGTCGCCACTCTCGCGCTGGGTCAGCCGCTGACCGGCGGGGGAGTGCTCGGCGTCGCGGTGATCTGCCTGGGCCTGGCCGGCCTCGCGGTCGCCGACGGCCTGCCGCGTCGCGAGCAACTCCCCTCGCTGGCCGCCGCCGTGGGCACCGGGGTGATGATCGCCGGCTACACGATCACCGACGGCGTCGGGGTCCGGCACTCCGGCACGGTGTCCGGCTATCTCGCCTGGCTCTACCTCTGCCAGGGGGTGGTCCTGCCGGTGGCCGCCTGCGTGCTGCGTGGCCCGGCCCTGTTCGGCCAGCTCAGGCCGTTCCTGCTGCGCGGGCTGGGCGGCGGGGTGCTCTCGCTGCTCGCCTACGGCCTGGTGGTCTGGGCACAGGCCCGCGGCGACCTGGCCACCATCGCGGCGCTGCGCGAGACCAGCATCGTCATCGCCGCCGCGATCGGCGCCCTGGTCTTCCACGAGCCGCTCGGCCGCCGGCGGATCGGCGCGAGCGCCACGGTGCTGGCGGGGATCGTGGTGCTGGAACTCGCCCACCCCTGAGCGCCGTTGGAGCCCTTCCGCACTACCGCGCCTCGCTCAGGAAGCGCTCCACCCGGTCCAGCACCGCAGCGCGCTGCGCCAGCAGGAAGAACAGGTGCCCGCCGTCGAAGAGTTCGAGGCGCGCGCCGGCGATGCCGGCCCCGGTCGCCCGGGCGGCATCGAGCGGCATCGAGCGGTCCTGGCGACCGTGCAGGATCAGCGTCGGCGCCCGCACGCCGCCCAGCCGGTCGAGGGCCGAGTACCCGACGCTCGCGGCGAGTTGGCGCCGGAACGCGTAATCGGGCTGCGCGTGCTCACGCCGGACCAGCCCGAGCCGCTTGGCCATCCCCAGCAGCCGCATCGGCCAGGACACCGTGAGCCGGCCGCGCCCGGCGGCCGAGCTGGCGACCAGCACCAGCCGGTCGACCCGCTCGGGACGGCCGATCGCGATCTCCAGGGCGATCCGCCCACCCATCGACACGCCCAGCAGGTGGGCGCGCGCGATGCCGAGCGCGTCCAGCAGCCCGATCGCGTCGTCGGCCATCAGCGGGATCGAGTACGGCTGATCGGGCTTCCCGGAGCGCCCGGCACCCCGATTGTCGAAGACGATCACCTGGTAGCGCTGAACGAGCCGCTCGGTCAGCGGAGCGAAGAGCGTCAGGTCCGCCCCGAGCCCGCCGATCAGCAGCAGCGGCGGGCCGCTGCCGTGGACCTCGTAGTAGACGTCGAGCTCGCCGACCTGGACTGTGGGCACGACGACACGATAGGCGAGCCTGTGCGACACCTGACAGGTGCGCTCAGGGCTTGCGCGCCACGCCGACCGCTGCCAGCCGCAGCACCGGGTTCTCGCCGAGCTTCGGGGCATCGGCCTCCGGGTGCCACTCGGAGACGGTCACCACCCCGGGGTCGACCAGCGCCAGGCCGTCGAAGAACTCGGTCACCTGCGCCATGGTGCGGAACTGGGCGCGGCCCACCCCCTGGCGCAGGATGGCCTCGGTGGCGGCCGCCTCGGCGTCGTCACCGGCGGCCAGCAGGTGGTGGACGAAGACGTAACTGCCGGACGGCAGCGCGTCGACCAGCTCGCGCACGATCCGGGCCGGCTCCTCCTCGTCCAGCACGTAGTGCAGGATCCCGCAGAGCAGCAGCCCGACCGGCTGCCCGAAGTCCAGGTGCGCCCGCAGCCGCTGATCGGCCAGCAGCTCGGCGGGCCGCCGCAGGTCCCCGGCGACCACCACCGTCTCCCGGTTGTCGGCCAGCAGCGCGCGGGCGTGGGCCAGCACCACCGGGTCGTGGTCGACGTACACCACCTTGGTGGCCGGGTCGAGCGCCTGCGCGATCTGGTGCACGTTGTCGGCGGTCGGCAACCCCGAGCCGATGTCCAGCAGTTGCCGAAGCCCCGCCTCCCCGACCAGGTACCGCACCACCCGCCGCAGCACCGCCCGCTGCGCCTTCACGCCCAGGTGCACCTCGGGCAGCGTCTGCTCGATCCGCTGGGCGAGCTGACGATCGGGGGCGTAGTTGTCCTTGCCGCCCAACAGGTAGTCGTACACCCGGGCGATGTTCGGCGCCGGAGTCTCGAAACTGGCGGGCTGCCAGTCGGCGGTGGCCTGCTGCTGCTCCGGCATTGCACTCTCCCCAGGTCGCGGCTACCGCGGCAGGGGTGGCGCCGGGATCGTCCGTTGAGCAGCATGATCGCCGATCAGGCCGCCACATTCAATGGGCGGCTGACGGGGTGCCAGCCGGCGGCGGCCTCAGACGAGCCCGCCCCGCACGAGCTCAGCGCCCGATGATGAGACTCATGGCCTCGGCACGGGTGACCGCGTCACGCAGCTGCCCGCGCACCGCGGATGTCAGCGTCCTGGAGCCGAGCTTGCGAATGCCGCGTACGGACATGCACATGTGCTCAGCCTCGATGACGACGATCACACCGCGGGCTCCCAGAATCCGCATCAGCGAGTCCGCCACCTGCGTGGTGAGCCGCTCCTGCACCTGCGGACGCCGGGCGTAGACGTCCACCAGACGGGCCAGCTTGGACAATCCGGTGACCTTGCCGTTCAGGGCGGGGATGTAGCCGACGTGGGCGACACCGTGGAAGGGCAGGAGGTGGTGTTCGCAGCAGGAGACCAGACTGATGTCCTTGACCAGCACCATCTCGTCGTGGGCCAGGTCGAACGTGGTGGTCAGGACATCCTCCGGCTCCTGCTGGAGACCCGCGAATATCTCCTGGTAGGAACGGGCGACCCGGCTCGGGGTATCGCGCAGCCCCTCCCTGTCCGGATTCTCTCCGACGGCGATGAGGAGTTCGCGCACGGCGTCCTCGACCCTCTTGTGGTCGAACCCGCGGACGGCGCCGCTCCGGCTCTCGGTAGCCACCGGGTGAGTCATGCTTGGACCTCTGGTTCAGTAGTGGCGTCATGGAGATGGACGCGGACGTTCGTCGGCGCCGCTCGTCCGCCGCGGGTCAGGTAGGTGAGCGTCAGGTTGAGCAGGAGGAGATACACGGGGAAGCCCGCGCCGACGAAGGACCAGTGCCGCAGCGTGACAAAGGTCAGCGCTGCCCCGACCGTCATCGTCGCGTAGGCGTCAACAGACTCGCTGCGCGGATCGCGGTACGCCTTCGCGAGAGTCGGCAGCCCCGCCAGCAGATCGGCGGCCAGGCTCAGCGCGATCGCAGTGCGCGGGTCACTGGTGCGCCACCAGGCCAGCAGTGCTGCCAGCGACAGCGCGCCGCAGGCCAGGTCCCCGGCGGACAGCCGTCCGATGGAGCTGCGAGGGCTCGTCGCGACTGTGCTGACGCACACCAGCAATGCGCCCAGTGCCGCGCTCAGCGTCGTCACCTCGGCGAGCCCTACGCCGTGGGCGAGGCCGACGAGCGAGGCGATCAGGGGGGCGAGTGCCCACAGGAACCACGTCACGCTGTTGGGGCTCGCCTCACCGCGCCAGATGGCCACGCAGTAGCGGGCAGAGCCGTAGAGCGACAGCGCGGCCGCCAACGGCACCGCGGCGAGCGCGGCCGATGAGGCCCAGTGAGCGGTGAGCACGGTCGAGCCTCCTCAGTCGAGCCTCCTCATCGGGTCGAGCTCCTGAGTCGAGCGGACGGGGGCCTTCAGCGGGCCCGCTCGTCACCCCACACGTGTACGTGAAGTCGGGTGGTCAGGTTGAAGCCCGCGGCGATGGCCGCCTCCGCGAGCACGGGCAGCCGGGCCGTCACCCGCCCGGCCGTGGTGCCCTCCGGCATCACCCACACTGCGGTGGGCGGTATGCCCAGTCGACCGGCGATCCGGGAGACCTCGGCGACGTCGTCCGCGGTGGCGCAGACGAACTTGAACCCGGCTTTTCCCGTGCTGAGCAGGGACTGAAGGGCTGCCGGACGGATGCGGGCCGCTTCCGGGTCGCCCGCGTGCGCGAGCTTCGGTGAGACGTTGAACCGGGTGACCGCCGCCGTGGTCCCGGGCGTGGGGGCGAGCGTGCCGTTGGTCTCCACTTCGACCTCCACTCCTGCGGCTGTGAGTGCGGACAGCAGGCTCGTCCATCCCGGCTGCCGTTGGTGCAGCAGCGGTTCGCCGCCGGTGATGACGACCAGCTCCGGGTTGCCGCGCAGGACCCGTGGGACGATCTCCGCGACGGCGGTACGTGTCAGCTCGGCCCGCAGGTTGTGGCGTGCGGCGTTCCAGGTGTAGGGAGTGTCGCACCAGGTGCAGTGGAGGTTGCAGCCGCCCAGCCGCACGAAGCCGGCTCGGCGGCCGAGCGACGGTCCCTCGCCCTGCACGGTCAAGTCGGCCCGAAAACCTCCGCGACGATCAGGGTTGCGGAGGGGTCGAGCCGGGCCTCACCTCCCGCCGTCCCCACAGCGGTGGAGGAGCGAAGTTCCACCATCAGTCGGCCTGCCAGATGGCTGAGTTGGCGCGGGTCTCATCCACCCGGACCCTGCTGACGCGGGCACCGGGGGCGCTGTCGAGCCCCACGAGTGCCTTGGCGGCGACGTCGGCGAGCAGCGCCGCGACGTTCTCCACCGTCGGCTCCCCGGGAACGACGTACACCTTGGACTGGTGCGACCGCAGGATCGGGACCAGCGGGTCGTCCGGCCCCAGTAGCGTGCCGTGGTCGAGATGCTCGTCGATCCATTGGCGCAGGGCCTTCTTGAGAGCTCCGAGCTCCACCACGATGCCTGCCTCGGTGGCGGGCGCCTCCACGGTGATCTCGACCCACCAGGAATGCCCGTGCAGGGAGACGCACTTGCCGGCAAGGCTGGGCAGACGGTGCGCGGACTCGAAGTTGTGGCTGATCGCGACGGCGTGTGCCATCAGCGGACCGCCAGTGTCTCGTACTCAGTGGGGTCGCTGAGGCCCGCCAGCTCGAATGCCTCGCGCCGCTCGGTGCACGTTCCGCACCGGCCGCAGTGCAGTTCGCCACCGCGATAGCACGACCAGGACAACTGGAGCGGAACCCCGAGCTCGGCTGCCCGGAGGGCGATGTCGACCTTGCGAAGGTGCAGGAACGGGGCCTCGACCCTGGGAACGTGCAATCCCTCCAGTGCGCTGTCCACCGATACCCGCAGCGCGTCGACGAAGGACGACCGGCAGTCGGGGTAGACGGTGTGGTCACCGGCGTGGATACCGAGGGCGACCAGCTCGGCGGCCCTGGCTGCGGCGATGCCCGCGGCGATGTTCGCCATGATGGCGTTACGGTTCGGCACCACCGTGATGCGCATCGTCTCGTCCTCGTAGTGCCCGTCCGGGACTTCGACGTCGGGGTCGGTGAGAGCCGACCCGGGCATGAGGGCCCCGACGGTCGTGAGATCCACGACATGGTGCTCGGCGGCGTAGTGCGCGGCGACGGCCCGGGCGGAGGCGAGTTCCCGCGTGTGCCGCTGGCCGTAGTCGAATGACAGGAGTATCAGTTCGTAGCCGCTCTGATGGTAATGTCCAGCCAGGGTGCTGGAGTCCATACCGCCGGAGAAGGCCAGAACGGCGAGCTTCTTTCGCACGTTCACGCGACCGCCCCAGCCGTCGGCGCGGTGGCACGGACCGTCAGCGTGAGTCCGCCGCGGACCTGCTGGATCAGTTCGACGTCGACCGCGGCGTTCAGGGTCGTGTGCAGGTCCTCCGCAATTTGGGACGCCAGGTCCTCAGCGAAGATCCCTCTGTCGCGGAAGCCCCACAGGTAGTGCTTCAGTGCCTTCGACTCCAGGCACAGCCCGCCGGTCGGACGGTAGGAGATGGTGGTGCTGTACAGGTCGGGCTGTCCGGTGACCGGGCAGTTCGCTGACAGTTCCGTGGAGGTGAAGACGACCTCCCGGAGATGCGTGGCAGCGGGAATGGTCGCCTCGGAGGAAGCGGCCATCTCATCCGCGGCCAGCGGGCGGCCGAGATGGCGGCCAAGATAGGTGGGAAGCTCGGTCATGTGCGGCGGTCCTCTGGTGTCGCAATCGGCTGAGCGAGTGGGGGCTCGGCTGCGGTAGATGTCCTGGACGTGACCGTGATGGGCCGAGGGTGCTGCCGGTAACGGTCGTGGAGTAGCGCTGCGCACGGATGCGGGATTCCTTTTGGGATGCACACTTGTGCGCCTGTGGTGCCACCCTCATCCGGGCTGGATTGAGTGTCAATGACCCGATGTCAGACCCTTGGGCCCCCGGGCCCACTGACGCTCTTTCTGGTTCTCGACAACGGATCGTCACATGTTTCGAAGGTCACTCGAGCGTCGGTGCCGAGGTGTGAGCGGATCGCGGTCGGTCAGGGCTTCCGGCGCGGCGAACATGTCCGTCACGCGGCCGCCTTGGTGCGCTCGACCAGGATGCCGTTCTCGAACCGGGCTCCCGCACGGACGAGAGGCACCAGGTGGGCGCCGGTGATCGCACGCCATCGTGCCTGGGCGGATTCGACGAGCTTGAACACCATCGTGAGGGCCGCGGCCGGGCCGCCGGCCCCGCCCGTGACCTTGGTGCGGAGCTTGACCGTGGCGAACGTCGACTCGATCGGATGCGTGGTCCGCAGGTGAACCCAGTGCTCGGCCGGGAAGTCGTAGAACGCCAGCAGTTCCTCCTGGTCGTCGGTGATCCTAGCGACGGCCTCGGGCCACTTGGCACCGTAACTGCGGGCGAACGCCTCGATCGCCTTCTCGGCGTGCGCGCGGTCCGCCGCGTGGTAGATCTCCTGCATCGCCTTCGCCGCGCCCGGTTGTGCGGACTTCGGCAGGCAGGTGGTGACATTCCGGGCCTCGTGCACCCAGCAGTGCTGATGGCGGGCGGCCGGGAAGACCTCGGCGAGTGCCTTCCGCAGGCCCATCGCGCCGTCGCCGACGACGAGTTCGGGGTCTCGCATGCCGCGTCGGCGGCAGTCGTGCAGCAGCTCGGCCCAGGACTCGGTGGACTCCCGCAGCCCCTCGGCCAGCGCGATCAGCTCCTTGGTGCCGTCCAGGCGGACGCCGAGCAGGACCAGGACGCACGAGTGCGCCTGACCGAGCCGGACCTTCGGGTGGACCCCGTCGGCCCACACGTAGACGAAGTCGCGGTCGGACAGATCCCGTTCCTGGAAGCCGGCGAGGTCGTCGCTCCACTGCTTCGTCAGCCGGGTGACGGTCGCGGGGGACAGGCCGGCCGTGCCGCCGAGGAACTGTTCCAGTGCGGGACCGAAGTCCCCTGACGACAGTCCGTGCAGGTGGAGCAGCGGCAGGACCTCCGAGATCTTCGGCGACTTGCGGCACCACGGCGCGAGGATCTTCGAGGAGAACCGTTTGCGCTCGCCGGTCCTGTCGTCGATGCGGCGGTCGTTCACGCGGGGCGCGGTGACCTCGACCGGGCCGGCGGTGGTGACCACCGTGCGGGACCGGTGCTGACCGTTGCGGACCACCGGACGCCGTCCGTGCTCGTCGGTCTCGGCCGCCAACTCTGCTATGTACTGGTTGACTTCCGCCTCCAGCGCGGCAGCCAGCAGCCGGCGGGCGCCCTCGCGGACGATCTCGTCGATCGGGGCACCGGACCGGATGGAGCGGTCATCGGTGACGACGCTGAGCACGGGCGTACCGTCCCGACCCGTGCTGCAACGCAGGCCTGCTCGCAGACCGTCACGGATCACTCGGGAAGGTGCGCCCGCCGCGTCCCTCCCCGCACCGATCCACGAGTCCTGAGCGTTGCCCGGCGGCTCGACGGCGGAGCGCGAAGCGGGCACCGGCGGTTGGGCCGACTGCTGCCGCAACTGGATGCGCTGCCAGGACAGTTGCCAGCGCGCGAGTTCCTCGGCGGACGCGCCGAAGGCGGTGACCAGCGCCAACACCCGTTCCAGGGGCGGGAGACGGCTCCGCTGGTGGCTCAGGTCTCCCGAAAGGGTGCTGCGTGGAAGGCCGGTGCGGCGCTCGAGTTCGCGCAGCGATGGGTTGCCCGACCAAATTTTGAACGTCTGAAGTCGGCGAACGAACTCCTGTGGTGTGGTCGCTTCGCCCGTATCGGGCATCGTGGCTGAAATCTGCTGCGATAACCGGTCCGGAACCCCGCCAATGTGTTGCCCGGCCATACGTCCCCCCTTGAGGGATCGGCCCGCTCGGCCGATCCGGCGTGTGCTGGGGACCATCCTGGCCAACACCGACTGAGCGTTCCATGGCGTTTGCTTGGCGTTCTATGATGCTTTGTTGTCAGGGACCGCCAGGGTTGCAGGCCGGGAGTCGCCCACGGGGGTACGCGTCCGGGGCGCCGGGCCGTTCCTGCCGTCGTCACTCGCGCAGAGCGTCGTCACTCCCGCGGAGTGACCACTGTTCGGAGGCGATCATGCCGGGGGATTTCGGAACGCTGCTGCGACAGTACCGGTTGTCGGCCGGGTTGACGCAGGAGGGGCTCGCGGAACAGTCAGGTGTCTCGACGCATGCGATCAGCGTGCTGGAGTCGGGGCGGCGGCGGCCTCGCCTGTCGTCGGTGACGCGGCTGGCCATGGCCCTGGGCCTGGACCCGGCCGACCGCGACCGCCTGCTGGCCGCGGTACGCGGCCAGCAGGAGCCGCAGCCGGGTATGGAGCCGGTCGAACGCGTGGTGCCTCGACTGCTGCCGTACGCCGTCCCGGAGCGTTCGGGTCCATGCTCAGTTGAGAGGGTCGCACACCCTGGTACCGGTCAGGGTCGATGACAGGCAGCCTGTCAGCTTCCCGAAAGGGCCCGTGTAGACCCAGGCCCCCGCGAGGGGAGCCGGTCCTTCTACGAGCCATCTCCCGCTGGTTGAGTCGAAGATGCTGAAGGAGCAACCGCCGTTGTGGGCGGACCCTTCGACGACCACTGAGCCGTTCATGACTTCCACCAGCACGGAGCAGCCGCCGTTGGTGATGGTCGTGCCGCCGCCTATCGTTACGGCCTGGGCCGAGGCTGTGGCGCCCAGGCCGAGCGTGGCCGCCGCTAGCGCAACGGCCGCTGCGCGTCCGGCAGTTGTGGTGAATCGCATGGAACTCCTCCAGTGACGAGGTCCGGAGCCGGACTCGGCGCCGGGGTGGGGAACGAATCTCGGGCGTCCTTCGAGGGCGTCATCGTCCGGGCGCAGCCGGATGGTTGGGTTCGCGTCATGCCCTCGGGTCATGCCCTCGCGGCAGTCGAGTGGCGGGAGCGGACCCGCGAGGGCCCGCTCCTGCCTCGCTCACCGCACCGTGCTCAGTTGATCGGGCCGCACGACTCTGCGCTGCGCGGCCCCCACAGACACGCCTCCAGGCTCATGTTCGGGCCGTCGTAGTACCACGGCGACTCGGAGCCGCTGGTGGTCGGGCCGTAAGTCCACTGGTTGGCGTTCCGGTCCCAGATGCCGAACTCGCAGCCGCTGGGGTCGGCGATCGGATCGATCGCCATGTGGTCGTGGCCGCCCTGGAGTTCGATCTTCTCCAGCGCGACGCAGCCGCCGCTGCGGACCGTCCAGGTGCCCTCGGCGGCCTGGGCCGAGGTCGCGCTGCCCACCCCGATCACGCCCATCGCCACCGCGGCGAGCACGGCAGCCGTGGCGCGCTTCCTGGTCTTGGTGAATCGCATGGAGCTCCTCCAGTGAGTCGGTTCCGCCCCGGAGTCGGCCCGGGGCACACCCGAAGCTCACCGCCCGGTGGAACGGAAAACAACTGGCCGAGCACCGTCCCGGACGCTCCCGGACGGCGTCGGACGCTGTCTTCAGGACGTCATCAGCTCAATGCATCGGGCACGTCTCGTCTGACGCAGGCCGCCAGGGCCGCGCGGGCGGCTTGGGGGCGAGGGGTATGCGGGCTGTCGAGTTGTTCGGCGAGGGTGCTGTCCCAGGCGGCTATCTGATGCAACGCCATGTCCAGGGCGTTGGTGTCCTCTCCGAGCAGGGCAGTCGCCAGGGCGAGTGCATCGGCGCGGTCGGTGCCCTGGGGTGCCGGGATGTCGGCCAGGCGGGGACGCACGAGGGATGCGGTCTGCGCCGGGCAGAAGGTGGCAAGTGATACGAGTACGAAGCGGGCGGCGTCGGTCTCCCGGTCCCAGGCCGGGACGAGACTCGGAATCTCTGTCACGACTGCGTCGCGCAGACGCGTGAAGTGCCGAACGTCGACCCGGCCGCCCATCGCACTCCAGTCGGCGAAGGCGGCGGCCGTGGCGTCGAGTTCTGAGGCGTATCCGAGCAGCACGTGGAGCAGGCTCGTCCGGGCACCTGGCGACATGGCCTGCGAGCGGGCGAGTTCGGCCAGGTAGGGGATGATCAACACCGCGCCGGCGTCCCGGGTGGGCATGTGGTGTGCCATCCGCACCAGGTCCGCCAGGAACTCCCGGGTGCCCTCGCCGGGTTCGTCGATCTCGTCGAGGATGGCGTCGTCCATGAGGAACTCGAGAAGGTGCGGCACCGCCCCGGGTGATCCGTGCATCCGCTTCGCCACGGCAACCGCCTCACGGATCTCGGTCCCCGGGTCCCCGAAGTCCAGGCCTTCCCACCGCGGTGCGCCCGGCGGCAGCGACCGCGGGCCCGGCAGCGGGGCGGGGAGCGCGATGCGGGCCGTGGCGTCCTCGTGTACGAGTCCGTCGCGGGAGAAGGCGGGTACACCGCCCGACGAACTGTGGACGTGCGTGAGCAGGGCGCCGCCCCGGCTGCGGGCCAACGCTGCGAACCTGCGCTTCTCGTCCTGGAGGAAAGGCCCTAGCTGCTCCGGCCCGTCCTCGGGTACCGGATAGACGGCGAGGGAGGAGACGCTCCACAGCCTCTCGCCCTGGCCCGCACGAACCGCGACGAACCGGCATCCCAGGTCCGACAGCTCCCGAGCGACATCGAGGGCCACCGCCTCTCGCGGGAAGAACAGCACCCTGTGCACACCCATGTCCATGCCCTGCATCATTCCGGGTCCACCGTGGGGCGCGGAGGGCTGACGCAGCATCGGCTATGGACGTTGCGGGTTTCGCATTTTCGTCAGCAGCGCGAGCAGGGTGTCCTGTTCCTGCGCGTCGAGACCGGCGAACAGCCCGGAGGCGTGCAGTCGTGTCCTGAGCGCCTCCCACAGTTCGTGTCCCTGTTCGGTGAGGGCCAGGGTGCGCTTGCGGCCGTCGGCGGGATGGGGCTGACGGGCGACGAGTCCCATGCTCTGGAGTTTGTCGGCGGCCAGACTCACCGTGGAAGGGTCGCAGCGCAGGCGGGCTGCCACCTCCCGCATCGTCGGCGGTTCGGTTCCCGGGGCGAGTGCCCTCAGCGTGCCGGCGACGGAAGTCGGGACCCCGAACTCGCCGAGCACCTGGGCCACGACCGCGTCCGCGGAGTTTCCCACCTCCAGGAGAACACGGACGATCTCGGCTTTCCGCTCGACGTCCGCAGGACGAGTCGTCGGTGCCTTCGCGTCATGGCTTGCGGTCATGGACCTATGGTACCTTCCAAATATCAATGAGAAACTCAATGACATTGGAGGGCTAGATGACCGACAGTAACGTCAATGAGACGGTGCTCGTCACCGGCGGAACCGGCTACCTGGCCGGCTGGGTGATCACGGGCCTGCTCCAGCGCGGCTACCGGGTGCGCACCACCGTGCGCAGCCTCGACAGAGCGCAGCAGGTACGCGACGCCGTGAGTGGGCAGGCAGGCGAGCAGGCAGCCGCGACCATCGAGTTCGCGGCCGCCGACCTCCTCGGCGACGACGGCTGGGACGAGGCGATCGCGGGTGCCGACCACGTGCTGCACACCGCCTCGCCGATGCCCTTCGGCTCGGGCGTGGATCTCATCACCACCGCACGTGAGGGCACCCGCCGCGTCCTGGGCGCCGCCGCCCGCGCCGGGGTCAGGCGTGCCGTGTTCACCTCCTCCGGCGTCACGGCCGACACCGGCGACCCGGACACACCCGCGACCGAGACGACCTGGACCGCGCCGTCCGGCACCCCACTTCGCGCCTATCCCGACTCCAAGATCCTCGCCGAGCGCGACGCGTGGGATCTCGCCGCCGCCACCGGGCTCGAACTGACCGCCGTCCTCCCGACGTTCATGCAGGGCCCCACACTGGGCACACCGAACGGGCCAGGAACGGTCGAGATCATCCGCCGCCTGCTCGCCCGCGAGATTCCCGCCCTGCCGAACATCGGCTGGAACATCGTCGACGTGCGCGACATCGCCGAACTCCACATCCTCGCCATGACCAGCCCGGCCGCCGCAGGCCAGCGCTACCTCGGCTCGGGCACCTTCCTGTGGTACCGGGACATCGCCCGCATCCTGCGCGAGAAGCTCCCGAACGAAACCGCCAAGGTACCCACGCGCACCATGCCCGACCTCGTCGTCAAACTGCTCGCGCGGCGCAACCCGCAGATGGCGATGGTGCGTTCCGAGCTCGGCCGCACCAGGCTCGTCGACAGCGGCAAAGCACGCACCCAACTCGGCTGGCAGCCCCGCCCCACCGAACAGACGATCACCGACACCGCCACCGCGCTCATCGCCAAAAAAGCACTCGGCAGGTAGCCGCCGCCGGTCGTCCGCTGGCAGCATGATCGCTGATCACGATGGCGCAAGCGATGGACAGCTGACGGAGTGTCAGCCAGTGGCCGCCCTCCGGAGCGGGCCTTGCGCGAGGCCGTCGACCATGTCCGCCGTGATCGCCCAGCGCTCATGTCCTCGCCAGGCCCCGTCGATGAACAGGAAGTCCGGCGAGAAGCCTTCGAGTCGGAACCCGAGCCGCTTGGCCAGCGCGATGGATCGGAGGTTCTCCGGCTGGACGTTGACTTCGAGGCGGTGCAGCCCGAGCTCGGTGAACGCGTGCCGGATGACGAGGTCGACACCCTCGGCCACCAGTCCGCGCCCCGCCACGAACGCACCGTAGCCCAGCGCGCCGCAGCGGAAGGCGCCGTGCACGATGTTGTTGACGGCCACGTATCCGGCGAGCTCGCCGGTCTCCGCCAGGCAGATGACGAAGCACGCACGGGCGGCCGGGTCCTCGAACCGCGCGAGGTAGGCATCGAACTCGGCGTCCGTGGTCGGCGGGGCGAGCCAGGGGCGGTGGAGTTCCGCGTTCGCACGGGCGAGCCGGGTGAACTCGGCGCGGTCCTCCTGCCGCAGGGATCGGATGGCGACGCGGCTGCCTCGGGCAAGGTCATCGGTGATCATCCGATGACCTTATCCAGGCGCGCCACGAGCTGGCTGGGAATCTCCCCCTGGGGGAGGTCCTAGGGTCCGTCCAGCAGCACGGCAACGCTACGAAAGAGGTCAGCCATGACGACGTTTCTGCTGGTCCCCGGTCTCTTCATGGGTGGTTGGGCCTGGGAGGCGGTGGCCGCCGAACTGACGGCGGGCGGGCACCGGGCGGTGCCGGTGACGCTGCCCGGTCTGGGCGAGCGCGCGGGGGAGGGGGTCGGGAGCATCGGGCTCGCCGAGCACACCGCGCACGTGCGGGAACTGCTCGATGCGGAGGGGCCGGGGGTGGCGCTGGTGGCCCACAGTTACGCGGCCTTCCCCGCGCTGGCTGCTGCCGACCAGCGGGCGGGCCAGGTCGAGCGGGTGGTGTTCGTGGACACCGGGATGCCGGAGAACGGCGAGTCCGTGCTGACGAGCTTCGCGGGGAACGGGATCTCGGGCCCGATCGAGGACGGTGTGCTGCCGGTGCCGAGCGAGCCGGCCGGCATCCCCGCCGCCGAGTTGGAGCGGTACCACCGCCTGGCCACCCCGCATCCCGCCGCGACCCTCACCGACCCGATCGAGCTGACCGGCGCCTGGCGCAAGCTGCCCACCACCGGCGTGTTCTGCCTGGACAACGGCCTCAGCCTGGAGGTGGCCCGTGCCCTGCACGGCAGTGGGGACCCCCGGTTCGCCAAGCTGACCGAGCCCGGGGTCACCTTCTTCGAGCTGGCCACCGGCCACTTCCCGATGCTCTCCGCCCCGGTCGAGCTGGCCGCCATCCTGGTCCGGGCAGCGGCCGGCGAAGGTGTGGGGCTGTACGGCTGACGGATCGTCAGGCGGCTGGAGTGCCGGAATGATCGAGGTACCAACGGAGTTCGCGCGCGCCACCGTCGCCCGCGAGCCTGCCGCGCAGGTCAGAGCGGTCGAGCGGGCGCGGAAATGGGGTGCCCGAGCACCCCGGAGCATGGCAGGCTGCCCCGCATGGAGATCCATCTCGAACCCTGGTCGGAGTCCGCGCTCGCCCTGCTGCGGCGGATCAACACCCCGCAGATGCGCCACCACGTCGGCGGCCCCGAACCGGAGGAGGAGTTGCTCGCCCGGCACCGCCGCTACCTCGCCATGCCGCAGACCGGCCGCGGCTGCATGTTCGCCGTCCTGCTCGGCGAGGAGATGGTCGGCAGCATCGCCTATCACCAGCGCGACTGGCAGGGCGAGCAGATCTACGAGACCGGCTGGAACGTCCTGCCGCCCCACCAGGGGCGCGGCATCGCGGCGGCGGCCGGCACGGCGCTGATCGCCGTCGTGCGCGAGGCCGCGCGACAGCCCGGCACCCCCGGGTACCTGTATGCTTTCCCGTCGGTCGAGAACGCCTCCTCGAACGCCCTCTGCAACCGTCTCGGCTTCAGCCTCGCCGGCCCGTGCGACTTCGAGTACCCGGCGGGCAGCGGCACCCTGATGCGCAGCAACGACTGGCGGCTTTGGCTGGATTCAGGCGCATGACCGAACCTGCTTACCTCGCCGCCGTCCGGGACTCGTACGACGAGGTCGCCGTCGACTACGCACGGGGCGTCATGAAGCCCGCCGAGTTCGCCCCCTTGTCGCGCGCGATGCTGGCCGCGTTCGCGGAGTTGGTGCTGGCCGCCGGCGCGGGGCCGGTCGCGGACCTGGGGTGCGGGCCCGGCCATCTGACGGCGCATCTGGCGAGGGCGGGACTGTCCGCGTTCGGGGTCGACCTGTCACCGCGGATGATCGAGCTGGCTCGCCAGGCCTATCCGGAGCTGCGCTTCGAGCTGGGCTCGATGACCGCGCTGGAGCTCGGGGACGACGAACTCGGCGGCATCCTGGCTCACTTCTCCACCCACCACACGCCGCCCGAAGCCCTGCCGGCGGTCTTCGCGGAGTGCTATCGCGTGCTGGCGCCGGGCGGTCACCTGATGCTCGCCGGTCACGTGGGGGACGGCGAGCAGCTGAGTCCGACCCGGGCCTACGGCGATCACCCGGTGTCCTACGCGTGGTACCTGCTGCCGGCACCGCGGATCGCGGAGCTGCTGGACCAGGCGGGTTTCGTCCGCACCGCACAGCTGGTCCAGCAGCCCGGCGAAGGGGTGAAGCGGGCGAGCGTCACCCTCCTGGTCCGCAAGCCGTTCGGCGAACCCGGGCCGGGGCGCCTTACGGCGCGGTGACCTCGCGGGTCAGCTTCGAGTGCCAGGGGCACCAGGTGGCGCGGGGCAGGAACGCGCCACCCACCTCGCTCAGATGGTCGTTGACGTAGGAGACGCTCGCGTCGCACACCTCGGTGGCCATGCCGAAGAACTTCACCGAGCTCGGGTCGAGCTGGTACTTCCAGGGCTGGTTGTACGGGGCGGGGGTGCTGACGACGGTACCCATCACACCGGTGTCCGCCGTGTCCACGCCGCTCAGCATGTCCCGGGCCTGCTGGATCCTGGCCGGGTCGGTGAGCTGGAAGACGAAGGTGTCCGTGCCGTCGGTGAACTCGAAGTAGGCCGCCGCATCGGCCGCCGGACGCACACCCGCGCCGCTGCTCTGCGCCGCCTGGGCGGGCTGCGCCAGCGCCAGGGCGAACATCGAGACCGCCGCGAGACTACCGATCTTGGTGATGGTACGTCGCATGCCTGAGACCTCCCATGTCAGTCGGGTCGCGTCCACGACCCGTCTGCACCGACCGTAAGTCGGGAAGCCACGGGGATGGTCTCCGGTATACCAAGAGTGCACCAAAGGGCGCCCATGGCTTCGCCAAATGTCCTTCATCCAGAGTCGACCTCAGTCCAGCTCGACCTCGAAGTCCCAGGTGGCGATCGGCTTTCCCGCCTGGCGCCAGGTCAGCGTCGCGTGCCCGGCGGCGAAGGTGCCCGAGAAGTGCAGCACCGCGTCATGCCCCGGGGTGGCCGTCGCCGCCGCGGCGTCGGGGGTGAGGGCGATCGGGTGGCTCAGCTCGTCGGTGGCGACCAGCGAGTCCGCGCTCAGCTGCTGACTGCCCGTCGGCACGCTCAGCGCCACGGTGATCGTGCCCGGCGAGCTGGAGTTCGGTGCGGCGCCCTGCGAGGGGGCGGCGTTCACGAGGTCGGGGCCGGTGGCGGTGATCCGGCCCTGCCAGCCGTCGAGGGCGAGTTGGACGGGATCGCCCATCGCGACCAGCTGCGCGTGACCGGGGGCCGCGGTGGGCACGATCGGACTCGCGGGCGGGGTCGGGATCGGCACCTTGCCGAGTGTCTTGACGGTGTCCTGCGGTCCGCCGCAGCCGGCGGTCAGGGTGAGCGCGAGCAGGCCGGCGGACGCGGCGCCGAGGATGCGGCCGAAGCCGCGCCCGAGGTGGGCGCGGCTTCGACTGGTGGAGCGGTGGGTCACTTGCCGGCTCCCGGCTTCAGGCTGTCCTCGGTGGCGGTGGCGCCGGTGAAGTCGGGCGTCAGCACGAGGGGCTGGTCCTGCGGCTGCTGGCCGGTGGCCGACCAGACGCCGTTGCTGCCCATGGCGGCGGGCTGCATCGCCTTGCCGCTCGGGTTGTTGTACACGTCGGGGCCGAACGGACGCAGGCCCGGCATGGCGGCGTAGCCGAGGTGGCCGTGGCCGTCGGTGCCGCCCTTGTTGACCCGGAACAGGTCCTCCATGCTGCGCAGCCAGGAGTAGTGGTTGTACGGCTGGTCGCTGATGGTGCCCGGCTTGATGTAGCGGGAGATCAGCAGCGAACCGGTGATGCCGCCACCGGGGGTGGTGTCCTGGCCGAAGGCCTGGTCGCCGGGCTGGGTGACGTTCGGGCCCGGCAGCTCGTTGCAGCACGCCACCACCGACTGCGCGGTGTCGGTCGGGGTGTTGAGCGTGGGGTCCGAGTTGCCGGTGTAGTCCGCGGTGGAGTTCCCGTAGAGCTTGTAGGGCGGGAACGCCTCGTCGAAGGTGATGTCGATCATGCCGCCGTCCTGGAAGGCCGGCGAGGCCATGATCTGCGGGATCCACTTCTGCAGGAAGAGGTCCGAGGCGTACAGGCCGCCCTGGTGGTTGTTCGGGTCACCGGAGCCGTTGTCGCCCTTGCAGGTCGAGTCGTGCGCGTCCGAGCAGTTGTCCGGGGTGATCCAGGAGAACGCCGGGGTGCTGTCCTCGCTCTGCAGGTCCTGGGCGAGGCCGCTGAGCGCCGGGTGCCCGGTCTGGGCGGGGCGGCCGTCCAGCGGCACGACCTGGGCGCACTCCTGCGGGTCGTCGATCAGCGAGTGGAACCAGGCGGTCGGGTTGTGCTTGGGCACGTACTGGTCCTGAGCGGTGGCGCCGCCCGGGTCCACCACGCCGCCGCCGGACGGGTCACCGGGGACGCCGCACTTGTACGGGTCCTCGCGGCCGGGCGTGTTGCCCATCTCCTGCATGTAGGCCTTCCAGCTGAGGTTCTTGTCGTCCAGCTGGTTGAAGAGCGTGTACACCGAGGAGGGGTAGACGCACCCGGAAGTGGCGTGCACCTGGCCGTCGGCCGCCGGGGTGCCGGGGGCGACGTTGGTGTACTGCGGGCAGTCGTTCTGGGTCTGCGCGTTCGGGGCCTGGCCGCTGACCGCGCTGACGTAGTTGTCCAGGCTGTAGTGCCCGGTGCCGTAGTACTGCCGCAGCAGCTCGCCGTACTGCGGCAGCGTCTTCCACAGGTAGCTGTTCTGGTTCAGGCCGGTGAACGAAGCCTCGTACGACTTGTTCTCCAGCATGATGACCCAGACGTGCTTGATCTTCGGCGGCTTGAAGCCGTGCGAATCGGCCGCCGCCGTGCCCACACCGGTGCCGCTGGCCAGTCCGGTGACGGCCAGGGCCCCGGCGGCCAGTGAGGCCGCGAGGCGCGGGCGGAGGCGATTCGTCGTCCGGCGGAGCCGGAGTCCCCTGAGTTCCATGGCTGACATGGTCGCGAGAATAGTACGCGTGTTCAGCCCTTCACAGATTAACGCTCCATGAACCCTGAGACCGTGTCCGGCGTCCCGGCTCGCACTCCTGACACAAGGTCAGGAGATCCGGCCCGAACTCGCGGCCGGCTCGGCGAGCGCCTCGGCGCCCACCGTCGCGCGGGCGGCCGACCGCCTGCGGCGCAGTCGCAGCACGCTCCGTTCGCGCGACCCCTCGCGTGCCTCCGGCGCCTGCTCGGGGTGGCGCTGACCCTGCTCGCGCCACGCCCGGCCCAACTCGGCCACCACGGCGGCGGCCTGCTGCCGCTCGGGCAGCGGCGGCAGGTGGACCCGGCCGCGGGCGGCCTGCCGGGCCAGCGCCTGGGACAGCTGCGCGGGGTCGCGCGGCCAGGGCGCCAGCCCGGCCTTGGCCAGGGTGGCCGCGTTCGCCCGACCGTGCCCGGACAGCACCTCGTAACTGACCGCGGGCAGGCCCGCGACCAGCGCCTCGGTCAGCGAGAGCCCGCCCGCGTTGTGCACCAGCACATCGGCGGCCGCCATCAGCGCGGGCACATCGGTGCGCCAGCCCAGCGCCACCACACCGGGCAGCGCCGCGATCCGCTGCCGCAGCCGCTCGTTGCGCCCGCACAGCACCACGGGCACGGTGTCCTCGGCGGCGCGCAGCGCCTGGACGGCGGACATCACGTCACCGAGCCCCAGCGAGCCGGTCACCAGCAGCGCCATCCGCCGCTGCGGCGGCACGCCGAGTTCGGCCCGCAGCGCCGCGCTGGCCGCCGGGTCGGGGCGCTCACCGAAGGCGGCGGGGGCGAGCGGCCCGGCCGCCGCCATCGGCACGCCGTACCGCAGGCTGCCCTCGGTGGCGGTGGCCCGGGTGACCGTCAGGTGCGCGTCGAGCCGGGGGTGCACCCAGAGCCGGTGCGGCGCGGGGTCGGTGAGGTAGCAGACCGTGGGCGCGGTCAGCGTGCCGTCCTCCTTCAGCATGCCGAGTGTCTGCGCGGCGAACGGGAAGGTGGTCACCACCACGTCGTAGTCCCCGGCGACCCAGCGCGCCGACTCCCGTGCGGCCAGCCGGCAGAGGTGCATCGTGAGGGAGCGCACCAGCGACTCGCGCTCCTCGCTGCGGAACAGCCACTCGAAGGCCCACGGCGTCCGGCTGGCGCTGAACTCGTAGCCGTCGCGCAGCAGGCGCTGGTAGCGCCGGGGCAGCGCGTCGAGGTAGTCGCGGCAGTCGGCCTCGACACCCTGCGCGGCCAGCCGCCGGACCAACTCGAACGCCGCGCCGTTGTGGCCGGCGCCGACACTGCCGGTGATCACCAGCGCGCGCAGCGGACCGGCCCCGACACCTGCGGACGGGGCGGCCGGAGTGCTGCCCAGCGAGGAGGCCTGCTCAAGTACCCGCATTGGATCGATCTTCCGCTCGACGAGGGGACTCGGCCTGGGCACGGCCGAGCGCGGCGTCCGAGCGGTGCCGATCCCGGCCGTCCGCTCGCGCCTTGTGCCCGTACGGTAGGAGGCCGCGACCGTGGCCGCCTACCGACTCGGGTGAGCGTTGAACGGCCACTGGGTGAACTTCGCCCGGCGGTGGGGCGGGAGCGCCGGGAGGGCCGGGAGGGCCTACGCTCGGCCCAGGTCGCCGCGATCGGGGCGCAGTCTGGGGGCGAGGGCAGAGTGACCGGCACGGTACGCCTGTTGACGTTCAACACGCTCTTCCGCGGCAGCGCCCGGGCCAGACTCCGCGCGCTCGGCGAGGTGCTGGAGCGCTCGGAGTACGACATCGTCTGCCTGCAGGAGGTGACGTCGGCGCGCAACCTGGCCGCGCTGCGCCGGGTGGCCCGCTCGTACCACCAGGTCGGCTACGCGCCCGCCTTCCCGATCGTCCGGGGCGGCCTGGTCACGCTCTCCCGACTGCCGCTCACCGGGCAGGAGTTCACCCTGTTCCGGCCGGCCCGGCCGGTCCGGCGCGAGTGGCTGATGCTCAAGGGGGTGCTGGTGACCCGCCATCGGGTCGGCGACCTGCCGCTGACGGTGGTGAACACCCATCTGAGCGCCAACCGCGACGACGACTGGTCCGCCGCGAACCGCTACACCCGGGTCGAGGCGGCGGAGCTGCGGCAGCTCGGCGGCGTCGTGCGGGCGGCGGAGCTCACCGGGCCCGCCGGGCCGCTGGTGGTCGCCGGGGACTTCAACGTCCCGCGCGACTGCGCGACGTACCGCGACTTCGTCCGTGCCACGGGGCTGCGCGACCTGCTGGCGGGACATCGCGAGCCGACCTACCGGCCGACGGCGCGCTGGCCGGATCCCCCGGCCATCGACCAGGTACTGCTCTCCGTGCCGCCCGCGCAGGCGGTGCGGTCGCGGGCGGCGGTGGTGCTGCGGGAGGCGGTGCGGCTGGCGGACGGACGGGAGGAGTACCTCTCGGACCACTTCGGCATCGGGGTGGAGCTGCGGTTCGGGCCGGCCGACGGCGCGGCTGAGCCCGGCTGAGCCCGGCTGAGCGCGGCCGGGCAGGCCATTTCTAGTGCCCCAGATCACTTCAAAAGGGACATTTCGCCCGGGTGCTCGGTGACGGTGCTCACGTGCCTTTCGCGTCTACTACGCCCGATCGTTGCCTGTTTTCGAGGTTTGGCGGGGTGGGTGGGGGTGTCGGTGGGGCGGCTGTCGGGGGTGTGGGTGTTTGTCCTGGTCAAGCGGGGGAGCGGACGTCTGAAAAAGGATGGTTTGGGGTGATTTGCGGGGGGTAGCGGTGGCGCTCGGACGGTCAAGTGAGGCCGGTTTGCTACGACGCGGCGTCGTAACAAGGGCTCTTGGCGGGGGTCTTGGGCCGCGCTAACAATGGCTAAGTCGCCAGCCGCGGTGCCCGGGTCCTCCGGGTGACGCGGATTCCGTCCGGCCCCCGCACTGTGCGGGGTCGCCTGGTGCCGCATTCCCTGATCGTCGGGCCACGCTGTGGCGTGCCCGCGGTCGTTACGGGGGATGGTGGCGCCCCCACCTGATTGAGGTCGAACTCCCCCATGCCCGTGATCACCACCCGCATGCGCAAGTCCGCCGCCCTGCTCGTCTCCGCCGCCGGTATCGCCGTGCTCGGCGCGGCCGTGGCCCCCAGCGCCGCGTTCGCCGAGACCCCGCAGTCGATCGCCGCCAGCATCGTGCCCGCCAACCAGCTCGCCTCGTTCGACCAGATCATCACCCACGAGAGCGGTTGGAACGTGACCGCCACCAACCCGTCCTCGGGCGCCTACGGGCTGGCCCAGGCGCTGCCGGGCAACAAGATGGCCTCGGCCGGCGCGGACTGGCAGACCAACCCCACCACCCAGATCAAGTGGGCGTACGACTACATGAACGCCCGCTACGGCAGCCCGAACCAGGCCTGGGACTACTGGCAGATCCACCACAACTACTGATCAGGCTCTGATCACCTGCTGATCAGCCGGTAGCGCCCCGCAGCACCCGCGAGCACGCGTCCCCTCCTCACCGGTCGGGGCGCGTGCTCGCGTCGTTCTTGCGCCGGGTGAAGAGCAGTGGCAGTGCCGACAGCACCACCAGCCCCAGCACCACCGGCAGCAGGTAGTTGTCGATCCCCGGCACCGAACTGCCCAGGGCGTAACCCGCCAGGATCGTGGTCTGTGTCCAGAGCAGCCCGCCGACCACCTGCCAGAGCGTGAAGGTCCGCACCGGCACGCGCAGGGCGCCGGCCAGCGGTGCGAGCACCGAGCGCACCAGCGGGATGAACCGGCCGAGCACGATCGCCTTGCGCTGGCCGTAACGTTCCAGCAGTTCCTCCGACCGCACGGCCGTGCGCTTCAGCCGGGTGCTGCGGCTGCGGGAGAGCAGCGCCTGACCGCCGTGCCGCCCGATCATGAAGCCCAGCTGCGCCCCGGCGATCGCCCCGACCGCCGCGCAGAGCAGCACCTGCCAGAGCGTGAGGTACGGGCCGTGGTGCTCGGCGGCCGTGGGCGCGGAGGCACAGAGCACCCCGGCAGGGAAGAGCAGGGTGTCGCCTGGAACGAAGAACCCCACCACCAGGAATCCGGCCTCGACGAAGGTCACCAGCAGCACCGCGAGCGCGCCGTAGGCGGCGAGCAGTGAGGAGCCGTTGGTCAAGTTGAGTGCCGAGGTCATCCGTCACCCCCGCCTGGCCGCGTGATCTTCTGCCCACTGTAGACCCGCAGGTCCGGCCGGGGCCCGCTGTCGCGCTGGTCCGTCCGCTCAGGCCGCGGTCTGCTCCGTCGTCCGCTCCGCCGGCAGCTTGCCGGTGAACGCGGCGGCGGCCACGGTGATCACGGCGACGGCCAGCAGCGCCGCCTTCAGCCCGTCCAGTTGGGCCCTGCGGTAGGAGTCGACCAACGCGGCCGCCTGGTCGGGTGGGACCGTGCTGGTCGCCAGCGCGGCGGCGACCTGGTCGGCGGGGATGAACTTGATCCCCGCCTCCATCCGGATCCCGGCCTCCTGACGCACGTCCGCCGAGATCTGCGGGTTGTCGGCGATGTCGTTGGTGAACGCGGTGGCCAGCGCGCCGATCAGGATCGCCCCGCTCAGCGCGGTTCCCACCGAGGAGCCCAGGTTCTGCGCGGTGTACTGCAGCCCGCCCACCTCGCTGCGATCCGCCCCGCCCACGCTCGACTGCACCACGTTGCCCAGCTGCGAGGCGAGCAGGCCCATGCCGAGCCCCAGCAGCGCCATGGCCAGCGCGAACGACACGTCGTCCAGCGACGGCTTGATCGTGCCGATCAGCCAGACGGTGGCGATCAGCAGCACCAGCAGCCCGATCCGCACCACCGTCCGCGGTGCGGCGAACCGGCCCAGGCGCGAGCCGCCGAGCGAGGCGACCAGCATGGTGATCGAGACCGGCAGCAGGCGCAGCCCGGTCTGGAAGGCGTCGAGGCTCTGGACCACCTGCAGATAGAGCGGAATCACGAAGAACAGACCCAGCAGGACCAGGTTCTGGCTGAAGAGCATCAGCAGCCCGGAGCGCAGCACCGGGATGCCGAACAGGCTGAGCCGCACCAGCGGATACTCCTGCCGCTGCTCCCACCAGCAGAACACCCACATGATCACGGCACCCAGCGCGAGGGCGAACAGCGTGGGGGAGTAGCCGAGCACGGTGAACGGCGGATTGCGCGGCTGCAGCCAGCCCCAGGTGCCGCTCTGCAGGACGGCCAGCACCATGAGTGCCAGCCCGACCACGGACAGCACGGTGCCGACCAGGTCCAGTGGCGCGTGCCGCTCCGGCGCCGGTTCCGGCGCGATCCACCGCATCAGCGCCACGATGGCCACCACCAGCACCACCTCGCCGGCGAAGACCAGCCGCCAGGTCAGGTAGGTGGTCAGCCAGCCGCCGAGCAGCGGTCCCACCGCGATTCCGGCGCCGGCCAGCCCGCCGATCACCCCGTACGCGACCGCGCGCTCGCGGCCGTGGTAGGCGCCGGCCACCAGGGCCGCGAGGGCCGGCAGCACCAGAGCCGCGCCGAGCCCCTCGATCACCGACCAGCCGAGCGTCAGCACCCAGAGCGTGGGCGCGACGGCGGTCAGCGCGGAGCCGACGCCGTAGATCACCAGTCCGGTGATGAACATCCGCCGGCGGCCGAACATGTCGCCGAGCTTGCCGCCGGTGATCATGAAGGCGGCCATCACCAGCGTGTAGAGCGTGATCACCGCCTGGATCGCCGTCACCTCGGTGTGGAAGTCCTCGACCAGCTGGCTGATCGACACGTTCATCACCGCGGCGTCCAGCACCATCAGGAACTGGGCCGTCCCCAGGACGATCAGCGCTCTCCAGCGGTACACCGCACCTCCACAGCTCGTGCCGACGACAGCAGCACCGTAGCAGTCGGTGATCTGACGGATGCACAGCGTGCTTGTCCGGCCGGGCCGTCCCCGGTCCGCCGTCTTGCCGACCGACCGCAGGAGAGGAGTATCGAACTAGGGCGCGTCTTCAAAGTCGCGTCGGATCGGTCCGCGGCGCGGGATGCCCGGCGTCGCGGACCCGGCGGGACTTTGAAGACGCGCCCTGGACGCGACCGGCGACTTCAGCACTTCCTGGCGGCTCGCCAGCGCACCCGCTGCTCGGCCGTCGACCCGCGCCCGCCCGCTGCGAACGACCTGCGGCGGGCGCCAGGCGACTCCGGGAGGATCCCCGTGAATTCCTATCCGCTGCTCAACGTCTTCTTCACCACCATGTGGATCTTCCTCTGGATCCTCTGGTTCTTCCTGCTCTTCCGGGTGTTCGGGGACCTGTTCCGGGACGACTCGGTCGGTGGCTGGGGGAAGGCCGGCTGGTCGGTGTTCCTGATCTGCCTGCCGTTCGTCGGTGTGTTCGTCTACCTGATCGTGCGCGGCAAGGGCATGGGCGCCCGTGAGATCCAGCGCTCGCTGGATGCCGAACAGGAGATGCGCACGTACATCCAGGAGGCGGCCGGCAGTACGGGCGGCGGATCGGCCGACCACGTCGACGCCCTGGCCCGGCTGGCCGAGCTCAGGAAGAGCGGTGACCTCACCGAGGAGGAGTACCAGAACGCCAAGCGCAAGGTGCTCGCCTGACAGCCGGCGTGCAGCGCCACGCGGGTCAACTCCCCGCCGTCGGACCACACCCCCGCGGGCCCGGGCCGCACCCGGGCCCGCCCCGGGGGCAGTGCCTGACCACCCGTCAACCTTGGTAGCGTCGAACGTCGTTGCGCCCTCCGGTGCGCCCGTACCCAGATCACGGGAGATGTCCGATGCCCCAGACCATCCGCCGCGCGGTGATCCCCGCCGCCGGCCTCGGGTCCCGCCTGCTGCCGCTGACCAAGGCCACGCCGAAGGAGATGCTGCCGGTCGGCGACCGGCCGGTGATCGAGCACACGGTCCGCGAGCTGATCGCCTCCGGGATCACCGACATCACCATCGTGGTCTCCGGTGGCAAGGGGCTGATCCAGGACCACTTCCGACCCAACCCCGCCCTGGTCGCCCAGCTGCGCGAGGCCGGCAAGACGGGGTACGCGGACGCGGTGGAGGAGGTCGGCGAACTCTCCCGGGCCGGCCACCTCACCTACCTCGACCAGCACGGCCCGTACGGCAACGGCACCCCCGTGCTCAACGCGGCCCGCAACTTCGGCGACGAGCCGATCCTGGTGCTCTGGCCCGACGACGTCTTCGTCGCGGAGGTCCCGCGCGCCCAGCAGCTGGTCCGCGCGTACGAGGCGACCAACTGCCCGGTGCTCGCGCTGATGCCGATGGACCGCGCGGACGCACCGCGCTACGGCGTCCCGGTGGTCAAGGAGGACCTGGACGGCGGCCTGCTGCGGATCACCGGCCTGGTCGAGAAGCCGACGCCCGAGGAGGCGCCCTCCGACTACGCCGCGATCGGCGGTTACGTGATCACCCCGGGCATCGTCGACGAGCTGCGCGAGCAGACCAACCGCTGGTACGAGCACCGCACCGGCGAGGTCTACCTGACCGACGCGATCAACGCCTACGCGGGCAGCCGCGCCGTCTACGGGCAGGTGATCCAGGGCAGCTGGTACGACACCGGCAACCCGCTGGCCTACCTGACCGCGCAGTTCGCCGCCGCGCTCGCCGACCCCGCCTACGGCCCGCACCTGCGCCGGCTGGCCCAGGGCCTCGGGACGGGGGCCCCGGAGCCGGTCTGACGGTCCGTTCGCCACCTCCCGGCCCCGGCCGGATCCGCGGAGCGGCCCGAAGCGCTGCGGATAGTCTGCCGGGATGGACGTTCACGAATCGCTGCTCGAACTCATCGGCAACACACCGCTGGTGCGCCTGCGCACGCCCGGTGCGGGCCGCACCGCTCCCGTCTACGCCAAGCTCGAATACCTGAGCGCGGGCGGCAGCGTCAAGGACCGGCCGGGCCTGCGCATGATCGAGGAGGCCGAGCGGTCCGGGGCGCTGCGGCCCGGCGGCACGGTGGTCGAGGCCACCTCGGGCAACACCGGGGCCGGGCTCGCCATGGTGGCGGCGGCCAAGGGCTACCGGACCGTCGTGGTGCTGCCGGACAAGAGCAGTGCGGAGAAGATCGCCACGCTGCGCGCCTACGGTGCCGAGGTGGTGGTCCGCCCGGGCGGGCTGCCGCTGGAGGACCCGGAGCACATCGTGAACCTCGCCCGCCGGATCGCCGAGCAGACCCCGGGCGGTTGGTTCGCCCAGCAGTACGACAATCCGGCCAACCCTGACGCGTACTACCGGACCACCGGGCCGGAGATCTGGCGGCAGACCGAGGGCCGGGTCACCCACCTGGTCTCCTGCGTGGGCACCGGCGGCACGATCAGCGGTACAGGGCGCTTCCTCAAGGAGGCCAGCGACGGCGCGGTCCGGGTGATCGGCGCCGACCCCGCCTCCTCGGTCTACTCCGGCGGCGACGGACGCCCCTACTTCGTCGAGGCCGCCGGCCGGTTCCGCCACCCCGAGACGATCGACGACAGCTGGCCGGTCTCCTTCCACCGCGAGGTGGTGGACGAGCTCCTGCCGATCGCCGACCGGGACGCGCTGCTGACGATCCGTCGACTCGCCCGCCAGGAGGGCCTGCTGGTCGGCGGCTCGTCCGGCACGGCGGTCACGGCGGCCCTGCGGGTGGCCGCCGAACTCGGCCCGGAGCAGCTGGTGGTGGTGATGCTGCCGGACTCGGGGCGGCAGTACCTGTCCAAGTACTTCAACGACGACTGGATGCTGCGCAACGGCTTCCTGGACGGCGATGCGGCCCACCCGCTGGTCGGCGACGCCGTCCCCGCCGAGCTGCGCGAGCGCCCGCTGCCCTACCTGCACCACCGCAGCACGGTGGGCCAGGCGCTGGACGCGCTGCGGGCTCGCGCGGCCGCCGGCGCCGACCCCGTCCTGCCGGCCGGACCGGCCCCCGTCGCGCCCGGCCGCCAGCCGACCGCGCTCGAACTGCTCGGCGCGGCCTCGTTGGAGCAGCTGGCCGCCGCCCTCGCGCAGGGCAAGGCCGCACCGACCGACCCGATCGCCGACCACCTCACCGCGCCGCTGCCGCGATTCGGCACCGGCGAGCGCGCGGACGCGGCGCTCGCCGAACTGACCGCGGCCGGCTGCGACACCGCGGTGGTGGTGCACGACGGGCACGGTGTCGGCCTGATCGGGGCCGCCGAACTCAAGGCGCTGCTGGGCTAGTTGCCGGACGGCGGGGTGCCCCGGTGCTCCGCCGCCACGGGTCACGACTCGCCGCGCTGGGCCGCCCACTGCCAGAAGTCGACCATCATCCGCTCGTAGCGGATCCCGAACTCCAGCGCCTCGCGCTGCCCCCGGGTCAGCAGCCCGCCGACGCTCTCGGCGACCTCCTCGTAGCTGGTCAACGTGCGCTCGTGCTCGGTGAGTTGCTCGGGAGCCTGGACCTCGGCCCGGGCCCCGAACCAGAGCTTGAGGATGCCGCGCTCGCGTGCCTCGACCGGCACGAAGGTGGGGTCGGCGAGCCACTGGGCCAGCGCCGCCCGGCCCGCGTCGGTCAGCTTCATCTGCCGCCGGTTGCGCCCGCCCTCCTGCCGGACCTCCGACAGCAGGCCGGCCGCCGCCAAACGGTCGCACTGCGCGTACACCTGCGCGTGCGGCATCGACCAGAACAGCGCCACCGTGCGGGCGGCCTCGACCTTCACGTCGTACGGGCTGGCCTCGCCGAGCTTGTCGATGATGCCGAGGACCAGGAAGGAGGGCGTGGTCAGCCGGGTGTCAGCCATGCCGTGACGGTATCGTGCCGGTCGAGCCGCTGGTCACGCCGTGGGCACCGCCAGCAGGCCGGTGACACGGTCCGCGGTGAGCAGGCCGAGCGTGTAGCCGTCCTCGTCGACCACCGGCCAGACCGTCAACTCCTTGATCTGCATGGCGAGTCGGGCCAGCGCCAAGCCCATGCCGGGCCAGGCGAACGGGCCGCGCTGGTGGGTGGTGGCGCTGACCGGGGTGAGTTCGGTGTACCAGGAGCGGCTGCGGAAGGCGTGCAGGCCGCGCGAGGTCAGCACGCCCTCGCAGCGGCCGTTGTGGTCGCGCACCAGCAGGTAGCCCACATGGGCACTACCCAGGATGTCGCTGGCCCGGTCGACCGTGCTGTCGTCGGATATCTGGTACTCGAGCGGTTCCATCGCGTCGGCGACCGTGAGGGCGCGCGCGGTCGGTGGAGTCTGGTGAATGGTCACGGTGTCACCGGTGCCTGCCTCCGGGCGAGCTGCGCGCTGCCCGGAACGTGCGTTCACCCAGAACGAGGCCGGAACGGTGACCGGGATACGAGATGCTCTGGACACCTCCAGGCTACTCCTCGCCGGCGTCGATCCCGGGGCCACGTCGACCCCGCGGACCGCCGCTGAGCAGTACCGTTGCAGTAACCGAGGACATGTCGCACACCGGTAATCGCACCGGTGTCGCCCTGGGTCATGATCGGTCCCCTGCACGGACCGGGCAGGCGGCTCCCGATGACACAGGTGCCCCTTCCTCCTCCCTACTCCCACGGCCCCTGGCCGGGGCTCGGCGTGCCCTCGCTGCCACGACTGGCGCTGGAGCCGACCCGGTCGCACGGCGGGATGTTCGACGGCGCCTGGTGGCCCCGCTCGACCAATCTGCGTGCCGAACTGCCCGACCTGATCACGGCGCTCAGCGTGCACCTGGGCCCGATCCTGCGGGTCGGCCTGGACACCGTCACCTGGGGCGCCGTCCCCCGCGAGGTGGCGGCGAACGGCCGGCTGGTCAAGGTCGGTTGGCTCACCACCAGCGACGACACGATCAGCCTGACCACCGACGCCGAGGACCATGTGCTGCTCCTGGTGGTGCCGCCCTGCACCGAACCGCGGATCGCGGCCGCCGCCCTGGCCGCCGCCGCCCGCACGGGCAACCACGCCTCGGCGGCCGAACTGCTCGCCTGGTCGGATCTCGACTCGCAGGACTCGCCGGACTCGCCGGACTCGCGGGCGGCGAAGGACTGACGAGGCGGGCTCACGATCCTGGACCGACGAGCCGGACCGACCAGCGCCCGTCCGGGAATGCCGCCCGCGCCGAAAGGCGTTGCCGCCGACGTGATCAGCGCAACGGCACCCCTTCGCCTCTCCGTCCTGGACCGCTCCCGGATCCGGCAGGGCGACGGCCCGCCGCAGGCGCTGCGTGACACGGTGGCCTTCGCGCGGCAGGCGGAGCGGCTCGGCTACCACCGGTTCTGGGTGTCGGAGCACCACGGCGTGCCGGGGGTGGCGGGCTCGGCGCCCACCGTGCTGGCGGCGGCCGTGGCGGCGGCGACCAGCCGGATCCGGGTCGGCACCGGTGGCGTGATGCTGCCCAACCACCAGCCGATGATCGTGGCCGAGCAGTTCGGGGTGCTCGCCGCGCTCTTCCCCGACCGGATCGACATGGGGCTCGGCCGCTCGGTGGCGTTCACCGACGGCATCCGGCGCGCGCTCGGCCGGGACAAGGACGCCGCCGACCACTTCGCCGAGCAACTGGCCGAGCTGCTCGGCTACTTCGACACCGCCCGCAGCGTGCACCCCGAGGTGCACGTGCGGCCCGCCGAGGGCCTGCGGGTGCCCGCCTTCGTGCTGGCCACGGGCGCGGGGGCCGACATCGCCGCCGAGGCGGGCCTG
Source organism: Kitasatospora sp. GAS204B (assembly GCF_029892155.1). Taxonomy (GTDB): domain Bacteria; phylum Actinomycetota; class Actinomycetes; order Streptomycetales; family Streptomycetaceae; genus Kitasatospora. Next base: position 10,316 of record NZ_JARZAG010000018.1, on the reverse strand, counting down.
CCGCTGGTCATTGGTGGACCGCACGGGGCGGACGCGATGGTGGCCGCCGTCGACCGCTACCGCGCCCGGTTCCGCCCCTCCGCGCAGGCCGCGCAGCCGTACGTCGTGCTCTCCGGCACCGTGGCGGTCGCCGAGACGACCGAGGCGGCACGGGAGTTGCTGGTCTCCGAAGCCTGGGCCGCCGCCTACTCCCGCACCCACGGCGAGTTCCCGCCGCTCGCCCCGGTCTCGGAGATCCTGGCCCGCTCGATGACCCCGCGCGAGCGCGCCGCCTACGACAAGGCGCTCGGCGGCCATATCGTCGGGACGCCGGATCAGGCCGTCGCCGAACTCCGCGCCCTCCTGGCGCTCACCGGCGCCGACGAGTTCCTGGTCACCACGAGTGCCCACGACCGGACGGCGCTGCTCGACTCCTACCGGCTGCTCGCCGAAGCGGCGAGCCTGGCGGCGCGGTCGGCGACCTGAGGTCGCGGACCGCGTAGCCGCCCGCGCCGGGCCGGCCGGTCCTCAGTCGGCCGGGCCGCTGACCAGGGTGACCGTGCCGCTGTGGGACGCGCCGGCGGCGTCGGTCCACTGGACGGTCACCCGGCTGCCGGGGCTCTGGTTCACCATCAGGCTGGTCAGCGCGTCGGGGCCGGCGACGGTCTGCCCGTCGACCGCGGTGATCTGGTCTCCCTGGGCGAGACCGGCCTTCGCGGCCGGGGAACCCGCGACCACCCCGGCGACCAGCACGCCGTTGCCCGAGCCGCCGTTGCCGGAGCCGCTGTTGCCCGAACTGCTGTTGCCCGAGCCCGAATCCGTCGCGACCTCCACGCCGAGGAAAGCGGTCGGCCCCACGTGCACGTCCGTGCTCGGCTTGCCCGCCATGATCTGCTGGGCCAGCGGCAGCGCGGTGTTGATCGGGATCGCGAAGCCCTGGGTGACGGCCTGCGGGTCGGAGGTGTCGGAACCGGCGGTGTCGATGCCGATCACCGCGCCGGAGGAGTCGACCAGCGAACCGCCCGAGTCACCGGGCTGGACATTCGCGTCCACCTGGATCAGCCCGCTGAGCTGCTCGGCCGTCCCGCTCGCCTGGTCACTCGCCGTTATCGCCTGGTCGAGCGCGGTCACGCTGCCCGCCGCCGGCGTCGGCGTCTGGCCGGTCCCACCGGCGTTGCCGATCGCCGTCACCGTGTCACCCACGGCCACCTTCGAGGAGTCGCCGAGCTTCGCGGTCGCCAGCCCGGAGGCATCCTTCAGCTGGATCACCGCCAGGTCGCCGGTGCGGTCGTAGCCGACCACCGTCGCCGTGTAGCTGCGGCCGTTGCCCACGTCGGTCGCGGATATCGAGGTGGCGCCGTTGATCACATGGTTGTTGGTGAGCACCTCGCCGGTGGAGCTGAGCACGATGCCGGTGCCGGCCGCCTGCACACCCTGGTAACCGATCGTGATGTTGATGTTCACCAGCGTCGGATCCACCTGCGCCGCGATGCCGGTCGCCCCGGTGGAACCGTTCCCGCCGCTCGCTCCGCCGTTCCCGCCGCCGGAATTCGGTGGAACGTACGGCGCCGTCGGGTTGGCCGGCGTGGGTCCGGGTGACGCTGACTGCTGCCAGAACGCCTGGTCCAGGCCGATCCCGGTCCCTACGGCCACGGCCACGCCCGCCAGCAGCACCAGCGAGGTGCGCCCCCGGTGCCGCCGCCGTGGTGGCGGCGGGTAGGAGCCGTACGGCGGCGGCATCGGGCCGGGTGGATACGGCGGCGGTGGCGGCGCTGGCCCGAACGGGTGAGATGGCGCCGGCGGCTGAGCCGGGGGCGGCCCTGGCCGCGCCGTCCCGGGTACGGGCGGCGGACCCCAGCCACCAGGGGGCGGGGCACCGTGGTCGGCACCGTCCCCGCCACCAGGTTCGGTCGGTTCTGCTGGTCCCTGATTTCCGCTCATGTCGGCCCCACCAGACGAAGCGAGTTCTGCCTCCCTCCATGATGCGAGCGATCGGCTTGAAGCACGTGAGTTGAGGATGAGCTTGTCCTTCAATCTCCGGCTCGCAGCCGCTGAGGCTCCCGGCGGCGGGCCGCGGTGGGCGGGGGGACGATGGAAGACGGCGCTCCCGGCAGCTGCCGGAGACCGCCGAAGGCAGTGGAAGCGGAGGTGGCGGTGATGGAGGAGCGTCTCGAACAGGGCTCGGCGAAGGTGCATCCGGCACGGGACGTGCTGCAGTCGATCGCCCAGGCGCCCACCTGGGCGGTGCTGTGGCTGGTGGGGGTGTCGATGGGGCTCGGCCTGGTGGGGGCGCAGGTGGGGACCCTCTGGGTGCTGGTGCTGTTCTCGATCGTCTGGGGCGTGACCGTGCTGGCGATGCTGGGGTGGGTGGCCCGCTGGTTCGTGCAGCACGAAGGGGGCGGGCGACACCGGCGGATGGCGCACTGACCCGGCCTGGGGTCGACGCGCTCGCGCTGCTGGAACGCCGTGACCTGGCCCGATGAGCCCGCACGGCCGTCCGACGAGCGGCGGAGTGCTAGCGAACCGTCAAGATCGGCTTGCCCGGCGCCAAGGGCGCATCAGGAAGTCCGGGAACTGATCAAGGGGCGCCTAGCGTTTGTCGAGAGGTAAGGCGCCGCCCCGTCCGTGGGGGACCGAGGCGGGGCCACGCCGATGAAGCTGCACCGGTTTCGGTGACCACCATCGGCGGCCAGGTGATGGGGTGGGGGCGCGCGTCCGGGGGAAACGGGTCGCGCGCCCCCGACACACCAGCGGTGGGTCGGCCCGCGAACTCGTCAGCCCGTCAGCCCGTCAGCCCGTCAGCCCGTCAGCCGGCCAGCTTCGCGATGATCTGCCGCAGCGCCCCGGCGCGGGCACTGCCCGTGGGGACCTCGGTCAGCACGGTGGCGAGTTGGCGGATCAGGTCGCCCGGCAGCGAGCCGGGGTCGACCACATCGGTGCCCGCGTCCAGCGCGCGAATCGCCCAGTACCGGCTGCTGCCCAGCGGCTCACGCCCGGCCACGGCGGTGAGCAGCTCGGCCAGCACCTCGGGGGCCTGGGCCACGGCGGTCTCGGGCTCGCCGAACACGCGGGCGTAGCCGGCCAGGCGCAGACCGGGGTCGGCGGAGCGCAGCGCGGCCAGCACGTCGAAGTCGGGCACCCTCGGGGTGACCACCATCATTGTGCCGACGAGCCGGTCGACCTGGCGCGTGCGGGCCGCGCCGCTCGACATCGACTGCCGCAACTCGGTGTAGCGGGCGGCCAGCCGCTCGACGTCCGCCGGCGTCGCCTGCTCGATCGCGGCCTGTGCGCTGACCGCTGCCAGCGCGGTCCGTACGGCCTCGCCGGCCTCCTGCCGGGCCTCGTCCGCCTCCTGCCGCGCCTCGGCGGTCTCCGCCCGCAGCTGGCGGTACTGCACCTTGCCGCCGCCGGGGAACTCGATGCTCTCGATCAGCGTGCCCAGCCAGGGCAGCAGCGCGACCACCAGCAGCACCACGGTGATGGTGTCGATCTTCAGGTCGGGCCGCAGCACGTGGACCAGTGCGATGCCGAGCGCGGCGGTGCTGACCACCAGCGGGACGACCTGCCGCCGCGCTTTCGGCGGCAGGTCGTCCCGCTGGTGTGGCTGCTGTGGTTGCTCGGCTATCTCGGTCACGAGCAAAGCTTGGCAGAGCGCTCCAGGTGACAGGACGTCAGGCCCACTGCGGTAGGCGGGCCTGACGTCGGCTCAGGCCGCCTTCACCGGCCGGTGCAGCGAGTCCAGCGCGGCCCCCGCCTGGTCGGCCAGGGTGACGGCGACCAACCGGGCCTGGAGGGAGGGCACCGTGCCCGGGGTGGGTTCGAGCATGAAGCGGCCGATGTACTTGCCGTTGCCGAACATCCGCAGCTCCACGTCCTCGGCCGGCAGCCCGAGCCGGTCCGCGTCCCAGAGCCGGTGCCCGATCAGCACCGAGCCGTCGTGCTCCAGGCGCGGCGGGTGGCCGAGCAGCGAGCCGTACTCGAAGCGGCAGCCCCGCAGTTGGAGCAGCCCGACCAGCTGGTCGCGGACCTGGTCGACGACGGTCAGTGCCGAGTTCGCGCTGCGCGCCAGCACCGCGGTGTCCCGGATCTGGGCCAGGTAGCCGGCGTCGGTGATCGCCAGCACCCGGAACCGGCGTGCCCGGGCTGCGAGTTGGGAGACCGTCAGACCGACCGCCAGGAGCAGGACGGCGGTGGTCAGGTCGGCCGACTTGCTGATCGCGAACTGCTCGTAGGGACGGGTGAAGAAGAAGTCGAAGCCGAGCGCCGCCACCACCGCGGCGAGCGCCCCGGCCACCCGCCGGCCGAGCGCGGCCACCGCGACCACCACCACGACCAGCAGCAGCGCCACGTTGGTGTTGGCCAGGTGGCCCCGGAGCGGGAGCAGGATCGCGCAGAGCGCTATCGGGGCCACCACGGCGGCGAACAGGGCGAGCCGGCTCTGGCTGACCTGGCGGTCGAGCTTCCAGCGGGAGAGCCAACTGGGACCGCGGGGACCGGGACTGTGGAGACTGGGACTGCGGCGCATCGCGCACCTCCTGCTCTCTGGTGTATGCAGGCCGGCCACGCCGCGCAAGCGGCACACGCTGCTGTTGACGCGATCTTTGCACTGTCCATGCCGAGTGGTTCAGGTACCCCGGGCACCCTTGCGCTTCGTCCACTGACCGGTACTGTCGGTAGCGGTGTGCCGGGAAGTCTGGTCGGCGTGAAGGTCGAGCATGCCCCGGCGAGTGCCCGGCGGCATTGCCGACAGGCCCTCAATCAGGGGAGGCGCCATGGGCGTCATCGTCCCGATCGTGCTCTTCGTCGCGCTGGTCACGCTGGTGCTGACCGCGCCCAGGTTCGGCCCGCTCCGCGACCGGCGCCGGACCGCGGCGATCGCCGCGGAGCTGACCGCGCGTCACGGGTTCCGGCCGAGCAGCGGGGACGGCCCCGACCTGGCCGGGCCGCCGTTCCACTTCGGCAGCGCGCGGCGGCTGGACGCCGAAGTGACCGGCGGCCTCGACGGCCTGCCGCTGACCTCGGTCGGCTACCGCTGCCGGGAGAACGGTTCAACTCACTTCTACGGTGCGGTGCTGGTCAAGCTGCCCACCGCCGTCGAGTCGCGGGTCGAGGTGCGGCACGAGCCGGCCTTCCACTCGGTGCGGGTCGTCGAGCCGAGTCCCGGTGGCCGGCTGAAGAGCGGCGACGGGTGGTTCGACAGCCGGTTCGAGGCCTACGCCACCGACCCGCGGCTCGCCCTCGCCGTCCTCACCTCCGCGGGAGTCGACGTGCTGCGCACCGCCCCCGAGCCGTGCAGTTGGCGGGTCGAGGGCAGCGCGCTGCTGCTCTGGCGCTCCGGCGGCTGGCGCTCGGCGGCCTCGCTGCTCGCCTCGGTACGGGCGGTGGTGGCCGCCCTCCAGCCGGCGCTGGCGGGCCCGGCCCTGGTCCAGGACGTCGAAGCAGGGTAGTGGACAACGTCTCTGATGCTCCGTCAGAGACTGATGATGGTCTCCGCCGGCCGGGCGATCCCCTCGGCCGGCGGGACCACCGGCGGACCGTAGGCGTGGTGCCCGGCGAGCGCCGGGTGGCTCAGCCCAGGGCCCGCACCGCCGCCAGGACCTCCAGGCCGAGCTCCGGGTCGGCCTGCTCGGGCTGGCTGACGGACAGGCGGGTGACCAGGCCGGCGTAGCGGTGGTGGATCTCCCGGGCGACCTCCTCGACCGTTCCCGTGACGGCGAAGGTGGTGAGGACCTCGTCGTCGATCAGGTCGGCCATCTGCTGCCAGCGCCCGCGCAGCGACAGGCGGTGCAGTTCCTCGTGCAGGTCCGCCCAGCCGTGCTGGGCGAGCACCGGGAGGTAGGCGGGCGTGGAGGCGTAGAAGGCCAGGCGCTCGCGCACGCCGGCCAGGTTGGCGCGCAGTTCCTCCTCGGTGCGGCCGGTCGCGCTGAGCACGCTGCCCGCGATCTCGAAGGGCCGGGAGGTCCAGGGGGCGCCCTCGGCCTCGGCCTGGGCGCGGGCGGCGGCGACGCCGGGGAGCACCTGCTCGGTCAGGTAGGCGACCGAGGTGAAGGGGTGGCTGACGAGGCCGTCGGCGACCGCGCCGGCCGTCCTGGTCATCAGCGGCCCGACGCCGGCCAGCAGGATCCTGGGCATCCCGGCCGGGATCGGGTCGGGCGCGAAGACCGGGGTCATCACGGTGTGCGTGTAGAAGTCGCCGCGGAACCGCAGCCGCTCGCCGGTCTGCCAGCTGTGCCAGATCGCCCGCACCGCGTGGACGTACTCGCGCATCCGCGCGGCCGGGCGGTCCCACGGCATGCCGAAGCGCTTCTCGATGTGCGTCTTGACCTGCGAGCCCAGGCCGATGACGGCCCGTCCGCCGCTGGCCGCGTGCAGACCCCAGGCCTGGTAGGCCAGGGTCATCGGGGTGCGGGCGAAGGCGATCGCGACGCCGGTGGCCAGCTCGATCGAGCTGGTCCGGTCGGCGGCGCGGGCCAACTGGAGGAACGGGTCGTACGCGGTCTCGGCGACCAGCAGCCGGTCCATGCCGCGCTGTTCGGCCAGTTCGGCGGCGGCCAGGATCCCTGCCGGGTGCGCGGAGGCGGGGGCGTCGAAGCGGAACGTGGCGTGCGGGCGGTCCATCTGAGGTCGGCTCCTGGTGCGGTGCGGTGCGGTGCGGTGCGGTGCGGTGCGGGGGTGGGGCGGTGCTGGCCTCGAGCCTGCCATGCCGGGAGGTCTCCCACGACGACACCCGTCGATCGGCGGGAGTGGCCCCGCCGATCGACTGGATCCGTCCGGGACTTGTCGAAACATCAGGTGACCGGCCAGTAGCTTTGTGATGTCATGCCAGTGAACAGGTGAAGATCTGTTCAGATCTCGTGAAGGACCGTCAAGATGTCGCTGCTCAGGGCCTCCCACCGTTCGCGTCGTCGCCTCGCGCGATCCGTACTGACGCTCGCCATCGCGCTGGCCGCCGCGCCGGCCGTGCCGGCGGTGCCGGCGCTGGCCGCCGCGAACCCGAGCGCCCCCACCCCGCACCTGGACGCCGTCGAGCAGGTGCTGCGCCAGGTCTCGCCCGGGCTGGAGGGGACGGTCTGGCAGCGTACGGACGGCAACGCGCTGGACGCGCCGGCCGATGACCCGGGTGGCTGGCTGCTGCAGACCCCCGGGTGCTGGGGCGACCCGTCCTGTGCCGACCGTCCGGGCAGTCGGGCGCTGCTGGCGAAGATGACCGCCGACATCGCCGGGGCGACCCGCACGGTGGACATCTCCTCGCTCGCCCCGCTGCCGAACGGCGCCTTCGAGGACGCGATCGTGGCGGGGCTCAAGTCCGCGGTGGCGTCAGGGCACCGGCTCCAGGTGCGGATCCTGGTCGGTGCCGCCCCGCTGTACAACATCACCGCGCTGCCCACCTCCTACCGGGACGAACTGGTGGGCAGGCTGGGCGACGCGGCCGGCTCCATCACGTTCAACGTGGCCTCGATGACCACCGCCAAGACCGCCTTCTCCTGGAACCACACCAAGCTGCTGGTGGTCGACGGCCGGCGCGTGATCACCGGGGGGATCAACGACTGGAAGGCCGACTACCTGGAGACCGGCCACCCGGTCACCGACGCCGACCTCGCGCTGACCGGCCCGGCGGCCGCGACGGCGGGGCGCTACCTGGACACCCTGTGGGGCTGGACCTGTCGCAACAGCGGCCCGTTCTCGGCCGCCTGGTTCGCCGCCTCGAACGGCGCCGGCTGCCTGGCCACCCTCGAACAGGACTCGGCTGCCCCGGCCGACCCGGCTCCCGCCGGCGACGTGCCGGTCATCGCGGTCGGCGGGCTGGGCATCGGCGTCCAGAGCGTCGACCCGACCTCGAGCTTCGTGCCGAGCCCGGTCGACGTGAGCGGAAATCCCGCCACCGCCTGCGGCCCGCTCCCGCTGCCCGACCACACCAACGCCGACCGCGACTACGCCACGGTGAACCCCGAGGAGAGCGCGCTGCGCGCCTTGGTCGCCAGTGCCACCAGCCACCTCGAGATATCCCAGCAGGACCTCAACGGCACCTGCCCGCCGCTGCCCCGCTACGACGCCCGGCTCTACGACGCGCTCGCGGCCAAGCTGGTCGCCGGCGTGAAGGTGCGGATCGTGGTCAGCGACCCGGCCAACCGGGGCGCGGTCGGCAGCGGCGGCTACTCGCAGATCAAGTCGCTGTCCGAGGTCAGTGACGTGCTGCTGGACCGGATCAGCGCCGCCACCGGCCAGGACCGGGCCGGCGCGAAGGCGACCATGTGCCAGAACCTCCAGCTCGCCGCCTTCCGCGCCGCCCCCGGCGACACCTGGGCGGACGGCCACCCGTACGCGCTGCACCACAAGCTGGTCTCGGTGGACGGCGCCGCGTTCTACCTCGGTTCGAAGAACCTCTACCCGGCCTGGCTCCAGGACTTCGGCTACCTGACCGAGGACCGGACGGCCGCCGCCCAGCTGGACGCCCAACTGCTCACCCCCGAGTGGCAGTACTCGCAGGCCGCGGCGACCGTCGACTACACCCGGGGGCTCTGCTCCGCTTGACCGCTCGACCGTCTGAGCGCCGCACCGGTCAGGCGGGCTGCGCCGACCCAGTAGGCGAGTTCCTCGCGCACCGGTCGGAAGCCGGCCGCCTCGGCCAGCGCTCGACTGGGCCCGTTGGACCGGGGCGCGGTCCAGGTCGGCAGTTTGCCGCGGTGGCGGGCCGCCGTCGCGGTCGCCAGGACGCAGGCCAGGCCCAGGCCGCCCCGGCGGAACTCCGGGGCGGTCGCCACCGCCAGGTCCTCGTGCGCGAGCCCGCGCAGATGGCAGACCGCGAGCGAGACCAGTCGCCCCTCGACGAAGGCGCCCCAGGCCCCGCCGGTCGCGACGACGGCCCGGCTCGACCCCCAGGTCTCGGTGACCCAGCGCAGCTCGGGGCCGGCCGCGTCGAGCCGGGCCGCGTCCGCCGGGGTCAGCGGACGCAGCCGCACCCCCGCCGGGACCGGGCGGCGGCGCGGGCGGTGCTGTTGGGTGCAGATCAGCCGCACCCACGGGGTGACGGTGCCGAAGGTGCGGCCGAGCAGCGGCAGGAACTCGTCCGGGGCACTGAACTGCCCGCGCTGCAGCGGCGCGAGGAGCTCAGGTGACAGCAGTCGCGGATCGCCCCGCAGTACCCGGAAGGAGCCGCAGCGGGCCACGGCCACCCGGGGTGCGGCGGGGTGGTCGGTCCAGAGCGAGCCGTGTCCGGTGAGCAGCACGTGCGCGGCCAGCGTGCCGGGGCCGGGCCGCTCCGGCACGAACCAGGGAGCCAGGCGGCGAAGACGGCCGATGCCGGGCAGCGGTGCGCCCGACGGCGGGACGGCGGTGCGGGTCGTGGTGCTCCTGAGCGGCGGACTCGACAGCGGGCGGTTGGACATCCGCCCAGTGAATCCGGCCCGAGCCGACCGGAATCCGTCCCTGACGAATCCCTGTCGGCCGGGGCGACCGCTCTGACGGATCCTTACCGATCGTGACGTGCCGTGCGCGCTGGCGGGCCGGGCGTTAGAGCGGTGTCAGCGAGCGGGCGCGCGGCGTCAGGGAAGCGTCAAGAGGAACCGAAGGCGGGCGCCTGGTGATGTCTTATGGATCTGCGACGATCCCGCTACTTGACCTACAAATTCAAGGCGATATGATCGGTGCACCTGATAAACGAAGGACCAGCGGCGACCGCGGTCCACTACTGAGGGAAGTGCAGCTCATCATGGCCGAGTCCACCCGGGTCATCGTCGGCGTCAGCGGCTCGCGGCGCAGCACGGCGGTCCTGCAGCGTGCGGCGGCAGAGGCGGCCCGGCGTGGTGCCGAGCTCGTGCCGGTGATCGCCTGGACCCCGGTCGGCGGCGAGACGGCCTACCGCACCCACCCCTGCCCGCCGCTGGCCGCCGCCTGGGAGCAGGCCGCCCGTACCCGCCTGGACCAGGTCTTCGCCGAGGCCTTCGGCGGCTACCCGGAGAATCTGCGCATCACCCCCGTGGTGATCCAGGGCGAGGCCGGCCCCTCGCTGCTCCAGGTCGCCGACCGCGCCGACGACCTGCTGGTGGTCGGCACCGGCCGCCGCGGCCTGCTGCGCCCGCTGTTCGCCAGGGTCAGCCGGTACTGCCTGGCCCGGGCCCACTGCACCGTCATCGCCGTCCCGGCCGAGGCCGAGCCGACCGCGGTCAACCGGCGCCGCGGCCGCGGGCACCTGGCGATGGCGGCCTGACCCGCGCGGCGAGCGCTTGGCTCACCGTGGGCCCGAGGGCCTGTACGGCGGATCTTTCCGGGCCCGCGACGCCGGGCATCCCGGCTGGACGCACGCCCGAATCGCCCAAGTACGTCCAGTACGAGGACGA
>NZ_JARZAG010000017.1 GCF_029892155.1 Kitasatospora sp. GAS204B | reverse complement strand
CGTTGAGCGGCACGACAACCACCGGAATAGGGTGACCTCGTGCACTGCGTCCTCGCTAGTGTTTTACTTCAAAAGGAATCTCCAACCCCGATCAAGTGACCGAGGCCGGGGATGTCAACATATCTGGCGTTGACTTTTGGCACGCTGTTGAGTTCTCAAGGAACGGACACTTCCTTCAAGCCGCTCTCGCAAGCTCTCCGGGCGCTTCGTTCTTACTTCGTAAAGCTTATCAGATCAGTTTCACTCCGATTTACCGGAGTTCATCTTCTCGACTCACTCAGCCGCCCCTCTCGGCGCGACTCCGGAACTGTACGGGTAGCGGCCCGCTGCAAGCAAATCGGCTCGTCCGGCATTCTGGGGGCCGACCTGAGGGAGGAATGGCCATGGACATGGTCAAGAAGTTGGGCGGCGCTCTGAGTGCCGAGCCGGCAGCGGTCGGCGGGGATCCCGGTCACCATCGGCTCGTCCTGCCGGGCTCCAGGACGCCCGTCGCCGTCGACCTGGTGGCCGGTGCGCCGGCCACTCCCCCGCACCGGGTGACCGTGCTGCTGCCCGGCGGCGGGCTCAACGTCACCGCGAGCTACTGCACCGCCCAGGACAGCCGCAGCCTGGCCCGCTTCCTCACCGATCACGGGCACCTCGTCATCGGCATCACGCCCCGTGAGGACGCGCTGACGCTGCCGGACATCGATCCGCTCTGCGTCGACTGGGGCCTGGCCGCCCACCGGCGTGACGTCCAGCCGGTACTCGCCGCCATCGACGAGGCGCTCGGCCTGCCGTACGACCTGCTCGGGCACTCGGCCGGCGCCGCCCTCGCCCTCGACACCGCGGCGCAAGCCGACGCACACCCGCGCCGCGTCATCGTCCTGGACACCACGGGCCCCTATGACCCGGAGGTCGAGCCGGAACTGGCCGCCCGCGCCGACGTGCTCACCACCGCGCTCCAGGAGCAGCTCGCCCAAGGGCTCCACGTCGTCGACCCGGGGCTCAAGGCGCTGTCCGCCCGGGCCACCGCCGACCCCGAGGGCAGCAGCCCGGTCCCCCGTCCGGGCGGCGGCGCGACCTTCGGCAACCTCGGCCTGTTGCACTACGCGCTGACCCACACCAACCGACTGCCCGGCCCGGCGAACTGGATCTACCACCGCGGCCACAGCAGCGGCGACTTCGAGTTCGGCGCCACGGCGGCCGCCGACCGCTTCACGCTCGACCGCACGCCGCTCGACGTCTGGCGCCGGGCGATCGCCGCGCTCGGCAGCGGTGTCCAGCCGACCGCCCTGCTGCGGGACCTGGCCGCCGTGTGGGCCGGACGCACCGACGTGTACCGGATCGACTGGTCGGCGATCCGCGCGGACGTGAGGTGGGTGAACACCGAGCTGGGCCGGGGCGACCACGACCTCGGGGCCCGGCTGATCCGGGCGGGCGGGGCTCGGGTCGACTACCGGGTGGTCCCGGGCTACGGCCACGGGGACATCGTCTGGGCGCCCACTGCCGAACAGGAGGTCTGGCCTCTGCTGCTCGACTGAGTGCTGAGCACTGAGTGCTGAGTGCTGAGTGCTGAGTGCTGAGTGCTGAGTGGGGAACGAAGAACGGCCGGCCGGGGACGGTGTCCCGGGCCGGCCGCTCTTCGTGGCGACGTGGCGACGTGGCGACGTGGCGACGGCAGGATCAGGCCGCGCGGCCCAGCTCCTCCGCGATCGCCGCCGCGAAGGCGTCGATGTCCGCCTCCGTGGTGTCGAACGAGGTCATCCAGCGCACCTCGCCGGTGTGCTCATTCCAGAAGTAGAAGCGGTAACGCTTCTGCAGCCGCTCGCTGACCTCGCGCGGCAGGATCGCGAAGACCGCGTTGGCCTCCACCGGGCGGACCAGGGTGACGCCCTCGATCGCCTTGACCGCCGCCTCCAGGCGCTTGGCCATCGCGTTGGCGTGGCCCGCGTTGCGCAGCCAGAGATCGCCGGTGAGCAGGGCCTCGAACTGCACGGAGACGAAGCGCATCTTCGAGGCGAGCTGCATCGACATCTTGCGCAGGTACTTGATGTTCCGGACCTTCTCCGGGTTCAGCACCACCACGACCTCGCCGAGCAGCAGGCCGTTCTTGGTCCCGCCGTAGGAGAGCACGTCGACGCCGGCGTCGGTGGTGAACTCACGGAACGGGCGGCCGAGCGAGGCGGCCGCGTTGGCCAGCCGCGAGCCGTCCATGTGGACGAGCATGCCGCGCTCGTGAGCGTGCTCGCAGATCGCCCGGACCTCCTCGGCGGTGTAGAGGGTGCCGAGTTCGGTGTTCTGGGCGATGGAGACGGCGAGCGGGGCGGCCCGGTGCTCGTCGTCCCAGCCCCAGGCCTGCTGGTCGATCAGCTCGGGGGTGAGCTTCCCGTCCAGGGAGGGCACGGTGAGCAGCTTGATCCCGGCGACCTTCTCCGGCGCCCCGCACTCGTCGACGTTGATGTGCGCGCTCTGGGCCGCGATCACCGCGCCCCAGCGGGGCAGCAGGGCCTGCAGCGCGACCACGTTGGCGCCGGTGCCGTTGAAGACGGGGTAGGCCTCGGCCTGCTCACCGAAGTGCTTCTTGAAGACCGACTGCAGGTGCTCGGTGTACTGGTCCTCGCCGTAGGCGATCTGGTGGCCGTCGTTGGCCAGGGCGATCGCGGCGAGGATCTCGGGGTGGATGCCGGCGTAGTTGTCGCTGGCGAACCCTCGGACGGCGGGGTCGTGCCGCCGCTGTGCATCCGTCGCCCGGGCGTCGGTGCGGGCATCGCGAGGGGTCATCGGGCTGTCAACCACAGGTGCTGTCCGTTCAGTTCTGCTGCGGGGCGGTCCCAGAGGGCCGCCAGCTGGTCGGCAAGATCGGCGGTGGCGGTGAAACCGGTGAACTTGGCCTCCGGCTTCTCGGCCCGCATCTCGGGAGTGAGCAGGGCCTTGATCACCAGGATGACGGCTGCGGCGGTGGGGGCGCCGTCCTCGGCGGTGGTCTCCTTGACGAAGGAGTTGGCCATCGCCAGGGTCCAGGCCTCGGCCGCGGCCTTGGCCGCCGCGTAGGCCGCGCCGCCGGCGGTCGGCTTGTGTGCGGCGGATGCCGAGATGATCGCGTACCGGCCGGCCGTGCTGCGCAGCAGCGCGGGCTGGAAGGCAAGCGAGGTGTGCTGCAGGGTGCGGACCACCCGGTCGTGCAGGAAGTCCCAGTCGTCGATCCGCGAGTCGTGGAAGGTCTTGCTGCCGCGCCAGCCGCCGACCAGGTGGAGCAGGCCGTCGACCTGGCCGTACTCGGACTCCAGGTGGTCGGCCCAGTCGTGCACCTCCTGCGGGTCGAGCAGGTCGATCACCTGGCTGGTGATCCGCGCGCCCGGCACGGCGGTGCGCACACCGGCCGTGACCGCGTCGAGGCGCTGCTGGTCGATGTCGGCGGCGATCAGCACGGCGCCGCCGGCGGCGAGCCGGCGCAGGGTCGCCTGGCCCGCCGGGCCGCTGGCGCCGGCGACGGCGATCACCTTGTCCTTGACCCCGGCGTTGTCGATACCGGCGGCCTGGGCGTTCGTCGAGTCGAAGGTGCTCATGCGGCGACCGCCTCGGTGCCGGCGCCGGTGATGCCCGCGGTGGCGGCGATCACCGAGGAGAGCTTCTTGGCCAGGGCCTCGTAGAACATGCTCAGCGGGAACTCGTCCGGGTGGACGGCGTCGCACAGCGCCTTGTTGAGCGCCTTGCCGTCCAGGTCCAGCGGGAGCGCCGCGGCGCCCTTGGCCCAGGTGGAGGCCGGGTGCGGGGTGAGGTAGCGGGAGACCAGCTCGTAGGCGGCGATCCAGTGGGCGGTCTTCGGGCGGTCGATGCCGGCCCGGTAGAGCGCCTCGATCTCGGCGCAGAGCGCGTTGGTCACCTCGGCGACCCGGTCCCAGTCGATGCTGAGCCGGTTGTCGCGCCAGCGCAGCGCGTCGTGCTGGTGCAGGTAGGCGAAGAGCAGCTGGCCGCCCATGCCGTCGTAGTTGCGCACCCGGCCACCGGTGACGGGGAAGCGGAAGAGGCGGTCGAAGAGGATCGCGTACTGGACGTCGCGGCCCTGCTCGTAGCCCTCGGCCTCCAGCTTGACGGCCTCCTTGAAGGCGGTCAGGTCACAGCGCAGCTCCTCCAGGCCGTACATCCAGAACGGGCTGCGCTGCTTGATCATGAACGGGTCGAACGGCAGGTCGCCGTGGCTGTGGGTGCGGTCGTGCACCAGGTCCCAGAGGACGAAGGTCTGCTGGGCGCGGGCCTGGTCGTTGATCAGCTCGGTGGCGTCGGCGGGGATCTCCAGGCCGAGCAGGTCCACCGCGGAGGTGGAGACGGCGCGGAACCGGGCGGCCTCGCGGTCGCAGAAGATGCCGCCCCAGGTGAAGCGCTCGGGGGCCTCGCGGACCGCGACGGTCTCCGGGAAGAGGACGGCGGAGTTGGTGTCGTAGCCGGCCGTGAAGTCGGTGAAGGTGATCGGCACGAACATCGGGTTGTCGAAGCGGGTGCGCTCCAGCTCGGCCAGCCAGTCGGGCCAGACCACCTGGAGGAGGACGGCCTCCAGGTTGCGGTCCGGGTTGCCGTTCTGGGTGTACATCGGGAACACGACCAGGTGGCCGAGGCCGTCGACGCGCTGGGCGGCGGGCTGGAAGGCGAGCAGCGAGTCCAGGAAGTCGGGCTCGCGGTAGCCGGTCTCGGCCCACTTGCGCAGGTCGGCCTGGACGGCCTCCAGGTAGGCGGCGTCGTGCGGGAAGAGCGGCGCGAGTTCCTGGATCGCCCCGAGCACGGTGTCGAGCAGCGGGTCGACGGCGTGCCGCTGGACCGTGGAGAGGTCGATCGAGCCGTCCTTCGACTGCAGCGGACGCAGCGCCTCGACGGTCTGCTTCAGCCGTTGCCAGGCGGGGTGTTCGGCCAGGGGCGCCGCCGGAAGGTCGGCCGCCACCGCGAGGTTCGACGAAAGATTCTGCATGGGAGACCCGCTTCGACAGAAGTTATTGAATCAAGGACACGATAAAAGCGAAAGGTTCTCCTGTTCAAGGGGGGATCGATGAGAGATCCTCCACGCCGTGCCACGGCTGCCCGGAATCCTTCCGGCGCCCAGCATGTGGACAGCTTGCTGGGACGACCTTCACCCGCGGCGCTCCCCCGTCGCCACCGGGGAGGGCCAGTCGGCCGTCGCGCCCAAGACGCCCCGGCAGCGCCGAGCTTGCCGCCCCCGGCGCGTGATTTCGGCCTTCGACTCCCCTACACCTCTATACGCCCCCGCACGCGCCCTGCTGTCGGGCCAGCGCGGTGGGTGATCGTGGTGCCATCCCCGTTCAGCGCGGGTACGAGGGGGCACCGATGCACGGACCGGCTGTGCTCAGTTGGCTGCTGGCGCTGCTGACCACCGCGACCGGGGGCCTCTGCCTGCTTCGGCTGCGCCGCCCGCCGGGGTGCACGGCGAGCCCGATGGGCCGGGGCGGGGCAGCGGGCCGGGGCGACGCGGCGGGACACCGCGGCGGCCGCGGATCGGACGCGGCGGAGGCCGCGATGGCGCTGGGCACGGCGGCGATGATCGCGCTGGGCGGACGGCTGCCGCCGCCGCTCTGGGTCGGGCTCTTCGGACTGCTGGGCGCGGCTTCGCTCTGCGCCGCCGCCGGACGGCGGGCCGGCGGGCACCGGGCCCACCGCCTGCACCACGCGGTGGGGGCCGCCGCGATGGTCTACATGGCGCTGGCGATGGGCCGCGCGCCGCGGCCCGCGCACCCGGGGATGGCGATGGCGATGCCGATGGGGCTGCCCGCACTGACCGGGCTGCTGCTTGTCTACTTCGGCTGCTACACGCTCTGGTCGGGCAGTCGCCTGCTCACCGTGCCGGGACACCCGGACGTCGCGACGGCGGGCTGGCCGCCCGGGCCGCTCCCCGAGGCCTGCCGACTCGCCATGGGGGTCGGGATGTTCGCGATGCTGCTGGCGCTCTGAACACCGCGGGTGGTGTTGTTGGTCACTGCCGAGGCGCGGCGGTTCCACGCCGTCCGGTGAACGCCTAGATTGAGCCACAGCGTTCGGTCACGCCTTTCCCTGGTCGGTCACGCCTTTCCCTGGGGGGACCCACTGCCATGACGGCCCTGCTCGGCCTGCTGCTGCTCGGTGCGCTGCTCGCCACCGCCGGCCCGCTCCTGCTGACCCGGGCCGGCTGGGTCGAGCGGGAACCGGTGCTCGCGCTGCTGGTCTGGCAGTGCCTGGTGATCGCGGTGCTGCTCTGCTGCCTGCTGAGCCTGCTGCTGGCCCTCTCGGCCTCGCTGTCAGGGGTGCGCGCGCTGCTCTTCACCGGCGCCCCGCACGGTGTGGAGGCGGCCTACGGGCTGGCCGGCGCCGAGGGTTGGGGGCGGCTGTGTGCGGCGTTGCTGGCGCTCGGCGGGCTGCGCACCGCGCTCTCGCTGACCCGCGAGATCCGTGCCGCCCGGGCGCTGCGCGATCACCGGCATGCCGAACTGGCGGACCGGGCACCGGAGTTGCCGGCCGGTGTCGGGCACTCGCCGGCCCGCAGGGAGCGGCTGGTGGTGCTGGAGAACATCCGGCCCGAGGCCTGGTCACTGCCCGGGCCGCAGTCCCGCCTGGTGGTCACCACCGGCGCGCTCAGCCGACTCACCGACCGCGAGCTGGCGGCCGTGCTCAGCCATGAGCGCGGGCACGTCCGGGCCCGGCACCACTGGCTGGCGCAGTGCGCCCAGGCGCTCGCGGCGGGCTTTCCCGGGGTCGGGGTGTTCAGCGCGTTCCGGGACCAGGTGGGCGAGTTGGTGGAGCTCGCCGCGGACGACCGGGCCGCACGCCGGCACGGGCGGCTGATCACGGCCCACGCGATGGTCGAACTCAACGCCGGGCGCGGGGTCTTCGGGAACTGCCCGGGAGAGGGTGCGCCCGGCCAGCTGGCCCAGGCACCGCGCCGGGTGGACCGGCTGCTGATCGGGGCGCCCCGGCTCCCGGTGGTCAGCCGGCTGCGCCTGACGGCCCTGGCGGTGGCGGCGCCGGTCGCCGTGCTGCTGCTCGCCGTACTGCCGGGCCTGACCGCTCTGCGCTGAGCCGTTCCCCGCCGGGCGGCCGACCACGGAGGCGTGCTGACGTCCGTCAGTCGCAGGCGACTTGACGGCCCGTCAGCACGCGGGCGAGCACCTCGCGGTGCAGCGGCCGGGCGGCCTCGTAGCGCTCGTGTCCGGCCGCCGAGAGCGTGACGTAGATGCCCCGCCGGTCCAGCTCGCACATCGCCCGCTGGACCAGCCCCGCCTTCTCCAGGCGGCCGATCAGCCGGGACAGCGCGCTCTGGCTCAGGTGCACCTTCTCGGCGAGCTCCTGGACCCGCAGCTCCGCGGGAGCCTCGGCCAGTCGCTCCAGCACTTCGAAGTCGCTCATGCCGAGCCCGAACTGCTCACCCAGCTCACGGTCCAGGGCGCAGGCGGTCGCCGCGTGGCGGGCCAGCAGATCGCGCCACGCGGAGACCAGGGCAGCCGGATCGGCGCCCTGGCACAAGGACTCGCGGTCTTGTACGGACACCCGCACAGGTTACCACATGCACAGGCACTATATGAGTACACACTATATTCACTTGCATTGAGTGCACGTGCATGTAATCTCTTGCCCATGACCTCAGCACCCCATCACGCGGCAACGACTGACACCCGAAGGACTTCTGACGCACCGTCCGACGAACACCACTGGAGCCCACGACTCTGGGGCGCGCTGATCGTGCTCTGTGCCGCCCTCTTCCTGGACGCGCTGGACGTCTCGATGGTCGGCGTCGCGCTCCCCTCGATCGGCTCCGACCTCAAGCTCTCCACGTCCGCGCTGCAGTGGGTGGTCTCCGGTTACGTGCTCGGCTACGGCGGGCTGCTGCTGCTCGGCGGCCGGGCGGCCGACCTGCTGGGCCGGCGCCGGGTCTTCCTGATCGCGCTCGCGGTCTTCGCCGCCGCCTCACTGCTCGGCGGCCTGGTCGACAACGGCGGCCTGCTGATCGCCGCCCGCTTCCTCAAGGGAGCCAGCGCCGCGTTCACCGCACCCGCCGCGCTCTCGATCATCACCACCACCTTCCCCGAGGGTCCCGCCCGCAACAAGGCGCTGTCGATCTTCACCACCTGCGGCGCCAGCGGCTACTCGCTCGGCC
Source organism: Kitasatospora sp. GAS204B (assembly GCF_029892155.1). Taxonomy (GTDB): domain Bacteria; phylum Actinomycetota; class Actinomycetes; order Streptomycetales; family Streptomycetaceae; genus Kitasatospora. Next base: position 171,551 of record NZ_JARZAG010000017.1, on the reverse strand, counting down.
TGGTGCTCAGCGGCCTGCTCACCTCGGTGGGCTGGCGCTGGACCTTCCTGATGCCGGTGCCGGTGGCCCTGATCGCCCTGGTCTTCGCGATCCGACTGCTCCCCCGGCACGCCCACGAGCAGCGGGACGGCGGCTACGACGTGGCCGGCGCGATCACCGGCACCGCCGCACTGCTGCTGCTGGTCTACACCGTCACCGAGGCGCAGGCAGCCGGCTGGGCGAGCCTGCGCACCATCGGCTCGCTGGTCGCCGTGCTGCTGCTCGGCGCGGCCTTCCTGCTGATCGAGCAGCGCACCGCGCACCCGCTGGTGCGCCTGGGCATCTTCCGCAACGGCAGCGTGGCGCGGGCCAACGCGGCGGCCTTCACGCTGATGGGCTCCTACGCGGGCTTCCAGTTCATCGTGGCGCTCTACCTGCAGCGGGTGCTCGGCTGGTCGGCCCTGGAGATGGGCTTCGCCCTGTTGCCGGCCGGCGCACTGGTCGCCCTGTCGGCCACCAGGATGGGCGCCATCGTGGACCGCTACGGCACCGGCAAGCTGCTGCCGCTGGGCGGCCTGGCGATGGTGCTCGGCTACGCGCTCTTCCTGCGGCTGGGCACCCACAGCACCTTCGCCGCCCTGGTACTGCCGAGCATGGTGCTGCTCGGCATCGGCTTCGCGCTCTTCTACCCCTCGGCCAACATCGCCGCCACCAACGGCGTGGCCGACGAGGAGCAGGGGCTGGCCTCCGGCCTGGTGAACACCGCGATGCAGATCGGCAACGCGCTGGTGCTGGCCGTGACCACCGCCGTGATCACCGCCGGCAGCCACGGCGGCACCAGCGCCGGCGCCCAACTGGACGGCTACCGGCCCGGGTTGCTGCTGGTCACCGGAGTCGCCCTGGTGGGCCTGCTGGTCACCGCGACCGGTGCGCTGCTGGACCGGCGACGGGCGGGAACGCGGCACTCGGTGCCGGACTACGATTACGGTCGGCTCGGCGCCGATGCGGCACTGCCGGAGCAGGTCAGGTCGACCGAGCAGGTCTGACCGGCCGACCCGGTCCAGCGTGTGACTCACCGGCCCACCGGGCGGCGGACGCCGCCCGGTGGGCATCGGTCTCACCAGTCCCCCGTTCTGGTGAGACCGACACCAGTGTCCGCGTCCGCCCCGCACCCGGCGCTGCTTCGGGTACGGGCAGTCGGCGACGCCCGAGCCGGCAGTATATTGGCCCGGAGTCAACCAACCTACGGAGCTGACACGATGGCACCTCGCGGGGAATCGGTCAACGAGGAGATGCGGCTACGCTCCCGCCGCCGCCTGATGCGGGCCACCGTGGAACTCGTGGACCAGCACGGATACTCCGCGACCACGCTGGCCGACATCGCCGAGCAGGCAGGGCTGGCCCGCGGTCTGGTGTCGTACTACTTCGACGGCAAACGACTCTTGATGCAGGCGGCCACCCACCGCCTGATGCACCTGGAACTGGCCGCCGCGCTCGCCCCGCTGCCCGGCGACGCCTCGCCGCAGTGCCGGCTGGCCACCGCGATCGACGCGGTGCTGAACACCGCGCTGGACCATCCCCGGGTGATGCGCTCGCATCTGGCGCTGATCCTCGACCCGGACGTCGGCGACTTCGTGCAGGACCCGGAGCAGCGGCAACTGGGCGCGCTCCTGCGGGAGGTGCTGGCGGACTGGGGAGCCGGGGATCCGATCGCCGAGCACGCGGTGCTGCGCAGCGCGCTGATGGGTGGCTGCATCGGCCTGCTGCTGCCCGGGGCGCAGACCCCGCTGCCGCCGATCCGGGCCGACCTGTTCGCCCGCTACGACCTGCCCTGGAAGCTCGGCCGGCCACCGCAACCGCAGGCACCGAGCCGACCGCACTGGGCGCCGCAGGAGCCCACGGCACCCTGACCGCCCCCACGCCGATCGCCCCGGACGGCCCCAGAACTTGTGGAGCAGGCCGGAGTTCAGCTCTCCGCGAGGATCGAGGCGAGCAGGTCGATGGTGCGCTCCGGAGTCAGGCTGTCCACGCAGAGCCGCTCCATCACCTGCACGTATGCGTCGACGTCGTCGCGCTTGTCCAGGTAGAGCGCGCTGGTGAGTTGCTCCAGGTAGACCACGTCGGCCAGGTCCTGTTCCGGAAAGCGCAGGATGCTGAACGCGCCGCTCTCACCGGCGTGCGCGCCGAACCGGAACGGCATCACCTGGATCACCACGTTGGGCTGCTCGGCGACGTCGATCAGGTACTGGAGCTGACCGCGCATCACCTTCGGCCCGCCGACCGGACGGCGCAGCGCCGCCTCGTCGATCACCGCCCACAGCCGCGGCCCCTGACCCTCCGTCAGCAGCTTCTGGCGGCGCAGTCGCAGGCCGACCAGGCGCTCGATCTCCTCGTCGCTGAGCACCGGACGGCTCTGCCCGAAGACCGCGCGGGCGTAGTCCTCGGACTGCAGCAGCCCCGGGATGAACTGCACCTCGTAGGTGCGGATCAACGAGGCGGCCTCCTCCAGGCCGACGTAGGTCTGGAACCAGCCGGGCAGGACGTCGCTGAAGCTGTGCCACCAACCGGACTTGTTGGCCTCGCGGACCAGGCCGAGCAGCGATTCGCGCTCCTCGCCGTCGGTCACGCCGTAGAGGCTGAGCAGGTCGGCGACGTCCCGCTCCTTGAAGCTGACCCGGCCCAGTTCCATCCGGCTGATCTTGGACTCGGAGGCACGGATCGCGTAACCGGCGTCCTCGCGCGTGATGTTCCGGCTCTCGCGCAGTCGGCGCAGCTGGGAGCCCAGGAGGATACGGCGCACCATGGAACCGCCGCCGGGCTGCGCTGTGGTCATGCCGTGGGAACCTCCGCGTCGGGAAACAGCGCACAGTCTGCCATCACTTGGCCGCTCACAGTGCGTGTAGTGGCAGAAGGATCTATCAATTTTGCATCAGCACGTCCATCGGCACGTTCCGCTGCACGTGCATCCGGCTCATGCATATGCCAATCGGCCAACTGCACGTGAATCGACTCTTGCATCTGCCGTGAGCGCAGAGCACGATGGTGCACGTGCAGTTGCACGCCCCTTGGATCCCCGCGGGCTTCGTCGTCGACCGTGCGCAGTTGGTCGGGACGAGGACCAGGCGGCCGAGCGAGTCGGAGGTGACCGGCATGACCCCGCCGGGTCCAGCCGTGTCCGCCCCCTTATGGGAGGAGCTCTTCATGGGCACCGGTGCGGCCCTGGCCGTCGATCCTGACGTTGTGACGTGTACCCTCGCGCCCCGCTACGACGCGGTGAAGACAGCTCGCGATTTCACCAGAACGACCCTGCTCCGCTGGGGCCTTGAGAATCTCTTCGACGATGTGGCACTGGTCTCCTCGGAGCTGGTGACCAACGCGCTGCGCCACGCGATAGGCCAGCCGACCGTCGCCGACCTGGCGGAGGCCTGCTGTCCGAGCTCGGCGCTGGCCGGGTTCCCGGTGCAGGCGGGCAACGGCCGCGCGCCCGAGGGGCAGGGACAGGCGGCGGAAGGCCGGCTGCCGGTCCGGCTCAGTCTGGTCCACCGTGCCTCCCAACTGGTCTGCGCGGTCAGCGATCCGAGCACCGAGGGCCCGGTGACCCGGGAGGCGGACTTCGTCGCCGAGTCGGGCCGCGGACTGCACCTGGTCGACTCCTTCAGCCAGTCCTGGGGCTGGCACCCGCTGGCCTCCGGGGCCGGGAAGGTGGTCTGGGCCCTGTTCCAGGCCGACGAACCGTCAGCAGAAGTACCAGGTCTGGCCGCTGACGCGATGTCAGCGATGACCGCCTCGGCCGGACGCCACCGCCGCTCCGCCTAGGGACCACGCCGTGCACCACGGGGCACCTCCCGGTCGATGGCCGGGAGAGCCGCGCCTGTGCGCGGCGTTTCGCTGTTCCCTGGTGTGCCGGCCACGCCGTCCATGCCAGCCACGCCGTCCATGCCGTTCGCTGAACAGCCGGCACCGCACGAGCCACCGCACCGGCCCGGACACGTCGAACGCCGCCGCGGCACGGACCCCCACGACGGCGTGTTTTCGTGTCACCGGACCAGCCGGGCCCTCAGGCCACCAGGTGGTCGAACTCCCCGTCCTTGACACCGAGCAGCATCGCCTCGATCTCGTCGCGCGTGTAGATGAGCGCCGGACCGTCCGGGAAGCGCGAGTTGCGCATCGCGACCGCACCGTCGGGGAGGGCGGCGAACTCCACGCAGTTCCCCTTGGAGTTGCTGTGCCGACTCTTCTGCCAGACCACACCGTCGAGGTCCGCAGCCGCCATGCCGTTGTACGTGTGGTGCATAGAAATCTCCCAAGAGCCTGGAGTGCTCGTACTACTCGGCGCCCGACCGCTTCGGCCGCCGGCCGCCTCCGGCTCGTACGGGCAGGGCTGGTGCCTTACTAGTCGTAATAATAACGCTAATGCACGTGCATCGGCATGTGATTTTGCGCGTGCAGAAGCCTGTACGACAGGTGACCAAATCGAGCCCTGGAGGCCTTGTCAGGTCCACCGAATCGGACATCTGTTGGCAAATCGCTCAATGATCCGTAACCCGGCGTCGGCAAACCGACCGGCCAGCCTGACCGGTTCGACCATTGACACCCGCCACAAATGATCAACTTCGCAGCCAATTCCTCACACTCCGTCACATTCGCACCAAGGGCCGAGGGTTTTCACGCGACTTGTCCGGATTGGGGGCCCGCCGGTGTCGAATCCGCTCTCCCACCAGGACGTGTTGGAGTGCCTGGCCGGATGCGGGGCGATGGCGCGCATGTCCTACGATCTCCGGCATGAGCACTGCAGCCATCCCGGGCGCACCACTGCCCGTCCGCACGCCAGGCTCCCGCGCGCGGGGGCGCCACCGTCGGCCCGAAAGGCCCGAGGTGCCGATCGGCGCGCCGGCGCTCGTGCTCGCCGTCCCGGCCGAGGCCGGCCCGGCCGCGGTGGCGCTGGTGGACGAACTGGTCTCGATGATCCGCTTCGAGCAGCCGGGCATCGAGGTGGCGGCCGGCTGGCTGCGCACCGCCCCGGCGGCGGAGCAGGACCCGACCGACGGCGAGCCGGCCCCGGATCCGCGGGAGCCGGGCGCCGATGAGCAGGGGGCGGCGGCGCCGACGACCCGGCCGACCGCGACGGTCGAGGAGCTGATCTCCTGGGCGCTGGCGGCCGGACGACCCGCGCCGGTGCTGGTGCCGCTACTGCCCGGCCCGCACGACTACCTGATGGACCTGCACGCGCTGGCCACCGAGACCGGCGCCCTGCTGACCGACGCGCTCGGCCCGCACCCGCTGCTGGCGGAGGCCGTGCACGTGCGCCTCTCCGAGGCCGGCCTGGCCCGCGCCGACCGCGCCCGGCTCTTCGCCATCACCACCGCCGCCGACGGCGTGGTGCTGATCACCACCGGCGGCCAGGCCGCCGCCGACGCCGCCGGCATCACCGGCGTGCTGCTCGCCGCCCGCCTGGCGGTGCCGGTGGTCTCCGCCGCGCTGGACGTGCCGGGCTCGGTGGCCGACGCGGTCGACCACCTGCGGGCCACCGGCTCGCAGCGGCCGGCGCTGGCCCCGCTGGTGATCGGCCCGGAGGCCGACGAGCAGCTGCTGCTCGCCGCCGCCGCGGAGACCGGTTGCGAGAGCGCGGCCGTGCTGGGCGCCTACCCGACGATCGGTCAGCTGGTCGCCTCGGCGTACCTGGCCGCGCTGCCGGTCCCGGCGGTCGAGGAGGCTCCCGTCGAGGAGGCCCCGGACGACCAGGCCGCTGCGGGCGAGTGACCCGCTAGACGGCGAGTCAGCACGAGACAACACCAGATAGCGGACAAGGCCCTGGCCCTGCCCCCGGCGCGAGCGCTGGGGGCAGGGCCGGCGGCATGTCCGGCCACGGCACCGGGGCGGCCGGGTCCGGGCCCGGGGCGGCGAGAACGGCCCCTGAGGCCTCCCTCACGGCCCGGAAAGGGCGGGCGGGCTCGCGGCCGGACGGGCCACCTCCCCGGCAACGCCCAGGCGACCGGCAGGTGACGGCCCGGCGGCGGTGCGGGGCGCTCGGCGCGACTCCCGAGGGGGCGGCAGCAGGCGGTTCGCGGTGGCGACCTGACGGAGTGACAGAAGGTGCAAAACGGACATTCGGTTGATGTCGGCCAGTCACGCCGCGCTGCGCCGGATGAGACTTTGGTCCTACCTCGAGCCGTTCCCGCAAGACGAATTTCCAAGATCCCCAAGAGATCTCCACACCCGGAAAGCGGACGGACCATCAGCACCGCGCGCCCTGAAGGAGCGCCATCTCCCGAACCCCAGACGTCAGTTGCGCACCGCGCCCGGACCACTCCTCCGACGCCCCCTCAGTTGTGCCGCCGGGGCGATCTTGAAGCTCCCGTGAAGTGCCTGTGACGGCCGTCACAGCTGTTTGCGGTTTCAACTTATCTCTGTCTAACGTGCTCCCCGTTCGTGGTCACACGGACCCAGCGCAACCGGACGCCTAGTCCTGCCACCGGCCGCGCTGGCAGCGCGAAAACGCAACCACGGCAGGAGCGGGGGAACCAGGTAAGCCGCTCCGGCGCCGGTCTTCGGACCAGGTGCCCGGGGCTAGGGGTGAAGCCGCGCAGCGCGCGGCCGGGCAACTCCAGCCCGAATCCGACAGCTCACCTCGCAGGCGTAGGAGAGGATCGCGTCTTCATGCTGCCCACTTCCGGCACGACCCGTCCGTCCCGTAACGCCCGTCGGGTGATCGCGGCCACCGGTCTGCTCGGCCTCGGTCTGACCCTGCCGTGCATCACCGCCACCACCGCCAACGCGGCGCCGGTCTCCACCTGGGACAAGGTCGCCCAGTGCGAGAGCTCCGGCGACTGGAGCATCAACACCGGCAACGGCTACTACGGCGGCCTCCAGTTCAGCGCCTCCACCTGGGCCGCCTACGGCGGCACCCAGTACGCGGCCCAGGCCAACCAGGCCACCAAGGACCAGCAGATCGCCGTCGCCGAGAAGGTGCTGGCCGACCAGGGCCCCGGCGCCTGGCCCGTCTGCTCGATCCAGGCCGGCCTGACCGCGGGCGGCCCCGCCCCGGCCATCAACCCCGGCGGCTCGACCAGCTCCTCGGCGGCCACCACCAGCGCCCCGGCCCCCAGCACCCCCGCCCCGAGCGCCCCGGCGCAGAGCAGCGGCTCGCACCAGGGCGGCTCGGACCACGGCAACTGGGGCCACTGGAACCACTCCCAGGGCGACCAGAGCTACACCGTGAAGGCCGGTGACTGGCTCTCCACCATCGCCAACACCCACCACGTGGACGGCGGCTGGCAGAAGCTCTACGACCTCAACAAGTCGGTCCTGACCCAGGGTCCGGACCTCCTGTACCCGGGCGAGCACCTGTCGCTCGGCACCCAGGCCGCCCCGGCCACCCAGGCCCCCGCCAGCACCCCGGCGCCCGCCCCGGCCCCGGCGGTCACCGCCCAGACCACCGCCGCCACCAGCGCGCCGGCCGCGACCGGCTCGATGGCCGCCGCGATCAGCTTCGCCGAGTCCCAGGTCGGCCAGGCCTACATCTACGGCGGCACCGGCAACGGCGGCTGGGACTGCTCCGGCCTGACCCAGGCCGCGATGGCGAAGGCCGGGATCTCCATCCCCCGCGTCGCCGCCGACCAGGCCGCCGCCAGCACCCCGGTGTCGATGAACAGCCTGCAGCCGGGCGACCTGCTGTTCTGGTCGAACAACGGCCAGGACTCGGGCGTCTACCACGTCGCCATCTACGTGGGCAACGGCCAGTTCGTCGAGGCCGCCAACCCGAGCGCGGGCGTGAAGTACGAGACCATCAGCAACTACGCCCCGGACTTCGCCGGCCGGGTCTGAACGACCTGACGGACGCGTGGTGAAGAACGCGTCCTGACGGGCACGTGCCGATCGGCACTCTCCGATCGCAACCGCAGGGCAGCCTGAAGGCCGCCTCCCCGAAGGGAGGCGGCCTTCGGCCGTGCTCGGGCATGCCGAGGTCCCCCGCTGATCGATCAGCTGACGCGGAGACGTTCCAAGAACTCCGGGACGCCCTCGACCTGCTGGTAGCGCCTGAAGGCCGGTGCGAGTTCGCGGACCAAGGTCACACACCGCTCGGCACCGATGCGGGTGGCGAGATCAAGGGATTCGTTGGTGACGGCGAGGGCACGCTCGACCTCGCCGGACTGAAGATGGCTCCGTGCCTCGTAGGTCAGGAAGATCCCGCGCGTCTTGTCCCGGGAGCGGGGCAGCAGCGACATGCCCTCGGTGATCCGTGCCTTGGCGAGGTCAGATCGGCCAAGGTCGAGCATGCACTGGCCGGAGTCGACGGTGAGGTCTGCGGGGCTCATCCACACACACCAGCTGGGGGCGGGGTCGGCGGCTGTGGTCGACAGCTCGGTCTCGGCGGCGGACAGGTCGCGGTAGCAGTCCGAGCGCTCGCCAAGCGCGGCATGAGCCCTGGCCCTGCGCAGGAGGAGCAGGGAGCGGGCCGTAGGGTGCTCGGTGCGGGAGAGCGCGTTGCCGAGGAGGTCCACGGAGATGTTCGGCCGGCCGAGCCAGTTGGACTGGTAGGCGAAGTCGGACAGGACGCCGGCTCCGAAATCGCGGTCGCCGGCAGCGTGTGCGCTGTGCAGGGACGCCGACCACAGGCGGCCTGCGGCTGAGTGGTGACCCTGGTCGAAGCGATGCCAGCCGCAGGTGGTCGCCAGGGATGCGGCGAGAAGGTGCAGTCGCTTGCCGGTGCGCTCACTGTAGCGGCCGTCGGCAATCAGGTCGGTGACCGTGGCGAGGTGAGCATCCATCAGTTTCGCGGTGTGCTGGCGTTGCTCGGTCGGAAGCGTCGTCAGTCGCGTACTGGTGGACTCCAGCCAGTCGACCAGCTCGCCATCGACGCTCCTACCGCCCAAGGCGGTGGTGAGGTGGTCCGGTTCGACCAGCGCCCACTGGGCTGCGAGGCCAGCCAGCGAGATGGCGCTGAAGGTCATGAAGTTACGACGGTCCATCGCGGTTCTCTGGGCCTCTCGAAGTGTTTGAACGGTATACGCGGAACCCAGCGGCAACGGGACATCGTGCCCGGGCAGCCAGTCCGGCCAGCCGAACATCTCGACGTCCTCGACCGGGACGTCCAGGGCATCGGCGAGCAGCAGTTCAGACTCCGAGCTCGGCCCAGCCTGGTAGTTCTCCCACTTCCAGACTCGCTGTCGATCGATCCCCGAGCGGAGCCCACGCTTGGCGGCGGCCTGGCGGCACAGCCGCGCCAGGTCTTCCAACGTCAGCTCGCGCTGGACACGCACGTATGTGAGGGGGTGCCGGATCGGATCGTCCACGGGCCAATCCCATCATCCACAGTGACCGGCAGCTTACTGCGCGCGAGAGCGGGACTACACCGGGACGACAGGCAACGCCTGTCCGACTACGAGCAGTTGGGCTGTACTCATCATGCGTCGACAAGTTCCCGCACGAAGCGGAAGGAGTCCGCTCATGAAACGGCGAGCTGCGGTCACCGGCCTCGGCCCACGTTACCTATTGACGGAGGGTTCCATGGCACACACCATCCGCTACCACCGCCGCATCGCGTCTCGGCCGCGAACAGTTGTCGTCCAGCCCGACGGCTTCTGCAACCTGGCCTGCCGGTACTGCTACCTCCCGGACAAGGAGCGGCGGTCGCCCATGCCGCTCGCCGTCGCCGAGGCGGTAGCCCGCTCGGTCTCCGAGTTCGCCGACCCGTCGTCGCCGCTGGAGATCGTCTGGCACGCCGGGGAGCCGATGGCCCTCGGGGTCCGCCGCTTCGTCGAACTGGTCGAGCCGTTCGAGGAGCTGAGGCGGACCGGAGCGCTGCACCATTACGTGCAGACGAACGCCACGCTGGTCACGGACGCCTGGTGCGACTTCTTCGCCGACCGGGAGTTCCGGATCGGGGTGAGCGTCGACGGCCCCGCCGCGCTCAACTGCGATCGGGTCGATCGCACCGGGAAGCCCGCGTTCAGCCGGAGCATACGGGGTATCCGTCGCCTGCGTGACGCCGGCATCGGCTTCTCGGTGATCGCGGTCGTCACCGCGGACGGCATCAGCCGGCCGGAGGAGCTGCTGGACTTCTTCGCCGAACTCGGCTGCCACACGGTCGGCTTCAACATCGAGGAGTCCGAGGGTGCCAGCACCACCAGGCAGACCCCCGTGCTCGAAGAAGCCGTCGAATTCTGGCGCCGGACCATCACCTGGACCCGCGCGCACCCAGAGCTGAGGGTCCGGGAAGTGGACCGGCTGGGCGGCTACCTGCGTGCGCCGGGCCGGGAACGGTTGGCGGGACGTGCTGATCGACCCGATACCCGCTGTCTCCTCCGCCGGGGAGGTGGTCCTCCTCTCCCCCGAGCTGGCGGGCGTCACCGCCCCCGGGTACCAGGACTTCCGCGCCGGAAACGTCCTGGAGCGGTCCATCGGCGCCATGCTGACGGACGCGCACCGGCTGCGCTACGTGGACGAGTTCCTGACCGGCCTCGACAACTGCGAGGCCACCTGCGAGTTCTTCGGATTCTGCCGGGGCGCGCAGGCCGGCAATCGCTTCTTCGAGAACGGCTGCTTCGACAGCACCGAAACGAACCACTGCCGCGTGTCGAAGCAGGCCCTTCTCATCGCTCTGTCCGATACCGTCCGCAAGGAGCAAGCCGCATGACCCTCCTCGAACTACTGGAAACCGCCCAGGCCAGCGTGATCACCGATCTCGTGGGCGTCCTGGAGGTCGAGCCCGCGGTGGGCAAGTTCGACAACCGGCCCACGTGGGACAACACGTCGTCGTCGTTCGACAACCGGCCGACCTGGGACAACTGGAACAAGAGCAGCAAGTAGACCTGTCGCCAGGCCCGTGGATGAATTGGCGGGCCGGGCCCGCTTTCGAGAGCGAGACACCATGGACAGCCGCACCTTCGGCCGCGTCAGCGTCACCCTGCCCAACCTCGCCGACGGCTACCTCACCAACGTCACCACGCTGGAGAGCGGACGAGGCTCCGTCCAGGAGTTCCGGTACGCCGACGCCGACCTCCGCGACCTCGACCTCGCCCGGGCCCGCCTCATCACCGGCCGCGTCACCCACCTTCACGCGACCCGCGTGCGTCTGGATGACGTCCGGGTCGACTCGGTGGAGTTCGACAGCTGCGACTTCGGCTCTGCCGACTGGAGCGACAGCAAACTGTCCCGCGTCGTCTTCCGCGACTGCAAGATCATGGGCGCCAACCTCACCAGGGTGAACCTCGACAGCGTCCTCTTCGAGAACTGCAAGCTCGACTACGCCACCTTCGAGCAGGTCCGTGCCGCCGGCCCTGTCGCCTTCTCGAAGACCGCCCTCATCGAGGCGTCGTTCAACGGCTGCGACCTCGCCAAGGTCGTCTTCGACGACTGCACGCTGCGACTGACGGAGTTCGGCCGCGGCACCTACAAGGAGACGGACCTGCGCGGCAACGAGCTGACCACCGTGCGCGGGGTCGCCAACCTGGCAAAGGTCATCATCAACCACTCCCAGCAGGCCGATCTCGCCCAGGCCCTCACCGCGGAGCTGGAGGTCATCTACGACGAAGACCTGGACAACGGACGGAGTAACTGGTGAGCCTGAGGATCGCCCTCGGCTTCGATGCCCTCCGCGAACGCTGCCAGGTCGCCGACGTCCGGACGGCGCACGGGGATCCTGAGTACGAGGACGGCGCGGTCCTGCCATTGGGTCCCTGGCGCCCCGTCACCCTCGGGACAGGAGCACACGTCACATCGACGGAGGAGACCCCGGACTCTGTCCTGGTGGAGCTGGTCGAGAAGATCGACCGTGCCCAGCTTGACCGCCTGGACGTCACCCAGCTCGGCACCACCGAAAGCCCCGCGAAGGCTCTCACCACCACTCCCAACTACCGCGACGGCCGGCGCATCGGACTGCACCTCGACAACTGGGACAAGCTCACCTACGCCGCCAAGCACACCGGCCGGCGACGGTTGTGCATCAACCTCGGTCCCGGCAGCCGGTACCTCCTGCTCGGCGACACCGACATTCAGGCGATCTGCCGCGCGGTCCACCAGGACTACGCGACTCGGTACCCGCACACGGACGACCTTCGCGCCTACGTCGCCGCCGGACGCCCCCTGCGGTGCCTGCGCATCCGGCTCGAGCCCGGTGAGGGTTACGTCGCGCCTACCGAGTACCTGCCACACGACGGATCGACCGACGGCCAGCAGCACTCCACCGCGGCGTTCTGGCTGGGCCGCTGGCCGCGTGGCACGTTCGGGCGACCATTGCTCCACCGGTAGCCCCGCACTCGCCGAAATCCCCGCTGCCGGGCGCCGGCGCGCCACCATCAGCGCTGCGGGCCGGCCCCCGTGGAGCCCCGGACCACCAGTTCGGGCTGGAACATGAACTCACCGCGCTGGGCCGGCTCGCCGCCGACCTCCTCCAGGAGTGCGTCCACCGCCGCCGTGGCCATCGCCTCGACGGGCTGGCGGATGGTGGTGAGCGGGGGGTCGGTGAAGGCCATCAGGGGTGAGTCGTCGAAGCCGACCACCGAGACGTCACCGGGCACGCTCAGCCCGCGCTGGCGCACCGCGCGGATCGCGCCGAGGGCCATCAGGTCGCTGCCGCAGACGATCGCGGTGCAGCCCCGGTCCAGCAGCGCGCCGGCGGCCGCGTGGCCGCCCTCGACGGTGAACAGGGTGTGGTGCACCAGTTCGTCGGCCTGCTCGGCGGTGTAGCCGAGGACCGAGCGCAGCGCGGCGGTGAAGCCCTCGATCTTGCGGAGCACCGGCACGTACCGGCGCTGACCGACCGCCAGGCCGATCCGCTGGTGGCCGAGTTCGGTCAGGTGCTGGACGGCCATCGCCATCGCGGCCCGGTCGTCGGGCGAGATGAACGGCGCGGTGATCTTCTCGCTGTAGCCGTTGATCAGCACGAACGGCACCTGGCGGCCGGTCAGCTTGGCGTACCGGTCGTGGTCGGCGGTGGAGTCGGCGTGCAGGCCGGAGACGAAGACGATGCCCGCCACGCCCCGCTCGACCAGCAGCTCGACCAGTTCGTCCTCGGTGGACCCGCCCGGGGTCTGGGTGCAGAGCACCGGCGTGTAGCCGTGCCGGCTCAGCACCTGCTCGATCACCTGGGCCAGCGCGGGGAAGATCGGGTTGCCGAGCTCCGGCGTGATCAGCCCGATCAGCCCGGCGCTGCGCTGGCGCAGCCGGGTGGGCCGCTCGTAGCCGAGCACGTCGAGCGCGGCCAGCACGGTCTGCCGGGTGGCGGCGGAGACGCCCGCCTTGCCGTTGAGGACGCGGCTGACGGTGGCCTCGCTGACCCCCGCCTGCGCCGCGATGTCCGAGAGTCGCGCCGTAGTCACGATCCCAGAGCCTATTGCAACCATGTCAGACCGCCCACCAGCTGGTGCTGTCCGGCGCCAGCAGTCCCGGCTCGACGCCCTCGCCGGAGCTGAGCAGCAGTCGGCCGGCGGTCGGGTACGCCACCGGCTGCCGGGTGGTGTTGGCCAGGCAGACGAACGAGCCGCGGCGGAAGGCGAGCACGCCCGGGGCGGACGGCAGCCACTCCACCTCGCGGCCGGCGCCGAGTTCGGGGCGCTCGCGGCGCACGGCCAGCGCGCTGCGGTAGAGCTCCAGGGTGGAGGTCGGGTCGCCGGTCTGCGCCTCGACGCTCAACTCGGCCCACTCGGCGGGCTGCGGCAGCCAGCTGGGGCCGCCGGTGGTCGGGCCGAAACCGTAGGGGGCGGTGCTGCCGGACCACGGGAGCGGGACCCGGCAGCCGTCGCGGAAGCCGTCCTGGCCGTCGGCGCGGAAGAACGAGGGGTCCTGGCGGACCTCGTCGGGCAGGTCGGTGACGTCCGGCAGGCCGAGCTCCTCGCCCTGGTACAGGTAGGCGGAGCCGGGCAGCGCGAGCATCAGCAGGGTGGCGGCGCGGGCCCGGCGCAGGCCGAGTTCGCGGTCGCCGCGCTCGCGCAGCTGGGTGCCGCCGGGCGGGTTGGCGAAGCGGGTGGCGTGCCGGGTGACGTCGTGGTTGGAGAGCACCCAGGTGGCGGGGGCGTCGACCGGGCGCATCGCGGCGAGCGAGGAATCGATCACGGCGCGCAGCTCGGCGGCGTCCCAGGCGGTGCCCAGGTACTGGAAGTTGAAGGCCTGGTGCAGCTCGTCGGGTCGCACGTAGTTGGCGGTGCGCTCGACGGTGGGGGTCCAGGCCTCGGCGACCGCGATCCGCTCGCCGGGGTACTCGTCGAGGATCTTGCGCCAGGCGCGGTAGATCTCGTGCACGCCGTCCTGGTCGAAGAACGGCATCACGTCGTTGCCGAGCAGCTTGAGCTGGTCGTGGGTGCCGAGGTCGGGCAGGCCGGGGGCCTTCACCAGGCCGTGCGCGACGTCGACCCGGAAGCCGTCGACGCCCATGTCCAGCCAGAAGCGCAGGATCGAGCGGAACTCGTCGGCGACGGCGGGGCTGTCCCAGTTGAAGTCGGGCTGCTCGGGGGCGAACAGGTGCAGGTACCAGTCGCCCGGGGTGCCGTCGGGGTCGGCGGTGCGGGTCCAGGCCGGGCCGCCGAAAATGGACTCCCAGTCGTTGGGCGGCAGTTCGCCGGTCTCGCCCTTTCCGGGGCGGAAGTGGTAGCGCTCGCGCAGCGCGGAGCCGGGGCCCTCGCGCAGCGCGCGCTGGAACCACTCGTGCTGGTCGGAGGAGTGGTTGGGGACCAGGTCCACGATGATCCGCAGGCCCAGCGCGTGGGCGTCGCGGATCAGGCCGTCGGCGTCCAGCAGGCTGCCGAACATCGGGTCCACCGCGCGGTAGTCGGCCACGTCGTAGCCGGCGTCGGCCTGCGGGGAGGCGTAGAACGGGGAGAGCCAGACCGCGTCCACGCCCAGCTCGCGCAGGTAGGGCAGCCGGCTGCGGACGCCGGGCAGGTCACCCATGCCGTCGCCGTTGGCGTCCGCGAAACTGCGCGGGTACACCTGGTAGATGACCGCGTCCCGCCACCAGCCTCTGGGCTCGCCGGCAGGGGTGGCGGCGGAGGCGGTCAGCCGGGTGGTGTCGGCCAGGTTCTGGGTCATCAGGCGGATCCCTCGAGGACTAGGTGGCGTGCCGACAACTCGCGCGAAGGGGCGCTCAGTGCACGCGTAACAGGCAGAATACTGATATGAGTTGAGTGTCCGTCAGGACTTCGCGGCACCTGCGGTCAGGCCGGCGACCAGGTGCCGCTGGACCAGGTAGAAGAAGGCCGAGGCGGGGATCGCGATCAGCACCGCGGTGGCGGCCATCAGGTTCCACTGGCTGTCGTGCTGGCTGACGAAGGTGGTCAGGCCGACCGCCAGGGTGTACTTGTCGGAGCTGAGCATGAAGGTGGAGGCGAACGGCACCTCGGCCCAGCAGGTCAGGAAGGTGTAGAAGGCGGCCACCGCCAGGCCCGGGCGGGCCAGCGGCAGGATCAGCCGCCAGAAGGTGCCGAACGGGCTGAGCCCGTCCACCCGCCCGGCCTCGTCGATCTCCACCGGGATGGTGTCGAAGTAGCCCTTCAGCAGCCAGGCGCAGTACGGCACGACGGTGCCGGCGTAGACCAGGATCAGGCCGCCGTAGCTGTCCAGCAGGTTGAGGCTGGCCAGGATGTAGTACATCGGCACGATCAGCACGGCGATCGGGAACATCTGGGTCACCAGCAGCGACCACATCAGGGGGCGCAGCCCGGGGAAGCGCATCCGGGAGACCGCGTAGCCGGTGCTGGCGGCGATCATCACGCCCAGCACGCAGGTGCCACCGGCCACCAGCAGCGAGTTGCCGAACCAGGTGAGGAAGTCGGTGTGGTTCAGGACCTCGGAGAAGTTGGCGAAGCTCGCCTTGTGCAGGATGCCGCCGGGCTTGAGGTAGTCGGTCTCGTCCGGGCCGAGCGCGATGTACGCCAGCCAGAGCACCGGGAAGACGGCGACGAAGGCGGCCAGCACCAGCACGCCGTGGGTGAGCACGGAGGCGGTGCGGCTACGCTCGCCGCGCCGGCGGACCCGGGTGGTGCCGGCCGTCCGGGCGGGCTCCGGGCGGGCGGCCGGTGCGGCGGTGGCGAGGTCGGTGGTGCTGGTCATCTGGGTCCTTCCGTTCCTGCGGTCCTGCGCGGGCTGCGTGGTCGCGTGGTCTCGTGGCGGAGTTGCTGACCGGCCGTCAGATCGCGGTCTGGTCGTTGCGCTTGAGCCAGCGCTGGTAGAAGCCCGTGAAGACGATCAGGATGGAGAGCAGGATGATCCCGTAGCTGGCCGACTGGGCGTAGTCGCGCGGCTGCTGGCCGAAGCCCAGCTGATAGGCCCAGGTCACCAGGATCTGCACGTCGGGGGCGTTCATGCCGAACAGCAGGTAGATGATGGCGAACTGGTTGAAGGTCCAGATCACGCCGAGCAGCACCACGGTGCTGGAGACCGAGCGCAGCCCGGGCAGGGTGACGTGGCGGAACTGCTGCCAGGCGCTGGCCCCGTCCATCTCGGCGGCCTCGTAGAGCTCGCTGGGGATCGACTGCAGGCCGCCGAGCAGCGAGAGCATCATGAACGGCACGCCGCACCAGGTGTTGACCAGGATGGCGGCGGTCTTCTGCGCCAGCGGGTCCTCCAGCCAACTGGGCTGCGGCAGGTGCAGCGAGCCGAGAGCCGCGTTGACCAGGCCGCCGTCGGCGAGCATCAGCCGCCAGGAGAAGACGGTGACGAAGGTGGGCACCGCCCACGGCACGACCAGCAGCATCCGGTACGCGGTGCGGCCGCGCAGCTTCTGGTTGAGCAGCAGCGCCAGGCCGAGGCCGGTGCCGACGGTCAGCGTCACGCAGAGCACGGTCCACTCGATGGTCCACACGAAGTGCGACCAGAAGCGGTCGTAGGAGCCGGGGCCGAAGAGGATGTCGGAGTAGTTGCGCAGCCCGACGAAGTTGAAACTGTCGGGGATGTGGTTGACCCCGACCGTGTGGCCGACGTTGAGGCTGTTGGCGTCGGTGAGGGTCAGGTAGACGCCCCGGCCCAGCGGATAGGCCACCAGGACGCCCAGCACGATGACCACCGGTGCCACCATCACGTAGGCGTACCAGTACTTGCTGTACGAGAGCTTCAGGCGCTGCGCCAGGGCTGCCATGGGGTGACACCTTCTTGGGAGGGACGACGTGCCGGAGGGCGGGGCGGTCGGACATGGCACCGGCCGCTCGGCCCGCCCCCGGGGCGGGCCGAGCGGCGTGCGGACTACTGCTTGGCGAAGTCCGGCAGGATCTTCGCGTAGTCCTGGGCGGTGGCGTCCAGGCCGGCCTGCACACCCTTCTGGCCGGTGGCGACCTGGGCGAGGTTGGTGCCCAGCGAGGTGAAGAGCGAGGCGTACTCGGGCAGCGCCGGGCGCGGCTGGGCCACGTTGAGGATCTGCTGGAAGCCGGCGATGCCCGGGTCGGACTTCACCCCGGCGGTGAAGGCGTCGGAGCGGGTTGGCAGGGTGGAGTTCTTCTCCGCGATGAACGACTCGCTGTCGGCCGAGGTCATGAAGGCGGCGAACTTCTCGGCGGCGGCCTGGTGGGCGGCGTCCGAGCCGGCGTAGACCGCGATGTTGTGGCCGCCGGTGGGGGCGCCCGCCTTGCCGGCCGAACCGGCCGGGACGGCGGCGATGCCCAGGTTGGTGTGGTCGGTGAAGGCCGAGCCCTTGTAGATGTTGGTGATCTCCCAGGGGCCGTTGATGATCGCCGCGACCTTGCCGCTGTTGAAGGCGTCCATCATGTGGGCGTAGCCGTCGGAGGTGATGTCGGCCTTGACCGTGCCGGGCGCGGTGAACAGCGACTGGTAGGTGTTGATCGCCTTGACGGCCTCGGGCGAGTTGACGGTGATCTTCTTGTTGGCGGCGTCCACCATGTCGGTGCCCTCGCCGAAGAGCAGCGGCATCGCGTAGTAGCCGTCGCCGGCGCGCATCTCGAAGCCGTCGACGCCGGTCTTGGCCTTGATCGTGGCCGCGTCAGCCTTCAAGTCGTCCCAGCTGGTCGGCGCGGTGGTGATGCCCGCCTGGGTGAAGAGCGCCTTGTTGTAGAGCAGGCCCAGGGTGTCGGTGACCAGCGGGACGCCGTAGGTCTTGCCCTGGTACTGCGCCTGCTTGATCAGGCTGGGCTGGAAGACCGAGGCGTCGGGCAGCGCGGGGGTGCCGTCCAGCGGAGTCAGGTAGCCGCCCTTGGCGAAGGCGGCGGTCCAGCCGACGTCGGAGCGGAAGACGTCCGGGGCGCCCTTGCTGCTCATCGCCGTCTGCAGCTTGTTCTGGGCCTGGTCGAACGGCACGTTGACGAAGTTGACCTTGATGGCCGGGTTGGCGGCCTCGAACTTCTGCACCACGGCCTGGTAGTTCGGCGCCTCGTTGGTGGCGTTGGAGGTGTCCCAGTAGGTGATGGTCACCGGGCCGGAAGCCGTGCTGGAGGAGCCGGAGCCGCTGCTGCCGCAGGCCGCGAGAGAGACCGCGAGGGCTGCAACGAGGGCGGAGGCCGCGATGCCACGCCGCATGAGAACTCCTTGGGGGAAGGGTGGTGGGGGTGGGTGGCCCGGGCGCGGGGACGGGAGCGCATACTTGCCCCCTGGCACCAACCGCACTGGCTGCCGGCGCCGGGCTTGTGAGCAGGAACGTAACAGCGCTGCAAGGCCGTTTGAAAGTTCTTGCAGCAAGTTTCTGCAAGAGGCGGGCGATCGTTACATTCGCGTGTCCAGAGAGTTGCCTCCACGCGTCTTGACCAGCCCGGCTGGTTCTTGACAGCGCAGCGCCCCTGCCATGGGATTGGTCCGGGCCGCCCCCACCCCACGGGCGGTTCCGCCCTGGCCGGTGCAGTCCAGGGTGTCAGTCGCTCAGGAGGCGCAGATGGCGTATTACCGCACCGTTGGCACGGTGCCGCCCAAGAGGCACACCCAGCACCGCGACGAGGCCGGCGGCCTCTACTACGAGGAGCTGATGGGCGAGGAGGGCTTCTTCTCCGACTCCTCGCTGCTCTACCACCGCGCCATCCCCTCCGCCCTGGTGGACAGTCGGATCTGGGCCCTGCCGGACGGCAAGCCGGAGCCGAACCACCCCTTGAAGCCCTTCCACTTCAAGCTGCACGACCTGTTCCCGGGCGAGGAGTGGCGCCAGACGGACGCGGTACGCGGCCGCCGGCTCGTGCTGGCCAACGCCGACGTGCGGATCGCCTACGTCGCCTGCGGTCAGCCCTCGCCCCTCTACCGCAATGCCATAGGCGACGAGTGCGTCTACGTGGAGTCCGGCAGCGGCACGGTGGAGACGGTCTTCGGCAGCCTGGAGGTGGGCCAGGGCGACTACGTGATCCTCCCCCGCGCCACCACCCACCGCTGGCTGCCGAGCGGCGAGCAGCCGCTGCGCCTCTACGCGATCGAGGCGAACAGCCACATCACCCCGGCCAAGCGCTACCTCTCCAAGTACGGCCAGTTGCTGGAGCACGCGCCGTTCTGCGAGCGCGACCTGCGCGGGCCGGTCGGGCCGCTGGTGGTCGGCGAGGACGAGCGCGCCGAGGACACCGAGATCTACGTCAAGCACCGCGGCAACGGCTCCAGCGGCGTCGCCGGCACCGTCTTCGTCACCCCCAGCCACCCCTTCGACGTGGTGGGCTGGGACGGCTGCCTCTACCCGTACGCCTTCAACATCAGCGACTACGAGCCGATCACCGGACGGATCCACCAGCCGCCGCCGGCCCACCAGGTCTTCGAGGGCAACAACTTCGTGATCTGCAACTTCGTACCGCGCAAGGTGGACTACCACCCGCTGTCGATCCCGGTGCCGTACTACCACTCCAACGTGGACAGCGACGAGGTGATGTTCTACTGCGGCGGGAACTACGAGGCCCGCAAGGGTTCGGGCATCGGCCAGGGGTCGATCTCGCTGCACCCGGGCGGGCACACCCACGGCCCGCAGCCGGGCGCCTACGAGCGCTCGATCGGAGCCGAGTTCTTCGACGAACTCGCGGTGATGGTGGACACCTTCCGCCCGCTGGAGGTCGCCGAGGGCGGCCGGGCGAGCGATGACGGCAAGTACGCGTGGAGCTGGAGCGGGCGCGGCCCGCAGGACGGTGGCAAGCAGCAGTGACGGCTCAGCAGGCCCTTCAGAGCTGGATCCCGGTGCCGGAGGGCTCCCCCTTCCCGGTGCAGAACCTGCCCTATGGCGTGTTCACCCCGCGCGGCTCCGCCCAGCCCCGGGTGGGCGTGGCGATCGGCGAGTTCGTGCTGGACCTCTCGGCGGTCTGGGCGGGCACACCGCTCGGCGGTGACCTGGCCACCGGCTCGCTCAACCGCTTCCTGCGCCGCGGACCCGCCGAGTGGGCGTACGTGCGCGAGCGGGTCACCAACCTGCTGACGGACGACGGCGAGCGACGACTGGTGGAGGCCAACCTCCATCGGATCGACGAGGTCAAGCTCCACCTTCCGGTGGAGGTGGCGGACTACGTGGACTTCTACGCTTCGGAGCAGCACGCCACCAACCTGGGCCACATCTTCCGGCCCGGCGGCGAGGCGCTGCTGCCGAACTGGAAGCACCTGCCGGTCGGTTACCACGGGCGCGCGGGCACCGTGGTGGCCTCCGGCACCGAGATCCGCCGCCCGAGCGGGCAGCGCAAGGGACCGAACGACCCGGCACCGGTCTTCGGCTCCTCGGTGAAGCTGGACATCGAGGCCGAGCTGGGCTTCGTGGTCGGCGCCGGCTCGACGCTGGGCGAGCCGGTGGGCGTCGACGACTTCGCGCAGCACGTCTTCGGCGCGGTGCTGCTCAACGACTGGAGTGCCCGCGACATCCAGGCCTGGGAGTACGTGCCGCTCGGCCCGTTCCTCGGCAAGTCCTTCGCCACTTCGATCTCCCCCTGGGTGGTCCCGCTCGCCGCGCTGGAAGCGGCCCGGGTGGCCACCCCGGTTCAGCAGCCGCAGCCGCTGCCCTACCTGGTGGAGAAGGAGCCCTGGGGGCTGGACCTCGAGCTGGAGGTGCGGCTGAACGGCGCCGTCATCTCGCGCCCGCCGTACGCCGGGATGTACTGGTCGCCGGCCCAGATGCTCGCGCACACCACGGTCAACGGCGCCTCGCTGCGCACCGGTGACCTGTACGGCTCGGGGACGATCTCCGGCGCGGCGGCCGACCAGCGCGGCTCGCTGATCGAGCTGACCTGGAACGGGCGCGACCCGATCACCCTGCCGGACGGCTCCACCAGGACCTTCCTCCAGGACGGCGACACCGTGACGATGACCGCCTCGGCGCCCGGCGCGGACGGCGTGCGGATCGGGTTCGGCGAGGTGACCGGCACGATCGCGGGCTGACGGACCGACAGCGGAGCGGCCGGCCACCCCGATCAGGGGGCCGGCCGCTCCGCTCTGTCCTCATCGAAGGTCCGCACAGGATGAGGCGGCTCACCCGAACAGGTGAAGCGTGGGGTCAATCTGAGGATGCGTCACATCACCGGACCGCCGGACGGGCATAGGTCTGTCGGCACCCAGCCGTCAGTACACACCCCGTCAGCACACTATCGATCCGGTGGAGTAGCCATGCCCGCCCCCCGTCGTCGCGCCCTGGCCGTCTGCGCCGCCCTCGCGGCGGTCCTCGGCAACACCGTCCCCGCTCTCGCCGCCACCGCCCCCGCGCTGCTGCACGCGCCGATCGTGGCCACCTCCCCGCACCTGGTCGGACCGCACGGCACCCCCATCACCCAGGGCACCAGCACCAACTGGGCCGGTTACGCCGCCACCGGCGCCAAGTTCACCAGCGTCAGCGCCAGTTGGGTCGAGCCGACCGGCCTGTGCACCAACGACGACACCTGGTCCAGCTTCTGGGTCGGCCTGGACGGCGACGGCAGCGACTCGGTCGAGCAGACCGGCAGCGAGGTCGACTGCTCCGGCGGCTCACCGCAGTACTACTCCTGGTACGAGATGTACCCGGCCTACCCGGTCATGTTCACCAACGAGGTGCGGCCCGGCGACCACTTCACCGCCTCCGTGACCGAGACCGGCGCCGGCTCCTTCACCCTGAAGCTCGCCGACACCACCCAGGGCTGGAGCCACAGCATCAAGCGGACCCTGCCGGGCGCCGCACTGGCTTCGGCCGAGATCATCGCCGAGGCCCCTTCGGACGCCAACGGGCCGCTGCCGCTGACCGACTTCCAGCAGGTCGACTTCACCGGGGCCACCGCCAACGGCAGGCCGATCGGCGGCTTCTCCCCGGAGAACGTCACCATGGCCGCCCACGACGGGACGGTGCTGGCCAGCACTTCGCCGCTGACCGACGGCAACGCCTTCTCGGTCAACTGGCACCACAGCTGACCGCACGCCCAGGGCCCGCCGGTCGTGACCGGCGGGCCCTGGGCATGTCGACTCCGGCGTCCCGGTCCTCAGACCAGGGCCGGCTGGTTGATCAGGTGCTCGACCAGGGCGAGCAGCACGTCCCGCCCGAACGCACGCGTCCGCACGTCGCCGACCAGCAGCGGCACCTGCGGGTCCAGGTCGAGCGCGACGCGGATCTCGGCGGCCGTACGGGTGTTGACGCCGTCGAAGCAGTTGATCGCCACCACGAAGGGGATCCGCCGGCTCTCGAAGAAGTCGATCGACGCGAAGCTGCTCTCCAGCCGCCGGGTGTCGGCGATCACCACCCCGCCCAGCGCGCCGTTCACCAGGTCGTTCCACATGAACCAGAAGCGCTCCTGGCCCGGGGTGCCGAAGAGGTAGACCACCAGCTCGGGGCCGATGGTGATCCGGCCGAAGTCGAGCGCGACGGTGGTGGTGTCCTTCGTGTCCACCCCGTCCAGGGAGTCGACGCCGACGCTGGCCCGGGTCAGGTACTCCTCGGTGCGCAGCGGGGTGACCTCGCTGACCGAGCCGACCAGGGTGGTCTTGCCCACCCCGAAGCCGCCCGCGATCAGGATCTTGACAGCGGCCGGGGCCGCCTGACTGTCTGTCATCTCAGAGTCTCCGCAGTCCCTCGCGTACGGCGTTCAGCAGGCCGAGGTCGACGCCGCCACCGGCCCTGGCCACCGCGATCGGGGCCCGGGCGGCCAGCAGGCCCAGGGCGATCAGGTCGCCGAGCAGGATCTTGGTGACCGAGACCGGCAGGTCCAGGTCGGCCGCCAGCTCCGCGACCGCCGCGGGCTGCCGGGCGCACCGGGCCAGGATCACCCGGTGCTCGGGCTGCAGCCGGCGGCCCGGCTGCTCGGCGGCCCCCGACACCAGCGTCAGCACGGTGATCAGGGTCAGGTCGTCGCGCTCGGGCGCGGTGCGGCCGCGGGTGATGGTGTACGGGCGGACCATCGACTGCGCGCCGTCGTCCCCGACCGTCTGCTCCAGCTCCTCCCAGTTCGGGCTCAACCGACGCTCCGGATCGGCGTGCTGAGCTTCTGCCCGACCTGCTGGACCAGCGTGTGCATGGCCAGCGACATCACCTCGGCGTCCACCTCCTGGGAGGCGATCACGGCCAGGTGGGTGCCCTGGCCGGCGGCGGTGATGAAGAGCCACAACTCGGCCAGTTCGACGATCACCTGGTGCACCGCACCGCCGTCGAAGAGCGTGCCGACACCACGGGCCAGGCTCTGCTGGCCGGTCGCCACCGCCGCCAGCCGCTCGGCGTCCGCCCGCTCGATGCCACGCGACTTGCTGACCACCAGGCCGTCGTCGGAGAGCAGCACGGCGTGTCTGGTCCCGGCCACCGAGTCCACCAACCCGTCCAACAGCCAGTCCAGGTCCTGATGGGTGGCGATGGTGCGCGTCATGACGGGTCCTTACCGGGAGGGATGGGGGTCGACTCGGTGGTCTCGTCACCGAGGCGGGCGGCCCGGGAGCGGCGCTGGAAGGCGCCGATCGCGGCACTGGAGCGGGCCGGGGCGGGTGCTGGTGCTTCTGTGGGGTCACCCGGGGTGTGGCCGCGCTCCGGCGAGGTGGCCGGGGTGCGCAGTTCGGCGGCCAGGCTGGCCTGGCGGACCCGCTGCGGGAGCGGGGACTGCACGTTCTCGGCGGTCCGTTCGTGGTCGCCGGCGGGTACCGCCCAGGACGGGCGGGCGACGGGGACGAGGACGGGGACGGGGGCCGGCTCGATGGCCGGGGTCGCGGCCGGCGGCACCGGCTCGACTGGCACCGGCTCGACCGGCGCCGGCAGTTCGGCGGGCAGGGTGCGCCCGCGCACCCTGGCGGGCAGCGGCGGGACCTCCACCGGCACCGGCTCCAGCACGGCGCCGTCGGTGACCAGCTCGCCCGGGATCAGCACCACCGCACGGGTGCCGCCGAAGGCCGAGGCGCGGAACTCCACCCGCAGCCCCAGGGTGTCGGCCAGCCGGGCGACCACGTAGAGGCCGAGCCGGATGTCGTCGGCCTGCGCCAGCACGTCCATCCGCGGCGGGCGGCGCATCAGGTCGTTGGCGGCGTCCAGCTGCTCGGGCTCCATGCCCAGCCCGCGGTCCTCGACCTCCACCGCCAGGCCCCGCCCGACCATCGCGGCGCGCACCTCGACCGGCGTGGGCGGCTTGGAGAAGGCCGCGGCGTTCTCCATCAGCTCCGCCAGCACGTGCACCACCGGACCGACCGCGCGCTCGGAGAGCCACGGGGCGCCCTCGATGTCGATCAGGATCCGCCGGTAGTCCTGCACCTCGCCCTGGGCGGCGCGCAGCACGTCGAGCAGCGAGACCGGCTTGCGCCAGCGGCGCTGCGGCTGGCCGCCGGCCAGGATGACCAGGTTCTCCTCGTAGCGGCGCAGGCGCGCGGTGAGGTGGTCGAGGTCGAAGAGGCCCTCCAGCACCTCGGGGTCCTCGTGCTTGCGCTCCATCTCGTTCAGCGTCTTCAGCTGAAGGCCGATCAGCAGCTGGGTGCGGCGGGCGATGCGCTGCAGCAGGCGTTCGAAGCCGCGGTGCTGCTCGGCCTGGGCGACGGCTGCGGTGACGGCGCTGTGCCGGGCCAGGTTGAGCGCCTGGCCGAGCCGGCTGAGCTCGTCGCCGCGAGCCGGGTCGGCGCTGATCGCCACGCCCTCCTGCGCCGCTGTCGCCGCCTCGCCGCGGCCGAGCCGTTCGACCAGCTCGGGCAGGGTCCGTTCGAGCTCACCGGCCTGGCCCTGGAGGTCGACGATCCGCCGGCGCAGCGAGCGGGCCAGCCGCCAGGAGGTGATGATCACGGCGATCACCGCGAAGAGGCCGATGACGCTGGTCAGCACCAGTCGCAGCAGCAGCGTCCGGACGGCGCTGTTGCCGGCGGCGACCACCGCGTCGGTGCGGGTCTGCAGCAGCGATACCAGCTGCGGGGTGGTGAGTTCGATGGCCTGGCGCCACTGGTCCTGCACCGGCGGCAGCGGGACGGCGGCGTCAGCGCCGACCGGGGTGGGCTTCAGCAGTTGCTGCTCGATGTCGAGCTTGGTCTGCCAGGGCGAGCCGGTGGTCAACCGCTGGGCCGCGGCCGCCTCCTGGCTGGGCAGGTACGGCAGGATCTTGACGGTGTAGAGGAACGACTGGGCGCCGATCGACTGCTGCACCGCCTGGAAGTCCGGCGTCGACAGCTTGCCGCTGGGCCAGCCCCGGGCCAGGATCGCGTCCTCGCGCGAGACCATCTCCTTGGCCCAGAACTCGTCGACCAGGGTCCGTGAGAGGTAGCCGACCTCGCCGTTGTCCACGTGGCTGAGCGCGCTGAACAGCTTGAGGTCGACGGTGATCAGGTTGGTGTAGTAGACGAAGACGCTCTGCTGGTCGACGCTGCCCTGGTCCACCGCGGCCCGCCGTTGCGGCAGCTGGTCCAGCGCGGTGCGGGCGGTGTTGATGGCGTCCTTCACCTCGGTGGAGGCGTGCGACTGGGAGACCCTGGAGAGCTTCTGGAAGGTGCGCACCGCGTCGTCGGTGGCCAGCCGCTGGGTGGTCAACTGGTCGGTGACGCTGCCCGGCTGGGCCAGTTGCTCGGCGGAGAGCCGGCGCTCCTCCTGCAGGTTGTAGTACACGATGTTGGAGGGCTGGCCCGCGCGCTGGGACAGTCGCCCCTGGGCGGCCTGCCGCTGGAAGTCGGACAGGGTCTGTCCGGTGGTGACGGCCCAGAGCGCGGCGAGCGCGACGCTGGGGACGATCGCCAGGACCAGCAGCGCGGTCCGCAGGGTGAGACGCGAGCGCCTGGTTCTTGACGTCTTTCGCAGCCTGTCGGCTCTACGCGCGCGCAGGGCAGTCTCCTCGAGAGGGGCGGTGCTCTGTGGCGACACGCCGTCTTTGGTACGACCTTTGACGGGGTGATACTAGTCATACAGTGTGACTGTCGGGGAAACCCCAGGCGAAACGGAGTACCGTCGCCGAACGAAACTCCTGACCAGGGCGCAGCTCGGTGGACGGGTACCCGGGGTGGTGCGGCGAGTCCGGGTGGTGCTGGGTCTCCAACGCGACCCCGGCGTAGGGCCCGTAGGCGGCCCCAGCGGGCCCGCTGACCGCGCCGTGGAAGGTGTTCGCCGTGAACACCTGGATGCCCGGCTGGGTGGTCAGCACTTCCAGGCTGCGCCCGGAGACCGGGTCCTCCAGCAGCGCCGCCCGCACCGGCGGCCCGTCCTGCGGGCGCGGGCGCAGCACCCAGTTGTGGTCGTAACCGCCCGGGCCGACCAGCTGCGGGTGCTTCTCGTGGATCGCCTTGCCGATCGGGCGCGCGGTGCGGAAGTCGAACGGGGTGTCGGCCACCGGCTCGAACGGGCCGTACGGGATCTGCCGCTCGTCGACCGGGGTGTACTCGTCGGCGTCCAGCGTGAGCAGTTGGTCGAGCACGTCGCCGCTGCCCTCGCCGGCGAGGTTGACGTAGAAGTGGTTGGTCAGGTTGAGGACGGTGGGGCGAGTGGTGACGGCCCGGTACTCAATGGCCAGTTCGCCGGTGGCGGAGAGCAGGTAGCTCACCCAGACGTCCAGCGCGCCGGGGAAGCCCTGGTCCCCGTCGGGGCTGTGCAGGTGCAGCCGCACGCCGGCCCGGTCGTCCTCGGTGACCGACTCGGCGGCCCAGACCCGGTCGGCGAAGCCGTCCGGACCACCGTGCAGGGTGACCCCGCCACCGGTGGGGGCCAACCGGAACTCCTGCCCGTCCAGGGTGATCCGGCTGTCCGCGATCCGGTTCGCGTACCGCCCGACGGTGGCGCCGAAGTGCCGGGCCGGGCCGAGGATCTGGCTCAACTCCTCGCTGCCGAGCAGCACCTGGCCCACCGCGCCGGTGCGGTCCGGGATCCGCACGCCGTGCAGGGTGGCGCCCAGGGTGAGCACCGCCACCTCCACCGGCCCGGCCCGCAGGGTCCAGCGTTCGATCGCGACCCCGGCCCCGCTGTGCTCCAACGGGGCGTGCGAGACCGTCACCGGGTGCTCGGAGTTGGGCGCCATCTGCTGCTCCTTCGAATTCGCCGTGCCGACGACGGGCTTACGGGGCTTACTCAGCGTCAGCCTAGGGGGTGTCAGGGCTCTTGTTCGTCAGGCCGAGCGCGGCGGCCAGGCCCGCCTGGGTGCTGCCGGTCTTGCGGTGCACCGCGGCCAACCGGCGGTCGACCAGCCCCGGCGGCATCTTCAGGCGCTCGGCGATCTCCGCCGGCGACAGGCCCTCCACGGTGAGCTGGGCGACCCGCCACTCGACCTGGCTCAGCGCGTCCCGACCGGTGCTGCGCAGTCGGCTCGGGCGCAGGCCCGAGGCCCTGAGCTCCTCGCGGGCCCGGGCCATCAGGCCGTCCGCGTTGCACTCCACCGCCAGCTCCATGCCCTGGTGCAGCTGCTCGGTGGCCTCGGCGAGCCGGCCCGACTTGCGCAGCGCGGCGCCCAACTCGACCAGCGCGCAGGCCTGCTCGTAGCCGACCGGGGAGCGGCCGAGTTCGCGCACCGCCTCGGCGAGCAGGTCGACGGCGTTCTGGCCCTCGGCCACCGCGGCCTTCATCCGCAGGGCGGTCCCGATCGCCGAGGCGACGCCGGAGGAGCGGGCCCTGGCCAGCCCCTCGTCGGCCAACCGACGGGCCCGCTCCGGGTCCTCGGGCAGCACCGCGAGCGCCAGGTTGCCGAGCCAGGGCGCCCAGATGGTGTTGTGCCAGCCGCGTTCGACCAACCGCTCGCCGACCTCGGTGAACACCTCGGCGGCCGCCGGCCGCTCCTGCTGGGCCAGCAGCAGCTTGCCGTAGAGGGTGGCGGCGTCCGGCAGCACCATCGCGGTGGGGTGGTACGGCGGGGCGAAGGAGAACTCGGCGGCCAGCTTCCAGGCGTCGTCGGTCCGGCCGCGCGCCAGCAGGGTGTCGGCCAGCACGCCGACCGCGTCCCACTGCAGCGGCAGGCCGGGGCCCAACTGGCGGGCGATCCGCAGCGCCTGGCGCAGGAAGTTCTCGGCCTCCGCCAGCGCGCCGCGGCGGAACCGGACCAGGCCCATCAGGAAGTAGGCGAAGCCGAGATGGCCGCCGCCCCAGCCCGCCACCTCGAAGGTCCTGATCGCCTCCTCGAAGAGCTTCTCGGCGCGGTCCAGCCGGTCGGTGTAGACGTAGGTGAGGCCGATGATCCCGGGCAGCTCCAGGCCCCACATGGTGCCGGTCCACTCCAGCCCGGCGGGCAGCCGGCCGTCCGGCAGCAGCGCGGAGTCCACCAGCGCCAGCACCTCGGCACAGTCGCCGCCCTGCAGCGTCAGGTCCCAGGCGCGCAACGCCCGGGCGGCCCGCGCCGAGAGGTCGTCGCCGGGCAGCTCCGCACAGAGCGCGGCGAGGCGGGCCGACCGCTCGGGGCCGTCGACCTCCTCGCGCTGGAAGGCCGCCCAGATGAAGTGGGCCACCTGCAGCCTGGTCCGCCCCGAGCCCGGCGCGGTCCGCTCGGCCTCGGCCAGGGTGACCTCGGCGGCCTCCACCAGCCGGCCGCTGTGCGCGAGCACCTCGGAGAGCCGGAAGGTCGCGTCCACCCGCAGGTCGCTGCGGAGCGGCGGGGTGGTGTCGAGCGCGAGGCGGAGCTGGTTGACCGTGCTGACCGGGTCGGTGAGCAGCGTCGCGCAGCCCAGCTCGTAGATCACCTCGGGCCGGTCCTCGTCCTCCGGCGGCTCGGCCAGCGCGCGGTCCAGGCAGCGCACGGCCGCGTCCGGGGCGCCGACCGCCAGGTGCTCGCGGGAGGCCTGGCGCAACTTGACCACCACCTCGGGATCGCCCTCCGGGTGGGTCTCCAGCAGATGCCGGGATGACTCCACCAGCGGGCGCCCGGCGTTCTCCAGCTCCTGGGCGGCCTTGCCGTGCATCGCGGTGCGCATGCCCAGCCGGATCGACTTGTAGAGCGAGGTGGCGAGCAGCGGGTGGACGAACTCCAGCGGGCCGTCGGCCGGACCGTTGAGCACCTGGTGGCGGCGCAGCTCGGCGATCGCGTCGGCGGCGCCCGAAGGGGCCATGCCGGCGATCCTGGTCGCCACCGGGATCGCGATCTGGGTGCCGAGCATCGCGGCGGCCTGGGCGAAGTTGAAGGTGTTGACGCTGAGTTTGGTCAGCCAGTAGTCGCGGTCCATGCCCTGGGCCTCGGCGGCCAGGTCGTGCAACAGCGGCACGTTCTCGTGCACCGGCTCGATGCCGCTCTCGCGGATCTTCGCCAGCAGCGCGTTGACCAGGAACGGGTTGCCGTCGGTGACCGCCCAGACCTGACGGCAGAAGGAGTCCTCCGCCGTGTCCGGGAATGCCTCGTGGACCAGCTTCTTGACCGGCTCCGGTTGCAGGCCCTGGAACTCCAGGTGCCGGTGCGCGTTGCCGGCCACCAGGGCGCGGAAGGACTGGGCCTGTTCGGGCATCTCGCTGGAGCGCCAGGCGATGGCCAGCAGCACCGGCAGTTCGGGGCAGCGCTGGGCGAAGGCCTCCAGCCAGCTGAGCGACTCGTGGTCGGCCCACTGCAGGTCGTCCACCAGCATCACCAGCGGTGCCCGGCGGATGGCGAGTTGGGTCACCACGTAGTCGATACCCGTGCGCACGCTCTGCGGGTCGGCCGCCTCGCCGCCGGGCAACAGCAGGGCGAGCGCCGGGCCGGCGATCTCGCGCCACGGCCCGAGCACCTCCTGCTGCTCCTCCGGGCGCAGCCGCAGCAGCTCGGGCAGCAGCAACTGGCGCAGCAGGTAGAAGGGTTCGTTGACCCGCTGCTCACCGGCCCGGCCGCTGAGCACGGCCAGGCCCTGGTTCCTGGCCAGCGCCCTGACCTGCTGGAGCATGGTGGTCTTGCCGAGCCCGGCCTTGCCGCTGTAGAGCAGCAGCGAGCCCAGATTGACGCCGCCGGCCGCGAAGTCCCGGCGCAGCGTGTCGATCGCCGCCCTGGCCGCGCTCAGCGCGATCTCGCGCTCGTAGAGTCGCGGCACCGACGACGCCTCGCCCGCTCCGCGCTCGCTCTCCCGTTCGGTCACCGTCGGTCCCCTCCACGTCGCCGCTGCGTGATCCTCAGGGTGAGGCTATCGCCGGGACGGCCCGCGCGCCGACGCTTCGCGCAGGTAGCGCTACTGGCCATGGTTCAAGGGCAGGTGCCGTGGGCAATTGCTGCGACAGTCACGCCACCTGATGGTGTGATCAGATACCCTGCGGGCCGCAGAAACCAGGGATCATGCTAACCCGTGGCACCACCCGTACGACCGGCCCTCACCTCCCGGGAGTCCGATGTCCGACGCGACGACCCTTGACGTCCCCTACCCCCACCGCCGAAACCCGCATATCGCCAACGCCGAGACCCAACACCGGCGCTGGCTGCTCGAGCACCGGATGCTCGGCAGTGCCCTGACCCCCGACTCCTACGCCCGCTGGGACGTTCCCGCGCTCGCCGCGCTGAGCTACCCGGACTGCACCGCGGAGGAGTTGGCGCTGGCCACCGACCTGATGGGCTTCTACTTCCTCTTCGACGACCAATTCGACGGCCCGCTCGGCCGCCGACCAGGCGACGTCGCGCTGTTGTGCGACCGCCTCACCGGCGTGCTGCACGGCACGCCCGCCCCCGCCGACACCCCGTGCGCCATGGCCTTCGAGGACCTCTGGCAGCGGATCAGCCGCGGCATGTCACCACGCTGGCGGGCCCGGGCCACCTACAACTGGGAGAGCTACTTCGCCAGCCATCCCGCCGAGGCGGCCGGCCGGCGCAGCGGCGAACCGCCGGACCGGGAGACCTATCTGATCCTGCGTCGGGGCACCGCCGCGATGGAGTCGGTGCTGGACATGGTGGAGCGGCTCGGCCGGTTCGAGGTGGCCCCCGCCGCCTTCCACAGCCCGCTGCTCAAGCAGCTTCGCCAACTGGCCGCCGACATCCCCTCGCTGAGCAACGACATCCGCTCCTATCCGCAGGAGGCACCCCGCGGTGACGTGAACAACCTGGTGATGATCGTGCAGCGGGAGCGCGACTGCTCCCTGGAGGAGGCCGGCTCGGTGGTGCTCGCCGAGGCCCAGCTGATGGTCGACCGCTACGCCCGACTGGTGGACGAACTGCCGCGCACCTACCGGGAGCTGGAACTCGGACCGGACCAGAGCCGGACCGCGCAGCGCTACGCGGACGGCCTGACCGCCTGGCTCTCCGGCTACCTGAGCTGGGAGAGCGGCACTGGCCGCTACCAGCCGGAGTGACCGGTTCGGGACACACCGTAGCCGAGCGGCTGGAGCACGGCTAGGGTGCGCAGAGCACGTCATCTCTCGCTGCCGGCCACCCACTCTGCCGAGGAGAAACCGGACTTGACGATCTACCAGCCTCCGACCAGCTTCAAGTCCCGCTACGAGAACTGGATCGGAGGCGCCTGGGTGCCCCCGGTGCGCGGGCAGTACTTCGCGAACCCGACGCCGGTCACCGGCCAGGTCTTCTGCGAGGTGGCCCGCTCCACCGCCGACGACATCGAGTTGGCGCTGGACGCGGCGCACGCCGCGGCTCCCGCCTTCGGCCGCACCTCCCCGGCCGAGCGCGCCCAGCTGCTGAACGCGATCGCCGACCGGATGGCGGCCAACCTCGAACTCCTGGCGATAGCCGAGAGTTGGGAGAACGGCAAGCCGGTCCGCGAGGCGCTGGCCGCGGACATCCCGCTGGCCATCGACCACCTGCGGTACTTCGCCGGCGCGATCCGGGCCCAGGAGGGCGGCCTGTCGCAGATCGACGAGGACACCGTCGCCTACCACTTCCACGAACCGCTCGGCGTGGTCGGCCAGATCATCCCGTGGAACTTCCCGATCCTGATGGCGATCTGGAAGCTCGCCCCGGCCCTGGCGGCCGGCAACGCCGTGGTGCTCAAGCCGGCCGAGCAGACCCCGGCCTCGATCCTGGTGCTGATCGAGCTGATCGCCGACCTGCTGCCGGCCGGCGTGGTCAACGTGGTCAACGGCTTCGGCGTCGAGGCCGGCAAGCCGCTCGCCGCCAGCCCCCGGATCCGCAAGATCGCCTTCACCGGCGAGACCACCACCGGCCGGCTGATCATGCAGTACGCCAGCGCCAACCTGATCCCGGTCAGCCTGGAGCTCGGCGGCAAGAGCCCCAACCTGTTCTTCGCGGACGTGGCGGCCGAGCGGGACGCCTTCTACGACAAGGCACTCGAAGGCTTCACCATGTTCGCGCTGAACCAGGGCGAGGTCTGCACCTGTCCCAGCCGGGCGCTGATCCAGTCCTCGATCTACGACCGCTTCCTGGGCGACGGCCTGGAGCGGGTGCGGGCGATCAAGCAGGGCAACCCGCTGGACACCGAGACCATGGTCGGCGCGCAGGCCAGCAACGACCAGCTGGAGAAGATCCTCTCGTACGTCGAGATCGGCCAGGCCGAGGGCGCCAAGGTGCTGGCCGGCGGCGAACGGGTCGACCTGGGCGGCGAGTTGGCCGGCGGCTACTACATGGCGCCGACCGTCTTCGAGGGCGACAACGGGATGCGGATCTTCCAGGAGGAGATCTTCGGCCCGGTGGTCGCGGTGACCCGGTTCGACGGTTTCGAGGGCGCCGTCGAGATCGCCAACGACACCCTCTACGGGCTCGGCGCGGGCGTCTGGAGCCGGGACGGCTCGACCGCCTACCGGGCCGGACGGGCGATCCAGGCGGGGCGGGTCTGGACCAACGCCTACCACCTCTACCCCGCCCATGCCGCGTTCGGCGGCTACAAGAACTCCGGCATCGGCCGGGAGAACCACCAGATGATGCTGGAGCACTACCAGCAGACCAAGAACCTGCTGGTCAGCTACTCGCCGCAGGCGCTGGGCTTCTTCTGATGCCCAGGGTCGCGGTGACCGAGGCGGCGGCCGAGCTGCTGCGCGAACTGGCCGCCGAGCACGGCCCGCTGATGTTCCATCAGTCGGGCGGCTGCTGCGACGGCTCGGCGCCGATGTGCTACCCGGCCGGCGAGTTCCGCACCTCGGCGAGCGATGTCCGGCTCGGCGAGCTGGCGGTCGAGGGACTCGCCGAGCCGGTCGCGGTCTGGATGGCGCGCGACCAGTTCGCCTACTGGTCGCACACCCACCTGACCATCGACGTGGTGCCCGGTCGGGGCAGCGGCTTCTCACTGGAATCCCCCACCGGGCAGCGGTTCCTGACCCGGTCACGGCTGCTCACCGACGCGGAGGTGGCCGAAGGGGAGCCGGACGAGGGGCCGGCCCTAGTCGGCGTCCAGGCAGGCCCGGAGCGCCGTGATCAGCCCCCGGGAGCGGATGTCGCCGGTCACTCCCGGCTGCATGCCGCAGGTGACGTAGCCGAAGCCGATCCCCAGCTCCGGATCGGCGAAGCCCAGCGAGCCACCGCGCCCGGGGTGCCCGAAGGCCGCCGGTGAGGACATCGGCGAGGTCGAGCTGTGCCGGAAGAAGCCGTGCCCGAACCGGGAGTTGACGATCAGCACCCGGTCCGGGCCGTCCGAGGCGGAACTGCCCGCCTCGGCCAGCGTCTGGGGTGTGAACAGGGCCGGCAGCGGCTGCCCGGAGCCGTCGGGCCGGTCGGCCGCGCCGATCAGCGCCGCGTAGAAGCGGGCCACCGAGCGGGCCGTGCCGATCCCGTTGGCCCCCGGGATCTCGGCGGCCTGCGCGGCCGGGTCGTTCAGGTCCAGCGCGGGGCGCACCACCCCGAAGGCGCGCGCGGTCAGCGAGGTCGGGTCCTGGTAGGCGTCGGTCACCGAGCGCTTGGGCCGCAGCCGCAGCCCGCCGCCCTGCGCGGCCACGACCGGAGCCGGCAGGTCGACCAGCCGGCCCACCCGGGGCCCGGCCGCGGCCGGCAGCCCGATCCACAGGTCGAGGCCGAGCGGCTGGGCGACCTCCTCGGCGAAGTAGCGGCCCACCGTGCGCCCGCTCACCCGGCGGACCACCTCGCCGACCAGCCAGCCGAAGGTGTACGGGTGGTAGCCGTGCGCGCTGCCCGGCTCCCAGGCCGGCACCTGGGCGGCGACCGCGGCCACCGCCGGCTCCCAGGCCAGCACGTCCGCCACCCGCAGCGGCACGTCCAGGGCCGGCAGCCCGGCGCGGTGCGAGAGCAGCCAGCGCACCGGTATCCGCTCCTTGCCCGCCGCCTTGAACTCCGGCCAGTACTCGGCCACCGGCGCGTCCAGGTCGAGCTGCCCGCGCTGGGCGAGCAGCAGCGCCGCGGCGGCCGTGCAGCCCTTGGTCACCGAGCGCAGCACCTGCGCGGTGTCCGCCGTCCAGGAGACCGCCGGCGCCGGACGCCCGCCGACCTCGGGCCGGGCGTCGCCGCCCCACAGGTCCACCACCTTGCGGCCGCGCAGGTAGATCGTGCAGGCCGCGCCCAGCTCGCCGTAGTCGCGGAAGTTCCGCGCGAACGCCTCCCGGACCGGCTCGTACCCCTCGGCCGTCTCGCCCCAGATCTCCACCACGGTGCCGCCTGCCTCGCCGTTCTCGCCGCTGTTCTCCCCCCGCACCTTAGTCTGATCATCATGAGCAACCCGAGCGAGGAACTGCTTGACGTGGTCGACACGCAGGACCGGGTGATCCGGGTCGCCCCGCGCGGTGAGGTCTACCGGGACCGGCTGACCCACCGCTGCGTGATGATCCTGGTCCGCGACGCCGAAGGGCGGATCTTCACCCACCGCCGCTCGCCCGAGAAGCTCTTCGCCCCCGGCGCCTACGACGTCTTCGTCGGCGGCGTGGTCGGCACCGGCGAGAGCTACGCCGAGGCCGCCGTCCGGGAGGCCGAGGAGGAGCTCGGGGTCAGCGGCATCAGCACCGAGCCGCTGTTCCGCTTCCTCTTCGAGGAGACGGACTACTCCTGGTTCTGCGACGTGCACCAGGCCCGCTGGACCGGCCCGGTGCAGCCGCAGGCGGCCGAGATCGACTGGCACGGCTGGCTCACCGAGGCCGAGATCGCCGACCGACTGGCCGACGACCGCTGGCCGTTCGTGCCGGACGGCCGCGAGGCCTACCGGCGCTACCTGTTGCTGCCCTGAACCTGCGGCTGCTCGCCCTCCTCCTCGGTGGCCTCCCACTCCGGGTGCTCGCGCACGGCCCAGAGCCGGTCCACCCACCCGGTGCGCATGCCGCGCCGGGCCTCGGGGTCGCCCAGCGCCATGTAGAGGTGGCCGGCGATCACGATGCCGATGGCGAGCGCCAGCCAGTCGTGCACGAAGGTCGCCCCGGTGCGCCAGACCAGCGGCGCGAGGTGGGTGAACCACATCAGCAGCCCGGTGCCGAGCATCACCAGGACGGCGCCCGCGATCCAGCCCGCGAAGAGTTTCTGCCCGGCGTTGAACTTGCCCGCCCGGCGGCGGAACGAGCGCCGCAGCGCCGCCTTCAGCCAGGCCCGGTCGTAGGGCAGGAAGCGGTTCAGCCGGCCCAGGTCCCGGCGCAGCGCCCGCGAGGCGAGGCCGAGCAGCAGCGGCACCGGCAGCAGCAGGCCCGACCACTCGTGCACCACCACCAGCAACCGGCGGCGGCCCACCAGTTCGGCCAGCTGCGGCAGGTAGAGGCAGGCGGCGGTGACGATGCAGACCATCATCAGCGTCGCGGTGCAGCGGTGCACCCAGCGCTCGGCGCGGGTGAACCGCAGCAGCCGGGTGCCGGCCGTGGCCGCGTCAGCTGGTCGGGGCATCGTCGCGCCCGTTGGACTTGCCGACCCAGGCGTCGACGTCATAGCCGTAGTTCTCCCAGTAACCGGACTCGACGGCGGGCGTCACGCTGATCCCGGAGAGCCACTTGGCGGACTTGTAGAAGTACATCGGCGCCACGTAGAGCCGCACCGGGCCGCCGTGGTCGTGGGTCACCGGCTTGTCCTGCATCTTCAGCGCCACCAGCACGTCGTCGCGGCGCGCCTGGTCGAGCGTGAGGCTCTCGGTGTAGCTGCCGTCGAAGCAGGTGAAGTGCACGGCGCTGCCGCCCTGCCGCACCCCCGCCGCCTCCAGCAGGTCGGCGAGCCGGACACCCTCGAACGGCGTCTTGGGCACCCGCCAGCCGGTCACGCACTGCACGTCGTGCACGATCCGGACCTGCGGCATCGCCTGCAGGTCCGCCAGCGTGTAGCTGGCCGGGCGGTCGACCAGGCCGTCGACGGTCAGCCGGTAGTCGGCCGCCGACTTGGCCGACACCGGGCCGGTCACCGAGTAGTACTCGAAACCGCCGCTGTCGGGGAGCAGGGCGGTCAGCCCGGTCGGGTCCTTCGCCGCGATGCCGGAGAGCACGGAGTTGACCGCCTGCGAGAGCACGGGCCCGGCGGCGACGCCGGCGGCGCCCAGACCGAGCATCCCGAGCAGCACGCGTCGACCGACCGGTGTGCCGCGGGGCGGAGCGTTGTCGTTCACGGGACCAGTGTCCTCGCCGCCACCGGTTCGCCGACAGGGGTCCGGCCCCGACGTCAGACTTTCGTCATCTCGGGAGCCCGGCCCGCGGCCGGCTGGATAGGGTGACGCCCATGTCCCCGTCCTCCGCGAAGTCCGCCGCCGCGCCCGGCACGCCCAGCACGGCCAAGGGCCGGCCACGGCGGCGGCTGAGCGTCGACGAGCGGCGCGAACAGTTGATCGCCGTCGCGCTGGAGCTGTTCAGCGCGCGGCCGCCGGAGGACGTGTCGATCGACGACATCGCGGCGGCGGCCGGCGCCTCGCGGCCGCTGGTCTACCACTACTTCCCGGGCAAGCAGGCGATCTACGAGGAGTCGCTGCGCCGGGCCGGCCAGGAGCTGGCCGGGCGCTTCGAGGAGCCCGCCGTCGGCCCGCTCTCCGAGCGGCTGGCCCGGGTGATGGCGCGCTACCTCGACTTCGTGGCCGAGCACGGCCCCGGCTTCGCCGCCCTGCTGCGCGGCGGCTCGGTGGCGGCCAGCCCGGGGACCACCGCGGTGATCGACGAGGTGCGGCGGGCCGCGCACGACCAGATCCTCTCCCACCTGGCACTGCCCGACCCGAGCCCGGCCCTGCGGCTGACGGTTCGGGCCTGGATCGCCAACGCCGAGATCAGCTCGCTGGCCTGGCTCGCCGATCGGCAGCAGCCGCCGCGCGAGCAGGTCCAGCTGCGCCTGGTCCAGGACTTCGTGGCGGCGCTGGTGGTGACCGCCGCCCGCGAGCCGGAGCTGGCCGCGGTGCTGCCGGAGTATCTCGCCGACGAGCGCCCGGACACCCCGACCGGCACCCTGGTCCACTCCCTCGCCGGCCTGCTCGCCGTCCCAGGCCTGGCCGAGGCACTGGGCGCCCTGGTCACGGGGGTGGAGCCGGTCTGATACAACAGCGGAGCGGACATATCAGCACAGCGGCATCAACTCGGCCGCATCGGCACATCATGGAACGATCGAACGGGGGCTGCGGAGCATGACGCAGGACGGCCAGGGGGGCCTCACCGGGGCGGCGGTGGCGGCGGCCGCCGAGCGGATCTCCGCTTCACTCGACTCGCTCGCCGAAGCGCTGCTCGGCTCCGCCGTCACCCGGCACTCGCCCGACGCGCTGTTCAGCGGCCCGCCGGTGCCCGGCGGCCCCGCGCTCTTCGACATCTGGCTGACCCGCACCGGGCCCGGCCGGCTGGCCCGCCCGGGTCACGGCACGCTGGTCTCCTGCACTCCGCCGGCACCGGCCGCCGCCAGTGCCGGAACCATCGAGCAGCTGATGGCCCGTTACGGCCGGGCAGCCGTCCGTGGCGTGCCCTACGCCCAACACGCGGCCGCCTTCCAGCTCCCGGTCAGTGCCGAGCCCTCGGCCGCCCGGCTGCGCCCCGCCTTCGCCGCACCGCTGGCCGAACTCGCCGCCGGGCGGCAGACCCTGGCGCCCGCCGAACTGCCCACCGGCAGCGGGGTGGAGGTCCGGTTCACCGTGCCGCCGGCCTTCCACGCGCTGACCGTGCGCGGTGCTGACGAGGCGTCGGCCGAGCAACTCGGCGAGGTGGCGGAGGAGCTGTTCGCCGCCGCCGGCGCGCAGGACCGCCGGGACTGGGCGGTGCTGAACGCCGCCCTGCTGGACGACAGCACGGCGGCCGGCGTCCGGTTCGCCGCCGTGGCGGCGGTGGAGCTCGACGGACGGCCGAGCAACGCCTCGCTGGTCGTCGCGGTGCACCAGGACCGCACGCCGATCGCCGAACTCGCCGCCGAGCTGGCCACCTCGCGCCCGCAGGCCGAGGTGTGGACGGTGATCCTGCCGTCCGGCCCGGCCGTGGTACTGGTCCAGGGCCGCACCGGCGCGGTCCCGGCCACGCTCGCCGAGGACGGCACCCGACGCTGGGTGATCTCCTCGGTGGTGCAGGCCTTCCTGCCGTTGCCGGACGGCGCCTCGCTGCTGAGCGTGCAGCTGGGCACGGCGCACGGCGAGGACTGGGAGCTGTACGCGACGGTCTTCGCGGAGCTGCTGCGGAGCGTGGAGTTGGGCTGGGACGGCGTGGTCGCACCGGTGGGCGCCGCACCGACGATGACGTCCGTCGTGCCCGCGCCCCCCGCACCCTTGGTGGCCCCGGTGGCCCCGGTGGCTCAAGTGGCCCCGGCTGCCCCGCCGGTGGCACCAGCTGCCCCGCCGGTGGCACTGCCCGCACCCCCGGTGGCCGCGCCGCTCCCGGTGCCGCCCCCGCCGCCGATGCCGCCCACTCCCCCGGTCACCCCGCCCGCGCCGGTCCAGGCACCCGCACCCGCCGCTGTCCCCGCGCCCGCGCCTACGGCTGAGCCCGCGAAGGGCAAGGGCACCCCGGTCAACGTGCCACCGCCGGACTTCAACCCCTTCGCCCCGCAGACGGAGCCGACCCCGGCCCCGGCCGCCACCTCGGCTCCATCCCCGACCCCCGTCGCCGCTCCCGAACCCGAACCGGCCGCCGCCGCCGCCCCCGCACAGGTGCTCGACCCGTTCGGCACGGTGATGAAGAATCAGCCCCTCGACCCCTTCGGCACCGTCACCCGCGCCACCATGGCCGACACCGCGCCGCCGCCCCCGGCGACCCCGCCGGCCGCGCCCAGCGCGCCCGCCACCGCGCCGAAGGGCAAGGGCACCCCCGTCAACGTGCCGCCCGCGGACTTCAACCCCTTCGCCCCGCAGGCGGACCCGGCCCCGGCCCCCGCCGCCGAAGCGGCGGCCGAGGAAGCGGCACCCGCAGGCGGCAAGGGCACCCCGGTCAACGTCCCGCCCCCGGACTTCGACCCGTTCGCCCCGGCCAACGCCGTCCCGGCAGCGCCCCCCGCCAACGCGCCGAGCGCGCCCGCCGCGCCCGCCAAGCCCGATCCGTTCTCCTGATCCGCGGCTGCTGATCCGCCTCGCCTGATCTGCTGGGCGGTCAGCACCCGACCCGGTCGGCCGCCGCCGAGCGCAACCCGTCCAGCACCAGCTCGGTGGCGGGCAGCGGCAGGTGCTCGCGCAGCACGTAGGCGCAGACCTGACGGCGGACGTGCGGCTCCAGGGCCCGCCCGGTCACCTTGCGGTGGTTGAGGAAGGAGAGCACCAGCGAGGGGGCCACCGCGATGCCGACCCCGGCGGCCACCAGGCTCTGCAGCGCGAGGTTGTCGTCGGTGGTGAAGACGATGTCCGGGTCGAAGCCCTCCTCCGCGCAGATCTGCAGGAAGTTGGCCCGGCAGCGCGCGCAGCCGGCGATCCAGCGGGCCTGGGCCAGCTCGGCCAGCCGCACCGCGTGCCGGCGGGCCAGCGGGTGGCCGACCGGCAGCAGCACCGTCAGCAGATCCTCCATCAGCCGGATCTCCACCAGTTCGGTGGGCAGTTCGGCGCGCATCCCCGGGTAGCTGAAGGAGAGCGCGATGTCGCACTCGCCGGCCAGCAGCTTCTGCACCGACTCGGGCGGCTCGGCCTCCAGCAGCTCGACCCGCACGCCGGGGTGCTCGGCCAGCAGCGCGGCCATCGCCTCGGGGATCAGCGTGGCGTTGGCGCTGGGGAAGGCGCAGACCCGCACCCGGCCCGCCCGCAGCCGGGCCAGCGCCTGGAGTTGCTGCTGGGCGGCACCGAGGTTGCCGAGGATCACTCCGGCGTGCCGGGCCAGCGTCTCGCCCGCTTCGGTGAGCCGCATCCGGCGTCCGTCCCGGGTGAAGAGCGGGACGCCGGTCTCGCGCTCAAGGGCACGGATCTGCTGGGTGACGGCCGGCTGGGTGTAGCCGAGGGAGCGTGCGGCCGCGGTGAACGAGCCGGTGCTGACCACCTCGTGAAAGGTCCGGATGTGTCGGGAATCCAGCATCCGAGAATCATAAGCAGGATTTGTGGAAGGCCGTCCTACCCGTAGCTGGGGTGATCACTTCCCGCCACTCCCCCTGCGGACCGAGCAAGCCCGCCGCGGTCGCGCTACCGGCTCTCGCGCCGGCCCTTGAGGAGGTAGCCCAGCACGGCGCCGATCAGCAGCGTGGCGGCGAGCGCGATCCACAGCGGCGCCTCCACGGTGAAGACCCAGAACTGGATCTTGACGTTGTTGAGGTTCGCCAGCAGGAACCAGAGCGCGAGCGCGGCCACCACCACACCGACGATCAGCCGGGTGGGGATGCCGGCGATCTCGCTCTGCTTCGCCTTCTGGCCGGCGAACGGGCGCTCCGAGTTCCTGGTCACACCGGCAGTCTGCGCGCTGATCCGCCATCGAACGCCGCGATCCGCCGTCGACTGCCCCGGACGGAGTACGCGCTGTCCGCCGGGTGGGTGGCCGAACAGGAAATCGGCAAGGGATCCTGGATCACGGGAACACCGGTGACCCGCCGTTGGTTGACCCACCGGCAGAACAGGACAAATCGAAGGGCACACCACAGCTCGTGAGCACCATCCCCACGATCACTCTGAACAACGGCGTCGCGATCCCGCAGCTCGGCTTCGGCGTCTGGCAGGTGCCGGAGGCCGAGGCGGCCGCCGCCGTCCGCACCGCCATCGAGACCGGCTACCGCAGCATCGACACCGCCGCCATCTACGAGAACGAGGCCGGTACCGGCCTCGGCATCCGGCAGGCCGGCGTGCCGCGTGACGAACTGTTCATCACCACCAAGCTGTGGAACAGCGGCACGCGCGACTGGTCGGGCCAGGCTGGCCGGGACGCCGTGCTGATCGAGTTCGAGGCCTCGCTGGAGAAGCTCGGCCTGGAGTACCTCGACCTCTACCTGATCCACTGGCCGCGCCCGATGCACGGCAGCTACGCCAACGTCTGGCAGGCCATGACGGAGCTGCTCGACTCCGGCCGGGTCAAGGCGGTGGGTGTTTCCAACTTCGGCCAGGCGGAGCTGACTCACCTCTTCGAGACCAGCTCGCTGGTCCCGGCGCTCAACCAGGTCGAGCTGCACCCGCACTTCCCGCAGCGGGAGCTGCGCGCCTTCCACGCCGAGCACGGCATCGCCACCGAGGCGTGGAGCCCGCTGGGCCAGGGCAAGGAGCTGCTCGGCGATCCGGTGCTGGCCAAGGTCGCGGCCAAGCACGGGCGCACCGTCGCCCAGGTGGTGCTCCGCTGGCACCTGCAGAGCGGCATCGTCGCGATCCCGAAGTCGGTCACCCCGTCCCGGATCGCGGAGAACTTCGCGGTGACAGGGTTCGAACTGGATGCCGAGGACCTCGCCGCGATCGCCACTATCGAGACCGGGCAGCGACTCGGCCCCGACCCGGCCCACTTCGACTGGAGCTGAGTCAATTCGTGACCGACCAACTGTCGGCTCCCGCCGGGTGGCGGGAGCCGACAGTTATGTCGGACACGTGGGAATTCCCAGCGAATTGCCAGGAATTTCGTGGCGAATCGTTACGCCACCGGTGCGAGTCGAGCCGCCTTCGCCAGCAGGATCAACGCCTGCTGGTGCTCGGCCGGCTCCAACGGTTCGAGCAGCAACTCCTCCACCCTGCCCACACCGGCGGCGGCGCTGTGCAGCAGCTCCTGGCCGGTGGGTGAGAGCGAGAGCAGGTTGCGCCGCCCGTCCGACGGGTCCCGGCGACGCAGCACCAGACCCCGCCTGACCAGCCGCGAAACCATCTCGGCCATCGTCGCCTTGTCCAGCGAGGCCAGCTCACCGACGGTCCGCTGATCGGCCCCCGGCTCGCTCTCCAAGGCGTCGAGCACGGCGAACTGAGGAGCCGTCAACTCCGTGCCGACGTGCTCGGCCCAGAGCTTGGTATGGACCTGCTGACCGACCCTGATCAGGTAGCCGACCGCTCGCTGGGCATCCAGCAGCGGGCGACTGTCGCTCAGCGCGGCCACCGCGGCCGGCTCCAACTTGGCTATCTTGGCGAGGACTCGGATCAGTTCGAGTTGCTCGTCGCCGGTCAGCGGCTCGAACAGGGTGCGCTGGACGCGCACCACACCGCCGGTGGCCTCACGGACCGCCTGGGCTCCGTTCTGCGAGAGCGCGAGCAGTTTGCGCCGGCCGTCCGCCGGATCGCGTCGGCGCAGCACCAGGCCACGCCGTACCAGCCGAGCGACCATCTCGGCCATCGTCGCCTTGTCCAGTGAGGCTCGTTCGCCCACCGTGCGCTGGTCAGCGCCTGGTTCGAGAGCGAGTGCGAGCAGCACGGCGAACTGAGGGGCCGTCAATTCGGCCCCTACGTGTTCGGACCACAGCCGGGTGTGCACCTGCTGGGCCACGCGGATGAGGTGACCGGGCGACTGCTGAAGTCGTCCGGGCACGCGGGTCGTCGGGATCTCCCCCAGCACCA
This sequence comes from Kitasatospora sp. GAS204B, assembly GCF_029892155.1. GTDB lineage: Bacteria > Actinomycetota > Actinomycetes > Streptomycetales > Streptomycetaceae > Kitasatospora. The sequence goes on along the minus strand of NZ_JARZAG010000017.1, from coordinate 128,696 downwards.
TGAATCCGTCCTGATGTCACACCCGGCGCGCTGTGGGACGCCCGGGCGGGGCAGTAGCGGCGTGCTGGCCTCCCCCGGCCCGAATCGAGAACCAACCGCAGTGATTTCGACCCGAATCGAGGGGAGCTCCGCCGTGCAGCCGACGGCTGCTGGCGCACACTATACAAACGGAGCCCGTGTTGCGGCAGGCAGGGGCAGATAGTAGACGGAGTTCATCGCAGTTGTGGTATTTCGTCCCGCGCCGCCGAGTTGAGCGGCTGCCCGGACGGCACCCTGGCCCCCTCAACTACTCGCCGGTAGGGTATTCGCGCAGCGCTCTCAGCACCATTTTTCGTTGAACCGAGAGAGACGAGTAAGAGGTATGACCGAGCAGAGCAGCACGACCAGGGTCGCGATCGTCACCGGCGCCGCGCGGGGCATCGGCGCCGCCACGGCACAGCGGCTGGCGGCCGACGGCTATGCCGTCGCCGTGGTCGACCTGGAGGAGTCGGCCGGCAAGGAGACCGTCGAGAAGATCACCGCGGCCGGCGGCCGGGCGCTCGCGGTGGGCGCCGACGTCTCCGACGAGGCCCAGGTCCAGGCCGCCGTGGACCGGATCGCCGCCGAGCTGGGCACCCCCGTGGTGCTGGTCAACAACGCCGGGGTGCTCCGCGACAACCTGCTCTTCAAGATGTCGGCGGCCGACTGGGACACCGTCATGAACGTGCACCTGCGGGGCGCCTTCCTGATGACCCGCGCGGTGCAGAAGCACATGGTGGACGCCGGTTTCGGGCGGATCGTCAACCTCTCCTCCTCCTCGGCCCAGGGCAACCGCGGCCAGGCCAACTACTCGGCCGCCAAGGCGGGCCTGCAGGGCTTCACCAAGACCCTGGCGATCGAGCTCGGCAAGTTCGGCATCACCGCCAACGCGGTGGCCCCCGGGTTCATCGCCACCGACATGACCGCCGCCACCGCCGCCCGGGTCGGCATGGAGTTCGAGGCCTTCAAGCAGGCCGCGGCCACCCAGATCCCGGTCCAGCGGGTGGGCGTCCCCGAGGACATCGCGCACACCATCTCGTTCCTCGCCAGTGCGGGCGCGGGCTTCGTCAGTGGCCAGGTGATTTACGTAGCCGGCGGACCGCTCGACTAGTCATTCCTGCGTAGCGAGCCTGGTCACCACGTCCGTGCGGTGACCAGGCTCGCTACGCTTCTCAGCGAGGGCATCAACCGCGCGGTGCCCGTCAGCTGAACCCGCAGATCCTCGATGGTCAGGCCGACCGGCCGGACCAGCAGTTCGCGGGCGCCCACGGCCAGTTGGGTCCGCAGGGCGGCCGTCACCCGCTCCTCGGTGTCGGCGATCGGCAGCTGGACGGTCTCGACCGGACGGCCCGACCGCCTTCGGCGGCGTCGGTGCGCAGGACGGTGACGAAGAGCGCGGGGTTCACCGCCTCGGCCGGACGCCGAGGCCGGGCGCGTAGTCGCCGGCCCGCAGCGGGTACGGCAGCTGGCCGTCGTAGTACCGATCGGGCCACCGCCGGACTCATGAGCCGCAGTTGACGCGCCGACCGGCTGACGGGGCTGGAACGGGGGTCGCTAGGGCGTGTTTCATAATTTCCGCCGGGCGCGCGACGCCGGGCGCCCAACGCCGCGCGCTGATCCGACGCGAATGATGAAACACGCCCTAGTACTGCCGCAGCGCCCGCAGCCGGGCCGCCTCCGCGACCATGGCGGCCCGCTCCGCCCGGCGCGCCTTGCGGGCCTGGTCCGCGCCGACCGGCTCGACCACGTGGAAACAGGCCCCGCAGACGTAGCCGCCCTCCGGCCCCTCGGAGACCGGGGTCCCGCAGTGCGCGCAGTACCGGGAGTAGGTGACGGTGGCGACCATGACGACCTCTCGCATCGGTTACGAAGGGTAGGTACACGGTAGCCGCTTGCTTCAGCGGCAGAAAGAGCGAACTGATGCTCGATCAGACCTCGGCGGGACGGCTCCCCGCGATCGACCCGGTACCGTCGCAGGTCCGGCAGGGTTCCTCGCGATAGGCCTGCTTGCTGCCGTCGGCCGAAACCCGGTACCGGGTGTAGGTGCCGGTTCCGCTGCACAGGAAGCAGTTGCCACCACCGTCCCGCTCGGTGGTGCCGGTGCCCTTGCAGGTCCGGCACTGCAGGCCGGCCAGTCGCCCGGTGCCGGTGCAGATGGTGCACACCGCGATGCTCACGCCGGTCCCTCCGTTCCTCGTGCTCCCGCCAGGGGGCCGAATGCCTCGTTCGCCGAGCCTACCGCCGGAATATCCTGGAACCGTCCGGGTAGCCCGATCCGGACGGAGGTGAGCCGCCATGCGCTATGCCACCACCCCGCGCCGCTGGCGCAGCGGGACCGAACCTCGCTACGCCCGCAGCGACCTCAAGCTGCGCTTCCTGCTCTCGGTGATCTTCACACCGATCTTCGCGCTGATGACCGCCGCCTTCGCGGTCTTCGCCGCACTGGCGAAGCCGACCAGCGCGCCCTCGCAGGGCACCCTGATCGGCTTCGCGGCGGTCTGCTTCGCGCTCACCGTCTTCGCCACGATCGACCTCTACGTGGTCATCCGGCGGCGCCGGGTCGAGCTGTAGCGCCGGTCGAGCTGTAGCGCCGGGTCACCGGCTGCCCACGGCCTGCTTCACCAGCGTCCTGCCGAAGTCCCACATCAGGCCGCTGCCACGGTGCGCGTCGTCCATCACCTCGCTGAACGCGTCCACGAACCGGTCCACCTCACGCTCAGTGATGATCAGCGGCGGGATCAGCTTGATCACCTCCAGGTGATCGCCGGAGACCTGGGTCAGGATCCGGTGCCGCTGCAGCAGCGGCACCACCACCATCTGCGCGAAGAGCCCCTTGCGCGCGGCCTGCAGCGCGGTCCAGCCGGTGCGCAGCTTGAGCGAGCGGGGCCGGCCGAACTCGATGCCGATCATCAGACCGCGGCCGCGCACCTCGGCGAGCAACTCGTACTTCTCGGTCAGCGCGGCCAGCCGGTCGCGGAACAGGTCGCCGACCCGGCGGGCGTTCTCCACCACCCGCTCGTCCCGCATCACCCGCAGGGTCGCGAGCCCAGCGGCCATCGCCTGGGCGTTGGAGCCGAAGCTGGCCGAGTGCACCAGCACCCGGTCCATCGAGGAGTAGACCTTCTCGAAGATCCAGCCCTTGCCCAGGGTGGCGCCGATCGGCACGTAGCCGCCCGAGAGCGCCTTGGCCGCACAGACCAGGTCGGGCTGGACCCCCTCCTCGTCCTGGTAGGCGAAGAAGGCACCGGTGCGCCCGATGCCGGTCTGCACCTCGTCGCAGATCAGCAGCGCCTTGTTCTCGTGCAGCAGCTCCTGGGCGGCACGCAGCCAGCCGGGCGGTGCGGCGTGCACGCCCTTGCCCTGGATCGGCTCGACGATCAGCGCGGCCACGTCGCCCTTGCGCAGCTCGCGCTGGAGCGCGGCGAGGTCGCCCAGCGGGATCGCGGTGTCCGGCAGCAGCGGCCCGAAGCCCTTGCGGAAACCGCCCTCGCCGTTGATCGAGAGCGATCCGGTGGTCAGCCCGTGGAAGGCGTGGTCGCAGTAGAGGATCCGCCCGCGCCCGGTGGCGTAGCGGGCGAACTTGATCGCGGTCTCCACCGCCTCGGTGCCGCTGTTGCCGAAGAAGACCCGGTCCAGGCCCGGCGCCAGGGCCAGCAGTTGCTCGGCCAGCAGGCCGGGCAGCGGCGGGCAGTCGAACCGGGTCAGGTCGGGCAGGTCGAGGTCCATCACCTGCTGGATCGCGTCGCGCACCACCGGGTGGTGGCGGCCGAGCGCGAAGATGCCGAAGCCGGCCAGCATGTCCAGGTACTCGTTGCCCTCGGCGTCGTAGAAGTACGGGCCGGCGGCGCGCTCGTAGGTCTTGTCGAAGCCGATGGTGTGCAGCATCCTCGGCAGCTGCGGGTTGAGGTAGCGGCCGTGCAGCTCGTACCGCTCGCCGCCGCGCTCGGCGAGCAGGGCGGCGAGGTCGAGGGCGCCTTCGGGTCGGTCGGCAGGCACGTCGTCAGCTGGCACGGGGTTCGTTCACTCCTCGGTTCGGTAGCAGGTGCTTGGCGAAGGCGGCGGTCTGGGCGGCGATCCCGGTACCGGTCAGGCCGGCCTCCTCCATGATCTCGCCGCGCCCGGCGTGCTGCAGGAACTCCTGCGGAATTCCCAGGTCACGCAGCGGGGTGTCGACATCGGCGTCGCGCATGGCCTGGGCGATCGCCGCGCCCACCCCACCGACCCGACCGTTGTCCTCGACGGTGACCACCAGCCTGTGCTGGGCGGCGAGTTGGACCAGCGCCGGATCGACCGGCTTGACCCAGCGCGGATCGACCACGGTGGTGGCCAGCCCGTCGGCGGTGAGCAGCGCGGCGGCGTCCAGGCAGGCGAAGGCCATCGCGCCGACCGAGACCAGCAGCACGTCCTGCCCGCTGCGCCCGGGCACCTGGGTGCGCTGCAGCACGTCGACGCCGCCCACCTGCTCGACGGCCGGACGGACCGGGGTGACCTCGCCCTTGGGGAAGCGGACCACGGTCGGCGCGTCGGTGACCTCCAGTGCCTCGCGCAGCTGGGCCTTGAGCTGCTCGGCGTCGCGCGGCGCGGCCAGCCGCAGCCCGGGGACCACCTGGAGGATCGACATGTCCCACATGCCGTTGTGCGAGGCGCCGTCATTGCCGGTGACGCCGGCCCGGTCCAGCACGAAGGTGACGCCGAGCCTGTGCAGCGCGACGTCCATCAGCACCTGGTCGAACGCCCGGTTCAGGAAGGTCGCGTAGACCGCGACCACCGGGTGCAGCCCCGCGGTGGCGAGCCCGGCGGCGCTGGCGACGGCGTGCTGCTCGGCGATGCCGACGTCGAAGGTGCGCTTCGGGAAGGCCTTGGCGAACGGCGCCAGGCCCACCGGCTGGAGCATCGCGGCGGTGATCGCCACCACGTCCGGGCGCTGCGCCCCGACGGCCAGCATCTCCTCGCCGAACACCGAGGTCCACGAGGTGCCACCGGCCGGCGAGATCGGCAGGCAGGTGTAGGGGTCCATCGCGCCCACCGCGTGGAAGCGGTCCGCCTCGTCCAGCTCGGCGGGGCGGTAGCCGCGGCCCTTGACGGTCAGGCAGTGCACGATCACCGGGCCGCCGAAGCCACGCGCCTTGCGCAGCGCGGACTCCACCGCGGCGATGTCGTGGCCGTCGATCGGGCCGATGTACTTCAGCCCCAGGTCCTCGAACATGCCCTGCGGCGCGAAGGAGTCCTTGAAGCCCTTCTTGGCGCCGTGCAGCGCCTCGAAGATCGGCTGGCCCACCACCGGGGTGCGCTGCAGCGCCTCCTTGCCCCAGGCCAGGAAGCGCTCGTAGCCCTGGGTGGTGCGCAGCGTGGCCAGGTGGTTGGCCAGGCCCCCGATGGTCTTGGCGTAGGACCGCTCGTTGTCGTTGACCACGATGACCAGCGGCCGGTCGTCGGCCTCGGCGATGTTGTTGAGCGCCTCCCAGGCCAGCCCGCCGGTCAGCGCGCCGTCACCGATCACCGCGACGGTCTGCCGGTCCGCGCGCCCCTGCAACTGGTGCGCCTTGGCGATGCCGTCGGCGTAGCCGAGCACGGTGGAGGCGTGCGAGTTCTCGATCACGTCGTGCTCGGACTCGGCCCTGGACGGATAGCCGGAGAGCCCGCCCTTGGCCCGCAGCCGGCTGAAGTCCTGGCGCCCGGTCAGCAGCTTGTGGACGTACGCCTGGTGCCCGGTGTCGAAGAGGATCCGGTCGCGCGGCGAGTCGAAGACCCGGTGCAGGGCGATGGAGAGCTCGACCACGCCGAGGTTGGGTCCGAGGTGGCCGCCGGTGCGGGAGACAGCCTCGATCAGGAAGTCCCGGATCTCCTGGGCCAGCTGCGGCATCCGGTTGGCCGGCAGGCGCTTCAGATCGGCTGGTCCCTGGATTGAGGACAGGAGTGACATGGCTCCACCTCTACGCTCGGTGATGAAGGACTTGACTGATTGGGCTGATCGGGCGGGACTGACGGGACGTCTGGGTTCAGCCTGCCGCGATCACGGCCGGCACGCCCGCTGGGGCGCCGTCGGCCTGCATCTGCTCGGCGAGCTTGAGGGCCTCCTCGATCAGGGTCTCGACGATCTTCGACTCGGGCACCGTCTTGATCACCTCGCCCTTGACGAAGATCTGGCCCTTGCCGTTGCCCGAGGCCACCCCCAGGTCCGCCTCCCGCGCCTCACCCGGACCGTTCACCACACAACCCATCACCGCGACCCGCAAGGGCACCTCCATGCCCTCCAGACCCGCCGTGACCTCCTCCGCGAGCTTGTAGACGTCCACCTGCGCCCGACCGCAGGACGGGCAGGAGACGATCTCCAGGCCGCGCTGACGCAGGTTCAGCGACTCCAGGATCTGGATTCCGACCTTGATCTCCTCCACCGGCGGCGCGGAGAGCGAGACCCGGATCGTGTCCCCGATCCCCTCCGCCAGCAGCGCACCGAACGCGACGGCCGACTTGATGGTGCCCTGGAACGCCGGGCCCGCCTCCGTCACACCCAGGTGCAACGGGTAGTCGCACGCCGCCGCGAGCTGCCGGTAGGCGTTGATCATCACGACCGGGTCGTTGTGCTTCACCGAGATCTTGATGTCCCGGAAATCGTGCTCCTCGAAGAGCGAGCACTCCCACAGCGCCGACTCCACCAGCGCCTCGGGCGTCGCTTTCCCGTACTTCTCCAGCAGCCGCTTGTCCAGCGAGCCGGCGTTCACGCCGATCCGGATCGGCGTACCGGTCTCCTTCGCCGCCTTCGCGATCTCGCCGACCTTGTCGTCGAACGCCTTGATGTTGCCCGGGTTCACCCGCACCGCCGCGCACCCCGCGTCGATCGCCGCGAACACGTACTTCGGCTGGAAGTGGATGTCCGCGATCACCGGGATCTGCGACTTCTTCGCGATGATCGGCAACGCGTCCGCATCGTCCTGCGAGGGCACCGCCACCCGCACGATCTGACACCCCGAAGCGGTCAGCTGCGCGATCTGCTGCAGCGTCGCGTTCACATCCGAGGTCAGCGTGGTGGTCATCGACTGCACCGAGACCGGCGCGTCACCACCCACCGGCACGTTGCCGACCATGATCTGACGCGAGTGACGACGGGTCGCGAGCGGCTTCAGCGGCAGCGATGGGATACCGAGCGAGATCGCGGTCATGACTGTTCGCACATCCTTGCTGTGTTGGTCCTGGTGTCATGGTCGGACCCGACGCGCGCTCCCGCACGCGCGCCGGGCCCCGACCATTCAGCGATTGCCGCTGACGGTCTCCCGCATGGCTCGCAGCGACTCCTTGAGCGAGCCCATGGTGGCCAACACCGCCGTCGGCTCGTACCCGCAGTGCGCCATGCAGTTCTCGCAGCGCGGGTCCTTGCCACGGCCGTACTTGGACCAGTCGGTCTTCTCGATCAGCTCCCGGTAGGTGGGCACGTACCCGTCGGCCATCAGGTAGCAGGGACGCTGCCAACCGAAGAGCGAGTAGTTCGGGATGCCCCACGCCGTGCACTCGAAGTCGACCTTGCCCTCCAGGAAGTCCAGGAAGAGCGGGCTGTGGTTCAGGCGCCACCGGCGACGGTTGCCACCGGAGAAGGCCTTGCGGAAGAGCTCCCGGGTCTGCTCCACGCCCAGGAAGTGCTCCTGGTCGGGCGCCTTCTCATAGGCGTAGGCCGGGGAGATCATCATCTCCTCGACCTGCAACTCGTCGTTGAGGAAGTCGAGCACCTCGATGATGGTCTGCGGGGTGTCCGTGTTGAAGAAGGTGCTGTTGGTGGTGACCCGGAAGCCGCGCTGCTTGGCCTCCTTGATCGCGGCGACCGCCTCGTCGAACGTCCCCTCCTTGGCCACCGACTCATCGTGGCGCTCGCGCAGGCCGTCGATGTGCACCGTGAAGGTGAAATACGGCGAAGGAGTGAACTTGTCCAACTTCTTGCGCAACAGCAGCGCATTCGTGCAGAGGAAGACGTACTTCCGCCGTTCGACCAGCTGACGGACGATCTCGTCGATCTGCGGGTGCATCAGCGGCTCACCGCCGGCGATGGAGACCATCGGAGCGCCGGACTCCAGCACGGCACCGACCGCCTGGGCGACCGGCATCCGCTGCTTGAGCACCCCGGCCGGGTGCTGGATCTTGCCGCAGCCCTCACAGGCGAGGTTGCACGCGAAGAGCGGTTCCAGCTCGACGATCAGCGGGAACTTGTCACGGCGCTTGAGCAGCTTCTGCTGCATGAGGTAGGTACTGACCCGCACGGTCTGGCGCAGCGGCATTGCCATGGCTAGCTCGCCTCCTGAGGGAGCGTCGGCAGGGAAGAGTGGGTCGCGAGAGAGAAATCTGACGGCTCCGGTATCGGACACGGGCGCTGGGCGCCGGCACCGACCACGCTCCGGTGCCAGCCGAGCAGGGCGGGCACCAGGGCCCGCAGGGTGCGGTAGGCGCGCAGTCCGCCGGGCAGGGTGCCGGGACGCAGCAGCTCGCGCTCGGGCGTGTCCACCACCACCCGGACCGCCGCCACCGGCAGGCCGGCGGGCAGCGCGTCGAACGCGGCCGCGGACTCCATGTCCACGGCGATCGTGCCGCGGCGGTGCAGCACGCGGCGCTCGTGGCCGCGCACCACGTGGTCGGCGGAGTACAGCGGGCCGGTGCGCACGGGCAGACCCAGGCCGGTCACGGCCTGGGCCAGGACATCGGGCAACTGGGTCGCAGTTGAACATCCCGAAGCGGAGTGCACCCTGTCGGCAACAATCACCTCACCAGGTCTTGTTCCCGGCGCGGCGGCAGCGCAGAATCCGGTCATCAGCACCGCGCTGTACCCCTGGGGGGCGGCCGCCAGCAGGGTGCTGAGGGTCCGCCCAGCCCGCGCCGGGCCCATACCGGTGCGGGCGAGCACCGGTGAACCGCCGAGCGCGTTCGCCCAGTCGCCGCCGCGCAGCGCCCACTCCTCCGGGGCCAGCGCGCACAGGACCAGGAGTGGAGCACTCATGTCAGCCTCCCCAGCGCGGGGTTGCCGTGCAGGTAGCGGCCCAGTGCGGTGACCGGGAAGACCAGCCGGTAGAGGTGGTAGTTGATCGAGAAGTCCCACGGGAACCCGGTCCCGGTGAACTGCGGCTCGTCCCAGTTGCCGTCCGGCTGCTGAGTGGCCGCCAGCCAGCGCACGCCGCGTTCGACGGCCGCGCTGCCCCGCTCCGCCCCGGGGGCGAACCGCCCGCCGGGGCCCTCGCCGGCCGACAGCAGCGCCATCAGCGCCCAGGCGGTCTGCGAGGCGGTGGACTCCCCGCGCCCGGACCAGTGCTCCGGGTCCTCGTAGGAGCGCATGTCCTCGCCCCAACCGCCGTCCGGATTCTGCCGCTCCTCCAGCCAGCGCACCGCGCGGCGGATCGACGGGTCGGACTCGGGCACCCCGGCGGCCACCAGGGCCGGCACCACCGAGCCGGTGCCGTAGATGTAGTTGGTGCCCCAGCGGCCGAACCAGGAGCCCTCGGCCTCCTGGTTGCGCAGCAGCCAGTCGACGCCGCGCCGGGTGCGCGGGTCGTCCGCCTTGCCGACCTCGGCGAGCATCTCCACCACATGGGCGGTCACGTCGGCCGAGGGCGGGTCGACCACCTCGCCGAAGTCGCAGAACGGCAGCTTGTTCGGCAGCGTGCTGGTGTTGTCGACGTCGAAGGCGCCCCAGGCACCGTTCTTGGACTGCATGCCGAGGTTCCACTCGACACCCCGGTGGACCGCGCCGTCCACCAGCTCGGGCTCGGGGTGGCGCACCCGGCGCAGCGCCAGCACCACCTCCGCGGTGTCGTCGATATCGGGGTAGGTGTCGTTGTGGAACTCGAACGCCCAACCGCCGGGCGCGAGCTGGGGACGCTGGACGGACCAGTCGCCCTTGGTGGTGATCTCCTCGCCGAGCATCCAGTCGGTGGCCTTGACCAGCGCCGGATGGTCGCCCGGCAGACCGGCGTCGACCAGCGCGATGGTGGCCAGGCAGGTGTCCCAGACCGGGGACTGGCAGGCCTCCAGCCAGCGCTTGCCGTCCTCGGTGTGCACGGTGAAGCGTTCGAAGGCGGCCAGACCCGCCGTCATGACGGGGTGGTCCAGCTCGTAGCCGAGCAGGTGCAGGGCGATCAGCGAGTAGACGGCGGGCGGCTGGATCCCGCCCCAGCAGCCGTCCGCCTCCTGCCGTTCGACGATCCAGCGGCCCGCCTGGGTGAGCGCCAGGCGGCGCAGCGGACGCACCGCGCGCTTGTGGTAGGCGTGCAGGACCAGGTCCAGGCGTTCGAAGAGGCCGTCCCAGCTGGCGGGCGGCGCGAGCGGGCGCAGCGGGAAGGGGTTGGCCGGATCGGTGTGCAACTCGGTCAGGTCGAACGGCGCCGGTCTGACCGGGCGGTGGGCCGAGACCACGGTGAGCGGGACGATGGTCTGGCGGGCCCAGCAGCCGAAGGCGTAGATGTTCAGCGGCAGCCACTTGGGCAGGAACATGATCTCCGGAGGCATCTCCGGCAAACGCTCCCACGGCCACCAGCCGAAGAGCGCGAGCCAGATCCGGGTGAAGACTCGGGTCGCCGCGATCCCGCCGTGGGCGCGGACGTACTCGGCGGCGGACCGCATGTGCGGGGCGTCGGGTTCGTCGCCGGCCAAGCGCAGCGCGACATAGGCCTCGACGGTGGTGGAGATCTCCGGGGGGCCGCCGTGGAAGGTCCCCCAGGTGCCGTCCGCGCGCTGCTGCGAACGGATCCACTCGGCGGTCGCGGCGGTGTGCTCCGCGGTTCTGATACCCAGGAACTGACGGAGTAACAAGTCCTCCGCGTCCATGGTGACGTTGGTCTCCAGGTCCCCCTTCCACCAGCCCTCGGCGTCCTGTAGGGACAGCAGGTGTGCGGTGGCCCGGCGCAGGCTGTCCTCGATCTCCGCGCGTTCCACGGGTGCGTGTGCGGGCGGCTCGCCGATGACCTCGACGACCTCCCCCGCCACCTGCCACGGGGCGACCGCCGGGTCGGGCGGCCGCTCATCCACCGCGACCGGCTCGGAATCGTACTCAGGGTCGAGCCGGCCGTCCGCGGTTGCTGTCAACTTGATGTCACCTCTCTCGTACCACCACGAATTCGGCGAGAGCCACGAAACGCTCGCGCACCTCGTCGGCCATCGGCACCTCGTCCAGCGCGGCGAGGGCGGTCGTGTGCTGGCGGCGGGCCTCCTCCTGGGTCCAGGCGCGGCCACCGGCCTGCTCGATCAGCGCGGCGCGCCCGGCCAGCACCTCCTCGGACTCCTCGCCGCGCCCCTTCGGGTCGGCGAGCAGCTCGGCCAGCCGGCGGGAGGCCGCGCCGCCCTCGGCGAGGGCGGCGGCGACCGGCAGCGACTTCTTGCGCTGACGCAGGTCGCCCCAGTGCGGCTTGCCGGTGATCTCGGTGGCGCCCCAGATGCCGAGCAGGTCGTCGACGGCCTGGAAGGCCAGGCCCAGGTGGTGGCCGTAGCGCTCCAGCGCGTCGGCGGTGCGGTCGTCGGCCCCGGCCAGCACGGCGCCGACGGCGGAGGCGGCGGCCAGCAGGGCGCCGGTCTTGTTGCCCTCCATCGCCAGGCACTCCTCGACCGTGACCACGTCGCGGTGCTCGAAGGAGAGGTCCTGGGCCTGACCGTCGATCAGCTTGCGGGTGGCGACGGTGAGCAGGCGCACGGCCCGGGCCGCGTCGGTGTGGGTCGCGGGCGCCGGCCGGTCCCCGGAGGGATGGGCGGAGTCCAGCAGGACCTCGGTGCCGAGGGTGGCCAGCGCGTCGCCGACCAGGATCGCCTGGGCCGGTCCGAAGACCGTCCACGCGGTGGCCCGGTGCCTGCGAGTCTCGTCACCGTCCATCAGATCATCATGCAGGAGGGAGAAGTTGTGCACCAGCTCAACGGCGACCCCACCAGGGACTCCGGCAAGTGCGTCGGCGCCGGCCGCCTCGGCCGAGAGCAGTGCCAGGGCCGGGCGGATCGCCTTGCCGCCGTCGCCCGCCACCGGGTTGCCGGCCCGGTCGGTCCAGCCGAAGTGGTAGGCCGCGACCGCGTCCATCGGCGGCGCGAGGCGCGCGATCGCCGCGCGCAGCGGCGGAGTGCAGAGCGTGCGGCCTCTGGCCAGCAGCTCGGGTACCGAGACGGGCTCGGCTTGGGCCGTCGCTCCCGCGGCCGTGCTGGGGCGTGCCTCCACGTGTGTTCCCTCTCCGTGGGCCGGTGTGCTGGGGTCGGTGCTGGTGGGGTGGGCCGGGAGCCGGCCGGCTGGGGCGCCCGGGGTGTCCGGTGGCGCGCTCATCGGGGCCACCGCCCGTCGCCGCGGTCCACCGGGACCCGGGAGCCGGTGCCGCGCAGCGCGGCATCGGCGGCGGCGTGGCCGCTGCGCACGGCGCTCTCCATGGTCGCGGGCCAGCCGGTGGCGGTCCACGAGCCGGCCAGCAGCAGGCCGGGGATCCGGGTGGCGGCCACCGGGCGCAGCGCCGCGGTGCCCGGCGCCGGGTCGAAGGTGGCAGTGCGCTCACGGGTGACGAAGAAGTCGAGCACCTCGGCCCCGCGGGCCGCCGGCAGCAGCCGCATCAGCTCCGGCAGGTAACGGGCCCGCAGCTCGGAGACCGGCAGGTCGATCTCGTCGCGCACCGCGGACTGGGAGAGCGCCAGGTACTGGGCGCCGGGGTGGGTGCGCGCCACCGTCGAGCCTGCCAGGCCCGAGTGCGGGGTCCGGTCGAAGACCCACTGCACCGGGGAGTCCAGCGCCGCGAAGAACGGCCGGCGCAGCACCTTGCGGTCGTAGACCACGTGCACGTTGAGGATCGGCGCGGTGCCCAGCTCGGCCAGCCGGTGCTGTCCGTCGATCGCCTCCGGCGGCAGCAGGGCGGCGGCGCTCTCCTGGGCGCCGGCCAGCACCACGACATCGGCGCTGAGCAGCTCGCCGTTCTCCAGTCGCACCGCGTGCGGCGGGCCCACGGTGGCGGAGACGGTCTTGATCTCGACCGCCTTGGTGCGCAGCCGCACGGTGACGTCGGCACGCTCCAGCTGGGCGAGCGCCGCGTCGTGGTGCACGACGCCGAGCGGGACGGCAGCAGTGCCGATGTCGCTGGCGCCGGGGTCCATCAGCAGGCCGGTCTTGAAGACCATCGCGGCCAGCGCCAGCGAGACCTCGTCGGCCCGGGCGTTCAGGGTGGCCACCCCGACCAGGTCCCAGAGGGCGGCGATGGTGCGCTCGTTCTGGCCGTGCGCGCGCAGCCAGCTGCCGAAGGAGAGCTGGTCGAGCGCCGGGTCGGCGAGGTCGAGGCGCTGCAGCGCGAGCGCGCCGCGCACCACCCGCAGCCGGTCCAGCGGCGCCAGGTGCGGATAGCTCGCCAGGCTCGCGGCCAGGTGCAGCGGCACCGGCAGCGCGGCCCGGCGCAGCCGGCCGAGCCGGTGCCGGTCGCCGCGCACCGCGAGCACCGGGACATCGAGACGGGGCTGGATCTCGACCTGGTCGGTGGCGCCCAGGCGCTCGACCAGGCCGCGGTAGGCGGTGCAGCAGCGCAGGAAGACGTGCTGGCCGTTGTCCACGGTCAGCTCGCCACGGCGGAACGAGAAGGCCAGCCCGCCCAGCCTCGGGCGGGCCTCCAGCAGGGTGACCCGGTGGTCGGCCTCGGCCAGGCGCAGCGCGGCGGTGAGGCCGGCCAGGCCGCCGCCGACCACCACGGCGGTGCGCTGGTTCGTTTCTTCGGCCTGCCTGCTCATCGCACCTCCCCGCCGTTCGCTCCGTGCCCTCGGGTGTCCCCCTCAGTGCACACCCGTCTCCCGCACAACACCCGCCACAACACCGCAGATCCCTCTGATGATTCCCCGTCGTCGAACGATGACGGAGGGTCGCAAGGGTTCAAGAACGTCCTCCGGCCAGGCCGGAGAGCGCGACGTAGGCCTTCTCCCAGCCCGGCAGCGATACCCTGCCGCGCAGCACCGACTCGGGCTCGGCGGCGATCCGCCCGAGCAGCCGGTGGTAGATGCCGGCCATCGCGGCGGTGCAGGCGCGGCTGCGGCGGTCCAGCATCGGCAGCAGCCGCAGGCCCTCCTCGAAGTAGCCCTGGGCACGCCGGGCCTCGAAGGCCACCAGGCCGGCGAAGTCGGCGCCGGCCGGCGGCGTGGGCGAGGCGAAGCCCTGCTCGCAGCCAAACCTGGCCAGATCCTCGGCGGGCAGGTAGGTACGGCCGTTGACCGCGTCCTCGCGCAGGTCGCGCAGGATGTTGGTGAGCTGCAGGGCCAGCCCCAGGGTGTCCGCGTACTCGGCGCCGCGCTTGGGGTCGGCGCAACCGTAGACACCCAGCGAGAGCCGGCCGATCGAGCCGGCCACGCAGCGGCAGTAGACCTTGAGGTCCTCGAAGGTCCGGTACTCCTCGCCGCGCAGGTCCATCTCGACGCCGTCGATCAGCTCGTCGAAGGCGTCGAGCGGGACCGGGAAGCGCCGGGCGGCGTCCGCCAGCGCCACCTTGATCGGGTCGGTGTCCTCCTCGGTGACCGCGCCCGCCCGGATCTCGTCGAGCAGCGCGCGGGTGGCGAGCAGTTGCTCCTGCTTGCGGTCGGCCGACAGCTCGCCGTCGCCGATGTCGTCGACCCGGCGGGCCAGCGCGTAGAGCGCGGACATGGCCAGCCGCTTGGACTCCGGGAGCAACCTGATCCCGTAGCTGAAGTTGCGGGCCTGCAGGGCGGTGACCGCCTCGCAGTACCGGTACGCCGCCATGACCGGTGCCGACGCCAGTGGTGATGCCGCCACTCGGGCGCTCACCTTCCCTTCGCGAAGATGGCCGCCGCCTTCATCGCCAGGCGGCGCTTGTCGGGCTTGGCCTGCTGGGCCAGCACGTCGTACCCGGCGGCTTCGATGGCCGCCAGGGCCGCGTACCCGCCCGCGGTGAATCCCGCCAGGAGCAGTCGAAGCCTTCCCCGAACCGTACCGACCAGCGGCGCGCCGTGATCGAGCAGGGTCCGGGCCCGGGCCGCCTCGAACGCGACCAGTTCGCGCACCGACGCCCCGGCGGTCGGGGCGGCCAGGTCGGCCTCGGTGACGCCGAACCTGGCCAGATCCTCGGTTGGCAGGTACACGCGACCTCGGGCGAAGTCCTCGGCCACGTCCTGGAGGTGCTCGATGACTTGCAGGGCGGTGCAGATGGCGTCCGAAAGCTCGATCCGTTCCGGCGTCGCGACGTCGGCGAGCGCGAGCACCAGCCGGCCGACCGGGTCGGCGGACAACGTGCAGTAGCCGACCAGACTCTCGAAGGTCGGGTAGCGGGTGGTGGTCTGGTCCACCCGGTTGGCCTCGATCAGCCGGCGGAACGGCTCGGGGGTGACGGCGTGCCGCCCGATCAGCGGGACCAGGGCGGCGAGCAGGGGGTGGTGCGGGGGCTCGCCGGCGGCACCGAGGGTGCGGGGCAGCGCGGCCTCGAACGCCCGGTCGAGATCGCGCTCCAGCGCGTCGAGCAGGCCGAGCCGGAACGCGGTCTCGTCACCGCCGTGCGCGGGCGCGCCGAGCAGCGCGGCGGTGGCCGCCGGGTCGGCGAGGTCGCCGTCACCGGCGTCGTCCACGAGGCGGGCGTAGCCGTAGACGGCCATCAGGTCGTCGCGCCAGGCCGCGGGCAGGAAGCCCGGGGCGACCGGGAAGTTCTCCCGGGCCGCCTTGGCCAGCGTGTCGTCCTGGCCGGGACCGTCCGCCGCACCACCACCCGGCCGGGCCGAGAACTGCGCCGAAGTCGTCACTGCCGTCACTCCCCCGTTCTACACCGGTGTGGACCATGGACCCGATTCGGACACGCTTCCCCCGCAGGCTGGGCCGCTCCCGGACCCTCACCCTTTCACTTCCGGTCACCAGCCGAAAAGACCACCCCCCGGCGCGCCGACGCTGCTCACCCTCCCGGCGCACACGCGGGGGGCGCGAACGCAGGGCACGCGCCGAGGTCGGCCCGAGGGAACCGGACGACCATCTCATTCATCTCGTTGCCGAGGGCAACAATGCCAGAGCCGGTGCCCGAAACGCTCGCGCGTTTTCGGACACCGGCTCTGCGGGCTTCGGGCGAGGGCGTCTTACGGGCGCTCGCCGCGCTCGTACATGCCGACGACCTCGTCGGTCGGGCCGTCCATGATCAGCTCGCCGGTCTCGATCCAGATGGTCCGCTCGCAGGTGTCCCGGATCGCGTTGTTGTTGTGGCTGACCAGGAAGACCGTACCGGCCTCCTTGCGCAGCTCGCGGATGCGGGCCTCGCTGCGGCGCTGGAAGGCCTGGTCACCGGTGGAGAGCGCCTCGTCGATCAGCAGCACGTCGTGGGTCTTGGCCGCCGCGATCGAGAACCGCAGGCGGGCGGCCATGCCGGAGGAGTACGTGCGCATCGGCAGGTTGATGAACTCGCCCTTCTCGTTGATCCCCGAGAAGTCGACGATGTTCTGATAGCGCTCCTTCACCTGGGCCGGGCTCATGCCCATCGCCAGGCAGCCGAGCACCACGTTGCGCTCGCCGGTCAGGTCGTCCATCAGCGCCGCGTTCACACCGAGCAGCGAGGGCTGGCCGTTGGTGTAGATGCCGCCCTTCTCGGTGGGCAGCAGGCCGGCGATCGCCGACAGCAGGGTCGACTTGCCCGAGCCGTTGGAGCCGATCAGGCCGACGGCCTCACCCTTGTACGCGGTGAAGCTGACACCGCGCACCGCGTGCACCTCGGTGATGGCGGGCGAGCGCTTGCGGGAGATCAGCCGGCTGAGGGCGGAGGTGGCGCTGCCCTTGCCGGCGGAGGCGCCGTGCACCTTGTAGACGATGTGCACGTCGTCGACGACGACAGTCGGCGTCCGGGTCTCCTTGGCTGCGGAGATCGCCCGGGCGTCGCGCTCCTCGCGGTCGGTGATCATGGTGGTCTCAGCCACGTCCGTACTCCTCTTCGGCCTTCCAGAAGAACACGTAACCGATAACGAAGGCTACGAGCGCCCACCCGAGCGCCATCTCCCAGACGTGGGGCGGCAGCTTCTCGGCACTGCTCCCGTAGTGCTTCTTGCTGTAGATGCTGGGGATCATCGCGTGCCGGAACAGCTCCATGTACACGGAGGCCGGGTTCGCGGTGGCGACCTGCTGCACCCAGTGCGGCCACTTGTGGACGCGGTCCGCGATGCTGTACATCACGCCGGACAGGTACATCCAGGTACGCAGGACGAACGGCATCAGCTGGGAGATGTCACTGGTCTTGGCACCGATCCGGGCCATCATCAGGGCCAGGCCGGTGTTGAACAGCGAGAGCAGGAACATCGCCGGGATCACCTGGAACCAGGTCAGCCCCGGCATCAGGCCGTTGCTCAGGACGATCACGACCAGCACGACCATCGAGATCAGCAGCTGCTGGAGCTGGATCACCGTGAAGGCGATCGGCATGCACGCACGGGGGAAGTGCAGCGCACGGATCAGCCCGAGGTTGTACGAGATCGCGCCGGTGCCGGACTGGATGGCGCTCTGGATGAACTGGAAGATGAACACCCCGACGCAGAGCCACGGGATGTACTTCGGCACCGAGTTGCCGCTGAGGATGAGGCCGAACACCAGGTAGAACACCGCACAGTTCAGCAGCGGCGTGACGACCTGCCAGACCTGGCCCATCTTCGCCGTGGTGTACTGCGCCACCAGTCGCGCGGTGGCGAACGCGACGATGAAGTGTCGGCGTCCCCAGAGCTGCTTGGTGTAGGCGAGGAGCCCTGGCCGACGGCCACTGACCGTCAGACCGTACTTATCGGCGAGCTGCTTGGGGGTCAGCCCGGTATCAACACCCCCGGGTAGAGAGAGGTTGATCGGTTCACTCACTGTCGACACATTCGTCCTTCACGGGATCGGAAGTCCGGCTGCTGGCCGGGGGGCAGTAGCCGGGCTCTCGCCGACGGGATCGACTCCCGCCAGGAGAATTCCAGCGGATCACAGGGGGGACGGCCGGCGGTGTGGTGTTCCGCCGACCAGGTGATCAGATGACCGGCGGTCTGCCCAACCTGGTCAAGCGCCATACAGTACGCCATCGCATCGGCCGTCGCTCACCGCACGGTGTGCGCCAGCCTTCCCGGAAACCGCCCCACCAGGCCTTACGTGCCTCCCGCGGGGGGCGGCGGGCCAGGGTGAGCAGGATCCAGGTGCACAGGTAGAGAGGCACCAACGGCACCGGAAGGTTCCGTCGGGCCAGCCACACCCGGTTGCGCGCCACGTTGTGGAAGTACGCGGCATGCCGGGCGGGAGAGGTGGTGGGGTGGTGCAGCACGATGTCGGCCCGGTAGTCGATCGACCACCCGGCATCCAGCGCACGCCACGCGAGGTCGGTCTCCTCGTGGGCGTAGAAGAAGTCGGCGGGCAACTGCCCGGCCCGCTCGAAGACCGTCGAGCGGACGGCGCTGGCGCCGCCGAGGAAGGTGGTGACCCGGGAGGAGCGCAGAGGGTCGGCGGCGCGCAGCCGCGGCACGTGGCGGCGCTGGGTCTCACCGGTCTGCGGGTCGGCGATCCGGAAGCTGACGATGCCCAGGCCCGGGTCGGCGGTGAACGCCGCCCGCAGCAGCTCGGCCGAGTCGGTCAGCGGCAGCCGGCCGTCGTCGTCCAGGAAGAGCACGGCGTCCACGTCGCGGGCGTCCGGGCCGAACAGCTCGATGCCGACGTTGCGCCCGCCCGGGATGCCCAGGTTCTCCGGCAGCTCGACGGACCGCACCCCGGCGGGCAGCGGCGGCAGCGGCGCGCCGTTGCCGACCACGGCCAGCTGGACGGCCGGGCCCTGCTGGTCGAGCACGGACTGGATCAGCGCGTTCAGCTCGGCCGGGCGGTTGCCCATGGTGATGATCACCGCGCCGAGCCGGAAGGCGTCGGTCTCAGTGCCGGTGGCCTTGTCGGCGGCGGTGCCGGCGGCGCTCTCGGTGGCCTGGTTGTCGGTGGTGGTCATCGCAGCCTGCTGGAGAGGACGATGCTGAGCAGGTGGAGCACGGTCTGGAGCATCGCGATGGCGGCGAGCAGCACGATCGCGAGCCGGGTGAAGAAGAGGCCGCCGTGCACCTGGTCGGCGATCCCTGCCGCCAGGATGAAGAGCGAGGCCTCGACCGCACCGACCAGCCGGTGGAACTTGAGGACGGAGGCCGCCCGGCGGGCCTTGGCCACCCCGGAGGAGCGCGGCACCGAGGCGCTGTCCTCGACCGCGGTCATCCCGCTGCGGGCCCGGGCCACGTCGACCAGGTCGGTCTCCGACTTGATCAGGATCGCGCCCAGCGCCGCCAGGGTGCCCAGGAAGGCCCACTCCCAGCGCGAGCCGCCGTGGTGGAACAGGTCCGCGCCGCGCAGGCCGAGGCCGGTGAGCAGCGCGGCCTCCGACATGTAGTGGCCGACCCGGTCCAGGTAGACGCCGGTCAGCGAGGTCTGCCGACGCCAGCGGGCCACCTCGCCGTCCACGCAGTCCAGCAGCAGGTAGAGCTGGATCAGCAGCGCACCGACGATCGCGCCGCCGATGCCCGGGATGAGCAGCCCCGCACCGGCCAGGATGCCGGTGAACATCATCAGGTAGGTCAGGCCGTTGGGCGTGATCGCCGTGACCGTCGAGAGGATCCGGGTGATCCGCAGCGAGATCCTGCGCATGTAGAGCCGACCCGCCCAGTGCTCGGCGCTGCGGCGCTGGAGCATCCCCTCCGGGTGGATGACGGCGCGCAGTTCCTCGATCGAGGGGCGGACCGTGAGGTCGACCGGCGGCCGCTCGGCGGCTTCGGGGCGGGCGGCTGAGGAGCTGGACTCAACTGTTGACGGCTTGGACATAGTCGGCGTACGCGTCCCTGATCGCAGATGGGGAGAGGTCGAGGTGCTCAAGAATGGTGAAGCGGCCCGGCCGGGTATTCGGAGCGTAGTGCACCGCCTCGGTGAACTCCGCCTCGGTGAACCCGATCTGATCGGCGGTCACCGGCAGGCCGTGGGCCCGCAGGCGGTCGACGATCAGCCTGGTCAGTTCCTGCTCGCCCCGCAGGAAGCTCGCGAAGGCGGCCCCGAGGCCGACCTGCTCGCCGTGCTGGGCGGAGCGCTTGGGATGCAGCACGTCCAAGGCATGCGAGATCTCGTGGCAGGCCCCCGAGGAAGGCCGGGTGCTGCCCGCGATGCTCATCGCGATGCCGGACAGTACCAGTGCTTCCGCGAGCGCGGTAAGGAGGTCCGGATCCTCCAGCGCACCCGGGTGCCGCAGCAGGCTCTCGCCCGCGGAACGGGCCATCGCCACCGCGAGTCCGTCCACCTTCTCGCCGGTCACCCGCTGGGAGAGTTCCCAGTCGGCACACGCCGAGATGTTGGAGAGGACGTCGCCGACACCGGCCGCCACGAAGCGCTGCGGGGCCTGCTGGATCACGTCCAGATCGACCACGACGCCGATCGGCCCCGGCACCCCGTACGAGCCGCGCCCCGCGTCGTTGTCGAGCGTCGACACGGGAGAGCAGATGCCGTCGTGCGCCAGGTTGGTGGCGACGGCGACCACGGGCAGCCCGACCCGCGCGGCGGCGTACTTGGCGGCGTCGATGATCTTACCGCCACCCAGACCCACCAGGACGTCGTAGTGACCGCCACGGACCTCGTCCGCCAGCCGCACCGCGCCGTCCAGGGTGCCGTCGGCCGCGTCGAACCAGTCGGCGTTCGGCAGCACCGGCAGCAGCCGCTCGCGCAGCCGGGTCCCCGAGCCGTTGCTGATCGCCACCGCGACCCGGCCGCCGGTCGACAGCCGCTGGTCGGCCAGGATGCCCGCCAGCGAGTCCAGGGCGCCCGGACGGATCTCGACGAAGAGCGGCGAGGGAATCAGCCGGGTCAGTACTGGCACGCGATCTCCCGGGCCTTCGCCAGGTCGGCGTGGTTGTCGACCTCGACCCAGGGGACCTCGCCGATCGGCTGCACGTCGATCCGGAAGCCGCCGTTGACCAGCTCCTGGTAGCCGTCCTCGTAGTACAGCTGTGGGTCGCGCTCGAAGGTGGTGCGCAGCGCCTCGGCCAGCTCGGCGGCGGCGGAGGGGTTGATCACCGTGACGCCGATGTACTCGCCGGTCGCGTCGGCCGGCTCCATCAGCTTGGTGATCTTTTGCATGCCCTTGACCGGGTCGACGACGACCT
Source organism: Kitasatospora sp. GAS204B (assembly GCF_029892155.1). GTDB lineage: Bacteria > Actinomycetota > Actinomycetes > Streptomycetales > Streptomycetaceae > Kitasatospora. The sequence continues at coordinate 107,606 of NZ_JARZAG010000017.1, read as the reverse complement.
TCATCTCCTCGTCGGCCAGCTGCTTCACCGTGTCCAGCGCGAGCAGGATGCCCGGCGCCCGCCCTTCGGCGATCAGCCGGTCGTTGCCGTCCAGCATGGTGCGCTGGACGGAGGCCGGGTGCACGGTGTCGCCGTTGGCCAGGAGCAGGCCCTCGCTGAACAGCTCGCGGGCGCACCAGAGCGAGTAGGCGTTGTTCCACTCCTCGGCCTTGTCGTTCTCGACCAGGGTGAGCTTGACGCCGTACTTCTGCTCCAGCGCCTCCTGGCGCTCGTACACGGCATCCTTGCGGTACCCCACGACGATCGCGGCCTCGCGCAGGCCCACCTCGGCGAAGTTGCCGAGCGTGAGGTCCAGCACGGTCTTCTCGCCGTCCACCGGCACCAGCGCCTTGGGGAGCGTGTCGGTGTACGGGCGGAGCCGGCGGCCGGCTCCGGCCGCCAGAACGAGGCCGATCATGCGGGGTCTCCTGTGCTCGTCTGCATTGAGTACACGTGCTGCCTGCATGCACGTGCTGCCTGCGGACACGTCCTACTCGCCGGGTGCGCGCGTGCTGCCCTGGGATTCCCTTGTACCGGCCCGCGGATCGCGCACCCTCGCCGTGCCTGGCCCCGGCGCGCAGTCCGCGCCCGCACCCACACCGCGTGATGCCCACCCGCGGAACGACTCCCCGGTCCCACCGCTCGGCGGAGCACCGTGTCGTATGTGATGGTAGGCGACCGGCGCGACCTGCCCGAACGCCGCCCCACGGTACGCCGGAGGTGCCAGGGCGAGTGGTGGTCGGGGCGTGACAGGACCATGCAGAACATGTGTTCGATTTTTGCCGTTACTCAGCACACCCGTGCGCATCCAAGGCGCTCGCAAGTGCGCACACACCGGTGTTCCCGGGGCTGGTGCGTCGAATCGGTCCCAGCGCCCCGGCCATGCGGCAGACTGGACAGCCGACGCCCTCCGTACGCGCCATGGCACCAACCGCGACGGGGGCGTGCTGCCGTCCGCTGGACCGGGGGGGCTTGCCCGGGTGGCACATCCGGGTGGCGGCGCCGGTCCCCGTGCCGAAAGAGGCGCCATGTCCGAGAGTCGATCGACCAGCCTTGCCGCAGAGTCGGCCGCCGCTCCCGCCACTCCCGCCGCTGGTCCTTCCGGTGCTTCCCATCCTGCTTCCGGGGTTTCTTCCGACTCACCCGAGATCATGCTCGAGCTGGTGGACGACGCGGGCGTGACCCTCGGCACAGCCGAGAAGCTCTGGGCGCACCAGCAGCCGGGTCATCTGCACCGGGCCTTCTCGGTCTTCCTCTTCGACCAGCAGGGCCGCCTGCTGCTGCAGCGCCGGGCGCTCGGCAAGTACCACTCGCCCGGCGTCTGGTCCAACACCTGCTGCGGCCACCCGTACCCCGGCGAGCCGCCGTTCGTGGCCGCCGCCCGCCGCACCGCCGAGGAACTGGGCACGGCCCCCGCCCTGCTCTGCGCCGCCGGCACCGTGCGCTACGACCTGCCCGACGAGGCCTCCGGGCTGATCGAGCGGGAGTGGAACCACCTCTTCGTCGGCCTGATGACGGACGACCTGCGGCCCGACCCGGCCGAGGTCGAGGACACCCGGTTCGTGACAGCCGGCGAGCTGAAGGAGCTCCAGGCGGCGAAGCCGTTCTCGGTCTGGTTCAACACGGTGTTCGAGGCGGCGCTGCCGGGGATCCGGGAGATCGCGGGCCGGGACTGGTAGTCCCGCTCGATCCGCCTTGCGGCGGTGCTAGAGCTGGACCGGGGGCGGCAGCGGCAGGGAGGCCCAGATCACCTTGCCGCCGTCCCCGGTCTGCTCCACGTCGCAGGAGCCGCCCGCCGCCAGCGCGATGCTCTTGACCAGCATCAGTCCGCGGCCGCCGGTCTGCTCCGTATCGCTCTCCACGGCCTTGGGCCGGTGCGGATGCCCGTCCTCCACCGAGACCCGCACCTGCCCGCCGCCGATCGCCAACTCGGTGGTCACCCGTGGCGAGAGCACCGCCGCGTGCGTCACGGCGTTGGTGACCAGCTCGGAGACGATCAGCAGCAGCCCGTCGGTCAGTTCCTCGTACCGCTCCCCCACCAGCCCCCGGTCCCGGAGCAGATCACGCACCACATGCCGCACCCGCGGCACCGAGCACTCGCGCGCCCCGGCGACGATCCGCCACAACCCCTCACCGGCCAGCTCCACTTCGACGCTCTCGACGCTCTCGACACTCTCGGCGACCATCGGTGCGCGCTGCCGCTGGGGCTGCTGTGGCTGCTGCAGTTGCTGTGGCTGCTGCAGTTGCTGTGGCTGCTGCAGCACTGTCGGCGTCGTAGCGCTCGTCCGCTCCACGTCCTGCCACCCTTCGTCCGGGCCTCGGGAGGCATCGCCGGCGCCGGCCGACTCCGGCCGACCATCCGGGAACGGGGCGTTCCGTTCAGGGCTCCCCTTCACTTCCGAGGCTAGGAGAGCCACCGGAATCCCCGTGCCCGGTCGAAGAACTTGCCCCCGCCAGACCGTTTCCGACCGACCATGACCACATCGGCCCACCCCTGCCCACCTTTCCCCACAGCGCCAGCGCAGGACCGTTCATCCACCGCCACTTCCCCCGAACCACCCCCACCCCACCGGGGCACCGCACACGGTCACGAGGGCCCCACCGCCGGCCGGCGTCGCCGGGGAAGCGCAGGTGAAAGGGCGTGAGGACCACTCCGAAAGCCTGATAGTGTTCTCTCTGTCGCCGCGGGGACAGCACAGAGAACCCCGAGGCACACACCCTGTCCGGGTGGCGGAATGGCAGACGCGCTAGCTTGAGGTGCTAGTGCCCTTTATCGGGCGTGGGGGTTCAAGTCCCCCCTCGGACACTTCGATACGTACATGAAATTTGCGGGTCGTGACTCAACAGTCACGGTCCGCTTTTTCATGTCGTAGACGAGGGTGAGGCCGAAGCTCTCGTAGATCGGTGCCTTGCGTTCGGGTTCGGCCTGGAGGAGACGGTCGGTGAGGTCTCCGAGGTCGCTGATCAGGCGTTCGATCTGTTGGTGGGTCAGCGGGGTCGGGGTTTCGGCGGTGAGCTGGTTGAGGCGTTGCTGGGCGGTGGCCTGTTGGAGTCGGGCTTCGTTGATCCACTGGGCGACGGTTGCGGGGTCGCCTCCTGCGTCGAGGGTGGCGCGGTAGCGGGTGATCTTGGCAAGCGCGGCCTCGACCTGGTTTCGGGCGGCCTGGACGGCGACCGGGTCGGGGGCGTTGGCGGTTTGCGCCTGTTGGATTTCGGTGATGGTGCGCTTGAGGCGGCCGGGGGCGAAGGCGGTGCCGATCCAGTGGTCAAGGGCGGGGAGGATGACGCTCTCGCGCAGGTAGACGGTGGGCGGGTGGTCGAGGGCTCGACTCTTGGCGTATTCGGCGGGGTAGCTGCATCGGTAGTGGGGGTGGCCGTTGTTGAAGGTTCCCTGCATTTTGCGGTCGCAAAGGCCGCAGCGCATGAGGCCGCGTAGCGCGTAGGTGCGGTTGGTCGGGCGGGGTTTGCGCTCGACGGGGTGGGGTGCGGCGGATTTGGTGGCGAGTTTGAGCTGGACTTGTTCGAAGTCGCCGGTGGTGATGAGGGGTTCGTGGGCGAGGCCGGCGGACTTGATCCACTTGTCGGGGTCGTTCCAGCGCAGTTTGGTGACGTGGCCAAGGGCGACGTCTTCGACGTCGAGGAGGATTTCGTCCTTGCGTTGGCGGTTCCAGACCTGGTGGCCGGTGTAGCGGGGGTTGAGGAGGATGGCGCGGATCGCGCTCTTGGCCCAGGCGTTGCCGTGGCGGTGGGGGTTGCGGGCGCGGTCGTGGGCGGAGGGGCAGGGGATGTTGTCGCGGGTGAGGCCTTCGGCGATGGCGTAGAGGCCTTTGCCGCGCAGGTATTCGTGGAAGATCCGCTGGATGACGGGGGCTGCGGTGGGGTCGGGTTCGAGGCACTGCAGGCGCTTGCCGTCGCGGGCCTTGATCGGGTTGGGGTGGGGTCCGGCGTCGGTGAGGCGGTAGCCGTAGGGCGGGCGGCCGCCGAGGTAGCGGCCTTCGAGGGCTGCTTGGGAGGCCATGGCGGTGCGGACGCGGATCTTGATGCGGGTCCGCTCACCTTTGGACATGCCGCCGAAGACGGACATGACCAGGTCGTGGGCTTCGCTGTCGGGGTCGATCGGGCCGCCGACCTCGGGGACCCAGAGTTGGACGCCGTAGTGGGCGAAGACGGGCTGGGTGAGGCCGTACTGGTTGCCGTAGAAAACGCGTTGGGGCTCCCCGATGACGACGGCGTCGAACCCTCGGTCGGGGTCCTTGAGGGCGGCGAGCAGGGTGGCAGCCTGGGGGCGGCGCTTCCAGGGCAGGGAGCGGGAGTAGCCGACGTCGAAGAACTCGGCGACGATGCGGCCGCCGGTGGGGGTGATGAGGGCTTCGGCACGGGTGCGCTGCCAGTTGCGGGAGGTCTCGGGGTCTTGGAGGTCCTCGGTGGAGACGCGTCCGGCGAACGCGAACGCGAGGGCGGTGGTGCTGGGGGTGGCGGGCATGGGCAGCTCCGGGCGGGACGGTTGGCGGTTGGTACGCCCCCGTCGTAACTCGGACGGGGGCGAAGGGCCAGCCGGTGCGGCGAGTTCACGGTGTGTCAGCTGGTGGCCGGGATCGTGTGGCGTGGGCCCGTTCGGCTTGGAGGAAGGCGAGGAGGGCGGCGGCAGCGGGACCGGTGAGGTGCGGTGGGTGTTCGGGGAGGATCACTGTGACCGTGACGGGTGGGAGTTCGCGGTGGTGCCCGTTGGGCCGCGTGCCCTCGGCGCCAGTGTGCTGCTGGTTCGGGGGTGCGGGCGGTGGGTGGCGGTCCTCGGTGGGCGGCGTACCGGGCATGTCAGTCCCGGTCCGACGCGGCGTGTTGCTGGAGGAGGGCGGCGAGTGCGCAGGCCGCTTGGTTGACGACGACGGAGTTCCCAAGTAGCCGGAGCCGAGCTGATCGTGAGATCCCGGGCACCGCGGTCCAGCCAATGGAGAACGCCATCATCCACTCCACGAACTCGGGCGCCAGGACCGGACTGCCGGTTCGTCCCGGGCAGGTCGGTGGGGGTGCCGGGCGGCCGAGAATGCCCTCCCAGCGGCGGATCGCCGGCTCGTACTCCCGCCAGTTGGTATGACGTGATGTCAGTTCTTCTGCTTGGAGGGACTGTTGGTGATGGCAGCGATCGCCGAGGGCAGGGAGAGGTCGCCCTTCGAGCCCTTCTGTCCCGGACTGCCCTTGGCACCGTCGCCGGCCAGCGGGGTGGGTAGCAGGACCGGCACCGTGGCGCCGAGACCCCTCACGTCGCAGTCCGCCGCGGTGATACCGGTGGTATCCGGATTCGGGCCTGGTGTCCGGTACGGAGCAGCGGGTGTTTCGACCGGCGACAGGGTCAGGGCGATCTGCGTGCGGAGGTTGAGGCCGCGTCCGGTGGGCCGGGTCCGGTTGGGGCCGGTGGAGTCGGAGGCGGTGGGGGTCACCAGCAGCCGCGCTGGTTGATATCCCCAGCAGGAACAGGCGATCCCGGCGGTGGGGTGCTCCAACGTCGCTTGCTCGTAGGCAGCGCCATGCGAGGTCGTACCCACTCGCGGCCAGGTCGGCGGTGACGGTGTCGAGTCCGCGTCGGCGCAGAGCGGGTACGTTCTCCACGAAGACGAAGCGGGGTGCCAGTACGCGAACGGCCTGAGCGATGGTGCGCCAGAGTCCACTGCGGGTGCCTTCCATGAGGCCGACACCGCGTCCGGCATACGAAATATCCTGACATGGGAACCCGGCGGTCACGATGTCCACGCGCGGCACGGTGTGCCAGTCGACGGCAGTGAGGTCACCGAGGTTGGCGACGTGCGGGAATCGGTGTGACAGGAGCAGGGCGGCGGCGGGGTCGTTGTCGGCGCACCAGGCAAGGCGGGCGTCGAGGACGGCTTCGACGGCGAGGTCGAGGGCGGCGGTCCCGGTGCACAGGCTCCCAATCCGCAGCGCGGGCCCGGTCGGAGTGGGGGCCTGCGGGCCGGGGTTGACCGACCCGCAGGCGGTGGTGACGGTCACGCGGTCGCACCCCCAGCGGGGACGGCCTCAGCAGTCTGACGGGCCGTCACCATTGCATTGTTGGAGGGAGTTCGCGGGAAGCGCAGGACCAGGACGTCCTCGTGCACGATGAGGTGCATGGGGACCCCGGCGGCACGAGCGGCACGCACGTTCTTCAGCTGGAAGAAGGAGGGCCGGGCGACCAGTTCACCATCGCGCACGCCCGCGAGCAAGGCCACGCACCGCTCAACGGGGGTGAGGCCCGCGGCCTGTCCGGCGGCGAGGACAGCGGCGGGCAGGTCGACGAGTTCACCGTGGTGGCGCCACGGTCGGGCGGTGACGGCCACATGGGCGCCCGGCGCGAGCAGCGGCAGGCAACTGGTGAGGATCGCGGTGAAGGCGTCGAGGAGTTCGTCGGTGGGGGCGTGAGCGAGGTTGGCAGGGTTGGTGCCGTAAGTGGCGTCGAACTTGTTGATGCCCGCTCGGTGGGTGTCGCGGGTGGCGTTCACCCGGCCGTGGGCGGAGGCACCGTAGGGCGGGGAGGTGAGCAGGAGTTGGACCTGGCCGTGATGCTCGGCGCCGAGGAGGGTATGGGCGTGGCGGGCGTCGCCGGTCGTGACGCTGGCTCGGCCGGTGGCGCCCTGGGTGCGGGCGAGGTGAAGGTTGGCGCGGGCGACGGCGGTCCAGCGGCCCTCGAGCTCGACACCGACGGCGTCGCGGCCGCAGTGGACGGCTTCGACCAGTGTGGTGCCGATGCCGCACATCGGGTCCAGGACGAGCTGGCCCGGGTTGGTGTAGGTGGTGACGGCGTGCGCGGCGATGGCGGGAAGCATCTTGGCGGGGTGGGCTGCGGAGGCGGGGGTGTAGCGGTCGCGGCGCTGGTTGCGGGCGTCGTTCTGCGCGGTGACCCACACCGAGGTGGGCAGCGAGGCGAGGATCACCGGGGCCGCGAGGGTGCCCGGGGGCCGGGCAAACGACGGAGCGGCGGCGGTGGGAAGGTCCTGAGGCTGGGCGGTCATCGCAAGCTCCTCGCGGTGGAATTGGGCGGGGCGGGGACTACTCACGGCTTGATGAAGGCGAACAGGTCGTTGTGGATGACGTTGTGTCGGCCGGGCCAGGGCTGGGTGTGGTGGCAGACGCAGTCCTGGCGGTGCCGCACACGCGCCGGGATGGCCGGGGTGAGGCGACCGTCGGTGCCGGTGGCTTCAGCGGCGACGATGTGCTGGAGGTAGACCAGTCCGCTGGCCCGGGCGTGGGCGACGAGGTAGCCGGCGGTGTCCTGCGCGATGTTCTGACGGGACGTCATCACCATGACGCCGTCGGGCCTGAGCGCGTGGGCGCAGGCGTCGGTCAGGGCGGCGAGCTGGGCGTGGGTGGTGAAGGCGTGCGGCGCGGCGATGGCGAGCTGGGCGCTGCCGTGGTGGTGGTCAGCGCTGGTGGAGTGGGTGTCGGGGTGACCCCGGCGCAGCAGGGCGAGGGAGGCGACCCGGGCGGCCTCCTGCTGGAGGTGGGCGTAGGCGAGGTCGGCGTCGTGGCGGGTGCGGGCGAAGCCGAGCACCCGGCGACCGGTGGTGACGGCGGCGATCAGGCAGGAGCCGTTGCCGGCCTCGGGGACGTAGACGAGGTCGCCGGGAGCGGTGAACGCCTCCACGATCTGCCGAGCCAGGCCCAGGGGCAGGCGGTTGGCGCACGCCGCGCCGATCGGGGTCTCGCAGACCGGGCAACAGCCGGCCAAGGGCTCGGTCAGCCAGACCGAGAGCGGTACGGGCTTGCTCGTCGTGTACGTGCGGGAGTTGGGGCAGTGGTCGGTGTTGGTGGCGGTAGTGGGCTCGCTCATGGGCGTCGGCCCGATGGTCACCGTAGGACGTTGACAACCAGGGAAACGGCGATACGGTCCGGTTTCTAACAGCACTCAGCGAGAACGCTGGCACGAAACCGCGTCGACCCGTGCTCCACAGCCGTGATCGACTGAAGCCATGAGCGTGTCGGTAGATGTGTTCGTCGTCGGCGAAGACGGCAAGATGGACCTGCTGGATGTCCCCGGAGGGCAGCTCCGACCTCGCCGGCTTCGAGCGCTCGCGTACCTCAGTGTGGGGGGTCCGAGGCTGTGCGCTCCTTGGGGGCGACGTTCTTCCCGGTCTTGGCCAGCGGTGACTGGCTCAAGGTGGCGCCGGACCGGGTGGCGGACTTCCTCGGTGAATGCGCCTTGATCCGGAGCAACATCGAACTCGTCGCCCCCAGCGGCGAGTCGGCGGAGTCGCATGCGGCGCACGTTCAGCAGGTTTCGGAACGACTGCGGAACATTGAGGACGCTGCTGCGCTGGACATGCCCTTTCGGGACCACAGGAAAAGCCCGGCGGACGGCCCCTGATCAGCTCTTCGGCGGCTCGGCTGGCACGACCGGGCCGTCGCTGTGCCGGATCCAGCCGTGTTCCTCTCACTCAAGCCCCACCTGTGCACGACCCAGTCCCCGCTGACGGTGCGCCGCGCACCGTCGGCGGCCTACCCGGCGCCGACCCCATCCCGTACCTGCCGGTCGACCCGACGCTGATGGTGGAGATCGAAGCAGACCAGGCCGCGCCGCCGGAGGTCGCGAGGTTCAGGCACCAGACGCGAGCCGTCAGGATCCGAGCCGACCTTGACGCGGACGATCTCTAGCCGATCAACTGTTCGGCAGTTCCGGCGGTTGGCCTGCGCTCACCGCACACGCACATCAGATTTCGATGGCGCTCAGTCTTCTGCGAGAGCATCGAGCAGGTCCCGGATGGTCTGGGTATCAGCGCGTGCCGGGACCGGCGCCATCGTCTCCGGATTCGACTCAAGCACGGCAACCACCGGAGCATCGGCAGGCAGGAGCCCCAGGAACCAGGCGATCGTGTCGGCCCATTCGCCGGGCAGAGCATCCTCAAGAACCAGGTTGCGGTGTTCGAAGTAGCTGCCGTGGCGCTCCGTATTGTCGAGTTCGACGTAGAAGCCGAGGTAGTCCTGCCTCGTGATGGGCTCCTGCTTCTCGTAGCAGCGGGCCTGGGGAAAGCGCTGGCGCAGATGGGCCTGGAACTCATCGCGACTGAGCTGCCAGGCGGCTCCGGGAGGTGCCGCGACGAAGATTCCGTCCATGTGCTGTGCTCCTTGGTCTGGCTAAGTCGGGTCAGGGGACGACACGAACGTTGCTCTTGGTGACATGCTGCGCCGCGAGGATGTACTGCCAGTATCCGACCGTTGCTGGGTCTGGGGTGTCGACTTCCAGGTACTGGGCGTGGTTAGCCGGGTTGTCGATGGCGGCCTGGTAGCGGGAAAACTCGTCAGAGTCCTTGCCCAGAAAGATGTTGCTCATGAAGTTGTCTTCCTGGAGGCCCTGGAGGGTCCGCGGACTGCAGCCCATCTTGCGCACGTTCTTCGCGTCGATCAAAGCCCCGTCGGCCGGCCGGTAGCCGTCCGCCCACACGGTCTCGCCGTTGGCGCCGGGCACCTGCCGCTCGGGGCTGCCTGCCACCCGGACCTGGTAGGCGCGGTCGGCAGCGGTGCCATAGTTCGCGCCCCGGTCGGGCAGCCCAGCCGCCCAGGCGGCAGCCGCCGCTTGCTGGCTCGGGGTGTACAGCGGGTACGGAGGCGGAACGGGTGGGGCGACCGGAGCCGAGATCAGGTTCCCGCTCGGCGTCACGGGCGGTGTCACGGCCGCCAGGTTCGTCGGTGTGGCCGCGTCGACGGTGACCGTCGAGGTGGCGGCGGCTGCGGTGGCAAGGCCGGCGGTCACCGCCAGCTTCGCCGCCAACTGCGAGACCACGGCTTCCGCTTCGGCAACCGCGGTGGCTGCGGCGGCGTCGGCTTCGGCTGTCGCCAGTGCGTCAGCGGCGGCTGCCGCATCGGCGGCCAGGCCCGCGTCCGCTGCGGCCGCGGCAGCGTCAGAGCCGCCCAGGGTGAAGACGGTCAGCAGGACCCCGGCGGTGGTGATGACGCCGGCAGCCGTCGCCAGGCCGATCAGTGTGTCGCGGCAGTTGTCGATGGCGTCCGCGTACTGCTGGCAGGTGTCGTGCATGGTCCGGCACGCGGCTGACAGGTTCTCCATCAGCGGCAGCGAGTTGGCGACCGTTGTACCGCCGTGCGGGTGCGCGGTGTAGATCGTGGCCGCGTACGCCTGGAACGCGTCGAACGCCGCTCCGGAACACTCCTCCACCACGGTGCTCGCGTGGCGGCCGGCGTTGGTTTGCGCGTCGTCGATCAGCGAGGCGCAGTTCGCCCACACTCCGGCGGCGTGCCGCAGCTTGTCCGGGTCGCCCTGGGGCCAGAACTTTCCGATGACGGGAATCTCGTGGACCTGCTTGGAGCCGGTGACCATCGGCAGTGTGGCGGCGGCGTTGGTTGGCTCGCACTGGTCCGAGGACTGCTGCAGCCCGGACTGAGTATTGATATTTCCGGTGAGCGCCGCGGCGATGGAGTCCTCGACGGCGAGGTAGTTGCTGGCCATGGTCAGCAAGCGGCTGGAGATCGCGGCCATGCCCTGCCCGGCCTTGTCGATCGCGTTCACAATGGCCGTGGCGGCCGGTTCGTACTTGGAGGCGAAGGAGTGGGCGGTGCTGTCGTCTCCTGCCATGCCGGCGGTCGCGGCGAGGTCGCCTGCGACGCCAGAAGTTATGTTGAAGACGTAGCCCTTGGTGTCGAGGAATTGGACTGAGGCTTGGAATACGGTCCCCGGGTCTACCTGGAAGCCGCCTCCTTGGACGGCGTTCAGTCCCATCAGCTGTCCCCCCTTGGTATGTCTGATTTTCTGACCGTAACACTACTGTGGCAGTACGCGATGGCCTGGTCACCGAGAAGAGCGGGGGCGGCCTGCGGGGCTGCATCTGCTTCGAGGACGAGGCAGGCTTCACCCGCCATCCGCCCAAAGGACGCACCTGGGGCCGGCGAAGCCGCACCCCGGTCGTGACGGTCAGCGGCCGCCGCTCGGGACGTCTGTCGGTGGCCGGGCTGATCGCCATGCGGCCAGGCTCCCTCACCCGGCTGTGCCACCGCCTGCTCACGCACCCCGCGGGCAGAGGCAAGCACCGCAGCGTGGCGGGCGCGACTTCATCGCACTGATTGACGGCGTCCACCACCTGGTCAAGGCACCGACCGTGCTTGTCTGGGACCGCCTGAACGCCCACATCTCCCACGCCATGTGCGAAGCCCTCGGCTGAACCGACGGGTCTCGCTCAGCAGCACTGCCAGGTGAAGACCGCCTTGTCGAACCGCTTCGCGGCCAGGTCCTCTCGGCGGATCAGCCAGTAGAGGGAGCCCACGTCTCCCCACATCATGTCGGCGTCATCATCGCTGTCGATCTGCGCGAGCAGCACCCAGTTCTGGGCCTCGCTCGTCAGCTCCGGGGAATCCCATGCCGCTTGACCGCCGAGGAGGGCGTGGGCGACCTCGTACTCGACCGGGTTCTGGACGGACATCGGGTGGCCGCCGATGCGGTGGCTCGGGCCGTGCCAGGTCTTGCCGACGGCTTCAACGAAGGGCTCGGAGCAGATCGGGTGGTCGCGCGGATCCCAGCCGGGGCCACTGCCGAGAGCGCTCTGGGTGTCGGGGTGCCACGGGCCGAGGTCGGAGGCGGTCGCCTGCGCGGTGAGCCGGACCTCCGGATAGGCCGTCAGGCCTTCGGGGGTGGGGTGCTCGAGGGTCTCCGTTTCGGCGGGCACGTAGAGCACCCGGGCGCCGTCCCAGCTGTCCCGGTCATCGGCCAGGACCAGGGCGTCGCCGTCGTCCAGTTGGCCGTCGAAGTAGAAGAACAGCAGCGTGCCGTCCTGCGGGAGCGGCATGTCGAGCTCGCCCGTCGGCAGCGCGGCGCAGTCGACGGAGGCCACGAAGGACAGTGGCCCGTGCCCCTCCCAGACGGGCCACTCAGTTCCGTGCGGCAGCTCGGGGGCACCGCCGAGCCGGCCGGCTGACCTCCCGTCGGCTCCGGCCGCGAGACGTGCGCATGGCCGGAGCAGGCTGGTCCATTTCTCCGCGATGTCCGCCGGCAGGTGCTGGTGGGCGAGGGCGGACAGTTCGGCGTTCCACGAGGTCATGCGTCGATGATGGCGGCCACCTCTGACAGTGAGCCGCCGTCAGGAGCCTTCTTCAAGAGGCTCCGAAGAATTTCTTCGACGAGTTTTCCGGGCCCGGGGCGAGGTCGCCGCATCGCCCCGGAGGCGGGTTTTTACGCAGGTCAGCGGCGTGATGGAGGTGGGGTGGAGGCGGGCTGCCTCCACCCCACCTCCGTGCCGTCCCCAGGGTGGCTCCGCGGCTGCTCCGCCCCGTCCCAAGATCGTCTCCGGGGCGACTCCGAGGCCCTTGGCGCACTCGATCCACTCGGCGATCACCGCCGATGACCTCGGATCGAAGGAGCACAGCCGTGGACATGCGTACGACTTCTGGCAAGCCGGTGGAGCCGCTTCAGCTCGTGGAGCAGGAGATGCGCAGGCTCGTCGAGCGGCGCGTGCCGCTGACCCTGTACGTGGCCGACCTCGATGCCGCGCTGCCGGACGGCTGGCTGGACATGGCGTCGTTGCGGGCGCTGCTGCTGCACCCGACGGTCGGGTTCGCGGCGCGCGGGGCGATCTGGGTGCGGCTGCTGCGGCTGACCCGAGCCGGTGGGCAGACCGGTGAGGACTGGCGGGTCGCGACGTGCGCGATGGCGCTGCCGGGGCTGTGGCGGATCGCCGCTCGGTTGCGGCGGGAGGTGCCGGAGCTGGCGGTGGAGGTGCAGCAGGTGATGCTGGCCGGGTTCTGGGACGCGCTGGTGACGGTGCGGGAGCGGACGGAGGTGATGGCGGAGCCCGGGCGGATCCCGTCGAGCCTGTGTTGGGCCGCCGATCGGGCGGCGCGGACGTTCCGTGACCGGGAGACGGAGCACGGGCGCCGCACGAGCGGGCTGCGGGACGGGGAGCGGCAGGAAGGTGCGGTGCTGAACCCGGAGACGGTGCTGGGGTTGGCGGTTGCCGAGGGTGTCCTGTCGCAGCGGGCGGCTGACCTGATCGCGGTGACCCGGCTGGAGGGGGTGCCGGTGCGGGTGTTGGCCGAGCGGTCGGGGTGCTCGCCGGAGTCGGTTGGGATGCGGCGTCGGCGGGCCGAGGTGAAGCTCGTCGCGGCGCTTCGGGAGGGGCGGCTGGACTGCACGACGACGGTCGATCTGATGAGCGAGCGTTAGAAAGCGCTGATCAGAGTGTTTTGACTGGGTGAGAAGGGAGTGCGGCCCCACTGCGGTGGGGCCGGCGCTTGGCATCGAGGGGCCTCGCCGCGGACGTTGACACCCGCTGCCCGCCGCCCGACCCGCGAGGGGAGGTGCGGCCCGATGGAGCCCCCGGCCGAGCGCCCGACCACCCGCGCCCCCTCTCCCCCGTCGACCGAGCCCAGCCCGGTACGGCCCCTCCTCTTCCTTGGGAGTTGTCCATGCGCTCTGCCCGTCTGCTGCAGCCTCGTCGGCCACCGTGGTCCGTGGTGGTCGTCTCCAGCACGGTGTTCCTGACGCTCGCGGAGGCAGGCGACGCGTTCGCGATGACGGTGGTGGTGGCCGGTCCGGCGACGATCGACCAGGTCTTCGGGAACATCACGCTGTGGATCACCGGGATCGTCGCCACGGTGGCCACGACCTTCCTGACCATCGGGGGGCTGCGCTACCTGCTGGCCGGGGGTGACCCGGGCGAGGTGATGAAGGCGAAGGGCGCGGTCAAGTCCGCCGGGATCGGTTACATGCTGGCGATCCTCGCCCCGGTGATTCTGGACGTGCTCAAGGGCCTGGTCGGTAGCAAATGACGCCATGTCAGCGCTGTTCGCGGCGGCTGGTGTGGGTCGTGCTGGTGATGCTCACCGTCGTCCTGCTCTGCTCGCAGCAGGCCGCCCACGCCGACCCGGGCTGGCCGCAGCCCGCGCCTGGCGCGAGTCCGGCGGCGCCGGTGTCGGCGCCGCCTCGGGCGGATCCCGGGCCGCCGCCGAGCGCGCAGGAGCCGTCGCCCGGTCTGACGCCTTCGCCATCGGTCGGCGAGACGCCACGGCCCACACCGACTCCGACCGCGTCGCCAGGACCTGCACCTTCACCAGTTCCTGACACTGGATCAGGCGACGGGGGCTCCGCGTCATGGTGGGACATTCCCGGGCAGGTCCGTGAGGCGATCACAGGTTGGCTGGGCGACCTCATCAAGCCCGTCGTCGACCCGATCTTCAACGCCCTGGTCCCGGCCCTGCTCGCCACCCCCGACGCTGCGGCGTTCACGCGGGTGCGGGAGTTGTGGGAGGCCATGCGTTTGATCGCACTGGCCGGCTACGGGTTCTTCGTCCTGGCCGCCGGTCTGACCGTCATGACCCACGGGAGTGTCCAGCAGCGCTGGGGAGTCGGCGATCTGCTGCCCCGTCTGGTGCTGGGGATCGCCGCCTCGAACCTCTCGCTGACGCTGTGCGGCACCATGTCCATGATCGCCAACGCGATCACCGCGGCGATCCTGGGCGACGGGGTCAGCGCGAACGATGTCGCCGGGACCATGATCGGGCTGTTCCTCGCCAATCTCTCGGGCACTGCCGCGCCGTACATGCTGGTGTTCCAGCTCGTCGCGCTCACCCTGGCCGCCGTACTGGTGGTCACCGTGCTGGTGCGCACGGCGGCGATCATCGTTCTCACCGTCGCGTCGCCGCTGATGCTCGCCTGCCACGCCCACCCGGTCAGTGACGGCATCGCCCGGCTGTGGTGGCGCGCCTACCTCGGCTGCTTGGGAACCGAGATCGCCCAGGCCGTCACGTTCCTCGTCTGTGTCAAGGCACTCCTCGACCCGGACAACTACGGCCTCGTCCCCAACGTGAGCGCCAGGCCGCTGATCAACCTGATGCTGATCTGCTGCACTCTCTACCTGCTGATCAAGATCCCGTCCTGGATCCGACGCATCGTCACCACCCCCGCCCGCACCATCACCGGCAGCATGGCAGGGCCGAGGATGCCGGGGATTCGAATCCTGCGAAAGATCGCGATCGGTGCCGCGCTCGGCATGCCGCTGGGACCGTACGCCTTCGGCGCTCGGCTGGCCGGCCGGTTCCACGCGGCGCGAGGAGCAGCCCGGGCAGCGTCCACTACCGGCGGCGCGGCGACCGGCGGCCCGAGCGGTGCTCCTCGTGGAGGCGGCCCCGGCCCCGGGGGGCCCGGTGGTCCCGGAGGCGGCCCCGGCGCAGGCCGTCCCGGGCCGGGCCGTGGCGGTCCGCGCCCCGGTGGCACTCCGCCCGCCAGCGGTAGTCCCGGGACCGCCGGCGGCAGTGGCCCCAGTGCCGGCCCGAGCGCTGGCGCAGCGCCGTCATACCAGTGGGGGCAGCCCCGCCGGAACGCTCCCAGCAACCAGATGACCACGCCGAATCCACCGCCCGGCTCCGCACTACCGTCCGGCAGTGCCACCACGCCGGGCAGCCGCTCCGGGCCTACCGGGCCACAGCCGAACCCCGGCAACCCCAGCTCCCAATCGCCCAAACCCGGCACTGGTACCGGCCGCACCGTCCCACCGCCGCCCGCCGTGCGGCCCGCGGCCGCCACCAATCTGCGCCCCGCTCGCGCCAACCTCCCGCCCCCGATCCCCCGCCCGGCGCCGCTGCGCCCGCCCTTGGACGACGACGGCGACGACGGCCGCCGCAAGAGGAGTTGAACGACCGTGAGCCCGTACTCCCACGACGACGGCTGGCCGCCGCCCGTCAAGATCCCCGCCGAGGTAGAACGAGAGGACGCTGTCCTCGGGCCGCTGTCGGCACGTCAGACTGTGCAACTTGGCGCTGTGGTAGTCGTGTTGTGGCTCGGCTACCAGGCGACGAAGCGGTTCATCCCGCCCCTGTTCTACCTGGCGGCCGCTGTCCCGCTCGCCACTGCGGCCGGTCTCGCGGTCCTCACCCGCCGCGAAGGTCTGCCGCTCGACCGCTGGCTGCTGGCCGCCTGGCACCACCACCGCTCCCCGCGACGACTCATCCCCGCCGCTGCCACCAGCGACGAAATGCTGCCCTGGCAGGCCGCCGTTCAGCAGGCGCAGCCGGCGCCGCCCCTGGCCGAGCTGCGGCTGCCGATCGCGGACGTCAGACCAGATGGGGTGTTGGAGGTGGCCGGGGGCGGGCGGGTCGTGCTCAGCCGGGCGGGGACCGTCAACTTCGGTCTGCGGACCGGGGGCGAGCAGCGGGCGCTCGTCGCCGCCTTCGCGCGCTGGCTGAACGCCCTGACCGGTCCGGTGCAGATCCTGGTGCGCACGCAGCGGCTGGAGATCGGCCCTGCCGTCGCAGAGTTGGAGCAGGCGGCGGCCGCGCTGCCACACCCGTGGCTGGAGGTGGCGTGCCGGGAGCACGCCGCCTTCCTCGCAGGCCTGGCCGCTGAGCAGGAGCTGTTGTCGCGTCAGGTGCTGGTGGCGCATCGCGAGACCGGCACAGATCGCGCGGCCGGGATGCACGCGCTGCGCAGGGCTGAGGAGGCGGCCGGGTTGCTCGCGGCGGCCGAGGTCCCGCTGCGGACGCTGTCCGGCGGCGATGCCTTCGCTCAGCTGGCCGCCGCGACCACGCCGGACGCACCCCTGCACCCCGATCCGGCGCTGCCGAACACGCCGGTCACCTTCTCCGACCAGGGAGATGTCCAGTGAAGCTCCCCCAGACGGTACCCGCTCTCGTTGGTCTGGGCCCGGACAGTGTCCAGATCGAAGCGCGGGTGCTGGCCGTCGGCGATCTGCTCGCCACCACACTCCTCGTCACCGGCTACCCGGCCGAGGTCGGCCCGGGCTGGCTGGAACCGCTCCTGACCTACCCGGGCCGCCTCGACGTCAGCCTCCACATCGACCCAGTGCCCGCCGGAATCGCGGCCGACCGACTGCGCAAGCAGCGCGCCCGCCTGGAGGCGACCCGGCGCAGCGGCGCGGGGCGCGGGCAGTTGGAGGACCCGGAGACCGAAGCCGCAGCTCAAGACGCCGCCGAGCTCGCCTGGCGCGTGGCACGGGGTGAGGGCAAGCTGTTCCGCCTCGGGCTCTACCTGACCGTCTACGCCGCCGATCGCGCGCAGCTGGCCGAGGAGTTGTCGGCGGTGCGGGCGATCGCCGAGTCGATGCTGCTTCGCTGCGAGGTCGCGACGTGGCGGGCGTTGCAGGGCTGGACCAGCTGCCTGCCGCTCGGCATCGACCAGCTCGGCGCGAAGCGAACCTTCGACACCGCAGCGCTCGCCGCCTGCTTCCCTTTCACCTCACCCGATCTTCCCGCCACCGACTCGCGTTCGTCGTCGGCCGTGGGGCCGGTGCTGCTCGGCCTGAACACCTCGGCCTCCGGTCTGGTGCTGTGGGACCGCTTCGCTCAGGACAACCACAACTCGGTCACCCTGGCCCGCTCCGGAGCCGGGAAGTCCTACCTCGCGAAGCTCGAGGCGCTCCGCCTCCTCTACCGGGGCGTGCAGATCTTCGTGATCGACCCGGAGGACGAGTACACCCGACTCGCCGAGGCTGTGGGCGGCACTACCGTACGCCTCGGGGCCGACGGGGTGCGGATCAACCCGCTCGACCTCACCGAGGAGGACGACGCCCCAGACGGGTTGACGCGCCGGGCCCTGTTCCTACACAGCTTCCTGGCCGTCCTGCTCGGCGGCACCCTCGACGCATCCGACAAGGCGCTGCTGGACACGGCGATCCTCACCGCCTACCGCGCCGCCGGCATCACCTCCGACCCCCGCACCCACGCCCGGCCGGCCCCGCTGCTGGCCGACCTCGCGCAGGCGCTCACCGAGGCCGCCGATCCCGCGGCACACCGCTTGGCACAGCGGCTGGCTCCGTACACGACCGGCAGCCACCGGCAGCTCTTCGACGGAGCAACGACCCACCCGACGCGAAGTCATCTGACGGTCTACTCGCTGCGCGAGGTGCCCGAGGAGCTGAAGGCCACCGCCACCATGCTCACCCTCGACGCTGCCTGGCGTACCGTCACCAACCCGCGCGAGCGTCGGCCTCGGCTGGTCGTCATCGACGTTGCGTGGCTGCTGATGCGCGAGGAGCAGGGCGCGCGCTTCCTTAACCGCATGGCCAAGGCCTCCCGCAAGCACTGGGCCGGGCTGTCCGTGATCACCCAGGACACCGCCGACCTGCTGGCCACCGACCTCGGCAAGGCCGTCGTCGCGAACGCGGCCACCCAGATCCTGCTCCGCCAAGCACCGCAGGCCATCGACGCCGTCGCCGACGCGTTCCGCCTGTCCGCCGGCGAGGCCGCTTATCTGCTCGCCGCGCCGGCGGGCCAGGCCCTGCTCTGCGCCGGGCCCGGGCAACGAGCCGCGTTCAGCAGCGTCGCCTCACCCGCCGAGCACCGGCTCGCCACCACCAACCCCGCCGAGGAGGCGCGGTGAGCCCGGCACCCGGCGGGCCCGCCGCCCCGTTCCTGATCAACCCCGGAGGCTGGTGGAGCCAGAGCGCGCAGCTGCTCTGGTCCCTCGCGGTGCGGAACTGGCCGGCCCTCGGCACCATGCTGGTCGGAGGCGCCACGCTGCGGTGGAGCGTGCGGTGGTGGGTCCACCGCTCCCGTCAGCGTCGCCTCACGGCCGAGGGGACCACCCTGGTGATCCTGGCCCCGCCCACCGTCGAGCCGCGCGCGGCGGAGGTCCTGTGGGGGCATCTCGTCGGCCTGCTCCGTCCCTGGTGGCAGCGCCTGGCCGGTGGCCAGCCACACATCGCGTTCGAGTACCGCTTCACCTCCGCCGGCCTGACCATCCGCCTGTGGGCACCAGGCGTGATCCCGTCCTCCTTGCTGCGGCGGGCCGTCGAATCGGCCTGGCCCGGCACCCACACCAAACTCGAACGGCCAGCCCCTGAGCTCGGCAAGGACCACCCGTTCGTCACCGGCGGCACGTTGCGCCTCGCCCGCCCCGAGATCCTCCCGCTCAAGACCGAGCATGGCGCCGACCCGCTGCGAGCGCTCCTCGGCGCCGGGCTCGGCCTGGCAGCCGGCGACGAAGTCACGGTGAGCGTCCTCGCCCGCCCGGCCACGGGTGCCCGGATCCGCCGCGCCAAGCACCAGCTCCGACAGCTCGGCACCAGCAGCGGCGCCAGCGGTCCAGGCCGACCCGCCCACCTCTTCGACCTGCTCACCCATCAACCCTCACGCGCGACGCCCGCCGGCCGGGATCCCGAGCAGAGCAGCGAGCTTCGGGCCGCCCTCGCGAAAGCGGCCGGACCGCAGTGGGAAGCCGCTATCCGGTACAGCGTCACCATCCCGACGGAGGGGACCGGTGAAGCGGCGGTCGCGGCGGCCCGGGCTCGCGGCCGAAGTCGAGCCCATGCCGTGGCCTCGGCCTTCGCGGTGTACTCCGGGCGGAACTGGTACGCCCGCCACCGACTGCGCCACCCCGCCGAGACTATGACGGCTCGTCACTTCCCGCGCCATGGAGACCTCCTGTCGGTGCCCGAGCTGGCCGCACTCGCGCACCTGCCCACCGACCCTGCCGCCCCCGGAGTCCAGCGAGCCGGAGCCCGCTCCGTCCCACCGGTCCCCGCGATCCCCTTGCCCGGCCCGTCCGTCAAACCGCTCGGCACCGCCGACACCGGCCCCGCCCGGCCCATCGGCCTCGCAATCGCCGACGCCCGGCACCACCTGCACATCGTCGGCGCCACCGGATCCGGCAAGTCCACCCTGATGGCGACCATGATCCTCGACGACGCCCGCGCCGGACGCGGCACCGTGGTGATCGACCCCAAAGGCGACCTCATCCACGAACTCCTCACCCGCCTACCGGAATCCGCACTCGGACGAACCGTCCTGATCGACCCAGACGACCACGCCCTGCCACCCCGACTCAACGTCCTGGAAGGACCGGATGCCGACGTCGTGGTCGACAATCTGGCCGGGATCTTCCGCCGGATCTTCGCCGCCTTCTGGGGACCGCGCACCGACGACGTGATGCGCGCCGCCTGCCTCACCTCAACGTCCTGGAAGGACCGGATGCCGACGTCGTGGTCGACAATCTGGCCGGGATCTTCCGCCGGATCTTCGCCGCCTTCTGGGGACCGCGCACCGACGACGTGATGCGCGCCGCCTGCCTCACCCTCATGACCTCCACCGCCACCCGAAGCACGGTCACACTCGCCGACCTCCCGCCCCTGCTCACCGACCCCCTCTACCGCCGCCGGGTCAGCCGCGGCGTCGACGACAAGGTGCTGCGCGGCTTCTGGGCCTGGTACGACCAGCTCTCCGAACCCGCCCGCGCCGCCGTCACAGCCCCGCTGATGAACAAGCTCCGCGCGTTCCTGCTCCGCCCCTTCGTCCAGCACACCATCGCTGCCGGCCCCTCCACCGTCGACCTCAGCACGGTCCTGGACGGCGGCCTCGCGCTCGTCCGGCTCCCCAAGGGCGTGCTCGGCGAGGACACCGCCCGACTGCTCGGCTCCTTCGTCGTCGCAAAGACCTGGCAGGCCGCCACCCAACGGGCCGGCCAACGCGAAGGCGCCCGACGCGACGCCGCGATGTACCTGGACGAGGCCCACAACTTCCTCAGCCTCCCCTACCCCCTGGAGGACATCCTCGCCGAAGCCCGCGGCTACCGGCTCGGCCTCGTCCTCGCCCACCAGAACCTCGCCCAGCTCCCCCACGACCTGCGCGAAGGCATCTCCGCCAACGCCCGATCCAAGATCGTCTTCAACGCCTCCCCCGACGACGCCCGCGACCTCGAACGCCACATGCGCCCCAACCTCACCGCCCACGACCTCGCACACCTCGGCGCCTACCAAGCCGCCGCCCGCCTGGTCACCCACGCCGCCGACGCCCCCGCCTTCACCCTGCGCACCACGCCCCTGCCCGCGCCCATCCCCGGACGCGCCGGCGAAGTTCGCCGCTCATCCCGCGCCACCTACGGCCCCGTCACCCGAAAGTGAGCCTGCCCATGCGCCTCACCACGACCGCCGAACCCCGCGTCCGAACCGCCTCCACGGCGCGCCGCCAGCCGCCGCTGCACACCCTCGCCTCCCGACTGACCGAGCGCGACCTGTGGCTGCTGGAGATGCTGCTCGAACACCACGTACTGACGTCCCATCACATCGCCGACCTCGCCTACACCTCCCGCCGCTCGGCCAACCGCCGTCTGGCCGCCCTCACCGACCTCGACCTCCTCACCACCTTCCGCCCCCAACTCCCGGTCGGCTCGGCCCCCACGCACTTCACCCTCGGCCGCTCCGGCGCCGCGCTGCTCGCCGCCCGCCTCGCCACCACCCCCGCCGCCCTCGGCTGGCAGTCCGACGCCCCCACCCGCATCGCCTTCTCCCCCACCCTCACCCATAACCTCGGCGTCGCCACCTTCTTCACTACCCTCGCCCACGACTCCACCTCCGCCTCGTACTTGAGCGCCTGGTGGTCCGAGCAACGCTGCCGCGAACAGTGGGGCGACCTCGCCCAGCCCGACGCCTACGCGACCAGCACCACCCGCGCCGGGAGCATCGCGTTCTTCCTCGAACACGACACCGGCACCGAGTCGCTGACGAGGCTGGCAGCCAAGCTCGACGACTACGCCGAACTCGCCCTCGCCACCCGAAGCCGCCCACTCGTCCTGTTCAGCCTCCACAGCCAGCGCCGCGAAGTGAACCTCCACCAGCGCCTGGCCGCCCACCGCGCCCTCGACCACCTCGCCGTCGCCACCCACACCCGCGACCAGCCCCTCTCCCCCGCCGGACCCGTCTGGCTGCCACTCGGGGCTGCAAACCGTCGGCTGCCGCTCGCCGACCTCCCCGACGGCTGGCCCACCGACCGGCGCCCCGCGACAGCCCCACCGACGACCGGCCTGCTCCGGGCCGCCAACCGAGCCGCCGTTCCCGCGCCGAACCCGCTCGCCCCCGGTCACCCCGCCCGGCCACGAGCCTGAGCCACCAGCACTCGTGGAGTCCGCAGCGGCCCGGGCAGGCACCGCGGCCGCCGCAGGCTGCCTCGCCGCCGCCTTCGTCCTCATCGCCGCGGCCACCGCCGTGGTCTCGGCCACCACCGGCGGCCTCTTCGACCCCTTCACCGGCACCGCCGGGACCAGTGCTACCGCGCGTGCCGACATCCCGCCGCGGATGCTGACGCTCTACCAGCAAGCCGCTCCCACTTGCCCTGGACTGCCGTGGACGATTCTCGCCGCGATCGGAAAAGTCGAGACCGACCATGGCCGCGCCCCCACCATGGTCTCCACCGCCGGAGCCGTCGGGCCGATGCAGTTCCTTCCCGACACCTTCGACCAGTACGCCCAACCCGTCCCACCCGGCGGCGCCAACCCGCCCACCCCGTGGGATCCCGCCGACGCCGTCTACGCCGCCGCACGCCTCCTCTGCGACAACGGTGCACGCGACGCCCGCGACCTGCACGCCGCGATCTACGCCTACAACCACGCCGACTGGTACGTCACCCAAGTTCTCGCCCAGGCCCACCAGTACGCACAAGCAGCCGACCAGCAGACCACCCCCGCCCCACCGCCCAACCAGGCCACCGCGACCGCCATCGCCTTCGCCCGCTCAAAGACCGGCACCCCCTACGAGTGGGGCGGCACCGGCGAACCCGGCCACGGCTACGACTGCTCCGGCCTCACCCAAGCCGCCTACGCAGCAACCGGCATCACCCTCCCCCGCGTCGCCCAAGACCAGTACGACGCCACCCCCAAGGTCCCCGACACCGCCCCGCTCCTGCCCGGCGACCTCGTCTTCTACGGCACCTCCCTTGCCAACATCACCCACGTCGGCCTCTACGTCGGCGCCGGACAGATGATCGACGCCGCCCACACAGGAACCACCGTCCGCACCGAGCCCTACCGCCATCCCGGCGACCACTACGTCGGCGCCACCCGACCAGCCCCCTGAGCACACCAAGAAGCGCACCCAACCACCGGGCGGACACCGCCAAACGGGTAGGTGCGCGCACACCCGCAGCCGAGACGTGCGCACCCACCGAACCGAACACCCCCAGGAGCAGCACGACCGTGAGCGACACGCACCCGATCTCGCCCCCGACGCCTGCCGAGATCCGCCGCACCGGGCTCGTGCTCAGCGCCGGCACCTGGATCCTCATCATCGCGGTGTGCACCTTCTCTGCCATGACGGGCACTCAGTTCATCGGTGCGCACTCCCCCTGGCACTGGTCCGGCTGGATCCTCGCCACCAGCATCGACGTCGCCTTCGTCATGTCCCTCCAAACCGACGCCACCCTCGCCCGATACGGCGTCAGAAGCGGCCACTGGCCCGCCGCCTTCCGCCTGCTGACCGGTGCCTTCTCGGTCTTCGTGAACATCGGAGACGCCGCCCTCCACCACGACCCCGTGGGCATCGTCGTCCACCTGATCGCCCCCGCCCTCCTCCTCGTCCTCGGCGAAGCCGGCCCCGCCTGGCAACTCCAACTGGTCAACCTCCGCCAAGGTGCACACCCCATGAGCGCATCAAGCACCACCCCAGATGACCGGGGTGCGCACCTCATCCCCGAGGTGCGCACCCCCGAAACCGACCCGCCAGCCGACGCCGAAGAGGCGCGATCACGGATCCTCCAAGGCCGGCTCGACGGCCTGAGCCAACGTGAGACGGCCCGCTGGGCCCACCGCAGCCCCACCTTCGTCCGCAAACTCTGGAACACCATGGACGACGACCTCAGCGGCCTGCCCTGAAAACGGAGCGGGAGGTGCGCAGCTCAAAATCCGTCATCACGCTCCAGTGACATTGAGGAGCTGAGGCTGTCCTGGATCAGTTCGTGCAGGCCTCGACGCCAACAGGAACTCCCCGCCTGCGTAGGCGAACCGCCAGGAACTCCATCTCCGCCCGTGTCCCGACCAGGCCCTCGCGTCTCAGCTCGTCGGCCTGCTCGCGGGCCTCACGCAACGATGCTCCGAAGACTTCCCGAAGGACTTTCAGGGCAGAGAGCAGGCTCGGCATCGGTCCAGCCACCCGCAGCCGCGCAGCCCCGTGAGCCGCGAGCAGAGCGTTCCGGACATCCTCGGGCGGCCTCCCAGGACCGGCGTTCTCGCACCCGGCCAGGCCGCAGGTCGCACACGAGATCTCGGAGTCCCACCACAGCTCGTCACTCTGGATGAACTGATTCACCTGGCGCACCATAGTGCCCGCGCAGGCACTACAGCGCACTTCGATCCTTGCCGTCTGACCAACCACCCAGGCTCCTCGGCTTTCCCTGTCGTGCCGATCCTCGCGCGACCAGAGCGGGCACCGGAGTCCACCCCGTGGGTCAGACAGCAGGGCCGACCATGACCGGATACTCGGCAACGCCGGCGAGGGACACCCCGTACCCTCGCCTCACTCCCCTCGTGGGTCTGATCTTTAACGCCGGTCCCTAACCCACGAGGCGGCGGCGCCAGTCCAGGGGAGCGACGGTGATGGCCCGGCCGGGGTCACGGTCCCACTCGGCGTGGAGGCCCACTGCTTCGAGGGCAGCCACGACCTCGTGGCCGACGGCTGCAGTCGTCTCGGACGAGCCGTCGAAGCCGCCGTAAAGGAGCATCAGTCCGTGGCCGGCCGCGGCGGAATCCGTGCACTGGGTGTGGAAGTAGACGAAGCCGCGCGCATCGGGCCCGCCTTCACCGCCAATCTCGGACTGGCCGCAGCTACGGCAACAGGTGAAGTTCTCGCGGGCGGTGACACCGACCTCCTGCAGGGCGGTGAACGCGCGAGTGAGCCGCTCGGGGTCGGTCTCGCCCTGCCATGCGGCTTGCTCCGCGACCCGCTCCAGCCACAACCGGTCGGCCAGCGCCTCCGCCTGCTCCCGCGAAACGGGCCGGCGTTCCTTGGTGACCAGGTACTCCTCAGCAAGCTCGGCCAGTTCGGCGCGGGAGGCGTAGCCGCCAACCAGCACCTCGCGGACGCGCTTCTCCAACTCCTCGCGCTCGTCTTCGTCGAGGTCGAGCGGCGGCACATCGCAGGCGGGGCCCATGTCCAGCAGCGACCAAGCCAGGCCACCGTCCCAACCGGCCTCCTGGCGGGCCCACCCGGTAATCGCCGCAATCACGACCTCGGGCCCGTCGGCCATCGCCTGGAAGTGCCGGTCAGCGGCACCGTCGCGGTACTCCAGTGTGTAGTCACCACCGGCCTTGTGCCAGACCTGGGCGAACACGTCAGGCAGGTCGGGTATCCGCTGGACCACCAGGAACCGGTCACCGTCACCACCGATTCGCCGGACCAACCCAGCCAGCTCCTCGGCGGACACACGGACGTGCCGCTTCCAGTTCTCCGTCTTCACCGCGATCTCGAGCATGCGCAGACTCTGACACACCCCTCTGACTGCAGACCTCCCAGGATCCGACCAGCCCTGATCCTGGGTGGTCGTTGGCCAAGGTGTGACGACAGTCCCCACGGTGCCACGCCCGCTGATCACCCTCGTCCGCCGGCACGTCTTCAGCCCCACAAGGCACTCGCCCTCCGCCAGTCCGGAAGAACCAAAAGGAGGCCGAACCGCCACGGGGCGCCATCGACGTCGTCCTACTGTCGGGGGTCAGCAGCAGCGCCCGTTCGCCTCGGTCGTGCTGAAGTCGCCGATCGCGAACGCTCGCAGGACTCGTGAAGTAGATCTTTGACGGCCTATCGCTCCGGTACTCCTGCTCCCCGGGGCCAGCTCGGCGTGGTGCTCGGCTCATTGCTGACCAACGCCTCGGCGGTCAAGGTAGTCGATCAGCGCGGCTTCCTTTCGGAGCAACCGGTCGCGATCATCGGCAGGAAGCGACGCAAGGTCGTCGACCAGGACCCGCCTGCGAGGAACGTGAACCATGCTGCCCGAGTAGATCCGGCACCCCGAGCACCACGCCAGCCCGATGCAGCGCTCGAAGCTGGAGGACTCGGGCGGATGGAAGCGGTACTGGTAGGAACGGACAGGTTCCCTGCACACAACGCAGGTCCAGCGCTCACCGTCGCAGGCGGTCCACCCAGTCCCCCTCTTGCGCCAGGACTGCCGTCCGGCCGGTGCTCTTCAAGTCGTCATAGCGATCATTCTGCCTCGGGGTGGCTTCAGGGGACACTCGATTGCTTCTGACTGTCGGATGAGCGCGACGCCTGGCGCAGCGAGGCCCGCCGGCGAAGAACTCGGTTGCCAAGACGAGCCGCATTGGGCACCATCCACTGCATGACTACACGAAAGGGCAGCCAGCCCTCCGGTCGTTGACCGGCTCGTGGTGGGTACGCAACGGCGATGCAGCCGGCGAGACTCCCACCCTCCTCAACCATGCACGGACCCTCCGTGGCCGCTACGGTCCCGGTCCGTGGCCCGGGTTCGGCGATCCGCTTCCCGACGCGCACCCGGACAACGCTCGCCTCGCCTTCGTCGGCGGCGGTGAAGACGCCCTGGTCCGACGTACCCCGGACGGCGACGGTGTCGTTCCTCCCACCGGCGTCGAACTCGCCGACCACCTCGAACACCTGCTGTCGGCACCGGCGCCCGGCATCGGCGGCGACAGGCTCAGCGGTCTCCACGACCTCCTCGCTGCCTGCTCGCCGATCGAGGTCGCCGACGAGCTCAGCGCCGAGGTCCGCCGCCGCGGCATCCCCTCCGACAGCCTGCGCCGACTGGGTCGGCAGATGGCAGAACACGGCACCCACCGAGCCCCGGTCAAGATCGGCCTGGTGCTCCTGGGCCTGGGCGGAGACACCCGCGACCGCGAACTGCTGCTCCTGCTCGGCACCCTGGACGAGCTCACCCTCTACGCGGCCGTCGCACTCCACCGCTCCCAGCCCGACGCAGACCTGGCCGTCCACACCCTCGCCCAAAGGGTCGCGGGCTGGGGACGCGTCCAGGCGGTGCGGACGCTGCGCGACACCACCGACTCCGGTATCAGGGCGTGGCTGCTGCGCGAGGGCTTCCGCAACACCATCATGAACGAGTACCTGGCCCACCTCGCCGCGACCACCGGCGACCTGCACAGCGCACTGAGCCACCCGCACGTCGACACCCCGCTCCTGGACGGCGCCGGCGGCATCCTGGCCGCCATGGCCGACAGCCAAGGCGGTCCCGCACCCGGCCTGGCCGACTACCCGGACGCCGTCCCCGTGCTGCGCCGCTACGCCGACCTGGTCCAGGCCCGGACGCCCGCCATCGCCACGCTGCTCAACCTGATCAGCATCACCATGTTCTTCCGCCACCCGCCCCAGGAACTGCCCTGGCCGCCCGCCGACATCGAGTACCTGACAGCACGCTACGAGGGCCTGCTCCATGAACCCCGCTGGCGTGCGCTTGTCGTGGACCACCTCGCCGACCCCCGGCGTCCTGACTTCCACCTCGCCCTGAGACCCGCCGTAGTCCTACACCTGCGCCCGACGGCCCAACTCCTGGCACGCCTGGAAACCGGACCGTCCCTGCTCGACCCGACCTGGGCCCACGCGCTGCGCCACAGCGACCAACGGCACGCCGCACACATCCTCGAACTGGCCGAACGACGCCTCGCCACCACCCCTCGACCCGAACGCGACCACGCCCTCCTGCTGTTCGCGCACTTCCTGCGCTGCCATCCCGAACACGGCTGGCCCCTGCTGCGGTCCACACGCACCTCCAGCACCCCCGAAGTGCGCCGCACCGCGTTGACCGCCCTCGCCGGATGGCCCGCCGACGTCCTCACCCAAGAAGCCGCCGACCACCTGCGCACCGCCCGGACGCCTCAGCCGCACGACCCCCAGGAGACCCGCCCGTGACCGCAACTCCTCACCGCCTTCAGCCCTACGCCCAACTGCCCGACCGCTACAGCGACCGGCAGGTCGCGGCGTCGACCGTCGACGCACTCGGACGCGTCGTCACTCTGCTTGTCCCACCGGAGGCCACCTGCACTCGCCGTGTCCCCCCGGACCAACGCCTGCGCTACGACGCGCTCACAGTGGTGCTGGATGGCACAGATGTCCACGAAGTGGACCTGGTGGACCTCGACGTGCACTTTCCCAGGATCGACTCGCTGGGCAGCGGCTTCGTCCTGGCCTCCGCACGCTGCCGCATGCCCTCCGGGCCACCAGCAGCCACCTTCGATGCCATCGAAACGGAAATCACCCACAACGCACTCGTCGTGGACGACGACGGCACCCGGCTGACGACCTTCCACGCGGGCGACGACATCCAACACCTGCTCACCGACACGAACGGCGACATCTGGATCGGCTACGGCGACGAGGCAGCCATCTGCGCGCAACTGCCTGCGAACCGCCGACGTACCAGTGGCTCCGGGACCACGCCCTGGCCCGCACCGCGGATGACCATGTCGATGCCCGGTCTCATCCGCTGGACCAGCGCCGGCGAGCCCGCCTGGTACGCGCCGCTGGACGGCGCAGGTCCCGGCAGTTGGGCCGACTGCTACGCCCTCAACGTCGGCGCCGGCCAGACCTGGGCCTACCCCTACACCGGATTCCCTCTGGTGGCGATCGATGCCACCGGCATCCGCTGGACCCGGCGCGCACCGATCCACTTCGCCTCGGCCGTCCTGGTCGACGGCGACAACGTCGCCTTCCTCGCAGCCGACACCGGCCCTCACAAGACCCCCGGCCACTACACCGTCACTCTGGCCCTGAGCCAGAACGGCCCCCTCGAAACCGTGACCTCAGCCCCGCTTCTCCTCCCGGACGGAACACGGCCCGACACATGGGCTCGCCGCACGGTCTGCCGCGGCAATCAGGCCTGGCTGCAGTTCCACGACGACCGCACCTGGTACCGCATCGAACTGTGACCACCGGCATGCAAGGTGGAACCGACAGCAGGCAATCCCAGGGCTTCTGGTTCGGGCCAGCCGCACTGACAGGGCTCTCTGAAGACGGCTCTGCCCGGATCCGCGTGACCGCCCCTGTATGTTCTTCCGGACTCGCGAAGGGCGAGATCCTCGGGGGCTGAAGAGGTCGATCGTGGCTGCTGAACGGCTTGGTGCCGAGTGGGTCCGCGCCTGGTGCGAGCAGGCGAATGTTGCACTCACGGAACTGATGCGGTCGTTCGAGGCACGGCACGGCTTCCCAACTGACAGGAACGCAGTCTCGCTCGCAACGGAGGCGAGTTCCAAGGCGACGGACGCACTCGTGGACCTGACGCCGATCCCCTCGGACCTGACCACGATGTACTGGGTGATCGACGAGGTGTCCCTGCCCGACGTGGACATCGGCTACTTCATCCACCCGCCGTCCATGGTCGCAGGGCACTTCCGCGAGTACGGCTCCATCCAGATCGACGGGGAAGAGCCTGCCCTGGTCTTCGCCAGCGACGGCGGCGGCCATCTGTTCGCGCTGGCAGGCTCCGGACGGGTCTGGAGGTCCACCACAGCGTCCTGGTTCGATCAGTTCGATCTTGCCGCAGCCAGCCTTCAAGAGCTCCTCGAGATACTCGCTCAACGGATCAGCGGTCAGCTCTGAGCTGCAGTCGGCGGGACACCTGGGTCACGGCCAGTCGAGGATCCGAACGGGGATGAGTCGGAACGAGGCCCGGCCGTGCATGGCTCTCTTGGGCGTTGTCCTGCCTGTCGGCGGTGGAAGACATAATCGCCACCGTCATGATCACCTTCCCCGACGGAGGCCCTGTTGTCCCCGCTCCACAACTTCGCCACCTGGGAGCCGCTGCTGAGGCTTCTGCGCACCTCCCACGCTGAGAGCTTGGCCGCGCCGGGCGGCCACGTGGCCGGGAGTATCGGCCACGGCTCGTGGAGCGTTCCCGTGCAGCGTCGGCGGCCTCGGCCGGGGCAGGCCATGCTGATGTCGGACATGCAGGAGGAGTTCGACGCGATCAAGCGCGTACAGGACGCACTGACCGAGGCCGGCCTCCAGGACATCGCGTTCACCGCGGAGATCCCGCCGAGCGGGCAGGCGGTACTCCACCTGTTCGACTTCGGCCCCGCCACCGCTCCCGGTATCGGCAACGCCCTCCCCGGCGCGCTGATCCTGGTCGAGAACGCGGTGCCCGCGCCTTGGCGCCGCCTGCCTGAGGCCGTACCTGGGGCGCAACCGGCCCCGTCCGTCGACGTGGACCTGCTGGAGCGCACGCTCCGTGAGCGTCTGCCTGACGCGATCGGCGCCACCGAGGAGGAGA
Source organism: Kitasatospora sp. GAS204B (assembly GCF_029892155.1). Taxonomy (GTDB): domain Bacteria; phylum Actinomycetota; class Actinomycetes; order Streptomycetales; family Streptomycetaceae; genus Kitasatospora. The sequence goes on along the minus strand of NZ_JARZAG010000017.1, from coordinate 77,618 downwards.
TCGCCACTGCGGAGGCCCGCCTGGGTGTGGCGCTGCCCGAGGAGATCAAGGTGCTCTACCGGGTGACGCGCGCACGGTGGGAGGACTGGGGTGACGACTACGAGGTGGCGGAGCACGTCTTCGACGTTGTCGGGTTCGAGCTGGCTTCCTTGGACCATTTGGCTGTTGCCGACGTATCGAACCGGTCGTTCTACTGGGGGCATGCGGCGTTGGAGGTGGCCGTCACCCCGCCCGACGATGCCGTGCAGGGCCTAGTCGGCTCGCCCGGATGGATCGTCATCGGCGGCACCGGGTACGGCGACCAGGTCGCCGTCGACCTGACACCGGGTCCGCGAGGCCACCTCGGGCAGATCATCGTGCTGGACCACGAGCAGAGCGTCGGCGCCAACCTGTTCGCCGAGTCGCTCACCGACCTGGTGCTGCAGTCGGAGCGGAGCTGGTACTCCGGCCGCCGCCTGGATCAACTGCCCTATGTGGCAAGGGTCCACCACCAGAGCCTCAAGACCATCGAGGCCGCCGCCCACGCCGACCTGGAAGTCCTGAGCCTCGGTGTCTGGGACGGTGAACCGTTCAGCCTCGCCCCCGTCGTCGGGCTGCCCCGTCTTCGTACGCTCTCCGCCTACCCCGGAACGCTCGCCGACCCGACGGAGATAGCCGAGCTGACCGGACTGGAGTTCCTTGAACTCACACCGGAGGACTGGCGCGTCCTGCTCGACGCCGGCGCCGCCCCGCGCAGCCTGTCGGCTGCCGCGATCCAGGCGCACAGCGGCCGGGACCCGCGCCCGATCATGGCCCTGGCCAACGAGATCCTCGCGCTCTGGGACCGCCCTCCGATCACCGAGACCGTCATCAACGGCGACCTCGGAGCCCTGCTGTAGCCACCAGGGTCCGTACGCCGCCGAGGAACAGCTCGCGGCACGGACTGCCATCGCCCGTCAGCACCCGCGTCCGAGCCGAATTGCCGGCAGGCGCGAGCTGACGGGCCATCACTCACAGGGCGATTGGCCGGTACTTGAGAGCCTCATCAACGATCTGTTCTGCCGAGGCGTCCGGCAGCTCGGCCGAGTGCTGGAAGATCAGGTCGCTGACCCGAGGATGCGCAACGTTCGCTTCGAGAAGTCGAAGGTAGTAGTCGCTCTCCGGGCCGCCGGCCAGGAGTCTGCGGATGATCTCGACGAGTTCGTCCGTGGTGATGTCCTCGATCCGGGGGCGAGCCGGCCGGGCAGCCTCCAACGCGAACTCATCCAGGGATCGGCTGCCGTCGTACTCGGCGAAGTTGTAGGTTCTCTCGGTTGGTGGCCAATTGGCCAGGTGTGACGTGCTGCTTTTCGAGATGACGCCCCGCCATCGAACGAGGTCTTCCGCTATAGGTGGCCACTGATCCATCGGCGGGTGCCGATGGACATAACCGCCGGTGCGATAGGAGTACCGCCACCGCCCTGCAGCAGGGCAGAGGTGCTGGTGAAGGCGACCCCGACGAAACGAGGCTGAAGCTCGGCCAGGTGTGACTGGTCGTCAGGGTAGGCTCGCCGGCGGCTGTCACGGCGGTCGTGACAGGAGGGGAGGCTTTGGTGGCCGATCAGCTTGGCGCCCTGTTACGTGACCTCCGCAGACGGGCGGGGCTCCCCGCGGAGCAGTTGGCGGAGCGGTCAGGGGTGGACGTGCGGACCATCCGTCGGCTGGAGACCGGCAAGCTGCTCAATCCCGGGCGCGAGACGATGAACCTACTGGCGGCCGCACTTGAGCTCACGCCGGGGGAGCACCTCCGACTGGGCGCCGCGCTGGCGAGATCGGGCCGGCCGGAGACCGCCCCGGTGCACGGGGTCGGAACCCCACCCACGTCGCCGCCAGTCCCCGACGTGCTCACGGAAGCCCGTAGCGCTCCAGAATGTCGTCACAGGCTCGGAGCTGGGGCTTCTGGTGGGACATCAGCTGGCTTTGCGGTACTCGTTGATGAGGCCCGCGATGGCCTGGCGGCGTTCGATCCGGATTGGGGGCAGGGGGATGACGGTGGGGTCGTCGTTCGGGGCGAGCTGGCCGCGGCCCTGGTGGGGCCGGTGCTCGTTGAAGTGGCGCGCGTAGTCGTGAAGGATCTTCTCGGCGTGGCCGCGGTCGAGCAGCAGGACGCGGTCGGTGCACTCCTCGCGTACCGAGCGCACGAAGCGTTCCGCGTGCGGATTGCAGTTGGGGCTGCGCGGAGGGATCTTGGCGATGGCGATGCCCTCGCTGTCGAACACCGTGTCGAAGGCGGCGGTGAACTTCGCGTCGCGGTCCCGGATCAGGTAGCGGAACTGATCGGCACGGTCCCCGATCTCCCACAGGAGTTGGCGGGCCTGCTGGGTGGCCCAGGCGGCGGTGGGGTGGGCGGTGACGCCCAGGATGTGCACCCGGCGGGTGCGGACCTCCATGACGAACAGCGCGTACAGGCGCCTGAGCCCGATGGTGTCCACGTGGAAGAAGTCCGTGGCCAGCAGCCCATCGGCCTGGGCCCGGAGAAATGCGCGCCACTCGCCTCGAGCTGCGCGGCGCCGCAGTGGCGGCCCGATCCCGGCTGCGCGGAGCACCCTGCGAACGGTGGCCGAGCTGACGCGGTACCCGAGGCGGCGCAGTTCGCCATGCACGCGCCGGAATCCCCAGCGCGGATTCTCCACGCCGAGCTGGATGATCAGGTCGCGCAGCTCCGCCGCCAGCGGTGGCCGTCCCGGGGACGGCAGCTGCGTCCACTTCTTCTTGACCAGGCACTGGTGCCAGGCAAGCAGGGTGCGCGGAGAGACCATCCGGTGCGCACGCTGGGCTCGCAGCAGCAGCTGGCGAGGGCGGCCAGCAGTGCCCGATCGGCCCAGCCGGGCTTGGGCCTGGCGACCTGACGGCGCAGCACTGCGACCTCATGCCGCAGGATCAGTATCTCCGTGTTCTTGGCTGCGGAGGACCGGGCCAGCAGGACCAGCCACGCGAACACCCGCGTGGCGACAAGGTAGAACATCCTGACCATCACGAGGCATGATCCTGCCGCAACCGACCGCGACCGCGTCAGGCCAGGTCAGGCCCTGTGAAGTCATTCTGGAGCGCTACGAGGTTCAGTGTCCCGTCGGGGTCCATGCGGCAAGCTCGTTGCCGCCCGGCTCGCGGAAATGGAAGCGCCTGCCGCCGGGGAAGTCGAACGCCTCGACCGTGATGGTTCCGCCCGCCTCGAGTACCGCGTTCCGCGTCGTCTCCAGGTCGTTCACCTGGATCACGGCCAGCGGCCCGGTCGGGGCTTCTGCGCGGTCCTGCTGGAAGCCGAGGCTGACCCCGCCGCCGCAGTCCACGTCGGTGTACTCCGGACCGTACCCGGTCGCCGCCCAGCCGAAGATGGCCCCGAAGAACTCTGCCCACCCCCGAGCCGAGGCAGTGGGGAACTCGACCATCGTGAAGCTGATCATGCCTTAGCCTGCGCGTTTCACTTGCGGTGGCATCCGCGTCGTGATCGAAAACGCGAAAGTGCCTTCTGAACCGGGATGATGAGGCTTGTCTAAGGTCTCCGTCAGCCCAGCAGGAAGGCACTTTCTATGTGCACACTACCGGGTCACGTCCCCGGCTCCTCGTCTCCACCGATGGGCGAGGGGTGGTCAGCCACGCTGGATCCCGACTGCTGGCCGATCTCGCCGACGCCACCGGCCTCACCGGTATCTTCAGTGATGCCCTGTGCCGGCTGCGTCCGCGGGGCACCGGCTACGATCCGGGACGGATCGCCGTCGACCTGGCGGTGATGCTCGCCGACGGCGGCGAGGCGATCGCCGACCTCGCACTGCTTCGCAACCGGCCTGAGGTCTTCGGGGCGGTCGCCTCTACTCCTATCGCCTGGCGGTTGCTGGCCGGCATCGATGCGACCGCGCTCGGCGCCCTGCGCGCGGCCCGCGCCGCCGCCCGGGAGATCGCCTGGTTGCAGGCCGGCGAGACCCGCGACGGCATCCCTGCCTCCCACGCGGGCGGACGTGAACTGCCCGACCTGGTCCTGGACATCGACGCCACCCACGTCACCTGCCACTCCGAGAAGGGGAACGCCGCACCGACCTACAAGCACGGCTTCGGCTACCACCCGCTGCTGTGCTTCCTCGACAACACCGGCGAGGCCCTGGCCGGTGTGCTGCGACCAGGAAACGCCTCGGCCAACACCGCCGCCGACCACGGCAAGAAGGTGATCGCCGTCGAGGTAGCCCAGGCAACAGTCCCCTGTGCCTACCGCAACAGCGGAAGTCGACTCGAATTCTTCGTCCGACGTGGCTACAACACGGTGCCCGCGCCACTACGAGATCACCGCCGGGTTCCAGCAACTGCCCCGTCAGTCGTCAGCGCGCACCCCAGGCCGACGGGACTGGGGTGCGCGGTCTCGGGGTGACGTGTAGCGGCCGGAGGCCACTGTGCTGATGTCAGGAATGACGGTGACGGACCCTCACATGGCTGTCATTCAGGCGGCAGAGCGCTCGCCGGCTGCCCGGCGGCGCAGGCTCACGTCCGAGATGGCCGGCGGCGTATAGGCCACGGTGTTGGGGCCGGTGTCGGTGCCGGGCGGAGCGATCTCGTCGATCCGGTCGAGGACTTCGTCGTCCAGGGTGACGTCGGCGCCGGCCAGCAGATCATCGAGCTGTTCCATGGTGCGCGGCCCGATGATCGCCGAGGTGACACCCGGGTGGGCGATCGCGAACGCCATCGCGAGGTGGGTCATCCGCAGGCCGGTCTTCTCCGCGAGCGGCACGAGCTGTTCGACCACGTCGAGCTTGCGCTCGTCGCTGAAGTGCTGCGGGCGGCCACCCGACCGGTGGGTATCGGTCGGCCGCCCCTTGCGCACGCGGCCGGTGAGCATTCCCTGACCCAGCGGGCTCCAGACCAGCGTGCCCATGCCGTAGCGCTCACACACGGGCAGAACTTCGCGTTCGATGCTCCGGTTGATGATCGAATACGGCGGCTGCTCGGTGCGGAAGCGTTCCAGGCCGCGCCGCTCAGCGACCCACTGGGCCTCGACGATGTCCGATGCCGGGAAGGTCGACGTGCCGATCGCGCGCACCTTGCCGCTGCGGACCAGGTCGGACAGGGCGGACAGGGTCTCCTCCACGTCGACCGTCGGGTCGGGGCGGTGGACCTGGTAGAGGTCGAGGTGATCGGTCTGCAGACGGCGCAGGGAGTGCTCAACTGCCGCGATGATCCAGCGTCGCGAGTTGCCCCGACGGTTCGGATCGTTGCCCATCGGATAGTGCATCTTGCTGGCGAGCACGATGTCGTCGCGGCGGCCCTTGAGCGCCTTGCCCACGATCTCCTCGGACTCGCCACCGGAGTACACGTCGGCAGTGTCGACGAAGTTGATCCCTGCGTCCAGCGCCCTGTGGATGATCCGGATCGAGTCGTCGTGGTCGGGATTTCCCATGGCTCCGAACATCATGGTGCCCAGGGCGTAGGGGCTGACCAGGATTCCGGTTCGGCCCAACGTGCGGTACTTCATGGTTCTCCTTGCATGGGTTCGTTGCGCGGGAAGCGTCAGTCGAGTGCCGAGGACGGCGTCCACAACCGCTCGTCGTCGAACACGATCTCGACCAGCGGGCTGCTCGCGAACCAGGCGTCGAAGTTCTGGCGTTGGCTGACGCGCGCCGCGTACTCGGGCCGGTCTTGCAGGGCGAGGACCGCGGTGATCACCCGGCGCCGGGTCGCCTCATCGACCGGCGCCGCCGTCGCGGGCAGGTCTGCTGTGACCCCGTGCTTGAGGTGCACGATGAGCCGCGGGTTGGCGAGCACGTTCGCATACCAGCTGCGAGGGGCGGGCATGCCGGTCAGGTACCAGCGGCCGTCGACGCGGTGGAACCAGATCTCGATGCGGCGAGGGACGCCGCTGTGACGGCCCAGCGTCGTGATCTCGATGGTGTGCTCGGCCGGAGACGAGTCAGGTCCGATGGCCAGCGCGCGCACGACGGCGTCATCCGCGTATTCGGTGACCTCCATGGCCGGCCTCCTGCATCCTCGGCGAATAGTCCGGAATCGCAGGGAACGTTCCGGTGACTCCAGGAAAACAGGGCCCGCCAATGTGGGGCTAGCAAGATCCTCTCGCGTGGTTGCACAATCCTCTTCGGATGCGCGACTTTCAGGGCAATGCCGCGGCCGCGCCCCCTGCACCATCACGCATGCGTACCGCGTCAAGGCTTGGCGGAGCACCGAACAGGCGCCGGTACTCCCGGCTGAACTGGGACGGGCTGTCGTATCCGACGTGACTGCCGACGCCGGTGACGTCGTTGGGGCTGTTCGCCAGGAGCAATCTCGCCGCCTGCAGCCGGATGTGCTTCTGGAACTGGATCGGGCTCATCGCCGTCACCGCCTGGAAGTTCCGGTGGAACGCGGAGACGCTCATCCCCGAAAGCTGTGCTATCTCCTCGACGCGGAACGGCCGGGTGTAGTTCTCCCGGATCCACCGCACTGCCCGCGTGATGTGGCTCAGGCTGCTGTCCGCGAGGCCGAGCTGGCGGACGACGTCACCTTGTTCCCCGGTCATCAACCGCCAGAGGATCTCTCGCTTGAACAACGGGGCCAGCGCCTTGCGGTCCCGTGGCCGATCGAGCAGGCGCAGCAGCCGCACGATCGCGTCGAGCAACTCGTCCGGGGCGTCACTGACGGCGATGCCCGGGCGCGCGGTGCCGGTGGACCGCGGCAGATCCCCCGGCCCGGCCTGCAGCAGCAGCTGAGCGATGTCGGCAGGTTCCAGGGTCATCCCGAAGCCGAGCGTGGGGCGGCCCGGGGCCGCGTCGATGACGTGCCCCGTCACCGGGAGGTCGACCGAGGCGACGAGGTACTGACCGGCCCGGTAGTCGTAGAAGTGGTCGCCCAGTGCGAGACGCTTGCCGCCCTGGGCGACGACCGCCAGCACTGTGCCAGACATTGAGGACTGCGGCCCGGCGGCATGGTCGGTCCTGCAGATCCGGACGCCGTCGACGGCCGTGGCCGGATCGGGACGCGCATGCCGTTCCAGCAGTTCGCGAAGCTCACCCAAAGACATGCCCCATTGCACCACGGGGACTTGCGGAGGTCGCCATCGAGAGGATCGTGCAAGGAGGCGTGGCTGGCTGGGGCGCGGTCCCAGCGCAACAGCTACGCTCACATCCCTCAGCCGTCCTTGCCTGATGATGCTCGGCTTCGCGGGCCAACGGCATCCACGTCGCTCTCGCTTGCGGGCGATGGTGTGTTCAAGCCGAGCCACTGGTTGAGCGTCGTGACCGCGTCCGGGCCGAGCATCTTGACCGCGTCGGCCTGCGCGCGGCGCCATGCGCTACCCGCACGGGCGAACGCAGCTACTCCGGCTTCGGTAATTGTCACTGACATTGCACGTCCGGTGGCCGAGGTCTCCGCCGCCGCGATCCAGCCGTTCTTCTGCATGAGCGCGAGGTTCCGGCTCACAGTGGACCGCTCAAGCATCAGCTGCGTGGCCAGCGTCCCCGGCCTCACGGGCTTGGGGTCGATGACGAGGCAGGTGAGAACCTCCATCTGAGGCTGGCTGAGCCCTACCGTCTGTAGCGCCTGTTCGTAGCAGCGCGTGACGACCCTGTGGAGCCGGGCCACTCGCATGCCCAGGCAAGCGCCGCCCACCTCCGCCGCGAGGTCAACCGCTATCACCGACTGCTCCATGCCTGCCTCGAATCCGACTGCCCAAGGTGTTGCAGCTACATCTCTGCTGCGAAAGGGTACCTCGACAGCAGTTGGTTGAGGGAATCTCTGGCATGTCTCCCTGTTTGATCAGCTCCTGGGGTTCGACAGTGACTACGCGGCGATGCGCGTCCACGAGCGAGCCAGGGCTCACGCGAAGTTGAGCATGCGTGACCACGCGCCTGTTCCCCAGACTCACTCCCGATGATCACGCTCCCGCACCAGCCTTGCCGGGCGCACGAGCGGCGTCACTATCCGAGAAAGGGCCGGACTGGCCACACCGTCGTCGTTGATGGGGTGAGCCCTGGCGAGCGCCGGATTGCCGGCGCAACCGAGGCGCTCGGCTCGCGTGCGGCTCGAGTGAAGACTGGCCCCAGCCGTTGCATGTCTGCGGCCCGCGAACGTAGTGTATATACAACACATTGGCCCGTTGGGTCGGGAGAATCCGAAGCATGGCACCGACAACGGCTGGCTCGTGCAGCGGACGGGGGCTTCACGACCCGCCCCTCGCCCGAGCGAGCCTGGATCACGCGGCAGTTCCTGGTGAGCGCGTTCGCAGACCTGAGGCTGCGGGCCGACCCAGCCACTGTCCTCCGGTTCGAGCTCTGCTAGCCGACGGTGGTCCACGCAGCTGACGACACCGGCAACGCTCTTCTTCCGATGAAATGGTGGTGAGAGACCCATGGCAGCTCAGGTCACGCAGACTCCTTACGACGCCGTCCTGCTCACGATCCGTTCCGACAAGCCGTACTCCGAGGTGGTCAAGGCCATCGAGTCGCGCCTGCAGCGCTTCTCGATCCCGAAGCTGATGGAGTACGTCACGCACTCGGACCGCGAGGGGCTCGAGGCCTATGTCGACGAGGTCTCGGTGCCGACCGGGTTCTCCGTCTTCTGGGACTTCGAGCAGGGCTCGACGATGAGGCTCGCCGGGATCCCGGTCGAGTCCAAGTTCTACTTGGTCGGCAACGCCGTCATCGCGCGAGGCCTGTTCCAATACTCCGGCGCCGCCGGCCTGGGCGCGCCGGTCCGCATCTGCGTCTCCCAGCGCGACGGCGAGCAGACGCGCATCGACCTGGACCAAGTCACCGCGTTCTTCAGCAAGTTCCCAGAAGTCGCCCCCTCAGACGTCCCGGGCAGGCTCGACGCGGAGATGGTCAAGGTCTTCGAAGAAGCGGCTGCCTAGTGGCCGAAGTGCCGCAACCCCCTCGGACAAGGAATCTCATGACCGACACGCGCGATCTGATTGAGCGCAACGCCGTGTTCGCGGCCGATGCCTACAACCCCGACCTGCGGCTCAGCCCATCCGGCAACATGATGGTCATCGGCTGCGTCGACCCGCGCGTCGACCCCGCGCACGTCCTGGGCCTCAACAACGGCGAGGCCGCGGTGATCCGCAATGTCGGAGGACGGGTAACCTCCGCCACGCTGCGCACGATGGGCATGCTGGCCAAGGTCGGCCAAGCCAACGCGGAGAGCCGCCCACCCGGGGACTGGAACCTGGTCATCCTGCACCACACTGATTGCGGCATGACCGACCTGGCCGCCTTCCCCGACCTCCTCGCCGAGTACTTCGAGATCCCGACCGACCAGCTCGACGCCAAGTCCGTCAGTGATCCGATCGGCTCGGTCCGTGTCGACGTCGACGTGGTCCTGGCCCACATCCGGGCCGCCGGGTACTGGGTGTCAGGCCTCGTGTACGACGTCGACACCGGGCGAGTCGAGACCGTCGTCGCGCCGACCCTGCTACCCGTCGAATAGCGGCGCGGAGCAGCGATGTGCGGCGTTACCGGCCCGAACGGAACAGGTCATCGGCGCCCTGGGGCCGGGAGCGCCATCACCGACCCGGGCCGACCGCGCCACAACTGCAGCCGGGCACACGGCAGGCTCGATAATCCGCCCCGCGTCTTAGCTGCGGTCGAGACCGTGCCCGAACCGACCACCACCGTCGGCACATTCCTCTACCGGGCGGCCCGCCAGGGCGCCCCATGTCCAAAAGAAGGGTCCCCGTCATGACAAGCCATTTCCTCATCACCGGCGCCACCGGCAAGACCGGCGCAGGCGCCGCCACCACGCTGCTCGAGCACGGCCACCGCGTACGCACCCTGGTCCACCGCAAAGACGAGCGCTCCGACCAGCTCGCCGAGGCCGGCGCCGAGATCGTCGTCGGGGACATGCTGGACCTGGACGCCGTGGTGCGGGCGGCTGCGGGAATCGACGGAGTCTATTTCGCCTACCCGATCCGCCCGGGGCTGATGGAAGCCTCCGCCATCATGCTGCAGGCCGCCGAGGAGAACCGGGTCGGCGCACTGGTCAACATGTCGCAGATCTCGGCCCGGCGCGACGCGGTGAGCAACTCCGCCCGGCAGCACTGGATCGCCGAACGCATGCTGGACCACTTCAACGGGGCCGTCACCCACATCAGGCCCACCTTCTTCGCCGAATGGCTCCTCACCTTCTGGGACCCGAAAAGCGGTGAGCTTCGGTTGCCGTTCGCCAAGGCACACCACGCCCCCATCGCCGGCGAAGACCAGGGACGCGTGATCGCCGCCCTTCTCGAAGACCCCCAGCGCCACGCCGGGATGACCTACCCGCTCTGCGGGCCGACTGAGCTCGACCACTGCCAGATGGCCGAAATCATGACCCAGACCCTGGGACGACAGATCACGTACGTGCCCATCGAGATCGACGAGTTCCGCTCCCAGCTAGAACACCGTGGCATGGGCGCCCACCAGATCCAGCACCTGACCAACGTCGCCGTCGACTACCGCAACGGGATCTTCGCCGGAACCAACGACGTCGTCCGCACGCTCACCGGCCGCGACCCGCTCAGCGTCGCCGCCTTCATCGAACGCAACAAGCAATACTTCGACGAACCCGCGCACTAGAACAGCGGCTGGACCAGGCAGCTTCGCAATCCTGGCGAGGACAGACGGGAAATCGATCCGCACGGAGCAATGAACGCGGTGCCCGGCCCGCACGATCGGACGCGGACACCGGCGGCCGGCGCCGCCTGGCGAGCAGCAGCAGCTCGGACGATGTGCCCGCACCCTGATCGCCGGGCCGAGGTGCGGGGCCATGGTCAGGCGACCAGGGCCTGCTGCGGCGGCTTGGCGACCGTGAAGGCGATGGGCCGACGGGCGCGGAATCCAAGAGATTCGTAGAGGCGCAGGGCATTCGTATTGGCAGCGACAGCATGCACCGAGTCGCAACGGGTCGTACCTGTTGCAGCTGCGAATCAAGGGAAGTAGTGTATCTACAACATAACTGTTCGGGGGATCTGAAACGTCTTCGAAAATTGATTCGGACGCGAGTGGAGCAGGGACTCCAGACCGAGACGCACGCCCGCGGAGGGCGTCGTCGCCGTCGACATATTCGAGTCTTCTTGCCCACCCCTGGCTCGGCAATCCGCCGTCCGCTGGCCGAGGTTACTGAAGAGCTCAAGGTTATGTACGTTCTGGAAGTCCGGCACGCCGAGCTGATGGACTCGCTCACGCAGCAAGCCGCCGAGCTCGGTATCACCAACGCCGCCATCGTTGCCCTGATCGGGGCCATCGACAGCTTCACCGTTTCCACCAATCCTGCCGCCGACGCAACCGCACACACCTATTCCGAATACGCGCTTCCGGCGGAGATGACGGCTACCGGGGAGTTCGTCGCCGGCAGGCCGCACATCCATGCCGTGATGGCTGTTCAAGGGGACCGGACGATCGGCGGGCACCTTCACCGGGCCTACCTCGGGACGTCCTTTGCTCGCGCCTACGTGATCCCATCCGAACATCACGTCGCGGTGCCCGCGGGCGAGGAGATCGTTTTCGCGTCCGCTCCGGACGGCCCGGCAGAGCGAGGACGTCTGAACGACACGCGAGTCCTGCCCAGTTGACCGTTCCATCCGGAGCGGGCGGCCTTACACCACGCCAGCGGACCTGACGCCAGTGATCTCGGACTATGCGAAGGAGCAGGGCCGTGACCAGAGTTCCGGACATCACGCTGAACAACGGAGTGCGGATTCCGCAGCTCGGGTTCTGCGTTTTCAAGATCAAGCCCGAGGACACCGTCGAGGCCGCACTGCACGCCCTCGAGGTCGGATACCGGCACCTCGACACAGCGCAGTTGTACCGCAATGAAAAAGAGGTCGGCCAGGCGGTGCGCGAGTCCGGCCTCGCACGCGAGGACGTGTTCGTGACCAGCAAGCTCGACAACGACGCCCACGCACCCGCGGACGCACTGGTTGCCTTTGACCGCACGCTCGACGACCTCGGGTTCGACTACCTGGACCTCTTCCTGATCCACTGGCCGACGCCCGACCGGGGCGACTACGTCGAGACCTGGCGAGCCCTGGAAGAGATCTACCGATCGGGCCGGGCCAAGGCGATCGGCGTCTCCAACTTCAACCCCCACCACGTGCGGAAACTGATCGATCAAACCGAGACAGTCCCGGCGGTCAACCAGATCGAGCTGCATCCCTACCTCACGCAGGAGTCGGTGCGCGCCTTCAACGCCGAGCACGGAATCGCCACAGAGGCATGGTCCCCGATCGCCCAGGGCCGCCTGCTCGACGACTCGACGGTGAACGCCATCGCGGACCGTATCGGGCGCTCGCCCGCGCAGGTCGTCCTGCGCTGGCACATCCAGCGAGGCAACATCGTCTTCCCGAAGTCCGTCACGCTCTCGCGGGTGAAGGAGAACTTCTCCCTGTTCGACTTCGAGCTCACAGGACAGGACGTGGCCATGATCACCGGACTGAACCGGGACGCGCGCACCGGGCCCGACCCGGACACCCTCAATTACATCCCCTGACCCACCATCGCGGTCGGATGGCGCCCGACCTGGCCAGGCAGCAGCATCGATCCACGAGACTCTGCGGAACCCTGGAGGTACCGGTATGAACGACGGAGGCCTGACCGGGCGGGAACCCTATCGAGAGACCAGCGGGATCGTCTCCTCCGGCTCCGTCGAACTGTACGTCGCGGAGTACGTCGGAGAGCAGCGATATCAGACTCCTGTGCTGCTGATCCACGGCTGGCCCGACTCGGGAGTCTTGTGGAATCGGCAGATCCCGGCCCTCGTTCAGGCGGGATTCCGGGTGATCGTGCCGGACCAGCGTGGCTTCGGCCGATCGAGCCGGCCGACGGAAGTCGAGGATTACCTGATAGCCCGGCCCACGGAAGACATGGTTGCGCTGCTCGACGCCCACGACGTGCCGACCGCGCACGTCGTGGGGCACGACTGGGGCGCCACCGTCGCATGGTCGCTCGCGATAAAGCACCCTGAGCGGGTGCGAACGCTCACAGCATTGTCGGTGCCGCACCCGCTGGCGCCGTACACGCTGCGGCAGTCCGAGCTGTTCTGGTACCAACTCTTCTTCCAGTTCGAAGGCATAGCCGAGGCAACAATCCAGGCAGATAACTGGGCCTGGCTCCGGTGGTTCACCCGCAACCATGGCGATCTCGATCGAGCCATCGCCGACCTGTCCCGACCGGGAGCGCTAACCGCCTCGCTGAACTGGGCCCGAGCCAATCTTCCCCCGCGCCTGCCGGGCCCCGCTCCACAACTGCCGCCGGTCAAAGCACCCACTATGGGAGTCTGGTCGACCGGCGATCACCACCTGGACGGCGAGCGGATGGCGCAGTCAGGTGACTTCGTCAGCGGACCGTGGCGACACGAAGTGATTGCCGACGCAAGCCACTGGATCCCGCTCGACGCCCCAGAGCAACTCAACGAGCTGCTCCTGGACTGGCTGCTATCCCATACCCAGACACCATCCTGACACCAGCTTGGTCTCCGGCGAGCCGAGGAGGCCCACAAAGAACTCTCACCCGTCCCGATCGCCGTGGCAGTGACTGTCTTCGCGAATTGGAGCGGGGTCGTTCTTACTCGATCGCGGCCTGCTCCCGGCCCGCGATCGTGGTCGGCGTCCTCGCTGCCCTTGCGGGAACTGCTTTCCGAACATGGGATATGGGCGGGTTTTCGTTCGGGTGACTGTGGTGGCGGCGCGCATGAAGACAGGGCCTCCGGTGTAGCTCGGGGCGTTGACGTCGTCGAACATCAAGTACCGAGCCTCTTGACTCGTACCTCACAGGAGAGACCAAAGGCTGTCTCTTAACTCTGTAGGCCGGGCCGCGTTGGTCTGGGTGTGCAGGTGCTGTCGGCGGAGCGTCGTGAGCTGATCGAGGTGTTCACCGGGCTGCGCCCGGCCCAGTTGCGGCAACGCCGTTGTGCTCGCGGACGGCGCCTATCGCGGCACCGGCACGCTCATCCCGCACCGCCGCCGGCCAGGCCAGGAGCCGGCTGACTGGCAGAAGGACGACAACCGCTCCCACCGCCGAGTGCGAGCCCGCGTCGAACATGCCATCTCCCGCAGGAAGAACTGGAAGATCCTCCGCGCCTGCCGCCGCAAGGGCCAGGCCGTCTACTGGGCCGCCAGCGGCATCGCCCGCATGCACAACCTCGCCCTCGCCGACTGAGAAGGCAGGCGCCCGGCGGGCGCATGCCCTCGCATCGCCGGCCAAGTTACGAGACAGCCTTTAGCGCGGGGTGTGCGTCCGTTTGGCTGCGTGCGGGCCGTGAGGGTGATCGGGTGGTACGGCGTTGGCTTCGCGGGCCGACGGGACGGTGCTGCCTCAGGTGCGGCTGACCCTGTACGTCGCGGTGCCGTGGGCCGGCACGGAGGCGCTGATGCTGCCGCTGCTGGTGCTGTTGTGCCAGGTAGCCAGGTCTTCGAGCGTGTAGGAGGAGGCACCTCCGATTCCCACGGCGGAGGCGGTGGTGCTGACGGCCTGCGTCGCGGTGGTCTCGTTGGTGAGCGTGACGGCCCGGTCGCCGTTTGCCAGCATCTTCGACATCACGACCAACCCTGCGCCTGCCGAATACGTCATCCGGCCAGGTCAGGCGGCATGCCGGTACTCGTGGATCACTCCGCCGAGTCGGTCGTGGCGGCGTATGTCCAGGCGGGCGATTCGCCTGGGATCGGTGATCGGTTCGGGGACCGCGCGTAGGGGCGCCGCCTGGTTCATGGCCTGATGGGGCCGGTGCGCATTGTGGTGGTGCTCGAACTCGCGCAGCGCGTGGCGTAGGTGGCGCTCGTTCCAGATCAAGGTCCGATCCAGCAGCTCATGGCGGCAGGTCTGCACCCAGCGCTCCATGACGGAGTTCATCCGCGGCAATGCGGATGCCGGAGAACACGACCTGGATGCCGGCATCGCCCAGGATCTGGTCGAAGAGCGCCGGGAACTTCGCGTCCCGGTCGCGGATCAGGTAGCTGACGGTGACTCCGGTGTCCTCGAGGTCCATGGCCAGGTTCCGGGCGGCCTGGACGACCCAGTGGGCGGTGGGATGCGCGGTGGTGCCCAGTGTGAGGACGCGGCGGGTGGCGTGCTCGATGACCGCGAGGATGTACTGGCGTTGGCCGGTCAGGGTGACGGTCTCGATGCAGTCGCACGCCAGGATGGCGTCGGCTTGGGAGCGCAGGGAGTCGGCCCAGGTGGTGGCGCTGCGGTCGGGTGCCGGGTAAAGGCCCTCGGCTTTGAGCATCTCCCAGACGGTGGACGCGGCGATCTTGATGCCCAGGGTGGCGAGTTCGCCGTGCACACGCCGGTACCCCCACGCCGGGTTCTCCCGAACCAAGCGCAGGACCAGCACGCGGATCGAGCGGACGGTGGGCGGGCGCCCTGGTCGCTTCGGCCGGCAGGCGCGAGCGTGACGCTGCTTCATCAGGTCGCGGTGCCAGCGCAGCACGGTGTCCGGTTGGACCAACAGCCGCAGTCGCCGCAGGACATCGCGCGGCAGCGGGGCGAGGAGCGCAGCGAGGAAGACCCGGTCCTCCGGAGCGAACCCAGACCACCGTGTTGTTCTTTGACGGCCTCTCTTGAGTGGTGCTCAACAAGGGTGGTCGGTCTGTGCGGGGTGTGTCAGCTCCGCTCTGCTGGTCATCCCCAGTTTGCGGCTGATTTGCTTGGCCATGCTGGTTGCCTCCTGGGGGGTCAGGAGCAGGGCCTGGGCGACCTGGCGGTCGGTGTGGCCGGCGCGGATGAGCTCCAGCAGCCGGTGCTCGGTCAGGGAGAGTCTCGGAATTGGGGCCGGTGCCGGTTTCGGGTGTTCGCCGAGTGCGGTCAGTGCGCTGCGTGCCTGTCCGGCCAGCAGGGTGCTGCCGCAGGTGTCCGCGAGGTCGAGTGCCTGGCTGAGGATCTGGCGGGCCTGGTCGGTTTCACCGGTGTGGGTCAGGGCGGTCGCCAGGTCGTACTGGGCGCGGGCGAGTTCGAGGCGTGCGGGGGAGCGCTTGAGCAGGTCCACGGCGTCGCGCAGGAGCGCCTGTCCTTCCCGGCCGCCCTGGACGGCGCCGAGGCTTCGTGAGGCCACGCCGATCGCTCGTTCGGTGCCCCACCGGTGTGCCAGTTCCAGCTCTTCGGTGGCCAGTTGGAGTGCGTCGGTGCGCTGTCCGAGGGCCAGGTGCAGCGCTGCTGCCCGGGACCGCCAGGGCGTCATGGCCAGGTTCGCCACCTGTGCGCGCTTCTCCTGCGCGCCGTATTCGAGCAGGACCGCGAGGGCGGCGGCAAGGTTGCCGCGCGCCTCGTGCAGGCGGGCGCGGGCCAGGTGCGCCAGGCCCTGCCAGGCCCAGCCCGCCTTGTCGTGGCCGGCGTCCGGCGCGAGCACGGCCGTCGCCGAGGGCAGGTCACTGCGCTCCAGCAGTGACTCGCCCAGTAGGGCAGTCATCGCCAGCTGGACCGACTCCATGCCCTCTACGCTCGTTGTGCCGGGGTGCCCGAAATCGGCGGTGAGGGGAAGCTGTTGACCTCGGCGGGTGTGGACAAGCAGGTGCCAGGTCATGGCGGCCGAGACCATCAGGAAGGAGCCGAACCGACCGCCCACGTCGGCAATCTGGCCGAATTGCGCGGCCGCGTCGTCGAGGCGGTCGGTGGCCACGAAGGCCAGCCCGGCCAGGCTCACGAGGATCTGCGAGGCGTCGATTCCCGCCAGCCCGCCCCGCAAGGCCCGGTCCAAGAGGTCGTTGGTGACCTGGGCGCTGGCGTACCCGGTGACGGCCGAGGCGGACAGGGCAGCCAGGACCGCGCACTCACCGGGGGTGTCGCCGGCCAGCTTGTACTCCCACAGCCGTTGGGCGTGCTGTCGGGCGGCGGGGAGGGTGGACAGCTGGTCGTAGCCGATCAGCACCATCTGCGCCTGCAGGAACCATGACACCTCGCGCGCAAGGCCGGTGCCGTCGTCCGTGTGCCGCAGGTCCTCCACCGCCCGAGCCAGGACGTCGACGGCGCTGTGGTGCTGATGCCCCAGGAACAGGGAGGTACCGAGCCGGTAGGCTGCCTCGGCCCGGGAGTAGGGGTCGGCCAGCGCGGCCGCGGCCTGGGCCAGGTGGTGCCTGGCCGCTGCGGCATCGACTTGCAGCTCGTCCTTGCCCAGCTCCAGCAGCAGCGGACCGCGCTCTTGGGCGCACACGGGCTCGCGCAGGGCCCGGCGCAGGTAGGTCACGGTGGTTTCCGGGGCCCCTCGGTCGCGTGTTGTCCGCGCTGCCTGCCTCAAGGCGGCCACGCGCCAGGCTTCACCGGCCGGTTCGGTCAGCAGGAGGTGGGCTGCCACCAGATCGTCGGCGGCGCCGTCGCACCGGAGCAGTTCGGCTGCCCGAGCATGTTCTGCGGCCAGTCCCGCCGGTTCCAGGACGGCTTCGGCGACCGCCGCGCGGACCAGAGGGTGGTCGAACCGTGCCGCCTGACCGGGCGCCAGCACACCGGTGCGCTGCAGTCGGCGCCCGAGTTGGCGGGCCTGCGCCTCCCCCAGTCCCGCCAGCTGGGCCGCGACGGGCCAGGCGGCCCCGTCTCCGAGCACTGCCAGGGCGCGGACCAGGCGCAGGACGGGCTCCGGCTGGCCGGTCAGGCGCTGGACGACGGTGCCGGCCAGGATCCGGCCGCGGAACTCCTCCACCAGGTGTGCCTGATCGTCGGAGGGGCTGACTTCGCCGTCCGCCAGGGTCCGCAGCAACTCGCGCAGGAGCAGCGGGTTGCCCTGGGCCGCATCCGCACAGGCAGTGGTGAACCCGGGTTCGGCAGGCCCCAGGCTCGCCCGCACCAGATGGGCCACGCTGTCAGCCCCCAGTGCCGGCAGCTCGACCGGCAGGCAGTACGGCTGCCGGGCGATCTGCTCCAGCAGCGCTCCGGCCTGGGGCCCCGAGTCGGGCCGGCCCGCCAGCACCAGCAGCAGCGGCAGACCGTGCAGACGCCGCGCCAGGTACTCCAGCCACCGCAGCGAGGGGAGGTCCGCCCAGTGCGCGTCGTCGACCACCAAGGCGAGCGGCCCGTCATCAGTGACATGCACCATCAGCCAGTGCAGACTGTGCAGAAGCCCCAGCGACGCCTCGGGTAACAACCCCCCGGCCCCGCCGGCCCCCTGCGCGCCGAGAGCGTGCGACGCCAACTGCGCCGGCCCCGACAGCAGCCGCTCCCGCCCGGCATGACCGGCCCGGGCCAGCAAGGGCTCGACCAGCTGCCGCAGCACCGAGAAGGCAAAGTCCTGCTCCAGTTCCGCCCCACTCGCGGACGCCACCCGCATCTCCCGCGGGTGCTGGACAGCCGCCCAAGCATGCAGCAGCGCGGTCTTCCCCATCCCCGCGCCCGCCCGGACCAGTACCACGGCGCCCCGGCCCGCCCGGGCCTCAGCGGCCGCACGCTCCAGCACCGCCAACTGGCCCTGGCGATCGAGCAGCCCGGAACCCCTCGCAATGTCATCGGTGCTCCGGCCCGTTCGCTTGCCCGAGCGGCCGGCCCCCAGCAGCGCGGCCGCGTCGGCGTCCGTGAGCCCCAGCGCCGACACCAGCCGCTGCACCGTGCGGTGCTGCGGGCGCTCCCGCCGCCCGCGCTCCAGATCCTGGATCGACCGGGCGGCCAGCCCGGCGGCCTCGGCGAGCTCCTCCTGCGTCAGCCCCGCGACCCGGCGCAACTCCAGCAACATCTCGCCGAACGTCGTCACCCGCCCACCCCCCACTTCCCAAGCCTCCAAGGCGTCCGGACGGAGGACCCCGCCAGGAACCCCCGCAATGCGCCGCACACCGAATCCTACTCACCGGTAATCGAATGGGAGCTTACCGGCCTGGCTTTTCACGAGTTGTGGTTCTGGCTCAACTCCTGGGCTCTGTCGCTGTTTGAGGGGTGCCTCCTTGTTGATCACGGTGACAGGAGGATGCGGCGTCGCAGGAGGTCAAAGTTGGCCCGGCCGTACGTCTGTCTCTTCAGCAGCTTGACCCTGGTCACGTTGCCCTCCACCGCTCCTGAGGTGAGGGTGGTGGTCAGGGCGGCGAGGACGGCTGCGCGGTCGCGTCGGATCCCGCCAGCCAGCGAGCGGAGTTCTTGTTGTCCGTCGAGGCGGACATCGGCGAGCCAGACGTCGAGGGCCAGATGCTCGCTGCGGCGCTCGCGCACCATGGTGGCCAGCCGCCGGGCGTACTCAGTGGTCGTGGCCAGCGCGGGGCTGCGCTCGCACAGCTCCTCAAGGCACTTGCGTTCGGTGTCGCCGAGCCGGTCGGGTCGGCGCATGATCCAGTCCGTGACGCGGCGCACGGTCGAGCGAGGAAGCGGGGCCAGGGTGTCCCTGCAGGTGGTCATGGCCAGGCGTCCCGAGAGCCGGGCTCCGGCCCGTCCTCCTAGGAACAGTGCGATATCGGTGAGTTGAGCGGTGAGGCCGGTCGTTCGGCGAGCGTGTCGGGACGTCAGATTCGATCTCCACCCCGACACCCGGGAAGAGCAGGTCAGCGACCCGAACTCCATCAGCCACGCCCGGGTGATGCCCGCCCACCTGTGGCTCAGCGCGAACCGGCCCCGCCGGTGTCAGGACCAGGCGATCTCGCCATGGCGGTCGATGAAGCGTCCGGTGCCGGCGACGGGCTCCTCGGTGGCAAGGGCGACGATCGCGTCCGTGCCCTCGGTGAGGGTCTGGGAGCCGCTGTGACCGTTTATGTCGGTCGCGGTGTAGCCGGGGTCGGCGGCGTTGACGCGAATGCCCTTGAGCCCCTTGGCGTACTGCGTGGTCAACATCGTCAGCGCCGCCTTCGAGGAGGCGTACAGCGGCGCGACGACGTGCGACTCGGACCGGCCGGGGTCGTGGGTGAAGGCGAGGGAGCCCATGCCGCTGCTGACGTTGATGATCACGGGGTCGTCCGAGCGGCGCAGCAGTGGCAGGAACGCGGTGGTGGTGCGGACGACGCCGATGACGTTGACGTCGAGGACGGCGCGGGCGTCGGCGGCGGTGAGGTCGCCGGGATCACCGAAGGGTCCCTGTACCCCCGCGTTGTTGATCAGGACGTCGATCCTGCCCTCGTGCTCGGCGACGTCCGCGGCGGCGGCGGCCACGGACGCGTCGTCGGTCACGTCGATGGGGACGAAGCGTGCGCCCAGCGCGGCGGCGGCCTCCTCACCCCGCTCACGGTCGCGGGCTCCCAGGAGAACGGTGTGACCGCACGCGATGAGGCGGCGAGCGGTCTCGCGGCCGATGCCCTTGTTGGCTCCGGTGATGAAAGTGATCGTCATGCCTTCGATGGTTGCCTGGACGAGGGAGCCGAACCAGAGACGCTTCGACGGTGGGAAGACCAGTACCACCCTCGCGCCCCCGCAGGTGATCGGGGATGCAGGAGGATGAAGTGCATGACGACGACACCCCCTGGGGCCGGACTGGGCGCGGCGATCCGCACGTGGCGGAACCGGCTTCCCCCGTCGGCCGCCGGGCTGCCGGTCGTCCGCAAGCGCCGGGCTGTCGGGCTGCGGCGCGAGGAACTGGCCGACCTGGCCGGAGTGTCGGTCGACTACGTCGTGCGTCTGGAGCAGGGGCGGGCCACGACACCCTCGGCGTCGGTGGTGGCGTCCCTGGCGCGCGCCCTCCAGCTGTCCACCGCCGAGCGGGACCACCTCTACCGCCTGGCCCAGATCGTGCCGCCCGCGGACGGCACGATCTGCGACCATCTCCCGCCCGGTATGCAACGAGTGCTCGTCCGCCTCGGAGACGTACCGGTTGCCGTGTTCGCGGCGGACTGGCAACTGGTGTGGTGGAACCACGGGTGGGCCGCCCTGCTGGGCGACCCCTTGGCCTCGCCGCCGCGGATCCGCAACTTCGCCCGCGACAGGTTCCCGCTGGGCGCCGATCACACCCCCCTCGTGCGGTGGCCGGTCACCGATACGGACCCCGACACCACCGACGCCGCCCTCGTCTCCGACCTGCGCCGCGCCACCGGCCGCTTCCCTCGGGACAGTCGCCTGGCCGCGCTGGTCCGCGACCTGAACGCAGGCAGCGAGAGGTTTGCCGAGCTGTGGGCGAAGGGAGAGGTGACCGCGAACCGCGAGGTCCGCAAGACGGTCGACCACCCGTCGGTGGGCCCGGTCACGGTGGACTGCGATGTCCTGACCGACGGCGACACCGAGCTCAAGATCGTCATCATGACCGCCGCGCCGGGCAGCGAGGACGAGACCAAACTCCAGCTCACCACCGTCGTCGGCCCACCGGCCGGCACGCGCAACTGATCCGCGCCGCGCGTCGGCCGACCGGCGGCTCACGGTCCCCTGCCAATCGCTTCGCGTCGTGGGGAACCTTTCAAGCGGCCAACTCCACGGCGGGGGTCGGCCGTGGGGCACGGCGCGACGAGACGCCGTTGGCCGATCGCCGGACCCGTCGAACACGGCCTGACCCTCGTCAGCTCGCCTTCCTCCTCCGTCTGCCGGGTGCACTGGGCGATGATCGACGTGATGTCCCGGAGGCTGACCCACCGCCAGTCTCCGCCGCCCTGGCGGGACCCGCAGGTGGTGGGCGCGTGAACCTGGAACCCCTACTCGCCCGCTTGGCCACCCACGAAGAGCAGGTCGTCGCCGGTGCCGAGCGGCTGCGCGAGCAGATCGCCGAGCTCTCCGCCCGGCTGGGCGAGGTCGAGCAGGAACTGGAGCACCTGCGCATCACCCGCAAGACCATCCTCGCCCTACCCGACGAGGACACCCCGCAGCCTCCGGTCCCCGAGCCGCCCGCACGGCCCGAGCACGAGGTCCAGGCGAAGGAATCCGGCGAAGCTGCGGGTCGTCGGTGACGTCATTTCTGGTGAACATCCGCAGCACCCAAGATCGCCAACTGCTGCCCGAACCACTGACCAATCGCTGCTACTTCACGTGAACGAAGCCACCGGCCGGACGGCATCACCGCACGGTTCTTCCGGCCGAACTTCCGGAAGTTCGTCGTGTGCTTCTTCGTGGCGCTCATACCAGGGCCGATGTTCTGCTGTACGTGCTCAAGCGCCCTGGATCACCCGCCGGGACCCCACCCCGCCGGGCTGTTCCATGCCCATGCCTATTGAGTGGCCACTGATGGACCGTCAGGGGCCGTGTCAGCACGCATTCGCTCCCAGGAACCAAGGAGAAGATCATGCACTCTGCCACCAAGACCGCGCTTCGCGCCCTGGCCGCCCTGGCCTTCACAGCCTCGGCCGTCGCTGTGGCGCCGACCGCGATGGCGGCGCCCGCGGACTCCAGCGGAACCAACCAGATCCGCACCTTCGCGGGCAAGTGCCTGGACGTCTGGGACGCGGGCGTCAACGACGGGGCCGGCATCGATCAGTGGACCTGCACAGGCTTCCCTAACCAGCAGTTCACGATCGTGCCGGCCAACAACGGCCAGGTCCAGATCCACACCTTCGCGGGCAAGTGCCTGGACGTCTGGGGCGCCGGCGTCAACGACGGGGCCGGCATCGACCAGTACACCTGCACAGGCGCTCCCAACCAGCAGTTCACGAAGGTGCTGGTTGGCAACGGCCAATTCCAGATCCACACCTTCGCGGGTAAGTGCCTGGACGTCTGGGGCGCCGGCGTCAACGACGGGGCCGGCATCGACCAGTGGACCTGCACGGGCGCCGTCAACCAGCTGTTCACGATCGCCTGACGCCTGTCCCACGCTCCTCACGCGGCTCGCTCGCCCCATCTAGCGCCCCGGGTCGCTGCCCACCTGCTGGGCAGCGACCCGGGGCGCCTCGCGCGCTGGTTCGGGCGTTCGGCGGTATTCGTTGACGTTACCCCGAGGACTGGCCACCGCTGAGCGGGCGAGCCCACGGTATGCGTCCCGGGGCCGGTCGCTGCTACAGCCCGGCCCCGGGACGCGGGATGTGCCGGCTACTCCCGAGTTCCGTGAGCCGTGCGGCGCGCTCGGTGGGGATGTCGGCGCGCCTGCTGCGGCTGTTGGCGATGAACAGCCCCGGGCTGACCTCCACCGTGGTTTCAGCGGCCAGCACCAGCAGTTCCTTGTGCTTGCGGGGCACGTGTGAGTTCTCGGTGTGACGGCGTGGGTGCTGAGTGCTTTGGCGTGCTGCCCCGTTGATTGAACGGGGAATCGGACGGCGTGCTGAGGCAGCTTCTGGACTGCTGACTGAAGGGGTCGTAGGAGACATGGCGGAGGCCGGCGGCGATGTTGCGGTGCCCGTGCCGGCGGAGCGTGTTGATCGCCAGGTCGCGCAGGGTTGCCATGTTCTCGGGGCCGCGGCCGGTGCGGATCTTCGAGGCGTCCTCGCCGAAGGTGGTATCGCGAACGAGGTGAAGCCGGTTCTCGATGGTCCACTGAGCCGTGTGCAGCGTGAACGTTGCAGGTCACGGGGCCTGGTGTGCGTCGATGTCGGCGTGCTCACGCTGGCCAGCGGCCGGTGTGTCCACGGTGAAGATCGTCTGACTGGCCGGTCGTGGGAGCTCTCGGGTTCTGCTGCGCTGGCCGCGGGAGGCCGCCTACGATCCGTCACCATGCGGACCGCTGCCGGGTGGCGGGGAGGGTGCGGGATGTCTGAACTGGAACGGATCACGGCTCGCCGGAGCGAGCTGGACGCCCTCGCCGAGGAGTTGGGCAAGCAGTTACGGGAAGTCCAGGCGGAGCGCGATGAGTTGGTGATCGCCGAACGGGTCTTGCGGCGGTTGGCCGAGCAGGATCGGGCCGAGGCGGAGGCGGCTGTAGCGGAAGCTCCGGTGAAGGCTCAGGTGGCGGGGCGTGCGGCGCTGCTGGTTCCGCACCGCGGCGAGTGCCCGGACGAGAGCGCGCTGCCTGGTGATTACCGGCGGATCTTGTCGATCGTGCGGGCCGCTGGCGGCGCGGTGCAGGTGAGGGCGGTGGGCGAGGAACTGGGCCTGGAGGTGGAGGTGCGCGGGAAACTGGAGCCGCTGCGCGCGAGGTTGACCAAGCTCGCGGAGCGCGGCTGGCTGCACAAACGCCCTGACGGGAAGTTCGCCGCACGCCTGTAGCTGTGCTGGTGGAGGACGCTCCGACGCGGTAGCCGAGCTTGAGCAGTTCGCCCTGGATGCGCTTGTACCCCCAAGCGGCGTTCTCCGTGGCCAGTCGTTCGATGAGCGCGGCGATCGTCTCGTCGACCGGTGGGCGGCCGGCCCGGCTCGGATAGGTCCACTTCTTCCTGACCAGCCGACGATGCCAGCGCAGGATGGTTCCGGGAGTGACCAGACGGTGTCGACGCAGATTCGTGGGCAGCAGTCGGACCAGTGCGGCAAGGACCGCACGGTCCGCCCAGTCCAGGCGCGGCTTCGGAGTCCTTCTGCGAAGCACCGCCACCTCGTGGCGTAGAACGAGCAGCTCGACGTCCTTCGACGCCGAGGAACGACTGAGCAGCATGAACCAGCTCAGCAGCCGGGTGAAGATCAGATAGACGAGGCGCAGCGACACGATCCTGCCCCGATCGCTACGCGGTTCGCATCGTCGCCGGTCACATAGGCAAGCCGAGTTCTGGAACCCCACAGCCCGGATACACCGGCCTCGGAACCACATCCGAGTCCCACGTACTGCCCACCCGGCCCGAACGTTCACCCCTGGCGGCCTGGCCTTTCGGCAACTGATCGACTACATCGGAGCCACCGAACTGGGTTACGGGACGATCTCGGGAGCCACACGTACCTTCGCCGATGACGCCGAGTTCTCCGGGGTCCTCCTGTTCCTCCATTCGTTTCAGGATCAGGCCGCCGCGCAGAACGCGGTCGACGATGTCAGGGCTCGCATCCAGGTGTGTCGCGCGTACACCCGCGCTCCGGACCAGGCTGGCGGTGCCGAGGGCGAGACGGTCCGGGACCTCACGCCCGTGCCCGTTCCCTCCGATGCCGGGGACGGTTCCGCGACGGTCGAGTTCACGGCCACGACGGAGACGTCCCGGAGCCACCCGATGTACAGCAAGATCCTGATCACTCGCCTGGGCTCAACCGTCATGATCGTCGATTCGGAACGGGCCGGCGTGAACTCCGACGAAACCACCGAGCAGGCCTTCTTCACGGCGATCACCGCGCAATCCGTCAAGCTACGTGCCACGACCGAAGACTGAGTTAGCGTCATCTCGACTGGACAATTGACGCACAGCCACATCCCTTCGGCGAACGAACAGACTGCTATGTACCGTGCACTGAAGGCCGTGCATATCATCACCGCTCCTTCCAGTCGCTGCACGAACGGAGCCCCTTGTCAGCCGACGGAGCGCCGCAGCCCCAACTGCCCTACCGATTGCCGCGCGTCAAGCGTGAACATCAGGCGTTGCGGCGGGCGGACGGGTCGGTGCAGGTCGGTGGGGACATCTACGGCATCGCCTCGCCGTTCGACGATCCGGACGGTTCGCTCTGGCGGATCATCCGGCTGGTCGACGGGACCCGGTCCGCAAACCGAGCAGCTGCGCCTCAACTCCGGGCGCCCGCCGAGGACGTGGCGGCACTGCTGGAGGCGCTCTACGAGGGCAGGTTCCTGAAGGACGCGGCCGCCCAGGAGTCCGCAGTGCTCAGTGCGGTCGCGAACAAGGGGATGGTCCTGCTTCCATGGGCTGACAGTAGCCCGGCCTTCCGTTTCGACGAACGGCCCGCTGGGGTCCAGCAGCCAGTGGTACCCCCCGTCCCAGAGCCATCCCCATGTCCCGTCGATCCGGCACAACGATGTGAGGTGCAGTGCCGGGCCCGGGCCACCGGCCCCGACCTCCGCCAGAAACGTGCGGTACTCGTCAGGGAGCGTGACGCCGAACCGTGCTTCGACCTCCGCGATCTCGGCGGGTGTCAGGACAGGTTCGAATGTCGGGCATCGAGACGGCTCACGACCACGGGCTCGACGTTCGGCTTCCTCCATCGCGATGACGCGTTCCCGGACTCCGGACCAGTCCACCTGCGTGTTCACGGCTCTCCTGTCGACGGCGAGCACGGACATGAGTGCCTGTCGCCGACATTCGATTTGGGTGTGGCTCCTCTGGAGGGAAGGGGGGTGGAGTTGGGGGACTGCCGACTTGGGCACGAAGGCCTGGCTCACTGCCCTGTGGGCGCCAACCGGGCATTGGCGTAAGAGCCGCTGGTCAGATGCGTGACTTACGCAGAGATGAGGAGTAAGGTCCCATACTGCATTGAGGTCATTACCATCAGTTGATGCGCCACTGGTTCGGGAGGACATGATGCTTGCGGACACGGTCAGGACATGGGCGGCGGGCTGGGCGATATCCCGGCGCACACCCCCGCCGATCGAGCAACCCTGGGGGCTATACATCGAGGTGGCCGATAACCCCGCCGAAGTAGGGCGCCATGTCCTGCCCGTGACCGATGAGTCGTTGGTCCGCAGTGCGGCCGTCTCGGTGGCGGCGCCACGAACCTGGCTGAAAATGCCCGCGGAGCCCGAGGACGTCGAGCCCTGGCTGTCGCCGGGATGGGTGGTGGCCTGGGAAGAGACCGGCCACCTGATGGCCATCGACCTGACAGCCACCAAGCTGGCCACACCCGAGGGATACACCGCCACCGTTCAGGCTGTCGACGACGTCGTGTACGTCCGCGTACTGGATGCAGCGGGCGAGCCCGCGGCCCAGGGGCAGATGGCGGTAGTCGGCGAGACCGCGGTGGTGGACCGGGTGATCACGGCAGAGAGCCATCGCCGTAAGGGACTGGGCGGCTTCGTGATGCGCTCTCTCGCCAACCGGGCTGTGGAACGCGGTGCGGACACGGGCGTTCTCGGCGCGACGGACGCCGGACGCGCGCTGTACGAGACCCTGGGCTGGAAGAAGCACTCAACGATCGCGGAGTGCATCTACCGCTCCTGACGCCAGAGGTACGGGCCGAACGGGAAGCCTGGCGTACCGATCAACGCCACCGCCCGGGCCCCGTCGGATGTCAGAGCCCCGTGCGACCCGAACCGGCAGGCACCCGGCTTCCACCTTCCCCCCAGAGGAGCCGCACCCATCGTTGATCGTTCCTGGGCGCTTGTGGGGCGCGGCGGCGTCGCAGCACACGGTCATGTGCGTCTCGAACGCTCCCCTGAATACGGCGGTCGCGGGAACTCGTCCCGGCGCGGTCGCCAATGCTCCATGGACTGATCATCTCAACTGCCCGAGCCGGCCCGAATCCGAGTTCTATCGCCATCGGCTCCCCCCTGACCACGGTGCCTGCGGGTCTGCTCCCGGCAAGCGCGTTCAAGTGCCGTCCGCATAGGCGAGGTGCTCGCCGCAGGCGCGGCAACGGAACAGGTAGGCCGTCGGGTTGCCGTCCGCGTGGAGCGCCTCCAGGAACGACTGGAGGAAGTGCTCCTTCCGGCGTGGGTCCGCGAATTCACTGCGGATCATCTCCAGGGCCTCGGGGTGTGCGCGCAACTCCTCGATGCCCACCGGGCCCAGGAACGCGGCGGCATCCGCGCAGTGGGCCAGCCAGCGGCCCTGCTGCCAGGAGCTGAAGGCGGGGGTGCGGCTGCACACCTCCTCGACGACATCGTCGGGCAGGCCGGTGAGTTCGCTGGCATCCGTGAACTCCGCATCGAATCGGCGGGCCGCCGACCCGTCGGCGATGCACCACGGGCAGACCCGCCCCGGCGCCTCCTGCGCGGTGTACATCGGTCCAACGTAGAGGAGGCCGCCGGGTTGTCCGCAGCAGCAGCACGGCTCGGCGCTTGGACGCAGCGATCCGGTGGCGAGCGGATCGGGGTGGTAGGGGAAGGTGGGCAGCGCGGTCACGGCTCGATCCTGCCTTGGCGCAGGACCAGTTCGGCGATCTCGGCGACGCGGGCTGCGGTGATGCCCTCACGCTGTTCGACAGCCAGCGGGTGGTCGGTGGGTTCCAGCTCGATGAAGGGGCGCCTGCCCAGGGGACGCGTGTGCACCTGCGTCTTCAGGATCATCGTGGAGACACCGTAGAGGGGCAGTTCGGTGGAGAGCCAGCCGAAGTACGCCGGCTCCTGGTCACGGTCCTCGTCCTGCCAGCGCTCGACGGCTCGGGCGAAGTTCGGGGCACTGAGGGAGGACCAGACACCCCAGGAGAAGATCTCGCCGGTGTCGCGCACGGGTATCTCGATCAGTCCGTGGATGAAGAGCGCCTGCCCCTTGATGCTGCACAGGTCTGCTGTGAGCATGCTGTCCGTGTCCTCGGCGTACTGCGGGTGCCACAGATCCGGGGCCTTCGCACTATGGGAGAGTGCTGGCCCAGCATGCTCGCCGTGGCAACAGGAGCAGGTGAAGGTATGCGCAGTGCTGGACATGGTTCGGGAGCCTAGCGCCCCGGACGGCCAGCCCCGAGTTCGCCCAGGCCCGGCGTAGCAGCAGCTCAGCTCCGGTGACATGGCGCCGAGAATCCGGGTGTCCGGGGGTAGGCCGTGATCGTAGACTCGCCGGCATGGCTGGACCGGTAGTGGGAATCGAGTTGCCAGGAGCGGTCCCAGACGAGGACCTCGTACGTCTGCGTGCGCTACTGAGCGAGATCTGCGAACGGGTCGAAGAGGAGCGCCCTGGACATTTTGATCTCCAGGTGCTCGCGGATCGGTTGGCCATCGCGAACGGTGACGCACCGGCAGGAGGCCGGCCGTTCCTGGTGGCTCTGGCCGGTATCGGAGATGAGGAGACGTTCACAGCCGAGCACGCGGACAACCCCGATCTCGAACCGCTGATCGGCTTCACTCCGACCCACGGCGTCAACGTCATCGCGATGTGCAACCGGGAAGTAGACCATGCCGTCACGGCACATCTGACCGCATCGATCATGGATATCGTCGGGGGTGTCGCCCACGTCGAGTTCCACCAGAGCAACCTGCCGGTCATGGCCACCCTGCCAGGCCTGATTGCCACCCTCCCCGAGGCCTTCGGCGCCACTACGTTCGGCACCGCGCAGCTCCTTCGGACCTGGGCCGCACACCCCGACTTCCGCC
The DNA here is from genome assembly GCF_029892155.1 of Kitasatospora sp. GAS204B. Classification (GTDB taxonomy): domain Bacteria; phylum Actinomycetota; class Actinomycetes; order Streptomycetales; family Streptomycetaceae; genus Kitasatospora. The sequence continues at coordinate 48,812 of NZ_JARZAG010000017.1, read as the reverse complement.
TGGTCAAGTAACGCACACGGGAAGGGATCGACGGCCGCCCGGCAGCACCCGGGTGTCGGTGCCTGATGCCAGACTGCTGGCCATGCCACTCGCTGACCTCACCTTCCACCGCTGGCGCGCCCTCGACCACCACGCCGCCAACCGTCACGCGCACGAGGCCGCACGGAAGGTGGGTGGACGGGTGGTCGAAGTCCGCACCGTCACGCACCTCGGCGCCGCATTCCACAGCGCGGTGATCGACCAGGGCGGCCGGCAGTTCGCGCTCGTCCCCGGCGGAGACGTCACGGTGGGCTTCGATCTGGACCGGTGGCAGCCGACACCCGAGCAGCTGGAGAGCTACCAGACGGAAACACTGGCTGGCGGGTTCGGCTTCGCAACGGACCTGCGCGACCACCTGGCCGAGGTGCTCAGCCCATTGCGGACCGTCACCGTCCCCACGGTGCTGGTGGCGTTGGAGCCCGAGGCGTTCACCACCGCCTTCGCCAACATGCCGGCGCTACTCGCCGAGCGGGGCTTGCGACTGTCGAGCCCGGACGAGTGGGAGCACGCCTGCGCCGCCGGAGCGGGCACGCTGTTCCGCTGGGGCGACCAGTGCCCGCTGGACCGCTCCCCCTACGAAGCCCCCGACGGACCGCAGCGCCAGCGCAACGTCCTCGGACTACGGATCGCCTACGACACCTACCAGGCGGAGCTGACCAGCGACCCATCCGCCGTCCACGGCGGCGACGGTGGGGAGACAGAATGCGGCGGCTACGGCACCCTCGTGACATGGCTGGCCCTGGCCACAGCAAACCGCAACCCGGCTATGTCCGAGTTCCTGCACGGCGATGACGGCGAATCCATGTACGAGGACTTCTCCGCCCGTCCCGTCCTCGACCTGAACTGACCCCCTGACCCGCCATCTTCCCGGCACCTTGAAGGACCCTGATGCCCCGCCACACCCCGCCACGTCCCGTGGACATCGAGCAGCTCTTCCCCGAGTTGGTCCCGCTGCGCCGCACGACCACCCGGCTGCATCCGCGTCCGGGGGCTCCCGAGGTGGACGAGAGTTCGGTGGGCGGCCCGCTGCGATGGCCATCCAACGAACCATGGCCGCACTGCACCGATCGTCATTACGGCCCGGCGAACGGGCCCAGGTCACCGGGCGGCAGTGCGCTGGTGCCCGTCATCCAGATCTACCGCCACGACGCACCCAAGCTCTCGTTCCCCGACGGGACGGACCTGCTGCAAGTGCTGTGGTGCCCCTTCGAGCACGACGAGTGCGAACCCACGCCGCAGGTCTTCTGGCGCGCCGCTGCGAGCGTCGAGACGGTCATCGACCCGCCACCCGCACCGACCGACGCCGAGCCCCGGTACGTCCCCCAGCCGTGTGTGGTCCATCCGGAGCCGTTCACGGAGTACCCCCGCAACGACCTGCCTCTCGGCCTGCTCCACGCGCTACGAGACCGCTTCGACCAGCTGGAGGCGGAGTCCGGCGTGACCTACTGGGGCGACCTTTCCACCGCCGAGGGCACCAAACTCGGCGGCTACCCCGGCTGGACGCAGGAGCCCGACTGGCCCGACTGCCCAACATGCGACGACCCCATGGAACACCTACTCACCGTCGCCAGCTGGGAGTACTCCGGCGAGGCATGGCGAACCTGGCTCCCCATGGAGGACCGGACACTCGTGGACGGGCAGGAAACCCGCGGCGACGCCGGCAAGGCGGCCCTGGACGCAGCGGGGCTCATGCTCGGCGACGCCGGCGGGGTCTACATCTTCGAGTGTCGCACCTGCCCCGACCGCCCCACTGACCATCGCTTCGACTGCGCCTGACTCACCATCATGCGATGACACACTGACATTGAAGTCACCCGGACTTCGATCGCGATCGACAGTCCCGCGATCACCATGGAGCACCCAGATCCAGCTCCCCCAACACCCCGGATCGCCGTCGGCTCACGGTCTGTGTCCGGCCTCGGACACGACCCATTGGCCAACATGGTTGGCCAGGGAATGCAGGTCTGGAGCGATCCTGACCTGCATTTTGCGTTATGCGTGATTGTAGTCGCAGCGCGGGCCGAGGGCGGCGTAAGTCTGCCGCTTGGTCTCGGGGTTGGCGTCGCGCAGGACGTCGACCATGCTGCCGGCCTGGTGCACGAGGTCGGCGATCTGTTGTTCGGTCAATGCCTGTGAGGCTCGGAAAGTGATCGCCGCTGCTCAAGCTGCGTATCGGTACTCGTTGAAGACCGCCCGCCAGCACCCACTGGACCCGCCGTGCCGGACGCCGGCCACCGGGGCCCGCCGACCTGACGGTCGGCGGGCCCGCCCGCTTGCTCACCGCTCCCGGCTCTCCCCACGTCTTTGAAGATCCAGCGAAGTGGAGGGACGGTTGCGTGGCCACCGGAGCGCGGCCGGTCAGTGTCAAGCCGTCAGCGGGCGCTGCGGGCTGAGGTTCGCTGCCGTGCCGGCAGTCCGGCCGAGCCGCCTGCGTCAGGCGAGCCGGGTGGTGAGGTCGGCGAGCAGCTCGGCCTCGGACAGGGTCAGGTAGAAGTGTCCGCCCGGGAACCAGCGGTGCTCGAAGCCGCCGGGGACGGTCAGTTCGGACCAGGCGCGGACACCGTCCGGCGGGCAGTCGGGGTCGCTCTCCCCCGCGTACGCGGTGATGGGCGCGCGCAGGGGTTTCGGCTGCCGTGGGCGGTACGTCTCGATGAGCCGGTAGTCGGCGCGCAGCGCCGGGAGGGTCAGCTCACGCAGCTCCGGGTTGTCGTAGGCCTCCGCCCCGGGCCCGCCCAGCTGCCGGACGTCCGCGATCAGTGACTCGTCGTCACGGGTGTGCAGGTCGGTGGGCGCGGCGCGGTGCGGGGCGACGCGGCCGGAGACCAGCAGGCGGGTGGGCGTGCGGCCGCGGCCGTCGAGCCGCAGGGCGACCTCGTAGGCCACCGCCGAGCCCATGCTGTGGCCGAACAGCGCCACCGGCCGGTCTAGGTACGGTTCCAGGGCGGTGTGGATCTCGTCCGCGAGGGTCGGCAGGTCGGGTGCGAAGGGCTCCAGGAGCCGGTTCTGCCGTCCCGGGTAGCGGACTGCCAGGAGCTCGACGTCGGCGGGCAGCAGTGCGGGCCAGCTGTCGAAGAAGTTGGCGGCGCCGCCGGCGTGCGGGAAGCAGACCAGTCGGAGCCTCGGCTGCTGTGCGCGCCGGTGCACCCGGAACCAGGCGGCGGCCTCGCTCCGGGCTGCTGACGGCCGGGTGGCCGGGTGGCCCACGGCTACCACCGGCCGCGTGACGGTGCGGAGTTGAGCTTGGCGCTGAGCGCCGCGAGGAAGGTCGGGAGCTTGTCCACCATGGACTTGGGGACCGGGGTGGTCTGGACGGTGTCCCGCACCACGTCCTGGAAGACGAGCTTGTAGGTGCCGTTCTCCTCGACGAGTTCGGCGGCGTAGAGCAGTGTTTCCATCGAGGTTTCCATCGGGAGTCCTAGCTAGGCTTGGTTGTCGTTGAGCCAGGCGGTCCACGCCTTGGTGGCCTGCTGCTCGTCGGCGTCCTCGGCGAACAGGTGGTGGGCCAGCCAGAGCGGCCAGTTCCAGGTGCTGCCGTTGAAGAAGCGGTACAGCGCGTCCGGGCCCCGCAGGCCGACGAAGTCGGGGCTGAGCCAGTCCACGACCACCTCTTCCGGACCGCCGTCCGGGCCGGGGACGTGGAGTTCGAGCCGGTCTCCGACGGCCGCGTCCTCGGCGAGGCCGAGGCGGCGACGCAGGGCGGCGAAGTCGGCCGGGTCGGCGGAGGGTTCGGGGCGCTGGGCCTTGACGTAGACGGCGGGGCGGCCGCCGAAGTGCCGCAGGTACTCGGCGAGACCGTGCTGGTAGAAGTGGACGTGCTTCTCGGCCGCGTCCGCCTTGGTGTCCCAGATCTCGTCCCAGACGCCTTCGTGCACCCAGTGGATTCCCATCCGCAGGTGGCTCGTTCCGCTGTCCACCGGCTCGATCCGGTAGCTGAGCGTGTTGGAGAACTCGTCGCCCAGGGTCGCCCGGACGGCGAAGTGGCTCGGCGGCTCCCACACCACGACGGTGCTGTCGGACCGGGTGGCCTTTCCGCCGACGCGCGGCTCGACCTCCATGGGGTACAGCCAGCCGAGGTTGCCGGCACCGGTGGCGACCGCGGCCCAGACCTGTTCGGGCGTCGCGGGCAGGTCCTGTTCCTTGCGGACCTCGAACTCTCTGGTCATGGTCGGTTCTCCTTCGTCATCGTTCAGGTGTCAGTAGGTGAGCGGGAGGGCGGTCAGCCGCCGTTGCAGCGGGTTGGGCCGCCATTCGAGGGCCTCCCCGCCGGCTGCTTCGTCGGCCAGCCGCAGCTCCGGCAGTCGGCGGACCAGCGTGCTGACGGCCACCTCCACCTGGAGCTTGGCCAGTGGGCCGCCGAGGCAGAAGTGCGGACCGTTGCCGAAGCTGAGGTGCCGGTTGCCGGGGCGGGACAGGTCGAGCCGGTCGGGGTCCTCGAAGCGCTCGGGGTCGCGGTTGGTCGCGGCGAGGAACAGGTACACCAGCTCGCCCGCACGCAGGGTCCGCCCGCCGATCTCGACATCCTCCGCGACGACCCGGACGATCGCCTGGGTAGGCGTGTCGTAGCGGGCCAGTTCGTCCACGGCGCTACCGATCAACGCCCGGTCGTCGCGAAGCCGGGCCAACTGGTCGGGGTGGCGCAGCAGAGCGAGCATGCCGTTGCCGACCAGGTGGGTGGTGGTCTCGTCGCCCGCGGTGATCAGGACGAAGCAGGTGGACAGCAGCTCGGAGTCGGTGAGCCGGTCGTCCTGCGCCTGCGTCGCGACCAGGGCGCTGATCAGGTCGTCGCCCGGCTCGGCCCGGCGTTGGCTGACGAGTCGGGCGAGGTACTCCTCGTACTGCTCGATCGCCGCCTCGGACTTGTCGATGTCCTCGCTCATCCGGCCGAAGCGGCGGAACCAGGTCTTGACCTGCGGGCGGTCCTCGGGCGGGATGCCGAAGAGCTCGCAGACGACGGACAGCGGCAGCGGGGAGGCGACCGCCTCGATCAGGTCCATGGCCGGGCCCGCCGCGAGCGCCTCGTCGACGAGCCGGTCGACGATCCGCTGGATGCCCTCGCGCAGGGCTTCGACGCGTCGGGCGGTGAACGCGCGGTTGGCGAGCTTGCGCAGCCGGGCGTGGTCCGGCGGGTCGGTGTTGGTCATCACCCGGCCGAGCCGCTCGGTGAGCCGGCTGAAGGCCTTCAGGTCACCGCCGAGCGCGCCGTAGGCACGGGTCATCCGGTCACGGTCGTTGGACAGCCGCAGGTCGCCCAGGGCCGCCTCGACGTCGGCGTAGCGGGTCAGGTGCCAGATGCCCTCGGCGCTGCGGTGGACCGGGCTCTCGCGCCGCATGCGGGCGTAGAACGGGTACGGGTCCCGGCGGGCCTCGGGCGTACGCAGCGCCGCGGCGAGGTCGCCGGGCCGGGCGAGGCCCGCGCTGCCGCGGGCCTCGTCCAGGGTGTCGGTGGAGGTCACGTCGGCCGCGCTACCGCTGGGCTTCCATGGCGTCGGCGAGACTCTTGGGCCGCATGTCGGTCCAGGACTGCTCGACGTGCTCCAGGCAGGCGGCGTGGGTGTCGGGGCCGTGGGTGACGGTCCAGCCGGACGGGACGTCCGCGAACTGCGGCCACAGCGAGTGCTGGTTCTCCGGGTTGACGAGCACGAGGAAGGTGCCGTCCTGGTCGTCGAAGGGGTTGGTCATGGGAATCAGTCCTCCTGGTTGTGGGTTGGGGTGACACCAGTGGCCTCGGTGGCCTCGGCGAGCTTGGCGGCCAGGATCGGTCCGATCTGGGCCAGCGAGCCGGCTTGGGTCATCCGGTTGTGCCGGGTGGCGATCTCGTACGAGTCGATCCGGCCGGCGATGTAGGGGCGCCAGATCCCGGGCCCGGCGTTGTCCTCGGTCCGGTCGATCGTGGAGTTGAAGAGCAGCAGGTCTCCGTCGAACCTTCGGGGGACGAAGTCGACCGCCAGCTTCGCGTTGTTGATCATGATCTGGACGATGACCTCGATCTGCCGCTCCGTCAGGCCGGCCAGCGCGCTGCCCCGCCGGTTCAGGACCTCGGCGACCTCGCCGTAGGTCAGCGCCCGGTCGCCCAGCTCGTCCGGGTCGACGTCGAGCACACCGACCAGCACGTCCCGTTCGGTGGGCACCGGCACCTCCTCGAACTGCACGTCCTTCACCGGGTAGGCGTCGAGGATCGCCAGCAGTGCGGTGCGCTCACCGCGCGACTGGAGCTCGCAGGCGACCGCGTGGGCGATCAGCCCGCCGGCGGACCAGCCGAGCAGCAGGTACGGGCCCTCCGGCTGGATCTTGCGGATCTGGTCGACGTAGTCGGCCGCCATCTCCTCGTAGGACGCCGGCAGCGGTTCGGGCCGGCCGAGGCCGCGCGCCTGGATCGCGTAGAGCGGATGCTGGGGACCGACGTGGTTCAGCAGCCCGCTGTACGACCAGCTGATGCCGCCGCCGGGGTGGATGCAGAACAGCGGTGTCCCGTTCCCGGTGGTGCGCAGCGGCAGCACCACGTCCAGCGCGTCGCCGGGGTCGTTCATGACCAGGCGTTCGGTGAGCCCGGCCACGGTCGGCGCTTCGAACAGCGTGCGCAGGCCCACCTCGATGCCGAGGGTCTCGCGGACCCGGGAGACCAGGCGGGCCGCCAGCAGCGAGTGCCCGCCCAGGTCGAAGAAACTGTCGTCGATCCGCACCTGCTCCCGGCCGAGGACCTCGGCGAACAGGTCGCACAGCAGCTGCTCCTGCGGCGTACGCGGGCCGCGTCCGCCGCCCGGCGCACCGTAGTCGGGGGCGGGCAGGGCGGCCCGGTCCAACTTGCCGTTGGCGGTCAGCGGCAGCACGTCCACGGTGACGAACGCCGACGGCACCATGTAGTCGGGCAGTTCGCGGCGCAGCCGGTCGGACAGCTCGCCCGCCTCGGGCACCCCCTCGGGGGCGGCCACCAGGTAGCCGACGAGCCGCTTGTCGCCCGGCTGGTCCTCGCGGGCCACCACGGCCGCCTGGGCGACGCCCGGGCAGCTCGCCAGCACGGCCTCGATCTCGCCGGGCTCGATCCTCAGGCCCCGCAGCTTGACCTGGTGGTCGGCCCGTCCGGCGAACTCGAGCCCACCGTCGGCCCGCCACCACGCCAGGTCGCCGGTGCGGTACATCCGGCTCCCGGCCGGCCCGTACGGGTCCGCGGTGAACCGCTCGGCCGTCAGACCCGGGCGGCCGAGGTAGCCGCGGGCCACGCCCACTCCCGCGAGGTACAGCTCGCCGACCATGCCCGTCGGCACCGGCCGCAGGTGCTCGTCGAGCACGTAGGCACGCATGTTGGCCATCGGAGCACCGATCGGCACGGTCGCGGCGTCCTCGCAGAGGGTGCGCACCGGGTGCCAGGTGGCCAGGGTCGTGGCCTCGGTCGGCCCGTAGCCGTTGACCACCTCGATGCCGGGGCAGGCCGCGCGCACCCGGGCGACGGCGGCCGGGGAGACCACGTCACCGCCGGTCCAGACCTCGCGGACCCCGGCGAGCAGGCTCGGCCGCTCCTCGGCGACCAGGCGGAACAGGCCGGCTGTCAGCCACAGCCCGGTCACCCGGTGCTCACTGACCGTCTGCTGCAGCAGGTCGAGGTCGAGCCGCTCGGGCGGTGCGACCACGACCCGGCCGCCGTTGAGCAGCGGCACCCACAGCTCGTACGTCGAGAGGTCGAAGGCGGTCGGGGAGTGCATCAGCACCCGCTCGTGTCCGCCGCCGCGCCATTCGGGGGTGAGCGCGAGGCCCACCACGTCGCGGTGGGTGACGGCCACGCCCTTCGGCCGCCCGGTGGATCCGGAGGTGTACATGATGTACGCCAGCTGCCGGGGGTCGCAGGGGACTTCGAGTTCGGACGGGTCGGGCTCGGCCCGGAGCAGCGCGGTCAGCACGTCCTCGGTGAGCACCAGCGCGGCCCCGGTCTCCCGCAGGATCAGGTCGATGCGGGACGACGGGAAGCGCGAGTCGAGCGGCACGTAGGCGCCGCCCGCCTTGATGATCGCCAGGATCGCCACGACCAGCTCCGCCGAGCGCTCCAGCATGACCGCCACCGGTGTCTCCGGTCGCACGCCCTGACGGATCAGCGCCCGAGCGAGGTGATCGGCCCGGATGTCGAGTTCCCGGTAGGTCAGCTCGGTGCCGCCGGCCACGACCGCCACGGCGTCCGGGGTGGCCCGGACCTGGCGGGCGAACAGTTCCGGTACCGCGGCCTCGGGCAGCTCGGCGGCGACGCCCGTGGACTCGGACAGCTGCCGGCGGCGTTCCTCGCCGGACATGACGTCGATCCGGCTGATCGGCCGGTCCGGGTCGGCGACCGCCGTGCGCAGCAGTCGCGCCCAGCGGTCGAACAGCAGCTCCACGGTGGGCGCGTCGAACAGGTCGGTGGCGTACTCCACCGCGCCGATCAGGCCGTCGAGGCCGCCGTCCGGGCGGAACTGCTCGGCCAGGCTGAAGGTCAGGTCGACCCGCGCGGTTCCGGTCGGCGCCTCCAGGTGGCCGGTCTCCAGCCCCGGCAGCGCGAACTCGCCCAGCGGCGCGTTCTGCAGGGCCAACATGATCTGGAACAGGGGGTGGTGGGCCAGCGACCGCACCGGGTTGACCACCTCGACCAGGTACTCGAACGGCACGTCCTGGTGGTCGTACGCGGTGAGCGCCTTCTGCCGCACCCGGCCGAGCAGTTCGGCGAAGCCCGGGTCGCCGCCGGTGTCGGTGCGCAGCACCAGGGTGTTGACGAAGAAGCCGACGAGCTCGTCCAGCGCCTGGTCGGTACGGCCGGCGATCGGGCTGCCGATCGCGATGTCCGTGCCGGCACCGAGCCGGGTGAGCAGCGCGGCGAGACCGGCCTGGAGCACCATGAACAGGCTGGCGCCGCGCTCGGCGGCCAGGTCCCGCAGGGCCTGGTGCAGTTCGGCGTCCATCCTGACCACGACCCGGTCGCCCAGCTGGGAGGCCACCGGCGGGCGGGGCCGGTCGGCGGGCAACTGCACCTGCTGCGGCATACCGGTCAACTCATCTTTCCAGTATGCCAGTTGCCGCGCGAACAGGCTCTCCGGGTCGGCGGCGTCGCCGAGCAGATCGCGTTGCCAACGGGTGTAGTCGGCGTACTGCACCGGCAGCGGGGACCACTGCGGCTCATCGCCCCGGCAGCGCGCCGCGTAGGCCGCCGCGAGGTCGCCGGAGAGCGGGCCCATCGACCAGCCGTCGGCGGCGATGTGGTGCACCACGACCAGCAGCACGTGCCGGTCGTGGGCGAGCGCGTACAGCTCCGCCCGGACCGGCGGTTCTGCGGCGAGGTCGAAGCCGCGGCGGGCCGTGTCCGCCAGCCGTTCGGCCAGCCGGCTCTCGTCGAACTCGACCACCGGCAACTCCGGGTATGCCTGCGAAGCGCTCAGCACGACCTGGTACGGCACGCCGTCCGTCTCCCGGAAGACCGTCCGAAGGCTCTCGTGCCGGGCGATCACGTCCGCCAGCGCGGCGTGCAGGGCCGACCGGTCGAGTCCGCCGGTCAGGCTCAGTGCGAGCGGCATGTTGTAGGTGGCGCTCGGCCCGTCCATCCGGTGCAGGAACCACAGGCGGCGCTGGGCGAAGGACAGCGGCAGCAGCTCGGGACGCGGCTGGGCGGTCAGCGCGGGCCGCGCCGTTCCGGAGCCGTCGAGACGGGCCGCCAGCCCGGCCACGGTCGGGGTCTCGAACAGCGTCCGGACCTCCAGCTCCGCGCCGAGGGTCGCCCGGACCCGGGAGGCCAGGCGGGTCGCCAGCAGCGAGTGTCCGCCCAGGTCGAAGAAGCTGTCCTCGACACCGACCTGCGCCAGCCCGAGCACCTCGGCGAACAGCTCGGCGAGGAGCTGCTCCTGCGGGGTGCGCGGCGCCCGCCCGGCTCCGACCGAACCGAGGTCGGGAGCGGGCAGTGCGCGGCGGTCGAGCTTGCCGCTGGCCGTCAGCGGAAGCGTCTCCAGTGCCACGAACGCCGACGGGACCAGGTAGTCGGGCAGCCGCCCGCGCAGCCAGTCGCGGAGTTCGCCGATGAGGGCGGCGGTGTCGCGGCTGTCGGTCGGACGGTTGGTCAGCGACGAAAGGGTCCTGCCGGTGGCCCGGGCCGGCAGGTACGGCTCGACCGGGGAGCCGTGGTGCGCCCGCGGGTCGGCGAAGACGACGTCCACGGCGTCGGCCTGCGTCGGCGACCAGGTGACTCCCACCCGGAGGTCGAACTCCCGCCCGAGCGCGTGGAAGTCGTCCGGGTCGGGCAGGACGCCCTCCTCCGGGGCGTGCAGCTGTTCCAGCAGCTCGGCGAGCGAGCTGTCCCCGTTCTGCACCGCGCGGGCCAGGGCGGACTCCCGCACCACCCGGAGGTTGGGCACCCCGGTGACCCGCAGCACGTCCGCGAGCGGCTGGCCGAGCAGCTCGCGCAGCCCGGCCAGGCCGGCGACCTGCCGCCCCCACTCCAGCTCGACCGGCCGGCTCGTGGCTGCCGGAGCGGCCGGCGACTTGTGCAGCGTCACGTCGTAGCGGTAGCGGCTCAGTTCGTTGTGGTGCCGGCCGCGCTTGACCTCCACGGCCACCGCGCCGATGTCCGCACCGTGCTCCCGCAGGGCGGTGAAGAAGTCCGGGTCGACGAGAAGTTCCTTCTCGACCCGGAGGGCCTGCTCCACGGCGCGGCGCACCGTCGCGAGGTCGGCGTCGGCACCGCTCCGGTGCAGCTGGACGGCCGTGGCCAGCGGGCGCAGCAGCCGCAGGTTGCGGACGTCGCCGATGAAGAGCGCGCCGCCGGGGGCGAGCAGCCGCATCAGCTTCACGATCACGTCCGCGAGGTACTCGGCGGACGGGAAGTACTGCACCACCGAGTTGATCACGATGGTGTCGAACGTCCCGGTGGGCAGTTCGTCGGTGTCGTGCGCCGGGCGGGTCTGCAGCACGACGCGCTCGGCCAGGTCCCCCTGTCGGGCCACCTGGGCGGCCAGCGCGTCGATCGCGGTCGCGGAGAAGTCCGTCGCCCAGTACGTCTCGCAGTGCGGCGCGATCTGCGAGAGCAGCAGACCGGTGCCGACGCCGACCTCCAGCACCCGGCGGGGGCGCAGGGCCAGGATGCGGGAGACGGTCGCGTCCCGCCACTGCCTCATCTGCTCGACCGGGATCGGGCTCGCGTCGTAACTGCTGTTCCAGCCCACGAAGTTCTGGCCGAAGACGGCTTCCTCGGGGGTGATGGGCAGGGCGTCGTAGATGTCCTGCCACTCGCTCACGTGGTCGGCTTCGTGGCCGCTGTCCCGGAGCGCCTCCAGACGCGGGACGACGTAGCCGATGAGCCGGTCGTCCTGGGCGAGGACGGCGGCCCGGGCGACGGCGGGGTGCTCGGCCAGGGCCGCCTCGACCTCGCCGGGCTCGACCCGGAAGCCGCGCACCTTCGCCTGGTCATCGGCGCGGCCGACGTACTCCAGCTGTCCGTCGGTGCGCCAGCGCACCACGTCGCCGGTGCGGTACATCCGCTCGCCGTCGTTGCCGAACGGACAGGCGACGAAACGCCCCGCCGTCAGACCGGGCCGGTTCAGGTACCCGCGCGCCAGCCCGGCGCCGGCCACGTACAGCTCCCCCGGCACGCCCGGCGGCACCGGCCGCAGCCGCTCGTCCAGCACGTACACGCGGGCGTTGGCGATCGGACGGCCGATCGGCGGCACACCCGTCGCCGGGGACAGCGGGTCGCTCATCGTCGCGCACACCGTCGTCTCCGTCGGACCGTACGCATTGACCATCCGCCGGCCGGGCGCCCAGCGGTCCACCAGTTCCGGCGGGCATGCCTCACCCGCCACCACCAGCGTGGACACGGACAGCGAGTCCTCCGGCAGGGCGGCCAGGACGGACGGCGGCACGGTCACGTGGGTGACCGCCAGGCCCGGATCGGTCAGCGCGGCCACCGGCTCGGCTGCGGGCAGCACCAGGGCCGCGCCGCGCAGCAGGGCGGTGAAGATCTCCGACACCGAGGCGTCGAAGCTGGGCGAGGCGAACTGGAGCACCCGGCTGCCGGGTTCGATCGCGAACCGCTCGATCTGGGCCGCCACCAGACTGGCCACGCCTCCGTGGCCGACCACGACGCCCTTGGGGCGGCCGGTCGAGCCCGAGGTGTAGATCACGTACGCCGGATGCCGGACATCCAGCGCGACCACTGGATCGGTCTCCGGCCAGTCGGAGACCTCGGACACCAGCGCCGGATCGTCGACCAGCACCACCGGCCGCGCGTCCTCCAGCATGAACGCGATCCGCGCCCGCGGGTACGCCGGATCCACCGGCAGATACGCCGCCCCGGCCTTCAACACACCCAGGACCGCCACCACCGACTCCACCGACCGCGGCAACGCCACCGCCACCAACTGCTCCGGCCCCACACCCCGAGCGATCAGGGAATGCGCGAACCGGTTAGCCCGAGCATTCAACTCCCGATACGTCAACTCCAAACCGCCGCACACCAACGCGACCGCATCCGGCACCGCCGCCACCCGCACCGCGAAGGCCTGCGGCACCGGGACGGCGCCCACCTCACGGGCTGTCGCGTTGCCCCGCTCCAGCAGTTGGTGCCGCTCGTCCGTGTCGAGGAGGTCGATCCCTCCGATCGGCTGCTCCGGATCGGCGGTGACCGTCTCCAGCAGGAGCGTCCAGCGCCGGGCGAGGGCGGCGACCGTCGACCGGTCGAACAGGTCGGTGGTGTACTCCACCACGCCGACGATCCCGGCCGGACCGCCGTCCGGACCGAACTGCTCGGCGAGGCTCAGACCGAGGTCGAACTTGGCGGTTCCGGTGGCCACCGCGTAGGTGGTGACGTCCAGGCCGGGCAGCGAGAACCGGCCCATCGGCGCGTTCTGCACGGCCAGGATGGTCTGGAACAGCGGGTGGTACGACAGCGACCGGGACGGGTTCAACACCTCCACCAGGTGCTCGAACGGCACGTCCTGGTGCGCGAACGCCTCCAGCGCCGTCTCCCGCACCCGACCCAACAACTCGACGAACGACGGATCACCACTCGTGTCCGTCCGCAGCACCAGCGTGTTGACGAAGAACCCGACCAACTCGTCCAGCGCCTCATCCGTACGCCCCGCGATCGGACTCCCGATCGGAACGTCCGTCCCCGCACCCAACCGCGTGAACAGCGCGGCGAGACCCGCCTGCAACACCATGAACAGACTGGTGCCGGTACGCCGCGCCAACTCTGTCAGCGCCGCGTGCAGTTCGGGGCTCAGCTGCAGGCCGACCTGGTCCCCGCGCCAGCCCGCGACGGCCGGCCGCGGCCGGTCGGTGGGCAGCGGGAGCAGCTCCGGGAGACCGGCCAACTGGTGCTTCCAGTAGTCGAGCTGTTCGGCGAACCGGCTTTTCGGGTCGGCTGCGTCACCGAGCAGGTCGCGCTGCCACAGCGTGTAGTCGGTGTACTGGACCGGCAGGAGCGACCAACCCGGCGAGCGGCCCTCGCACCGGGCCGCGTACGCCTCGGCCAGGTCGCGGGCCAGCGGCCCGGTGGACCAGCCGTCGCCGGCGATGTGGTGCATCACCAGCAGCAGCACGTGCTCGTCCGGCGCGACCGCGAACAGCTCCGCCCGCAGCGGGGGTTCCGCCGCCAGGTCGAAGGGCTGCCGGGCGAACTCGGTGAGCCGCTCCGTCAGCTCGGCCTCCGACACCTCGGTCAGCCGCGCCCTGGGCCGGGCCGCGCCGGGGTGCAGGACGAGCTGGCACGGTACGCCGTCGACCTCCGGGAAGACCGTCCGCAGGCTCTCGTGCCGGTCCACCACGTCGGCCAGTGCCTCGTCCAGTGCCGCCCGGTCGAGCGTCCCGGTCAGTCGGAGCGCCAGCGGAATGTGGTAGGTCGCGGTGGTGCCGTCCATCCGGTGCAGGAACCAGAGCCTGCGCTGGGCGAAGGAGAGCGGCACAGCCTCGGGCCGCTGATGCGCGGTCAGCGCCGGGCGGGCGCGGCCCGCCTCGCTCAGCGCCGCGGCCAGGCCCGCCACGGTGGGCGCCTGGAAGAGCGCGCGCAGCTCCAGTTCCACGCCGAGCACCGAGCGCACCCGCGCGGCCAGCCGGGTGGCGAGCAGGGAGTGCCCGCCCAGCTCGAAGAAGTCGTCGTCGACACCGACCTGCGCCAGCCCGAGCACCTCCGCGAACAGCCCGCACAGGATCTGCTCCTGCGGCGTGCGCGGCACGCGCCCGGCTCCGGCCGAGCCGAGGTCGGGAGCGGGCAGCGCCGCCCGGTCCAGCTTCCCGTTCGGCGTCAGCGGCAACGCGTCCAGCACCACGAAGACGGCCGGGACCAGGTAATCCGGCAGGCGGCCGCGCAGGTGCGCGGCCAGCTCGTCAGGGCGAACCGCCACGTCGGGACGCACGGCCACGTAGCCGATGAGCCGGTCGTCCTGGGCGAGGACGGCGGCCCGCGCGACGGCGGGGTGCTCGGCCAGGGCCGCCTCGACCTCGCCGGGCTCGACCCGGAAACCGCGCACCTTCACCTGGTCGTCGGCGCGGCCGACGTACTCCAGCTGTCCGTCGGTGCGCCGGCGCACCACGTCGCCGGTGCGGTACATGCGCTCCCCGTCCGCGCCGAACGGGCAGGCGACGAACCGTCCCGCCGTCAGACCCGGCCGGTTCAGGTAGCCGCGCGCCAGACCCGGCCCCGCGACGTACAGCTCCCCCGGCACGCCCGGCGGCACCGGCCGCAGCCGCTCGTCCAGCACGTACACCCGGAAGCCCGCGACCGGTCGGCCGATCGGCGGCACACCGGCCGACGGCGACAGCGGCTCGCTCATCGTCGCGCACACCGTCGTCTCCGTCGGACCGTACGCGTTGACCATCCGCCGGCCGGGCGCCCAGCGATCCACCAGTTCCGGCGAGCAGGCCTCACCCGCCACCACCAGCGTGGTGGCCGTGAGCTCCGCGCCGTCCAGCGCGGCCAGGGCCGAGGGCGGCAGCGTCACATGGGTGACGTCGAGCCGGCGGTCCGTCAGGGACTCCAGCGGGGCCTCGGTCGGGGCCAGGACGAGGGCGGCACCGGTCAGCAGGGCGCTGCACAGGTCCCAGAAGGACGCGTCGAAGCTGGGCGAGGCGAACTGGAGCACCCGGCTGCCGGGCACCACGCCGAGCCGCTCGACCTGCGCCGCCACCAGGCCCGACACGCCGGCGTGGCTCACCGCCACGCCCTTGGGGCGGCCGGTCGAGCCCGAGGTGTAGATCACGTACGCCGGATGCCGGACATCCAGCGCGATCTCCGGATCGGTCTGCGGCCAGTCCCCTTCGGACACCAGCGCCGGATCGTCGACCACCACCACCGGCCGCGCGTCCTCCAGCATGAACGCGATCCGCGCCCGCGGGTACGCCGGATCCACCGGCAGGTACGCCGCCCCGGCCTTCAACACACCCAGGACCGCCACCACCGACTCCACCGACCGCGGCAACGCCACCGCCACCAACTGCTCCGGCCCCACACCCCGAGCGATCAGCGAATGCGCGAACCGGTTAGCCCGAGCGTTCAACTCCCGATACGTCAACTCCAAGCCGCCGCACACCAACGCGACCGCATCCGGCACCGCCGCCACCCGCACCGCGAACAGCTCCGGCAGGCTCGCCGTGGCCTCCCCCTCCTCCACGGCGGGGAGCAGCTCACCGCTCTCCTCGGCGGACAGCAGGTCGATCCTGCCGATCCGCTGGTCCGGAGCGACCGCGGCCGCGGCCAGCAGCCTGGTCCAGCGGGCGACCAACGTCTCGACCGTCGCGCGGTCGAACAGGTCGGTGCTGTACTCGACCGCGCCGCTGAGCCCGGCCGCCGCGCCGTCGGGCCCGTACTCCTCCGCGAGGCCGAAGGTCAGGTCGAGCCGCGAAGTCCCGGTGGGCACTGCCACCCCGGAGACCCGGAGGCCGGGGAGGTCGAAGTCGCCGCCCGGCGCGTTCTGCACGACCAGCCCGGTCTGGAACAGCGGGTGGTACGACAGCGACCGGGACGGGTTCAACACCTCCACCAGGTGCTCGAACGGCACGTCCTGGTGCGCGAACGCCTCCAGCGCCGTCTCCCGCACCCGACCCAACAGCTCCACGAACGACGGATCACCACTCGTGTCCGTCCGCAGCACCAGCGTGTTGACGAAGAACCCGACCAACTCGTCCAGCGCCTCATCCGTACGCCCCGCGATCGGACTCCCGATCGGAACGTCCGTCCCCGCACCCAACCGCGTGAACAGCGCGGCGAGACCCGCCTGCAGCACCATGAACAGCGTCGCACCCGAGCGCCGCGCCAACTCCACCAGAGCAGCGTGCAGTTCGGCGTCGATCCGGATGTCCAGCAGGTCGCCGCCGTACGACATGGCGGCCGGACGCGGCCGGTCGACAGGCAGCTGCAGTTGCTCGGGCAGCCCCGCCAGCGCCTCGCTCCAGTAGCCGACCTGGCGGGCGAACACGCTGTCGGCGTCGTGCTCGTCGCCGAGGATCTCGTGCTGCCACAGGGTGTAGTCGCCGTACGTCACCGGCAGCGCCGGCCACGCGGGTGTCCCGCCGCCCTGCCGGGTGGCGTAGGCGGTGGCGAGGTCGTGGGCCAGCGGGCCCATGGACCAGCCGTCACCGGCGATGTGGTGCATCACCAGCAGCAGCACGTGCTCGTCCGGCGCGACCGCGAACAGCTCGGCCCGCAGCGGCACCTGCGAGGTCAGGTCGAAGCCGCGCACCGCCGCCTCGCGCAGCAGGGCCGGCACCTCAGCCTCGCCGGCCGCACGCACCGTCAGCGGGACGGCGACCTCGGCGGCGTCCAACACTCGCTGGTGCGGGATTCCGGCCGTCTGCGGGAAGACCGTACGCAGGGTCTCGTGCCGGGCCACCACGTCCGCAAGCGCGGCGCTCAAGGCGGCCCGGTCGAGGTCGCCGGACAGCCGCAGCGCCAGCGGCATGTGGTAGGTGGCGCTCGGTGCGCCGAACTGCTGGAGGAACCAGAGTCGGCGCTGGGCGAACGACAGCGGCATCGGCTCGCGACGGGGCCGCGGCACCAGGGCCTGCCGCGCGGTGCCCGCGCCGTGCAGCCCGGCCGCGAGCCCGGCGGGCGTCGGCGTCCGGAACAGGCCGCGCAGCTCCAGCTCGACGCCGAGAGTCGCCCGGACCCGCGACATCAGGCGGGTGGCGAGCAGGGAGTGCCCGCCGAGGTCGAAGAAGTCGTCGTCGACCCCGACCCGCGGCAGGCCCAGGACCTCGGCGAACAGCTCGCACAGGATCTGCTCCTGCGGGGTGCGCGGCGCCCGCCCGGCTCCGGCCGAGCCGGGGTCGGGAGCGGGCAGCGCCGCCCGGTCCAACTTCCCGTTCGGCGTCAGCGGCAGCGCGTCCAGCAGCACGAACGCCGACGGCACCAGGTAGTCCGGCACCCGCTCGCGCAGGTACGCCGCCAGTGCCTCCCCGGTGGCCGGTTGCTGCGTCGAGGCCACCGCGTACGCGACGATCCGGGTCTCGCCCGGCTTGTCCTCGCGGGCGAGCACCGCGACCTGGGCGACGCCCGGGTGCGCGGTCAGCTCCGCCTCGATCTCGCCCGGCTCGACCCGGAAACCACGCACCTTCACCTGGTGGTCCACCCGGCCGGCGAACTCCAGCTCGCCGTCGGCGCGCCAGCGGACCAGGTCCCCGGTGCGGTACATCAGCGAGCCTGCCGGACCGTACGGGTCGGCCACGAACCGCCCAGCCGTCAGCCCAGGCCGGTTCAGATAGCCGCGGGCCAGCCCCGCCCCGGCCAGGTACAGCTCGCCCGTCACCCCCGGGGCGACCGGCTGAAGGGCCGAATCCAGCACGTACGCGCGGCAGTTGGCGATCGGTCGGCCGATCGGCACCGGCAGCGGGCAGTCGGCGGGGTCGGCCGGCAGCGGGTACGCGGTGATCACATGGGTCTCGGCGGGCCCGTAGTGGTTGTGCAGCGTCCGGCCCGGGCGACGGGCCTGGAACCGGCGCACCGCGCCGCCGAGGCGCATCGCCTCGCCGGCCTGTGCGACCAGCCGCAGACTCGGCAGCTCCAGCCCGGCCTCCTCGGCGGCCTCGGCCAGCGCCTCGACCACCAGGTTGGGCGCGAACAGCTCGGCGACCTGGTGCCGGTCGAGCCAGTGCGCGAACAGCTCGGCGCTACGGCGCTGCTCCTCGGTCGGCACGACCAGGGTCTTGCCGTACAGGAGCGCGGAGAGCAGCTCCTGCACCGAGACGTCGAAGCTGATCGCGGTGAACTGCGCGGTCCGCGTGCCGGGTTCGCCGCCGACAGCGTTGTGGTGCCACGCCAGCAGGTTCAGCAGGCCGGCGGCGGGCATCACCACGGCCTTGGGCCGGCCGGTGGAGCCGGAGGTGTAGATGACGTAGGCCGGGTGCCGCGGGTCCACGGAGACGGCCGGATCGTGCTCCGGCTGCTCCCCGTCCGGTGTGACGGCCGCGAGGTCGTCGAGGACGACGGCCGGCCGCGCGTCCTGAAGCATGTACGCGATGCGGGCGGCCGGGTAGTCCGGGTCGATCGGCAGGTACGCGGCCCCCGTCTTGAGCACCGCGAGGACGGCGACCACCAGCTCGGCCGAGCGCGGGAGCCGCAGGGCGACGACCTGCTCCGGCCCCACCCCCCGGGCGATCAGCGCGTGCGCCAGGCGGTTGGCCCGGCGGTTCAGCTCGCGGTACGTCAGCACGGTGTCCTCGAACACCACCGCCGGGGCCTGCGGGGTCGCCCGGACCTGTGCCTCGAACAAGGCTGGCAGGGCGTCGGCGGGAACCGGTCGGGCGGTGTCGTTGCGTGCCACCAGCAGCTCGTGCCGCTCCTCGGCGGTGAGGACGTCGATCCGGCTCAGCGGCCGGTCCGGCTCGGCGACCACCGCCGCCAGCAGGCGCAGCCACCGGGCGACCAGCGCCTCCACCGTGGTGTGGTCGAACAGGTCGGCGCTGTACTCGACCCGCCCGACGATGCCCTCGGCCGGCCCGCCGGCAGAGCCGCGCTCCAGCAGGTGGAAGCCGAGGTCGAACATCGCCGTGGGCGTCCGGACCAGAAGGATCTCGGCGCCCAGACCGCTCAGCTCGAACTCGGTGCGGGGCACGTTCTGCAGCGCGAGCAGCACCTGGAACAGCGGCTGGCGGGCGAGCGACCGGGACGGGTTGAGGGCCTCGACGACGTGCTCGAACGGCAGGTCCTGGTGCGCGTACGCGGCCAGCGCGCCCTCCCGGACCCGGGCCAGCAGCTCGGCGAACGACGGGTCGCCCGAGGTGTCGGTCCGCAGCACCAGGGTGTTGACGAAGAAGCCGACCAGGTCGTCCAGCGCCTGGTCCGTCCGGCCGGCGATCAGGCTGCCGACCGGGATGTCGTCGCCGGCGCCGAGCTTGTCCAGCACCGCCGCCAGCGCGGCCTGCAGCACCATGTAGACGCTGGCCCCGTGCTTCCGGCCCAGGCGCACCAGTGCGCCGTGCAGTTCCGCGTCCAGGTCGATCGCCAGGTGCCCACCACGGTAGGAGGCCGTCGCCGGGCGGGGCCGGTCGGCGGGCAGCCGGATCTGCTCGGGCAGGCCGGCCAGCCGCTCCGTCCAGTAGGCCGACTCCCGGGCGAACAGGCTCGTGGGATCGTCGCGGTCCCCGAGCAGCCGCTCGTGCCACAGGGTGTAGTCGGCGTACTGCACCGGCAGCGGCGCCCATCGCGGTTCCTCGTGCCGGCGACGCGCCGCGTACGCGGTGGCCAGGTCGGCGGCCAGCGGGCCGAGCGACCAGCCGTCACCGGCGATGTGGTGCACCACCAGCAGCAGCACGTGCTCGTCGGCGGAGAGCTCGAACAGCTCGGCGCGCAGGGGCGGTTCGGCCGCGAGGTCGAAGCCGCGCACGGCAGCGCGGGCCAGCAGCTCCGTCAGGCTCGTCTCGTCGGCCGGGGTGACCGGCAGTTCCGGCCGCACCGTCCCGGCGGCCAGCACCTGCTGGTACGGGACGCCGTCCACCACGCGGAAGACCGTGCGCAGGGTCTCGTGGCGGTCGGCGACGTCGCCGAGGGCCGCCTCCAGGGCCACCCGGTCCAGCGGGCCGGAGAGCCGCCACGCCAGCGGCATGTGATAGCTCGACCCGGTGCTCTCCAGCTGGTGCAGGAACCACAGCCGCCGTTGGGCGGACGACAGCGGGACCCGGTCGGGCCGCGCCGCCCGCTCCATGGCGGGCCTGGCCCGCCCTGCGCCGCCCAGCCCGGCGGCCAGCCCGGCCACCGTCGGGGTCCGGAACAGGGCGTGCAGGGTCAGCTCCACACCCAGGGTCGCGCGGACCCGGGCCAGCAGGCGGGTGGCGAGCAGGGAGTGCCCGCCCAGGTCGAAGAAGTCGTCGTCGAGGCCGACCTCCGGCAGGCCCAGCACCTCGGCGAACAGCCCGGCGAGGACCTGCTCCTGGGGGGTGTGCGGAGCCCCCCCGGTCCGCAACCCGGTGACGTCCGGCTCGGGCAGGGCCCGGCGGTCCAGCTTGCCGTGGGCGGTCAGCGGCAGGCCGTCCAGGGAGACGAACGCGGCGGGCACCATGTAGTCGGGAAGCCGCTCGCGCAGGTGGGCGCGCAGCTCGTCCGGCTGGAGCTCCGCCCCGATGGCGGGCACCAGGTAGGCAACCAGGCGGGTGTCCTCTGCACGATCCTTCCGGGCGATCACGGCGACCTGGCCGATCCGCGGGTGCTCGGCCAATGCCGTCTCGATCTCGCCGAGTTCGATCCGGAAGCCGCGCACCTTCACCTGGTCGTCGGTGCGGCCTACGTACTCCAGCTCGCCGTCGGCGCGCCGGCGGACCAGGTCGCCCGTGCGGTACATGCGTTGGCCCGCCGGGCCGAACGGGCAGGCCACGAACCGCCCGGCGGTGAGCCCGGGCCGGTTCAGGTACCCCCGCGCCACGCCCGGGCCCGCGACGTACAGCTCCCCGGCCATGCCCGGCGGTACCAGGCACAACCGCTCATCCAGCACGTACGCCCGGAAACCGGCGATCGGACGGCCGATCGGCGGCACACCCGCCCCTGGCGACAGCGGTGCGCTCATCGTCGAGGCCACCGTTGTCTCCGTCGGACCGTACGAGTTGATCATCTTCCGCCCCGGCGCCCACCGCGCCACCAGATCCGGCGTGCACGCCTCACCCCCCACCGTCAGCGTGGAGACGGTCACGTCCTCCGGCCGCAGCGCCGCCAGCACGGACGGCGGCACGAGCACATGGGTGAGCGCGAGACTTGCGTCGGTCAGCGCGGCGACCGGCTCAGTCGCGGGCGCCAGCACCAGGGCCGCGCCGCTCAGCAGGGCCGCGAAGATCTCCCATACCGAGGCGTCGAAGCTCGCTGACGCGAATTGGAGCACCCGGCTGCCGGCGTCGATGCCGAGCCGCTCGACCTTCGCGGCCACCACACCCGGCACGCCGAGGTGGCTCACCATCACGCCCTTGGGCCGACCGGTCGAACCCGAGGTGTAGATCACATACGCCACGTTGTCGGGCTCGACGTGGATCCCGGGGTCGGTGTCCGCCAGCCCGTCCGACTCGGCTCCGGCGTCGAGCAGCAGCCGGTCGAGCCCCGCCGCGCCCGGCAGGGTCGCGTCGAGGCCGACGGTGGTGACCAGCAGGGCCGGCCGGGCGTCGTCGAGCAGGTACGCGATCCGGGCCGCCGGGTATTTCGGGTCGATCGGCAGGTACGCGGCCCCGGCCTTGTGCACCGCGAGGATGGCGACCACCAGCTCCGCCGAGCGCGGCAGGGCCAGCGCCACCAGCTGCTCCGGACCCACCCCCCGGGAGATCAGGGCATGCGCGAGCCGGTTGGCCCGGGCGTCCAGCTGACCGTATGTCAGCGTGAGATCCGCGCTCACCACGGCCACCGCCTCGGGCCGTTCCTCGACCACGGCCCGGAACAGGGCGGGCAGGCTCGCGGCGGGCGACGGGTGTGCCAGGTCACCGGCGGCCGACAGCAGCTCGCGGCGCTCCTCGGCGGACAGCAGGTCGAACCGGCCGAGCCGCTGCTGCGGGTCGGCGACGGCCGCGGTCAGCAGCCGCACCCAGCGCGCGGCCATCGTTTCGACGGTGGCCGGGTCGTACAGGTCGCTCGCGAACTGGACGAACGCGTCGATCCCGGCCGGGGAGCCGTCCTCCGCGTGCCGCTCGGCGAGCGAGAAGAGCAGGTCGAACTTGGACGTGGTCGTGGTCAGTTCCACCTCGGCGGCCCGCAGGCCGGGCGGGGCGAACTCGGCGCGGACGTTGTTCTGCAGCACCAGCATGACCTGGAACAGCGGGTGGTGGGAGAGCGACCGGGACGGGTTGAGCGCCTCGACCAGGTACTCGAACGGCAGGTCCTGGTTGGCGTACCCGGCCAGCGCAGTGTCCCGGACCCGGGCGAGCAGCTCGGCGAAGGTCGGGTCGCCCGAGGTGTCCGTCCGGAGCACGAGGGTGTTGACGAAGTAGCCGACCAGCTCGTCCAGCGCCTGGTCCGTCCGGCCGGCCGTCAGACTGCCGACCGGGACGTCGTCGCCCGCGCCGAGCCGGTGCAGCAGCGCCGCCAGCCCGGCCTGGAGCACCATGAACAGGCTGGTACCGGTGGTGCGTGCGAGCTCGCGCAGGCCGCGGTGCAGCTCCGCGTCCAGCTCGGCCCGGACGAAACCGCCCCGATGCGAGGCGACCGCCGGCCGGGGCCGGTCGGCGGGCAGCTGCAGCTGCTCCGGCAGGTCGGCCAACTGCCTTGTCCAATAGGCCGATTGATGGGCGAACGGGCTGCCGCTGTCGGTGGCCTCGCCGAGCAGCTCGTGCTGCCACAGGGTGTAGTCGGCGTACTGGACGGCCAGCGGCGCGCGGCGCGGCTCCTCGCCCCGGCAGCGGGCCGCGTAGGCCTCTGCGAGGTCGGCGGCCAGCGGACCGAGAGACCATCCGTCGCCGGCGATGTGGTGGAGCACCAGCAGCAGCACGTGCTCGTCCGGCGCCAGCTCGAACAGCTCCGCGTGCAGCGGCAGTTCGGTTTCGAGGTCGAACGGGTGGGTCAGCGCCACAGTCAGCGCGCCGGACAGCCCGGCCTCCGTCGTCCGGCGCACGGCGAGACCCGGGCGGGCCGCCACGACGTCCAGCACCCGCTGGTACGGCACGCCGTCCACCACCGGGAAGACCGTCCGCAGGGCCTCGTGCCGGGCCACCAGGTCCGTCACGGCCGCCTGCAGCGCCTCCCGGTCGAGCCGGCCGGACAGCCGCCAGGCCAGGGGGATGTGGTAGTTCCCGCTGTCGCCCTCCAGCTGGTGCAGGAACCACAGCCGCCGCTGCGCGAACGACAGCGGGAGCTGCTCGGGCCGCAGGAACGGCGCCAGCGCCGCCTGCGCGGGACCGGCGGCCACCAGGGCGGCGGCCAGGCCGGCCGGGGTCGGCGCCTCGAACAGGGTGCGCAGCTCCATCTCGACACCGAGCGTCGCGCGGATCCGGGCGGCCAGCCGGGTGGCCAGCAGCGAGTGCCCGCCCAGGTCGAAGAAGCCGTCCTCGACACCCACCGGCGCCACCCCGAGGACCTCGGCGAACAGCTCGCAGAGGACCTGCTCCTGCGGGGTGCGCGGCGCGCGGCCGGTGCCCGTGGGGGCGAGGTCGGGAGCGGGCAGGGCCCGGTGGTCCAGCTTGCCGTTGGCGGTCAGCGGCAGCGCCTCCAGCACCACGAACGCCGACGGCACCATGTGCTCCGGCAGCCGCCCGGCCAGGTGCGCGCGCAGGTCGGCCGGGCGCGGTGCGGTGCCGGTGGCGGGCACCAGGTAGGCGACCAGCCGGGTGTCGTCCACCCGGTCCTGCCGGGCCAGCACGGCGACCTGGGCGACGCCGGGGTGCGCGGCGAGTGCCGCCTCGATCTCGCCGAGCTCGATCCGGAAGCCGCGCACCTTCACCTGCTGGTCGGCCCGGCCGACGTAGCGCAGGCTGCCGTCCGCCGCCCGGCGCACCACGTCGCCGCTGCGGTACATGCGGGAGCCGGCCGGCCCGAACAGGTCGGCCACGAACCGCCCGGACGTCAGACCGGGCCGGTTCAGGTAGCCGCGCGCCAGGCCCGGGCCCGCGACGTACAGCTCGCCCGCGACGCCCGGGGCGACCGGGCGCAGGCCGTCGTCGAGGACGTACGTCCGCAGGTCCGGGATCGCGGTGCCGATCTGGCCGGCCGGGATGCCGGACCGGTCGAGTGCCGCGTGGGTGACGTGCACCGTGGTCTCGGTGATGCCGTACATGTTGACCAGCCGCGGCCCGTCGTCCGGGTGCCGCTCGTACCAGCTCGCGAGCCGGGCGGGCTCCAGCGCCTCGCCGCCGAAGACCACCGTGCGCAGGGCGAGTTCACGGCCGGTCTCAGGCGCCTCGACGTCCGCCTGGATCAGCTGGTAGAAGGCGGACGGCGTCTGGTTGAGCACGGTCACCCGCTCGCGGGCGAGCAGTTCCAGGAACCGGCCGGGCGAGCGGCTGGTCTCGTGGTCCACGACCACCAGCCGGCCGCCGTGCAGCAGCGCGCCCCACAGCTCCCACACCGAGAAGTCGAAGGCGTAGGAGTGGAAGAGCGTCCAGACGTCCTCGGCGGAGAAGCCGAACAGTTCCCGGGTGGTGTCGAACAGCCGCACCACGTTCCGGTGCGGGACCACGACGCCCTTGGGGTCGCCGGTGGAGCCGGAGGTGTGGATGACGTAGGCCGGGTGCCCGGGGTCGACCGGGACCGCCGGGTCCGTGTCCAGCAGCCCGTCCAGTCCCTCGGCGTCCAGCAGCAGCCGGTCCACCACCTCCGCGCCCGGCAGGTCGCCGATCCGGCTGGTCGTCACGAGCAGCGCGGGCCGGGCGTCCTGGAGCAGGTAGGCGATCCGTGCCGCGGGGTACTCCGGGTCCACCGGCACGTACGCGGCGCCGGCTTTGAGCACCGCGAGGATCGCGACCACCAGCTCGGCCGAGCGCGGCAGGGCCACCGCCACCAGCTGCTCCGGCCCCACTCCCCGCTCGATCAGGACGTGCGCGAGCCGGTTGGCCCGGGCGTTCAACTCCTGGTACGTCAGCGACACTTCGCCGCTCACCACGGCGGTCGCGGCCGGGTTCGCCCGTACCTGCCGCTCGAAGAGCGCGGTGATACCGCTCACCGACAGCTCGCCGTCCCGGCCTTCACCGGCCGGCAGCAGCGCGCGGAGCTCGTCGGCGGACAGGACGTCCACCCGGCCGATCGCCCGGCCGGGGTCGGCGACCACGGCCCGCAGCAGCCGGAGCCACCGCTCGACGATCCCCGCCACGGTGGCCGCGTCGAACAGGTCGGTGCTGTACTCCACCAGGACCGACAGCCCGTCCGCACCGGGCTGTTCGGTCACCATGAAGGTCAGGTCGCACTTGGCCGTCCCGGTGTGGACCAGGTCGGTCGCCACCCGCAGCCCCGGCAGCTCGAACGCGCCCAGCGGCGCGTTCTGCAGGGCGAGCATGGTCTGGAACAGCGGGTGGTGCGACAGCGACCGGGCCGGGTTCAGCGCCTCCACCAGGTGCTCGAACGGCACGTCCTGATGCGCGTACGCGGCCAGCGCGTCGGCACGCACCCGGCCCAGCAGCTCGGTGAACGACGGGTCGCCCGACAGGTCGGTGCGCAGCACCAGGGTGTTGACGAAGAATCCGACCAGGTCGTCCACGGCCTCGTCGGTGCGCCCGGCGATCGGCGTGCCGATCGGGACGTCGGTGCCCGCGCCGAGCTTGCCCAGCAGGGCGGCCAGTCCGGCCTGGAGCACCATGAAGAGGCTGGCCCCGCCGTCCCGGGCGAGCGCTCGCAGGCCCTGGTGCAGCTCGGCATCGATCCGCACCGGCAGGTGGGCGCCCCGGTAGGACATCGCCGCCGGCCGGGGCCGGTCGAACGGCAGTTCCAGCTGCTCGGGCAGGCCCGCCAGCTGCTCGCTCCAGTAGGCCAGTTGACCGCTCAGCAGGCTGTCCGGGTCCGAGGCGTCGCCGAGCAGTTCCCGCTGCCACAGGGCGTAGTCGGCGTACTGGACCGGCAGCGGCGACCACTGCGGCTTCGCCCCGTCGGATCGGGCCGCGTAGGCGGTCGTCAGATCCTGCGAGAGCGGCCCCATCGACCAGCCGTCACCGGCGATGTGGTGCACCACGAGCAGCAGTACGTGCTCCTGCGGTCCCAGCTGGAACAGTTCGGCGTGCAGCGGCGGTTCCTCGGCGAGCTCGAAGCCGTACCGGGCCGCCTGCGCCAGCAGGGGAGGCAGCCCGCGCTCGCCGACCTCGGTCACCCGCAGCCGCGGCCGGGCCTCGTCGGGGTCCAGCACCCGCTGGCACGGCACGCCGTCGACCGTCGGGAAGGTGGTGCGCAGGCTCTCGTGCCGCTCGACCACGTCCGCCAGGGCGGCCTCCAGGGCCCGCTGGTCCAGGTTTCCGGACAGCCGCAGCGCCAGCGGGATGTTGTACGTGGCGCTCGGGCCCTCCAAGCTGTGCAGGAACCACAGTCGGCGTTGCGCGAAGGACAGCGGGACCGTCTCCGGCCGCTCGCGCCGGTCGAGCGCGGGCCGCGCCCGGCCCGCGACGTCCACCGCCGCCGCCAGTTCCGCCACCGTCGGAGCGTCGAACAGGTCGCCCAGCCGCAGCTCCACGCCGAGGGTCGTCCGCGCCCGGGCGACCAGCCGGGTGGCCAGCAGCGAGTGCCCGCCGAGGTCGAAGAAGCTGTCGTCCAGCCCGGGCTCGGACACCCCGAGGACCTCGGCGAACAACCCGACGAGCAGGTGCTCGGTCGCGGTGCGCGGAGCGCGGCCTGGCGTGGCGGGCTGCGACTCGGGCGCGGGGAGGGCCCGGCGGTCGAGCTTGCCGTTCGGGGTCAGCGGCAGTGCGTCCAGGACCACGAACGCCGACGGCACCATGTACTCCGGCAACCGCTCCCGCAGCCGGGCCCGCAGGGCGTCCGGCTGGACGACCTGACCCGCCACAGGAACGGCGTAGGCGACCAGGCGGGGTTCCGCCTCGGCACGCACCGTCACGGCGGCCCGGGCGACCTGGGGGTGTTCGGCGAGGACGGCCTCGATCTCGCCGAGCTCGACCCGGAAGCCGCGGATCTTGACCTGGTCGTCACTGCGGCCGAGGAACTCCAGGTTCCCGTCCGGGTTCCACCGCACCAGGTCCCCGGTGCGGTACATCCGCGATCCGGACGGCCCGAACGGGTCCGCCACGAACCGCCCGGCGGTCAGGCCCGGCCGGTCGAGGTAGCCACGGGCCAGCCCCGCGCCCGCGATGTACAGCTCACCCGCCGCGCCGGTCGGCAGCGGCCGCAGGGCGCCGTCGAGCACGTGCAGCCGGGCGCCCGTGACAGGTCGGCCGATGACCGGGCGCGGGCTCGAACCCACCAGCGCGGCCACCGAGTTGACGGTGCACTCGGACGGCCCGTAGAGATTGAGGCAGGCGACGTCCTCGGCCGCCCGCAGCTGCTCCCACAGCCGTTCCGGGACGGCCTCGCCACCCGCCGCAACCAGCGCCGGGCGCCACCGCGGGTCGCTCAACAGACCGTGGGCGACCAGGACTTGGAGGTAGGACGGGGTGGCTTCGACGAAGTCCAGTGCGTTCCGCGCGGCGTAGTCGACGAAGGCGTCCGGGTCGGTCCAGGTCGCGTGGTCCAGGACGTGCAGCTCGTGGCCCCCGAAGAGGGCGAGCAGCTGGTTCCAGGAGGCGTCGAAGGACACCGAGGTGGTCAGCGCGACCCGCAGCCGCCGCCCCTCCTTCAGCAGCGGCGCGAACTGCACCTGCCGGAGGTCGGTGAGCAGGTTGAGCAGCCCGCCGTGGGTCGCCAGCACGCCCTTGGGCCGTCCGGTGGAGCCGGAGGTGTAGATGACGTACGCCGGGTGGCCCGGGTCGACGGCCACCATCGGGTCGGCCGCCGGGCGGTCGGCGACCAGCGCGGCCGTCTCCGGGTCGTCGAGCACCAGCCGGCCGACCAGACCGGCCCCGGGCAGCCGCTGCGCGCTGCGGGAGTCGGTCACGAGCAGGGTCGGTCGGGCGTCGTCGAGCAGGTGGACGATCCGGGCGGCCGGGTACTCCGGATCGACCGGGACGTACGCCGCGCCGGTCTTCAGCACCGCGAGGACGGCCACCACCAGCTCGGCCGAGCGCGACAGGGCCACCGCCACCAGCCGCTCCGGGCCCGCGCCCCGGTTGATCATGGCCTGCGCCAGCCGGTTGGCCCGGGCGTCCAGCTCCGCGTACGTCAGCGAGACGTCGCCGCAGACCAGCGCGGTGAGGTCCGGGGTCGCCCGGACGTGCTCCCGGAACAGCTCCGGCAGGCTCGCGGCCGGGGCCTGGGCCGCCCGCCCGGTGCCGACCTCCGCCGACTCGCGGTGCTCCTCGGCGGTGAGCAGTTCGATCCGGCCCAGCGGCATGTCCTGGTCGCAGTCCGCGATGGTGTCCAGCAGCGCGAGCAACCGCCGCTGGTGGGCGGCGAGGTGGTCGGGGCCGTACGCCTCCGGCGAGCCGTGCAGGCGCAGCAGCGGCGGATTGCCGTCCCGGTAGTCGAACACCCAGACGGCGAGGTCGGTGGTCGAGCCCGACACGAAGTGGTGCACGGAGGCGGGGTGCCCGGCGAAGCTCGGCCGGGAGTTGAAGGCCATGATGTTGACGATCAGCGGGAACGCCGTCCCGATGCCGCCGGGCGCGCCGAGGTCGCGCAGCAGGTCCTCGCTGCGGTAGCGCTCGTGCGCGACGGCCGTCTCGACCTCCCGCACCGTCTGGGCGACGAGCTCGCGCCAGGGCATGTCCGGCCGCACCGTCAGCCGCAGCGGCACCACGTTGGACATCGTGCCGGGCACGGCCGTCAGGTCGCGGTCGGCGCCCCGGCGGGCGGTGACGGGCATGGCGAGCACCACGTCCTGGGTGCCGGTCAGCCGGTGGGCGTAGAGCGCCGTCGCCGCGATCAGCAGCCGGGACCACCGGACGCCGGCCCGGTCGGCTGCCGCCCGCAGGGCGTCCGGACGCCGCAGCTCCCGTTCCTCGGCCAGCCGGAGGGCCAGGTTGGGGTCGGTCGGGGAGGCGTCGGTGAGCCGGGTGGGGGCGGGCCGGTCCGCGAAGCGCTCCGTCCAGTAGGCGCGGTCGGCGGCGAAGTCGGTGGACGCGCGGTAGGCGGCGTCGCTGTCGACCAGGTCCCTCAGCGCGCCGAACGGGCACGGCGGCACGGCGCCGCCCTCAGCCAGCGCCGAGTACACCTCGCCGACCCGCTGCCGGACCAGCGAGCTGCTCAGCGCGTCCAGCACCACGTGGTGGTAGTTCAGGTACCAGAGGTACTCGGTCGGCGACAGCCGGATCAGCGCGTGCCCGAACAGCGGGTCACGGGCGAGGTCGAGCGGGCGCAGCAGGTCCCGTTCCATCCACTCCAGGGCCGCCGCACGGGGGTCGGGTTCCCCGCCGAGGTCGAGGTGCGCCGGCGCCCAGTCCCAAGTCTCCCGCAGGACCTGGCGCGGGCCCTCGCCGTCGTCGACGAAGCTCACGTGCAGGGCGTCGACCTCGTCGACCACCCGGCGCAGCGCGGTCTCGAACAGCTCCCGGTCCACCGGTCCGTGGATCTCCAGGCACTCGCCGACGCGGTAGCCCGGGATCGGGGCCTTGGACCGCTGCTCGGCGAGCCAGATCTCGCGCTGGGCAGCTGTCAGGGGAAGGGCCTCGCCATCGCGACGGGACAAGGGGGTACCTCCAGAAGTGTGGGCAGGCGTGGTCGCAGGATGCGCCGGAGCACACCGGATCGCGGTGACGTCACGCAGTGGGTGGTCAGGTGGCGCGGCCGGTGCGGTCAGGCGGCGAGATCGCCGGCCTGGAGCTGCCAGAGGGATGCGTAGAGTCCGTGCAGGTCGAGGAGTTCGTCGTGGGTGCCCTGTTCGGCCACCACGCCGCCCCTGTCCATGACGTAGATCCGGTCCGCGTGGCGGACCGTGGAGAGCCGGTGGGCGATGACGACCATGGTCCGCTCGGCCGCGAAGCTCCGCAGGGCGCGCTGGATGGCTGCCTCGGTCTCGTTGTCCACGGCGGAGGTGGCCTCGTCGAGGATCACGACCGGTGAGTCCTTGAGGATCGCCCGGGCCAGGGCGATCCGCTGGCGCTGGCCGCCCGAGAGCGCGGCACCGCGTTCGCCGATCAGGGTGTCGTAGCCGTCGGGCAGCGTCGCGACGAAGGCGTGCGCCTCAGCCATCATGGCCGCCTCGACCACGGCCTCGTCCGAGGCCCCGAAGCTTCCGTAGCGGATGTTGTCGGCGATGCTGCCGTCGAAGAGGAACGGCTCCTGCGCGACGAACCCGATCGCCTGGCGCAGGTCCCGGCGCGGCAGGTCGCGCACGTCCCGCCCGTCGAGCAGCACACTGCCGCACTCCGCGTCCTGGAAGCGCATCAGCAGCTTGGCGACCGTCGTCTTGCCGGAGCCGGTGGCACCGACCAGGGCGGTGACCTGCCCGGCGGGGATGGTCAGCGAGAGGTCCTCCAGCACCGGCGGCCGGCCGGGGTAGGCGAAGGTCACGTCGTCGAGGACGATCTCGCCCCGTACCTTCCCGGTGTCGAGCGGTCCGCCGGTGCCTTCGGCCTCGACGGGCAGGGCGTGCAGCCGGTGGACCCGGTCGTAGGCGGCGAGCGTGCGCTGGTACTGGTCGACGATGCCGCCGAGCCGGTTCATCCGCAGCAGCACCATCTGGGGCAGGCCGATCAACGGGCTGAACACCTCGAACGGCAGGCTGCCGTTGAGCACCGACCGGCCGCCGATCAGCAGGGTGCCGGCCATCGAGCTGGTCGTGCAGACCCGGACGGTCTCGGCGTGGCGGATCGTGCTCCGGTCGGTCCGCTCGTTGCTCTCCTGGGCCTGCGCACTCAACTGGTCGATGCGCTCGGCTTCGTAGTCCTCGGTGCAGAAGCTCTTGACGGTGGCGCCGGCCTCCAGCGTGTTCACCAGCTGACTGTGCAGCCTGGCCCGGCGCTCACCGGAGACGGCGTAGTCGGCGGTGACCTTCTCCTGGTAGCGGAGCGACAGCCAGGCGATGACCGGGATGGGCAGGAAGGCGATCCAGGCAATCTGCGGTGCCAGCAGCAGGAACACCGGCACCAGGATGGCCAGGCTGGTGCCCATCTGGAGCACGTCGTTGGCCGAGGTGGTGAAGAAGGCGCCCAGCTGGCGGACGTCGTCGTTGAGCACGCCGGCGATCCGGGTGGTCCGTTCGCCTTCCAGGTGCTGCAGTTCGAGGTGCTGCACGTGGTCGTACGTCCGGGTCCGCCAGTCGTGCTCGATGTCCTGGCCGAGCTGACGCCACTGGAGGTTCGAGGAGTAGGACAGGCCCGCGACGGCGGCACAGGCGATGGCCACCAGCCCTGCCAGGCCCCAGAGTTGGGCGGACGCGGTGGTCAGACCGATGCGGACCAACGGCGCGGCCTCGCCCTTGATGAGGACCAGCGCGGTCCAGCCGAGGAAGGTGGCGAGCACCATCTCCGAGACCTGGCAGGCGACCGAGAGCGAGGAGGCCCGGAAGAGTCGGCGCCGGTGCGGTCCGACGACTTCCAGCAAGGGGTGGCGTTCGGTTCCGATCCCGGCCGGCTCGTCGGCCGTGTCGGCCGTTCTGAGCCATGCCTGCCGGACGACGGCCACGGTCGCGGCTGCGACCCCGCCGAGTGCCACCAGCTGCCTGCTCAGCGCCGACCCTCGGATCAGCGCGATCCCGGCGGCCACCCCGCCGCCGACGGCGAGGACCGGGCGCGCGACGAGGCCGCGGTCCGGACGCGAAGCAGGTTCGGCGGCGGGTCGGGCCGGCGCCGGGCGTCCTGTCCTGGTCGGCCCCTGCGTGACCACGGCGACCGCTCTGCGGACGATCCGGCCGACATCCGCGGCACGCACCCGCGCGTCGTGCCGCACGAGGACCCCACCGGTGACCGGACTTGCCTGCGCCTCGGTGATCCCGGGGACGCGCCGCAGGGTGGCAGCGAGGACTTCGGCCGTCCGGGGCCGTCCGAGAACCGGCTTGACGTCCCAGCGCTGACGGCCCGGAATGACCGAGCGTGGGCGCACATCCGAATCCACGAAACGATTCCCGGCTGCGGCACTCAGCAGAGATGGCATGTGTACGATCACCTGTTTGCGGGGGTCGCTGGAAATCCGTCATCGGGCATGGCGGAACACTGCGACGGAGTGGAATATCTGGCGGGAGAACGATTCAGCTGACAGGCGGCCGACCGCCGCTTGGACGCATCTTTCGAGATCGGTCGAAACATGCACCCAGGCGGTGGGTCGGACCGCAGGACAGAACGCTAGTGCGTCTTGCCGACGCCTGCGGTCGCGCGGATCTTCGGGGTCCTCGCCTCGCCCTCGGCCCGGTCGGCGGTCCCCTCCTTCTCGCCGTTCGGGGTGGAACTCTCGGCGACCGGGTGACCGTCGCCGGCGACGATCTGCGCGGCCACCACGTCGGCAGCCACCTCGGCCGCGAGGTCGTGGATGTTCTCTCCGGCCTCTTGGGCCGCCTTCTTCACCTCCATGGCGATGCCGACGGACGTCTTGACGACGCCGCGCACCAGCGGCTTGAGGAGACGCTTGGCCAGTGGCGCGACGATGAGGCCGATCAGGAAGGGCGGGACTACGGGCGGCATGATGCTCCAACCTCTCTACGCAGACGCATGACAGGGGACCCCGGTACTGCGAACTCCGGAGCGCGCACAACGTGCGGACGGAAGCACCCATTTCCGGAATTCGCAATTCGGCCATCGGCCCGAATTCCTCATCGATGGGGTCCACCGCCCGCTCTTCCGCCACCGTAGTCGAGCCATGTGCATCGAGGCCAAACAGTTCCGGCGATTTTCACTCATGCGAGTGCTCTTGAACGGTCTCGGTGACACGGAGTGCCGCATGCCTACTTATCACGTGGGCATCTCGTCCGACTTTTATGATTTATTGGGATTGCCGAATTCTCGTACCACCCGCTCGCGCAGGTCGGGGAACGGCAGCCCGCCTCCTCCCAGCACCGCCTCGTGGAAGTCCCGTACGTCGAAGCCGACGCCCAGGCGGGCCTCGGCGTCGGCCCGCAGCCGGGTGAACTCCAGGTAGCCCGCCCGGTAGGAGAGCGCCTGCCCGGGCAGGTCGGTCGCATAGCGCAGCAGGTCCGAGGCGATCTGGCCGTCCGCCTCGGTGGAGTTGGCGCGCATGAAGTCCCGGGCCTGCTCCAGGTTCATCGTCCCTAGGTTGAGCCCGGTGTCGACGACGAGGCGCTGTGCGGTGAACCGCTCCTGCGCGAGACGCCCGTAGGCGTCCCAAGGATCGTCGTAGAGGCCCATCTCCCAGCCGAGGCCGGCCGCGTACTCGGCCCAGCCCTCGTTGAACGCGCCGAACTCGGCCACCTCGCGGCGCAGTTGCGGCAGCGCGCGGTTCTCCGCCTGCCGCGCGAGGTGGAAGTGGTGCCCCGGCGCGAGCTCGTGGTGGATCAGGGACGCCGAGCCCAGGAGCGAGCGCCGATCCAGGTCCGAGCCGTTGTAGCGGTAGCGTCCGACCGGGACGTCCGGAGTCGGCTGCTCGTAGTACCCGAAGGTCATCCCCGCCTCCAGTGCCGGATCCAGCCGCGCCAGTCCGTACGGCGCGGCCGGGAGGACCGCGAACCAGCGCGGCAGCAGCGGGGCGAGCCGGTCGAGGTAGCCGCGGTAGCGGGCCTCGACCTCCTCGGGGGTCCGGGCGTACAGACGGGGCTCGGTGCGCAGCCGCTCGTGGAACGCGCCCTCGGGGCCCGGAAATCCGAGGGCCGTGCGGACCTCCCGCATCCGCTCGGCGAGTTCCCGGCACTGCTCGCGGCCGAGCTCGTGGAGCCGCTCGGGCGGCGTGTCGCCCCCACTGTGAATCCGGACGAACTCCCGGTACGCCTCCTCCCCGCCCGCGTACTGTGCCCAGCCGACGGCCCCCGGCGCTTCGCGCAGGTAGTCCGGGTCGTCGAGGACGGCGAGCAGGACGTCGAAGGCAGGGGTCAACTCCGCCTCCACCAGCCGATGCACCCCGTCGCGGAGCCGTCCGCGGTCGGCGCGGCCCAGTCCGCCGAGCCGGTCGTCGTCCACCTCCACCCGGCGCGCCACGGACGCCCGCAGGCCGACGACGGTGGCGCGCGCCCCGGCCAGGGCCGGGGCTGGCACCCGGAAACCGCGTACAGCCTGCTCCGCCGCCTTGTCGGCGATCGAACCGACCACCCGGGCCAGCTCGTGCAGCAGCGACAAGTACCGCTCGATATCCGGTCGTTCGGCGAAGCGGAACGGGCACAGGACCGCGTCGACGTACTGCGACAGCGGGAACAGCCGGTACGGCGTGGCCGCGGGCGTCAGCCAGTAGCAGCGGTGGGACCGCAGCTCCTGCTCGGCCAACCCCGTGAGGAACGCGGCGGTGTCGGCATCGGTACCGGACAGCTCCGCACCGTCGAGCGCCCGTACCCGGGCCAGCACCTCCTCGGCGAACCGCGCCCGTTCCTCGGCCTCGGCGGCCGACGCTCCGGGGAGCGTCTCGACCGGGAGCCCTTGGCGGACTCTCAGCAGTGGATCGCGCTCCAGCAGGAACTCCCAGTAGCGGTCCGCCAGATGGCTCGTCGCCCCGCCCGGCTCGTTCGTCCTCGCGCTCATGTGGCCAGTGTGCCGGTGACGGGCCGGCCGCCCCGCCCGGTCCACGAAACAGCAGCCACCGTATCCCTCGAACGGATGCGGCGACGGGCTTCGCCCCCGACCCGTACAGAAGGCCACCGCATCAACCGGAGCGCCGGGATGTCACCGTGCGCACGGACGTTCTGGTGAGCCTACTCGTCCCCAGCCGGCGCGCCAGGAGGGTCGGGTGTGCGTGTGCCGCAGCCGGTTCCCGGGTTTGCGGCGCCCTCATCACCTGGACCGCCCGACGTAGCGTGCTCGGTGACCCCTGACGCCTCCGGCCGCGTCCGCACCGCCCCGGAGGTCCTGATCCCGCCCGAGCGGAGCACCGTCGCATGACCGTCACCCAGGACAAGCCCCTGCACCACCAAACCGGCGCGGGGTTGCCCGCCCCGTTCGCCGTCGCGGGGACCGGCGTGCACCTGCCCCCGGCCGTCGTCACCAACGAGCAGCTGACTCGCTCCCTCGACACCAGCGACGCATGGATCACCAGCCGCACCGGCATCCGTGAACGGCGCCGCCTGGCCCCCGATCTGGCCACCTCCGACATGTGCGTCGACGCCGCACACCAGGCCCTGGAGGCGGCGGGCACCGCCCCCACCCAGTTGGACGCGGTGATCGTCGCCACCTACACCGGGGACCAGCCCCTGCCCTCCACCGCGCTGATCGTCAAGGATGCCCTGGGCGCCCACCGGGCCCTGTCCCTGGACGTCACCCAGGCGGCCTGCGCCTCCGGTGTCCAGGCCGTGCTGATCGCCGCCCACCTGCTCCAGAACCCTTCCATCACCACCATCCTGGTCCTCGCCGCCGACTGCGCCTCCAGGATCACCGACCCCACGGACCGCACCACCGGCGTCTTCTTCGGCGACGCCGCAGCCGCCGTCGTGCTCACCCGCTCCGAGACCGCCGGCGCGGGCCTGCTCTCCTACGACCTGGGCTCCCAGCTCTCCTACGACGTCCAGGTCCCGGCCGGCGGCTCCCGGCTGCCCACCAGCGCAGCCACCCTGGCCACCGGCGCCCACTACCTGCGCATGGACGGCCGCTCCGTCTGGAACACCGCCACCACCCGCCTGCCCGAGAGCATCACCAGCGCCGCCCGGCAGGCCCGCGTGCCGCTCGACGAGATCCGGCACTTCTTCCTGCACCAGGCCAACCTGAACCTCCTCACCGAAACCGTGAAGACCATGGGCGTCCCTCAGGACCGCGTCCCCGTCACCGTCGACCGGCTCGGCAACACCGGATCCGCCGGCCTGTTCACCGCGCTCCACTCCACCGTCACCGCGGGCGGCCTGCGACCGGGCGACACCTACGTCCTGTCCGGGATCGGAGCGGGCTTCCAGTGGGGCACTCTCTGCCTCCGGCACGCCTGACCACGATCACCCCGTCACAATCGAACACTCTTATCACACAAGCGAGTTGACTCGCCATTGGCAGAACTCGGTGGCACCATGACGCCCATGCTCCGTCGCACCCGGCCGACCGCCCGTGCGCTCGCCGCCACCGTCACGGCCGCCGCGGTGGCCGGCTGCGGGGGCACCGCGCGGTCCTCGACGAGCACTCCGCCCGTCGAGCACGGGACCGTCCGGATCGCCGCGGCCAGTGAGACGCCGAGCTTCGACCCGTACTCGACCTTCGGCGCTGCCCAGGCCCGCTACGCCTACGACTCGCTGGTCGACCTCGCCCCCGACGGCACCGTGGTCTCCGGTCTGGCCTCCTCCTGGCAGGCCACCACCACCACGGCCACCTTCACTCTCCGCCCCGGCATCACCTGCTCCGACGGCACCCCCCTCACCGCCTCGGCGGTGGCCCGGGCGCTGACGTACGCGGGCGACCCGGCCAACCAGCTCGCCGGCGCCCAGACCGTCCTGCCCGACGTCCCCTACACCGCGACCGCCGACGACCGGACCCGCACCGTGTCCGCCGCCACCGCCACCCCCTTCCCCTTCCTCACCCGCACCCTCGGCCTGCTGCCGATCGTCTGCCCCGCCGGCCTCGACCGACCCCGGTCACTCGACCGCGCCACCCACGGCACCGGCCCGTACGTCCTGAGCCGCTACTCCCCCGGCGGGCCGTACGAGTTCACCGTCCGCGAGGGCTACACCTGGGGCCCGGCCGGCGCGACCACCGCGGAGCCCGGCCTGCCGGCCCGCCTCGTCATCTCGGTGGTGCCCCAGGCGTCCACCACCGCGAACCTGCTGCTCACCGGGGGCGTCGACATCGGATACGTGAACGGGCCGGACCGCGCCCGGCTCACCGGCCACGGCCTGTCCACCACCGACGTGGCGACCGTCGTCGGGCTGACCTTCTTCAACCAGCGCCCCGGCCGGCCGCTGGCCGACCCGGCACTGCGCCGGGCCCTGGTGTCCGCGCTCGACCGGCAGGGCCTCGCCAACGTCGCCGTCGGCGGCACCGGTCGGCCCGCCACCGACTTCGGCGCCGAGGGCGCCGTCTGCCACGCCGACCTCGCGGCCGCGAACCTGCCGGCGCAGGACGCCGCCGAGGCCCTGCGCGCCGCCGGCTGGACCCGCGACCCGGGCGGCCGGTTGACCAAGGACGGCCGACCGCTGCGGCTGCGCCTGATCACCAGCCCCGATCTCGGACCGACCCTGCCGCCCGCCGCCGAGCTGATGGCCCGGACCTGGACGGCGCTCGGCGCCGACGTCAAGCTGGTCACCGAGGGCCTGCCCGCGCTCGTCAACGCCATGTACCAGACCGGCGACTTCGACGTGGTGGTCGGCACCTCGCCGGGCTTCGCCCTGCCGGTCGGCTTCATCCCGTTCTTCTCCGGCCCCACCCCCGCCCAGGGCCTCAACTTCGCGGGCGTCGCCGACCCCGAGTACGACGCCCTGGTCGCCGAGGCCCTCCGGGAGCCGGACACCGAGGGCTGCGGCACCTGGAACCGGGCCGCCGCCGCCCTCTTCCGCTCGGTCGACGCCCTGCCGATCGCGGACGGCCGGAGCACCGTGTACGGCCGGAGCACCACCTTCGCCACCACCTTCGGCGGCCGGCTCGTCCCCACCAGCATCCGCCTCCACCAGTGACCGGGGGCCCACCGTGTCCTTGCCCCATCTGCTGCGCAATCCCTGGACGGCGTTCCTCGCCCGCCGCACGGCCCGGCTGCTCCTCTCCCTCGGGGTCGTGCTCACCGCGTCGTTCGCGATGATCCGCCTCGTCCCCGGCGACCCGGTCCGCGCCGCGCTCGGCGTCGACGCCGCCCCCGCCCTGGTGGCCGCGCGCCGACACCAACTCGGGCTCGACGCGCCGTTCCTGTCCCAGTACCGGGGCTACCTGAGCGGCCTCGCGCACGGCGATCTCGGCACCTCGCTGGTCACCGGGACCCCGGTCGCCGAGCTGGTCCGCACCCGGCTGCCGGCCACCCTGGAGATCGCCGGCCTGGCCTTCCTCGTCACCCTCGCCGTCGCCCTGCCCTGCGGACTGCTCGCCGCCGTCCGCACCCGCGACGGCCGCCACCCGCGCAGCGAACTGGCGTTCACGGTACTGACCGCCGGGCTGGCCGGAGTGCCGGACTTCGTCCTGGCCGCCGGGCTCACCGCGTTCCTGGCCGTCGGCCTCCAACTGTTCCCGGTGGCCGGCTCGGCAGGCGCCGAGTCCTTCGTCCTGCCGGTCCTCGCGCTCTGCCTCGCGCCCACGGCCGTCCTGGTGCGCATCGTCCGGGTGGAGGCGCTGAAGGTGCTGTCCGAGGACTACCTGCGCACTGCCCGGAGCAAACGGCTGTCCCCCGCCCGCCGCTACCTGCTGCACGCGGCGCCGAACATGGCGACCGCCGCGCTCACGGTCGCCGGAAGCCTGCTGCCCGCCTTGATCGCCGGCACGGTGCTGGTCGAGAAGGTGTTCGCCTGGCCCGGCATCGGCTCGGCACTGGCGCAGTCGGTGGTCACCCAGGACTACCCGGTGGTCCAGGCGATGGTGCTGATCCTGGGCACGACCGTCCTGCTCGCCGGCCTCCTGGTCGACGTGCTGCTGGCGTTGCTGGACCCGCGCTCGGCGATCAGGGAGAGCTGAGGATCCGATGTCCCTTCCCCTCAGGTATCCGCGCTCGCCGATGGCCTGGGCCACGGCGGCCATGCTGGCGTCCCTGGTCGTGCTCGCGCTGGCCGGCCCGCTCCTCTGGGGCGCGGCGGCCGACCGGCCCGACCCCGCCGCGGTGCTGCAAGGCCCGTCCGCAGCACACCCGTTCGGCACCGACAACCTCGGACGGGACGTGCTCGACCGCGTCCTGACGGCCACCCGGCCCTCCCTGTTGCTCGCGCTGGCTGCGGTCCTGCTCGGCGCGACCGGGGGCATCCTCCTCGGCGCGTCCACCGCCGTCGTCGGCCGCCGCGCCCGCCGGCTGCTCACCGGGCTGATCAACCTCCTGCTCGCCTTCCCCGCACTGCTGGTCGCGATGTTCCTCGCGGTCGTGTTCGGCGCGGGCGCCGACGGGGCGATGCTCGCCCTCGCCGTCGCGGGGGTACCCGGATTCGCCCGGCTCGCCCAGACGCTCGCCGCAGCCGTCGCGGGCACCGACCACCTGGCCTCGGCCCGGGTCCTCGGCCTGCGCCGGCACCGGCTGCTGTGGCGGCACGTCCTGCCCAACATCGCCGAACCCCTGCTGCTGAGCACCACCACGGCCGCGGGCACCGCACTCGTCGCGCTCGCCGGGCTGAGCTTCCTCGGCCTGGGCGTCCAACCGCCCGGCTACGACTGGGGGCAGTTGCTCAACCAGGGACTCGACCGCATCTACGCCGAGCCGCTGCCCGCCCTCGCCCCCGGCCTGGCCGTCCTCTACGCGGCGGTGGCGTTCCAACTGCTCGGCGAGGTGCTGGCCGGCGGCGTCGCCCGGCGCAGCCCGGCACCCCGTACGCCTGCTGCGCCGATCGCCACGAGCGGGCCCGCCACGGAGGGTCTCGTACTCCAGGTCGAGGACCTCACCGTCGAACTCCCCACCCCGGCCGGTGTGATCCGACCGGTGCGCGGCGTGAGCCTGTCCCTGCGGCCCGGTGAGATCGTCGGACTCGTCGGCGAATCCGGCTCCGGCAAATCGCTCACCGCGCTCGCCATCGCCGACCTGCTTCCGGACCGGGCCCGGATCTCCCGGCGAACCCTGCGCCTGCTCGGCGCCGACCTCGCCGCCATGACGCCGAAGGAGCGCGAACGCCACCTCGCGACCGGCCTGGCGATGATCTTCCAGAACCCGGCCTCGGCGCTCAACCCGTCGCTGCGCATCGCGACCCAGCTCACCGAGACCGTCCGCACCCATCGCGGCACGAGCCGCGCCCAGGCGTTGACGGATGCCTCCGACGCCCTGCGCCGGGTCGCCCTCCCTCCAGCGGTGCTGCGGGCACGCCCCCACCAGCTCTCCGGCGGCCAGCGCCAGCGGGTGATGATCGCCGCCGGGCTGATGGTGCGGCCCAGTCTGATCATCGCCGACGAGCCGACCACCGCACTCGACGTCACCGTGCAGCGGCAGATCACCAGGCTGCTGTCCGAGATCCGGCGGGACACCTGCGCCGCCGTCCTGTTCATCAGCCACGACGTCGCGCTGGTGGGCGAGTTCTGCGACCGCGTTGCGGTGATGTACGCGGGGACCATCGTCGAGACCCTGCCCGCCGACCGGCTCTCGACCGGCACCCGGCACCCCTACACCCGGGCCCTGGTCGCCTCGGTGCCGAACCTCACCGCTGACCGCGACCGGCCGCTGCCGACGGTGGAGGGCGCACTGCCCGAGCCACTCGCGCCCACCCCGGGCTGCCCGTTCGAGTCCCGCTGCCCACGTC
This sequence comes from Kitasatospora sp. GAS204B, assembly GCF_029892155.1. GTDB lineage: Bacteria > Actinomycetota > Actinomycetes > Streptomycetales > Streptomycetaceae > Kitasatospora. Next base: position 8,445 of record NZ_JARZAG010000017.1, on the reverse strand, counting down.
GCCGGGACCACTGCACCGAGCAGGCCCCGCCGCTGGAGGGCCTCGACGCGGTCCACCGGGTGGCTTGCTGGAACCCGGTGGCGGCGGAGGTGGTCGCGTCATGACCGCCCTTCAGCTCACCGACCTCACCGTCCGCCACCACGGCCCGCGCGGCCCCGTCGCCGCCGTGGACGGCGTCTCGCTGGAGATCCCGCCCGGCACCACGCTCGGGCTCGTGGGCGAGTCCGGCTCCGGGAAGTCGAGCCTGGCCCGCGCGATCGTCGGCCTCACCCCCGTGCACGGGGGTCGGGTCCTGCTCGACGGCCGGGAGGTCCGGGCCCGCACCGTCGGCGACCGGCGTCGGCTCGGCCGCCTGGTCCAGATCGTCCTCCAGGACCCGGACACCGCGCTGGATCCCCGGATGACCGTCCACCAGACGCTCGGCGAAGCGGCGACCGTTTTCCACCGGCTCGACCGGCGGGCCCGTGCCGAGCGGGTCACCGCCCTGCTCGAACTCGTCGGCCTGAACCATCGGTTCGCGGACCGCCTGCCTCGGCACCTGTCCGGCGGCCAGCGCCAGCGGGTCGCCGTCGCCCGTGCCCTGGCCGTCGAGCCCGGACTGCTGATCGCCGACGAGATCACCTCGGCGCTCGACGTCTCGGTGCAGGCCGCCGTCCTCAACACGATCCGCGACCTCCAGCGGCGGCTCGGCCTGTCCATGCTCTTCATCGGCCACAACCTGCCGGCGGTCTGCTACGTCTCCGACGCGGTGGCGGTCATGCGGCACGGTCGGATCGTCGAGACCGCCCCCACCGAGGCCCTGCTGCGCGACCCACGGCACCCCTACACCCGAACGCTGCTCGCCTCCGTGCCCAGCCTGCGTACCTCCCTGCCCGATGAGGGGCCGTCATGAGCACCAACCGACCGGACGCGGTCGTCGTCGGAGCCGGGGTGATCGGCGCCGCCATCGCCCTCGAACTCGCCCGCACCGGGCGGCAGGTGGTCGTCGTGGACAAGGCAGGCGCCGCCGGCCACGGCTCCACCAGCGCCTCCAGTGCGATCATCCGGTTCAACTACTCCACCTTCGACGGCGTGGCCACGGCCTGGGAGGCCCAACACCTCTGGACGTCCTGGCCCGACCACCTGCGGCTCACCGGCCGCCGCCCGCTCGCGGCCTTCCACCGCAGCGGCGCGGTGCTGCTCGACTCCCCCGCCGTCACACCGTCCGGGGTCACCGCCCTGTTCGACCGCGCCGGCGTCCAGTACGAACGGTGGGACGCCCCTACGCTGTGCCGGCGCCTCCCCGGGATCGACACCGGGCGGTACTGGCCGCCGAAGCCGGTGGACGACGACGCCTTCTTCGACGCACCGACCGGCGAGCTCGGCGCCCTCTTCACCCCGGACGCCGGGTTCGTCGACGACCCGCAGCTCGCCGCCCAGAACCTCGCCGACGCGGCGGGTGAGCTGGGCGCGAGCTTCCTGTTCCACCACACCGTGGTGGCCGTCGACCGGCACGCGGACCGGGTGGCGGGCATCCGGCTGGCCGACGGAACGCGAATCGCCACCCCGGTGGTGGTCAACGCCGCCGGCCCGTGGTCGGGGGGCCTCAACCGGCTGTCCGGCGTCGGCGACGATTTCACGATCGGCGTGCGCCCGCTGCGCGAGGAGGTCCACCAGATCGTCGCACCGAGCGGCCACACCGCCGGTCCCGGTCTCGGCCCCGTCGTCGCCGACCTCGACCTCGGCACCTATCTGCGAGCGGCCTCCAGCGGCCACCTCCTGGTCGGCGGCACCGAGCCACCCTGCGACCTGCCGGAGTGGATCGACGACCCGGACGAAGCCGACCCCCGCCCCACCGCCCACCGCTTCCGGACCCAGGTCACCCGGGCAGCCCGCCGCTTCCCGGAGATCGGCATCCCGAACCGGCCCGTCGGCGTCGCGGGCGTGTACGACGTCGCCGACGACTGGACCCCGATCTACGACCGCACCGCCCTCGGCGGCTACTACGTCGCCATGGGCACGAGCGGCAACCAGTTCAAGAACGCCCCGCTGGTGGGCCGCTTCCTCGCCACCCTGGTCGACCTGGTCGAGGCCGGCCACGACCACGACGGCGACCCGGTCCGCTACCGCTGCGAGCACACCGGCAACGTCGTGGACCTGGGCGCCTTCTCCCGCCGGCGCCCGGCCCGGCCCGGCTCCGCCCGCACGGTCATGGGCTGAACGTGCGCAGCTCCCGCACCAGGTCCGCGACCACCCCGACCACGAACCCGGGCGCCTCGGTCGGGAAGTCGTGGCCGGTGCCCGCCGGCGTGTACACCACCCGGGACGCGGTCGACGCCGCGAGGTAGCGGGTCCGGGCCCCGAGGTAGAAGCGGCCGATCCGCTCGGCCTCGGCCGCGTCCCGGGCGGCGGCCAGCACCGTCTCGCCACCCGTGAGGTCACGGGGTATGACCAGCACCAGTGGCAGGTCGCCGAGGTCCCCGTCATAGACCACGGTCTCCCAGCCCACTCCCGCCAGGCCGGCAGGCGAGAGCTCCGTGAAGATCGACGCGGCCGCGCAGTACTGGCCGGTCCGGCTGCCACGGCCACGGCTCCGGTGAATGCCGAACAGGTGCCGCAGCGCCGTCAGCAGGAGCGCCCCGCGCATGCCCGCGACCATCGGGTTGGGCGGCGCGAACGCGATGACCTCCAGGGGCGTCGGATCCAGCAGCACGACTCCCGCCACCAGGTCGGGCCGCCGTCTGGCTGCGTTCGCGACCAGCAGCCCGCCGAGGGAGTGGCCTACGAGCACATAAGGGGGCCGTTCCCCCGCCCCCTCCAGCGCCGCCAGCAGCTCCTCCGCCTCGGCCGCCGTCGTCCTGGGGAAAGGCCCGACATCGCTCCAAGCCGTGCCGAACCGGTCGACCAGCACCGAGCGGGTCGAGGCCGCCAGCATCGCGTGCAGCTGCCCGAACTCCTCTCCGGGCGCGTGTCCACCCGGCATCCAGACCACCGTCAGCCCGCCCCCGGCGTCCCCCTCGGCGAGGACGTGGATCCGGTGGCCGCCCACGTCGACCAGCCGTCCCGGCGGCCGCTCAGCCTCCGCGCGACGGGTCACCAGCACCAGGTGCCGAACAGCCCCGGCCAGCAGCACCACACCGACAGTCACCAGCAGACCACCGAGCACCACCACCCAGTCCGAGCCGAACCCGACGAGACCGCCGCCCACCCCTGCCACCGCCAGTGCGACCGGCACTCCCGCCCAGTCACGGCTCAGCAGCGCGAGCAGGAAGTTCGCCACCCGTCCGTCCCGGCGCATCGGCCCTCCAGCGCAGCACTCGAAACCTACCGCCACCCATGCCTTCCACTCATCTGTACCTCCGAACGCGGGCTCGCGCGCCACGACTCCGCGAGACGCAGCGCATCAGCAGAGCCATCGGCCCTCCAGAAGGCCGCGCCGCGAACATTCAAGGGCCGTCGAGATCCAGCACCGCAGAAGCGCACTCCAGGATGGACGGTGGCACAAGTCCCCCCTCGGACACCGGCAGTGAGCCCACGGGTTCCGGAAAAGTGCTGGTTGAGATTCATCTCAACCAGCACTTCTTGCTTTCCAGAACCGTAGGTCAGGATCAGCCCGAGCTGCTGGTAGAGCACGGCTCGGTCGGCGGGTTCGGCGTCGCGGAGGACGGCGACCAGGTCGCTGTTGGCCCGAGCGAGGGCGGCGGTGTCGTCGCGGGTGAGCTGGGTGGAGCGGGCGAGCTGGGCTGTGCGGAGTTCGGCTTCGGCGCGGGTGCGGGTGGCCTGGGTCTGGGTCCCCACTCGGTGACGAGTGCGGGGTCGGCGCCGGCTTCGAGGGCGGCGGCGAGGAGGTCGATGGTGTCGTCGAGGCGGTGCGGGGCGAACATCTCCGCGAGCCAGTGGTCGAGCGGGCCGAGGATGTCCTTCTCGCGCAGGTAGACGTTGCGGGGGTGCTGGATGCGGTTGGCGAGGGCGTATTCGGCGGGGAAGCGGCAGCGACAGTACGCCTCGCCGTAGGACCAGTTGCCCTGTATCAGCCTCCAGGACCAGCGGCTGCACCTCGCCCGGCCATGCGGCCGCCAAAGCCAGGGCGGTCGTGCTGGCCCCGGCCGCGCCCTTCGCCGAACCCACCACCATCACGGCCATCAGCTCCCGCCCCCGCGCTGCTCGGAGCCCAGCAGCACGACAGCGGGCTCCTAGTCCCCCACCAGCTGACCGGCTTGACCGGCGGCCACACTCAGGGCTCCCAGCACCGCAGCACTGGATTTCACCGGCGCCCAGGAGGACCCCTCAACCCACAACCAGACGGGAACACCGACCACTTGATTCGCCAGCTCCGACGGCGACATCCGGACCACCGGCTTCGGCAACTCCAGCTTCGAGACGGCCTGCTCGGCCGGCACCGCAGGATCCACCGGCGGCGCCTGCTCCACAGGCGGGCGCGGGGCTACTCGAACGGGCCGTCACTCCAGCTCACTCACTGGTCAGACGGCCTCGAGGACGAAGAACAGGAAGCACAGGAACCTCGGCCTGGCCGCGATCTCGGGGAACAGCTCCTCGGCACCTGGTGCAGCGGGCGGTTCGCTGATGACGGCGATCCGGAAGCCGGCGGCGGTGAACGCGTCCGTCATGGCGTGCAGCGGCCGGTGCCAGTTCGTCAGGACGACTTTCTGGCCGGCGAAGTCGCAGTCGTAGGACCACTGGACGGTCGCGAAGTAGTCCTCGGCCGGGTTGATGATCTTGAAGGCCGAGGGATGGTTGACGGAAACGATCAGCCGGCCGCCGGGCTTCAACACGCGCCGCAACTCGGCCAGCGGTGCCGTCCAGTCCTCGAGGTAGTGGAGCACCAGGGACGCGACAACGTCATCGAAGGCACCGTCGGGGAGCGGCAGTGGGTCGCCCAGATCCGCGAGGTGCAGGGCGGCATCGGGGCCGAGCCTCTTGCTGGCCAGTTCCAGCATCCCGGCGCTGGAGTCGAAGCCGGTCACGATCGCGCCCCGGTCGCGCAGCGACGCGAACAGGGGGCCGGATCCGCAGCCGACGTCGAGGACCCGCCGCCCGGTCACGTCCCCGGCCAGGTCCAGGATCGCGGGCCGGGCGTAGTAGCCGTTGATGAGGTTCGCCTCGGTGCCGGTCTCATAGGCCTGGGCGAAGCTGTCGTAGTCGTTGGCCACGGCCCGGCTTTCCGGCCCGGCAGGACTCTCAGAAGTGGTACTAGGCATGCGGTTCACCCTGGCATGCCTTGCCCCGGCGTCCTGGGTTCGGGACGGAGCTGTGACAAGCGGGCCGGGCTTGAGACAGAGCCGTGACAGTTGGGGAAGCCACGCTCCAGCACCCGGCCAGACCGAACCCCACTGGCCCTCTCGGGTGACGATTGATCACACCGCCCAGGGAGATGAGCTGTCCGCCCACCCAGACGTCCTAGGCTCTGGCGCGAGTTCCGTGGAAGCCGCCCGTGGATCTTGAAAGTTGTCGATCATGATGGGTGTCTGTCGCTGACCTTCTGGCCGTCTTGTTCCCTCAGTTCGCACTGCTGAGCGTGGAGTTGATCAGGCCGGGTGGCCGGTCGGTACGGGTGTATGCCTGGCGCTGCAGGACCAGCAACTGGTGGCGCAGCGCGAGGATCTCGATGTCCTTGTCCCGCTCGCTCATCGGCAGCAGCCGTAGAAGCGTGAAGGTGTTGGTCACGGCGAGGTAGGCCAGGCGCAGCAGCACGACGGATCATGATGCCGCCGTGCCGTGTCCAGAGGAAGACAGCGGGCGACCAACCAGTACGGCCAGAGACCAGTGATCAAAGCCCCCACCTGGCCGGATGATTTATCGGCACCCGCAGTGCCAGGCGAAGCAGCATGAGTGATCATCCTGCCGCAGCCACCAAGCAGGCTCTGAGCTACATGGATGGCATTCTCGGCAGGCACACCGTTCCCGCGGCGGCGGGCGTCAGTTCGGCGAAGCTGTCGGAGCCGCAGAAGCCGCCGTGGCCGCCGGGCGGGCCGCGACCAGGCCGGACTCGTAGGCGGCGATCACCGCCTGGGCGCGGTCTCGGACGCTCAACTTGCCGAAGATGCTGGTGATGTAGTTCTTCACCGTGGAGACGCTGAGCTCCAGCGCCCGCGCGATCTCGGCATTGTCCAGTCCGGTGGCGAGCAGGCGCCACACCTCGACCTCGCGGGGCGTCAGCTCGCCCGGTCCGGCGCCCGTGCCCGCTACCGGGGCCGGCGGTCGGGTGCGGTGCGGCGCGGTGACGTAGGTGGAGATCAGCCGGGTGAGCAGGCGCGGCGCCACGGCGGCCTCACCGGTGTGCACGGTGCGCACCGCGGCGAGCAGCTCCTCCGGTGAGACGTCCTTGGGCAGGAACCCGTAGGCACCCGCGCGCAGGGCGGCGACCACGTACTCGTCCAGGTCGAACGTGCTCAGCGCCAGCACGCGGCAGCCGGGCAGTTGGCCGGTGCTGAGCCAGAGCGGGCAGGCGGCTCGGATCGACGTCTTCCTGACCGCCGACTCGCAGTCCTCGCAAGCCCGTGAGCTGGTCTCCGGCCCGCTGCGCGCGGCGGTGGCCAAGGCGACGCCGGCCGGGCTGGTGGCGCACGTGGGCGGCACCCCGGCGATCTTCGCCGACGTCTCCGCCGCCGTCGACCACGACCTGAAACTGGTCTTCCCGGTGGCGGCCGTGCTGATCGCGCTGATCCTGTTCATGCTGCTGCGCAGCCTGCTGGCACCGCTGATCCTGATGATCTCGGTCGGCCTCGGCTTCGCGGCCACCCTCGGCTCCGCCGCCCTGCTCTTCCAGCACGCGATGCACCGGCCGGGCGTCGACTTCACCCTGCCGCTGGTGCTGTTCCTCTTCGTGGTCGCCCTCGGCACCGACTACAACATCCTGATCAGCGACCGGATCCGCGAGGAGATGGAGCAGCCGGTGCCGGCCCGGACCGCGGTGGCCCGCGCCGTGCGGCACACCGCGCCGGCCATCGCGACGGCGGGCGTGGTGCTGGCCGGCTCCTTCGGCACCCTCGCGGTCACCCCGTCGTCGTCGACCCAGCAGGTCGGCTTCGCGATGGCGCTGGGCATCCTGCTCTCCGCCTTCCTGCTCTCGATCGTGCTGGTGCCCTCGCTGGCGGTCCTGCTCGGCCGGAGCCTCTGGTGGCCGGTCCGCTCGGGCCGACCGGCAGCCCGCCCCCCGGCACGGGAGCAGGCGCCGCACCGGGAGTACGCCGCGCACCCGCCCCGGGCGCGGACCCCGACCCCTACTGGATCACCACCACCGACCGCTGACACCCCCGGGGCACCGCACAGCCAGCTCCTGACCATCCGTCAGAAGCGGGCTGTGCGCCACTCGTGAGCGACCGACAACACGTGCCGGCCCAACGGGGCGTTCCTCCGCGTGCGCACCTCATGAATCGCGCGTACCCGGCCCGCTGACGGGACAGGGATCCCAGGGCTCTTCCCGCAGGAATCGGCGCCGCAGGCGTGCGCTCTTGTGCAGCAGCTCACGGGGGCGCCCGGCAGCGTGGTGCGCCTAGTACTCCAGTCCGATTTCATGAGCTCTGACGGCGCCCTACCAGAGGTGGCTTCGCCCGTGAAGGGATCGGCGGCGAGCTCATCAATCCAGTCCCAGCACCGCAGACGCCCGCTCCAGGTTGGCCAATGGGACAACTCCGGCCTCGGACACACTCTTTGTACACGCTGCCGGCTTTCCGGGCAGCGGTCATCGGCGCCTGTTCCTGGCCTTCGGCAAGGAGCGGGCGTTCACCGTTTCCCACCCTGCGCCTGCCGAATATCTCATCCGCCCAGGTCAGGCGGCATGCCGGTACTCGTGGATCACTCCGCCGAGTCGGTCGTGTTGGCGTATGTCCAGACGGGCGATTCGCCTGGGATCGGTGATCGGTTCGGGGACCGCGCGTAGGGGCGCCGCCTGGTTCATGGCCTGATGGGGCCGGTGCGCATTGTGATGGTGCTCGAACTCGCGCAGCGCGTGCCGCAGGTGGCACTCGTTCCAGATCAAGGTCCGATCCAGCAGCTCATGGCGGCAGGTCTGCACCCAGCGCTCCATGATGGAGTTCATCCGCGGCATGCGGATACCGGAGAGCACGACCTGGATGCCGGCGTGCTGGCGGGAGCACAACAGGCTTGCTGTGCAGACCGACACCGGAGGGGCCGCTTCACCGTGAACAGGTCCTTCGCTCTGCGCGCGGTTGTCGTACGTTCTGGGTCTGCCCGACGTCGCCCGCTATCGGGCAGGGAGACGGGCATCAAGTTGCCCGCGAGTTTCGTGTTGCACGAACACCCCGCACCCGATCGTGAGGTTCACCGCCGAGCTAAGGGCAATACCGGTGACTTTGGTGGGTTCTGGTCGTTGGGTGGGGTATGCCAAGGCCGGGTCAGTTGAAGTCGTCGGGGGTTGATCGGTTCTCGGATCGGATCGCGTTGGGAGTGCTGACGCGGGCGTTTCCTCCGGAGCTGGTCGACGAG
>NZ_JARZAG010000016.1 GCF_029892155.1 Kitasatospora sp. GAS204B | reverse complement strand
CCGCCACGGTCACCACGGTTGTCCCGGTCACCGAACGAACGCGCCGGACGGTCCCCACCGAACGAACGACCACCACGGTCATCACGGTCACGACCACCGCCGCCGAAGCCGCCACGGTTGTCCCGGTCACCGAACGAACGCGCCGGACGGTCCCCACCGAACGAACGACCACCACGGTCATCACGGTCACGACCGCCACCACTGAAACCGCCACGGTCACCACGGTTGTCCCGGTCACCGTAGGACGGCCGCTCGTTGCGCGGCTCCCGGTACGCCGGGGTCCGCTCCTCGCGAGGCTCGCGCACCGGCTGCTCGGCCACGGCCACGGCCTCGGCCGACTCGGCGGCCTCGGCAGCCGGCTCCTCGTCCTCGATGCCGAGCTCGGCCCGCTCGCGGGCGGCCCGCGCGGTGAGGCGGTCGGCCTCCTCGCGCAGCTCGTTCGCCCGACGCTGCGCGCGCTCCAGCTGACGGGTCATCTCGGCGACCTCGCGCTCCGCCGCACCGGCGATGCCCGAGGCGCTCTCCGCCTGGACCTCGATCAGCGAGCGAGCGCCGGTGATCTTGGCGACCTCGGCGTCGAAGGCGTGGTCCAGGATGTGGCGGCTGGCGTCGACGCCCGCGTCCTCCATCAGGCGGAAGACACCGCGACGCTGGTGCGGCAGCACCAGGGTGACCACGGCGCCCGAGCGGCCGGCGCGCGCGGTGCGGCCGGAGCGGTGCAGGTAGTCCTTGTGGTCGCCGGCCGGGTCCACGTTCAGCACCAGGTCGATGCCGTCCACGTGGATGCCGCGGGCCGCGACGTCGGTGGCGACGACCACGTTGACGTAGCCGTCCTTGAAGTCGCCCAGCACCCGGGTACGGGCGCCCTGCGTCATGCCGCCGTGCAGCGCGTCGGCCTTCACCCCGGCCTCGAGCAGCTGCTCGGCGACCCGGTCGGCGCCCATCTGGGTGCGGACGAAGATGATCGTGCGGCCCTTGCGAGCGGCGATCGCGTTGGTGATCGGCGCCTTGTCCTTGGGCTTCACCACGAGGATGTGGTGGCTCATGGTGGTGACCGCGCCCTGGGCCGCGTCGACCTCGTGGGTGACCGGGTTGCTCAGGTAGCGCTTGACCAGCGTGTCGATCTCGTTCTCCAGCGTGGCGGAGAAGAGCAGGCGCTGGCCGCCGGTCGGCACCTGGTCGAGGATCTCGGTGACCTCGGGCAGGAAGCCCATGTCGGCCATCTGGTCGGCCTCGTCGAGCACGACGGTCTGGACGTCGGCGAGCTTGGCGGTGCCGCGGTTGATCAGGTCGCGCAGGCGGCCGGGGGTGGCGACCAGGACGTCGACACCGCGCTCCAGCGCGTAGATCTGGTTCGACATCGAGGTGCCGCCGCAGACGACCTTGAGCTTGAGGCCGAGCACCGAGCCGAACGGCTCCAGCGCGTCGGCGACCTGCATGGCCAGCTCGCGGGTCGGGACCAGGATCAGGCCGCGCGGGTGCTTGGGCTTGGTGCGCTCGCCGTCGGCGAGGCGGGTGAGCAGCGGCAGACCGAAGCTCAGGGTCTTGCCGGAGCCGGTGCGGCCACGGCCCAGCACGTCCTTGCCGGCCAGCGCGTCCGGGATGGTCGCGGCCTGGATCGGGAACGGGGTGGTGACGCCACGCTTGGCGAGGGCGCGCACCACGTCGTCGTGCAGGCCCAGGTCACCGAAGGTGACGGTGGGCTCGGCGTCGTCCTCGAGGGTGTCGTCCTCGAGGGCCTCGGCCTCGGCGTCAAGGGCGTCCAGCACCTCGGCGTCGGCCAGGGAGTCGTTGGTGGGGTCCGTGTCGGTCAGGTCGGCGGCGTCGAGGGCCTCGTCCTGGGTGTTCACGGGCATGACGAAGCGGTCGTCGTCAACGAGAGACAATGCAAAACCTTCCGGAAGTGGCACGCGCCAAAGTCCGGGGTAATGACTTACAACCGCCTCTATGCGGTCAGCCACGGATCGCCGGAACGCGCCAAGGGCGCCAGATGGGAACAGGGCGCCAGTCAAATGGATCAAACGAACGATCTACCACCATAGACGAGCCATCACTCCGAAGGCAAACGCGCTGGTCCACCCGTCAATGTGCGCCCGAACCGGCGCCCCCGGCAGCGGATCCGCTACCCGTTCCACCCCCGGTGCCCCCTGCACCACCGCCCGAGCCGCTGCCGCTCGCGGACGGCGCGGGCGTGGCGCTCTGGGACGGCGGCGGGCTCGACGGGTGGCCGGCACCGCCCGACGGGCCGCCGGAGGACCCGGGAGCGGCCGTGCCGCCGCCACCGGTGGCGCCGCCGGGGCCGGCCGCCCCACCCGAGCCACCGGGGCTCGCCGACGCCCCGCCGCCGGCGCCCGGGCCACCCGCACCCGGCGTCCCCGCACCACCGGCGGCCCCGACGCCATGCCCGCCGCCCGGCCCCCCGGGCGCGCCCGGCGCACCACCGACCGCTCCGGCGCCCGCCGCACCGCCGAGCGCCCCCTGTGCATTGGCCTCCTGCGGCGGCGGGGGCACCGCGACCACGCCGCCGGGCTGCCCGGGCGCCGGCGAGGTGCCCGCGCTCGGGTCGCTCACGGGTGCCACCTCGCCACCCGTCGCCCCGGCCGCCGCCGGGGAACCCGACGCGCCCCCACTCCGCCCGCTGCCCCGCTCCGACCGCGTCCCGGGCCGCGCCGGGGCGCTGGCCCCGCTGGACGGCCGCCCGCTCGGCCCGGCCGCCCCCGAGGCGTGCCCGACCGGCTGCTGATCGCCGCCGGACCCGACCTCCATGCAGCCCGCCGCACTCAGCCCGGCGAGCGCCAGCACAGCCGTCCGCACCGCCACCGAGCGGAACACCGCCGCCCGCTCCGATCCCCGGACCGCGCCCTGCGCCCGAGCGGCGACCGCCATCCGGCCACCGCGCACCCGCGCCGCCGCCGAGACCCGCTCCCGGCCCGGCCGCACCCGCCTGGCGACGGCCCGCACCGCCGCACTCCGGCCGCTCGAACGCCAGCTCGCACCCGTCGGAACCATTGCCGCCGCCTCTCCCGCACGCCCCACCCCGGCCGCACCGACCCGCGGCCCCTTGTGGTGCCCAACGCCCATCGCGCCCCGGGGACACGGCCCGTTCCACACCGGATCGCCCCAACCGGACGGACCATCACCTGGCACGCCCTCACCGCGCCCCCGACAATGGGCCCGTGGACATGAGCCGGGACGAATTCGAATTGCTGGTCAGCGACGCCCTCGACCAGATCCCCCCGCAGCTCGCGGCGATGATGGACAACGTGGCCGTCTTCGTCGAGGACGAGCCCGACCCCGCGACCCCCGAGCTGCTCGGCCTCTACGAGGGCACCCCCCTCACCGAGCGCGGCGAGTGGTACGCCGGCGTCCTCCCCGATCGGATCATCGTCTACCGCGGCCCCACCCTGCGCCTGTGCGAGACCCGGGAACTCGCCGTCGCCGAGGTCCGCACCACCGTGATCCACGAAGTGGCCCACCACTTCGGCTTCGACGACCACGAGTTGCACGAGCTCGGCTGGTCCTGACCGACCCGCCCACCCAACCGCCCAGGTCGCAGCCCCGCCCACGGCCGAGCCGACCCGAAACCGTTTTGGCGTTCCCGCCGACATCCCATATGCTTCTCACGTCCCCGACCGCTGGAGATCAGCCGGGCGGGCCGAAAGCCCTCATCGTCTAGTGGCCCAGGACGCTGCCCTTTCAAGGCGGTAGCACGGGTTCGAATCCCGTTGGGGGCACGCGGTATCGCAAGGCAGCAGTACACGTAGTAAAGTCCAGGGTCGCAAGGCTCTGTCGAGGTCCTGTGGAGCAGTTGGTTAGCTCGCCACCCTGTCAAGGTGGAGGTCGCGGGTTCAAGTCCCGTCAGGATCGCTCATCCCGCAAGGGATGGTGCAGTACGGCCAGGTAGCTCAGTTGGTACGAGCGTCCGCCTGAAAAGCGGAAGGTCGCCGGTTCGACCCCGGCCCTGGCCACCACGCACGATCGAACACGACGCCCCCGAAGCGAATCGCTCGGGGGCGTTTTCGTGTCGCCCGACGCCCGAGACCGATGGCGCGGCGACCGTCGGATCGCCGAACTCTCCTGCGGCAGCACTCTTGCCGGGCCTGCGGGGGCTCAGTACCGTCGAGTAACCAGCGCTGGACATGACGCCCCCTCATATTCTGTTCCCTCCTTGGGAGGCCCGGGTGAGCAGCACGCACGCCAGACGCATCACTTCCCTCGCAGCCGCCGCCGTCGCCCTCGCCGGCGTGCTGGCGCTGCCCGGTTCCGCGGCATCCGCCGACTCCGGTTTCCGCGACGTCCTCGTGGTCGGCAACAGCGCCGCGGGCACGGTCAGCTTCATCGACGCCCATACCTTCCAGAACCTCGGCTCGCTCAACGTCACCGCCGACGCCCAGCAGCGGATCGCCGCGATGGACCCGATCCAGTGGATCGGCTACCAGAGCGTCACCTCGGTCGAAGGCGGTAACCGGTACGTCGACGACGCGACCCTGTCCCCCGACGGCCGCACGCTCTACGTCTCGCGCGGCAACCTGGACGACGTCGCCGCCTACGACATCGCGAGTGGTGCTCAGCTTTGGCGAACCCGGCTGGACGGCTTCAAGGCGGACCACGCCGCGCTCTCCCCGGACGGCACCCGGTACGTGGTCTCGGCGACCACCGCGCAGGAGGCGGAGGTGCTCGACACCGCGAGCGGCAGCGTCGTCGGCACCTTCCCGACCGGGACCTACCCGCACCAGAACGACTACTCGCCCGACGGCAAGTACATCTACAACTCCAGCATCGGGATCACCTCGTTCCCCCAGGCGATGGAGTGGGCCAAGGGCTCGTTCCAGCTGACCAAGGTGGACGCCACCACCCTGAAGGTGGTCCAGACCTGGCAGTTACCGCACGGCATCCGCCCGAACGTGATCGAGGGCGACGGGCGCACCATGTACACCGACCTCTCGTACCTCAACGGCTTCGCCAAGTACGACCTGTCCACCGGCAACGTCGTCGACACGGTCCAGATGCCGTACAGCGCGGCCGGCGCCGCGCTCGCCCCGGACAGCTACCCGCAGAACTCCGCCCACCACGGCCTGGCCGTCTCCGGCGACGGCGCGAGCCTGTGCGACGTCGGGACGATCGACGACTACACGGCGATCGTCGCCACCTCCGACCTCGGCACCCGGGGGACGGTCGACTACCCCACCGGCAGCCTCCCGTACTGGGGCACCACCAGCGCGGACGGCACGCTCTGCTTCGTCTCGCTCAGCAAGGCCGACGAGGTCTCGGTGATCGACTACCGCACCGCCACGGAGGTCGCCCGGGTCCCCGTCGGGGCCTTCCCGCAGCGCGAGCGGACCGGGCGGATCGCCGCGGACCTGCTGGGCGACCTGTCACCGTCGGCGGGCTGAACCGCCGTTCGAACACTTCGGGAACGCCGAAGGGCCGGCACCGCGCAGTCGCGCGATGCCGGCCCTTGCTGCCGGGCGTGAGCCGGGCAGTGGAAGAACTAGAGGGGGCGAATGTTCTCCGCCTGCGGGCCCTTCTGGCCCTGCGTGACGTCGAACTCGACCTTCTGGCCCTCGAGCAGCTCGCGGAAGCCATTGGCGTTGATGTTCGAGTAGTGGGCGAACACGTCCGGGCCGCCACCCTCCTGCTCAATGAAGCCGAAGCCCTTTTCCGCGTTGAACCACTTCACAGTGCCGTTAGCCATGGAAATCTCCCTAAATGGGCAGCAAGAAACTCACACCACGCGAGCTTCGCGTCGCCGCGATGATGGCCCGCCCGGTGAACGCCCGGGAAACAAAATGCGCCTGCGGTCAGACCAGCAGGCGCACACAAAGTTCATGGGAACCAAAACTGCAACTAAGCCGACTGTAGCAGGGTCCGATCCGAAACGGGGGATTCCGGCCGAGCGACTTCTCACACCTCAGCGGTGGGCGGCCGGACACGCAGCGTCGCGTCCTGCCCGGGCTCAGCGCCGGGGGCCGGGCGCCGGCGGACAAGGCGCCATGATCACGAAATTTCGGCCGCCAGGATCACCCCGGCCCCTCGGAACTGGCGCATACTGGCAACGATGACGAATCCAACCTCCCCCCGGCGCCACCTGCCCACCAGTCCATTCCGAGTCGCGACTCCGCCGCCAGCCAAGCGATTCGCTGTCGGCGACCGCGTGTCGCACGACGAGTTCGGCCTCGGCCGGACGATCAGTGTCGAGGGCGACGGCGCGATCGCGGTGCTCGTCGACTTCGGTTCACGGCAGGAGCGGATCACGGCACCCTTCGCCAAGCTTTTCCTGCTGTGACGCGGCCGCTGCGCGGCTGATGTGACGCACCGACGCCGGTCGGCGTCGAAACTGTCGAATTCGGACATTTAACGCACCCGTTTCGAACGCGAAAGTCTCGAAAATCGACCGGCCGGAAAACGGCCGTCCTCCTCAGGGCGACGGCCGAACTCGGCGTGCCGCCGACCTCGGCCCCGTACCGCCGGCGCCCGGTCCTCCCACCGGTTCGACCCGGCCGCCCGCCCGATCCGCAGCACCGGCCACCTACAGGTCCGTCACCCCAGGAACAGGTTGTGCCCCACGTCGGAGGGCACCACGTCCTGCACCGGCGTGCTGCCCGGCCCCGGCAACTGCTGGCCCGGGATCGGCTGGTGGCCGACCCGGTGCAGCAGCACCGCGCCGTCCTCGGCCCAGATCTGCTGGTAGCCGTTGGCCAGCAGCAGCTGGATCCGGTCGGCCTGCTCCTTGTCGGTGGCGAACGGGAAGGCCCGGGCATTGGAGCGGATCAGCACGTAGTCCATCCCGCGCGGGGTCTGGTCCACCAGCACCACATGGGTCCGGGCGGTCAGCCGCGGCACCACCTGGTTGTCGGCCTCCACGGTGGCCCCGTCCGGGATCAGCTTGCTGGCCCGCAGCAGCGCGGCCTCGCTCGGCGCGGCCTTCCAGTAGGCCGGCACCGCCAGCGAGGCGAGTCCCAGCGGTACGGCGACCGCGACGGTGACCGCCACGGTGCCCAGGCCCAGCCGGCGGGCCAGCTTGCGGCGGCGCTCGACGGCGTACATCCGGCCGAGCACCTCTATCGAGGCGGTCAGCAGGATCGGCCACAGGAACGAGTCGTAGTGCCGGGCGATCGACCAGTGGTTGGGGTTGGTGGACAGGATCCGCTCGGTGAGCAGCGGCACCAGGCAGAGCACGGTGAGCGAGCGCAGCGGCAGCAGCAGCAGGGTGCCGAAGAGCCAGAGCACCAGCAGCGGCTTGAGCGGCGCGCTGAACGCGCCTTCCACCAGCAGCCACGGGTTGTGCAGCACGTGGTTGACCGCGTCGCCGGCGTTGGCGCCCAACTCCTGGTAGTTCCAGTAGTAGCCGGGCTGGCCGCCCAGCGCGGGCAGCAGCCACTGGATCGTGACCAGCGAGGCGAGCGGCCCGAACACCAGCAGGCCCGCGCCGATCCGCAGCCCGCGCCGGTCGGCGGCCTTGCGGCAGCGCAGGACCAGCACCAGGCCGTAGGCCCCGACCAGCAGGCCGAGGTCCTCCTTGGTGCAGCAGAGCAGCAGCGCGGCGACGGCCACCAGGCCGTACCGCCGGGACATCCCGCGCTCCAGCATCAGCAGGGTGAGCGGGACGGCGAAGCCGACCTCGTGGAAGCCGACCCGGGAGGCGACCAGCAGCGGCCAGCCCAGCCCGTAGGCGAGCCCGGCCAGGTCCATCGCCCGGCGCCGGTCGCGGTCCGGCGCGGCTTCGAAGGCGATCGCGGTGATCCGCCGGATCAGCGGCACGCCGGCGGCGAAGAGCAGGGCCTGGCCGAGCAGCAGCGCGCGCGGGTCGTTCCAGATCCAGTACAGGGGGGCGAGCAGCGCCAGGATCGGCGAGAAGTGGTCGCCCAGGATCGAGAAACCGGGCGGGAACTCGTGGTGCACGCTCTTGACCGTGGAGAGCGGCAGCCCGAAGTGGGCGTAGCCGCGCACCCCCTGGTCGAAGATCCCGAGGTCGAAGCCGCCGAGCTGGGCGGAGGTCCACTGCTGGATCCCGATCGCGAAGCAGACGCCGAAGCAGAGCAGGCTCAGCAGCACCGCCCGGCCGCGGCTCGAGGCCGCCCGGGCGGAGAACCTGGTGAGCAGCGGCGCCAGCGCCTGGGCCCGCGTCCGGGTCCGCGGCGCCGGGACGGTGGGCGTCTGGAGGTCGGTCTGGGACGTCATCAAGTTCAGCTCTGCCTTGTCAGGGAGGCGTCCCGCGCGCTCCGGTCGAGCGGCTCGACCTTGCTTCGGGTCAACCGTGCGATGGTCGGTCGGTGGATCCGCAGCAGTCGCAGGCCCATCACGGCCAGCACGACGATCCCGGTCAGCGGATAGATCGACGAGGGTACCTGCCAGTACCAGGGCACCCCGAGCCCGGCGGACTGTGGGACCAGCCACATCGCGTAGGAGAGGAAGGCCATGGCGGTGAACGCCAGCAACGGCCGCCAGTGCAACCGGCGCACCCCGCGCGGCCTGGCCAGCTCCTGAGCGGTCTCCGCGCCGAGCAGGATCAGCAGCGGCACGCACCAGATCCAGTGGTGGGTCCAGCTGATCGGCGACAGCAGCAGCGCGGTGAGCGCGGTGCAGACCACGCCCCAGGCCTCGGCCCGCCGGATCTCCCGGGTCGAGCGGGCCGCCAGCACCGCGATGGTCAGCCCCAGCACCAGTGCCAGCCCGCTGCCCAGGGTGGCCAGCATGCCCGGGTCGTGCTTGCTCAGCAGCCGGGCCACCGCCCCGCGCACCGACTGGTCGTCCACCAGCTCGGTGACGCCGACCCGGCTGGTGTCCCAGACGTACTTGCTCCAGAACCCCCAGGAGGCGCCGGGCAACGCGAAGACGCCGACCAGCACGGTGGCGAGGAAGGTGCCGCCGGCCACCAGCGCGGCCCGGATCCGGCCGGTGAGCAGCAGATAGACGGCGAACAGGCCGGGGGTGAGCTTGAGGCCGGCGGCCAGGCCGATCCCGATGCCCTTGCCGCGGTGCCGGTCGGGACGGGTCAGGTCGTAGAGCACCAGGCAGGCCACACCCAGGTTGACCTGGCCGTACTGCAGCGTGGTCCAGACCGGCTCCAGCCAGACCCCGAAGCCGGCCACCAGCAACGTCCCGGCCAGCCGGAAGCGCCGGCGCGGCCAGCCGACCAGCGTGAAGGAGAGCCAGCCGAGCAGGCCGAGCAGCCCGACGTTGAGGATCATCACCAGCCCGCGCAGCATGCTGACCGCGAACCAGGTGCTCGGCACGAAGAGCATCGCGGCGAACGGCGGATAGGTGGCCGCCAGGTCCCAGCCGGGCAGCCGCATCGTGTAGAGGTCGTGCCCGCTCACGACGGCCTGGCCCTCGGCGCGGTAGACCAGCATGTCCACCATCGAGACCGCCTGGAAGTGCCGCCAGATGGCGAAGAGGCCCAGCGAGACCACGGCCGCGGTGGCGGCCACCCCGGTGGTGCCGAACAGCCGCGAACGAGCGGGCGCCCCGGGTTCGCCGCGGTCACCCACGACAGGCCGCTGGGCTCGGGTGCTCGCAGCGCTGCCGCGTGGTCGTGGACATCCTTCTGCTGCTGCCTCTCGTGACGTGGAGCCTGGGTGTGAACGAACGACACGGCGCAGTCCAGGACGCTGACCTCGCCACGCTAGTCGCACCCCCACCCGGCACTCAGTGACCCCCATCACGCCAACTGTCACAGGGGTGTCACACCCGGTTGATGGTAACGCCACCCGAACTGCCGCCCACCGTGCCGTGACGGCCGGATGCTCCCGCCGCACTCGCCTCGGCGCGCTCGGTGCCGGGCGGGCGCTTCATCCGGGTTCCGACAGCATCGACCTGCCGGATGAGAAATTCGTTGGTGGCCGGCCGTCGAATCACCTGAGAAACGCGCCGCACGTCGAATCCGGCCCCCGGCGGCAGCACCGGGCCGGCCGCACGACCTGCGGATGGCCGGGCTCCCCCGGGTGTGACACTTGGAGACGCCAGTCACCACCCGCAGAAACACAGGTGCGGCGCACCGCCGCCGTTTGCGACCCTAGAGGGATGCCCGCGATGAGTTCCCCCGCTGTCCAGCCGGCCGACGCGCCGACCATCGGCGAGCTGGCCGCCCGGCTGCCCGAGCTGACGCTGCGCGACCAGCAGCGGATCGGCCGTCGGTTGGACGGGGCGCGCCGGGCCCGCGGCACCGAGGCCCGGCAGAAGATCGCCGCCGAGCTGGCCGGTGAGATCGCCAAGGCCGAGGGGCGCGTGGCGCAGCGCCGCGCGGCGGTGCCGGCGATCAACTACCCGGCGGAGCTGCCGGTCAGTCAGAAGAAGGACGAGATCCTGGCGGCCATCCGCGACCACCAGGTGGTGATCGTGGCGGGCGAGACCGGCTCCGGCAAGACCACCCAGATCCCCAAGATCTGCCTGGAGCTGGGCCGCGGCGTCCAGGGCCTGGTCGGCCACACCCAGCCGCGCCGGATCGCCGCCCGCACGGTGGCCGAGCGGGTCGCCGAGGAGATGAACAGCCCGCTGGGCGAGGCGGTCGGCTGGAAGGTCAGGTTCACCGACCAGGTCGGCCAGGACACCCTGGTCAAGCTGATGACCGACGGCATCCTGCTGGCCGAGATCCAGACCGACCGCGAGCTGCACCAGTACGACACCCTGATCATCGACGAGGCGCACGAGCGCAGCCTCAACATCGACTTCATCCTCGGCTACCTGAAGCAGCTGCTGCCGCGCCGCCCCGACCTCAAGGTCGTGATCACCTCCGCGACGATCGACCCCGAGCGCTTCGCCCACCACTTCGGCGACGCCCCGATCGTCGAGGTCTCCGGGCGCACCTACCCGGTGGAGGTCCGCTACCGGCCGCTGGTCGACGACCTGGCCGAGGACGCCGGTGACGAGGACGACAGCGCCGTCGACCGCGACCGCGACCAGATCCAGGCGATCTGCGAGGCCGCCCAGGAGCTGCAGGCCGAGGGCCCGGGCGACATCCTGGTCTTCCTCTCCGGCGAGCGTGAGATCCGGGACACCGCGGACGCGCTGAACAAGCTGAACCTGAAGTTCACCGAGGTGCTGCCGCTCTACGCCCGGCTCTCCTCCGCCGAGCAGCACAAGGTCTTCCAGCGCTCCACCTCCCGCCGGATCGTGCTCGCCACCAACGTGGCCGAGACCTCGCTGACCGTGCCCGGCATCAAGTACGTGATCGACCCCGGCACCGCCCGGATCTCGCGCTACAGCCATCGCACCAAGGTCCAGCGGCTGCCGATCGAGGCGATCAGCCAGGCCAGCGCCAACCAGCGCAAGGGCCGCTGCGGCCGGACCAGCGACGGCATCTGCATCCGGCTCTACTCGGAGGAGGACTTCCTCGCCCGCCCCGAGTTCACCGACGCCGAGATCCTGCGCACCAACCTGGCCTCCGTCATCCTGCAGATGACCGCGGCCGGCCTCGGCGACATCGCCGCCTTCCCGTTCCTCGACCCGCCGGACTCGCGCAACATCAAGGACGGCGTCAGCCTGCTCCACGAGCTCGGCGCGCTGGACCCCGAGCAGAAGGATCCGCGCAAGCGGCTCACCACGCTGGGCCGCAAGCTCGCCCAGCTGCCGGTCGACCCGCGACTGGCCCGGATGGTGCTGGAGGCGGACAAGAACGGCTGCGTGCGCGACGTCATGGTGATCGCCGCCGCGCTCTCCATCCAGGACCCGCGCGAGCGCCCGACCGAGAAGCGCCAGGCGGCCGACGACCGGCACCGCCGGTTCACCTCGGAGACCTCCGACTTCCTCTCGTACCTGGCGATGTGGCGCTACGTCAGGGAGCAGCAGAAGGAGCTCTCCTCCTCCGCCTTCCGCCGGATGTGCAAGGCCGAGTTCCTGAACTACCTGCGGATACGGGAGTGGCAGGACATCTACACCCAACTTCGCACAGTGGCCAAGCAGTTGGGCGTGAGCATCGAGGAACCCCATCCGGATGCCGAGCCGGACGCCGACCGGATCCACCAGTCGCTGCTCGCCGGACTCCTCTCCCACCTCGGTCTCTTCGACGTGGAGAAGCGCGAGTACGGCGGCGCCCGGGGCGCCCGGTTCGCGGTCTTCCCGGGTTCCGGTCTCTTCAAGAAGCCGCCGCGCTGGGTGATGTCCGCCGAGTTGGTGGAGACCTCCCGGCTCTGGGCCCGGATCAACGCCAAGATCGAGCCCGAGTGGGTCGAGCCGCTGGCCGGCCACCTGATCAAGCGGACCTACAGCGAGCCGCACTGGGAGAAGAAGGCCGGCGCGGTGATGGCCTTCGAGCGGGTCACCCTCTACGGGATGCCGATCGTCGCCCAGCGCAAGATCAACTACGGCCGGATCGACCCCGAGCTCTGCCGCGAGCTGTTCATCCGCAACGCCCTGGTCGAGGGCGACTGGGAGACCCACCACCACTTCTTCGCCGCCAACCGCAAGATGCTCGGCGAGGTCGAGGAGCTGGAGAACCGGGCCCGCCGGCGCGACATCATGGTCGACGACCAGACCCTCTTCGACTTCTACGACGCACGGCTGCCCGAGGAGATCGTCTCCACCCGGCACTTCGACTCGTGGTGGAAGAAGACCCGGCACGACCAGCCCGACCTGCTCAACTTCGAGAAGTCGATGCTGATCAACGATGCCGCCGACGGCATCACCGAGGCCGACTACCCGGACTACTGGCACCAGGGCAAGCTCCGCTTCAGCCTGACCTACCAGTTCGAACCGGGCAGCGACGCGGACGGCGTCACGGTGCACATCCCGCTGCCGGTGCTCAACCAGGTCTCCTCCGAGGGCTTCGACTGGCAGATCCCGGGCCTGCGCGGCGAGTTGGTCACCGCCTGGATCCGCTCGCTGCCCAAGGCGATCCGGCGCAACTTCGTGCCCGCCCCGGACTTCGCCAAGGCCGCGCTGCGCGAGATGACCGACCGTCAGGAGCCTTTGCTGCCCACCCTGGAGCGCGTCCTGCACCGGATGGGCGGCCAGCCGATCCCACCCGAGGCCTGGGACGACGAGCGGGTCCCGGACCACCTCAAGGTGACCTTCCGGGTGGTGGACGGCAAGCGCAGGCTCGCCGAGTCCAAGGACCTGGAGGAGCTGCGCCGCAAGCTCACCCCCAAGCTCAAGGAGACCCTCTCCTCGGCCGCCTCCGGGCAGGGCATCGAGCGCACCGGCCTGACCGCCTGGCCCGAGGGACTGCCGCTGCTCCAGCGCACCTTCGAGCAGCGCTCCCGGGGCCACTCGCTGCGCGCCTACCCCGCCTTCACCGACGAGCGCGACAGCGTGGCGATCAAGCTCTTCGACACCCCACAGGCACAGGCGCAGGCGATGTGGGCGGGCACCCGCCGGCTGCTGCTGCTCACCATCAACTCCCCGGCCAAGGGGATCCAGGCCCGGCTCGGCAACCAGGCCAAGCTGGCCCTGTCCTACAACCCGCACGGCTCGATCCCGGCGCTCTTCGAGGACATCACCGTCTGCGCCGCGGACCGGCTGATGACACTGGCCGGCGGCCCGGCCTGGGACGAGGAGTCGTTCGGCAAGCTGTACGACAAGGTCCGCGCCGACCTGTACGAGCTGTCGGCGGACACCACGCTCAAGACGGCCTCGGCCCTGCTCGCCTTCCACCGGGCGCAGACCCGGCTGAAGGCGGTCAGCAGCCCGGTGCTGCTCTCCGCCGTGAACGACGTGAAGCTGCACCTGGCCTCGCTGGTGCACGCCGGCTTCGTGACCGACAGCGGCTGGCAGCGACTCGGGGACGTCAAGCGCTACCTGGCCGCGGTGGACCGGCGCCTGGAGGCGCTGCCCAACCACCCGCAGCGCGACCTGCAGCACCTGCTCAAGGTGCAGGAGGTGCAGCGGGCCTACGGCGACCTGCTGGCGGCCGTGCCGGCCGGGCAGCAGCCCAGCGCCGAGGTCCGGCAGATCCGCTGGATGATCGAGGAGCTGCGGGTCAGCTTCTTCGCCCAGTCGCTCGGCACCCCCTCACCGGTGTCGGAGAAGCGGATCCTGAAGGCGATGGACGCGGCCGCCGCCACCCTCTGAGGGAGCCCCAGGTCGGGCCGGCCGCCCCCGCCCGCGGCCGGTTCGACCTGGGGGCCCGGGATGCAGTACGATCTGTCTTGTCGCTGCCACGAGCAGCGGAAATCACTGAGGCAAACAGTGAACAGCCTGGCCCTGTGGAGCAGTTGGTTAGCTCGCCACCCTGTCAAGGTGGAGGTCGCGGGTTCAAGTCCCGTCAGGGTCGCCATCAGCGAGAGGCCCGGAACCGTCAGGTTCCGGGCCTCTCGTCGTCCCAGCACCCGGTTCGGCCGACGGACCGTCAGGAGCGCACTACCGGCGCCGGGCCCCGAGCTCAAGAGGGCACCCCCTGTGACGGTCGTCACTTACGTTTTCTTGAACCCGGCCAGGCGGAACCCCCCCTATGGATCCACTGATTTAATATATAAAATTGTACTGACTTGCGAGACTTTCCAAAGTCTCACCATTCCGATTTAATCCCGCCCCACGCGCCACAGTGGTTATGCATGAGCCCGCCATTTACTGGTCAAATGACAGTCATGAAATGGTTGACGATCATGT
Organism: Kitasatospora sp. GAS204B; assembly: GCF_029892155.1. Classification (GTDB taxonomy): domain Bacteria; phylum Actinomycetota; class Actinomycetes; order Streptomycetales; family Streptomycetaceae; genus Kitasatospora. The sequence goes on along the minus strand of NZ_JARZAG010000016.1, from coordinate 177,365 downwards.
CACTATGCCCACGAAGAAGGGGCCGCTTCCCGGACCCGGCGGAGTCCGGGGAGCGACCCCTGCTATCTGGCTTCAAGGCTTTCCCGGCGGCGGTACGGCAGCCGCCGCCGAGTGCCTCAGGCCTCGGTGCGCTGAGCGGGGATACCGGCCAGTAGAGCCCGTACCTCCGCCTCCCGGTATCGGCGGTGGCCGCCGAGCGTGCGGATGGACGTGAGCTTGCCGGCCTTGGCCCAGCGTGTGACCGTCTTGGGGTCCACGCGGAACATGGTGGCGACCTCTGCCGGTGTCAGCAGGGGCTCAGCGTCAGGGGTACGAGCGGTCATGAGCGGCCTCCTCGGAGAACCGAACCAGGGCGGTTCTATCCTTCAAATTCTGCACCTTGGCCCGCGATGCCCGAAATGGCAGAGACGGACCGAGTCGGTTATAGGACGAACGGCTTGTCCTGGTGTCTACAACTACACCATCCGTCCAGCCCTATCGACCAAACCGCCAAAATTGGCCCCTCACGGGTTCAAGAGCGACGGATGGCGATGGACCACCCCATAGCGGACAGTCATCATATCGTGACAACCGGTAACGGAGAGGCCAGACCTATCGATTCCCCCCAAAGGGCACACCGACCCCAGATCCACCCAAAAGTGGGCAAGAGTGAGGAGAGTTGGGCTGGTTGTCCCATTTTTACCTTTAGCTGCGACTTGGCGTCAACGGTGAGTAGTGTCACGTTCGTGGGGTATTGACCCGAACCAGGACCTAGGTCCCGGCCGGCCGAACACGGAACTCACACCCGTCTCGCCCCGCCCCCTCACTGAGCCCGCGTCACACCCCCGCCATTCCCCCGAGCTGAGCCACGGTCAGTTCCCTTGCCGGCCCACCCGTCAGTTGGCCTGCCGCAGCGCCAGCACCTCGCGCCAGCGCCGCGCCACCGCCTCGTACGCCCGCGCCGCCCCCTGGGCGTCCCCGGCCCGCAGCGCCGCCAGCCCGTCGGCCACCTCGGCGGCCGAGTGGTCGGCCGCCAGCCGCTCGCCGTCGATCGCGTGCACCAGCCCGCCGTAGTCCAGCTCCACCAGCGAGCGCGGATGGAACTCCTCCAGCCAGCGCCCCACCTCCTCCGCCCCGAGCGCCAGCGGTGTGCCCTTCAGCTGCTCGCGCAGCACCCGGTAGGCCCGGGCCACCCGGCGCCGGGCCTGCGCCATCGAGGTCAGATAGAAGAGCGCGGCGGGCTGCCCCGGCTGTGCCGCGGCCCCGGGCTCGGCCGGCAGGTAGTGCCGCTCCTCGTCCCCGAACGGCAGGAACCAGCGCAACGGCACCTCCCAACGGCTGGTCAGGATCCACGGCCGGGCGTCCGGATGGTCCGCCCGCCAGCGGGACTGCGCCGCCTGCGCCTGCTCCCGGACCGCCTGCGGCAGCACGGTGTCCAGCAGCGCCACCGGCAGCGAGTCACGCAGCTCGTCCAGCGCCTGCCAGCTGCGCAGCCGGGTCGCCCACGGGCAGACATAGGTGACCGCGTCGAGGAGCCGCACGAAGGCCTGCTCGCTCTCCCTCCCCCAGCCTTCGGCCGGGGGCGCCCCCATCGGCAGCGCCCACGGGGGTCGGGGAAGCAGTTCGGCGAGCGCCCCCCGCTGCGCCTCCAGCGCCGCCCGCGCCACCGGTTCACCGGCCGACGCCGCGTCAGGTCCGCGATCGGCCAGGTACGCCTGCCAGCGGGCCCGTTCCGGATCGGGATACGCCGCCAGCGGCTCGTACACCCGCAGGTGGGCGGCGTAGGGCGGCAGCACGGAGGTCTGCACAGCGGTCACGTCCTGCATCGTCGCACGGGCCACCGACCGGCCGGGCGGGATCGGTCCGATCCGAACGGTCCCGGCGGCGGCGTCCAGGATCCGAACAAGGGGCAGCCCCGCGCCCGGGCCCCGGACTACGCTTCGCGGTAGATGCCCGCACCACAGCAGCGGGCCAGCAGATACTGGAGTCACCACAGTGACCGACGTACGCACCGTATCCGCGACGCACCCCGCACCAGGTGTGCTGAGCCGGATCTTCCGTACTGAGCAGGACGGCGTCCCGGGCGACGGGCACGAGCAGGTCGTGCTCTGCCATGACCGGACCTCCGGCCTCAAGGCGATCATCGCCATCCACTCGACCGCGCTGGGCCCCGCCCTCGGCGGCACCCGCTTCCACCGGTACGCCACCGAGGAGGAGGCGCTGGAGGACGCGCTGCGGCTCTCCCGCGGGATGAGCTACAAGAACGCGCTGGCCGGCCTCGACCTCGGCGGCGGCAAGGCCGTGATCATCGGCGACCCGACGGCCAAGGGCGAGGGCGGCGACAAGTCCGAGGCGCTGCTGCGCGCCTACGGCCGCTTCGTGCAGTCCCTGGCGGGTCGTTACATCACGGCCTGTGACGTGGGCACCTACGTCCAGGACATGGACGTCATCGCGCGCGAGTGCGACTACGTCACCGGCCGCTCCCCCGAGCACGGCGGCGCCGGCGACTCCTCGATCCTCACCGCCTTCGGCGTCTTCCAGGGCATGCGGGCCTCGGCCCAGGCCCGCTGGGGCCAGCCGACGCTGCGCGGCAAGCGGGTCGGCGTCGCGGGCGTCGGCAAGGTCGGCCACTACCTGGTCGGCCACCTGGTGGCGGACGGCGCGAGCGTGGTCATCACCGACGTCTCCGAGGCCGCCGTCAACCGGGTGCGGGCCGCCCACCCGGACGTCGAGGTGGTCGCCGACACCGCGGCGCTGCTGGGCGCCCAGCTGGACGTGTACGCCCCGTGTGCGCTGGGCGGCGCGCTGGACGACGCGACGGTCGCGCAGCTGACCGCGGCGGGCACCTCGGTGGTCTGCGGCGCGGCCAACAACCAGCTGGCCCACCCGGGTGTGGAGAAGGACCTGGCGGACCGCGGCATCCTCTACGCCCCCGACTACCTGGTGAACTCCGGCGGCGTGATCCAGGTGGCCGACGAGATCGACGGCTTCAACTTCGAGCGCGCCAAGAACAAGGCCACCAAGATCTTCGACACCACGCTGGAGATCTTCACCCGGGCCACCGCCGACGGCGTGCCGCCGGCCGTCGCCGCCGACCGGCTGGCGGAGCGGCGGATGCGCGAGATCAGTGCTCTGCGCACGATCCTGCTGCCCGGCGCGCGCAAGGCCTGACCGGAGCAGCCGACCGGTCCGCATCACTTCGCATCACAATGTGGAACCGGATTCACCGGATATCCCCCGATCGGGCGCCCCGAACGCCACGGTCGGGGGATAATCGGTCGGAGAACGACGGTCCCGGACACCCACCGGGCCACTGCGAATGCCCGGAAACACCCGCCCGACCAGGAGAGACCTGGTCCCGGGGGGCGACAGTGCGCGCCACGTCACACCGGCGACGTACCGTCCGAGGGCGGAAACAGGTACCGTTGATGCTCCAAGGGACGGCTCTCCCGCTTCGGGCAAGCCGCTCCTGATCATGAACACGTGTCAGACTCGGGGCCGTGAGCCCCATCGTTGAGGGGGTCGACCCATGGGGCGCGGCCGGGCCAAGGCCAAGCAGACGAAGGTCGCCCGCGAGCTGAAGTACAACAGCGGCGGCTTCGACGCTAACCGTCTGTCCAGCGAGCTGGGCGTTTCACCCGTTCCTTCGATCAACCCTGAGCCGGTTGAGGAAGAGGACGAGGAGGACGACCCCTACGCCGCTTACGCGGAGTACTACAACGACGACGATGACGAGGACGAGCAGGAGGCGGAGGTCGGCCACCACCAGGCCCGCCGCCGAGCTTGACCTCAGGTCCTGACCGGCCCGAGCGCCAGCGCGCCGGGCCGGTTTTCGGCGTGTCCGGGCACCGTCGGCGCCAGACCCTGCCGGGCTGACCCTCAGGTCCCGGAAACGCCGGAGGGCCCCCGTAGGGGCCCACCGTCCGTCCAGTGGCTACGCGTACTCGCCGTACAGCGCCGCGCCCGCCGCGTGCTCCGCGTCGCGGGCCACGATGTCGCCCAGCAGCCAGGCCTCGACGTCGCGGTCCGCCAGGATCGACAGCACCACGTCGACCGACTCCGGCGGGACCACGGCGACCATGCCGATGCCCATGTTGAGGGTCTTCTCGATCTCCAGGGTCCGCATCCGGCCGACCTCGGCGACGGTCTGGAAGACCGGCAGCGGGGTCCAGGTGCCGCGGTCCAGGCGGGCGTGCAGGCCGTCCGGGATCACCCGGGCCAGGTTGGCCGCCAGGCCGCCGCCGGTGACGTGCGAGAAGGCGTGGATCTCGGTGGCGCGGGTGAGCGCCAGGCAGTCCAGCGAGTAGATCCGGGTCGGCTCCAGCAGCTCCTCGCCCAGCGTGCGGCCGAACTCGGCCACCTCGCGGTCGAGCTTCCAGCCGGCCTCGTTCAGCAGCACGTGGCGGACCAGCGAGTAGCCGTTGGAGTGCAGCCCGGAGGCGGCCATCGCGATCACCACGTCGCCGGCCCGCACCCGGTCCGCACCGAGCAGCGCGTCGGCCTCGACCACGCCGGTGCCCGCGCCCGCGACGTCGTACTCGTCGGGGCCCAGCAGGCCCGGGTGCTCGGCGGTCTCGCCGCCGACCAGCGCGCAGCCGGCCAGCACGCAGCCCTCGGCGATGCCCTTGACGATCTGGGCGACCCGCTCCGGGTGGACCTTGCCGACGCAGATGTAGTCGGTCATGAAGAGCGGCTCGGCGCCGCAGACCACCAGGTCGTCGACGACCATGCCGACCAGGTCGTGGCCGATGGTGTCGTGCTTGTCCATGGCGGCGGCCAGCGCGACCTTGGTGCCGACGCCGTCGGTGGCCGAGGCCAGCAGCGGGCGCTCGTAGCGCTTCAGGGCGGAGATGTCGAAGAGGCCGGCGAAGCCGCCGAGGCCGCCGACCACCTCGGGCCGGTTGGTCTTCTTCACCCACTGCTTCATGAGTTCCACCGCGCGGTCGCCCGCCTCGATGTCGACTCCGGCGGCGGCGTAGGTGGCGCCACTCTCGTTGCTGGTCACTGCTGCGGCCCTCTCGGGTCAAGTGGGGGTTGCTGACAGCGGCGGGGCCCCGGTCGGGGCCCCGCCGTCAGGGTCTTACGGGCGGCGCAGCGCGTCGGCCGCGCCGTGGCCGCCGAGCAGGGACTGCACCCCGTCGAGATCGGAGCTGGTCGGCTTGCCCCGGGTGGCGGGCGGCTGCTGACTGCCGGCGATCTCCGCTTCGAGCAGCAGCTTGCCGAGCAGCGCCGGGTCCGGCAGCTCCATCGGGTACTCGCCGTCGAAGCAGGCCCGGCAGAGCCGGTCCTTGGGCTGCTTGGTGGCCTCGATCATGCCGTCGATCGAGATGTAGGCGAGCGAGTCGGCGCCGAGCGTCCTGCCGATCTCCTCCACCGTCATGCCGTTGGCGATCAGCTCCGCGCGGGTGGCGAAGTCGATGCCGAAGAAGCAGGGCCACTTCACCGGCGGCGAGGAGATCCGGATGTGCACCTCGGCGGCGCCGGCCTCGCGCAGCATCCGCACCAGCGCGCGCTGGGTGTTGCCGCGCACGATCGAGTCGTCCACGACCACCAGGCGCTTGCCGGCGATGACCTCGCGCAGCGGGTTGAGCTTGAGCCGGATGCCGAGCTGACGGATCGTCTGGCTGGGCTGGATGAAGGTGCGCCCGACATAGGCGTTCTTCACCAGGCCGGAGCCGTACGGGATCCCGCTGGCCTCGGCGTAGCCGATCGCGGCGGGGGTGCCGGATTCGGGGGTGGCTATCACCATGTCGGCCTCGACCGGGGCCTCGGCGGCCAGCCGGCGGCCCATCTCGACCCGCGAGAGGTGCACGTTGCGCCCGGCGATGCTGGTGTCGGGGCGCGCCAGGTAGACGTACTCGAAGACGCAGCCCTTGGGCTTGGCCTCGGCGAAGCGCGAGGAGCGCATGCCGTTCTCGTCGATGGCGATCAGCTCGCCGGGCTCCACCTCGCGGATGAAGCTGGCGCCGCAGATGTCCAGGGCCGAGGTCTCGGAGGCCACCACCCAGCCGCGCTCCAGGCGGCCGAGCACCAGCGGGCGGATGCCCTGCGGGTCACGGGCCGCGTAGAGGGTGTGCTCGTCCATGAAGACCAGCGAGAAGGCGCCCTTGACCTCGGGCAGGATCTGCCGCGAGGTCTCCTCGATGGAGAGGTCCGGGTACCCGGCGAGCAGGGCGGTCAGCAGGTCGGTGTCGTTGGTCGCGGCGGTCCGGCCGGAGCGCGAGACGTGCTCGGTTCCGGGCAGATCGGCGACCATCGCCGCGAGTTCGGCGGTGTTGACCAGGTTTCCGTTGTGGCCCAAGGCCAGCGAACCGTGAGCGGTCGCCCGGAAGGTCGGCTGGGCGTTCTCCCAGACCGAGGACCCGGTGGTCGAGTAGCGGGCATGTCCGACGGCGATATGCCCGTGCAGGGATCCCAGCGAGGCCTCGTCGAAGACCTGGGAGACGAGTCCCATGTCCTTGAAGACGAGAATCTGGGAGCCATTGCTCACCGCGATACCGGCGGATTCCTGTCCGCGGTGCTGCAGGGCGTAAAGGCCGAAGTACGTGAGCTTGGCGACCTCCTCGCCGGGAGCCCAGACACCGAAGACGCCGCAAGCGTCCTGGGGGCCTTTCTCGCCGGGAAGAAGATCGTGGTTGAGTCTTCCGTCACCACGTGGCACGTCTTCGAGTCTAGGGCAGTTGGCACAGGCTTCGGCAGTCAGGCATGGGTCCGGCCTGGCGATTTGCCCGGCGACGCGCGTAGAACAGGCCCCTTACCATGCCGCCCGGGCAGGCAGGACAGGGAAACCGGAGGTGTCCGCGTGACCCTGATCACCCAGGGGTCGGTCAGAGCCAGTTCGAGTCGGTGCGGGCCGGTCCGGGTCGGTGCGGGTCATCTCATGGGCAGCAGCAGGCCCCAGGCGGCCGGGCGGGCGGTCCAGGTCCGGGTGGGCACCGGGCCCGCCGGGCAGCCGTCGGCCTCGTAGCCGAAGGTGCGGCCGGCCACCGTGACGCTGGAGGCGCGCACCCGCAGCAGCGCTCCGCCCGGCCCCGAGGGCCGCACCACCACCTCGACCGCGGCGGAGTCGGCCGGCAGTCGCAGCGCGACCAGCCGCAGGCCCCGCCCCGGGCCGGCCAGCGCTCGCCCGTCCGCCTCGACCCGCAACCGGGCCTCCTGGGACTCCACCTGCTCGGCCGCAATCAATTTCGCCCAGAGCGAACGCCAGCCGCCCGAATGGCCGTGCCGCCGGCCGGGGATCCGCACCTCCCCCAGCACCACCCCGTCGCCGTCGTCCAGCAGCAGCCCCAGCTGCCTGGGCACCCCGCCCAGCACCGCGCGGGCCGCCGCCACCGGCTCGACCGGCACCCCGAGCGAGCGGGCCAGCGCCACCGTCCGCCCCGGCCCGACCGGCACCAGGCCCAGCGGGCCGGCGCCCAACTCGCGCTGGTGGTGCAGCGCCTGCACCACCCGCTGCAGCGCCAGGTCGGAGCCGACCACCACCGGACGGCGCCTGCCCCGGTGCGCGAGCACCCGGTCCAGCTCGGCCGCACTCTCGGGCACCACCACCTTCACGTCCGCGCCCCCCGAGAGCACATCCCGGGCGATTCGCACCGCCTCCCCGTCGGCTTCCTTGGCCGCCGGATCGAGCAGCACGAGAAGCGGGATGCCGCCAGGCGGCCCGGCTGCGTCGGAGGGTCGGGGTGCGGGCGTGGACAGGGACGACACGACCGGTCCTTCCTCAGGTAATCTCTCGGTGCAAGAGCCCCTTGCGCTATTGCGCCAGGGGCTTCGTCTATCTCGGGGCATACTGCGGCCTACGCAGGATGCCCCAACCGGAAGGGGTGTACGCCTGTGCCGGCACTCGTGCTCGTTGGTGCCCAGTGGGGAGACGAGGGCAAGGGGAAGGCCACGGACCTCCTCGGCGGCTCCGTCGACTACGTCGTTCGCTACCAGGGCGGCAACAACGCCGGTCACACGGTGGTCATCGGCGACCAGAAGTACGCGCTGCACCTGCTGCCTTCCGGCATCCTGAGCCCCAACGTCGTGCCGGTGATCGGCAACGGCGTGGTGATCGACCCGGGTGTGCTGCTGGCCGAGCTGGCCGGGCTGAACGAGCGCGGCATCGACACCTCCAAGCTGCTGATCTCGGGCAACGCCCACCTGATCACGCCCTACCACCGCACCCTGGACAAGGTGGTCGAGCGCTTCCTCGGCAAGCGCAAGATCGGCACCACCGGTCGCGGCATCGGCCCGGCCTACGCCGACAAGATCAACCGGATCGGCATCCGGGTCCAGGACCTGTTCGACGAGTCGATCCTGCAGCAGAAGGTCGAGGCCGCGCTGCACGACAAGAACCAGATCCTGGTCAAGCTCTACAACCGTCGCGCGATGCCGGCCGACCTGGTGGTCCAGGAGTACCTGGCCTACGCGGAGAAGATCCGCCCGTTCCTGGCCGACACCACGCTGGTGCTCGACCAGGCGCTGAAGGCGAACAAGGTGGTGCTGCTGGAGGGCGGCCAGGGCACCCTGCTGGACGTGGACCACGGCACGTACCCGTTCGTCACCTCCTCCAACCCGACCTCGGGCGGCGCCTGCACCGGCGCCGGTATCGGCCCCACCAAGATCGACCGGGTGATCGGCATCCTCAAGGCCTACACCACCCGGGTCGGCTCGGGCCCGTTCCCGACCGAGCTGCTGGACGCGGACGGCGAGGCGCTGCGCCGGATCGGCGGCGAGCGCGGTGTCACCACCGGCCGTGACCGCCGCTGCGGCTGGTTCGACGCGGTGATCGCGCGCTACGCGACCCGGGTCAACGGCCTGACCGACTTCTTCCTCACCAAGCTGGACGTGCTGACCGGCTGGGAGCAGATCCCGGTCTGCGTGGCGTACGAGATCGACGGCAAGCGCGTCGAGGAACTGCCGTACAACCAGTCGGACTTCCACCACGCCAAGCCGATCTACGAGAACCTGCCCGGCTGGAGCGAGGACATCAGCAAGGCCCAGACCTTCGCCGACCTGCCGAAGAACGCGCAGGCCTACGTGAAGGCGCTGGAGGAGATGTCGGGCGCGCCGATCTCGGCGATCGGCGTCGGCCCGGGCCGCACCGAGACGATCCAGATCAACTCGTTCATCTGACGCTTCGCGCGCACAAGGGCCCCGCACCTCGGTGCGGGGCCCTTTTCGTCGCGTCCGTTTTCACTTTTGTACTAGATCAATAGAACATTGCATCTAGTACTTACCCCGGCTACCGTGGCGGCCATGAGCGCGAAGACCCTGTCGCGCGTCAACTGATCAGAGGAGTAGCCCCCATGTGGAAGTGCGAGGTCGTCGACGGCACGGAACTGGACGTCGAGGAGGTGGCCGCGCTCTACCGGGCCTCCACCCTCGCCGAACGTCGACCGGTCGAGGACGGCGCCCGTTTCGCCGGCATGGTCCGCGGGGCGAACCTGGTGATCACCGCGCGGGCAGCCGGTCAGCTCATCGGCATCGCTCGCTCCCTGACCGACGGCGTCTACGCGACGTACCTGTCCGACCTCGCCGTCGACCAGGCATTTCAGCGTCAGGGCGTAGGCCGCGCCCTCATCCAGGCGACCCGCGACGCCGCGCCACAGGCTTCCCTCGTGCTGCTGGCCGCGCCGGCGGCGGTCGGGTACTACCCGCGCATCGGGTTCACGCAGCACAACTCGGCATGGGTCATGGAACGCGCGGCCGGCTGACGAGCGGCCGACCGCCGGCCGAGGCCCGTCGGTCGAGGCCCGTCGGTCGAGGCCCGTCAGTCGAGGGTTCAGTCGAGGGTGAGGACCACCTTGCCCTGGGTGCGGCCCGAGCCCACCAGCTCGAAGGCCTGCGCCACCTCGGCCAGCGGCAGCCGCGCGGCGACCTCCACGCGCAGTTCCTTGCGCTCGATCAGCTCGACCAGGCCGCGCAGCCCGAGCTGGTCCGGCTCGACCAACACGTCGGTGATCCGCAGGCCCCTCGCCCGCGCCTGCTCGGCCGCCTGCGGGTCCACCCCGCCCGGCACCGCCACCAGCAGCCCGCCCTCGCGCAGGGTGCGCAGCGAGCGCAGCTGGTGCTCGGGGTCGCCGATGTTGTCGACCACCAGGTCGAGCTCCGCGACCGCCTCCTCGAACGGACCCGCCGTGTAGTCCAGCACCTGGTCCACACCGAGCGAGCGCAGGAAGTCGTGCTTGGCCGCCCGCGCCGTCCCGATCACGTACGCGCCCCGGGCCTTGGCGATCTGCACCGCGAGGTGGCCCACCCCGCCGGCGGCCGCGTGCACCAGCACCCGCTGGCCGGGCGACACCTGCGCGGTGTCCACGATGATCTGCCAGGCCGTCAGCCCGGCCAGCGGCAGCGCGGCCGCCTCGGCGTGGCTCAGCGCGACGGGCTTGCGCACCCAGTGGCGCGAGGGTGCGGTGACGTACTCGGCGAAGGCGCCGGCCAGCCGCGGGAAGTTGGGCATCCCGAGGACCTCGTCACCGACCGTGAGCGTGGTGACCCCGAAGCCGACCGCCACCACGGTGCCGCTGACGTCCCAGCCCAGCGTGTAGGGCGGCTCGCCGTAGTACCAGGCCAGGCCCTCGCCCCGGCTGGTCTTCACGTCGACCGGGTTGACCCCGGCTGCGTGCACCTTCACCAGCACCTCGGTCGGGCCGGGCTCGGGGCGGTCGGTGCGGGCGATCCGCAGGACCTCGGGAGTGCCGAAGAGATCCTGGGTCACGGTGTTCATCTGCGTCGTCATGGCCCCAGCCTGCTTCGGCCGGCCCGCCGACCGGTAGACGGCACCTGCGGGTGCCTGCTCGGAATACCGGCCGCCACCCCGCGGGTTGCCGCGTTCATGAACGACGACGACCAGGACCCCTGCCCCTGCCGCCCGCTGCTGGACCGCCTGGGCGACCGCTGGTCGGCCCTCCTGCTGGTGACCCTGCAGCAGGGTCCCGCCCAGTACGGCGACCTGCACCGCCGGATCGGCGACATCAGCCGCAAGATCCTCACCGAGAAGCTGCGCAGCCTGGAGCGCGACGGCCTGGTCACCCGCACCGTCCTGGGCGGTCCCGTGCTGCGGGTCCGCTACGAGCTCAGCCCGCTCGGCCTGAGCCTGGCCGAACCGCTGGACGCCATCCGCGGCTGGATCGACCGGTACCAGCCCTCCGTCGAGGCGAACCAGCGCGCCTACGACGCGGCCAACCCCGCCCCGGGCGTCACCGAACTGCGGCGGCGCCGCGCGGTGCCGCAGCTGCAGCTCGCCCGGGGCTGACCGAGCGCGAGGTCGTGGCGGCAGTGGCGGCAGCATCCGCTGACGACAGCACGGGGCAGTCCGGTGAGCCGGTCCGGGGGAATCATGACGAGCAGGGCCCAGCGGCGCCGACGCCCACAGCCAGGACGCCGCACGGTCGAGCCGGACCGGCGAGTGGTGTCGCTGCTCGCCAAGGCGGGGCCGGACGGCGTTCCCGCCCGGGTCGGTCGACGACGGATCCGCACCGGGCACGCGATGCTGGCGCTGGCCACGGCTACGGGCATCTGCCTTCCCGCCCTGCTGGAACGCTTCGGCGCGATCGGCACCGGCGCGCCCCTGGTGGGTCTGTGCACCACCCTCGTGGCGGCCGTGCTCCTGCCGGCGCTGCATGACACCTGGACCGTCGCGCAACACGGTCCGGATTCCCTGCTGGCCAGCGCTCGGACCCTGCTGGGCCCCCGGACCGTGGATCTCGCCGAACTGACGCGCATCCGCCGGGTGCGCATGCCCGGCAGGAACGGAGGGATCGACCAGCTCTGGCTCACCGACCGCTCGGGCATCTTCCTCCTGACGGACGACCCCGGAGTCATTGCCTCGGTCGCCTCGCTGGTCGGCCACGAGCAGCCAGTCGAGCCGAACGTCCGCGTCTCCAGATCGGCGGCAGTGCTGCTGGGCCTGGAAACACCCGGTCGCGCCTACCGAGTCGCCCGCGTTGTGCTCGACTTCGCCGTGGGACTCTACGCACCGGGCGCCGCCGCCGGCCTGGGCGCCTTGGCCACCTGGGGCCTCGCGGTCGCGTGAGCATGGTCCGGACCGACCGGCCCCGGGCAGCGGTGCTACCGCCAGCGCTCGATAGTGCTACCACTGACGGCCATGAGTAGCAGTGCAGGTAGGACCGCAAGTAGAATATCGGCATGAAGATCAGCGTCAGCCTGCCCGAGGCGGATGTCGCCTTCCTTGACGAGTACGGGGCCAAGACCTCCAGTGACTCGCGCTCCGCCGTGATACACGCCGCGATCGAACTGCTCCGCGCCGCCCAGTTGGAGGACGACTACCAGCAGGCATGGCAGGAGTGGGGACGGGACGAGTCCACCTCCCCGTGGGAAGACACCATGGAGGACGGCCTCTCCGATGCTGCGCGGTGACATCTACCTGATCGACTTCGACCCGGTGCGCGGGAGCGAGGCGAACAAGGCCCGGCCCGCCGTCATCGTCTCGAACGACTCCGCCAACCGGTCCGCCGGCAGGCACGGCCGCGGCGTACTGACGGTTGTGCCGATTACCTCCAGCACAGACCGGGTCTTCCCCTTCCAGGTCCTGCTCGACGCCGCCTCCTGCGGGCTCGACCACGATTCCAAGGCGCAGGCCGAACAGGTCCGCGCCGTCTCGGTCGAGCGCCTGCTGCACCGGCTCGGTTCACTCTCGCCGGCGCTGCTCGCCCGACTCGACGCCGCGCTGCGCCTGCACCTCGCCCTGTAGCCGACGGGTCAGCGCGCCCCGAGGCCGGCGGAATGCCGTGGTACGTCGGTGCGGTTGGATGAGGACATGGCTTCTCGTGCACGTGTCCGCGCCCCTGAACTCGTCGGCGCCGGTGGTTGGCTCAACACCGGCGGCAAGGATCTGACCCTTGCCGACCTGCGAGGCAAGATCGTCGTCCTGGATTTCTGGACCTTCTGCTGCATCAACTGCCTGCACGTCCTGGACGAGCTGCGCGAGTTGGAGGAGCGGCACCGCGACACGGTGGTGATCGTCGGGGTGCACTCGCCCAAGTTCGTGCACGAGGCCGAGCACCAGGCGGTGGTGGACGCCGTGGCGCGGTACGAGGTGGAGCACCCGGTGCTGGACGACCCGGCGCTGGCCACCTGGAAGCAGTACGCGGTGCGGGCCTGGCCGACGCTGGTGGTGATCGACCCCGAGGGGTACGTGGTCGCGCAGCACGCGGGTGAGGGGCATGCGCACGCGATCGAGCGGCTGATCGAGGAGTTGGAGGCCGAGCACGAGGCGAAGGGGACGCTGCGGCGCGGGGACGGCCCGTACGTGGCGCCGGAGCCGGTGGCGGGGGCGCTGAAGTTCCCGGGCAAGGCCGTGCGGCTGGCGGACGGCCACTTCCTGGTGGCCGACTCGGGGCACCACGCGCTGGTCGAGCTGGCCGAGGACGGCGAGACGGTGGTGCGGCGGATCGGCGACGGCGAGCGCGGGCTGGTCGACGGGGCCGAGCCGCGGTTCAGCGAGCCGCAGGGTCTGGCGCTGGTGCCGGCCGGGCTGGAGCTCGGGTACGACGTGGTGGTGGCCGACACGGTCAACCACGCGCTGCGCGGCGTGCGGCTGGCGGACGGCACGGTGACCACGCTGGCCGGCACCGGCAAGCAGTGGTGGCAGGGCTCGGCGACCGAGGGCCCGGCCCGCGAGGTGGACCTCTCCTCGCCCTGGGACGTCGCCTTCTTCGACGGCCGGGTGTGGATCGCGATGGCCGGGGTGCACCAGCTCTGGGCCTACGACCCGGTGGCCGGCACGGTCGGCGTCGCGGCCGGCACCACCAACGAGGGCCTGGTCGACGGTCCGGCGGCCGACGCCTGGTTCGCCCAGCCCTCGGGCCTGGCGGTCTCGGCGGACGGCGAGAAGCTCTGGGTGGCGGACAGCGAGACCTCGGCACTGCGATGGGTTTCACGTGAAACACGGTCCGTGCACACCGCCGTCGGCACCGGTCTCTTCGACTTCGGCCACCGCGACGGCGCCGCCGAACAGGCGCTGCTCCAGCACCCGTTGGGCGTCACCGTGCTGCCGGACGGCTCGGTGGCGATCGCCGACACCTACAACCACGCGCTGCGCCGTTACACGCCGCCGACCGAGGAGGGGGCCACCGGCGAGGTCAGCACGCTGGCCACCGACCTGCGCGAGCCCTCAGGGGCGGTGCTGGTGGACGGGGACATCGTGGTGGTGGAGTCGGCCCGGCACCGGCTGACCCGGCTGCGACTGCCCGAGGAGGCGGTGCGGGTCGAGGCGGTCGCGCACCGCACCCAGCGCGCCGCGACCGAGGTGGCCCCGGGCACGCTACGCCTGGACGTGGTCTTCACCGCGCCGAGCGGCCAGAAGCTGGACCTGCGCTACGGTCCCTCGACCCGGCTGCTGGTCAGCGCCACCCCGCCCGAGCTGCTGGTCTCCGGCGCGGGCCCGGACACCGCGCTCTCCCGCGAGCTGGTGCTCTCCCCCGAGGTGACCGAGGGCGTGCTGCACGTCTCGGCGATGGCGGCGTCCTGCGACGACGACCCGGCGATCGAGTACCCGGCCTGCCACGTGCACCAGCAGGACTGGGGGGTGCCGGTGAAGCTGGTGGCGGGCGGCGCGACCCGGCTGCCGCTGGTGCTGGCGGGGATGGAGTGACGGATGGTCAGGGGGTGGCGGAAGCCGCCCCCTGACCAGGCGTCAGGCCGCTGGGAGGTCAGCCCTCCATGAAGGCCTTCAGCGCCGAGGCCAGCAGGTACGGGTCCTCGGCGCCGCACAGCTCGCGCGCCGAGTGCATGGACAGCGCGGCGATCCCGCAGTCCACCGTGGTGATGCCGAGCCGGGCCGCGGTGATCGGGCCGATCGTGGTCCCGCAGGGCATCGCGTTGTTGGAGACGAAGACCTGCCACGGCACGCCCGCGCGCTCGCAGGCCTGAGCGAAGATCGCCCGGCCCACGCCGCTGGTGGCGTACCGGTTGTTGACGTTGACCTTGAGGATCGGCCCGCCGTTGGGCATCGGCTGGTGCCCCGGCTCGTGCCGCTCGCTGTAGTTGGGGTGGACGGCGTGCGCCATGTCCGAGGAGAGACAGACGGTGCCGGCCATCGCCCGGGCCCGGTCCTCGACGCTGCCGCCGCGCGCGTGGACGCTGCGCTCCAGCACGTTGCCGAGCAGCGGGCCCTGCGCGCCGGTGTCCGACTCGCTGCCGGTCTCCTCGTGGTCGAAGGCGGCCAGCACCGGGATGTACGGCAGGCTGCCGGCGCCGCTCCCGGTGGCGGTGGCGACCAGCGCGGCGGTCGCCGCGTGCACCGAGAGCAGGTTGTCCAGCCGCGGCCCGGCCAGCAACTCGCGGTCGCGGCCCAGGTAGGCGGGCGGCTGGACGTCATGGGTCATCAGATCCCAGCCCGCCACCTGGTTCGCGTCCAGTCCGGCACGCTCGGCGACGTAGGAGATCAGGCTCCCCTCGTCCACCTGACCCAGACCCCAGATGGGAGTCAGATGCCGCTGCTTGTCCAGCTTCAGCCCGTCGTTGACGCCGCGGTCGAGGTGGATCGACAGCTGCGGGACGCGCAGCAGCGGCTCGTCCAGTTGCACCAGCCGGGTCGACCCGTCGCGCAGCACCAGCCGGCCGGAGAGCCCCAGATCCCGGTCGAGCCAGGTGTTCAGCGGCACCCCGCCGTAGATCTCCACCGCCACCTGGCGCCAGCCGACCGAGCCGGTGTCCGGCACGGGCTTGACCCGCAGGTTGGGCGAGTCGGTGTGGGTGCCCACCACCCGGAACGGCGTGGCCGGGACCGCTGCCTCGGGAACGAACCAGGCGATCAGCGCACCGCCCCGCACGACGTACTTCCCGCCGGCCGTGCCCTCCCACATGTCGGTCTCGGCGACCTGCCGGAAGCCCGCCTTCTCCAGGCGCTCGACCGCACCGGCCACGGCGTGGAACGGGGACGGGGCGGCGGCCAGATACGCGATCAGGTCGTCGGTGTGGGTCCGGTCGAAGTAGACCGGGCGGTCGGCGGTCGACATGCTGCTCCTGGGTCGAGGGGTTGCGGGGAGCCGGTGGGGAAAGGGGCCTCCCACCCGAGCATATGCCCGTACATCGTCAGGACGGTCAAGAGTAGGTATTGCGCACCGCCACCGGGCACACACCGGGCACCCGGCCCCCGCGCGGGGCCCTCAGAAGCACTGTGGGGCCCGCGCTTTCGCGCGGGCCCCACAGTGCTGAGGGTTGGTCAGGCGGTCTTCAGGAGCCGTCGGCTCAGAACGCGTCCTCGGCCAGCTCCATGACGTCCAGGTCGACGCTCTCGGCGATCAGCCGCTGGGCGCTGACGGTCGGCAGGATGGTGCGGGCGAAGAACTGGGCGCCGGCCACCTTGCCCTGGTAGAAGGCGAGCTCCTTGCCGGTGGCGCCGGCCTCGATCTTGGCCAGCGCGACGGCGGCCTGGCGCAGCAGCAGCCAGCCGACCACCACGTCGCCGGAGACCAGCAGCAGACGGGTCGTGTTGAGACCCACCTTGTGCATGTTCTTCACATCGTGCTCGACCGCGGAGAGGTCGGCGAGCAGCTTGCCGACGATGGCCTCCAGGTCGCCGGCGGCCTTGCCGAGCAGCTCGCGCTCGCCGGCCAGGGCGTCGCCGCCCTCGCCCGCGCCGAGGAACTTCTGGATCTGCTCGGAGACCGCGGTGAGCGCCTGGCCGCCGTCCTTGACGATCTTGCGGAAGAAGAAGTCCAGGCCCTGGATCGCGGTGGTGCCCTCGTAGAGGGTGTCGATCTTGGCGTCCCGGATGTACTGCTCGATCGGGTACTCCTGCAGGAAGCCGGAGCCGCCGAAGGTCTGCAGCGACTGCGCGAGCTGCTCGTAGGACTTCTCCGAGCCGTAGCCCTTGACGATCGGCAGCAGCAGGTCGTTGAGGCGCTCGGCGGCCTCGTCCTTCTCGCCGCGCAGGCGGGCGGCCATCATGTCGTCCTGCACCGAGGCGGTGTAGAGGACCAGCGCGCGCATGCCCTCGGCGTAGGCCTTCTGGGTGAGCAGCGAGCGGCGCACGTCGGGGTGGTGCGTGATGGTGACGCGCGGGGCGTTCTTGTCCATGAAGTTGGCGATGTCGGCGCCCTGCACGCGCTCCTTGGCGTACTCCAGCGCGTTCAGGTAGCCGGTGGAGAGGGTGGCGATGGCCTTCGTGCCGACCATCATCCGGGCGAACTCGATGATCTTGAACATCTGGCGGATGCCGTCGACGGTCTCGCCGACCAGCCAACCCTTGGCCGGGTGCTTGGCGCCGAAGGTCATCTCGCAGGTGTTGGAGGCCTTCAGGCCCATCTTGTGCTCGACGTTGGTGGCGTAGGCGCCGTTGCGCTCGCCCAG
Source organism: Kitasatospora sp. GAS204B (assembly GCF_029892155.1). Taxonomy (GTDB): domain Bacteria; phylum Actinomycetota; class Actinomycetes; order Streptomycetales; family Streptomycetaceae; genus Kitasatospora. The sequence continues at coordinate 160,085 of NZ_JARZAG010000016.1, read as the reverse complement.
CTCGCCGGTCTCCCAGTCGAAGTCGAACTTGGGGACGATGTAGAGGCCCAGGCCCTTGGTGCCCGGCTTGCCGCCCTCGGGGCGGGCCAGCACCAGGTGGATGATGTTCTCGGACATGTCGTGCTCGCCCGAGGTGATGAAGCGCTTCACACCCTCGATGTGCCAGGAGCCGTCCTCCTGCTTGATCGCCTTGGTGCGGCCGGCGCCCACGTCGGAGCCCGCGTCGGGCTCGGTGAGCACCATGGTGGCGCCCCAGAGCCGCTCGGTCATCAGCTTGGCGACCTTCTGCTGCTCCTCGGTGCCCTCGTCGAAGACGACGCCCGCGAAGGCCGGACCGGAGGAGTACATCCAGATGGCCGGGTTGGAGCCCAGGATCTGCTCGGCGTAGGCCCAGATCAGCGAGGACGGGGTGACCTGGCCACCGATCTCGGCCGGGATGCCCAGGCGCCACCACTCCGCGTCCATGTACGCGTTGTAGCTCTTCTTGAAGGTCTCCGGGATCGGCGCGGTGTTGGTCTCCGGGTCGAAGACCGGCGGGTTGCGGTCGGTGTCGATGAAGGAGGCGGCCAGCTCGTTCTCGGCCAGGCGCGAGATCTCGCTGAGGATGCTCTTCGCGGTGTCGACGTCCATGTCGGCGAACGGCCCGGTGCCGTACACCTGGTCGCGGCCGAGCACCTCGAAGAGGTTGAACTCCACGTCCCGCAGGTTGGACTTGTAGTGACCCATGACCGTTTCTCCGGTTCGTCGCTTCCGGGTGTGCCCATTGCTGCTCGGACGCCTTCATACTGGGACGCCCCTACCCGCCAGTAGACATCATGATGCTACCGGTTAGTAACTTCTTCAAGCCTTTCACGGTGAAACCGGCGTGAACGTAGTCACGTCGCGGACGCCGTCCATCGGGTCCCGCATCCGTGGGATCCCGACAGGACCATCCCAGCGCACCTTGTCCGGTTCGCCCGCCCCGCGCGGCGGGCGCGGTTCGCTAGCCTGTCCGTGTGTACGGCTACGAGCAGAGCGCGAACGGCGGCTACCCGGGCAACCCCTACCAGCAGGCGGGGCAGCCCGGCATGGGCGGCATGTACGGGCAGCAGGCCTACGGCACGCCGACCGGCGCCGGGGCAGCATACGGCGAGCAGCAACAGGCCGCCGGACAGTCGCTCTACCCCGAGCCCTCGCCGCCCTCGCTCGCGGACGCGGTGCGCGCCTTCACCACCGGCTCGATGCCGGTGGAGGACTTCCAGGCGATCTTCATCACCTCCAAGGTGCACTGCCCGCGCGGCGACCGCCCCGGCTTCCTGGCGCTGCACAACACGCCGACGCCGGTGATCCCGATGTTCAGCTCGGTCAAGGAGCTGCGCCGGTACGCGGGCAAGGAGTCCAAGTACTTCACCGTCTCCGGCGCCGAGGTGCTGGACCTGCTGCCGACCGGCTACGGCTTCGCGCTGGACATGGAGGGCGACCACCGGATGGTGTTCGACGCCAAGGCCGTGGAGCAGATGGTCGACTTCACGATGCGCCGGATGTACGGCTGACCCAGCCCCCTCGCGCGCCCCAGCTGCCCTCGTCGTCCACGGCGGGGGCAACTTCTTGACGTCATGGTTGAAGATTCAACTTGCTTCTTGTTGAGCATTGAACTAATCTCTGGGTTGCAGGCCAAGCACCCCCGAGAAGGAGGCCGACATGCCCGCCGTGACCGTCGAGAACCCGCTCGTTCTGCCGCGTATCGCGGTCCCCACCGAAGGCGCCCAGCCGCGTCCCGTGCTGGCGGTGTCGACCGCCCTCAGTGGCTTCGAAGGCGAGGGCTTCCCCGTCCGCCGCGCCTTCGCCAAGATCAACCAGAAGTACCTGGACCCGTTCATCATGATGGACCAGATGGGCGAGGTGGACTACGCGGCCGGTGAGCCGAAGGGGACCCCTTGGCATCCGCACCGCGGCTTCGAGACGGTCACCTACATCATCGACGGCACCTTCGTGCACCAGGACTCGCACGGCGGCGGTGGCGTCATCACCGACGGCGACACCCAGTGGATGACGGCCGGCTCCGGCCTGCTGCACATCGAGACCCCGCCGGAGTCGCTGGTGATGTCCGGCGGCCTCTTCCACGGCTTGCAGCTGTGGGTGAACCTGCCGGCCGCGGACAAGATGATCGCGCCGAAGTACCAGGACATCCGGGGCGGCAACGTGAAGCTGCTCGCCTCGCCGGACGGCGGCGCGCTCGTCCGACTCATAGCCGGTGACATCGGTGGCCACCAGGGCCCCGGCGCCACGCACACGCCCATCACCATGATCCACGTGTCCGTGAACCCCGGCGCCGAGGTCACGCTGCCGTGGCGGCCCGACTTCAACGGCCTGGCCTACGGCCTCGCCGGCAGCGGCTCGGCGGGCCAGGAACGGCGCCCGTTCCACATGGGACAGGCCGTCGTCTTCGGCGAGGGCGACTCCCTCACCATCCGCGCGGACGACACCCAGGACTCCCGCAGCGCCAACTTCGAGGTCGTCCTCCTGGGCGGCGAGCCGATCCGGGAGCCGGTCGCCCACTACGGCCCGTTCGTGATGAACAGTCACCTCGAGCTGCAGCAGGCGATGGAGGACTTCCAGTCGGGGAAGTTCGGGCATCCGATCGACTGATTGTCGGTCAACTTGACTGAGCGGCAGCTATATTGACCAGCTGCCGCCCTTTCCGGTTTCTTGGGGGAACCATGAGCCGGTTTTGGGAAGCAGATCCAATCGCCGTACTGCTGCGGCCTGTTTGATGCGATCGTGGCTCGGTGGCGCTTCCGGCTACCAGCCGTTCGTGTCAGCCGAACAGATTCGGCTCCAGACGCGGTAGCGTCGGCCTGCTGCCCGTTCACTCCGCCCTGTGGGGGTATCCGCCATGAAGCTCGGCCTGCACTACTGGAAGTACTCGACGCCCGAGGACCCCGCCAAGATCGCCTCGACGCTCGCGCGTACGGCGCGGATCGCCGAGCAGGCGGGGGTCGACCGGTTCACCGTGATGGATCACTACTTCCAGATGGAGACCCCGCACTCCACCGCCGAGGAGCCGATGCTGGAGGGGTACACCACGCTCGGCTACGTGGCGGCGGTGACCGAGCGGATGCAGCTCGGTCTGATGGTCACCGGTGTGATGTACCGGTACCCGGGGCTGCTGGCGAAGATCGTCAGCACGCTCGACGTGCTGTCCGGCGGCCGTGCGCAGTTGGGGCTCGGCGCCTCCTGGTACGAGCGGGAGCAGCGGGCGCTCGGGGTGCCGGTGGTGCCGGTGAGCGAGCGGTTCGAGCGGCTGGAGGAGACGCTGCAGATCTGCCTGCAGATGTGGAGCGAGGAGAACGGGCCGTACGAGGGTCGGCACTACCAGCTGGCCGAGACGCTCTGCGTGCCGCAGCCGCTGCGCAGCCCGCGGCCGCCGATCATGATCGGGGGCAGCGGCGAGAAGAAGACGCTGCGGCTGGTGGCCAAGTACGCCGACGCGTGCAACCTGTTCGGCACCGGCGTCGCGGACGTCGCGCACAAGCTGGAGGTGCTGCGGGCGCACTGCGACACCGAGCAGCGCGACTACGCGGCGATCGAGAAGACGGTGATGTGCAGCCGCAGCCCGGTGCTCGGCGATCTGGACACCTTCCTGAGCGAGGCCGAGCAGTTGGCGAAGCTGGGCGTCACCGAGTTGCAGGTGGTGCCCGAAGCGGGCCAGGACCCGGTCGAGTTCGCGCAGCAGATCGCCGAGCACCTGCTGCCGCGGCTGGCCCGGATCGGCTGACCCGCCGAGCAAGAAGTCGTTCAGGCGAAGAGCTTCGCCACGAACGCCTCCAGGTTCGCCACCATCCTCTCGATCTGCTCGGCCTGGCTCAGCGACTCCTCGAAGCGCGCGCCAGGCTCGGGCAGTTGCTTGCCGCGCACGTAGAGCGAGCAGGCCAGGTCGGTGCACATGTAGGCACCGACCGAGTTGCCGTCGCGGCCGCCCTGACCGGCCTTGCGGGCGGACATCAGCGAGACGCCGCTGCCCGGGTGGGTGGTCAGGCAGAGGCTGCACATGCTGCGGCGCAGGAAGCCGCGCTGCTGGGCCGAGTAGCGCAGCGTGACGCCGGTCGGCCCGTCCGCCCGGGGCAGCACCAGGTAGGCGCGGTCGGGGGCACCCGGATCGCGCCAGCCCAGGAAGTCCAGGTCGTCCCAGGGGCGTTCGTCCAGATCGCGCGGGACTGCCAGGCGCTTCGCCTCGCCCTTGGAGCAGTTGACGAATGACGTGCGAATATCCTGCTCGGTCAGTGCCTTCATGAGGACGACGCTATGTTGCCTATACTTCCTAGGCAACTGGTTAATGACCATAGGAGACAGTGGATGCCCCGAGCCGGACTGACGGCCGAGCGCGTGGTGCTGGCGGCGGCGGAACTCGCCGACCGGGTCGGTCTGGACGGCGTCACCCTGTCCGCACTGGCGCGCGGCTTCGGGGTCAGGGACGCCAGCCTCTACTCGCACGTCAGGAACGTCCGGGACCTGCGCACCCGGCTCACCCTGCTGGCCGGCGGCGAGCTGACCGACCGGATCGCGCTGGCGGTGGCCGGGCGGTCCGGCAAGGAGGCGCTGGCCGCCTTCGCCCAGGCCTACCGGGAGTACGCGCTGGCCCATCCGGGCCGGTACGCGGCCAGCCAGCTGCCGATGGACCAGGCCCTGCTGGCCGCCTCCCCCACCGCCCAGCGCTCGATCGAGATCACCTACGCGATGCTGCGCGCCTATGACCTGGCCGACCCGGAGCTGATCGACGCCGGCCGAATGCTGCGCGCCACCCTGCACGGCTACGTCACCCTGGAGGCGGCCGGCGGCTTCGGGCACGCCCGTCCGGTGCAGACCTCCTGGGAGCGGGCCATCGACGCGCTGGACCTGGTGCTGCGGCGGTGGCCGGCCGCGAACAGCCGCTGACACAACGTCAGATCACGCTGGACAGCGGGCCGTCGCTGATCCAGGCTGAAGCCATGAGCGACGCACCTGTGGCCGTGGTGACCGGCGGCAATCGTGGGATCGGGCTGGAGACCTGCCGCCAACTCGCCGCCCTGGGGCACCGGGTGGTGCTGACCTCGCGGGACGCCGGCAAGGGCGAGGCCGCCGCCCGGCGACTGGGCGGCGAGGTCGAGGCCTACGAGCTGGACGTCACCAGCGTGACGGGCGCCGAGGCGCTGGCCGAGCATCTCGCCGCGCGGTACGGGCGGCTGGACGCGCTGGTGAACAACGCGGGGATCAACTACGACACTTGGCAGCGGGTCTCGACCGCCGATCTGGCTCAGGTGCGGGAGACCGCCGAGACCAACCTGTACGGACCGTGGCAGCTGGCCCAGGCGCTGCTGCCGCTGCTGCGGGCCTCGCGGCACGGGCGGATCGTCAACGTCTCCAGCGGGGGCGGCGCGCTCGCCAGCCTCGGCCCGAGCACCCCGGCGTACTCGATCACCAAGCTCGCGCTGAACGGTCTGACCCTGATGCTGGCCGCCGACCTGCGCCAGGACGGCATCCTGGTCAACGCGGTCTGCCCCGGCTGGGTCGCCACCGACATGGGCGGCAGCGGCGGCCGCCCGGTCGCCGACGGCGCGGCGGGCGTGGTCTGGGCCGCCACCCTGCCGGACGGCGGCCCGAGCGGCGGGTTCTTCCGCGACCGGGCCCGGATCCCCTGGTGAGCCGCCGACCAGGGGCTGCCTGCGGGCGGGGCCTCAGATGATCGCGTAGAGCGCGCTGGCGTCGTCCTGGGCCTTGCCGCGCGGCAGCCGCTCGCAGCGCGGGTCCGCCGCCTCGACCTCGCGGACCCGGTCGATCAGCGCCGCCGGACCGGCGTCGGCCAGCAGGCGCAGCGCCTCGCTCCAGTCGCCCAGCGCGAACCGCTCGGCGTAACGGGCGGCGCCGTCGGTGACCGCGGCCAGCGCGCGCAGCGAGTCGAGCCGGACGAAGCCGGTCTCGGCATGTGCGACGGCCTTCGGGCTGGCGGCGGCGATCCACGGGCCGCGCCCGGTGTTGCGCACGGCGCGCACCGCGAGCGCGTAGCGCAGGTGCAGCGCGGCGCGCTCGGCGCTGCCGTGCTCGGCCTCGACCAGCGAGCGGCGCAGGCTCTCGCCGGCCGGGAAGGGCTGGTTGTCGCCGATCACCCGGGGCGGGCCGCTCTTCGGTTCCAGGACCAGCAGCGAGTCGCCGAGCACCAGGTACTCCAGCGAGGGGCCGTGCAGCCGGGCCGCGACCACCATGGCGGCCGGGGTGCCCGGGTGGGCCAGGTCGCAGCGGCCGCCGTGCAGCGCGGCCGTCTCGACGATCGCGTCGGCCAGGCACTCGGTGATGCTCCGGTCCGACCGGTCGGTCAGCCGCGCCAGCAGGTGCACGCCCAGCCGGCGGGCGTACCAGGCGGTGCCGTGGCGGCAGCCGGACTCCATGCCCTCCGGTGAGCTCGATCCGTCGAGCAGCACCAGGGCCTCGGGGGTGGCCGCGGCGAAGTCCTCGTTCTCCCGCCCCGGCTGCGCCGGCTGACCGGCCAGTTGCACCTGCATGCCGTCAGTGTGCGCGGCCGAGCGGCCGTAGCGACAGCCCTCGGCAGGGGGCTTCGCTCGTACGGGGTGCGGTGGCAGCGACTTTGACTTTCACATAGCGTCACATCTCAGACATATCGCCCAGAGTAGAGGTGGAGTCGAGATGTGGTGGCAGGCGCTCGTGGTGACGGTGGCCAGCTTCGCATTCCCAACGATGGCACTGCTGTACTTCATCGGCGGGCCGAACTGGCGCGATCAGCGCGGTCCGCGGCACGCCGCGACGGGCCGTCCGGCGGCTCCCGAGGCCCGTGGGAACTGACGGCACGTCGGTCCCCGGGCATGGGACAGTGGCAGGCAGCACGACCAGGCACCGGTTCCATCCAGGAGGTCCGTATGAGCAGCAGCGACGCAGCAGCCATGGAGAGCGAGCAGAGCCCCGAGGTGCCCGCGAACGCCGCACCGGGCGCCGAGGAGGGCGACGGGCAGGAGGCCGGAGCGGATGACGTGAAGGCGAAGTTCCTGGCCGCTCTGCAGCGCAAGCACGGCACGAAGACCGACGGCGCGGGCGGCGGGGTCGTTCGGGACCAGTTCGGCGATGTTCAGCAGCAGCGCGGCCAGGTCCGGCCCGAGCTCGAAGGGCAGGCCGATGGTGACCGCCAGGTCCCAGGCGTGCACCAGGGTGTCCAGCAGGTGGAAGCCGATCGCCTGGGTGGCCGGGAAGGCGTGGCCCGGCAGGATCTCCGGCAGCTCGACCGTCGCACCGGTGGCCTCGGCCGCGGCGAAGGCCTCGGCCAACTCGCTCGCGGAGTCGGCGAAGGCGGCAAGGGCAGCGCCGGCCGCGCCCGGGCCGGCGACCAGCGGCCGGTCGGCCCAGACCGCGGGATCGGCGCCCTGGCCGCGGGCGGCCGCCGCGAAGCCGTACTGCTGGCCGATCACATGCGCCAGCAGCCGGCGCAGCGCCCAGTCGCCGCACGGGGTGGGCAGGTCCAGGTGTTCGGGGCGGATGGCGGCCACCACGGGCGCGGCGAGGGCGAGCGCGCGGGCGTGGGCCGGGGCGAGGGTGGTCGGGGTCGTCATGCGCGGTGCCTCCGTCAGCTGAGGGCCGGATGCGGGCTGCATGTCTGAAGCTAGCACGATCGTTCGGTCAGTTTTGGAGGAATGACAAATCGCTGCCGGATCGGCTCCGGTCGGGCGGTTCAGGCCGACGGCAGCAGCGACTCGTCCACCGCCTCCGAGCGGAGCAGCAGCAGCACCGCGCGCCTGGCCCGCGCGTACGGCACCTCGTCCTCGTGCAGCAGCGACATCGCGTTGGCGTACTCCAGGAAGCTGACCAGCTCGAAGGCGAGCTGCTCCAGGTCCGCGTCCGGGTGCAACTGCCCGGCCGCCCGGGCGGCTTCGAAGAGGTCGAGGACGATGCGGTGCCAGCGCCGGCTGCCCTCGGCGAGCACGTCGCGCACCCGACCCGGCTGCGCGTCGAACTCGGCACCCACCGCGTAGAAGAAGCAGCCGCCCGCGAAGACCCGGCCGCGCGAGTACTCCAGCCAGCGCTCCGCCAGTTCCCACAGCTGCCCGACCCCCGCCGACCGGCGGTGCACCGGCTCGATCACGGTGTCCCGGTAGATCCGCTGGGCGGCCCGCACGGTCGCCAGTTGCAGCTCCTCCTTGGAGCCGAAGAGCGCGAACACCCCGCTCTTGCTCAGCGACAGCTCGGTCGCCAGCCGCCCGAGCGAGAGCCCGCCCAGGCCCTCGACCGAGGCGATCGAGACGGCCCGGGCGAGCACCAGCCGCCGGGTCTCGTTGCCCTTCTGGACCCGGCCGTCGGTCGAATCGGCCCCGGCGTCGGCGCGCGGGACGTCAACGCCCGCGCCCGGCACCTGCGTCGTGTGCGTCGTGGGATCCGTCACTGCCCACCACCGTCTTCCCTGTGACCGACCGGCGACTGCTTTCCGGCCAGCGTAAAGCCTGATACGGATGGTGCGGCACCGCGCAACCTAGGTCCTGTACAGGACCTCAACCCCACAGACCCTCAGGAGCGCCGCATGTCCGCCAGCACCGCCCGCCCGGGTGGCCCCGACCCGATCGACCTGCTCGCCGTGGGCGACCTGCTCACCGACGAGGAGCGGTTGATCCGGGACACCGTCCGCCGGTTCACCGACGACCTGATCCGGCCGAACATCGCCGACTGGTTCGAGCGCGGCCACTTCCCGGCCCGCGAGCTGGCGCCCGAACTGGGCAAGCTGGGCCTGCTCGGCATGCACCTGGACGGCTACGGCTGCGCCGGGGCCGGCGCGGTGGCCTACGGGGTGGCGTGCCTGGAGGTGGAGGCGGCCGACTCGGGGCTGCGCAGCTTCGTCTCGGTGCAGGGCTCGCTGGCGATGCGGGCGATCCACGCCTTCGGCTCCGAGGAGCAGAAGCAGCGCTGGCTGCCGGAGCTGGCGGCCGGCCGGGCCATCGGCTGCTTCGCCCTGACCGAACCGGACTTCGGCTCCGACCCGGCCGGGATGCGGACCACCGCACGGCGCAAGGGCGCGGACTGGGTGCTCAGCGGCAGCAAGATGTGGATCACCAACGGGAGCGTGGCGGACGTCGCCGTGGTCTGGGCGCAGACCGAGGACGGGGTGCGCGGGTTCGTGGTGCCCACCGACACGCCCGGTTTCACCGCCACCGACGTGCACGGCAAGCTCTCGCTGCGGGCCTCGGTGACCAGCGGGCTGAGCTTCGACGAGGTGCTGCTGCCGGGCAGTGCGGTGCTGCCCGGGGTCAGCGGGCTGCGCGGACCGCTCTCCTGCCTCAACGAGGCCCGGTACGGGATCCTCTGGGGCACGGTGGGCGCGGCCCGGGACTGCTACCAGAGCGCGCTCGACTACGCGAAGAGCCGGGTGCAGTTCGGCCGCCCGATCGCGGCCTTCCAGCTCACCCAGGAGAAGCTGGTGGAGATGGCGCTGGAACTGGAGAAGGCCTACCTGGTCGCCTGGCGGATCGGGCGGCTGAAGGAGGAGGGCCGGGCGAAGGCGGCGCAGGTGAGCTTCGGCAAGCTCAACAACGTGCGCACCGCGCTGGAGATCGCGCGCAGTGCCCGGACGGTGCTGGGCGCGAACGGGATCACCACGGACTACCCGGTGCTGCGGCACGCCAACAACCTGGAGTCGGTGCTGACTTACGAGGGGACCAGCGAGATCCACACGCTGGTGCTGGGCGAGGCGATCACCGGGGAGTCGGCCTACCGCTGAGGCGTCATGGGGTCATCGGGTCATCGTAGGCAGGGCCGCCCCACCTACGATGACCCCATGAGCAACGGCATGCAGATCCCAGGTGCGAACCACACGCAGCAGCCGGTCACCGAGGAGCGGCTGGAGATCGCCGCCGGGATCCTCGCACTGCTCGCCGACCGCACCCGCCTCTCGCTGCTGCACCGTCTCGGCGAGGGCGAGGCCGACGTCACCACGCTCACCGAGGCCTGCAACGCGGCGCGCACCTCGGTCAGCCAGCACCTCGCCAAGCTGCGACTGGCCGGCCTGGTGACCACCCGCAAGGACGGCCGCCGGGTCGTCTACGCGCTGCGGCACGGGCACCTGCGCCGCCTGGTGGACGAGGCGTTGAACGTCGCCGACCACGAGATCGGCTCGCTGCCCGCGCACGACTGAGCCCGACCACGACCTCCGCAGGCAACCGCGATCCCGATCCGCCAACATGTGCACAGGTGCTGACATGTTGGTTATGATGCTCGGGTCACCGTGTCGTCGGCCCGCGAGGGACGCCATGCTGTCCGTGCTCCGCCACCGCACCTATCGCCACCTCTTCGCCGCCCAGGTCATCGCCCTGGTCGGGACCGGCCTCGCGACGGTCGCGCTCAGCCTGCTCGCGTACGACATCGCGGGCGCGAACGCCGGCTCGGTACTGGGGACGGCACTGGCGATCAAGATGGTCGCGTTCGTCGGCCTCGCGCCGCTGATCAGCGCCTACGCCCACCAGCTGCCCCGGCGGCTGCTACTGGTCGGTGCCGACCTGATCCGGGCCGCGGTGGCCGTGCTGCTGCCGTTCGTCGACCAGGTCTGGCAGGTCTATCTGCTGATCTTCCTGCTGCAGGCCGCCTCAGCCGCCTTCACTCCGGCCTTCCAGTCGGTCATCCCCGAAGTGCTGCCCGCCGAGCGCGACTACACCCGCGCGCTGTCGCTCTCCAGCCTCGCCTACGACCTGGAGAGCCTCTTCAGCCCCGCCCTCGCGGCGGGCCTGATCACCGTGGTCAGCTACCACCAGCTCTTCCTCGGCACCACGGCCGGCTTCCTCGCCTCGGCCTCGCTGGTCGTCTCGGTCGCGCTGCCCAAGCCGCTGCGGGCGCCGGTCGAAGGGGGCCCGCTGGCCCGGGCCGGCCACGGCGCCCGGCTGTTCTGGGGCACCCCGCGGCTGCGGGCCCTGCTCGCGCTCAACCTGACGGTGGCGGCCGGCGGGGCGCTGGTCTTCGTCAACACCATCGTCTACGTCCGCGACCACCTGCACCGCGCCGCCGCCGACGTCCCGTTCGCGCTCGGCGCCTACGGCGCGGGCTCGATGACGGCCGCCCTGCTGCTGCCCCGGGCACTGGACCGGGCCCGGGAGCGCACCGTGATGCTGCCCGCCGGCTGGGCCATCACCGGGCTGCTGTGCGGACCGCTCGCCCTGCTCAGCGCCACCGGACGGGGTGCCTGGCAGTGGCCGCTGCTGCTGGCCGGCTGGGCCGCGCTGGGCGCGGCCGGCGCGGTGATCAACGCACCGGCCGGGCGGCTGATCCGCCGCTGCACCACACCGGAGCAGCGGGCCGACGCGTTCGCCGCCCAGTTCTCCCTCTCGCACAGCTGCTGGCTGCTCACCTACCCGCTGGCCGGCTGGCTGGGCGCGCGGTCGGGCCTGCTCGCCGCCGATCTGGCACTCGGCGCGCTCGCACTGATCGGCACGGTGGGCGCCGTCCGCGTCTGGCCGGCCGGTGCGGGTCAGGACGAGCCGTCGGCCACCGGCCCGGTCCGCTCCGCCGACTTCGGCACCGCCCGGGCCAGCGCGTCGATCACCCGGCGGACGTCGGCCTCGGTCGTCCGCCAGTTGCTGAACGCCGCCCGCAGCGCGGGCACCCCCTGATGGACCGTGGGCGTCAGGAACACCTCCGCCGCCACCGCCTGGGCCAGTTCGGCCAGCCGCTCGGCGGTGGGGTCCGCGGCGAGCGTGAAGCAGACGACGTTCAGCCGCACCGGTGCCAGCAGCCGCAGTCCCTCGATGTCCGCCACCGCCTCCCCCAGCGCCCGCGCGCCCGCCACGCACCGCTCGACGATCTCCCGGTGCCCCGCCCGCCCGTAGGCGCGCAGCGTGAACCAGGCGGCGAGCGCGCGCAGCCGATGTGAGTTCTCCGGGGTGAGGTGCACCAGATCGGGGTGCTCGCCGACAGGGCCGAGGTAGGCGGCGGTGTTGCGGAACACCCGCGCCTGCAGGTCGGGGCGGCGGGTGAACTGCACCGCGCTGTCGTACGGCACGTTCAGCCACTTGTGCAGGTCGACGCAGACCGAGTCGGCCAGGTCGAGGCCGTCCACCAGGTGCGCGTGGTCCGGGGAGAGCGCGGCGAAGGCCCCGAAGGCGGCGTCCACATGCAGCCAGAAGTCGTACCGCGCACGCAGCGCGGCGATCGCCCGCAACTCGTCGAAATCGACCGTGTTGACCGTCCCGGCGTTGGCCACCACCACGCACGGTCCCGGCTGCCGCCCCAACTCCCGCTCCAGCGCGGCGAGATCGACGGCCTCCCGGCCCGGCAACGTGGCCACCGGAAGCAGCGCGCCACGGCCCAGGCCCAGCATCGCCAGCCCCTTGCCGACGCTGGAATGCGCGCTGCCCGACAGCACCCGCACCCGTCCGAGCGCGCCCACCCCGTCCTGCGCCACGCTCACCCCGAGCCGTTCCCCCAGCCACTCGCGGGCGATCGCCAGGCCGACCGTGTTCGCCATGGTGGCCCCGCTGACGAAGGCTCCGTGGTGCTCGGCGCAGAGCCCGAAGAACTCCCGCAGCCACCCGACGGTCTCGCGCTCCAGCCGCTGCCCGGCCGGATCCAGCGAGGAATTGGAGTTCTGGTCGAAGGTCGCGGTCAACCAGTCCCCGGCCAGCGCGGCCGGCGTGGCCCCACCGGTGACGAAGCCCAGGTAGCGCGGCCCCGCGCCGGCCGACAGGCTCCCCTCCCAGCGCTGCGCGAACTGCTCCAGCGCCGCCCGCAGTCCGACCCCCGACCCGGCGAGCGGCAGCGGCCCGGGCACCCGCTGCGCAGGCAGCACCGGCCGCTCGGCCAGCCCGTCCAGGTAGGCCACGGCATGCTGCCGCGTCTCCTCCAGCAGCTGCGGCAACTGCTCCAGGTCCGCCTTGAGTTGTGGATGCACAGGAACCTCCGTCGCGCCCCGACCGATCGACTGCGTCCTGACGCTACCGAGGCCGGGCGCACCCGTCCGGGGCCAATCGCGGGAAATTGGACTGCCGCCTTCCGCGCACGACGGCATAATCGTCCAAGCAGCCACCAGCAGGACCGAGGGAACCAGAGATGTCCGAACCGCCCACCAGGGACCAGGCGGCCGAGGCCGTCGTGCTCGACCGCCGCGAGGGCCCGTACGGTGAGGTGGTGCTGCGCCGGCGGGGCGTGGACCACGAGATCATCGCCAACGGCTGCTTCCTGATGGACACCGCGGACGGCCGCTCCGAACGCCTGCTGATCGACGCCGCGTTGGAGCGGCTGACCGCGGCCCGCCCCGCCGTGCTGATCGGCGGCCTGGGCGTGGGCTTCTCGCTCGCGCACGCGGCGGCCGAACCGCGCTGGGGGCGGATCGTGGTGGCCGAGCGGGAGGCGGCGATCATCGACTGGCACCGGGCCGGGCCGCTCGGCGCCATCTCGGCGCGCGCGCTGGCCGATCCGCGGGTGGCGATCCTGCAGACCGACCTGGTCGAGTACCTCGCCGGCACCTCGGACCGCTACGACGCGCTCTGCCTCGACATCGACAACGGCCCCGACTGGACGGTCACCGAGGCCAACTCCGGCCTCTACGGCCCGCACGGCCTGGCCGACGCCCGGGCTCGGCTGAACCCCGGTGGCATCCTCGCGGTCTGGAGCGCACAGCCCTCACCGGCCTTCGAAGCCGCCCTGCGCACGGCCGGGTTCACCGACGTCCATACTCTGGAGATCGCGGTCAGCCGCGGCGTGCCGGATGTGGTCCACCTGGCCCGCCGTCCCTGACGCCCGGTCAACCTCCTCACAGCCTCCGGGAGTACGGATGTCCCCGTCCCACCCTGTCCTCGCGGATCTGCCCGGCGTCTGGCGGCGCACGCTCGCGCGCGAAGCGGACGGCTCGACGGATCGGGTCACCGACGCCGTCTGGATCCAGGGCCCCTCGATCTTCGCGGACCTGCGCCAGCCGCCCGGCCTGCCGGACCTGGTCGGCGACGCGCACCCGAGCGAGCTGGACCGCCCGCTCCTGCTGGCGCTGTGCGAGCAGAAGGCGTTCGCCGGCACTCTGAGTGCGGACGACGGGGCGTTCGGCTGGCTCCGCCGGATCGACCTGCACCCGCCGGCCGCGCTGCCCGACGCGGGCACCCTGCGGTGGCAGGACGGCGTGCTCGTCGAGGAGGGCGTGCACGAGGACTACCTGGAGCACTGGGAACCCGTCGAGCGCGGCGGCACGGCGGCCGTCCTGCTGGAGGATCCGGCGGAGGGCAGCACGGGCCTGCTGGTCCGCGCGGGCTCCTGGTTCGGCTACGCCAGGGACCGCTCCGGGCCGCTGCCCGCACCCCTGGTCCCGCTGCGCGAGCAGGTCCTCGGCTGCGCCGACCGGGCCGCGGCGGCCGCGCTGCTGGACTGCGAGGTCTCGATCGGCCGAGTGCACGCGGACCAGGTCGACGGGGAGCGCTGGGAGATCCTCCGCTCCACCTTGCCGCACCGTGTCGGGAGCCACCTGCAGCCCGAGCTGGGCGGGGCCGGCGACGGGCTGCTGATCCGCGACACGGATCCGCAGCGCCGGCCCCGGCCGCGCGCCTGGCGACCGGCCCGGCTGGAAGGCCCGTCGACGCTGTTGACGATCACCGCCGCACCCTGCTGAGCAGGGCCGGCCAGCGGCTGCCGCCCGGCACCACGAACGCGCCGGGCGGCGTCCACTCAGTCCGGCACACCACCGGCCGGCCAAGGCGCCGGGTGCGGCGAGAAGTTGGGCCGCTGCCTGGTGGGCTCGTAACGGCGCTGCCACACCGGGGTGGTGGACCCGCTGGTGGCGGGCACGATGGCGGACCAGTCGGCCGGGCAGCTGCGGCCGTTCTTCTGCTCGCGTTCCTCGTGGCGCACGAACTGCTTGGTGGCGAAGTGGTGGTCGATGATGGAGACACCGGCCTGGTCGTACGAGTGCAGCACCGCCGCGGTGAGTTCCAGCAGCGCGCGGTCCCGCCACAGCGTCCGGTCCCGTCCGGTGTCCAGTCCCATGCCCCGGGCGATCGCCGGCAGTTTGTCGTAGCGGTTGGTGTCGGACAGGTTGCGCGCGCCGATCTCGGTGCAGGTGTACCAGGCGCTGAACGGCGCCAACGGGTAGCGCAGGCCGCCCAGTTCGAGCACCTGGTCGGAGATCGTCGGGAAGGCGTGCCAGCGCAGCCCGAGTTGCTCGAACCACGGATGGTCCGGGTGGCTGATCCGCACCTCGGGCACCGCGTCGGCGGGCAGTTCGAAGAACCTCGGCTCGCGCCCCGGCCACTGGATGACCAGCGGCAGCACGTCGTACTCCGTGCCCGGGCCACGCCAGCCGAGTCGCCGCGCGGTCTCGGTCAGCCGCACCGTCTCGGGGTCGCCAAGCACCGACCCGTCCGGCTGCCGGTAGCCCGCGTAGCGGATCAACTGCCCGTTCCAGACCCGCGGCCCGGGACGATCCGGCTCGTCGGGGGCGAAGAGGCTCAGCAGCAGCTTGATCCGTCCGCCGTTCCAGCTCAGCCGCAGATGCTCCACCAGCGCCTCGAACAGCTCGCCCTCGTCCCCGCCGCCGCCGACCTCGCGGCAGTCCCGGACCTCCAGCGCCTTCCAGTAGAACTTCCCGATGCACTGCGGGTTGTTCCGCCAGGCGATCCGCGTCCCGTGCAGCAGCTCATCCGTCGTCTGGCGATAACTCCCCCGCCCCGCCAACTCCTCCCGCACCACCCGCAGCCGCTGCTCCGCGTCCGCGGGCGCCAGGTGCCCCTCGGCGGCGAGTTGGCGCAGCAGCTCGGCGGCCTCGGCGGTCGCCGCGTGATCGAGCGGAGCGGAAGGTGAGGACGGTGGTGCGAACGCGCCTGCGCTTGTCACGATGGGTCCCCTGTCAACGACGACGTATGGATGTCCACCCCCGTGAACGGCACGGTGTGGACATCCAGTTCACCTGTACGAAACATCCGGCCGCCGTCGAACGCTAGCCCAACGGGTAGACGAAACCGAGCCCGCAGGCCGTCCTTTGATAGAACCCATGCACACGTCAGAAGTTGACCGGACGACGGGAATCGGCCACCACCTGAACCCACGATCTAGAAAGTGTCATATGTGAAATGATACTTTCGCTGAGAAGCGGACCACGACGAACGGGGAGCGTGCGGTGGAGCAGCAGGGCGGGTTGCGCGGCGTCGGGAGCCACGATCGCGCGGTGCCGGCCGCGTTGGCCGAATCCTTCCGCCAGGGGTGGGCGGACAGCAGCCGGAAACTGCCGCCCGTGCCCGGGGCGTTGTACGCGGCCGAGCGGCGCGCGGCGGTCTCCGAGCGGTTCCCCGGCGAGCGGATCATCGTCCCCTCGGGTGGGCTCAAGGCCCGGAGCAACGACTTCGACTACCCGTTCAGGCCGCACTCCGCGTTCATCCATCTCACCGCCGAGCAGGCGACGCAGGCGGTTCCCGACAGCGTCCTCGTCTTCGAGCCCACCGGGACGGGCCACGCGGTCACCCTGTTCACCCGGCCGCGCTCGCGGCGCGACGGCGGGGCGGACCCGGCGGCGTTCTACCGCGACCGGCGGCACGGCGAGTTCTGGGTCGGGCGGCGCCGGACGCTGTCGGAGACCGCCGACGCCTTCGGCGTCGAGGCCGCCGAACGCGACGACCTGGAACGGGCCCTGGCCGGGAACGTGCCGACCCGGGTGCTGCGCGGCGAGGACGCGCTGGTCGACGCGCTGGTGCCGCCGGCTCCCCAGGCCGACGCCGAACTGGCCACCTTCCTCTCGGAGTTGCGGCTGGTCAAGGACGCGTGGGAGATCGAGCAGCTGCGCGCCGCCGTGGGGTCCACGGTCGCCGGGTTCCACGACGTCGCCGGCGAGCTGCGCCACGCCACCGGCTTCGAACGGGGCGAGCGCTGGATCGAGGGCACCTTCAACCGGCGGGCCCGGCTGGACGGTTACGGCCTGGGCTTCGAGACCATCGCGGCGGCCGGGGCACACGCCTGCGTGCTGCACTGGATGCGCAACGACGGTCCGGTGCGGGACGGGGACCTGCTGCTGCTGGACGCCGGTGTCGAAGCCGACTCCTGCTACACCGGCGACGTCACCCGGACGCTGCCGGTCAGCGGACGCTTCACCGACGTTCAACGCCGGGTCTACGACCTGGTCTTCGCCGCCCAGTCGGCGGGCATCGCCGCGCTGCGGCCCGGCGCGCGGTTCGGCGACTTCCACGACGCCGCGACGAGCGTCATCGTCGAAGGCCTCGACAGCTGGGGCCTGCGACCCGGCGGCGACGCGGTGCCGGCCGACACCGCCCTGTACGGCCGGTACACCGTCTGCGGTTCGGGCCACATGCTCGGCCTGGACTGCCACGACTGTGCGAGTGCCCGCCGGCAGAGCTACCTGGACGGCGTGCTGGAGCCCGGCCACGTCCTCACTGTCGAACCCGGCCTGTACTTCCAGCCCGACGATCTGACGATCCCCGAGGAACTGCGCGGCATCGGCGTCCGGATCGAGGACGACTTCCTCATCACGGCCGACGGCGCAACGTGCCTGTCCGCCGGCCTGCCGCGCGACGCGGACGAGGTCGAGGCCTGGATAGCGTCGCGGAGATGACCGCGCGCAGCCCGCTGGTGGACCGGGTCTGCGGAGAACTGCGGCAGGTCGGCGCGGTGGCGGTGGTCGGGCCCACCGGGTTCGGCAAGTCCGCGGTGCTGGACGCCGTGTGCACGGCCTGGCAGGCGGCCGGGGATCCGGTGGTCCGGCTCAGCTCCGCGCCCGCCGACGCGCACATCGCCTACGCGCCCCTGGTGGACCTGTTCACCGCCTGTCCGGCCGAGGTGTCCGGCGAGCTGTCGGAGCTCCAGCGCTCGGCGATCGACTGGGTCATGCGGCGCGTCGTCGGGCCCGAACCCGACGCCACGACCCTGCGCGTCACGGTCCTGTCCTGCCTGCAGGCCTGGGGGCGCCGGGCCCGGCCGCTGCTGGCCGCCGACGAGGTGCACTGGTGGGGGCCGGGCAGCCTGGACGTCTTCCGGTTCGCCGCGCGGCGCAGCCGGGGCAGCGTCTCGCTGCTGGCGGCGCTGCGGCCGGACGGCCCGGCGGCCCACGACGTGCTCGGCGGCGGCGCGGTCGAGATCGGGATCCCCACGCTCAGCCCGCAGGAGTCGGCGGCCCTCGTACGGGCGTTGGGGCTCCCGCTGCGGACCGCGGGCCGGATCCACGCCGCGACCGGCGGCAACCCGCGCCTGGTCTCGGACATCGCCGCCGGACTGGCCAGGACCGGGACACCCGCGCCGACGCTGCACGTCCAGCCGCTGGCCCCGTTCGCGCGCAAGGCGACGCACGCCTGGCTGGCCGACCTGGCCGAAGGGGTGCGGCCGGTGCTGCTGCTGGCGGCCCTCGCGGCCGATCCGTCGCTCGACGCCGTCCGGCGCGCCGCCGGGCCACCGGCCGACGCGGCGCTGGCGGCCGCCGAGGCTGCCGGGCTGGTCCGGGTGACCGACGCCACCGTGCTCTTCCCGGCACCCGTCGTGCGGGAGAGCCTGGTCGCCGAAGCCGGCGACGAGGCGGTGCGCCGAGCCCATCACCTGCTGGCGACGGCCTCGGCCGAGCCGGACGACCGGGCCTGGCACGAGGCGTCCGCGCTGGCCCCGGCCGAGCTCCCGGCCCGCCTGGTCGCCACGCTGGCCGACGCCGCCGGGGCCGCGCGGGAGCGCGGCGACCGCGCCCGGGCCGCGGAGTTCGGCCTGCTGGCGGG
This sequence comes from Kitasatospora sp. GAS204B, assembly GCF_029892155.1. Classification (GTDB taxonomy): domain Bacteria; phylum Actinomycetota; class Actinomycetes; order Streptomycetales; family Streptomycetaceae; genus Kitasatospora. The sequence goes on along the minus strand of NZ_JARZAG010000016.1, from coordinate 141,411 downwards.
CGACCGCGTCGGCGGCGCCCGGCCCGACCTGCTGGTCGCGGCCGCCCGGGACGCCGAGGCGGCCGGGCGCCTGGACCTCGCGTGGACCGCCATGGAGCGGCTGGCCCGGACCGGGGCCGACGCCACCGCGCGGGCCCGGGCCCGGATCGCCGTCGTCGACGCCGCCGGGCGGGGCGCCGCGCTGCTGAAGGACATCGCGGCCCAAGCCCTGGCCGACGCCACCGCCGGCGACGAGCCGGCGCTGATCTCGGCGGCGCACCTGCGGCTGGCCTGGAGCACGCACCTGAACCGGGGCTTCAACGCCGAGGCCGTGACGCACGCCCGCGACGCCGTCGCGTGGGCGGAGCGGGCCGGCGACCCGGAATCCCGCGCCGCCGCCCTGAGCCTGATCGCCCGGCTCGAACAGGGCCGGGGCTCGCCGGACCGTACCGCGGCTCTCCCCCTCACCCTGGGCCCGGGCGCGGCGGGCCGCGATGCCGACCGGCTCGACCGGCGCGCCGATCCGCGGCGGGCCGCCGTCCGCTTCGCCCTGCTGGACGACCAACTGGCCGACGCCGGGCGACTGCTCGACGAGCTGCGCCCGGTGGTCGGACGGGTCGGCGGCCGCGCCGATCTGCTCTGGCTGCTGGGCCGCTCCGTCCACCTCCACGCACAGCGCGGTGCAGGCCGGCTCGCCCGCGAGGAGGCCGGCCGGATGCTGGCCCTGGCCCGCGAGCTGGGCGCCTCGCCCGGTCCGCCCTGGTACGCCGCGGCGAGTGCCGAACTCGTGGGCGGCTCCCTGGAACAGGCGCTCGCCTACGCGGGGCTCGGCCTGACGGCCGCTCAGGAGGAGACCGACCTGGTCCTCGCCGCGCACTGCCTGCACCTGTCCGGCCTGACGCGGCTGCTGCTGCGGGACACCGCCGGGGCGCTGGCGGATCTGCTCCGGGTCCGGGATCTGGTGCGGGACCTGGCCGTCGGGGATCCGGCGGTGATCCGCTACGACGCCGATCTCGCCGAGGCCCTGGTCGCCGCCGGGGATCTGGCGGCCGCCACCCGGACCGTCGCCGCCGCCCGGCGCCGGGCCGAGGAGCTGGGGCGGCGCGGCGTGCTGGCCTCGCTCGACCGGGCCGAGGCGCTGTGCCGCACGGCGGCCGGCGAGTTCGGGCCGGCCGAGGAGCTGCTGGTCCGCGCGCTCGACGCCTTCGAGCAGCTGGGATATCCGCTGGAGCGCGGCCGGGTGCTGCTGACCCGCTCGGCCGTCGAGCGACGGCGCCGGCATCCGGCCCGCGCCAGGGCACTGCAGGCCGCGGCCGAGGCGGTGTTCCGCGAGGCGGGCGCGCCGCTGTGGGGGCCGGGCAGGGCGGAGCACAGCGGGGCACCGTCCTGGCTGGCGGGTCTGACGGACGCGGAGAAGCGGATCGCCGAGCTGGTCGCCGACGGGTACGGCAACCGGGACATCGCGGCGGCCCAGTACGTCAGCGTCAAGACCGTCGAGGCGGTGCTGACCCGGATCTACCGCAAGCTCGAGGTGCGCTCGCGGGTCCAACTGGTGGCGCTCGCCCGCAAGGACGAGCGCCACTCGGACCGGTGAACCCCAACCGCCGCCCGCCGCCGGTCGGTTCGGCCGGTCGGTTCAGCCGGTCGGTTCAGCCGGAGTACCAGCCGACGGTGCCCAGGATGCTCGAATCCCCCGGCCGAGCCGCGGCGTTCCGCGGATCGGGAACCTCGTAACGCACCGAGCAGCCGGACATCCGGCCGCCGATGACCAGCGGGCCGAACACCGCACGGGTCGAGATGCCCAGGTACTCGCCGCGCTCGCAGTCGAGCACGTCCGCGCCGATCTCGGCACTGTGGACGGTCTCCTGGGCGATCCAGGTGCCGGCCCGCCTGGCCTTGGCGATGACCGCCTCCCACGCGGCCGCGCCGGTGCGGGAGCCGAGATGCACGTCGGCCCGTTGGTCGCCGTCGGAGCGCTTCAGCACGAAGTCCGCCCGCCGGCTCACCAGCAGATCGGTCAACTTCCAGGTCTCGCCCTGGTATTCCACCCGTTCCTCGCGGATCCCCCGCGACCAGGGGAGGTACGTCCGGACGAACTCCCTTTCCCGGTCGGTCATCCAGTCCGCTCCCGTGGAGAGCACGGCGAACAGCTGCTTGTTCGCCACCTGGTAGGAACTCTGCGGCGACAGCACCAGGGCGCCGCACTTCCTGATCCGCAGCAGCGGGCCCAGGTCCCGCCCCGCGTCGAGCCACTCCTGCGGCACCATCCGCTCCAGCACCAGCGGAAAGTCGCCCGCGCGGGTGTCGAGGGCGGCGGCGAACTCGTCCGCCTCGAAGTACTCCGCCATGATCCCCGCCGTCCGCAGGGCGTCGATCTCGATCTCGTAGTACCGGCGGCTGCGCACGCCGACGTCCGCGAGGTGGCCGACCAGCGCCACCCGCGGCTCCAGGCCGTGCTCCGCGAGGACGGCGTGGAGCAACGCGTTGCGCGCGGTCAGCGGATCCGCGAGGGTGACGGAGCCCGACGCCTGGCCGGGCAGCAGCTGCCGCCACACCTCGTTGAGGAGGTGGGTGTAGACCTGGCCGCCGGTGGCCGAGCAGAAGTTGAACTCGATGAACTTCCAGCCGGATTCCGTGAGGATCAGGTCCGGTCGCCCGATGGCCGTCGCGTACGTCCGCTCGACCTCCTCGTCCCCGTAGAAGGCCGTCAGCCGTTCGTCGAGGCCCAGCGCCCGGTGCCGGGCCGCGCAGTCGTCGCCCAGGCTCCAGGCCGCTCGCCGCAGCAGGTCGACGAGGCGGCCGGCCGCGCTCTCCAGTTCGGCACCGCGGGCGGCCGGCAGCAGGACGGGCCCGGCCGGGGCGATCCGATCGAACCAGAAGCTGCGGAAGCCTCGGAACTGGTGGTCGAACGCGTTGAGCAGCAGCCGGGGATCAGCGGCGGTGATCAGCTGTGGAGCCGTCGAGCTGTGGTCCATGCGCTACTCCTGGGATGCGGTCAGGGCGGGCCGGGTGTCGCGCCGGCCGAACTCGGCCTCCAGCGCGGTGCCCGCCCGGAACAGGCTCGCCTCGCCGAACCGGGGCCCGACCAGTTGCAGCCCGATCGGTAGGCCGTTCCCGGCGAACCCGAGGGGCAGGGACATGGCCGGGTGTCCGGTGAGCGCGAACGGGATGGTCTGCATGTCGTTGGCCAGCCTGGGCGGCGGCCAGTTGACGGGGAAGTCGTCGAACCGGGCCGCGGTGGTCTGGCCGCAGGCGGTGATCAGCACGTCGTGGTCGGCGAAGACCCGCCGGTCGAGCGCTGCGGCGAGCCCGCGGCGCACCTCCAACGCGCGCAGCAGATCGCTCGCGCCGACCCCGGCGCCGGGCATCAGCTTCTGGTAGGTGAAGCGGCCGAACTCCCGGGGCGCGGCACGCAGGTTGGCCTCGTGCACGGCGAACCCCTCGGCCGCCAGGATGATCCGGCCGCAGGCGTTGAACACCTCGTACGGCGGCAGCTCGCACTCCTCGACGATCGCGCCGAGCTTCTCGAGGTGGGCCAGCGCCCGCTCGATGGCCTCGGTGATCTCCGGCAGGGTCGCCGGATCCGCGCCGTACCAGGCGGTCGAGTACGCCACCCGCAGCCCCCGGACGTCCCCGGTCAGCCCGGTCAGCCCGGAGCGGACGTCCGGCACCGGCGCGTCACGGGTGCGCGGATCGCGCGGATCGGGCCCGGCGACGACCTGGAACGCGGCGGCGGTGTCGGCCACCGTCCAGCCCAGCGGCCCGAAATGGTCCATGGTGTGCGACAGCGGGGTGGCGCCGTGTCCGGACACGGCGCCGTAGGTCGGCTTCAGCGCGACGGTCCCGCAGTGGAACGCCGGGCCGCGCATCGAGCCGGCGGTGTCGGATCCGAACGCCACCCGCAGGAACCCGGCGGCCACGGCGACCCCAGCACCCGAGGACGAACCGCTGGGAATGTGCTCGCCGTTCCAGGGATTGCGGGCCGGCGGGAAGGGCAGGTCCGCGCTCGGCCCGCCGAGCGCGAACTCATAGGTGGCCAGCTTGCCGAGCAGCACGCCGCCGCCGGCCCGCAGCCGGGCCTCGACCGCGCTGTCCTGCGCGGCGACGTCCGAGAGCGTCAGCCACGACTGGTTGGTGGTGGGCAGGCCCTCGGCCGCGAAGACGTCCTTCAGCGCGTACGGGATCCCGTGCAACGGCCCGCGGTCGACGCCTTCGCGCAACTCCCGGTCGGCCTGCCGCGCCCGCCGCAGGGCCAGGTCCCGGGTGACCAGCACGAAGGAGTGCAGCTCCTGGTCGTAGGCCTCGATCAGGCCCAGCGCGTGCTCCACCAGTTGCACCGAGCTGATCGCCCCGGTGCGCAGCAGCGCTCCGGCCCGCGCGACGGACAGCTCGGCGAGGGCGCCGGGTCCGGCGGTGTCGAGCTCAGACATCCGCGATCTCCACGGTGCGCAGCAGCTCCATCATCGCCCGCAGCGGGCGGTAGCCGGCCAGCACACCGGGTGCCAGGTCCGGCGGCATCTCGATGCCGAGCCGTGCGAGGGTGACCGCGAACTCGTGCGCTGCGGTGTCCTCTTCCTTGCCTGCCTTGCCTGCCTTGCCTGCCTTGCCGGTGGTTGCCACGTGCGGTCTTCCCTTCGATACGTTCAGCGGTGCGTGCGCCCCACCAGGTGCGCGCAGGTGATCAGGTCCAGCGAGGCGTGGCCGGTGGAGCTGAAGACGGTCGGGCGGCCGTCGAGCCCGGTGTGGCCACCGCTCTCCAGGGCCGCCAGGTCGATCGCCGTGCGGTGGATCTCGCCGGCCTCGGCGACGGCGGTCTCGATGTCCTCGACCACGAGCGTGGCGGCGGCCAGCAGCGAGTGCGGCAGCTCGCGCGACCGCGTGGTGTGCGCGCCCATGCAGTTGATGTGCACGTGCTCCGGCAGGTCGGTGGCGATCGGCAGCGGGAGCACGGACGTCGTCGCCGTGGCGATGACGTCCACCCCCGAGGTGGCCTCGGCGGCCGAGGCGCAGACCACGGCCCGGGCCCGGCCGGCCGCCCTGATCCGCTCGCAGAGCGCCTCGGCGTGCCCGGCGGTGCGGGAGTGGACCCGCACCCGGGTGATCTCCCGCACCGCCGAGACGCCGAGGTACTGCTGCCAGGCCTGGACCCCGGATCCGACGATGCCGAGGACCGAACTGTCCCGGGCCGCGCAGCGATCGGTGACCACGGCCGTGACGGCGGCGCACTTGAGGTTGGTGACGGCCGCGCCGTCCAGCACCGCCAGCAACTCCCCGGTCCTCGTCGAGAACACCGGGACCACGGAGGTCACGGTCGGTCCCGGCCCGTCGGTGATGGTGGCGGTCTTGGCGATGTAGAGCCCGAAGTCGGCGCAGACGGCGGGCATCACCAGGAACTTGGCGCCGTGCCCGTCCTCGACGACCTGCCGCAGCGGCACGGTCATCCGCCGCACCGCGCCGCCGCGCAGCGCGGTCCGGATCAGCTCGGCGACGGCGGTGACCTCGCCCGCCGCGTGTGCCACCGAGCGGACCAGGGTCATCCGAGTCCTGCCAGCGTCTCCAGCAGGTCGGTCGCGAACCGCTCGGTCAGCTCCGTCGGCATGTCGCCCCGCAGCATCATCCGCACGCCGGCCTGGCCCTGGGCCACGATCGGGAAGAACATCGCGGAGCAGTAGTAGCCGCGCCGGTAGAGCTCGGTGGACAGCCGCACCGCCCGGTCGTTGTCGCCGGTCACGACGAACTTGATGTGCGATCCGGTGCCCCGCAGGTCGTGCCCGCGCAGCCGTTCGTCGAACAGCTCGATGTTCCGGGCGAGTTGCCGCTGCCGCCGGCCGAGCTCCGGGCTCCGGTGGACTTCCAGGGCCCCCAGGGTGGTGCCGACCGCGGCGGTCCGCAGCCCCTGCGACCAGGCCAACGGCCCGGACCGGTAGAGGAGTTCGAAGATCTCGCGGTCGCCCATCATGGCGATGCCGCCGGTGCTGCCGAATGCCTTGGCGATCGAGGCGACCACGATCGTGCGGGAGTCGAGGACGTCGAACACCGTGCGCGCGTAGCCCTCGCCGCGCTCGCCCACCGTCGACAGCGAGTGCGAGTCGTCGAGGTAGACGAACAGGCCGTAGCGGTCCTGGAGTTCCCTGATCCCCGGCAGATCCGCCTGCCCGCCGACCGAGTAGACGCCTTCGCAGACGTAGGCGACCCGCGGGTACCGCTTGCAGATGTCCTCCAGGTACGCCATGTCGTCGTGCGGACAGGTCAGGACCAGCGTCTCGTCGGCGAGGATCGGCTTGAGGAAGTTCATCGAGAAGTGCGCGAACCGGTCGAAGACCACCACCAGCGGCTCGCTGCCGGTCAGATGACCGGAGGCCAGCAGCGGCAGGATCGCCGCGCTCAGCACGCCGCACGAGACCGACGGCAGCACCTGGGCGCCGAAGTGCTCGGCGAGCTCCTCCTCCAGCCGGTTCATGATCCCCAGGCGGATCCGGAACTCGCCCATGGACAGTCCGGTGATCCGCTCCTCGGCCAGCGCGGCGCGCCCCGCCTCGACCACCGCGGGGTGGCTGTTGAGCCCCAGGTACGAGCAGGACGACAGGTTGGCGAACTCGTGCCCGGTGCGGGTCTCGCGCAGCCGGTTCTGGCCGTCGACGGCCTCGACCACCAGGCCGAGCATCCCGTGCTCCTGGGCCAGACCCCAGGCGGCCTCGCTGGCCGGCACCATCTTCCGGTTGTTCCGGTACCGGTGCGGACCGGTGATCTGCTCGCTCATCGCCCGCCACCGGCCCGGGCGCGGAGCCAGCCGCCGAGCCGGGCGACGGCCTGGCGGGCCTTGCCCAGCCGCGCGTGGTGCAGATGCCACACGTGGACCATGCCGGGCCACACCTCCAACGTGCCGACGCACCCGGCGCGTTGGAGCGCGTCCGCGAACCGCTGCGCGTCGCTGAGCAGGACCTCGCGGCTGCCCACCTGGATGAGCACCGGCGGCAGACCGGCGAGATCCCCGTACAGCGGGGAGACGTAGGGGGTCGTCGGCTCGGTGCCCGCCAGGTAGGACTCGGCGACGAGTGCGACCACGTGGTGGCTGATCAGCGGGTCCTCGTCCGCCAGCGTGCGGTAGCTCTCCCCGGTGCCGGCCAGGTCGGTCCACGGCGACACGCAGGCCGCCGCGACCGGCAGCGGCAGCCCCAGGTCCCGGAGCCTGAGCAGCGTCGCGAGCACCAGGCCGCCGCCGGCCGAATCCCCCGTGAACACCACGTCCGCAGGGGCGAACCCGCTCGCCAGCAGGCCCTGGTAGGCGGCCAGCGCGTCGTCGAGCGCCGCCGGGTAGGGATGCTCGGGGGCCCGCCGGTAGTCCACGAAGAACATCGGGCAGTGGGCCGCCCGGGCGATCTCCGCCACCATCGCGCCGTGGCTGCGCAGCGATCCGTAGACGTAGCCGCCGCCGTGCAGGTAGAGCCCGATCCGGGCGCCCTCGGTGTTCGGCGGGGTCAGCAGGTAGCCGCCGGCGCGCTGTTCGACCAGGACGTCGGCGGCGATCGGCGCGCCCCAGGCGTCGTAGAACGCCCGGGCCTGGTCGATGTCGTCGGGCCAGTCGTCCGCCGAGAGCGCCGCCAGCAGCTCTTCGAGCTCCGCGACGTCGCTCCCGGACATGACCGGCACACCGGTTTCGGTGGAGGTCATCGCGACCCGGCCCCGCCCTCGGCGCCGACCGGGTCGATGCCGCGGTGGTAGCGCTCGCGCGCGGCCTCGTCCGGCACCTGAAGGCTGGGCGCGGGGATCTCCAGGTTGTAGTGCCGGTACCACTTCGCCAGCTCGACGCCCTCGGCGAACTGGTACTCCAGGTGCCGGATCGGGCGCCGGGCGGGCTTGCCCGGATCGACCGCGCGGGGCTCGGAGCCCGCGTGCGCCAACCCGCCGGCCACCTCGTTGAGCAGCACGACCAGCACCAGGTCCGCGGCGAGGTCGACGTCGACCGCGCCGGCGTAGCCGGCCAGGATCCGCTCGGCGTGCTCCTCCCGGACCGCGACGTTGAAGCTGTGCGGCATCAGCTCGATCAGGTCGGCCGCAGCCACCCCCGAGTCCGCGCAGTAGGCCCGGGTGTCGCAGACCACCGGAGTGCCGCCCTGGATGTTGGTGTTGGGCCCGTAGATGTTCCCGACGAACGGCGTGGCGGCGTCGAAGTGCACGCACTTGGTCGTCAGGAACTCGCGCTCGGTGGTGTGGTCGCCGTTCGGGGTGAAGTGCTTGTTCTTGTTGTAGCCGTCGACGTCCATCCCGGCGATCCGGTCGTAGTCCATCACGACCGGGCTGAAGGCGGCGACGTCCACCCGCGCGCCGAAGGCGCGGAACAGCGACTCCAGGTAGTCGCGGCCCACCGCCGCGTCCTGCTCCTGGTGGACGTCCAGCCCGTGGCTCGCCAGCGTCCGGGCGACGCCGTGGCAGACGGCGACGCCGTCCGCTTCGGTCACCAGCCGGACCAGTTCGGTGACGAGCTCGTCGCCGACGGCCCGCAGGCGGCCGTCGACCAGCTCGGTCGGGTGGGTGGAGACGTCGATGATCGCGTACTGCGGCAGGGTCTTCACTGGGCTTCCCCGATTCGTCATTGCGGGTGCTGGGGCGGGTGTCAGGAGCGGGCGGCGTCGGCCGCGTGGAACTGGAGCATGCGCCGGGCCCGCAGCACGAACGGCGGGGCCAGCACGCGGTCCTTCTCGACCGTGAAGCCGGAGGGCAGGGCGTCGTAGTCCGCGACCACCCGCCGGTATTCGGCGAGTTCGTCGGGGCCGACCGTGAACGCCTCGGCGATCACCTCCACCTGCCGGGGGTGGATGGCCGCCTTGCCGGTGAATCCGGCGTCCCGGGCCGCCCGGCAGGTCGCCGCGACCACGTCGAGGTCGTGCAGCTCGAAGGAGTTGGTGTCGATGGCGGGCAGCCGGTACCTGGCCGCCGCGACACAGAGCCGGGCCCGCGCGTAGTCGAGATAGGCCGCGTTCTCGGCGTACATCTCGGCCGTCAGGTCCGCCTGGCCGAAGCAGAGTCCGTCGCTCACCGCGGCGATGGCGAAGGCGTTCTCGACCGAGTCCACGGTCTCGATGAAGCTGCAGATCTGCGGGGGCTTCGAGGTGCGGGCCAGCAGCGCCCGGTAGATCGCCACGTCGCCGGGGCCGGCGATCTTGGGGATGAAGACCACGTCGATCGGGACGCCGCCGATCACGGCGTCCAGTTCGAGCAGCGTCCGCAGGTCCGCCAGGCCGTCGGGGGTCGCGATGCTGTTGACCCGCAGGCCCAGCCCCGGCAGCCCGGCCCGGCTCAGGTCCGCCGTGGCCAGCAGCGCGCGGGCCTCGGCCTTCTTCGCCCCGGGGACGGAGTCCTCCAGGTCCAGGACCAGCAGGTCCGCGCGAACCCGGCCCGGCTCGGCCACCGAGGCCAGCCGCAGCGCCGGGGTGTACAGCAGGCTCGCGTACGACCTCACCGCGAACCCTCCCGGCCGAACAGCAGGTTCATCTTCTGCAGCGAGAAGTCCTCGTAGCGGATCGGCTGGTACTTCGCGGGGCGCTCTGCCGTGAACTTCGGGAAGCACTCGATGACCGCGTCGTCGTTGGCCAGCTTGAAGAAGACGATCGACTGCCGCCGCCGGTCGGCGAGCCGGACCCGGTGCGGTGTCGACACGTACTCGTCGTTCGACCAACGGGCCATCAGGTCACCGATGTTGACGATGAAGCTGTCGCGTTCCGGGACCTCGACGTCCAGCCAGCGGCCGGCCCGGTCCTGGAGCTGCAGGCCCGGGCCGTCCTGGGTGAGCAGGGTGATCAGCGTGCCGTCGGTGTGCTGCCCCATGCCCTGGTCGTTGCGGAACTCCGGGGCGACTCCCGGGTAGAGGTGCGAGCGGAGCGAGTCGTTGGAGGTGTTCGTCCGGCCGGCGAAGAAGTCCCGCGGCAGGTCCAGGGCCAGGGCCAGCAGCTCGGCGATCCGGTCCGCCATGGTCTCGCAGGCCGCGAAGTACCGCTTCAGCGCGGCGCGCAGCTGCGCACCCTGCTCGTCCGCCGGGAAGGGCAGGTCCTCGGCGTCGTTCAGGATCAGCCGCCCGGCGCTGAACTTCTCGACGTAGTCCGACGGCATGCCCTGCTTGCCGGTGTAGGCGTACGCGTTCTCGGCCAGCAGGGCGCTGTATCCGTACGGGCTGTAGTCGTTGTCGCCGCGCGCGGTGCTGGTCCGCATCGCGAGCTGGTGCTTGGTGTCCAGCGGGAGCCCGAAGAAGCGCAGCGACGCGGCGTAGGCGTCGTCGAAGACCTCGGGGGCGATCCCGTGGCCGCGCACGACGAAGAACCCGCTGTGCCGGCAGGCGTCCGAGATCTCGTCGGCCACCTTGCGTTCGGCGGCCTCGCGCTCGGCGGTCGTCTGCTCGGCATCCTCGCGCTCCGCCCGGGCAAGCTCGGGTTCCAGCGTGATGATCGGGATCATCGGTCCGCCTCCTGCCGCGGGACGAGAATCGTCCGCTCGAATTCGATCACTGTCGCGCCGTGCTGGTTCTGGCCGGTGGTGTGGACGGTCACGATGCCCTCGCCGGGCCGCTTGGCGGACTCCCGCTTGGCGAGGATGCGGGTCCGCGCGTAGAGCGTGTCGCCGACGAACACCGGTGCGGTCAGCCGCACCTGGTCCCAGCCGAGGTTGGCGATGCCCTTGGCACTGATGGTGGCCACCGTCATCCCGTTGACGATCCCGAAGGTGACCAGGCTCGACACCAGCACCTGCCCGAACCGGGTCTGCTCGGCGTAGACGGCGTCGATGTGCAGCGGATGCTGGTTGAGGCAGAGCAGCGAGCTCCACACGTTGTCGCTCATGGTGATCGTCCGGCCCGGCCGGTGCTCGATGACCTCGCCGGGGACGAAGTCCTCGTAGAGCAGGCCGCCGTCCTCCCGGTAGATCCCGGGGCCGACGGTGCGGTAGGCGTTGCCCTTCACAGCTCTCCTCCTCGGATGCCGGCTCGGCGCAGTGCGGACCGGCACGAGCGGTGCGCCGCGTCGGCGGCCGTCGCCGCCAGGCCGATGCCCCAGACCGTGCGGCCGCCCGCGTCCAGCGCCGCGAAGCAGGCCGTCGGCTCACCGGCGGCGACCGTCGTGGCGGTGACCACGAACTGGGTGAACTCGACGCCGTGCGCCGTGGCGTGCTCCGCGACGACCTGGTGCTCGTCGGCGCCGGACGGTGCCGCGAGCGAGTCGTCGAGGCAGTAGTTGCCCCGGAGCAGCTGCCAGAGCTCGGCCGGTTCCAGTTCGCGCCCCAGCGCGTCAGTGGCCCTCTGCACCACGGCCGCGAAGTCCCGGCGCAGGTCGGTGGGCAGGTCGATCCCCCAACCGGCCTTCAGCACATAGGCGATGCCGCCCTTGCCCGACTGGCTGTTCACCCGGATGATCGCCTGGTAGTCCCGGCCGACGTCCTTGGGGTCGATCGGCAGGTACGGGACCTGCCAGGGCAGTTCCGCGACCTCGCGGCCCTCGCGCTCGGCCTGCGCGCAGAGCGCGGCCAGGCCCTTGGCGATGGCGTCCTGGTGGGTGCCGGAGAAGGCGGTGTACACCAGGTCTCCGGCGTAGGGGTGCCGGGGGTGCACCGGCAGGCGGTTGCAGTCCTCGACGATCTCGCGGACGGCGTCGATCTCGGAGAGCTCCAGCTGGGGGTCGACCCCCTGGCTGAACAGGTTGAGCGCGAGCGTCACCAGGCAGACGTTGCCGGTGCGTTCGCCGTTGCCGAAGAGGGTGCCCTCGACCCGGTCGGCCCCGGCCATCAGCGCCAGCTCGGCCGACGCGACGGCGGTGCCCCGGTCGTTGTGCGGGTGCACCGAGAGGATGATCGACTCGCGCCGGTCGAGGTTGCGGTGCATCCATTCCACCTGGTCGGCGAAGACGTTGGGCGAGTGGGTCTCCACGGTGGTCGGCAGGTTCAGCACCAGCGGCCGGTCGGGGGTGGCGCCGACGATCTCGGTGACCGCGTCCGCGATCTCCAGCGCGAACTCCGGCTCGGTCAGGTTGAAGGTCTCCGGCGAGTACTCGAACCGGATGTCCGTCCCGGTCGCCCGCTCCGCGAGGCGCACCAGCTGCCGCGCGCCCTCGACGGCCATCCGCAGCACCTCGGGCCGCTCCAGGCCGAACACCACCTCGCGCCACAGGCACGCCGTCGCATGGCACAGATGCACCGTCGCGCGGTCGGCTCCGTGAATCGCCTCGAAGGTCCGCTCGATGAGATCGGGCCGGGCCGGCGTGAATACCGAAACCGTCACGTCGTCCGGAATTCCGTCCTTGCCGACCAGCTCCCGGACGAAATCGAAGTCGTCGGTGCTGGCCGCCGGATATCCGATTTCGATGTCCTTGAAGCCGGTCGCGACCAGCAACTCGAACAGCCGCTTCTTCCGGCCCGGGTCCATCGGCTCGGCGAGCGCCTGATTTCCGTCCCGGAGATCGACCGAGGCCCACACCGGAGCCCGCTCGAGCGCCCGGTCCGGCCAACGTCGCAGCCAACCGGTGGTAGGCGTAGGCCCGTTCCGCGCATAGCGGTGGAACGGCATGGACGAGGGACGCTGCGGAATTCCCCGGTTCCGCTCCGGGAAAGGCAGTGGTGAACCCGTTCCGCGTGCTCCCATGCTGCCTCCTCTCGCTGTTCTCGACGCTTCGACACTACGGAGCGCCCGGCTCGGTCGGAAACAGAGGATTTTCTAGACCGGACCCTGGAATCGGACTATTCCGGCGCTTTCCGGTCAGTTCGACGGCTGCCGGTTGACGCCACGGCCGGCCGCGGGTCTAGGATTTCGCAGCACTGATCGGCAGGAATTCATTCGTCTCACCTGAAATGGCGGCCCCATGGCCAACTCGACCAGTCTCGACAGCGACGCGCCGGACCTGGCCGAGGCCCCCGTGAGACCCCGTCGCGTTCTCGCGGTGGCCAGCCTGGCGACCGGGATGATCGTCATCGACATCAGCATCGTGAACGTCGCGATCCCGGCGATCCGCGCCAGCCTGCGGGCGAGCCTGCCGATGATGCAGCTCGTCGTCGACGCGTACGCGATCGTCCTCGCCAGCCTGGTGCTGGCCGGGGCCGCGATGGTCGCACGGTTCGGCGCCGTTCGGATGTTCCGGCTCGGCGTCGCCGTGTTCGGGGTGACGTCCGTGCTGTGCGGACTGGCTCCCGACGGTCCCGCGCTCGTCGTCGCGCGGGCGTTGCAGGGGCTCGGCGGGGTGTTGCTCACGCCCGCCACGCTGGTGATGCTCACCGACACCTACCGGGACCCGGACGGCCGTGCGAAGGCCATCTCCATCTGGGCGATGGTCGCCGGCAGCCCGGTCGCCTTCGGTCCCATCCTCGGCGGCACGCTGGTCGCGGCGGTGGGGTGGCGGAGCATCTTCCTGGTCAACGTGCCGGCCGTGCTGGTGATCCAGTGGCTTTCGGCCCGTCATATGCCCCGAGCCGGGGCGAACGTCCGCAAGGAACCCCAGGACGTGCTGGGCCAGTTGCTCGCCGCCGCCTTCCTCGCCGGCATCGCGCTGGCGCTCACCGAAGGGCGGGAGCTGGGCTGGACCCGGCCGCTGCCGATGGTGGCGGCGGTGGCGGCCGTCCTCGCGCTCGCCGCCTTCGTGGTCAGGCAGCGCACGTACGCGTTCCCGATGATCCCGGGCGACCTGTTCCGGGCCCCGGGGTTCCGCGGCTTCGTCGCGGCGGGCCTGCTGCTCTTCGCCGGCTACTACGGGCTGCTGTTCTCGATCAGCGTCTTCCTCCAGCAGGTGCGCGGGTACGGCCCGATCACCACCGGACTCTGCTTCCTGCCCTCCGCGCTGCCGATCACCCTGATGCCGCTGGTCGCCGGGCGCGTCCACGCCAGACTCGGCGCGCCACGGGTGCTGGGCATCGCGGTGCTGCTGACCCTGGTCGGCGGGGTGCTGCTGGTCTTCATCGGCGGTGACACCCCGATCGGTACCGGCATCGGGCTCGCGTTCATCGGACTCGGCTTCGGTCTGGCGACCGTTCCGCAGATCACCCTGGTGATGGCGACGGCCCCGGCGCACCGCTCGGCCCTCGCCAGCGGACTGATGTCGGCGGGCCGGTCGTCCGGCACCACCATCGGCGTCGCGCTGATCGGCGGCCTCAAGTCCGGCAACAGCATCGCCGCACCGGCGTTCGCGGCCGTTCTGATCTACCTGCTGATGGCGCTGGCCGTCGGCCTCGGCGCTCGCCGGCTGCCCGCCGACCCGGCCTAGGGCGTGTGGGGGGCACGGTCCAGCAGGGCCGGTCCGGCGGGAGCCTCATCGGACTCCATCACACACCGGAGCACTCATGTCTGAGCACCAGACGGGTCGCGACCTCGCGTCCCGGACCGCGGCACTGCACGCGAACGATCCCGAATTCGCCGCAGCCGCCCCGTCGCCGGCCGTCGCCGAGGCCATCCGGCAGCGCGCCGGCAGCCTCATCGGCACCATCTCGGCCGCGATGGACGGTTACGCCGACCGGACGGCGCTCGCCCGTCGGGCCGAGCGGATCGTCCACGACCCCGCGACCGGCCGTCGCACCCTCGAACTCCTGCCCGGCTTCGAGACGGTGACCTACGCCGAGCTGTGGCAGCGGGTCGGCCGCCTCGCCACCGCCTGGGCCGACCCCGCCGGCGGCGGCCTGCGCGCCGGCGACTTCGTCGCGACGCTGGGCTTCACCAGCGTCGACTACGCCACGATCGATCTGGCCTGCATGTACCTGGGGACGGTGTCGGTCCCGCTGGCCACCGGATCGTCCGCGGTACGGCTGGCCCCGGTCGTCGCCGAAACGCAGCCGCGGCTGCTCGCCGCCGACCTCGGCTCGATCGACGCCGCGGTCGACACCGTCCTGGCGTCCGACTCCATCGAGCGCCTGGTCGTCTTCGACTGCGACCTTCGCGTGGACGACCACCGCGAGGCGCTGCGGGCCGCCGTCGACAAGCTGGGCGAGCGAGCCACGGTGGTCTCGCTGCGGGACGAACTGGGCCGTGGCGGCCAACTGCCCGCCGTGCCACCGTATGACGACGGCGATCCGGACCGGCTGCTCGGCCTGATCTACACCTCCGGCAGCACCGGCACGCCCAAGGGCGCGATCTACACCGCGTCCATGATCACGCGCATGTGGCAGAACGGCTGCGGCGGCATGAGCGGCCCGGCGGGCGGCAGCACGCCGGTGCCGACGATCATCCTGCACTACATGCCCATGAGCCATGTCAACGGCCGCTCCTGGCTGGTCTCCGGGCTCTCCTGCGGCGGCATCGGCTTCTTCACCGCCCGCAGCGACATGTCGACGCTCTTCGACGACCTGCGCCTGGCGCGACCCACCGTGCTGAGCCTGGTCCCGAGGATCTGCGACATGGTCCACCAGCGGTACCTGCTCGAAGCCGACCGCCGCTGCCGCGCGGGCCTGGCCCGACCCGATGCCGAGGCGGCCGCCCGCGACCAGGTCCGCGACGGCATGCTCGGCGGCCGGATCGTCAGCGCCCTGTGCGGCAGCGCGCCGCTGTCGGCGGCGATGCACACGTTCATGGCCTCGGTCCTCGACACGAAGATCATCGACTGCTACGGGTCGACGGAGACCACCAGGGCCGTCGTCGTCGACCAGCAGGTGCGCCGTCCGCCGGTGCTCGACTACCGGCTGGTCGACGTGCCGCAGCTCGGCTACTTCGCGACCGACAAGCCGTACCCCCGGGGCGAGTTGCGGCTGAAGTCGGTCGGCCTGGTCCCTGGGTACTACAAGCAGCCCGACGCCAGCGCACGCACCTTCGACGAGGACGGCTACTACCGGACCGGCGACGTGTTCGCCGAGATCGCACCCGACCGCCTGGTCTACGTCGACCGGATCAACAACGTCGTGAAGCTCTCCCAGGGGGAGTTCGTCGCCGTGTCCCGGTTGGAGGCGCTCTACTCGACCAGCCCGTCCATCGCGCAGCTCTACGTCTACGGCAGCCCCGAGCAGGCGTTCCTACTGGCGGTGGTGGTCCCCGACCGGGAGCGCCTGGGGCAGGCCGACGATGCCGCGATCCGGGCCACCGTCCTCGACTCGATGCGGGAACTCGCCCACGGCGCGGGCCTGAACGCCTACGAGGTCCCGCACGACGTGCTGGTCGAACGGCAGCCGTTCACGATCGGGAACGGACTGCTGTCGGGGGTCGGCAAGCTCCTGCGCCCCGCCCTCAAGGAGCACTACGGCGCCCGGCTGGAGCAGTTGTACGCGGACATCGCGACCGGCCGGGCCGGCCAGTTCGCGGCACTGCGGGCCGAGGGCCGCGACGTCACACCGCTGGAGGCGGTCCTCAGCGCGGTCCAGATCACCCTCGGCTACCCCTCGTCGCTGGTGCGGCCGGAGGCCAACTTCACCGAGCTGGGCGGTGACTCGCTGTCAGCGCACACCTTCTCGACCGTTCTCGAGCAGCTCTTCGACGTCGAGGTCCCGGTCCAGGCCGTCCTCGGCCCCGGCTCGACGCTGGCCCGCATCGCGGACCGCCTCGGCGCGGCGCGCGGGGCCCGGGAGCTGCGCGCCACGTTCGCCTCGGTGCACGGTCGCGACGCGGTGGAGGTGCGGGCGAGCGACCTGACCCTTGGTCACTTCCTGGACGAGCGGCTCCTTGTCGAGCGCTCCGGTATTGAGCATCGTCCGGCCGAGCGGGTCCTGCTCACCGGGGCGACCGGCTACCTCGGACGGTTCCTGGCGATCGAATGGCTCCAGCGCGTCGCCCGGACCGGCGGGCGGCTGACCTGCCTCGCCCGCGCCACCGACGACGCGGCCGCCCGGCAACGCGTGGTCCGGTGCCTGCGCGCGGCGTCGGGGGACGGGGGCGACCGGGCCGGCCAGGCCGACTGCGCCGACTGGTTCGACGCGGTCGCGGCGGAGCATCTCGAAGTCCTGGCCGCGGACGTGTCGGCACCTCAGCTGGGCCTGGACGACGCGGCCTGGCAGCGGCTCGCCGCCGAGACCGAGCAGATCGTGCACGCCGCGGCCCTGGTCAACCACGTGCTTCCGTACAGCCGGCTGTTCGAGCCGAACGTCGCCGCGACGGCGGAGCTGATCCGGCTGGCACTCACCGGACGGCAGAAACGGTTCGTCTACGTCTCGACCATAGCCGCCGCGATGCAGCCCGACGGGTCCGTCCTCGACGAGGCGGTCGACATCCGTTCGGCCTCCCCCACACGGCGGTTGAGCACCTCCGACGCGAACGGGTACGCCACCAGCAAGTGGGCCGGCGAGGTCCTGCTGCGCGAGGCGCACGAACGGACCGGCCTGCCGGTCACGGTGTTCCGACCCGACATGATCCTGGCCCACAGCCGCCTGCCCGGCCAGCTGAACCTGCCCGACCGGTTCACCCGGCTGATCCTCAGCGTCATCGCGACGGGCATGGCGCCGCGCTCCTTCTACCGGCTCGACGAGCAGGGCAACCGCCGCCGGGCTCACTACAGCGGCCTGCCCGTCGACTTCACCGCCGAAGCCATCGCCTCGCTCGGCGCCCGGAGTGCGGACGGGTACCTCACGTACAACACCGTCAACGCGAACGACGACGGCATCTCCCTGGACGAGATCGTCGACTGGCTGATCAGCGCCGGGCACCCGATCACCCGGTTCGACGATCACCGGGAGTGGCACATGCGCTTCGAGGCGGCGCTGCGCGGCCTTCCCGACCACCAGCGCCGGCTGTCGCTGCTGCCGTTGATGCAGGCCTACGCCCGCCCGGGCGAGCCGAGAGAGGGGTCGGCGGTACCGGCCGCGCGGTTCACCGCGGCGGTCGGGAGCCTGGGCGTCGGGAGTCCGGACCTCGGGCGCCCGGGCGTCGGCAGTCTCGGTGCCGGCAGTCTCGGTGCCGGCAGCGGTCAGGTGCCGTCGCTCGCACCGGAGTTCATCGCCAAGTGCGTCGCGGACCTGGAGCTGCTCGGCCTGCTCTGACGGGCGCCGCACATCGCAACGGCCGACCGCACCCGGTGGTGCGGTCGGCCGTCAGGTCCGGTCAGCGGCAGGCGCCATCAGCCCCGCAGTCGGGACATCCAGGCCTCCACGTCGTCCGCCGTCCGGGGCAGCGCGGCCGAGAGGTTCTCGTTGCCGGCGGCGGTGACCAGGATGTCGTCCTCGATCCGGACGCCGATGCCGCGGTACTCCGCGGGCACGGTCAGGTCGTCGGCCTGGAAGTACATCCCCGGCTCGACGGTGAGCACCATCCCGGGCTCCAGCGTGCCGTCGACGTAGAGCTCGGTGCGGGCCACGGCGCAGTCGTGGACGTCCAGACCGATCATGTGACCGGTGCCGGCCAGGGTCCAGCGACGGTGCAGGCCGAGCTCGAAGACCTCGTCCACCGACCGGTCGCCGAGCAGACCCCAGGAGACCAGGTGCTCGGCGAGGGTCCGCTGCGCGGCGTGGTGGAAGTCCCGGTACCCGGCGCCGGGCTTGACCGCGGCGATGCCGGCCTCCTGCGCCGCGAACACCGCGTCGTAGACCTTGCGCTGGATCGGGGTGAAGCGGCCGCTGACGGGCACCGTACGGGTCACGTCGGAGGTGTAGAGGTTGTTGGTCTCCACGCCGGCATCCAGCAGCAGCAGATCACCGGGACGGGCCTGGCCGTCGTTGCGCACCCAGTGCAGCGTCGTGGCGTGCGGCCCCGCGGCGCAGACCGTCGTGTAGCCCACGTCGTTGCCCTCGATCCGCGCGCGCAGGAAGAACGTGCCCTCGATGACCCGCTCGCCGGTCGGCGTGTCCGTCCCGAGGACGCGGACCACGTCCTCGAAGCCGCGGGCGGTGGCCGCGCACGCGAAGCGCAGGTCGGCGATCTCGAACTCGTCCTTGACCAGGCGCATTTCGGAGAGGAAGACGCGCAACTCCTCGTCGCGCTCGGCGGTCACCGCACCCCGCAGGGCGGCCTCGACGGCCGCATCCTGCCCGCGCAGCACGCGGACCGGGCCGGCGACCGCGCCGAGCCGCTCGACCAGCGTGCGGACGTCACGGCAGGGCAGGCCGAGCAGCCGTTCGTTCTCGGTGAGACTGTTGCGCCGGCCGTCCCAGAGCTCGCCGTGGTAGTCGAGCCAGAACTCGCCGTTCTCCCGGTCGGACCGGGGCAGCAGGTAGGCGATCGCCTGGTGCCCGCCGTCCGGCCCCGGCTCCAACACCACGACGGCGTCCTCGGACTGATCACCCGTCAGATACACGTACTCGGAGGACGGCCGGAACGGGTAGTCCGTGTCGTTGGAGCGGACCTTCGGGTTGCCGGACGGGATCACCAGCAGCTCGCCGGGGAAGCGGGCGGACAGCTCGGCCCGCCGGCGCGCGGTGTGCGCGGCCTGCGGGATCGGCTCCAGATCGTGCAGCTCGGTGTCGGCCCAGCCCTGCTTCATGTGCTCGGCGAGCTCGTCGCTCACTCCCGGGAGCACGCCGTTCTTCCGCTTCTTGCGCTCGCTCACGGGGGCCTCGGGCTGCCGGCTCTCGGATGTCCGCTCGGTCACAACCATCTCCTGAATCGAATGAATCGAATCGGTCCAAGCTGCCTTTCGCGCGATCGGCATCGCCGCCTCGCCCGCTGGCGCAATCCGTACGGTATACCGAACACAGGCAGGGAGAAAGAGGTATCGACTCGCCTTCCGTGAGGTTTCAGCCGCCTCAACGTTTGGTTTAACGAACCCCGGCATGCCGTGTGCTCGTCCGGGAACCGGCCCAGCCGGCGACCATCGATCGGCCACCAATCGCGGTTGCACACCTGTGACAGGAGGCAGACGCTTCCCGGACCCCCGTTCGACAGAGTTCTCCTATCGCACAGAGCAGCGAGCCACCGAACGGGCACGGACGCCGGCAGGGGAGGCAAGGCTCCGGCGAGACCCACAGACCGCCTCACAGTTCCTCGGGGGGAACCGTCATGTCCGCTCGCGCCCGCCGCCACGCCGCCGCCGTCAGCCTCACCGTCGCCGTCACCACCGGGACGGCCCTGCTGCTCACCTCCTGCGGCCCGTCGACCACCTCCACTGCTGCCAACTCCGCTTCGCCGAGCGCCGTTTCGACCCCGTCCCCGTCCTCGACGCAGTCCGCCGCTCCCACGACCGGCACGCCGAGCGCCTCGCCCACCGCGGCCGCCGGCACGCCGACGCAGTCGTCCGGCCCGGTGCCGAGCCGGTCGGCATCCGCCACGCCGTCGAGCGCGCCGGCGACCGGCAACTCGCCGACGCCGCTGAACGGCACCGCCCGCAACGGCCTGACCATCAGCAACGGCAGCCGGTACGTCGTGATGAACGGCACCACGGTCGACTTCGGCACCGCGGTCCGTGACCTGGTCTGGTCCCCCGACGGCCACAAGGCCGCGTTCGTCGACGGCGCGGGCGACCTGGCCGTCGCCAACCCGGACGGCAGCGGGCGGGTGACCGTCGCCAAGCACCCGGCCGGTGAGACCTGGTCGCACCCCGCCTGGCAGGTCGCGGCGGCCTCGCCGCAGGGCTACTACCCGGTCAAGGACAACCTGTTCTTCGTCGCGGCCAGGAACGGCGTCTCCCAGCTGGAGAAGGTGCCCGCCACCGCGGTCGACGGCACGCCGCAGCAGTTGGGTCTCGGCGGCTACTCGGGCGACGACACCCAGCCGAACCCGGAGACCGGCAACCTGTGGCCGAACGGCGGCGGCCCCTACGGCAGCTCCGTCTACGCGAACAGCGACACCGGCGAGGTCTTCATCCGCGACGAGTCCCTGCGCCAGCAGGGCGGCCCGGTGACCAAGGGTTCGGAGCCCGCGCTGTCGCCGGACGGCGAGCAGATCGTCTTCGTCCGCTCGGTGGACGGGCACGACCACCTCTTCGAGAGCGCCAACAGCGGCGCCACCGCCACCGCCAAGGACCTCACCCCGCACGCCACCACCGACTACACCGAGCCGGCCTGGTCCCCGAGCGGCACCACCATCGCCGCCCGGACCGCGAACGGCATCGTCACCCTCCCCGCGAACGGCTCCGCCGCGCCGACCCTGATCTCCGGCTACCAGGGCCTGCCCGCCTACCGTCACAGCTGAGGCCCAAGCCGCCTCGCCCGTGGGCCCGTTCAGCCGGCCGGCTGAGCGGGCCCGCAGCCGTTCCGGGCCAACTCGGCCCGCAGCTCCGCCAGATGCGCGTCCGCGTTGTCGTGCGGCAGGTACTCGACCACGTCGAAGAAGCGGAACATCACCTTCGTCCCGGTCACCGCGAACTCGTAGTCACCGAACCCCACCACCGCACCGAGCGCGCCCCGGACCGCCCCACGGACCACATGCTCCGTCAACTCGTCCGGCCGCTCGGCCCCCAGGCCCCGCCGCGCGTTCGGCCTGGCCAGATACGGGCACACCATCGACGCGTACAACATGCACGCACGGTGCCCCGGACCCTCCAACGTCGGCGCCAGGTTGCGGTACGGCCGCCCGGCCGCCAGCGCCTCCCCGATCGCGGCACTCTCACTGGCCCCGACCACCCGCCACACCGGCCCGCGCGGCATCAGCGCGTTGCACACCGAACACAGCCGCTCCCGAGCGCACTCGGCACTGCGGCCGTAGTCGGTCAGCGCGAACTGCGGCTGCCCGTCCTCCCACGGAGTGATGGCAGGCACCGGATAGCCGCGCTCATCCCGCGGTCGGTCCTGGACGGCGAGCGGCATGGGCACGAGGTCGAAGCGCACACTCCCATACCTACCAGCCCCCGGCACGGCGCGTCAGCCAGGGTGCCCGGTCCCACGAAACACCCAGCGCGGCTCCGCTGACGAATCTGGCTCGCCGCCCTGCGAACCCCTGTGCGAGAATCCGTTCGCCCTTCGCCGAAGGCGGATTCCCGACGGTCGAAGGCCCGCCGCTCTGAACGGCTCCAACTTCGCTTTTCCCTGGGGGCATCATCAAGAACCGCATTGCCGCACTGCTCGGGACCGCACTGCTCGGGATAGCCGTTGTCCCGGCCCTGAGCTCGACCAGCGCCGTCGCCGACGCGACCACCCTCTACGTCAACAACGCGGCCGGGGCCCACTGCTCGGACGCCGGCACCGGCACCCAGGCGGCGCCGTTCTGCCGTATCGCGGCCGCCGCCGCGGTGGTCATGCCGGGTCAGACGGTGGAGATCGCCGCAGGCAGCTACAACGACACCGCGCTGACCCTCACCCGTTCCGGCACGGCGACGGCTCCGATCACCTTCCGGGGCCCGGACCCGGGCCCCGGCCTGCAGGGGGCGCGCGCCTCGTTCACCGGTGGCGCGCCGAACTCCCCGGACTTCGGCCTGGTCATCAAGGGTGCCCAACACCTCCGGATCCAGAACCTCGTCGTCTCCTCCAACCAGAAGCAGTCCATCGTGGTGGACAACGCGCAGGACGTCTCGATCACCGGCGTCCAGGCGTGGGGCGGCGGCGTCCACGTCACCGACAACTCCAGCGGTGTCTTCTTCGGCCACGGGCAGTTCGGCTACGCGGCCGGTCCGCTGATCCAGGTCGACGGCGGCTCGACCGGGACGGTCGTGTCCACGAACATGGTGCAGCCGAACAGCACGACCGACCAGACCGGCATCCAGGTGTCCAACGCACCGGGCACCGTGGTCGTCAGCAACACCCTCCTCACCGGCTGCTCGGCCGGCATCGTCCTGAGCGGTGGTTCAACGGACGCCGTCCTCGAGAACAACGTGGTCGACACCTCGGCCAGCAGCGGCAAGCCCTGCCCGGCCGGTTCCTCGGACACCGGAATCTCGGTCTCCCCGGACTCCGTCACGGGCACCAAGGAGGACTACGACACCGTCTCGCCGATGAGCGGCGGTCCGGCCTACAACTGGGGCGGCACGACGTACACCGCCCAGCAGGACTTCACCACGGCGACCGGCCAGGGTTCGCACGACTACGTGTCGGACCCGAACAAGGTGTGGCAGCACGGTCCGAACGACTCGCTCTCGCCGATCGTCGACTCCGCCGACGAGAACGCCCCCGGCATGATGAGCACCGACGCCTGGGAGTGGCCGCCGGTGGACGACCCGGCGGTGCCCAACACCGGCACCGGTAGCGGCTACCGTGACCGTGGCGCGCAGGAGTTCCAGGGCTTCGGCAGCGCGTTCACCCCGGCCGGTCCGACCCGCCTGCTGGACACCCGGGTCCCGATCGGCGTCCCGAACGCCACCGCCGTCCCCGCCTGGGGCACCGTCGACCTCCCGGTCACCGGCATCGCCGGCGTCCCGGCCACCGGCGTCACCGCGGTGACCATGAACGTCACCGTGACCGAACCGGGTGCCGACGGCCACCTGACGGTCTACCCCCACGGTGACCCCCTGCCGCAGGCGTCGAACCTCAACTGGACCGCCGGCGAGACGATCCCCAACCTGGTGACCGTCCCGGTGAAGGACGGCAAGGTCTCGTTCTACAACGCCTCCGGCGGCACCGTGCAGCTGGTCGCCGACCTCGCCGGCTACTACAGCACGACCGGCAGCCTGTTCACCTCGGCCGGTCCCACCCGCCTGCTGGACACCCGGGTCCCGATCGGCGTCCCGAACGCCACCGCCGTCCCCGCCTGGGGCACCGTCGACCTCCCGGTCACCGGCATCGCCGGCGTCCCGGCCACCGGCGTCACCGCGGTGACCATGAACGTCACCGTGACCGAACCGGGTGCCGATGGCCACCTGACGGTCTACCCGCACGGGAACGCGGCACCCGACGCGTCCAACCTCAACTGGACCGCCGGCGAGACGATCCCCAACCTGGTGACCGTCCCGGTGAAGGACGGCAAGGTCTCGTTCTACAACGCCTCCGGCGGCACCGTGCACCTGATCGCCGACCTCGCCGGCTACTACAGCACGACGGGACGCAATACGTACCAGCCCAGCGGGCCGGCGCGTCTGATGGACACCCGGCAGACCACGTATTTCGAGGACGGCTCGAACCGGCCGGCCGGTGCTGTCCCGGCCTGGGGCACGCTCGACATCTCGACGGCGGAACTCCCGCCCAACGCGACGTCGGTCACGCTGAACGTCACCGTGACCGAGCCGGGTGCCGACGGCCACCTGACGGTCTACCCGCACGGGGACGCCGCACCGGACGCCTCGAACCTCAACTGGACCGCCGGCGAGACGATCCCCAACCAGGTCGTCGTCCCGGTCAAGGACGGCAAGGTCTCGTTCTACAACGCCTCCGGCGCCGGCGTTCAGCTGGTGGTGGACCTCTTCGGCTACCAGGCCTACTGACGGTCTCAGCCCCATCGTCGGCCCCGGTCCGCGCCCTTCGTGCGCGGACCGGGGCCGACGTCGTTCGCAGTGACCATCATGCACCCGGGCCCGCCTCCACGTTTTCCGCCTTGCGATGCGGAACGGCGTTCCGTATCGTAAGTGGAGCAACGTTCCGCTTGTGCGGGATGTCAGGGCAGTGACTGGAGGAACACGGTCATGCAGTACCGCACTTTGGGCCGCACCGGTGTGCAGGTCAGCTCGCTCGCGCTCGGCGCGATGAACTTCGGCAGGATCGGACAGACCACCCGGGACGAGGTCACCGCCATCGTCGACGCCGCCCTCACGGCCGGGATCAACCTCATCGACACCGCCGACATGTACAGCGGCGGGGAGTCGGAGGAGATGGTCGGCAAGGCCATCGCCGGACGCCGCGACGACATCGTGCTGGCCACGAAGGCGGGCCTGCCGATGGGCGAGGAGCGCAACCACCGGGGCGGTTCGCGCCGCTGGCTGGTCACCGCGCTGGACGACAGTCTGCGCCGGCTCGGCGTCGAGCACGTCGATCTCTACCAGGTCCACCGGTGGGACCCCAGCACCGGCGACGAGGAGACGCTGTCGGCGCTGACCGACCTGCAGCGCGCGGGAAAGATCCGGCACTTCGGCTCCTCGACCTTCCCGGCCTACCGCATCGTGCAGGCCCAGTGGGCCGCCCGTGAGCACCACCTGAGCCGTTACGTCACCGAGCAGCCCAGCTACTCGATCCTGCAGCGCGGAGTCGAGACCCACGTGCTGCCCGTGACCGAGGAGTACGGGCTCGGCGTGCTGGTGTGGAGCCCGTTGGGCTCGGGCTGGCTGTCGGGCGCGGTCCGCGCGGGCCGCGAGATCACCACCAACCGCTCGGCCATGATGCCGCAGCGCTTCGACACCGCCGTCCCCGCCAACCGGGCCAGGCTCGACGCGGTCGAGCAGCTGGCCAAGGTCGCCGACCAGGCCGGCCTGACGATGATCCAGCTCGCGCTCGGATTCGTCACCGCGCACCCCGCCGTGACCAGCGCGCTCATCGGTCCCCGCACGCTGGAGCACCTGCACGCGCAACTCGCCGCCGCGGACACCGTGCTGGGCGCCGATGTGCTCGACGCCATCGACGCGATCGTCGCCCCCGGAACCGACCTCGCCGCACACGAGAAGCTCGACACCCCGCCCGCCCTGCTCGACCCGTCGCTGCGGCGCCGCTGACGCCCCCCGAGTCCCCCGAGTCCCGCACGGCATCCGTGCGGGACTCGCCCGCTTTCCACGGCCGGACAAGGTCCTAGGGCAGGGCGCCGGTCTGGCGCAGCAGGCTGACCCCGTCGGCGACGGCCCAGTGCTCGACCCACTGCCCGTCCTGGTGGCGAAGGATGTCCATCACCCTGAACTCGACCTGGCGGTCGGACGGCGGGACGCCGAACCACGATCCGGTGTGCCTGCCGCGGAACACCTTGTGGGTGGCCACCAGGTCCCCGTCCGCGACGCAGTGCAGGATCTCGACGCGCAGGTCGGAGAAGGCCTCGTGCAGGGCTGTCATGAGCTCCCGCACCGCCGCCCGGTCATCGCGCTGCCCCGGCGCCGCCGTGCGGTTGCGGAAGTCGGGGTGGAAGAGATCGTCGATCAGCTCGAACCGTCCCCGCTCCTGCACCTGCTCGACGAAGAACCGCATCCGGTCCTCCGCTGATCGCTGTCCGGTCATCGCGCACCACCCGTTCCGTCTCGGTGAATTCGCACGGTCGCCCATGCTCTGCCGTCCGCTGCGAGCATCTGCCGTGCGGCGGCGCCGGGTCCACCGGCTTGCGGTAACTGCAAAAAGTGGTCAGCCGCCCGTCCCGGCTCGGTTCCGCGCCGGGACGGCCGAGCGGGCGTACTCGGTGGGTGTCCGGCCGTAGTGCTTCTTGAAGGCTCGGATGAAGTGGCTGCTGTCGGCGAACTGCCAGTGCGCGGCGAGCTCCGAGACGCTCAGTCGCCCGGAGGGTGCGGTGAGGGCCAATCGGGCTTCTTCCAGCCGCCGCTGGCGGATGTACGCGGTCACCGACTCCCCCGCCGCGGCGAACGCCCGCTGCAGGTTGCGGACGGAGACGTTGAGTTCACGGGCCAGCATCGTCCCGGAGAGCTCGGGGTCGGCCAGGTGACTGTCCGCCAGGTCCTTCGCGGCCTGAGCGAGCGCGGGAGCCAGCCGGGGTTCCGCGTCGTCGACCCGGCACCTCGCCACCGACTTGGCCAGTTCGATCAGCGTGTTGTGGGCGGCCTGCACTCCGGCCGGCCCGAGGTCGGCGACGGTTTCGTAGATCATGTTCGAGTGGGCCACCAGCAGCCGCACCTCCGCGCTGTCGGCCGGCCCGCTGACGCTCTGCCGTGCCCCGAGCAGCGGTGTCAGCATGGCGGCGGGCAGCACCAGGACCTTCGCCGTCGTGTCCGGCACCGTCTCGAAGTGCAGCGGCCGTCCGATGTGGCGGATGAGGAACTGCCCGGCCCGCACGGTCTGTTCGCCGCGCGCGAGCGGAGCGCCCAAGGTCCAGGAGCCGCGCTGCACGACGTACATCCGCACCTGGTCCTCGACGCCGTTCAGCGGGCCCTCGGTCCGGATGGCCGAGTCGCCGTGGAGATCGGTGATGGCCACGTCGCCCACCTTGGTGGCGCGGCTCTTGACCCGGAAGTCACGGGTCGTGGCCGCGCTGAAGGTCGGCAACGGGAAGCCGTCACCGATCTCCGTCTCCCAGCCGCTGCGGAAGGCGTCGAATGCGCGCGGCGCGGTGTCCGGGGCTGCGGAATCCCCGCCGACCCTCCCGCCCGGCGCGTCGGTCTCCACTCCCGTGCTGGTCATCGACGGCCGTCCCCCTTCATCCCTCCGCCGCTGCCTGGAGCCGCTGCCTGGCGCCGATGTTCTGCCTGGCTGGCGCTGTGGTCCAAGCCCGTGCTGTGCCGATGTTCCTAGGCTTCGAATGCGGGGGCAACCCCTCAACCCGGCCCGGCGGGACGCTCGGCAGCCGGTTCCTGCGCGGGTGTGCTTGCGCAAATCCACAGGAGTGCTCCACACTGATGAGAGTCAACTCTCACCATGAGAGCTAGCAATCCCAATTGGAGAGTCACATGACAGACGTCTCGGTCGTGGGTCCGGACGACGGCGAGTCGATCCAGCTCGGCCCCACCCGCATCCGGATCCTGGAGGACGGCTCGACCACCGGGCACCGGCTCGGGGTCGGTGAGATCACCATCGCGCCGCGCACCGACGGGCCCCCGCAGCACCGCCACGCCCGGCACGACGAGGGCTTCTACGTCGTCTCCGGCACCGCGCGGTTCACCGTCGGCGAGACCACCTACGACGCACCCGCCGGGACGCTGGTCATGGTCCCGCCGGGAGCGCCGCACACCTTCGCCAACCCGACCGACGAGCCGACGGTCATGCTCAACACCTTCACCCCCGACCTCTACGTCGAGTACTTCCGGGACCTGCGCGACATGATCGCCGGCGGCCGGCCGCTGACGCCCGAGGCCACGATCCAGGCGATGAGCCGCTACGCCACCGAGCCGGCCACCGACTTCGCCCAGGACCCGCATCCGCATCCGTAGTTGGGTGCCACCGGCTCACCCCGGGGCCGACCGTTCGGCGCCCGGCATCAGCAACGAACAGAACGAACAAGGAGACAGACATGATCACCGTCACCCATCGCGTGAACCTGCCCGGAACGGGCCCGGTCGAGGTGCCGATCGCCGAGTACGGATCCGGACAGCCGTTCCTGCTGCTGCACGGCGGGGCCGGACCGGCGTCGGTCACCGGCTTCGCCGAGAAGTTCGCCGCCGCGCACCAGGTGCGCGTGCTCGTCCCGGCCCACCCCGGGTTCGGCGGCACCGCGCGCCCCGAGAAGCTGGACTCCGTCGCCGGCCTGGCCCCGCTCTACCAGGCGCTGCTCGACGAGTTGGCGCTGAGCGACGTCACCGTCATCGGCAATTCGATCGGCGGCTGGATCGCCGCCGAGATCGCCTTGTTGAAGTCGCCGCGGGTGAGCGGCATCGTCCTGATCGACGCGGTCGGGATCGAGGTCCCCGGCCACCCGGTCGCCGACTTCTTCTCCCTGAGCATGGATCAGGTCTTCCAGCTCACCTTCCACAACCCCGAGCCCTTCCGCATCGACCCCACGGCCCTGCCCCCCGCGGCACAGGCGATCGCCGCGGGTAACCGGGCCGCGATCGCCGTCTACGCGGGGGCCGCCATGGCCGATCCCACCCTTCGCGAGCGTCTCGGGTCGCTGGAGATCCCGACCCTGGTGCTGTGGGGGGAGAGCGACGGGATCGTGGACGTCGCCTACGGGCGCGCCTACGCCGCCGCGATCCCCATGGCCCGCTTCCAGCTGCTCCCCGAGACCGGCCACGCCCCGCAGCAGGAGACCCCCGACCAGGTCATCCGGGCGATCTGGGAGCGCCCGGCGTCCGCGTAGAGCTGTAGTCCGGCATCCCTCGGCCCTGCTGCCCCTGCTGCACCCGCTGCACCCGCGATCCAGGAGGATGGACATGACGACGCACAAGACCCCGACGGACGGCGGCCGTCGGCGGGCAGGGCTCGTGCTGGCGGTGTGCTGCCTGAGCCTGCTGATCACCGCCTTGGACACCACCGCCGTCAACGTGGCCCTGCCCGCCGTCGGCCGCGATCTGCACGCCCCGGTCAGCGGCCTTCAGTGGACCGTCGACGGCTACACCCTGGCGGTCGCCGCCTTCATGTTGC
The DNA here is from genome assembly GCF_029892155.1 of Kitasatospora sp. GAS204B. Lineage (GTDB taxonomy): Bacteria > Actinomycetota > Actinomycetes > Streptomycetales > Streptomycetaceae > Kitasatospora. The sequence goes on along the minus strand of NZ_JARZAG010000016.1, from coordinate 112,548 downwards.
TGGCCGGATCCACCGCCGACCGGATCGGGCGGCGCCGGGTGTTCCAGGCCGGGCTGGCCCTGTTCACCGCCGGCTCACTGGCCTGCTCCCTGGCCCCGAGTCTGGGTTGGCTGATCGCCTTCCGCATTGCCCAGGGCCTGGGCGCCAGCATGCTCAACCCGGTCGCCCTGTCGATCATCACCCACGCCTTCCCCGATCCCCGCGAGCGCGCCCGCGCGATCGGGCTCTGGGGCACCACGGTCGGCCTCTCCCTGGCCGCCGGCCCGGTGGTCGGCGGCCTGCTGGTCGCCTCGGCCGGCTGGCGCTCGATCTTCTGGATCAACCTCCCGGTCGGCCTGGCCGCCCTGGTACTCGCCGCGGTGTTCGTCCCCGAATCCAGAGCCGCGACGCCACGACGCCCCGACCCGGTCGGTCAGGTGCTCGTCGTCACCATCCTCACCTCGCTGATCTTCGCGATCATCGAGGGCTCCCGCCAGGGCTACGGCAGCACCCCCATCATCGCCCTGTTCACCCTGGCCGCGGCCGCGACCGCGGCCCTGCCCGGTTACGAACGACGCCGCGAACAACCGCTGATCGACCCGGTGTTCTTCCGCTCGCTCCCGTTCACCGGCTCCTTCGTCGCCGCCGTCACGGCGTTCCTCGTCCTGTCCGGCTTCCTGTTCCTCAACACCCTGTACCTGCAGGACGTGCGCGGCTACAGCGCCCTGCACGCCGGCCTGCTGACGGTCCCCCTGGCCGCCGGCACCGCGATCGCCTCACCCCTGTCCGGCCGCCTGACCGCCGCCCGCGGCCCACGCCCGCCCCTGGTCGCCGCCGGCCTGCTGATCGCCGCGGCCGCACTGACGCTGACCACCCTCACCGCGACCACGCCATGGACGGTCCTGCTCACCGCCTACGTCCTGCTGGGCATCGGATTCGGCCTCGTCAACGCCCCGATCACCAGCACCGCCGTGGCCGGCATGCCCCGCGCCCAGGCCGGCGTGTCCGCCGCGATCACCACCACCGGCCGCCAGGTCGGCAACAACCTCGGCGTCGCCGTCCTGGGCTCCATCGTCACCACACGCACCCGAACTCCCGGGCACTCCGAACTCGCCGCCGCCAGCCACCCGGCCTGGTGGATCCTGGCCACCAGCGGCCTGCTGATCACGGCGATCGGCCTGGCCACCACCACCCGCCACGCCACCACCACCGCCGCCCGGGTCGCCGCACACTTCCCGACCGATGCCACGCCCGATGTCACGCCCGATTCCACGACCGATCCCACGACCGATCCCACGACCGATCCCACGACCGCGCCGAGCAGCAGGGGCGGTTCGGGGGTTCAGGTCGAAGCCAGGGCCTCGGTAGGGGTGAGTCGTGCGGCGCGGATCGACGGGTAGACGCCCGCCACGATGCCGACCACGACCGCCCCGCCGATGCCGCCGAGCAGCACTTGGAGCGGGATGACCAGCGGCCAGCCCTGTGAAGTGGCGTAGCCGAAGGTCACGAGGGCGCCGATGACAGTGCCGGCGATACCGCCGAGCCCGGACAGCGCCACCGACTCGGCGAGGAACTGGCCACGGATCTGCCCTCGGTTGGCTCCCAGTGCCCGGCGCAGTCCGATCTCCTTGCGCCGCTCCAGCACCGAGATGACCATGGTGTTGGCCACGCCGATACCCCCGACCAGCAGGGCCACGCCCGCGAGGCCGAGGAACAGGGCGGAGAAGGCGGTCTGGGTATCCCGTTTCGCGGCCAGCGCGTCGGAGGGCCGGCTGATCTGCACCAGGCCCGGCTCCTGCGGATCGATGGTGGCGGGCATCACCGCGCGCACCGCTTCGATCTGTGACTCCTGGGACTGGACGTAGATCACGGTGGGGTCGCCGTTGAAACGCAGCTGGGTCTTCGCGGCGTCCCAGCCGACCAGTACCGAATGGTCGATGTCCGGCGCCAGTGGCACCGGGGCGAGGATGCCGATGACGGTGAACCAGTGGCTGTCGATGTAGACCTGTGGGCCGGGCCCACCGGGTGGCAGCGTGGTGATGCCGAGTCGGGTCGCGGCCGCGGAGCCCAGCACCGTGGTGGGGAAGCCCTCGGTGGCCGCGTCGAGGAAGCGGCCCGACTGGACTCTGCCGTTGACCGCCTGCAGCAGGTTCAGTTTGGCGGCCAGGACGGCGAGGCCGGTGTCGTCGTCGGGGTCGACCTTGTCGGTGCGTGCGACGACGGTGTTGGTGTTGGCGACCGCACTGGCGACGGTCACCGGGCCGATCCGGGCGACCATGTCCGGCGATTCGGGCGGGAAGACCACCGGCGGATTCTGGCCGGGGTTGGCCGCGGCCTGCAGCATGTTGGTGCCCAGCGCCGACAGCCGTACCAGCAGGGCCTGCTGGCTGGACGCCGGAATTCCCATGACGATGATCATCGTGGCGATACCGATGGAGATGCCCAGGGCCGACAGGGCCGCGCGCGCCTTCCGAGTGCGGATGCCCAGCAGTCCGAGGCTGAGAACATCGGCCGGGGCCAACCGCACCGGCTTGGTCCGGTTCGCGACGGACCTGTGCGTGCCGGCGCCGTGCGGGCCATCGCCGTGCGGGCCGCCCCTGTGCGTGCTGCCGTTGCTCATGCGCTGACCCCGGTACGGCTGTCGGACACCAGATGCCCGTCCAGGATTTCTATCTGACGTGGCATCAGTTCTGCTATGCCTCGGTCGTGGGTGATGATCGCGATGGTGGTTCCCTCGTCGTTCAGCTTGGTCAGCAGCGCCAGGACCGCTCTGCCGTTGGCCGTGTCCAGGGCGCCGGTAGGCTCGTCCGCGAGCACCAGGGCAGGCTCGTTGACCAGCGCCCGGGCGATCGCCACCCGCTGCCGCTCGCCGCCGGAGAGCTGGTGCGGCTGGTGCCCGACGCGGTGTGCCAGACCGACCCGGCCCAGCGCTTCCAGCGCCAGCGGGCCCCGTCGGCGGCGTGGCACTCCGGCGTAGAGCAGCCCGGTGGCGACGTTCTCCACGGCGCTGAGTCCGTCCGTGAGGTGGAACTGCTGGAACACGAAGCCCAGCCAGCGTCCGCGCAGCGCGGACAGTCGGCGGTCGGAGAGTTGTGCGATGTCGTGGCCGCCTATCTCCACCGTGCCGCTGGTCGGCCGGTCCAAGGTGCCCATGATGTTGAGCAGGGTGGACTTCCCCGAACCGGACGGTCCGAGGATGGCCAGCAGTTCGCCCTCGTCGATGGTCAGCGAGACGTCGTCCAGGGCCTTGACCCCGCCCGGATACGCCATCCCGGCCCCGCTCACCACAAGCACCGGAGTCATGCGGTGGTCACCACCTGGGTGCCCGCCGCGATGCCGTTGCCGGTGATCGCCACCATGCCCTTCGCGAACATGCCGGTCTGGACCGCCACCAGCCCGCCGCCCTGGAGTTGCACGGCGTAGCCGCCGCCGCTGAGCGCGAGGAGCGCGCCGACCGGAACGGCCAGCACTCCGGTCGCGGTCCCCGACACGAAGGCCACCTGGATGGTGGCCGAGTCGAAGCTCTTCACCGCCGAGGCGTCGTCGATGGCCACGGTCACGTTGACCGTGGGCGGGCCACCCGGCAAGGCACCCGCGCCGGTACCGGAGGTGTTTCCTTTGACGGCGGTGTCGACGCCGCCGACCGTTCCCGGCGTCGTCGAGTTGTCGGGCAGGGTGATGGTGACCTTGTCGCCCTGCTTGATCGAACCGATGTTCGCCGGATCCACCGGCACGGTCACCACCTTGTCGGTCGGCGTGACCGACATCAGTGCCTGGGTCCCCTGCTCGCCGAGCTGCGTCTGCAGGGAGCCGATCCGGATCGCGCCCGGCAGAACCACCACATCGCCGATACCGAGGCTTCCCGTCGGCTGCAGGCCGACGGCCGCCTGCCAACGCTTGACCGCGGCGATCAGGGAAGTGGTGACAACCCCGTCGCCCGATTCCACCGTGATCCTGGTCGGCGCCGCCGGTGTGCTGCCACCGGCGGTCGAGCCCGCGGCCGGCCCGCCGCTGGGCGCACTCGTGCCGCCCGCGGGCGCAGCCGCGCCCGCCCCGCCGGAGGGTGGCGTGCTGCTCCCGGCGGCCGGAGCCACTGCTCCTCCCCCGTTGCTCGGCGTAGCCGTACCGCTGCCGGACGGCTGGTCGGCTGCGGGCTGGGTGATCACGGATCCGGCCTTCGGCTGCGGACCGACGTCGTAGCCGAGGGCCTGCAGGTTGCTTGCGACCACCTGGACGTCCCGCCCCACCAGGCCTGGCTTGTCGAGGGACCGGAACAGCGGGGTTCCGCCGTAGAAGAGCGGCACCGGCTGGTCGTTCACCCGGTAGAGCTCCTGCCCCCTGGTCACGGTGGTTCCTGCGGCGGGGAGCGCGGTGATGATGCCCTGCTTGGCCCCCGTCAAGGTCTGCGGCGTGCCGAAACCCAAGGTGCCGCTGATGGTCTGACTGTTCGACAGGTCCGTCTTGACCACAGCGACCGTCCGCACCTGCACGCCGCTGCTCGCGGCTGCGTGCGGCTTGCCTCGGCCGCTCAACACCACCGCGCCGGCTGCTCCGATGCCGACTGTCACGGCAAGGGCGACGATCACGGCCACCCGCCGCCTGCGCTTTCCGCGCCGGGGTGGCTCGGTGGCGGGAACGTCGGCGATGTCGCCGACGCCCTCGATGCCGTCAGTGCCGCCGACGCCGTCGATGCCGGCCCTCGCGGCGTCAGTGCCCGCTGCCACTGAACGCCTCCATCTTGCAGGTCGATATCACCTGGTCCTGCTGCGCCTGGGGCATCGTGGGCTGCCCGTCGAAGCTCCACCCGCTGTCCCCGCTGCCCGGGGTGCCATAGGCCTTGACCTTCAGGCCCTTGCCGTTGATGCAGTTGACCCAGGCGCTGAAATCAGCGGCGTAGTTCGGGTTCTGCTTCGGATCCGTCTGCGGCGGCAGCAGTGGCATCTTGGGCAGGCAGGCCGTGCGAGCGGCCTCGGGGATGGAAACGCCCGGGGCCACTTGCTTCTCCACGGGCTGTCCGGGCATGGAGATCCCGCCCGACAATGGGACTCCGTTGGCGCCCAGGCAGTCGTTGTACGCGCCCCACAGTTGCGCATCACGCGCGGTCGTGTCGTCCAGCCGCTCCTGCGGCCGGTCGGCGGTGGACCCGGGCGCCGGGGTGCTCGGGGCCGTGCCCGTCCCGGAGGCCGCGCTCGTCCCGGGGGCCGGAGTACCGGCGGCCGCGCCCGTCGCGGGGGACGCGCCCGCGGCGGACGAACCCGGAGCCGCAGCGCTCGGGAGCGAGGCCACGGTGGAGCCTCGTGCGCTGCTCTGCGCGCCCGAACCGGCACCGCACGCCGTCAGCGCGGCCAGCGGGACCAGCAGCACGGCGGAAAGCACCGCGGCCCGGGGCATCCGGCGGTCCGGACGCTGCGAACGATCATCAGTTGACTTCGGCATGGCTGCGATGATCGCCAATGGATTTTAAGAACTTGTCAGGATGTCTTTCGATTCCGATGACGTGACGACCTGATGGAAAGTCATGCCAGAACGGTCCACCTATGATCGAAAGCGTGAGCGCATATGTCCTGGTGGCCGAGGACGACCCGAAGCAGGCCGAGCTTATCCGTCGCTATCTGGAGCAGGAGGGCCACTGCGCCGCCGTCGTCCACGACGGACGCGCGGCGATCGACGAGGTCCGGCGGCGTGAGCCGGACCTGCTGATCGTCGATGTGATGATGCCCCGGGTGGACGGCCTCGACGTGTGCCGCATCCTGCGCCGCGAGTCCGAACTCCCGATCATGGTGCTGACCGCCCGGTCCGCCGAGGACGACCTGCTGCTCGGACTCGACCTGGGCGCCGACGACTACATGACCAAACCATTCAGCCCCCGTGAACTCATGGCCCGGGTGCGCGTCCTGCTCCGGCGCTCGCAGCGGGCACAGCGCGGCGGCCCGGCCGACCCGGTGCTGCGGGTCGGCGATCTCACGGTGGACCCCGACCGCCACGAGGTCCGCGTCGCCGGCACCCCGGTGCCGTGCACGCCAGGGGAGTTCGAGTTGCTCCGCACCCTGGCCGCACACCCCGAGCAGGTCTTCAGCCGGGCCCAACTACTGGGCGGCCCCGGCGGGTTCGGCCCCTACATATCCGAGCGCACCATCGACGTACACATCATGAACCTGCGCCGGAAGATCGAACCCGACCCCCGGCACCCGGTGCGCCTGCTGACCGTCTTCGGAGTCGGCTACAAGCTCACCGACGGCACGGGCGGACGCCACCATGCGCCGTAGGGTCCCGCTGCGCAAGAGCCTGCTGGTCCGGCTGCTGGCCGCCTCGATCCTGGTCGCGGTGTGCTCGGTCGCAGCCACCGCCTGGCTGGCGGTGAACACCACTTCGCAGGAGATCCAGCAGGAACGGGTCCAGACCCTCTCCGACGACGCCGGCAGCTACGAGACCCTGCTCGGCTACGCGGCGACCCACCATGACTGGGACGGCGTCGGCCCCGTGCTGGCGGACCTGACGAAGAGGACGGGTCGTCATATCGCCCTGACCACCCAGAGCCGCCAACCCATCGGCACGCCAGTCGATTCGGGTGGCGCCGCCGCCCCGCACGCGTCGCCGGTCCCGTCCAACGTGTCGCCGGTCCCGTCCAACGTGTCGGCGGTCCCGTCCAACGTGTCGGCGGTGATCGACCCGCTCGACGTGGACCAGACGCTGGCACCGGGCGGCGGCGCCACCCGGATCGATCCGCGCGCCGTCGGGCCGTTCGCCCTCTCCGCCGATGAACTCGCCCACCTGCGCTCGCAGGCCGGCCGGACCGCCGACTGCCTGCGCACGCGCGGATTCGCCGCCGAGACCGGCACCGACCCCAGCGGCCGACCGAACGTGACCGTCGCCGGGCTCGCCCCCGACGACAGCACCGCCACCGCCTGTGCCCTTCCCCAACTGTCCGCTCCCACCCCGACCGAGCAGGCGGCTCTGAGCAGGCTCAGCGAGCTGGTCGACGCCTGCCTGTCGCCCCAGGGGCTGGGGCCGGTCAAGCTCGGAATCGGCCCCGGCGGGGTAGTACCGAAACCCCAGGTGCAGAACCCCGGATGGTCCTCCACCGGTTCCGCCACCCCGCCCGGCCCCACCGTCGCCCCTACGACCACGCCCACCCCGTTGCCGAACCCGAGTGCCGACAGCGCCGATCAGGCCGTGGCGACCTGTGTCGACGCCAGCCGCCGCCAGCAACTCGCGCCCTATGTCGCCCCCGCCGCACTGCTGTTCATCAGCGACCGCAACGGAACCACCACCACGGCCTTCCACCTGACCCGAGCCGGAATCCTGCGCATCGCCGGCGTCACCGGCCTGGTCCTGGCCCTCACCGTGGCGCTCTCAGTCCTCCTGGCCACCCGGCTGGTCCGGCCGCTGCGCGCGCTGACCGACGCCGCCCAGCACCCCACCGAACCACACGCCCGCGTCCCGGTGACCGGCAACGACGAGATCGGCTACCTGGCCGCCGCGTTCAACGACCTCTCCGAACGCCGCGAGCGGATCGAGGAGCAGCGAAAAGCGATGGTCAGCGATGTCGCGCACGAACTGCGCACGCCGCTCAGCAACATCCGAGGATGGTTGGAGGCCACCCAGGACGGTGTGGCCACCCCCGACCGGTCGTTGATGGCATCGCTGCTGGAGGAGGCGCTCCTGCTGCAACACATCATCGACGACCTGCGGGACCTGGCGGCGGCCGACGCGGACAGCTTCCGCCTGCACCGCGAGCCGATCCGGATCGCCGACCTCCTCGACCAGGTCGCCGAGGCCCACCGGGCCCGCGCCGAGGCCGCCGGCGTGCTCCTGAACGTGCTGTCCACAGACGGGGACGCCGAGTTGGTGGCCGACCCGGTGCGGCTGCGCCAGGCCGTCGGAAACCTGGTGGACAACGCCGTGCGACACACCCCGCGCGGCGGAAACGTCACGGTCGGAGCCTACCCGGCGGGCGACGAACTCATCATCGAGGTGACGGACACCGGCACGGGTATCGGCCCCGACGAGCTCCCCCATGTCTTCGACCGGTTCTGGCGCGCCGAGAAGTCCCGCAGCCGCCAGACCGGCGGCAGCGGCCTGGGCCTGGCCATCGTCCGCCAACTCGCCCACGCCCACGGCGGAACGGTGACCGCGACCAGCCGACCCGGCCACGGCGCGGTCTTCACCCTGCGGCTGCCGAGGACGGACGGAACGGACGGGGGGTGACCGGCACTGGTGCGCAAGTGTTGCGGACCCTCGAAATTGGTCCAGATAATGAAGAGGCCCCAGGCCGCTGGCCTGGGGCTTTACCTCGGAGCGGGCGACGAGAATCGAACTCGCGCTATAAGCTTGGGAATCCTTGGGCACTGGGGCCGGAAAGTCGCTCTACCCTGGGGCGATGCACCGTCAGACGGGCCCTTCGGCTATCTGCCCTGACCGACGATACCCGTCGCCCACCACCCGTTCTGGCACGGATCTGGCACGCACCGGCATCGTCCGCGTCGACGCCGCGCCGTGCCGTGCCCTCAGTCGCGTCTCGATGGTACCCACGTCCCCCAAGTCCCGCTGCCGGACCTGCACCCCTCACCTGCCGGGCTGGGCGGCCCCGGTTGGCTGGAGGCAACAAGCAGCCGAGGCTTCCCGGCCGCGGCACCAAGCTCAGCGTTCCTCCACCACCTGCTCGTTCCCCGTGACCGACCTACCGCTCCGCGCGTGGATCCTCCGTGCCCGCGGGTGCCCCTGGTGCGCGAGCGCCTCGATCACCTTGGCCACCGCGGTCCCCACCGCCTCGTGCTCCCAGACCCGTAGTGGGAGCCACCCCAGTCGGACGAGGTGCGCGTCAGTGTCCTCATCGCGGCAAAGATTGTTCTGGAGCTTGTTCCACCACCACTCCGCGTTGTGCTTCGGCATGTGCAAGTGCTCCGGGCAGGCGTGCCAGAAGCACCCCTGCACGAACACCGCAGTCCGCCAGCGCACGAACGTGACGTCCGCGCGTCGCCGCTGCTTCCCCGGAATGGGAAGGTTCACCCGCTACCGGAAGCCCAACGAGCGCAGCGCACGCCGCAGCGCGAGCTCGGGCTGGGTGTTCACACTTCTCTGCGCGAGCACGGGTGTTGGCGTCCCGTGGCGGTGGTACGCCCGCCCGGCCAACTCTGTCTCCCATGCGCTGACCAACCGCGACCCGGGGTTCTGGTCACTCCCGATTCGTCGCCCGAAGTCCCCGCACCTCAGCATCGGACTCCAGTCGACCAACCTTGAGAAGGCCTTCGCCCATCCGGGACGGTCAGTACTGGCGCCAGTAGTTGCGACGTTCGACCTTCCAATCACTGCTCCGTTCACCGACGCCGTCCTGACCGCCGCGGTCTTCGTCGTTCAATCCGCAGACACCAGTCCAGGTCGTCCGGCCGAAGCTACAGCTTTCTGTCACCCTGACTCTCCAAGCCAGGTTCCAGCCTTTTGCGGCAAGGGTGTCCATGGCAGCCGTCGCAAGCAGCAAGGCCGGGGGTCCGTGGCGGTCGATGCCCGGGTCGTGGAGGACCGGCTGATGTTCCCCGGGAAGATGAAAGTCGAGGTGCCGGCCGCTCCAGTGGAGGTCCAACAGGTCGGCCAGCGTCCGTGATGGAACCGCCCGGTTATCCGGCTTGCCCTTGACACCGTCCGACAGTCGTACGAGGAAGGTATCTTCGTATTCCGCCGTGCTGGCGGACGTGGCTTCACCGCCAGATGAGGGTCCTTTGGTAGCCCCTGGTCGCCGGTAGTACTCCGCCAGGTACATCTGAAGCGGCCAGCGCTCGCTCAGCTGTGGTGACTCCCCCGTACCCAACACAGTCGCGATGGCGCCTTCCCGCATGCCGCTCCGCACAAGGACTGTCTCCACCTCCACACGGACATACTTCTGGTCGGCGCCCGGTCTGGCCGGCGCCGACGACCGGTCCCCGTCCAGTCGCAGAACGGTGTACGGGTCGGTGACGAGAACCGGAAGTTGGCCTGCTCCCTCCGCGTCGTCAGGCCGGTCAAGGTTGTATTCGGCGCGCAGCACATACCAAGCCACCCCATCGGGGTCTTGCACCATCGCGAACCGGGGCGGCTGCATGCCTCTCAGCACGGCGGTGATGTCACCGTCGCCCACCGGGGCACACCACCAGGAGTCGGATCGCCGACTCAGGTGGGCCGAGGACGTCGGCCACCCTGGTGGGACGGTCGGGTCGATCCCGTGCCGCCGGTCCAGCACTGAGAGTTCGGACCAGGCGCGCAGCCCGCCCAGGCCGGACTTGGTCGTGCCGTGCCATTCCTCCAGGGCGGTCTCGAGGACCTTCTGCTGCTGGGCGTAGGCAGGCCACTCCCCAAGGCGATAACCCGTCCGGCCGCGCATCTTCACCTCAAGCCGCCTCGGCTTCAGAATCCGGGACCGCTGGACCAGCCACCGATAGCGCCTTGGATGGCTGTCGGTCTTCTCGACCATCGACCCGAAGTGGCTCTCGCACCGCTCCAATTTCCGCCAGGAGACCGGCAGCGGAGGAGCACATGGCAGTCCGACCCTGGGCTCCTCGCACGGCATGGCAGACGGCCAGAGCAACGTCCGCAAGCTGGAGATCGTCTGTTGGATGCCTCGGTGTGCCCTGAACTGGTCACGCATCATGACGGCGTTCCACTGCTCCGCCGGAACTGCCTCACCTCCCAACAACAGCGCACCGTAGGCGGCCAGCCAACTCGCCTCGGCAATGTACGAATCATGATGCTTCCCGAAGATCTCCACCTGTTCGATCGCCGCCCCGGGAACGTCCCGCCAGATCTGCGCCACCGTGCGCACGCACTGAGCGCGCAGTGGCGGGCTGGGAACTGCCGCAAGCCACAGCAACACTCTGGTGACATCCGTCGAATTCTTCCGAATCTCGTCAGCCCCGCTGGCCGCCCATCGAATGAACTGCTGGACCATGGCCATTCCGTCGCGATCTTCCAAGAGGTGCAGCATCGGAACGATGAAACGGCTTGCCAACTGGCCCTTCCCCAGCCCGTGAAGCTCACGGTGGAGGAAGCCGGCACCAGCTTGATGTTCCCGGCAGGCCGAGTTCACCAGCACTGTGTACCAGGCCCACGGTGCCAGCCCGGGGTCGGACGTACAACGCCTCAGGAAATGGAGCGATTGACCAGTGACCCGATCACGACGCCTACCTTCGAGAGAATCCAGAACAGCCATGACGACTGCCGACGGCAACCGCTTCGGCAGGAAGTGCGGAAGCTCCGTCTCCGGGTGGGTGTAGGGCACCACGCCGGCCAGAGCCGACAGCAGTCGGTAAGCCCGATCGGCGGTCTCATCAGGGCCGGACAGGTCTTTCACCAGGGAAGCCAGATGGCGCCGGCGCTCGGTTCCGTTCATCAGATTGCCGGCCCAGACGTGCTCGGCAAACCTCTGCACAGCGAATCCGATCCGCTGGTTCTGCGGGTCCGACGCCAACACACCCGCCTGGAAGAGCCATTCCAGGAGCTGTACGGGCTCTCCCAGTTCAGGCGCGCTACTCAGAGCCGCACATGCCGAGCCGTGGTCAAGGGAATCCTGCAGGCCCAGACGCTCGCCGAGGAGTGCGCAGGCCCGGCTCACCAAAGGATGGTCAGCGGCGGACGGTCGACCGTGAAGGTACCCGAAGTAGTCCCTGTCGAGGATCTTCAGCCACCGCTCGAAGAGGTCGCCGATGCTGGGCACTGGCACGGGTGCATCGTCATCTACTGCGTCACGCTCGCGATACAGGCACCAGGCGAGCACGGTGAGCATCAACGGGCGGCGCAGTTCGGCGACATCCGGTGGAAGAACCAGCGCGGGCACCTGGTAGACATCCCGGAGGACCTCCCATGCCTTCTCCGGGTCCGCCACACCGCTCGCCCAGTGGATCCCGTAGCACCCGACCGCACCTTCGTCCCGTGACCTGCGCCGGTCCAGGCGGGTGGATGCAACGAGCAAGACCTCGGGGAACTCCCTCAGCAATGCCGTCAGGGACGCGAACCCGTCCAGCTCATGACCGCGCAGAGCGGCAACGTCGTTGAGGGCGTCGATCACCAGCGTGGCGTGCTTCCCACTGGCACGTGCATGCTCCTGGAGCGCCGCCAACAGCTTCCGGACAGGACCACCCCGACCTCCTGGCACGGCCGCGCCGGCGATCTCCTCCTCCCACTGCTCGCCGCCGAGTTCCCGACCGCTGACGAACGCCACTGGAGCCCCGGCAACAACCCGGGCCTCCGCCCAGGCTCCGAGCCCGTAGGACTTGCCGGTGCCCCACCCTCCGGCAATCAGCAGAGCACCCGACACCCGGGCGAGCAGGGAAGCGTCGATGCCGATGGCAGCCAGCTGGCGCTGGCATGCGTGCAGTTCCTGCAGTGCGGAAAACAGCCTCCGCTCGGCAGAAACGTGCTCGGCAGGCAGATCGTCACGCGGTCCTGATGCCTTGAAGGCCGCACACAGCTCACGGATCACGGCTCCCATGGCCTCTGCCGCCGAGGCCGCCCGTTCCAGAGCCGACGTGATGGTGATGCCGTCGTCCCTCGCGGACTCGGGCGGCACGCCTTCGAGCAGGATGGCGAGCTCCTCGATCCTCAGAAGGCACTCCGCGCGGTCGCCCCCCTGGCTGCGCCACACCGCGAGGGCCGATTCGACCCGCATGGCCGTTGGCTGTCGAAATCCTTCGGCAGGCGGATCCCAGTCGACCCAGCGCCGCAGCTCTTCAGCCGCCAAGCGGATGCGAGCCGCACCCGTCCCGGGGGAAGTCAACTCCTCGAGGACATCGCTGAGCGGAGTGTGCAGCCACGGAGTCTCCAGCCCGTCGGCGCCGGCGCCCCGGCGGACGCTAAGCGCCGTAGCCAGCGCCTTGCGATCGAGGTCAACGCGGCGAGCGAACTCCTCATCGGTGGAGGGTAGTTCGGACTCGGCAACCGGTTGTCCGACGACACGTTCACCACCGGTGTAAATGTGCAATTCGCCCACCGTCCGGACCTGCACCGCCGGACCGTGGAACTCCCCGCCTTCGATGTAATTCGCCACCCGCCCGATTCTGCCGAAAACCAGTGACCCAGAGGCGTCCTTCCGGCAAGAGAGGCCGGCGGTCAACTGGTCAACGTTCCGGCAGCTGCGTTTCGCCAGTGGACGCGTCGCGAATCACCGGCTCGCGAGACGCGATCCGAGCCATTCCCGATCGGTGCCGGCGCAGACAGCTGTGCTTCACTGAGACCCTTCGCAGGATCGAATACTGGGGGTGGCACGTGCCGCTGGAAGTCGGACTGTGGCGGGTTGACGGCGCTGAGCCGGTACGGGTGGCGACCCAGCGGATGCCTCTGGAAGACCGGCTGGAGAGGCTGATCGAGGCGGATCCGACGATCCTCGGCCGACCGCTTCTGGTGGTCGGCCGGCGGGTGCAGACCCCGTTCGGCAAGGTCGTCGATCTGCTTTGTCGACGGTGAGGGCACGCTGCACGTTCTGGAGCTCAAGCGCGACCGTGCCCCGCGCGACGTGGTGGCGCAGATCCTCGACTACGGCTCCTGGGTCCAGGGGCTGACGAACGACGTGGATGATCTTCCCGCCCGCGTCCGGTCGGTGGTGATCGACGGCCAGTCAGGCCTCCTCCTCGCTGCGACCGAGGACGCCGTCGTCCGGGCCTTCGATGTCAAGGGACCTGTGGGCGACATCCAGATGCCTCCAGGCGTCGACTGGGTCCGGGCGCTGGCCTGCACAACCGACGGCACGGTCGTCGCCGGCTGCGAGGACGGTGCTCTCCGAGTATGGACGAAGTCCGAGCCTGACGGACTACATGTGGTGGCCGACGGCTCGAACACGGTCTGGTCCACCCACATCACAGCCGACGGCGCCCTCGGGGCTGTCGGCCACGGTGACGGCCGCATCGAGCTACTGGACCTGCCCACCGCCGCGCTGCACCGCGAGATGCTGGGCGGTGCAGGCCGAGTGTGGTCGGTGGCCACCGGCGAGAAGTACGTCGCTGCGGCCTGCGGCGACGGTTCCGTCCGCGTCTGGTCCCTCGTCGACGAGAGTTGGACGCTGCGGCTCAACGACGATGTCGCCCGAAGCTGGAGCGTCGCCGTACCTCAGGCCGGTACTCGGCTCGCCGCCAGCACCGGCGACGGACGCATCCGGTGCTGGGACCTCCCCACCGGAGCGCTGCTGTGGGAGCAACAGGCCCATGCCGGTCGCGTCAGGTCGCTGGCGTTCGACGCCGCCGGAAACCTGCTCGCGGCGAGCGGCGGCGACGGCACCGTACACCTCTGGGACGCGCGCACGGGCCAGCACCTCAGCCGGTTCGTGAACCCCGGAGGCTGGGCACGGTCGATCACCATCGACGCTGCGGGCACCCGCCTCGCAGTCGGCTCGGGCACCGGCGAGATCCACATCCGCGACGTCCGGACCGAGCAGTTCATCGGGCACCTCCCCGGCCACGCGGGGCGGGTCCTCATGGTGGCGTTCTCCGAGGATCCTGATCATCTGGTGTCGGCGGCGGCCGACGGGACGGTCAGGGCCTGGTCGCTCAGCCGACAACGCCAGCTCGCCGAGGTCCGTGTCGACGCGACGCTGAACTGCGCCGCCGCCGATCCTGGTACGGGTCGTGTGCTCGTCGGGAGCGCGGCCGGCCCGGTGTCGCTGCGGCTGAACCATGGCGGCCTCACCGTTGACGAATCCGTCGCTGTCCCGCTCGCGGGTCCTGGTGACGGCCGATGATGAAAAGGACGAGCCTGAACGTGCCCACCGCACCCACGATCCAGAGTGATGTCCCCGGGTCCTTCGCCTGGAGTGTCTTCCACGAGCGGCACCCGAAGCTCATCCAGCAGGTGCTCGACGCTCTGCCGTACGGACCGGCCGAGCGGGCAGCAGGCGAGCAGCTGCTCGCCGAGAGCACCAGCGGCGTGCTGGAGCCGCTGACCGAGAGCGCCCACGATCAGCAGCAGTGGCTGGAGTGGGGCGAGGGCCTGTTCGGGCGGCCGTGGGGCGAGGCGCCGTTCCTGTGGGCCGAGAGCTACTTCTACCGCAGGCTGCTCGAAGCCACCGGCTACTTCCGGCCCGGGACTTGGCAAGGCATCGACCCGTTCGCCCCGTTCAAGAACGCCGAGCTGGCCAGCCCGGCGGTGGACGATGAGCTGGCGGCTCTCCGCGACCTGCCGGCCCTGTCCGTCGATAAGCGAGCCGAGGTGCTGGTCTCGTCAGCGCTCTGGGGCAACCGGGCGGACCTCAGCTTCCAGATCACCGCCTCGCCCGGGGACGCCCAGCCCTCCGCTTTGATCGCGGACGACAGCTCGCTCCTGTGGTCCACCCTGGCCGCTGCGAGCAACCCGAGGGTCTGCGTCATCGCGGACAACGCCGGGCGGGAGCTGCTGCCCGACCTCGTCCTGGTCGACCACCTCCTCACGAGCGAGTTGGCCACCGAGGTCGTCCTGTACGTCAAGCCTTCCCCCTACTACGTGTCGGACGCGACCACCGCCGACGTCCTCGCCACCATCGAGCGCCTTCGCACCGCACCAGAGCGGGAGGCGGAACTGATCGGCCGTCGGCTCTGGCAGGCGATGAACAGCGGCACGCTCGTGGTCCGCACGCACCGGTTCTTCTGCGCGCCGCTGCCGTTCCACGACATGCCCGCCGACCTGCGGGCCGAGCTCTCCGGCGCCACGATGACGATCATCAAGGGCGACCTCAACTACCGTCGCCTCGTCGGGGACCAGCTCTGGGCCGCCACGACTCCGTTCACGGAGAGGGCTAGCCACTTCCCGTCCCCGGTGGCAGCCCTGCGTACGTTGAAGTCGGACGTCATCGTCGGCCTCGACGCACCGGTGGTCGCCAGGCTGGACTCCACTGGGGAGCCCTGGCGCACCAGCGGTAAGTACGGGCTCGTTCAGGTCCACGCGCAGGCGTAGTACCGGTACGGGGCCGCCTTCTGGCATGAATCTGGCACAACAGCCCCGAATTGATCGAGGCAATAAACAAGCCGCAGGCCTCTGGCCTGCGGCTTTGCATTGGAGCGGGCGACGAGAATCGAACTCGCGCTATAAGCTTGGGAAGCTCATGTTCTACCATTAAACTACGCCCGCATGACGACCCGTCAGCAACGGCTCGATCATGCATCATGCTACCCCATCCCGCACCCTGCGCCGAAACGGCTGCCGCGGATACGGTGGTGCCGCGAATGCGACGGCGAGCCGTGGTGGGGATGTCCGGAAGATCCCCTAATGTGACGCTGTCGTGGTGAGGTGGAGGGCCCCGGCTCGTGGGGAGCTCGGCCTTGTTGGGGAAGCGTGGGAAGGGGATCGATGGAGCAGCGGACCGTTGTTCGGTGTGCCGAGGGGCACCTGTTCAGTACCAGCACGTTCCCGATGCAGCAGCTCGGAGCCGCGCGGCTGGGGCCGGGGCGGTTGATCCGCTGTCCGCAGTGCGGGCGGATGCGCAGTTCGGTGCCGGCGGACGTGAGTGTGTTGACGGCGCCGCAGTTGGAGCGGGCCTTGCGGCTGGAGGCCGGGGCGTTCCTGGCCTGAGGGGAGGCCTGAGGGAAGGTGGGCCCTCCCAGGCAGCGGACAGGTGTGCGGGAGGGCCGCCGGATGGTGAACGGATTGGGAGGACGCGCGCACGAGCACGTAACCTCGTGGCGTGCTGCTCTCCGATAAAGACATCCGAAGTGAGATCGACAACGGCCGGGTCGTGGTCGACCCGTTCGAACCGGCCATGGTCCAGCCGTCCAGTATCGACGTCCGACTGGACCGGTTCTTCCGGGTGTTCGAGAACCACCGATACCCGCACATCGACCCCTCCGAGGAACAGCCGGACCTGACCCGGCTGGTGGAGCCGGACGGCGATGACGCGTTCATCCTGCACCCGGGCGAGTTCGTGCTCGCCTCCACGTACGAGGTGATCACGCTGCCGGACGACGTGGCCTCGCGACTGGAGGGCAAGTCGAGCCTGGGGCGGCTCGGGCTGCTGACGCACTCGACGGCCGGCTTCATCGACCCGGGGTTCAGCGGGCACGTGACGCTGGAGCTGTCGAACGTCGCCACGCTGCCGATCAAGCTCTACCCGGGGATGAAGATCGGGCAGCTCTGCCTGTTCCGGCTCTCCTCGCCCTCCGAGCACCCGTACGGGTCCGCGCGCTACGGCTCGCGCTACCAGGGGCAGCGCGGGCCGACGCCGTCGCGTTCCTACCTGAACTTCCACCGGAGCAAGATCTAGCCTCCGGTCAGGCCCGCTTGGGGCGGGTGACCGCGGTCAGTTCAGTACCGTCCGCCGAGAGGATCAACTCCGTCTCCAGCGAGGAGAGTTGGCCGAGCCGGTGGAGGTGGGTGCCGCCGCAGGCGATCGTGGCGGAGCCCGCCGGGAGTTCGCAGTGCCAGCGGCGGCGGGCGGTCAGCTCGGGGCCGGGGACCTCGATCCGCACCGGCGCGTCGGCGGCGACCCAGGCGGCGAGGCGCTGGTTGACGTCGGCGGTGATCACGGGCAGCGCATCGGCCAGGGCGGGCAACTCGTCGACCGCCTCCGCCGTGAAGCCCTTCTTGCGCAGCGACTTGCCGAGCCGGTAGACGTCGGTGCTGGCCTCGGTGTCCATCACCGAGGAGGCCATCGCCAGACTGTCGAAGTCCGGGTTGCCGAAGGCGTCGGCACGGCCCGGGTCCTTGCGCCAACGGGCGGCCAGCGCGGCGTTCAGGGCCAGGGCGAGCAGGTGGCAGCCGGTGTGCGCGGCACTGAGAGCGGTGCGGCGCTCGGCGTCCACCGACAGCGTCACCGGCCGGGCCACCAGCGACTCGGGCGACACCCCCTGCGCCAGCTCGGGCAGCACGTGCAGCACCAGCCAGGACCACGCCTCGTCACCACGGCGCACCGGAATGTCGGCGCCCACCAGCAGCTCGCCGCTCGCCGGGTCCACGGCACCGGTCAGGCAGTCCACCACCGCCAGCTCGACGGCCTCGGCACCCGCTGCCCCGGGCACGGTCAACGTGCCGGTGTCGGCGGGCTGGTCGGGCCAGGTGTGGTCGAGCGGGTGGAACGGGGTGCCGGCGGTGACGACGCCCCACCGGCCGTCGCCGAGCGGGTGGACGGCGAGGACGGTGGACTCACCGGTCACCGCGCCGCCGGGGAAGCTGACGCGGGTGGTGGGGAGGGTCATTCGGTTGCTCCGTGCAGTGGGGGGACGGACAGAGAAACAACGGTGTGCGGGCCAGGTCAGCCCAGGGTCGGCAGCTTGATCAGCACCAGCAGCGCCAGCAGTTGCAGCGAGACGGCACCGGCCGCCTTGCCCCAGGGCAGGTCGTGCACCCGGCGGACCAGGGTGGTCAGCAGGACGGCGCAGAACACCCAGGTCAGCCAACCGACCGCCTGCACCACCACGTTGGCGGACGGCAGGAAGAGCGCGAGAAGCATGCGCGGCACGTCACTGGTCCAGCCGATCAGGACGGAGAGGCCGACCGTGGAGGCCCACGGGCCGTCGCCGCCCAGCTGCCTGGCCAGCGCGTACGTCACCGAGCCCAGCATCAGACCGGCCACCGTGAAGGCGACGGCGGCGCCGAGCAGTGACCAGGCGGCGATGGCGAAGGTGGAGTTGACCACCTCGTTGTGGGTGTCGCCGAAACCGAGCACGGCGAGCACCGCGTAGAGCAGCGAGACCGTGATCGCGGGCAGCCAGACCTGGTGGTCGCGCATCTGGTCGAAGGTGCGGGCCGGCGCCCGGTAGATGCCGAGCAGCAGCTCACGCCAGCGCAGCCGCGGGCCGCCGGTGCGCGGGCCGCTACGGCCGCCGGCACGGTAGGTGGCGACGTGGTCCCGGGAGCGGGCCCAGGACGGCGCGTCGGGCTGGGTCGCGCCCGGACCCGGCCCGGCCCCGGCCTCACGCGGGTACCTCGGCTCCTCGCCGTAGTAGTACGGCTCTCCGACGTACTGCCCGCCGTATCCGGCGGTGTCCTCCCCTGCGGGATACCCCGCCGGATTCACCGCGAACGCCCGCGTGTGCCCGGGCTGATCCCCCCGGTACGGGTCGACCCCGCGGGGCTCGGTCGGCTCGTAGGCCGCAGCGCCGGCGGCGTATTCACGCTCGCCGCCGCCCCATCCGTTCCCGCTCAGACTTCCGTTGCCAGCCACCCTCCGAAGGTACCCGGAAAGGCGACCGGCAGCCCCACCAGCCAGCGGGACCAAGGGGATTGCAGCAGGGCTGTGACGCAAGGCGCCACCGCCCTGCCGACCGAACCGACCGAACCAACTGCCCGACCGACCGCCCGGGCTACTTCTGCAGCACCGACCCGTGCACCGCCGCCGCCGAGGTCTCGCCCGCGGGACAGCCGCCGGGGCCGGCGCTGATCCGCACCGCGCCGACCGGCAGTCGCGTGCCGCAGGCGATCCGGATGCCGTTCGGCAGCTCGTTGTCGGCCTCGACCACCGCGCCGTCGCCGATCACCGCGCCGTCCAGCGAGGTCCGCTCGCCGACGGTGGCGTAGGCGCCCACGATGGAGTCCTTCACGAAGGCGTCCGCACTGATCACGGCGCCCGGCAGCACGACACTGCCCTCGACGATCGCGCCGGCCGCGACCACGGCACCGGCCGCGACCACGGTGCCCGCGCTGAGCACGGCAGCCGGGTCCACGGTGGCGCCGTCCAGCAGCAGCGCGTCGCCGGTGGGGCCGGGGACGGCCGGCGAGTCGACGCGGCCGAGCACCAGGTCGGCCGAGCCGCGCACGAAGGCGGCGGGGGTGCCCAGGTCCAGCCAGTACGAGCTGTCGACCACACCGCGCACCAGGGCGCCGGTCCGCAGCAGCTCGGGGAAGGTCTCACGCTCGACCGAGACCACCCGGCCGGCCGGGATGCGGTCGATAACCGAACGAGTGAAGACGTAGCAGCCCGCGTTGATCTGGTCGGTGACGATCTGCTCGGCGGTCTCCGGCTTCTCGAGGAATTCCAGCACCCGGCCGCTCTCGTCGGTCGGCACCAGGCCGAAGGCGCGCGGGTCCTCGACCCGGGTCAGGTGCAGGGTGACGTCGGCGCCGGCGGCCACGTGGCCGTCCCGCAGCTCGGCGATGTCCAGGCCCGAGAGGATGTCACCGTTGAAGATCAGCACCGGGTCGTCGGCGCCGCAGGTCAGGCCTTCGGCCGCGTTGCGGATGGCACCACCGGTGCCGAGCGGCTCGACCTCGGTCAGGTAGACGATCTCCAGGCCGTACGCGGAACCGTCGGGAAAGTGCTCTTCGAAGACCTCGGCCAGGTAGGACGTGGCGAGCACCACGCGGGTGACGCCGGCGGCCGCGGCCCGGGCGAGCTGGTGTGCGATGAACGGCACACCCGCGACCGGCAGTATCGGCTTCGGGGTGTGCGTGGTGAGCGGGCGCAACCGGGTGCCCTGACCGCCGACCAGCATGATCGCCTGGGTCATCTGCGCGTTTCTCCCCTTGGTTCCGTTCAGCGACCTGGCCTGGAGTGTCACCAGATCGCTTGGGTGCTTGGTGCTGTCGGGGCGCCGACCTGACTGCCGGGCGCATGCGTGCCGGCTGCCGCACCAAGTGGACGCGACCCCCGTGCCGCATCCCGAGTTCGTCGAGAATATGCGTTCTTTATTAGTAAGCAGACTGCCCCGGGTGGAATCCACCCGGGGCAGGCATCATATGTGAGCCGCTGGACTGCAAGCACATTCGCGTCTCGGTCGGACCTCAGTTCGAGGAAATCCGGTCCGCCGGAAATCCCGGCGGACCCAAGGACCAGAAGGCCCAACGGCCCGCGGCCCCAGGGCCCTGCCGCCGACTACACCCCGGCCGGCTCGACGGCCTCCAGCGGCTCGGCCTTCACCGAGTCCAGCAGCAGCTGAGCGACGTCGACCACCTTCAGGTGCTCCTTGGCCGCCCCCTCGTTCTTCTTGCCGTTGACCGAGTCGGAGAGCATCACCAGGCAGAACGGGCAGGCGGTGGAGATGATGTCGGGGTTCAGCGACAGCGCCTCGTCCACCCGCTCGGTGTTGATCCGCTTGCCGATCCGCTCCTCCATCCACATCCGCGCACCACCGGCGCCGCAGCAGAAACCGCGCTCCTTGTGCCGGTGCATCTCCTGCTGGCGCAGACCGGGGACCTTGTCCATGATCTCGCGCGGCGGGCTGTAGACCTTGTTGTGGCGGCCCAGGTAGCACGGGTCGTGGTAAGTGATCAGGCCCTCCACCGGGTTGACCGGAATCAGGCGACCCTCGTCGATCAGGTGCTGCAGCAGCTGGGTGTGGTGGATCACCTCGAAGTGACCGCCGAGCTGCGGGTACTCGTTGGCGATGGTGTTGAAGCAGTGCGGGCAGGTGGCCACGATCCGCTTCTTCGGAGCGTCCTCCAGCGCCGCGTTCAACGTCTCGACGTTCTGCGCGCCGAGCATCTGGAAGAGGAACTCGTTGCCCAGCCGGCGGGCCGAATCACCGGTGCAGGACTCCTCCTTGCCGAGGATCGCGAACTTCACACCGGCGGTGTGCAGCAGTTCGGCGAAGGCCTTGGTGGTCTTCTTCGCCCGGTCCTCCAACGCGCCGGCGCAGCCGACCCAGTAGAGGTACTCGACCTCGGCGGGCTCGATGTCCTGGCCGATCACCGGCACCTCGATGCCGGTGTCCTTCTTCAGCTCCTTGACCCAGTCCAGGCGCGCCTTGGTGGCCATGCCCCACGGGTTGCCCTTGTTCTCCAGGTTCTTGAGCATCGTCCCGGCCTCGGTCGGGAACGAGGACTCGATCATCACCTGGTAGCGGCGCATGTCGACGATGTGGTCGATGTGCTCGATGTCCACCGGGCACTGCTCGACGCACGCCCCACAAGTGGTGCAGGACCAGAGCACGTCGGGGTCGATGACGCCGTTCTCTTCGGCGGTGCCGATCAGCGGGCGCTCGGCCTCGGCCAGCGCGGCCGCGGGGACGCCGGCCAGCTGCTCGGCGGTGGCCTTCTCGTTGCCCTCCGCGTCCTTGCCGCCACCGGCCAGCAGGTACGGCGCCTTGGCGAAGGCGTGCTCCCGCAGACTCATGATCAGCAGCTTCGGCGAGAGCGGCTTTCCGGTGTTCCAGGCCGGGCACTGCGACTGGCAACGCCCGCACTCGGTGCAGGTGGAGAAGTCGAGGATGCCCTTCCAGGAGAAGTGCTCGACCTGGGAGACACCGAACACGGCGTCCTCCGCCGGGTCCTCGAAGTCGATCGGAGCGCCGCCGCTGGTCATCGGCTGCAGCGCGCCCAGCGCCACCGCGCCGTCCGCGTTGCGCTTGAACCAGATGTTCGGGAAGCCCAGGAACCGGTGCCAGGCGACGCCCATGTTGGTGTTGAGCGAGACCGTGATCATCCAGATGAAGGAGACCGAGATCTTGATCGTCGCGGTCAGCCAGAGCAGGTTGTGCAGGGTGCCGATGCTCAGCCCCTTGAACGCGAGCACCAGCGGGTACGAGACCACGTAGGCGGCCGAGTAGTGGTCCACCCCGGCCTGCGCGCCCTCCAGGCCGCGCAGGGTCAGGATCGCCGCACCGATGATCAGGATGACCGCTTCGATGAAGTACGCGAAGCCCATGTTGGAGCCGGCGAAGCGGGACTTGCGGCCCGCCTTGTTCGGCAGGCTCAGCTGGCGGATCACGGTCAGCACCGCGATGCCGAGGAAGGTCACCAGGCCGAGCAGCTCCTGGAACACCAGGTACGGCGTCCAGTCGCCGATGACCGGGACCACGAACGTCGGGTCGAAGAGCTGACCGAACGCGCCGACCAGGGTGAGGATCAGCGCGTAGAAGCCGACGGCGACGCACCAGTGGGCGACGCCGACGATGCCCCACTTGTTCATCCGGGAGTGCCCGAGGAACTCCCGGATCAGGGTCACCGTGCGGGCCGCCGGGTCGTTGATCCGCGACCCGGCCGGAACCGGCTGGCCGAGCCGGACGAAGTGGAAGATCTGCGCGATGGCACGAGCGAACAGCGCCACGCCGACCACGGTCGTGCCCAGTGAGATGAGGATCGCTGCTAGCTGCATCCGGCTTCTCCGTACTCCAGCGGCGGTGGGGATAGAGGTCGGTCAAGTGTACTCGTGGGTAACTTAACCACCCACCGGCCCGGACCTTATCGCCCTCTAGCACCCGTCCAGAAGATGCTCAAGGTATGGCGGCAGTCACGTAAGGCCATACTCACCCATAAGGGGCAAAATCACAGAGGGTCCGGTAGGGGCAGCATAAAAGTTGAGCGCCATCGACTCATGGCTGTTGACGCTGCCCCGGGCCTCAGGCATGCTTGAGCCCGTAAAGCTCAACTCTTCTGTGGAGGTATTTGCGATGGCACGCGCGGTCGGTATCGACCTCGGCACGACGAACTCGGTCGTCAGTGTTCTCGAAGGCGGTGAGCCCACCGTCATCACCAACGCCGAGGGCGCCCGGACCACGCCGTCCGTCGTCGCCTTCGCCAAGAACGGCGAGGTGCTGGTCGGCGAGGTCGCCAAGCGCCAGGCGGTCACCAACGTCGACCGGACCATCCGCTCGGTCAAGCGCCACATGGGCACCGGGTGGAAGATCAACCTGGACGGCAAGGACTTCAACCCGCAGCAGATCAGCGCCTTCATCCTGCAGAAGCTGAAGCGCGACGCGGAGGCCTACCTGGGCGAGACGGTCACCGACGCCGTCATCACCGTCCCGGCCTACTTCAACGACTCCGAGCGCCAGGCGACCAAGGAGGCCGGTGAGATCGCGGGCCTCAACGTCCTGCGCATCGTCAACGAGCCGACCGCCGCCGCTCTCGCCTACGGCCTGGACAAGGACGACCAGACCATCCTGGTCTTCGACCTCGGTGGTGGCACCTTCGACGTGTCGCTGCTGGAGATCGGCGACGGCGTGGTCGAGGTCAAGGCGACCAACGGTGACAACCACCTCGGTGGTGACGACTGGGACCAGCGCGTCGTCGACCACCTGGTGAAGGTCTTCCAGGCCGGCCACGGCGTGGACCTCTCCAAGGACAAGATGGCGCTGCAGCGCCTGCGCGAGGCGGCCGAGAAGGCCAAGATCGAGCTCTCCTCGTCCTCCGAGACCTCGATCAACCTGCCCTACATCACGGCCTCCGCCGAGGGCCCGCTGCACCTGGACGAGAAGCTCACCCGGGCCCAGTTCCAGCAGCTGACCGCGGACCTGCTGGACCGCTGCAAGCACCCGTTCCACAACGTGATCAAGGACGCCGGCATCTCGCTCTCCGAGATCGACCACGTCGTCCTGGTCGGTGGCTCCACCCGCATGCCGGCCGTCGCCGAGCTGGTCAAGGAGCTGACCGGAGGCAAGGACGCCAACAAGGGCGTCAACCCGGACGAGGTCGTCGCGATCGGCGCCGCGCTGCAGGCCGGTGTGCTGAAGGGCGAGGTCAAGGACGTCCTGCTGCTGGACGTCACCCCGCTCTCCCTTGGTATCGAGACCAAGGGCGGCATCATGACCAAGCTGATCGAGCGCAACACCACGATCCCGACCAAGCGCTCGGAGATCTTCACCACTGCCGAGGACAACCAGCCCTCCGTGCAGATCC
The DNA here is from genome assembly GCF_029892155.1 of Kitasatospora sp. GAS204B. Classification (GTDB taxonomy): domain Bacteria; phylum Actinomycetota; class Actinomycetes; order Streptomycetales; family Streptomycetaceae; genus Kitasatospora. The sequence continues at coordinate 88,095 of NZ_JARZAG010000016.1, read as the reverse complement.
AGGTGTACCAGGGCGAGCGCGAGATCGCGGCGTACAACAAGAAGCTCGGCATGTTCGAGCTGACCGGCCTGCCGCCGGCCCCGCGCGGCCTGCCGCAGATCGAGGTCACCTTCGACATCGACGCCAACGGCATCATGCACGTCGGTGCCAAGGACCTCGGCACCGGCAAGGAGCAGCGGATGACCGTCACCGGCGGCTCCTCGCTGCCGAAGGACGACATCGAGCGGATGACCCGCGAGGCCGAGCAGTACGCGGAGGAGGACCACAAGCGCCGCGAGGCCGTGGAGACCCGCAACCAGGCCGAGCAGCTCGTCTACTCGACCGAGAAGTTCATCGCGGACAACACCGACAAGCTCCCGGCGGACGTCAAGACCGAGGTCGAGACCTCGATCGGCGAGCTCAAGGAGACCCTGAAGGGCGAGGACATCGCGGCCATCCGCGAGGCCTCCGAGAAGGTCTCCACCACCGCGCAGAAGCTCGGCCAGGCGCTCTACGCCAACGCCGACGCCTCCGCCGCGGCCGGTGCCGCGGGCGACGCCGGTGCCAAGGTCGAGGACGACGTGGTCGACGCCGAGATCATCGACGACGAGAAGCCCAAGGGTGGTGCCGCATGACGGAGAAGGCGCGGGGCGTGGAGCCCGGCGACGACTCCAACGCCGATGAGGACGTCGTGAAGGCCGCGGAGGAGGCGCTCAAGGGCGCCGCCGCCGCGGCGGACGGCGACGAGCTGGCGACCGCCAAGCGCGAGCTGACCGAGCGCACCGGTGACCTCCAGCGGCTGCAGGCCGAGTACCAGAACTACCGCAAGCGGGTCGAGCGCGACCGGCTGACGGTCCGTGAGATCGCGATCTCCAACATCCTGGAGGCGCTGATCCCGGTGCTGGACGACATCGGCCGGGCCCGCGAGCACGGCGAGGTGACCGGCGGCTTCAAGTCGGTCTCCGACAACCTGGAGACGGTCGTCGCCAAGCTGGGCCTTCAGCAGTTCGGCAAGGAGGGCGAGCCCTTCGACCCGAACCTGCACGAGGCGCTGATGCACAGCTACTCCTCGGACGTCACCGAGGACACCTGTGTGCAGGTCCTGCAGCCCGGTTACCGGATCGGCGAGCGGATCATCCGCCCGGCGATGGTGGCCGTCGCGGAGCCGCAGCCCGGGACCCAGAGCACCGGCGGCCCGGCCGCCGGCGGCCCGGACACGGGCCCCGAGGCTGACGGTGCCGCAGAGAACTGACACGCTGTGCGCTGCGGGGTCGCACGTCGCCTTCGGTGACGCGCGGCTCCGCAGCGCCGTATCGACCCATCCCGGGAGGTGGCAGCAGCCATGAGCACGAAGGACTACGTGGAGAAGGACTACTACAAGGTCCTCGGCGTGCCCAAGGACGCCACCACCGCGGAGATCAAGAAGACGTACCGCAAGCTCGCCCGCGAGTTCCACCCGGACGCGAACAAGGGCGACGCCAAGGCGGAGGACCGCTTCAAGGACATCTCCGAGGCCTATGACGTCCTGTCGGACGAGAAGCGCCGCAAGGAGTACGACGAGGCCCGCAGCCTCTTCGGGGCCGGCGGGATGCGCTCGGGCGGCCCGGGCACCAACGGCTACGGCTTCGACTTCGGCGACCTGTTCACCGGCTCGCAGACGAGCGGCGGCGGCATCGGCGACGTCTTCGGCGGCCTGTTCAACCGCGGCGGCCGGCAGGCCCAGCCGCGGCGCGGCGCGGACGTGGAGACCGAGGTCACCCTCAGCTTCGACGAGGCGGTGGACGGCGCCACCGTCCCGCTGCGGATGACCAGCCAGGCCGCCTGCCGGGCCTGTTCGGGCACCGGTGCCAAGGCCGGCACCACGCCCCGGGTCTGCCCGACCTGCGTCGGCGCCGGCACGGTCAGCCGGGGCCAGGGCGCGTTCGCGCTCTCCGACCCGTGCCGCGACTGCAAGGGCCGCGGCATGATCGTCGACGACCCGTGCACCGAGTGCCACGGCAGCGGACGCGCCAGCTCGGCCCGCACCATGCAGGTGCGGATCCCGGCCGGGGTGCAGGACGCCCAGCGGATCCGGCTCAAGGGCAAGGGTGCCCAAGGAGAGCGCGGCGGCCAGCCCGGCGACCTCTACGTCACGGTGCACGTCAGCACCCACCCGGTCTTCGGCCGCAAGGGCGACAACCTCACGGTGACCGTCCCGGTCTCCTTCCCCGAAGCCGCGCTGGGCGGCACCATCGAGGTACCGACCCTGAACGGCCCCGCCGTGAAACTGCGGCTCCCGGCCGGCAGCGCCAACGGCCTGACCCTGCGGGCCCGCGGCAAGGGTGCCACCCGCAAGGACGGCACTCGGGGCGACCTGCTGGTCACCGTCGAGGTGACGGTCCCTCAGGAGACCAGCGGCGAGGCCCTGAGCGCACTGGAGCAGTACCGCGACGCGACCGCATCCGAGGACCCGCGAGCCGCCCTCTTCAAGGCGGCGGAGGGAGCGTGACCTGACATGAACCCCCCCGACTCCATCGGCGTAGGCCTGGGCGAGGGCCTGCCCGGCGGCCCCACCCCCCGTACCCGCCGGGCGGCCCAGCCGGGCACCGGCTACGTGCTCACCGAGGAGACCCCGGTCTACGTGATCTCGGTGGCCGCCGAGCTCTCCGGCCTGCACCCGCAGACCCTGCGCCAGTACGACCGCCTCGGCCTGGTCTGCCCGGACCGCACCGGTGGCGGCGGCCGGCGCTACTCGGCCCGGGACATCCAGCAGTTGCGCGAGGTCCAGCGTCTCTCCCAGGACGAGGGCATCAACCTGGCCGGCATCAAGCGGATCATCGAGCTGGAGAACCAGGTGGCCGCCCTGCAGTCACGGGTCGCCGAGCTGGCGGCCGCGGTGGACGGCGCCGGTGCCGCGCTGCAGGCCCGGGAAGCTGCCGTGCACGCCTCGTACCGGCGGGACCTGGTGCCGTACCAGCCGGCCCAGCAGTCGAGCGCGCTGGTGGTGTGGCGGCCGCGGCGGTAGTCCGGTAGCCGGAGAAGCGGAACGGGCGGGAGCGTTTGGTACCCATCGGATGGTGGGGTGCCAAGCGCTCCCGCGCTTGCGTAGAGTGCTGCCAGCCGAATGAGCGGTCGATTTCCCGAGAGGGGGAGCCAAGGGTGAGTTCGACGGGCGGGGGCGAGGTGGAGAAGGAGCACACCGACTTCGTGTCCGCCGAGGCAAGAGCCCGCTACCTTGAGGTGATTGCGGCAGGGGGGAGCGTCGAGGTTAGCGAAGCCGATCTGGGCGGGCCGTACACGGAACTGGCCGGGCTCGGTCTATTGGTTATCAGCCAAGGAAAACCGTCACTCGTCACCGCCACAGATCCGAACCGGCTGGCCAATCGGCTCGGTTCAGCGTGGCAGAAGCAGGCCCTTTCTCTGCTCACCCAGGCCATTGCACTCCCCAGCGCCATGCGGGAACTGGGCCAGGCTTATCAGTCGCTCGATCAGCAACCGCACCGCGGCGGGCCGGTGGAGCACATCCACGGCCTGGTCGAGATCGGCCAGCGGCTCAGCGCGTTGATCGACGGCGCGCAGCGCGAGATCGTCACCGCACAGCCGGGCGGCAGCCGACGCCAGTCGAATGTCAATGAGGCCGCGCTGGAGGAGGACCTGTCACTCATCCGACGCGGCGTCGCCCGACGGGTCCTCTACCACCCGAGCGCCAGATACTCGGCACCTGCACGGCACTACGTCGAGCGCATAACCGAGGAGGGCGGCGAGGTGCGGACGTTGGAGGAGCCGTTCACCCGGCTGTTCATCATCGACCGCCGAGTGGCCGTGATACCGGTCCAGGGAGACCTGGAGAAGGCCGCGTTCGTCAGCGACCAGGCGATCGTCGCCTACATGCTGGACTCGTTCGAGCGGATGTGGGAGCGGTCGAGCGTGTTCCCAGGGGCCACCGAGGTACCGCCGGAGGTCATCTCCCGCATGCGCACCAATATCCTGCGCATGATGGTCCAGGGCGTGGGGCACCGGGTGATCGCCCGCAACCTCGGCATCAGCGAACGGACGCTGGCCAGGCACATTGCCGACTTCCGCGAGGAGTACGGCTCGGAGACCCTCTTTCAGCTCGGCTGGCGGATGGCGCTGAGCACGCCCAGCAGCCTCTACGGCGAGGACGGTGAGGACGGCGAGCAGACCGGGGACGAGCCCACGCTTCTCCCGGACGCCGCCGGGCACTGAGCAGCGCGAACCTGCGGACAGCCGGGTACCACCACGTCGGCGGCCGACTCCGTGTCAGCCGTGCCAGACGAGGTCTTCGGGTGACATGGCGAGCGCACTGACGGTCACGCTCCGGTCGCTGCGCCCCAAGTCGGCGGCCTTCGGGCCGGCTGCCTGAACCGAAGCAATGGCCGGTACCAACAGCGCCGCACCAACTGCAGCCGTCACCAGCAGGCGAATCCTGGGTCGAGGTGCACGACGCATTCGGTGCCTCCTTGTCATGAACCTGATATAACGGACGCCTTGACGTCTGCCATGCCCTCGCGGATAGACGCGAACAAGTGTTTATCAAAGCCACACTCCGACTCCGAGGCAAGTGCAGACATCAACTCACCCGTGTCATCGTGCTGCCAGGCATAAATATGACAGCTGTTTGTCGGAGCGCTTGCGCCTCCTCGGACGTCGGTGTCATCCAAGCGCCAGTCAGGGAGATGACACACCGGTTCTGTGGACGGCATGTGCCGCCAACGGTGACGATCAGTGGGCAGACGGATTTCGAGCATCCCCGGCTCCGAAGCGGTGTCAGCGACCGCCTCGCCCGTCTCGCATCCCCCGCTTGACCTGCTGAGACCACACTCCGCAGGCTCGTCCACTTCCCCGGAGCCATCGCCATGAGTGAGCCGTACATGCGCCAGCACGCAGCCCAGGCCCCCGAAGGCCGCCGGGCCCGTGTCTTCCTCGCCGCACCGCTCATGCGGCTGACCGGTCCGGCCGACAGCGTCGTCACGCTCGCCAGCCGGACCCGGCTGACCGCCCTGCGCAGCTCGCTGCTGCACAGCGGCGCGGCCGTGTTCAGCGCGCACCACAGCGACGCCTGGACGGTGGAGGGGCGGACGCCGGAGCCGCGGGTTCCGTCCGACTTCCGCGCGATGCAGACCGCCGACCTGGTCTTCGCCTACGTCGGCTCGCCGCTGTCGGCCGGCGTCTCGCTGGAGCTCGGCTGGGGCTCGGCGCTGCGCAAGCCGATCGTGCTGCTGGTGGACGAGGCGATCACGCACAACCCGCTGATCGCCACCATCGAGCAGGTCGCCCCGGTGCTGCCGCTGGTCTTCGACGACAGCTGGTCGCAGGAGAGCCTGCGGCACATCGTGGAGACCGCCCTGGACTGGGCCGGCATGGCGCTCTCGCTGCGCGAAGGATTCTGGACCGCGCCCGGTGAGCAGTTCAAGCCGATCCCCGCCTCCCGGGGTTCGTACGACCCCTGGCCGAACACCGGCGCGGCCACCGGCTGAGCGGCCACCGGCTGGGTCGGCCCCTGGGATCGACGCTCACTCAGCCGCGCCACCCTGCATCTGCCAGCCCAACTGGAAAAGGGTCCGCGCGTCGTAGCGCTCCCGCAACCGGGCGATCTGCGCCGCCACCGTCCGCTCGCTCAGCCCCAACCTCGTCGCGATCGCCCGCTGGGTCAGGCCCCGCGCCAGCAGCTCCACCAACGGGCCGTCGCTGATCGCCTCGGGCTCGTCCCAGTGCACCCGCTCCGCCCGCGCCCAGTCCCGCTCAAAGGTCTCCACCACGACCTCGACCAGCACCGGGTCCTCGATGAACGAAGCGATAGCGGGGTCCCCGTACCCGGCGACCACCGCCACCTTGCGGTCGAAGACCATCACCCGGCGGAAGTCCTCGTCCAGTATCCGAATCCGGTGCCCCAGACTGGTCGCGTAGGCCGCGTACGCCGCCGTACCGGGATCCGTACGGGCCCCGGGCTGGTAGATCACGTGGAGGAAGAGACCGCGCGAAGCCGTCTCCCGCGCGTCCTTGCCGGCCTGCGGCAACATGTAGGCCGGTCTGGCCCCACCTGGCTGCATCACGAGGATCTCCCGGGTGCAATCCTGTGCCAGTTGCTGCACCACCCGCTGGGTGTACGTGTGCACGTCCGACTGCCGAATCGCGACTGCGCCGGTCGACGGCCTGGACGAGCGATCGTAGGCATCGGTCAACTCGGCCAGGGCGGCCGGTAGCTCGCGGGCCCGCTCGAACAGCTCCAGCCCGCTGGTCCGCAAGTCCTCGCGCAGGCGCTCGCCAACCGCACGCGGGCTCGCTACGGTCCAACTCCGGTCACTGATCGCCGTCACCAGCCCGACCGATGACAGCTGCTCCAACAGCGGCAGCTCCTCGGGACTCAGCCCATCGGTCGTGAACTCACCGCCTTCACCTACCAGCCGCAGGTACAGCTCCCGCGCCGCGCCATCCGGCACCGACCGCTCAGCGTTCACCGCTGCCACCCCCCATCTGCCACCCCAGTTGGAACTGCGTCCGCGCGTCGTGGCGTTCCCGCAGCCGGGAGATCTGCGCCGCCACCGTCCGCTCGCTCAACCCCAACCGCGTCGCGATCGCCCGCTGGGTCAGGCCCTCGGCCAGCAGCCGCACCAGCGGACCGTCCGCCGGCGAATCGTCCCAACGGACCTGTGCCGCCCGGGCCCAGTCCCGCTCGAACTGGTCGACCACCACGCCCACCAGCAGCGGGTCCTCGATGAACGTCGCCGTCCAGTGCCCCGCGCCGGCGCAGACGACGGCCACCTCGCGGTCGAAGACGACCACCCGCTGGAACGGCTCGTCCAGCACCCGCAGGCGCGTGCCGAGCCGGCTGACGTGCGCCGCGTAGTCCCTGATCACCGGGTCCCGCTCGGCCTCGGGCTGGTACAGGACGCGCATCCGCACGCCGCGGGCGGACAGCTCGCGGGCCGCCCGCTCGGCCTGCTCCGCGAGCTGCGGGGTCCGGCGCACCCCGGGCTGCGCCGCCAGGACCTCGTGCTCGCACTCGCGGCCCAACTGGTCCAGCCGCTGCTGGATCTGCGGCAGGTCGTCCAGGTGCCGGAGCAGACCGCGGGCCGCGCCGCCGGCCTGCGGCGTGCGGTCGTAGGCACGGGCCAGGTCGGCGAGCGCGGCTGACGACTCGTCGGCGCGGGCCAGCAGCTCCGATCCCGCCGCGCGCAGTTCGGCGCTGAGCCGGGCGGCCGCGGTGCGCGGGTCGACCACGGTCCAGAAGAGCGCGTCCTGCTGCCTGAGCACCAGCCCGGCCGCCCGCAGCTGCTCCAGGGCGGCCAACTCGTCGCTCGCGAGCTCGGTCAGCCGGAACAGGCCGCCGGCCGCCAGCAACCGCAGGTAGAGCGCCCGCCCTCGGGCATCCAGCACCACCGGCGGCCTCACGCCTGCCGTCCCTCCCCGGCCGCCGCGCGCATCAGCCAGCCCAGCTGGAACAGCGTCTCGGCGTCGTACAGCTCGCGCAGCCGGGAGATGTGGCCGGCCACGGTGCGCTCGCTCAGGCCGAGGCGGGTGGCGACCATGCGCTGGGTCAGGCCCTGCGAGAGCAGGCGGCCGACCTGGGCGTGGACCGGCTGGCCGACGGCCTCGGGCGCGGTGCTCCACTGGACCGGTTCGCCGCGCTGCCAGTCGCGTTCGAACATGCCGACCAGGAAGGCGACCACCGCCGGGTCCTCGACCACCGCGGCGCTGGCGTAGTCCGGGCCGGCGGGGATCACCGCGGTGGTGCGATCGAAGATGATCATCCGCTTGAACGACTCGCCCAGCACCCGGAACCGGACGCCCAGTTCGGTGGCGGCCAGCACGTAGCTGATGGTCGGGCCGTCGCTGCGGGCGCCGGGCTCGTAGAGCGCGCGGATGCCGCCGCCGCGGGCCAGGAAGACCTCGCAGCGGTTGATCGCCTCGCGCACCAGCTTTGCGGGGAGGGGGCCGCCGGGCTGGGCGGAGAGGACCTCCTCGCGTCCCTCGGCGGCCAGCCGGTCGAGCAGCACCCGGATCTCCTCGGCACCGTGCAGGTGCCGCACCTCGCCGGAGCGGTCGACCTTGCGGGGCGTCAGGTCGTAGGCCCGGGTGAGATCCTCCAGCAGGGCGGGCATCTCCTGGGCCTGGACCAGCAGTCGGGTGCCGGCCGAGCGCAGTTCCTCGCTGAGCCGGCCGCCGACCGCACGCGGGTTCACCGCGGTGTAGCCGCCCCGTTCCGGCTCGGCGGTGAGCAGGCCGAGGTCGAGCAGTTCCCGTACCGACGCCTGGTCGGCGGAGCCGACCTCGGCCATCGCGAGCCGGCCGCCCTCGCCGAGGATCGCCAGGTAGAGCGCCCGCGCCGCCTCACCGGGCAGCGGCGGGCCGGCCACCGCGCCGCCGGTACCGTCCGCCGATCCGTCCGCCTCGGTCATCTCGCGCGCTCCCCCGGTTCGTGGTTCGTCTGCCCGTGCTGCTGATGCTGCCGGCGCTGCTCGGGCCACTCCTGCCGCTCGGGCCACTCCTGCCGCTGGTCGTCCACCGGCTCGGCCGCCGTCCGCAACGGCCGGCCATGCTGAAGAGGGTCCGCACGGTGTTCCGGTTCCACGGCGCGGCGATCCGGTCGGCCACCGGCGCGGGGCGCTCAGGGCGGCGGGCGCCGGCAGGGCGGCGGGAGTTGGCAGCTCGGCGGGAGTTGGCAGCTCGGCGGGGGACGACACCGCGGCAGGCGCCGTCGACGCTCGGCGCGGGCACGGCGTCCCGCGGCTGCGCCGTCGCGTCGGCCACCCCGTCCCTCCCGCGCGCTGGACCGGCAGCGGTCGAACGACCGCACGGTGCGCATCATCTCATCAGGAGTGGGGCACGACGGTGCCCGGGTAACCGAAAGGGCCCGGGGACCGTGGTCCCGGGCTACCCGCCCCCGTGCGGGGCAGCCCGGTGGTCCTCGGGCAGCGGATCCGGCCCGGAGCCAGGGACGCGCGGTCTCCTGTGCTCCGGGCGGATCCACTTCCATGACGCCAAATCCGAGGTGCTTCCAGCGAGGCGGAGCAGCAACGCCTCGCTGGTACCGGGCCCGGTCGCCATCACCACATATGGCTGACCACCCGGCGCCCGTCGGTTCCCCGCTCAGATACTTCTGCCCCTGTGCGAGGAGGACGGACGAGACACCACCGACGGGCTGCGGTTGCCCGGGCGGCTTGGCGTGCTCACAGCCTCACAGCGCGCGCTCTTCCAAACAAGGTTGTTTCTCCTTCAAGTTCCCGCAACTGCACGAACGTGCAGAATCGGGCCAGGAAAGTCCGTCCACACACCGCTGAGCTGGGACGATGAGAGAACGTTCGGTCTCTCCCGGGTGCCGGCCCGCACCGTGATCAGGTGCGCGGCACGCGGTGCCTCAGTGCAGCGCGACCCGCCCGTTCGAACCGCGGACCGCGCCGTCCAGGGCGTCGGCGCCCTTCACCCTGACGTACGGCGACAGCCGGGTGGCCGCCAGCGCGCGGTGGGTGAGCGAATGGTCGTCGGCCCAGACCTCGGAGCCCAGCTCGACCAGCCGGGCGAGTTCCGGGATGCCGTCCGAGACGGCGGCGAAGACGCCGTCCTCGACCAGGTAGAGGATCACCCGATCACCGGCCTCGGCCAGCGAGACGGCCTCGCGCAGGAAGCGACCGGCCCCGGGCTTTCCCCAGACCGCCTGACTCTCCACCAGCACGTGCGAGCGTCTGGACATCGCGTACTTCCTCCCCGTCGTGCCCCGATGGGGAGGCCGACACCGCGCACCACACCGCGCGGAGCCCCCGTTCGCCGCCCCGACGGATCCCTGATCGCTCATCAGATCCGCTTGCGGTCCCCCGACTTCGGCGCATCGAAGCCAAGGGTCCAACCTTCAGGCTGGCCCAGCATGCGGGCAGGCGACAAGGCGCCGACCGGTGCGCGTTCCCGCAGCTGCGTGATCGTGCAGCTCGCCCACACCCCCCGACCGGCTCATCCGGACGCGTGCGACTCCCCTGCCTCGCGTCACCCCGTCCCGATCGGCCGCCCGTTCGGCCGCCGCTCGCCCGCGCCCCGCATCAGCCAGCCGAGTTGGAACAGCGTCTCCGCCTCGTACTCCTGGCGCAGCCGGCCGATGTGCGCCGCGACGGTGCGCTCGCTCAGGCCCAGCCGGCCCGCGATGCCGCGCCGGCTCAGGCCGCCGGCCAGCAGCCGGGCGATCCGGTCGGCGACCACGCCGCCGTCCGGGACGGCGTGCGCCGAGCCCCAGGCCACCCGCTGGGCCCGCCGCCAGTCCCGCTCGAAGAGCTCCACCAGCAGCTCCACCGCGGTGGCGTCGGTGATGAAGGCGGCGCTGCCCATGTCGGCGGAGGCCGGGATCACCGCCACCGTGCGGTCGAAGATCAGCATCCGCTGGAAGTCCTCGTCCAGCACCCGGATCCGCGCTCCGTGCGGAGTGACGGCGGCGGCGTACGCGCTGGTCGCCGGGTCGGTACGGGCCACCGGCTGGTAGAGCGTGCGCATCGCGCCGCCGTCGCGCAGGAACGGCACGTCCTGGGCCATCGCCCAGGCCAGGTGGTCCGGCGGGCGGTCGCCGCCGGGCTGCGCGGTGAGGATCTCGGTCTCGGTGTCGGCGACCAGCTGGGCGATCCGGTGCCGGATGCTGTCCCGGTCCTGGACCGTCTCCACCGCGCCGGTGCGGTCGATCCGGCGCGGCGCGGTGTCGTAGGCCTGGGCCAACTCGTCCAGCAGGGTGGGCAGCTCGTCGGCCTGTCGCAGCAGGCCGACCGCCCGGTCGCGCAGCTGGCCGGCGGCCCGGCCGAGGAAGGCCCGCGGGCTCACCGCGGAGTAGAAGGTGCCGCCGGGCAGGCCGCGGACCAGGCCGACGTCCAGCAGGCGGGTCAGCGCGGCCTCGTCGGCCGGCCGGACCTCGGCGGACTTCACCCAGCCGCCCTCGGCCACCACCGCGAGGTACAGCGCGCGGGCGGCCGGATCGAGCGCCAGATCGGCCGACCGGCAGCCGGGCTCGACCCGTGACATCGCCACCACTCCCCCTCGGGCCATCCCTGACGCTTCGGTGCGTCACCTCGGGTTGACTGTCCGCTGCCATACTGCCAGCCGGATTCGGCGGAAGCGAGGACGGGTGAGGGGGGCTGAGGGTGGGTCAGCGGCCGGCCGGTACTGCGGGACCGGGCACGGCGAATCCACGCGGACCGCCGGTCACGCCGCCCGCAGCAGCCGCCCGCCGGTCAGCGCCACCACCGTCCGCACTCCGGCCACCGCCCAGGCCACCACCAGCAGCGCGAACAGCCCGACCGACAGCCAGCCGAAGCCCGCGAAGCCGGTGTGCCGGGCCAGACCGGCCGCGCCGGTCACGCAGGTGCCGACCGGGAAGGTGAAGGCCCACCAGGTCATCGCGAACGGCATCCGCTCGCGGCGCAGCGCACGCAGGTTGGCGGTGGCCGCGATCAGCAGCCAGAGCACCGCGAAGCCGATCATCGCGATCCCGTAGAGCACCGCGAAGCCGAGCGCCGCGGTGGCCAGCTTCGGCGCCACCGGGTTCGCGGCGTCGGCCAGGTTGCCGACCGCGGTGGTGGACTGGCCGAGCGGCCCGAGCACCAGGAAGAGCGAGGGGGTCAGCAGGACCGTCGGCAGCTTGCTGTGCACCAGACCGGCGAAGACCACCGGCAGCAGCACCAGGACGGCCAGCAGGCTGGCGCCGAAGAGCGCGTAGCAGCCGTAGAAGAGCCCCGGGCGCAGCGCGGCCGGCAGGTGCGGCAGCAGCGCCGGGCCGAGCGCGGCCGACACCATCGGGGCGACCACCGGCAGCAGCCAGGTCGGGTTGGCCCGCAGCGCCGACAGCTCGTGCCGGGTGACCATCAGGTACGGGATGCCGGCGGCCACCAGCACCCCGTAGAGGGTGCCGAGCGTCCAGAGCAGCAGGTCCAGCGCCACCGCGGGCCCGGTGCCGATCACCCGCGAGCCGACCACCAGCGTGCCGAAGCCGACCGCCAGCAGCGCCATCGGCGGGCAGCCGTAGAAGACGGCGGTGGCCGGGTTCTCCAGCAGCTGCTCGCGGGCCGCCGCCCGGTGCCGGGTCAGGTGCACCAGCCGGGCCGCCAGCAGGACCAGCAGCGCGGCCAGCGCCAGCGCCCAGACCGCCTCGGCGAAGAGCAGCTGACCCGGCACCCGGTAGGGCAGCGCGACCGCGCCGTTGGCCACGATCGCGGTGCCCATCACGGCGGCGTACCAGTTCGGGCCGAGCTGCCCGAGGTCCCAGCCGGGGCGGACGGCGGCTGCTGGCAGGGGGCGGGGAGCGGTGAGAGTGGCCATGGCTCCACTCTGTTCGGCCCCCGGGTGCGCCGGTAGCCGTCCGCGATCTATGAGGACATAACCTGGCCCTATGGCTCTCTCTCCCCGAGTCCCCGAGCTGAGCGCCCTGGAACTGCTGCTCGCGGTGGACCGGCACGGCAGCGTCGGGCGGGCCGCCGCCGAGCTGGGCATCAGCCAGCCGGCCGCCAGCGCACGGATCAAGGGCATGGAGCGGCAGCTCGGCGTCGCCCTGCTGGACCGCTCCCCGCGCGGCTCCCGGCCCACCCCGGCCGGGCTGCTGGTGGTCGACTGGGCCCGCCGCGTGGTGGAGGCCGCCGAGGCGCTGGACGCGGCGATCGACGCGCTGCGCGAGCGGCGCGACGCCCGGCTGCGGGTGGTGGCCAGCCTGACCGTCGCCGAGTACCTGATGCCCGGCTGGCTGCTGGCGCTGGCGGCCGCCCGCCCGGCCACCGCGGTCACCCTGCGGACCGCCAACTCCACCGCGGTGGCCGAGCAGTTGCTGGCGGGCGAGGCGGACCTCGGCTTCGTCGAGGGCAGCCGCACCCCGCGGGGCCTGACCGGAGCGGTGGTCGGCGCCGACCGGCTGGTGCTCGTGGTGGCCCCCACCCACGCGTGGGCCCGGCGCCGCACCCCGGTCACCGCCGCCGAGCTGGCCGCCACCCCGCTGGTGCTGCGCGAGCTGGGTTCCGGCACCCGAGAGGTGCTGGACCGCGCGCTCGGCGCGGCCGGGGTCAGTGCCACCCCGCTGCTCGAACTGGCCTCCAGCACCGCGCTGAAGGCCGCCGCGATGAGCGGCTCGGGCCCGGTCTGCCTGAGCGAGCTGGCGGTGGCCGACGAGCTGGCCACCCGGCGCCTGGTCGAGGTGCCACTGGCCGGCCTCGACCTGCACCGCCCGCTGCGCGCCGTCTGGCCGGCCGGCACCCGCCCGACCGGGCCGGCTCGGGACCTGCTCACCTTTACGCGGAAAACCTGAGCGCGCTAGACTCAACTTAGCTGCCTTGCCTGAACTGATGGCGGCGTGCGCCAAACCTGAATACACACCCGCCCGACTGCACAGGAGGAGTACCGACCAGTGGCCATGGACGCGAGCAAGTTCACCACCAAGACCCAGGAAGCCCTGTCCGCCGCGATCCGGCAGGCCGGCGGCGCGGGAAACCCGGACGTCAGGCCGGTGCACATCCTGCTCGCCCTGCTGGAGCAGCCCGAGGGCATCGCCCGGCCGCTGCTGGAGGCCGTCGGGGCGGACACCGCCCAGCTGCTGGCCGGCGCCCGCCAGCAGCTCCGCGCGCTGCCCAGCGCCCAGGGCTCCACGGTCGCGGCCCCGCAGCTGGGCCGCGACACGCTGGCCGTCCTGGAGGACGCCGGGCGCCGGGCCGAGCAACTGGACGACGCCTACGTCTCCACCGAGCACCTGCTGGTCGGCCTGGCCGCCGAGGGCGGCGCGGTGGTCGAACTGCTGACCCGCCAGGGCGCCACCCCCAAGGCGCTGCTCGCCGCCTTCGCCGAGGTGCGCGGGTCCGGCAAGGTGACCTCGCCGGACCCGGAGAGCACCTACAAGGCGCTGGAGAAGTACGGCACCGACCTCACCCAGGCCGCCCGGGACGGCAAGCTCGACCCGGTGATCGGCCGGGACCAGGAGATCCGCCGGGTCGTCCAGGTGCTCTCCCGCCGTACCAAGAACAACCCGGTGCTGATCGGCGAGCCCGGCGTGGGCAAGACCGCCGTGGTCGAGGGCCTGGCCCAGCGGATCGTGGCCGGCGACGTTCCCGAGTCGCTGCGCGGCAAGCGGCTGGTCGCGCTGGACCTGAGCGCGATGGTGGCCGGGGCCAAGTTCCGCGGTGAGTTCGAGGAGCGGCTGAAGGCCGTGCTGAACGACATCAAGCAGAGCGACGGCCAGGTGATCACCTTCATCGACGAGCTGCACACCATGGTCGGCGCGGGCGCCGGCGGCGACTCGGCGATGGACGCGGGCAACATGCTCAAGCCGATGCTGGCCCGCGGCGAGCTGCGGATGGTCGGCGCCACCACGCTGGACGAGTACCGCGAGCGGATCGAGAAGGACCCGGCGCTGGAGCGGCGCTTCCAGCAGGTACTGGTCGGCGAACCCAGCGTCGAGGACACCATCGCGATCCTGCGCGGCCTCAAGGGCCGCTACGAGGCGCACCACAAGGTGCAGATCGCGGACGCCGCGCTGGTCGCCGCCGCCACCCTCTCCGACCGCTACATCACCGCCCGCTTCCTGCCCGACAAGGCGATCGACCTGGTCGACGAGGCCGCCTCCCAGCTGCGGATGGAGATCGACTCCTCGCCGGTCGAGATCGACGAGCTGCAGCGCTCGGTCGACCGGCTGCGGATGGAGGAGATGGCGCTGGAGAAGGAGTCGGATCCCGCTTCGGTGGACCGGCTCGCCAAGCTGCGCTTCGACCTGGCGGACAAGCAGGAGCAGCTCAGCGGCCTGACCGCGCGCTGGGAGCAGGAGAAGAAGAGCCTCAACCGGGTCGGCGCGCTCAAGGAGCGCCTCGACGGGCTGCAGAGCGCCCTGGAACGGGCCCAGCGGGACGGCGAGTTCGAGCAGGCGTCCAAGCTGATGTACGCCGAGATCCCGGCCGCCGAGCAGGAGTTGGCCGAGGCCCAGGCCAAGGCCGCCGACCAGGACGCCAGCGCCTCGATGGTCAAGGAGGAGGTCGGCCCGGACGACGTCGCCGACGTGGTCGCCTCCTGGACCGGCATCCCGGCCGGGCGGCTGCTGGAGGGCGAGAGCGCCAAGCTGCTGCGGATGGAGGAGGAGCTGGGCAAGCGCCTGATCGGCCAGCAGACCGCCGTGCGGGCCGTCGCGGACGCGGTGCGCCGCACCCGGGCCGGCATCGCCGACCCGGACCGCCCCACCGGCTCCTTCCTCTTCCTCGGCCCCACCGGTGTCGGCAAGACCGAACTCGCCAAGGCGCTGGCCGACTTCCTCTTCGACGACGAGCACGCCATGGTCCGGATCGACATGAGCGAGTACGGCGAGAAGCACTCGGTCTCGCGGCTGGTCGGCGCCCCGCCCGGCTACGTCGGCTACGAGGAGGGCGGCCAGCTCACCGAGGCCGTGCGGCGCCGCCCGTACAGCGTGGTGCTGCTCGACGAGGTGGAGAAGGCCCACCCGGAGGTCTTCGACGTGCTGCTCCAGGTGCTGGACGACGGCCGGCTCACCGACGGCCAGGGCCGCACGGTGGACTTCCGCAACGCGATCCTGATCCTCACCTCCAACCTGGGCTCCCAGTACCTGGTCGACCCGACCGTGCCGGAGGCCGCGAAGAAGGAGCTGGTGCTGGAGAACGTCCGCTCCGCCTTCAAGCCGGAGTTCCTCAACCGGCTGGACGACATCGTGGTCTTCGACCCGCTGGGCAGCGAGGAGCTGAGCCGGATCGTCGACCTCCAGGTGGCCAGGCTGGCCGCCCGGCTGCGCGACCGGCGGCTCACCCTGGACGTCACCCCGGCGGCTCGGGACTGGCTGTCACTGACCGGCTACGACCCGGCGTACGGGGCCCGGCCGCTGCGCCGCCTGGTCCAGTCGGCGATCGGCGACCAGCTGGCCAAGGCGATCCTCTCCGGCCAGGTGCGGGACGGGGAGACGGTGCGGGTGGACCGTGACGAGGCGAACGACCGGTTGACCGTGGCCTCGGTCGGCTGACGGCGTCCTCGGCGGACCGGCCGCGCAGGGCTGTCCCGTCCCGGGCCTCGGCGCGAGCCGGCGACGGCCTCGGTGCGAGCCGAGGACAGCCTGTGCCCGAGGCCCGGGATGAGGCAGGATGGAGACATGGAAGGGCGGCCCCCGATCACCAGCCACCCTCGTGCACATG
This sequence comes from Kitasatospora sp. GAS204B, assembly GCF_029892155.1. Lineage (GTDB taxonomy): Bacteria > Actinomycetota > Actinomycetes > Streptomycetales > Streptomycetaceae > Kitasatospora. The sequence continues at coordinate 71,989 of NZ_JARZAG010000016.1, read as the reverse complement.
TGAAAGGGACCTCCCGTGAGTGTTGACCCGTCGTCGATCCCGTTCTTCGGCGCGCCCCAGCCGTCCCAGCCGGGCGGGCAGCCTGGCGATCGACCGGCCGGTCCCCCGCCGATCGTGGTCCCGAACCAGGAGCTGGTCACGCAGCTGCTGGACCAGATGCAGCTCAAGCACGTGGTGGACGAGGAGGGCGACCTCACCGCTCCCTGGGAGGGCTTCCGCGTCTACTACATGTTCCGCGGCGACAACAAGGAGCTCTTCGCGGTCCGCTCCTTCTACGACCGCTCGTACCCCTTGGAGCAGAAGGCCGAGATCCTCGACCTGATCGACGAGTGGAACCGCGAGACCCTGTGGCCCAAGGTCTACACGCACACCCAGGAGGACGGCGTGGTGCGGCTGATCGGTGAGTCGCAGATGATCATCGCCAACGGTGTCAACCTGGACTACTTCGTCACCACCACCGCCAACTGGACCCAGGCCGCCGTGGGCTTCGAGCAGTGGATGGTCGAGCGGCTCGGCCTGCAGCAGGAGGTCGACGGCGACGGCGACACGGACGCCCCCGAGGGCGACGAGGACTGAGCCCGAACCCCGCACGCAGCACCACCTCCCGGCCCGGCCCGCTCTCCCAGCAGGCCGGGCCGGGCCCGTCTCCGCCCGAGGAGCCACCCATGCGCCTGCTCCCCATCGACCGCGCCGAACACCTGATCGCCCGCTTCTCCAGCACCGGGGCCTACGCCACCCGGCTCGCCGTCGGGACCGGGTCCTACCACCTGACCTGCCTGAGCATCGGCCCCGGCGGCACCATCGGCACCCACCCCGCCCCGGTCGAGCAACTCTTCCTGGTGATCGCCGGCGAGGGATGGATCAGCGGCCCGGACGCCGTGCGGCTCCCGATCAGCGCGGGCACGGCCGTCCTCTGGTCAGCCGGCGAGGAGCACACCTCGGGCACCGACACCCACCTCACCGTCCTCGCCCTGGAGGGCGCGGGGCTGAACGTCTTCGAGCACGAGGACTACTGACCGGCGCCGTGGCTGTCGTCAGTGGGACCAGTACGGGTCCTCGACCACGCCCCAGCCGACGCCGACCGTGGGCCCGGCCGGCCGCGTGTTCGGCAAGTCCCCCTCGTCCCAAGAGGACTTCACCCAGTCCACGCCGACCATGACATCAGCGCTGGCATGGTTCGGATGCCCCAGGGTCACCGTGATCTGTGCGCCTGCGGGCGACGTGGCGGACAACACGGGCTGCTGATCGCCGCCCATCGTCGTCTCCGTCTTGGCGTGGATGTCGGTGTACCCGTGGCTTCTCCAGTACTTCTCCTCCTGAGCCCTGAATTCCGCGAACTTGGCCGGCACGATGTTGGTGAGCACGAACTGCTCGCGGCTGTAGGTCGCGTAACCGGTCTTGTGCAGTTTGAGGTCGAACCCGTACGAGGCATGTGGGCTCGCGTGGTAAGAACCCTCGCTGGCCGAGGACAGCGGCGGATTGATGGCACCGAGGGAGCCGTCCACCGCCGAATCGAGCGCAGTCAGCGCAGCCGCCTCGGAGACTGACGGGTGGTCATTGATCAGCCAGCAACCGCCGCCGAGCAGGGCTACCAGCACTAGCACGACCACCAGAGCCCAGGTCCGCTTGCGGCGCTTCTTCTCGCGGCCCTCACGCATGGTTGGCCGACTCCAGCTGCACGGAGCCGTAGTTCCCGATGACGATATTGCCGATGTTCGGCAGCGAGGGCCCACCCCGCTGAGGCGTCAGGTACGCGGTGTGGTTGTCTCCGGTCAGCCCGCCGATGGTGCCGGTGGGGACGGTGAAGTTGTTCCCTCCCCATGAGGAGTCGTGGGGGTCGGCGGGGCCCAACCCGGCAGGAGTACCCGAGGTGATGAGGTGGACCGGGTCCAAGGGCGACGTACCCACCCACACATGACCGTTCATATGAAGATCCGCTGCATGCGCCACGGGAACGCCCGGGCTTCCGGTCAGAACCAGGTCGTCGGGCGCTCTGTAGGTCCCGGGCTGATCGGCCGCCAGTTTCGCCGACTCGGTGGCGAGGTACGAGCCGTAGCTGTCACCCATTGAGGTCACATGCGGCGGCGCGCCCTGGTGGGTATCCCGGATTCCGGTGAGGAACTGGGCGTAGGTGGGTGCGCCGGCGTCCGCCGCTCCGGTGTCCATACCGCCCGTGAGAGAAGACGGCGGATCGTAGTTGAGCCAGACGATCGACGCGGTCGCATTCGGATCGCCACCGTTCAAGTCCTTCGCCGTCTTCCAGACGTTCAGGGCGTTGTCCGCCTCGTTCTCACCAGGCGTCTGGTCCGGTGTCATGGGGCGCAGCGAGTCGAGCGTGGTCGTCACTCCGGGAACGTAGGCGCTGACGTTCTTCGCCGTGTCCGGGTTCCCGAAGGAAAGGATCGCGCGCCCCTGGCCCTGCGTGCCGATGCCGAGTAGGTAGTCCCTGGGATGGTTGGACGGATCCGTGGCGTAGGCCTGGTCATCCGCGGTCAGCCGGTCCTGGATGTGGTTGTACTGGTCCAGTTGGCCCTGCAGCGCGTCGTCCTTCTGCTTCCACTCGGTGTACGCCTCGGTCTGGATCGGGAAACCGCCGGAGACCAGCCCGTCGAACATCGGCGGCTGCGGGCCGAGCCCGTCGATCTGCGCCTGGAGGTTGGTCCGGATCTGGGTCAGGCCGAGGCGGTTGGCCTGGTCCCGGGCAGCGCTGGGGACGCCGTCGAGGTTGCCGATGTCCTGCGGGTGGTTGTTGATCAGGTCCTGCTGCTCGGCGGGCGTCAAGCCGTTCCACCAGGCCTTGACGGCCGCCGGGTCACTGCCCTGCTGGGGAATGTTCTCCCGGTTGTTCTCGGTCTGCTGGTCGGCCCCGGCGGTGGCACTGTCAAGCCCGGTACCGTTGACGGCGTTGTCGGTGAAGTGCTTCAGCCGCGCGGCGATCAGCTGGTCGGCCTGGTCCGCCTCGGCGAGCGCGGCGCTGATCCGGGAGCCGATGTCCGACGCCTTCGTCTGTGCCGTCGGGCCCGCGTAGGTAGCCGACGAGGGATCGTTGTCCCAGGTCATGCTGCCGTCCGGGTTGACGGTGAAGTGCGCGGCCTGGGCGTCGTCCAGCGCCTGCACCAGCTGCGCCTGGGCCAGCGCGAACGACTTCTCCGCGTCGCCCAAGGTCGTGCCGACCAGGTTCAATTCGTCGTGGGCGGCCTGCAGCTTGCTGGTGAAGGCGGCGAGATCGGCCCGCACCTGCACGGCCGTGCTGCCGGTCCACTGCGCCTTGTCCAGGCCGCCCGTCACCTGGCTCCGCCAGTCGTCGACGTGCTGGCCGAACGCCGTGACCAGTCGGCCATAGGCACTCTGAGCACCCGTCAGGGCGACCAGATCGGCATTCTTGAGGGTAGCGATGTCCATACCTGTTCTCCCCGTCGCGCTACTGCTTCAGCGCGGCGCCGCGCGCGCCGCCGACCACTGTCCCGAAGGGATCCCCGCCCCCGACCGGACCCGGGCCCGGAGCCGCCCCGCTCGAGGAGCTCACGGCCAGCATGGTGCCGGCCGCACTCTGGTCGCTCTGCTGGTACCCCTGTGCCATCTGGATCAGCTTGCCGCCGTAAGCACCCATGTCACTGGCCAGACCGTCGATCAACTTCTGCCAGTCGTAGGTGCAGTCGTGCAGGGCGCCTGCGGTGGCCCACCCGGCCAGCCCGCTCGACGCCTGGTCGCTCGGCTGGAGAATTCCCTGGCTCTCACCGGGAATCTGCCCGGCTATGCCCTGCGCGCTCTGGCCCGAAGTCGTCAACTGGTCCGGGCTCACCGAGAAGCCCCCGCCGTCATTCGATACCGCCACTGGCCCCCGGTCCCCCTTCGCGCGGTGTGATCGTCACATCGCTCCCGGCACCCTAGTCTGCCGGGGACACTCATGGCGTGCTCCGGCCGGCGACACCGCTCCTCAGACCGGCCGCAGGCTTGTCACCGTGCAGGCACCATCAGATGATGGGCCCAACTACGAAGCGTGAGGAGCCCGGATGAGCGCCAGGCCGCTGCTGAACCGTCGCCTGGCGGGGATGGGAACGACGATCTTCGCGGAGATGTCGGCGCTCGCCACCGCCACCGGCTCGATCAACCTCGGCCAGGGCTTCCCCGACACCGACGGCCCCGCCGAGATCGCCCAGGCCGCCGCCGACGCGGTCCTGAACGGTCGCGGCAACCAGTACCCGCCCGGCCCCGGCATCCCCGAGCTGCGCACCGCCATCGCCGAACACCAGCAGCGCTTCTACGGCCTCGGCTACGACCCCGACACCGAGGTCCTGGTCACCGCCGGCGCCACCGAGGCCATCGCCGCCTCGCTGCTCGCCCTCCTCGAACCCGGTGACGAGGTGATCGCCTTCGAGCCGTTCTACGACTCCTACGCCGCCTGCATCGCCATGGCCGGCGCCGTCCGCGTCCCGCTGACGCTGCGTCAGCCCGCCTTCCGCCCCGACCTCGACGAGCTGCGCTCCCTCATCACCCCGCGCACCCGCCTGCTCCTGCTCAACACCCCGCACAACCCCACCGGCACCGTGCTGCACCCCGACGAGCTGCGCACCATCGCCCAACTCGCCGTCGAGCACGACCTGCTGGTCATCACCGACGAGGTCTACGAACACCTCGTCTTCACCGGCACCCACCACCCCATCGCCGCCCTGCCCGGCATGCGCGAACGCACCGTCTCGATCTCCTCGGCCGGCAAGACCTTCTCCTTCACGGGCTGGAAGGTCGGCTGGGTCACCGCCACGCCGGAGTTGGTCGCCGCCGTCCGCACCGCGAAGCAGTACCTGACGTACGTCTCCGCCGGCCCGTTCCAGTACGCCGTCGCCGAGGCCCTGCGGCTGCCCGACAGCTACTTCGAGGAGTTCCGCACCGATCTGCGGCGCAAGCGCGACCTGCTCGCTGACGGACTCTCAGCTGCGGGATTCCAGGTGTTCGCCCCCGAGGGCACGTACTTCATCACCACCGACATCACCCCGCTCGGCGAGAAGGACGGCATCGAGTTCTGCCGCTCCCTGCCCGAACGCTGCGGGGTCGTCGCGATCCCCAACGTCGTCTTCTACGACAACGTGGATGCCGGCCGCAGCCTCGTCCGGTTCACGTTCTGCAAGAAGGACGAGGTACTGCTGGAGGCAGTCTCCCGCCTCCAGCAGCTCAGTATGGTCTGACGCTAAGTCAGCCAGGCTCCGGGCGCATCAGCGCTGAAGGATATGGAACAGCCCCTTGAACGCGTCCCGGACGCGACCCTGCTGCTCCATCCAATCCTTGTAATGGCGAAGGGGCTCATCCGTGTCGGATGCATGAACACCGGAGAGGATGATGAACTCCTCAAACAGCTCGACGACCGCCTTCAGCGCCTTCGCAAGCTCACCAGTTGAAGCCCGGTCGGCAGCTGCAACGAGCGGCAGCCGCGACTGCTCGGCCCGCACGAGGTCGCCCGGGGAGATCGGGAGTTGCTGGCTGCCCGCCATCTCCGTGAAGACCTCATGAGCGTCCTCCGCGCGCTTCAGGTCCCCCTCGCTCTTGGCGCGCGACAGCTGCAGCCGACCCGTACACACCGCCCAGACGACGCCGATGATCGTCGCTATGCCCGCAAGCCCACCGACGATAGCCAGGGTCAGGGTCATGGTCCCCCCAGATTGATTTGTGTGATCACGCCACCATCTCGCGGCGACGCTGGGACACTACATCAGAAGTGCGGGGGTCAACAAAAAGCGAGGGGATGGATCCGTGAGGATCCATCCCAGACGTGATGGCTATCTCTAGTCGATACCCGAGCGTCGAGCTACTCGGTCTGCTGACCTCGGATCCGCCCGTACCGCTCGGAGCTCTCGTCCTCCAGCGCCGTCGCCGTCCGGGAACCTGAGTCCTTCACCCCACCTGCCAGCGAGAACGTCCCGCGCGCAGTCTCCTTTCCGATGATTCCCTCCCAATATCGGGCATCCCTGGACCATTTGACGTCGGACAGCAGCTCGAGCAGCTCATCGAGACTCCGCCTGGGCCCGTCGCTCCAGGGCATCGAGCGATGCGCAACGGCACCCAGGGCAGCGAAGACCGCAGGTGCCGCGATGACGGTGCGCAGTCGAGTGGCGAAGGCGTCACCGAATCGCGAAAAGATCACGGTAAGCGCCTCGGAAATCGCCTTCCCTGCCACCTCCTCCTCACATCCTTCAGGCAGCTCGAAAATAGAACCGCTGGTCTTCTCGAATCCAGACCTGCCAAAAATCGCCGTGATAACGAATGACCTGAGCGTGGAAAGCGTCATCCATTCGGAGTCCACCGCCTTTAGCTGGCGCTGCCGCAGCGAAACCAGTTTCTCCAGTGGAATCTGCTCGCTGCTACCGGGCGGCGTGACCACCACCTGCTTAAGCAAGGCGAGCGTGACACTCGTAGCAATATTTGCCGAATCGGCCGTCAAGGCGACATTCTTGTTTGGAATTACGCCCAGGAGATTCCGATCGTGGAAAATCTGACGGGCCGAGACGAGATCTATGTTGTGGTAGATCTCCACACCGACCGTACGCGCCATCACCTGCTGCGCCGTGACGCCGTGCGCCTCAGGATCCTGGATGAGAAGGTAGTGCGCAAGGTGCTGGGTCTCGGCATCGACCAAGACACCGGCGATACCAAGTGGCAGGTACACCACCTTGTCCGTCTCGAACGCGCTCTTCAGCCTGACTACCTTCAGGCCTTTCTCGATCCAGAGAGCGAACGGCGGCGTCGCCCACCGATCCTCTCGCTCACCAAGAATTACCTTGGCAATATACCGCGCATAGTCCTTGGCATTTTCCCATTTTGCGCCGGTCTTAATGTCACGTTGGACCCCATTGCGAATCTCGACCTGTCGCCGTTCGTCGGCTGACAGATACTTGAGTTCCCTCGAATCCTCGGCCCGCCGGGGATCGGGGACAATTCGCGCCAGCTGCCCCCATTGCATGGTGGTCATCAGTCGAGTGGGAGTCAGTTCCAGTGCACGAAACGGATCGCCATTGCTTCGGTCGATCTCGTCAACGAACGAAGAAGTCGTCTGATCGGCCATGTACTCCCCTTGTTCATCGTGGAACCCCAGGAGCCGTCTGCCGTTCCGGGGCCCGTACGCGTCCCGGGAAGCGTAGCAATCTGCAGGACGCTCACCAAAACTGCGGGCAGATTCCAAGGACACCCCGGCCCCGCGGCCCCAGGATGCCCTCGATCGCCTGTCGGGATCGCTCCGGGTTTGCGACCAAGGTACTCAGACGGACTCCAGACCGGGTGGGTCCTTCGTCTTCGGCACTGGCCTACCCCTAGTCCGATGACGAAGCCGCACGGAGTCCACGCCGGTCCAGCCGTCGTCCACCTGGGATATCCGACAGCAGCTGGCCACCGGTCGGCCAGCGGAGGCCCGCAGGTCAGGGCTCTTTCGCTGGGCACGAAGGAGTGTACGAACGCGGAGTCGGCTGGGTCAGCGCCACACCGGAGTTGGTCGCCGCCGTCCGCACCGCGAAGCAGTACCTGACATACGTCTCCGCCGGCCCGTTCCAATACGCCGTCGCCGAGGCCCTGCGGCTGCCCGACAGCTACTTCGAGCAGTTCCGCACCGACCTGCGGCGCAAGCGCGACCTGCTCGCTGACGGACTCTCAGCCGCCGGCTTCCAGGTGTTCGCCCCCGAGGGCACATATTTCATCACCACCGACATCACCCCGCTCGGCGAGAAGGACGGCATCGAGTTCTGCCGTGCCCTCCCCGAACGCTGCGGGGTCGTCGCGATCCCCAACGTCGTCTTCTACGACAACGTGGATGCCGGCCGCAGCCTCGTCCGCTTCACGTTCTGCAAGAAGGACGAGGTACTGCGGGACGCCGTCACCCGCCTCCAGGAACTCCGAGCGACCGCCGTGTCGGCGGCGGCCGCAGCCACCGCTCGACGGGCAGCCCTACGACAGTGCGTCGTAGTACCCCGTCGAACCGGTCAGTACCGCCTGGAAGTACAGCGGTTCGTCGTCGGTGTCCAGCTCGACCTCGTGCCCCGCCACCCGGGTGAGGCCGAGGGAGAGCTTGGGCACGAGCCAGTAGCCGGGCTCGTCGTGCACGAGGGGCAGGTCCAAGTCCGCCAGCAGCTGGACGAATTGGCGGGCGGGGGTGCGGAATACATCGATGCCGCGGAAGCGGACCGTGATCCGCTCGGGACCGGGCCGGGGGATCCACACCTCTGCCGCACCGAGCGTCATGCCGTCCTCGAGGTGGAAGACGATCTCGAACTGCGGATGCAGGGCGAGCACCTTCATGGACTTGAACCGCGCCGCGGACCCCTCGTCGGAGACCTTGACCCGGCCCAACCGCGCGGCCGCCTCCTTCAGGGCCGCCGCCGGCATGCCCAGAGGGAACCCGGTGATGCCGTGCGGTGGATCCAGGTCGATGTCCATGGCCGGCAGTCTAGGAGCCGGCCGCAGGCCCGTGGCCACCGGCAAAAGTCCGGGTTCTGTGACAGTCGCCGCGCCGGTGCGACGACTTGGCCGGTCATCGCGTCGAATAGGGGGAAGGGGTCGAGCCGACCGTAGCCAGCGGACGGCTGTGCACAGAGCTGAGCAAGCAGGGGGAGACGCGCCATGCAGTCGATTCGAATACGTCCCATGGGTCGCCGGGCCGGGACGGCGCTGCTGCTGGGCGGGGTACTGCTGCTGGCGACCGCCTGCGGCAGCGGGAGCGGGAGCGGTGGGGGCAGCGCGAGCGGCAGCGGGGCCGGGCACCGGGCCGCACCGGCCGCGGTGACCGGGGGGCCGTCCAGCGCGCCGAAGACCTCGGCGGCGGTGGTCGAGGTGGAGCCGAAGGACGGCAGCCAGAACGTCGCACCGAGCGGGGCGTTGAAGGTCTCGGTGACCAGCGGCAAGCTGACCCAGGTGGCCGTGGCGGGGGCGGACGGCAAGCCGGTGGCCGGCGCGCTGGCCGCCGACGGGAGCAGCTGGGTGCCGTCGGGCGGGCTGGCCGTGGGGACGGCCTACACGGTGAACGCGCAGGCGGTGGACGCCAAGGGGGTGGCGACCAGCACCAGCAGCAGCTTCACCACGCTCAAGCCGGCCAGGACGGCGCGCACCATCGACAACATCACCACCAACGACAGCTACGGCGTCGGCATGATCATCCGGGTCGACTTCCAGCAGAAGGTCACCAACAAGGCGGCGGCCGAGCAGGCGATCACGGTGGAGGCCTCGGACGGCACCCAGGTCAAGGGCCACTGGCTCAACGAGGACAACTGGCTCGACCTGCGCCCGCAGACCTACTGGAAGCCGGGCACCAAGGTGACGATCCACTACCGCACCTCGAACGTGGAGCTCTCCCCCGGCGTCTACGGCAACTCCGACCGGGACGAGTCCTTCACCATCGGCCGCTCCAAGATCAGCACGGTGGACGCCAAGACCCACCAGATGTCCGTGGTCGAGGACGGCGCCGCGCCGCAGACCATCGCCGTCACCGCGGGCGCGGATGACAACCCGTCGTGGAACGGCACCATGGTGGTCTTCGAGAAGGACCGGATGGCGCACATGGTCTCGAGCACCACCACCATCAAGGGTCCGGGCTACGACGTCTACGAGCCGCACGCGCTGAAGATCACCGACTCCGGCTCCTACGTGCACGGCAACCCCAAGGCCGTCGAGTTCGCCGGGAAGGCGAACATCAGCCACGGCTGCATCGGCCTGCCGGACACCGACAGCGGCGACGACGGCTCGGTGGCGGGCAAGTTCTACGCCGACGCGCTGATCGGCGACGTGGTGATCGTCAAGAACTCGGTCGGCGGGCAGGTCCAGCCGGACAACGGCCTGGGCGGTTGGAACGTGTCCTGGGCCAACTGGTAGACCGCACAGGGGAGATCGGGCGGCACAGGCCGTCCCGTCGTGGCGCGGGCCCGACCCGCGCCACAACACGGGGTTGTCGCGAGGACATGGAACGGTTGTTTCCGCAGGCGCTGCCGAGCCCCGCAGGATGAACCTGGCCGCACATCGGGGAGGCACCGTGTCCATCGGCTCGCAACTGCCGCGCGCACTGGCCTTCTGGCTGCTCGCCGCCGTGCTGACGCTGCTGCTCGCCGCCTCCGCCGCCCCCTCCCCGCTCTACCTGGTCTACCAGCAGCGTTGGCACTTCTCGCCGCTCGACCTGACCTCGGTCTACGCGGCCAACTCGCTCGCGCTGCTGGTCACCCTGCTCTTCGTCGGCTCGCTCTCCGACCACCTGGGACGCCGTCCGGTGCTGCTGGCCGCCGTGGCCGTGGAACTCGTCTCGATGCTGGTCTTCGCCGAGGCGCGCGGGCTGGCCTGGCTGTTCGCCGCCCGGATCATCCAGGGCGTCGCCACCGGCGCGGCCACCGGGGCGTTGAGCGCCGGCCTGATCGACCTGCAGCCGCCCGGCAGCCGGCTCGGCGCGCTGCTGACCAACGTGGCCTCGGCCGGCGGCCTGGCCCTGGGCGCGCTGGGCTGCGGGCTGCTGGTCTCCTACGGCCCGGCGCCGACCCGGCTGGTGTACTGGCTGCTGGTCACCGCGCTGACGGCGGCGCTGCCGCTGCTCGCGATCGTGCCGGAGACGGTGCCGCGCGAGGCGATGGCGGCGGACGGCGGCTGGCGGCGCTCGCTGCGGCCCCGGGTGGGGGTGCCGGCGCCGGTGCGGGCCGCGTTCACCGCGCTGCTGCCCTCGATCACGGCGACCTGGGCGCTGGCGGGGCTCTACCTCTCGCTGGGCGGCTCGCTGGTCCACTCGGTGCTGGGGCTGAACAGCCAACTGGCCGGCGCCCTGGTGATCGTGGCGCTGCAGGGCAGTTCGGCGGTGACGGCGGTGCTGGCCAGGGACTGGACGGTGCGGCGCTCGCTGCTGGCCGGCCCGGTGCTGCTGATCGCCGGTGTGGGGCTGGCCCTGATCGCCCTGCGCACCGGCTCGGTCTGGCTCTTCTTCACGGCCAGCGCGGTGGCGGGGGTCGGGTTCGGGCCGTCCTTCTCGGGCGCGCTGCGCACCCTGGTCTCGCTCGCCCCGGCCGACCGGCGGGCCGAAGTGGTCACCGCCGTCTACGTGTTGTCCTACCTCGCGCTGAGCCTGCCGGCGGTGGCGGCCGGGCTCGCGGTCTCGCACATCGGGCTGACCGGCACCGCGACGATCTACGGGGTGGCGGTCTGCGTGCTGGAGGCGGTGGCGCTGGCCGGCTCGCTGCTGCGGCGCGAGCCGGTGGCCGCCCCCGCCCCCGCCCACGCCCTCACTCACGCCCCTGTGCCTGCGCGCGCCCCGCACGGGCTGCCGATCGGCGGCCCGGGCTCGGTCGCGCCCTGCCCGCGCGCGGCCGCCGCGCAGGCCAGCTGAGCCGAACCAGCGGAGCCAGGCCGGCCGAACCCGGCTCGGGCAGCATTGCGCGCCCCCACCGCCCGCGCGCAGCGCCCCCGGCGCGCCCTGCTCACCACGCGCACGCGGAGCCCAGCGCGCAACCCGAGCATGGGGCGCGCACTCCGGTCTGAACGGCGCGTACCGAGCAATCTCGTTCACCGGGCCGGTCACACCCGGCCAGGCACTACGCCCAGAACGGTGAATGTGCAACAAGAATGGGTAAATCCCTGACGGACCCGGAGAATTCGTGCTTCTCTGCTGCTGAATCTCCAGCCGGAATCCTTCCTTCCACGGTCGGCCGCGTCCTGGACCGCACAGCCACGAACCACCTCGCCTTCGGCCGAGTCGGGCGCTGCACGGGGGGCGCGTACGGAGCTGAAATGCGGAGCCAGCATGCTCACCACACTGCAGACCTCCTATACCGACACCCGCGCCGGTGACCTGGCCTGGTGTCTCGGCGGCGGACCGCTGCCCGCGCTCGCGGTGCGCGATCTGCCGCTGCCCGGTCCGGACGCCCTGACCGGCGTGCCAGGGCCGCTCGGCACGGCCCGCCTGGACGGCTCGAACGGGCGCCGCGCGACGGCGGACAGCGGCGCGACGGGCGGCGCCACGAGCAGCAGAGCGGGCCGCAGAGCGGCCGCGACCGGCGGCCGCGCGGGCGGCGAGGCAGCCGGCAGCGCGGGCAACGGCGACGGCGGCTGCGCGGCGGGCACCGTGCAGTTGCGCCTGCTGGGCGCCTCGCACCAGGTGGTGATCGCGGCCGGGCCCGGCGAGTGCCTGGAGACGGTGGCCTGCATGCCCGGCCGGCGCACTCCGCTGCCGGCCCGGGTGGCCGAGCAAGTCGCCGGGTGGGAGTACGAGTTCGCGGCCCGGATCGAGTCGCTGCCGCCGCACGTCTTCGCCGCCCGGGCACAGGAGATCCTGGCCCTGGTGGACGAGCACCCGCGCGGCCTGGCCGGGGTCTTCCCCGGCGACCCGAGCGCCTTCACCGCCCTGGTCGCGCAGGGCAGCGCGGAGCGGGTGCTCTGGCGGACCTGGCACGCCTACCCGCAGGAGGGCCGACTGGTCTGCACCCGCTCCTCGCTGGTGCTGCGCGGACTGGTCGCGGTCGGCCCACCGCGGCCGGGCGCGCGCTGTGCACTGGCCAGGCCCGGCCTCTGACGGCGGATCGTCCTGGCCGCGGAGCGAACTGACGATTGCTCACTTCCGAACATCGTGACGATTCGTCAAGCCGAACCAGCGAGCTATCCCTCGAACGAGTGCGACTATTCGCGGCAGGGGTCGCCTAGCGTTTCTCCGTGATCAACCAGCCGGCGGACCCGCCCACCCAGCCCGGCCTCGACCGCGTCGGACCCACCCAGCCCGCGCGGCCACGGACCGTCCGAGTCAGGGCCCGTACCCATGGTCGGGCCCGGTCCCGCCGCCAGGCCGAGCGCCGCACCGAGACCCCGCCGGGGCCGGTGCGGCACCCCGGTCCCCGGGTCCACCTACGGCTGCGCGGCGGACGCACTCCGCAGGACGGCCGGGCCGGGGCGGGCAGCGCCGGTCCGATCGGCGCCCCCGGCCGAACGGACGATCCGGCTCCCCCGGACGGCCGCAGCCGAACGGGTGTCCTTGCCCGGACGGGGGAGCGCGGTCGACCGGACCCACGCGGGGAGCAGGACCCGCGCGCCCGAACCAGCGACCGAATCACCGCACGCACCACCGCCGGCACCACGTCCAGCACCCACACCAGCACCCGCAGCACCGCCTGCCGGCGGCCTCGTGCGACCCGCCTGCTGGTGCTGCTGGCCGCGTTCGTCTGTGCGGCCTGCGGGCTGGTGTACGAGCTGGAGCTGGTCGCGCTCGGCGGCTACCTGCTCGGCGACTCGGTCACCCAGACCTCCGTCGTGCTCTCCGTGATGGTCTTCGCCATGGGCGTCGGCTCACTGATCGCCAAGCACTTCACCCACCGCCCGGCCACCTCCTTCGCGCTGGTCGAATGCGCGCTCGCGCTGATCGGCGGGCTCTCCGTGCTCGTCCTCTACAGCTGCTGGGCCTGGCTCGGCCGCTACCAGCTCGCCATGGTCGGCCTGACCTGCGCGATCGGGGTGCTGATCGGCGCCGAGATCCCGCTGCTGCTCACCCTGCTGCAGCGGATCCGCCGGGAGGAGGCGGGCCGGGCCGCCGCCGACCTGTTCGCCGCCGACTACGTGGGCGCGCTGATCGGCGGCCTCGCCTTCCCGTTCGTGCTGCTGCCGCTGCTCGGCCAGGCCACCGGCGCGCTGCTGACCGGCGCCGTCAACGCGGTGGCCGGCGCGGCGGTGGTGCTCTGGCTGTTCCGCGACGAGCCCAGCCGTCGGGTCAGGCCGCTGCTCTGGACCGGGTGCGGCACGGTGCTGGCCGCCCTCGCCCTGGCCGGCGCCTGCACCGGCGCGATCGAACGCGCCGCCCGGCACGCGCTCTACGGCGGCCCACCCCGCCAGGCGGTACAGAGCCGCTACGGCGAACTGGTGCTGACCGGCCCGGCCCGGGTCCCGGCCCAGGGCAGCACGTGGGACCAACCACTGCGGCTCTACCAGGCCGGCCACCTCGCCGTCTGCGGCCGGGACGAATACCGCTACCACGAGGCGCTGGTGCACCCCGCGCTGGCGGGCGCCGGCGACGGCCGGGTGCTGCTGCTCGGCGGCGGCGACGGCCTCGCGCTGCGCGAGGTGCTGCGCCACCAAGGGGTGCGCGAGGTGCTGGTGGTCACCCTCGACCCGGCGCTGCCGACCCTGGCCCGGGCGGACCCGGCGCTGGCCGCGCTCGGCGAGCACTCCTTCGCCGACCCCCGGGTGCGGCTGATCACCGCCGACCCGCTGTCCTGGCTGCGCACGGACGGCGACGTCGAGCGCTTCGACGCGGTGCTGGCCGACCTGCCGGCACCGGAGCGGGCGGCCCGCAGCGAGTACCACGCGGCCGAGTTCTACCAGTTGGCCGCCGCGCGGCTGACCCCCGGCGGACGGCTCGCGGTGCCCGCACCCACCGGGCCCGGCCTGTGGACGGCGGAGGCGGGCCTGCGCGCGGCCGGCCTGTGGACGGTGCCCTTCCCGGTGCCCGGACACGGCCCGGCCTGCGACCCGTCCGGCAGCGGTGACCGGACGGCGGTGCTGCTCGCCGCCCACGACCGGCAGCCGAGCCTGTCGCTGGCCGCCGACGCGCCGCCCCCGCGCTCGCTCACCACCGACCAACTCGCCACGGCCGCCGCCGCGCTGGCCGCCGACCGCCCCACCCCGCTGCCCCCGGCGAGCACCCTGATGCACCCGCGCTGACCCGGCTCGACCAGCGCCGGTGTCGCCGGGTACCCCCGTCCGTACCCCAACCCGGTGCCGTGCCCGCCACCTCCCGGAACAGATCGGTAGGCTCACAGGCATGGAGCATGAGGTTGTCATCCAGCTGCCGGCCGAACTCGTCCAGCCCGCCCTCGCGGACGCCACGCTGCTCGCGCGCTGCGTCCCCGGCCTGAGCACCGATGCCTCCGACGCAGCCGAGCGGCGCACCGCTGCCAAGCGTTCCGCCGCCAGCGGCCCCGAGGAGATCAACGGTCGTCTCCGGGTGCGGATCGGCGGCTCCACCATCACCTATCGCGGCGTGGTCTCGCTGATCCGCAGCGGCGGCACCGGTGTGCTCACCGCCTTCGCCGAGGGCCAGGAGGTCCGTGGCGAAGGCGAGGTGGTGGCCACCCTGCGGCTGCGCGTGGAGCCGCCCGCCACCGACGGCGCGAGCAGCACCGTGCTGAGGTTCAGTGGCGACCTCACCCCGGGCGGGCGGCTCGCCGAGTTCGACGGCGAGGCGCTCGCGGTCGCCGGTCGTCGGCTGCTGGATCGTTTCGCCCACGCGCTCACCGCCGAGCTCAAGGGCGCCCCCACCCTCACCGTGGTCCCGGACGACCGGGACGAGGACGAGTCGCGCGAGGAGGACGGCGACCAACTCCCCGACGACCTCTTCGCGGACGACCTCTCCGACCTGATCGCCTTCTCGCCGGAGACCCCCGCCGAGCCGGATGCCGGCAACGGCGAGGCCCCGGAGAGCGAGGGCACCTCCGAGCCGGTCGAGCCGGCTGCCCGGATGGACCTCCCCTACGGCTACCCGCGCGCCGTCGAGGAGCCGTTCTCCCCCGACGACCCGCTGGGCGGCCCGGTCCGCCGCAGCATCGTCGGTCGCTCGGCCGAGGAGGTCGACCACGCCCCGCCGCGCGGCCGCTACGCCCCGGCGCTGCCGGCCCGCAGCGCCCGGGCCCGGGCCGCCAGCCGCTGGTACGGCGACCAGCAGAGCACCGCGCCGGTGGCCACCCGGCTGCCGGGACGGATCAGCGCACCCTGGGTGATCGGTGGCGGCGTCGCCCTGCTCGGCGGTGCCGTCATCGTGGCCCGCGCCCTGCGCAGGCGCTGATCAGCGGCCACTTAGACTGACTGTCCATGAGCAACGAGCCGACCAACGCCCCGAGCACCGACCGCGACGCCCTGCTGGCCCAGATCAAGACCAAGGCCGTGGTGCACGGCAAGGTCATCCTCTCCTCCGGCCGTGAGGCCGACTACTACGTGGACCTGCGCCGGATCACCCTGGACGCGCAGGCCGCCCCGCTGGTCGGCCGGGTCCTGCTGGACGCCACCGCCGACCTGGCGTACGACGCGGTCGGCGGCCTGACGCTGGGCGCCGACCCGGTCGCCGCCGCGATGCTGCACGCCGCCGCCGCGCGCGGTCGCGAGCTGGACGCCTTCGTGGTCCGCAAGGCCGGCAAGGCGCACGGCCTGCAGCGCCGGATCGAGGGCCCGGACGTCAAGGGCCGCCGGGTGCTGGCCGTCGAGGACACCTCCACCACCGGCGGCTCGGTGCTGACCGCCGTCGAGGCGCTGCGCGAGGCGGGCGCCGAGGTGGTCGGCGTCGCGGTGATCGTCGAGCGTGGCGCCGCACCGGCGATCGAGGCCACCGGGCTGCCGTACTACACGGTCTTCACCGCCCAGGACCTCGACCTCGCCTGAGCCGTCGAGCCCCGCACAACGGCCGGGGGCCGCACGGTTTCACGTGAAACCGTGCGGCCCCCGGCCGTTGGTCCTGCGCCGTCGGTCCTGCGCCGTTGGTACTGAGCAGCCCGGTCAGCCCCGGCGGTGCCGCCCGCCGGCCTGCAACGCGTCGGCGGCCTCGGCCTCGGCCTCGGTGGCGTAGGCCGCGCCGCCCGCCTTGCGCTTCTTGCGCTCCCGCACCACCTCGACCAGGATCGGCGAGATCGACAGCAGGATGATCAGGGCCATCGCCGGGATCAGGTACTTGTCGATCACCGGAGCCATCGAGTCACCGAAGAAGTAGCCGATGCAGAGCATGGCCTCGGTCCAGATGACGCCGCCGATCGCGTTCCAGACGAAGAACTTGCGGGCCGGCATCTCCAACGTGCCGGCCACCGGGTTGAGGAAGGTCCGCACGATCGGGATGAAGCGGGCGATCACCACGGCCTTCTCCGGCCCGAACTTGTCGAAGTACTCCTCGGCCTTCTGCACGTACTCGCGCTTGAAGATCCGCGAGTCCGGCTTGTCGAAGAGCCTGCCGCCCACCTTCGCCCCGAGCAGGTGCCCGAGCTGCGCGCCCGCGATCGCGCAGAGCGGCGCGCCGATCAGCAGGGCGGCGATCGGCATCTGCACGCCGGGCCCGAAGGCCTTGGCGGCGGCCGAGGAGGCGGCCACGCCGCCCAGGATCAGCAGCGAGTCGCCCGGCAGGAAGAAGCCGATCAGCAGGCCGGTCTCGGCGAAGATGATCGCCAGCAGGCCGACCGTCCCGACCGAGCTGATCAGCGACTTGGCATCGAGGAGATTGACCGCTAGGTCGGTAGTGGTAGTCACGGGCGCAGAATAGCGCGGTCGGGTGTCCTGGACGGCAGAGCCTCGCACGGCGGACCGGTCCGCCGGCACCCGGCGTCGGGGCCCGGCGGGCCGCCACGGCGGGCCCACGGGCGGTCCCGCGGACGGTCCCGCGGACAGTTACAGTCGACTGCCGATCGCCCGGAATACCGCCCCCGACCTGCCCGAACGTTACCTTTCGTCCGCAAAGGTCCGGCCTTCTGTCCCGTGTGGCGAGCGGCATGATGAAGCCGACGGACGAGTCTGGGAGGATGTCACCGGCGTCCGGGCCGCGGCGCACAACATTCCCCCCGACAGGAGCGTTTTCGCATGCCTATCGCAACCCCCGAGGCCTACAACGAGATGCTCGACCGGGCCAAGGCAGGCAAGTTCGCCTACCCGGCCATCAACGTCACCTCGTCGCAGACCCTGCACGCGGCGCTGCGCGGCTTCGCCGAGGCGGAGAGCGACGGCATCATCCAGATCTCCACCGGTGGCGCCGAGTTCCTGGGCGGCCAGCACAACAAGGACATGGTGACCGGCGCCGTCGCGCTGGCCGAGTTCGCCCACATCGTGGCCGCGAAGTACGACGTCACCATCGCGCTGCACACCGACCACTGCCCCAAGGACAAGCTGGACGGCTACGTCCGCCCGCTGCTCGCGGTCTCCGCCGAGCGCGTGGCCAACGGCCGGAACCCGCTCTTCCAGTCGCACATGTGGGACGGCTCGGCCGAGACCCTGGCCGACAACCTGGCCATCGCCGAGGAGCTGCTGGCCCAGGCCCGCGCCGCCAAGATCATCCTCGAGGTCGAGATCACCCCGACCGGCGGTGAGGAGGACGGCGTCTCGCACGAGATCAACGACAACCTCTACACCTCGGTCAACGACGTGGTGCGCACCGCCGAGGCGCTGGGCCTGGGCGAGAAGGGCCGCTACCTGCTGGCCGCCTCCTTCGGCAACGTGCACGGCGTCTACAAGCCGGGCAACGTCGTGCTCCGCCCCGAGCTGCTGCGCGACCTGCAGGACGCGATCGGCGCCCAGTCGGGCAAGAAGGACCCGTTCGACTTCGTCTTCCACGGCGGCTCGGGCTCCTCGGCCGAGGAGATCGCCACCGCGCTGGAGAACGGCGTGGTCAAGATGAACCTGGACACCGACACCCAGTACGCCTTCACCCGCCCGGTCGTGGACCACATGTTCCGCAACTACGACGGCGTGCTGAAGGTCGACGGCGAGGTCGGCAAGAAGAACACCTACGACCCGCGCACCTGGGGCAAGCTGGCCGAGGCCGGCATGGCCGCCCGCGTGGTCGAGGCCACCAAGGCGCTGCGCTCGGCGGGCACCCGCCTGAAGTAGGCACCAGCGGTCAACGCACGAGCCCCGGTCGGCACCAGTCGACCGGGGCTCGTGCGTGCCCGGGCCCGTTGCCGCTCCGGGCGAATCCTGAGAGCGGGCTGTAAATCTGCCCGGCGAGCTGGAAGTAAAGAAGCCGGACGGCAAAATCTTTCCCTGGTACCGGTATGGATTTCGCCGAAATGCCCTGTCTGTCAGGTTCTTCTCATGGACGCCACGAAGGCTGTCACTCATGGCTACCACCGTGCTACCGATCGCCCCTGAGCTGCCGGACAGCCCCTGGCCGATCCGCCGCGCCCCGTGGCGCTCGCCCGAAGGGCAGCCGGCCTACGCCAGGCCCGCCCTGTTCGGCATCGCGATTCTCGCGGGGATCCTGTACTTCTGGGGGATCGGTCAGAGTACCTACCACACCTTCTACGCCGACGCCGTACGGAGCATGACGGAGAGTTGGAAGGCCTTCGTCTTCGGCTCGTACGATCCGGCCAACACCATCACCCTCGACAAACTGCCCGGCTTCCTCTGGCCACAGGCCCTCTCCGCGCGGCTCTTCGGCTTCCACCCCTGGGCGCTGACGCTGCCTCAGGCGATCGAGGGGGTGCTCTGCGTCCTGGTGCTGTACCGCGGCGTCCGCCGCTGGGCCGGCGCCAACGCCGCCCTGCTCGCAGCCGGCGCCTTCACCCTGACGCCGGTGCTGGCCGGCCTGTTCCGCACCGCGGTCGAGGACCCGCTCTTCACCCTGCTGCTCCTGCTGGCGGCCGACGCGACGATGCGCGCCGCGCAGAGCGCGAAGCCGCGCTCCCTGCTGCTGGCCGGCGTCTGGGTCGGCCTGGCCTTCCAGGCCAAGATGCTGGAGGCCTGGGCCGTGCTGCCCGCGCTCGGCCTGGTCTACCTGGTGGCCGCGCCGACCCGGCTGCGCCGGCGGCTGGGCCACGTCGCGCTGGCCGGTCTGGTCGCGGTGGCCGTCTCGGCCTCCTGGATACTGCTGGCCACGGTCACCCCGGCCAAGGACCGCCCGTACATCGACGGGACCACCGACAACTCGGCCTACAGCATGGTGGTCGGCTACAACTTCCTGAACCGCTTCACCTCGGTGGGCCTGAACGCCGGTGAGACCGGCAGCGTGACCTCGGGGCAGGGGCAGGGCGGCGTGATGGGCTTCGGTGGCGGCGGCCACGGCGGCGCGGGCGGCGGGGCCCAAGGTGGTGCCCAAGGTGGTGCCCAAGGCAGTGGTGCCCAGGGCGGTACCGGCAACCCCGCCCAGCAGGCTCGGCAGGGCGGCGGCCACCAAGGCGGCCAGGCCGGTCAAGGCGGTCAGGGCGGCCCGGGCGGCAGCGACGGCGGCTGGACCAAGATGTTCAGCTCCCAGTTCGCCCCGCAGACCGGCTGGCTCTACCCGCTCGCCGCGCTCTCGCTGCTCTGCGCGCTGGCCTGGCGCCGCCGCGAGCCGCGCACCGACCGGCTGCGCGCCGGCTACCTGCTCTGGGGCAGCTGGCTGGCCGTCTTCTTCCTGGTCTTCAGCGCGGGCAGCGTCGGCGGGCACAGCTACTACATGGGCGTGATCGCCACCCCGCTGGCCGCGCTGAGCGGCGCGGGCACGGTGCTGCTCTGGCAGGCCTTCCGGGCGGGCGGGCGCAAGGCCTGGGCCCTGCCCGTCGCGGTGGCCGGGACGGCCGGCTGGGCCGCCTACCTGGCCCACCTGTTCCCCACCTTCCTGCCCTGGCTGGCCCCGGCCACCCTCGGGGTCGGTGCGCTGGCGCTGGTGCTGCTCGGCCTGGCCCGCAGCACCCGGTTCGGTGAGCGCCGGATCGGCCGGCTGCGGCTGGCCACCGTGGGCCTGATCACCTCGCTCTTCGCGATGCTGCTGGCGCCCGGTGCCTGGGCCGCCTCGGTCCTGGACGCCAAGTACGGCAACTCCGGCATGGGCACGGTCGGCCCGCAGGCCGCCCGCGGCTTCGGACGGCCCGCCGCCGGCGGCGGCCACACCGGTGCGCGCGGCGGTGCGGGCGGCGGTGCCTGGGCCCAGGGCTCCTGGGGCGCGGGCCCCGGCGCCGGCGGCTTCGGCCGCGGGACCGGCGGTGCGGCGGGTGCCGGCAGCGCGCTGGCGGCCGCCTTCGGCCAGTCCGGCAGCACGCTGACCAAGGCGCAGCAGGACATCCTCGACTACACCCAGGCGCACGACGGCAACGCCCGCTACCTGTTCGCCGCCACCAGCTGGAGCGCCTCCTCCCCCTACATCCTGGCCACCGGCAAGGAGGTGCTGCCGATGGGCGGCTTCACCGGCAAGGTCCCCTCGCCGAGCCTGGCGCAGTTCCAGGGCATGGTCAGCAGCGGCCGGCTGAAGTACGTGCTGCTCGGTCCGACCGGCGGGTTCGGCGGCTTCGGCGGCGGTGGCGGGGGTGGCCGCAGCGGTGCGCAGTCCACGCCGACCACGGCCATCACCGACTGGGTGCGCAGCAGCTGCGCGCCGGTCGCGCCCGGTGACTACGGCCAGTCGGTGAGCAGCCCGAGCCTCCAGCTGCTCTACCAGTGCTCCGCCTGAACGAACCCCCGCTGAACACCCCGGGAGCGTCCGTGCGCGCAGTGTGCACGGGCGCTCCCGGCCGTTCAGCGGGGGCTGGCAGACTGGGAGGCATGACTGAACGGAAGAACTTGCTCTCGGGCCCGGAGCCGACGCTGCTCTCCGAGGAGGCCGAGCCGTACCGCCGGCTCGCCGAGGAGTCCGCTTCGCCCACCCAGCTCGCGGCGGACTACCCGTGGTTCTCCCTCGCCTGGGCCATGCTCGCCGATGACGCCTTCACCGAGGGCCGGGTGGTCGAGTCGTACGCCTACGCCCGCACCGGCTACCACCGCGGCCTGGACGCCCTGCGCCGGGCCGGCTGGAAGGGCCACGGCCCGGTCCCGTGGGAGCACCGCGCCAACCGCGGCTTCCTGCGCTGCCTGGCCGCCCTGGCCCGGGCCGCCGACGCGATCAAGGAGACCGAGGAGGCCGAGCGCTGCTGGAAGTTCCTGAAGGACAGCAGCGACGAGGCCTACACCGCGCTCAAGCAGTAGCTCCCGCCGCGAAGGGCACCCGCTCGCCGACCACCGGTCGGCGAGCGGGTGCCCTTCGCACGTCAGCCTGACCGACCGTCAGTTCATCACCGGGAGCAGCCCGCTCAGGTCGCTGCGCTCGCCGCTGGCGCTCACCCTGGCGGCGTCGACCGCCGCGGCCCAGTCCTGGCGCCCGGTGGCCAGCCGCAGCCAGGTGAGCGGGTCGGTCTCGACCACGTTCGGCGGGGTGCCCCGGGTGTGCCGCGGGCCGGGCACCGCCTGCACCACGGCGAACGGCGGGATCCGCAACTCGACAGCCCCACCGGGTTGTTGAGCGGCGAAGGAGTCGGCCAGCAGCCGGCAGACCGAGGCCAGCGCGAACCGGTCGTGCGGGAACTCGGGCAGCTCCAGCGCCGCCGCCAGGTCGTCGGCGTGCACCACCGCCTCGACCAGCCGGGTGACCAGCAGGTCGGCCAGCGACATCGAGCCCAGCCGGATCTCGAACCGCCGCTGCGGGTCCAGGACTTCGGGCCCGGCCAGCAGTGCGAGCAGGGCATCCGCCGCCGCGTCGAACTCCGCCGCCACCTCGGCCGGCGTACCGGCGAAGGCCTGCGCCGTGTGCGCCAGGGTGCCCGCGTCTAGCAGCTCGGCCAGCGAGCCCACCCCGGCCACCCAGGCGGTCAGCTCCAGCGGCGCCCGCCCCTCCGGGGGCTGGTCCAGCCGGCTTGGCGCCCAGGCCAGTTGGACCGCCAGGTGGGCCACCAGCTCGCGCACCCGCCAGTCGCCCAGCCGGGTCGGCAGCGCCAGCAGCCGCTCCGCCTGCGGGTCGGCGCAGAGCCGGTGCACGGCGGCCCGCAGCGCCTCGGTCTGCGCGCCCAGCGCGGCCCGGACCTTCGCCGGGTCGTAGTCACGCGCCTTGCGGGTCACCGTCTTCGCCATGCCGCCCAACCTACCCAGCGCTCCGAGTGAAGCGGAAACGGCCCGCTCCGCCAGGCGGGGAGCAGGCCGTTTCAGGCTGGTTCAGGCGGCGCGGCTCAGCCGAGCAGCGCCTCGATCACGCCGGTGTGCGCCTCGGTCAACTCGGCCAGCGAGACCGAGAACTGGCCCTGGACCTCCAGCGCGTCCCCGTCCACCACGCCGATCCGGGTGGCCGGCAGGCCCCGCGCACCGCACATGTCGGTGAACCGCAGCTCCTCGCTGCGCGGCACCGCGACGACCGCGCGGCCCGCGGACTCGGAGAAGAGGAAGACGAACGGGTCCAGCTCGGCGGGCACGATCACCCGGGCGCCCTGGCCGCCGCGCAGGCAGCTCTCCACCAGCGCCTGGGCCAGGCCGCCGTCGGACAGGTCGTGCGCCGCGTCGATCATGCCGTCGCGCGAGGCGGCGATCAGGATCTCGGCGAGCAGCCGCTCGCGCTCCAGGTCCACCTTCGGCGGCAGGCCGCCCAGGTGGTTGTGGACGACCTGGGTCCAGGCCGAGCCGCCCAGCTCGTCGGCGGTGTCGCCGAGCAGGAAGAGGTGCTGGCCCTCCTCGGCGAAGCCGATCGGGGTGCGCCGGGTGACGTCGTCGATGACGCCGAGCACCGCGACCACCGGGGTCGGGTGGATGGCGACCTCGCCGGTCTGGTTGTAGAGCGAGACGTTGCCACCGGTCACCGGGGTGCCCAGGATCTGGCAGGCGTCGGCCAGGCCGCGGGTGGCCTCGGCGAACTGCCACATCACGTCCGGGTCCTCGGGGGAGCCGAAGTTGAGGCAGTCGGAGACCGCCAGCGGCTTGGCGCCACCGGCCGCCACGTTGCGGTACGCCTCGGCCAGCGCCAACTGGGCGCCGGTGTACGGGTCCAGCTTGGCGAACCGGCCGTTGCCGTCGGTCGCCACCGAGACGCCGAGGTTGGTCTCCTCGTCGATCCGGATCATGCCGGAGTCCTCGGGGGTGGCCAGCACGGTGTTGCCGATCACGAACCGGTCGTACTGGTCGGTGATCCACGCCTTGGACGCCTGGTTCGGCGAGCCGGCCACGGCCAGCAGGGCCGCCTTCAGCTCCTCACCGTTCGCCGGACGGACGAGGCGAGAAGCCGTCGGCGCGTCCGCCTGCAGCGCGTCCTGCCAGGACGGGCGGGCGTACGGGCGCTGGTAGACCGGTCCGTCGTGCGCGACGGTGCGCGGCGGCACGTCCACCACCAGCTCGCCGTGCCAGAAGATCTCCAGCCGCTCGCCGTCGGTCACCTCACCGATCACGGTGGCGATGACGTCCCACTTCTCGCAGATCTCCAGGAAGCGCTCGACCTTGTCGGGCTCGACGATCGCGCACATCCGCTCCTGCGACTCGCTCATGAGGATCTCCTCCGGCGAGAGCGTGGCGTCGCGCAGCGGCACGGTGTCCAGCTCGATCCGCATGCCGCCGGAGCCGGCCGAGGCCAACTCCGAGGTGGCGCAGGAGAGTCCGGCGCCGCCGAGGTCCTGGATGCCGAGCACCAGCTGCTCCCGGAACACCTCCAGGGTGCACTCGATGAGCAGCTTCTCCTGGAACGGGTCGCCGACCTGGACGGCCGGACGCTTGGTCGGCTTCGAGTCGTCGAAGGTCTCCGAGGCCAGCACCGAGACGCCGCCGATGCCGTCGCCGCCGGTCCGGGCCCCGTACAGGATGACCTTGTTGCCGGCGCCGCTGGCCTTGGCGAGGTGGATGTCCTCGTGCTTCATCACGCCCACGCAGAGCGCGTTGACCAGCGGGTTGCCCTGGTAGCAGGGGTCGAAGACGACCTCGCCGCCGATGTTCGGCAGGCCCAGGCAGTTGCCGTAGCCGCCGATGCCCGCGACGATCCCGGGCAGCACCCGGCGGGTGTCGGGGTGGTCGGACGCGCCGAAGCGCAGCGGGTCCATCACCGCGACCGGGCGGGCGCCCATCGCCAGGATGTCGCGCACGATGCCGCCGATGCCGGTGGCCGCGCCCTGGTAGGGCTCGATGTAGGACGGGTGGTTGTGCGACTCCACCTTGAAGGTGACCGCGTAGCCCTGGCCGACGTCGACCACACCCGCGTTCTCGCCGATGCCGACCAGCATCGCGTCGGACTGCGGGGCCTTCTCGCCGAACTGCTTGAGGTGCACCTTGGAGCTCTTGTAGGAGCAGTGCTCCGACCACATCACCGAGTACATCGCGAGCTCGGCGCCGGTGGGGCGGCGGCCGAGGATCTCCCGGACCCGGGTGTACTCGTCTTCCTTCAGGCCGAGTTCGGCCCAGGGCTGGGCGGCGTCCGGAGTCTGCTCGGCGTTCTTGACAGTGTCGAGAGTCATCTCAGGAACTCACCAACTGCTTGAGGACGGACGTGAAGAAGCCCAGACCGTCGGTCCCGCCGGTGCCGACCAGCGGTTCGACGGCGTGCTCCGGGTGCGGCATCAGACCGACCACGTTGCCGGCCGCGTTGGTGATCCCGGCAATATCGTTGATCGAGCCGTTCGGGTTACCCACCTCGTTCGGGCCGCTGGCGAGGTAACGGAAAACCACCCGGCCCTCGGACTCCAGCTCGTCGATCGTGCGCGCGTCCGCCGTGTACCGGCCGTCCATGTTCTTCAACGGGACGGAAATCTCCTGGCCCGCCTGGTAATCCGTGGTCCAGGCCGTGGTGGCATTCTCCACCCGCAGCTTCTGGTCCCGGCAGATGAAGTGCAGGTGGTTGTTCCGCAGCATCGCGCCGGGCAGCAGGTGCGACTCGGTGAGCACCTGGAAGCCGTTGCAGATACCGAGGACCGGCATTCCGAGCTTCGCCTGCTCGATGATGGTGGCCATCACCGGCGAGAAGCGCGAGATCGCCCCGGCCCGCAGATAGTCGCCGTAGCTGAATCCGCCGGGCAGGACCACCGCGTCGACCTGGTGCAGGTCCTTGTCGCGGTGCCAGAGCGCGACCGGCTCGGCGCCGGCCAGCCGGATCGCGCGCTGCGCGTCCCGGTCGTCCAGCGAGCCGGGGAAGGTGACGACGCCGACCCGGCTGGTCACGAAGTCTCCTCGACGCGGACGGTGAAGTCCTCGATCACGGTGTTGGCCAGGAAGGTCTCGGCGGCCTCGCGGATCCGGGCGAGCGCGGCGTCGTCCACCGGGCCCTCCAGTTCCAGCTCGAAACGCTTGCCCTGGCGGACGTCGGCGATCCCGGTGAATCCGAGACGGGGCAGTGCGCGCTGCACCGCCTGTCCCTGGGGGTCGAGGATCTCCGGCTTGAGCATGACGTCGACTACGACGCGTGCCACTGGCACTCCCAAAGGTGTGGTGCGTGAAGGCGGGGGACCTTCAGAGTACCGGGGTTCAACGGCCGTTCGACGGGCCGGGGATCTCGACGCGCGTAGACCCGTACCCCTTACGTCACACGGGTTCCGGCGTTCCGGCCCGCCCGTTTCCTCCCTCTTTAAAGAACTTCCCAGGTTCACCGGGACCCCGCTCGATGACCCCCACGAATACCGGCACACCGGACAGATCGACCACGGATACCCGGTGGTATCCGGCGCGAAGTATCGGTACGGAGGCGAAGCGAGGTGAATATCCGGAAAAAGAATGCAAGGCCCATCGATTTTCGCCGTGCTCCGGGTGCAGAATAGGGCCACCGGCGGTGCCAGGAGCTGCGCAGGCGGTGTGCCCCAGGCGCACCCGTATGCCCCTGGAACGCCGGAGCACAGGGCCGCCGCGGCACACCGCGCCCGTCGGCCGAATTGCCGAGAGGATTGACACCCATGGCTCAGCGTGTAGTTGTCACGCTCTCCGACGACCTGGACGGCGGCGCCGCCGCGGAAACCGTCCACTTCGGCGTCGACGGGAAGTCGTACGAGATCGACCTGTCCCTGGACAACGCGGAAAAGCTGCGGGAGGCACTCGCTCCCTTCGTCGCGGCCGGCCGCCGTCAGAGCCGCACCGGAAAGTCCTTCCGCCGCACCGCACTCGCGCCCGACCCGGCCGCCGTACGCGCCTGGGCCCAGTCCCGGGGCATGGAGCTGCCGGCCCGCGGGCGGATCCCCAAGCACGTCTACGAAGCGTTCGCGGAGGCCAACTGACCTCGTGCCACCCGCCCTTCCGTCGCCGCCGGACGGCCGCGACGGAAGGGATGCGTGAGCAGTCCCGACGATGGGGTAGAGTATTTCTCGTCGCCGCAACCGCAAGTCGGGAGCAGCGGCCGGTGCCCACCAGCACCGTGCGGACGTGGCTCAGTTGGTAGAGCATCACCTTGCCAAGGTGAGGGTCGCGAGTTCGAATCTCGTCGTCCGCTCGCAGTACAGCAGTGCACCTGCGGTATCGTAGGACAACTAAAGATCATGCGGACGTGGCTCAGTTGGTAGAGCATCACCTTGCCAAGGTGAGGGTCGCGAGTTCGAATCTCGTCGTCCGCTCGCAGTCGAAATGGGTCTCCCTCGGGAGGCCCATTTCGCGTTTCCCGCCGTCGCCCACCGGTGACATTTGTCACCGCCGACCCGTGGAAACTCATCCGGGACCGGTGAGCGCCCGCACTGCCCGACGGCCCGGTCCGCCGGGATCGTTGAGGCCATGAACAGCGATTCTCCCGCCGTCCAGGCCCAGGGCCTGCGCCGGCGCTACGGCAGCACCCGGGGCGGCGGCTTCACGGCCGTGCGCGGGCTGGACCTCACGGTGGCGCGCGGCGAGCTGTTCGCGCTGCTGGGCACCAACGGGGCCGGCAAGACCTCCACCATGGAACTGATCGAGGGGCTGGCCAGGCCCACCGCCGGCACCGTCCAGGTGCTGGGCCACGACCCCCACCGGGAGCGGGCGGCACTGCGGCCGCGGATCGGGATCATGCTCCAGGAGGGCGGCTTCCCGGGCGACCTGACGGTGGCGGAGACGGTCACCGGCTGGGCCCGCAGCACCAGCACGCCCCGCCCGGTCGGCGAGGCCCTGGACCTGGTCGGGCTCGCCGACCGGGCCGGGGTCCGGGTCAAGCAGCTCTCCGGCGGCGAGAAACGCCGGCTCGACCTGGCGGTGGCGCTGATCGGGCGCCCCGAGGTGCTCTTCCTGGACGAACCGAGCACCGGCCTGGACCCGCAGGCCCGCGCCGCCGTCTGGCAGCTGGTCCGCGACCTGCGCGCCCAGGGCACCACGATCCTGCTCACCACGCACTACCTGGAGGAGGCCGAGGAGCTGGCCGACCGCCTGGCGATCATGCACCACGGCCAGGTGGTCACCAGCGGCACGGTCCCCCAGGTGATCGCCGACCGGCCCGCCCGGATCAGCTTCGAACTGCCCGAGCAGCCGGCCGAACCGCTGCTCTCGCTGCCCGGCGCCGAGGTCGGCTTCCAGGACCGCAAGGTCACCGTGCGCACCCGCGAACTCCAGCGCACCCTCACCGAGCTGCTCGGCTGGGCCGCCGAGCGGGGCGTCACGCTGCACGGCCTGGACGCCCGCAGCGCCACCCTGGAGGAGGCCTTCCTGGCCATCGCCGCCGAGGCCGCACCGCCCGAGCCGACCGAACCGGACGCCCAGGCCCGCACCGCTCCCCGCCGCCGCCGCACCCTGATCGGAGCGAGCCGATGACGCTCACCGCCCCGCGTCCCGCCCGCCCGCTCCCGACCCGGCGCCCCGCGCTGCGCCGGCCGGCCGGGCTGGTCCGCACCGAGCTGCTGCTGCTCGGCCGCAACCGCACCGCGCTCGCGATGGCGGTGCTCATGCCGATCGCCATGGTCAGCGGCCTGCACTCGCTGCTCAGCGCCGAACGCGCCCAGTTGCCCGGGGTCGACCTGCACGCCGCCCTGGTGGTCAACCTCACCGCGGTCGCGCTGCTCTTCGGCGTCTACACCAACCTGACGGCGGCTTATGTCGCCCGGCGCGGCGAACTGGTGCTCAAGCGGCTGCGCACCGGCGAGCTGACGGACGGCGAGATCCTGGCCGGCACCGCACTGCCCTCGGCGCTCCTCGCGCTGCTGCAGACCGCGCTGATCACGGCCGCCACCGCCGTGCTGCTCGGCCTCGCGGCCCCGGTCAACGCGGTGCTGGTGCTGCTCGGCCTGCTGCTGGCCATGCCCCTGCTGGCCGCGCTCGCCGCACTCTCCAGCAGCCACACCCGCACGGTTGAGGCCGCCGGACTCACCACCCTGCCGGTGGTGCTGGTCACGCTCGTCGGCTCCGGCCTGGTGGTCCCGTACAGCGTCATGCCGGCGCAACTGGCCGACCTCTGCCGCCTGCTGCCCGCCAGCTCGGCGCTGCAGCTGCTGCGGATCGGCTGGCTGGGCGGCGACGGTTCCGGCGCACCCACCGGCTTCGCCGGCAGCTGGCTCCTCGCCCTCCCCTACCTCGGCGGCGCCGCGGCCTGGCTCGCCGTCGCCGCCTGGGCGGCCCGGCGTCGGTTCCGCTGGGAACCCCGCAGGTAAGGCGTCTGGTAGGAAGAGGGCGACACGGGACGAGGGGGCGGCCATGGGTGTTCGGGCCTGGCGCGACTACAGCAAGCCGAAGCGGATCGAGATCTACATCCGCTGGTCGATGTACACGATGACGGTCTTCGTGCCGCTCACGATGCTCCCCCTCGCCGCCGAGGAGGTGACCCGGCAGGCGTCCGGGTTCGCGGCGGTCCTGCTGAGCGGGCTGGTGCTGCTGGGCGCCGCGCTCTCGGTCCCGCTGGTCCGCGCCGCCTTCGAGTGCCACCTGCGCGGCGGTCCGACGCCGGTGCGACTGCTGCTGGCGCAGGCGGTCCTCACCCAGGCCGCCATCTGGGGCCCACTGCTGGCCGGCTCGCGCCACGGCCACCGATCGACCGCGCTGCTGGTCTGCGCCGAGTTCCTGCTGGTGCTCTGGGCCGTCGTCCCCGCGATCGCGCTGCGACCGCGCGCCCTGGCGCTCTGGGGGGTGGCCATGGTGGTGCTGTCCCTGCCACCGGTGGCCGTCGCCGGCGACAGCCCCGCGGCGGCGGTGGGCCAGGCGTTCGGCGGTCTGCTCGGCCTGGCGGGATGCGCGGCGAGCTGCCGCTGCTCGGCCTGGATGGTTCAGGTGACCTGGGAACTGGACACGGCCCGCGAGGCCCAGGCCCGGCTCGCGGTGGCCGAGGAGCGGCTGCGGTTCTCCCGCGACCTGCACGACGTGCTCGGCCGCAACCTGACCACGATGGCGCTCAAGGCCGAACTCGCGGTCCAACTCGCCCGGCGCGGGCGCCCGGAGGCGGCCGACCAGATGGTCGAGGTGCAGCGGATCGCCCAGGACTCGCAGCGCGAGGTGCGCGAGGTGGTGCGCGGCTACCGGACCGCCGACCTGGCCGCCGAGGTGACCGGGGCCCGCTCGGTGCTGCGGGCCGCCGGGATCGAGTGCCGGATCGACCTGGGGCCCGACCCCGCCACGCTGCCCGCACTCACCCAGTCGGTGCTCGGCTGGGTGGTCCGCGAGGCCGCCACCAACGTGCTGCGGCACAGCGAGGCCGCCCTGGTCTCGGTCCGGCTCTGGACCCACCAGGAGCAGGCGGTGCTGGAGTTGGTCAACGACGGCGTCCGCCCCGCCGAACCCTCCCAGGGCGGCAGTGGACTGGCGGGCCTGCGCGAGCGGCTGACCGCCCACGGCGGCGAGCTGAGCTGCGACCGATCCGCCGAGAGCTTCACCCTGCGCGCCAGCCTGCCGCTGGCCCGCGTCGCCACCGAGCAGCAGGAGTTGGCCGTATGACCGCCCCCGTCCGGATCCTGCTCGCCGACGACGAGCACCTGATCCGCGGCGCGCTGGCCGCGCTGCTCGCGCTGGAGGAGGACCTCACCGTGGTCGCCCAGGCCGCCTCCGGGCCCGAGGCGCTGGCGATGGCCAAGGCGCACCGGCCCGAGGTGGCGGTGCTCGACCTGCAGATGCCGGGACTGGACGGGATCGAGGTGGCCGCCGAACTGCGCCGGCTGCTGCCGGACTGCCGCACCATGATCGTCACCGGGCACGGTCGCCCGGGATACCTCAAGCGGGCGCTGGAGGTGGGGGTGCGCGGCTTCCTGCCGAAGACCGTCTCGGCCGCCGACCTGGCCGGCATCATCCGCACCGTGCGCTCCGGCGGCCGCTACGTGGACCCGGAGCTGGCGGCCGAGGCGATCAGCGCCGGCGACAGCCCGCTGACGCCGCGCGAGACTGACGTGCTGGAGCTGGCCGCCGACGGCACCCCGGTCGCCGAGATCGCCGTCCGGGCCGGGCTCTCGCCCGGCACGGTGCGCAACTACCTCTCCTCGGCGGCCGGCAAGCTGGGCGCCGAGAACCGCCACGCGGCGGTCCGGCTGGCCCGCGAGCACGGCTGGCTCTGACCGGCTGTCCGGTGCCCGAGCCGACGCCCGAGCCGACCTGGGCTCAGACCCACTCGGTCCCGGTCAGCCGCTCGTACGCCTCGACGTACTTGGCCCGGGTGCGCTCCACGATGTCCGCGGGCAGCGCCGGCGGCGGCTGCTCGCCGGTGCGGTCCCAGCCGGAGGCGGGCGAGGTCAGCCAGTCCCGGACGAACTGCTTGTCGTAGCTCTGCTGCTGCTTGCCCGGCTCCCACAGGTCCGCCGGCCAGTAGCGCGATGAGTCGGGGGTCAGCACCTCGTCCCCGATCACCAGCTCGCCGTCGCGCAGGCCGAACTCGAACTTGGTGTCGGCCAGGAGCAGACCGCGCTCCCTGGCGATGTCCCGGGCCCGGATGTAGACGGCCAGCGTGGTCTGGCGCAGCTCGGCGGCCCAGTCGGCGCCGATCCGGCGGGCCGTCTCCTCGTACGGGACGTTCTCGTCGTGCTCGCCGACCTCGGCCTTGAGCGCCGGGGTGTAGATCGGCGCGGGCAGCTCGGAGCCGTCCACCAGGCCCTCGGAGAGCACGATGCCGCAGACCGTCCGGGTCTCCCGGTACTCCAGCAGGCCGGAGCCGGTCAGGTAGCCGCGGGCCACGCACTCGACCGGGAACATCTTCAGGTCGTCGCAGATCATGGTGCGCCCGGCCCAGTCGGCGGGGGCGCCCTCGGGCAGCTCGGTGGAGAGCACGTGGTTGGGCACCAGGTCGGCGATCTGAGCGAACCACCAGAGCGAGAGCTGGGTCAGGATCCGGCCCTTGTCGGGGATCTCGTTGGGCAGCACCCAGTCGAAAGCCGAGGTGCGGTCGCTGGCCACCATGACCAGGCGGCCTGCCTGGTCGCGGTAGAGGTCGCGCACCTTGCCGGTGTGCAGGTGGACCAGGCCGGGGACCTGGACCGGCTCGGGCTTGGTGACAAATCCGCTCAAGGTTGTTCAGTCCTCAGGAGTGGGGGCCGCTGCTCGGACAGCCCGAGTCTTTCATGCGGCCCCGAGCCCGCCCGGGCTCACCCGTCCTTGCAGACCTGGTCGAGCAGGTTGGCGGTGGCCTTCTGGATCCGTTCGTCGGCGTGCCCAGGGCGATCCAGGGCGGGCGACCAGGCGAAGGTGCCGGAGGCGAAGACGTAGGCGCCGCTGGGTGCCCGGTAGAGCGAGGTCTCCTGGTGGCGGGGGCGGCCCCGCTCGTCCTGGTAGGGCGAGTGGGCGAGCAGGATCCGCTCGCTGTGCGGGGGCAGCGCGACCTTGGGGAAGTAGCGGTCGGCCTCGCCCGCCACCAGGTTCGCCACCTCGTCGCCGTCCCGCAGCCCGGTGCCGGCCCAGAGCCAGTGCCAGGTGTTGCCGGCCAGCAGCGGCACCGGCTGGGCCACCCGGCCCGCGTACTGGACGCCCAGCAGGTGCTGCTCGGGCTCCCCCGCGTCCCGCCACAGCGCGCTGGCCGCGCCGGCCGGGCCCGCGGCCGGCGAGTCGGCGGGCACCCGCTGGCGCTTGCGGCAGTTGAGCAGCCGGCCCGGCTCACCGGAGGCGCCACTGGTCAGCTCGACCCGCCAGTACATGGTGTTGGCGGAGAGGAAGATCAGCGAGGTGCCGCCGTCCCTGGCCCGCTCGACGGTGCGGCGCATCGGCTCCGACCAGTACTCGTCGTGCCCGGGGAAGATCAGCGCCCGGTGCCGGGACGGCTCGACCAGCCCCGCGTGCAGGTCGGAGGCGGTGGCGTAGGCGAGGTCGTAGCCGTAGCGCTCGGCCCAGCGGATGAAGTCGTAGGCGTGCCCGACGTGCAACGGCAGGCCCGCGCCCGCGTGCGGCCGGTCGAAGGAGACGGTGACCGCCGCCTGCGACTCGCCGAGCAGCCGCCCCTGCCCGTCCCAGGCGTGGTAGAGGCTGGCACCGGTGTGCCCGTCCTCCGGGAACAGGTTGTAGGCCTGCCAGGTGATGTCCGGCAGCACCAGCAGCAGGTCCGCGGCCGGTCCGGTGTCGGCCGGGCCCGCGGCCAGCGGGTCGCGCACGGTGAACGGGACGTGGCTGCGGTGGCGCTGGTCGGCGGTGGTGAGCACCGCGACGTAGGCGCCGGGCCGCCAGTGCGCCGGGATCTGCTGGCGCCAGGAGTGCCACCAGTGGTGGCAGCTGACGGTCCGGTCGACCACCAGCGGGGACGGCTGCTGCAGCCCGGCGATCAGCGGACTGGCCGTCATGTGCTGGGCACCGGCGCCCGCGTCGTGGCCGATCCGGTAGATGTCCACCAGGAAGTCGCGCGGCGGGTGCACGGTGACCCGCAGGTCCACCGAGCCGCCGGGGTAGACCGGGCCGGCCGAGGCGAAGCCCTTGATCTGCTGGACCACGTCGTCGGAGTTGCGCGGGGTGCCCACCAGCGGTGCGGGCGGCGCGGCGGGCAGTGGCTGCTGCCCCGGGGCGTCGGTGCTCACGTACCACGGGATGGCGCCCTCGGTGCCGGCCAGATACTGGTCGGGGCTGCGCAACCAGGGCAGCGGCCCCTGTCCGAACGGATCCGGGACGCCGTGCGCGAGCGTCCCGGACTCCCATCTGCGATCCGCCGACTCCTTGTCCACGTCGCCCCTCCCACGGTGCGCCGCCAGTGGCATGTGCCACCGAAATGTGCGTGTGGTCCAGCAGACCACACGGGGCCCGCCACGCGTCACCCCGAGTTCACGATTCGCCTCAACGGTGACTTCCGGCACGGGTGTTGACGTGTACTCAGCCGAGCCGGACGGGCTTCTCCAGGCGGATCCCGGCGGCCTCCAGCCAGGCCCGCAGCGGCCCCGCGGCGCCCTGCTCGACCGCCTCGACCACCGGGTCGGCCAGGTCGCCGCGGCGCACCCCGCCGAGCAGCAGGACCGGGCCGTCCAACCAGTCCAGGCCCGGCCGACCGCCGGCGCCGTCCACCGCCGCGCAGCAGACCAGCGCCGTCACGCAGTCGGCCAGCAGCTCGCGTCCGCCCCGCTCGGCGGCGCCGGGCACCGCCGGAGGCGGGGCGGCCGCCAGGGCCCGGGCGAGGTCGTCCCCGCCGCCGGCGGCGAGCCGGTCGAGCAGCCGGGCCAGGGTCGGCGACTTGGCGCCCGCCCCGACCGGACGGGCCCCGGCGGACGCGGCGATGGTGTCCAGCGCCTCCTGCAGCGCCATCGCCTGCAGCCGCCAGCCGCGGTCCACCACCTGCTCCGGGTAGTCCTCCCAGAGCAGGTCGGCCTGGCCGGCCGGGACCGGGCCGTGGAACAGCTCGGCGGCCAGCAGCGAGACCGCCGCGTCCATCCCGCCCGGCTCCTCCAGCAGGTCACAGGCCGGACGGTCGCCGAGCCGGCTCTCGTACCCCGAGGCCAGCCGGTCGCGGCGGGACAGCTCGGTCAGCGCGGCGACCACTCCGGCGTTCAGCTGGCCCGGGCAGCGCCCCAGCCGCCAGGCCGGCAGCGCCACCCGGGTGAGCAGCCGGTCCCACCCGGCGTAGGCCAGGCCGACCTGGCCCTGGGCGGCGATCCGCAGCCCGTAGTCGACCGCCTTGGCCTGCTCGGAGGCGGCCGCGGCGGCGGCCCGCTCCAGCTCGGCCACGTGCTCGCGGCAGGCCTTCAGCAGCGCACGGGTGATCCGGTCCAGCAGCCGGGCCAGCGGGGTGCGCCGACCCGAGCCGAGCGCGGCGTCCAGACCGCGGACGAAGCGGCGGGCGGCGGCGATCTCCGGATCGACGGCGGCCGCGGTGCCGGCCACCACCGGGGCCAGCAGGGCCCGCAGCTCGCCGGCCCGCATCCACCACAGGAACGGCGAGCCGATCACCAGCAGCTGCCCGGCCGGCCGGTGCGACCCGGCGGACTGGCGGTGGCCGCGCAGCGCCGACAGCCGCGACGGCACCGGGCCTGCCGGCTCCTCCAGCCAGCTGTCGCAGTCCGGGGTGAGCGCGATCGCGACCGGGCCCGGCACCCCGAGCCGGTCGGCCAGCTCCTGGATCAG
Organism: Kitasatospora sp. GAS204B; assembly: GCF_029892155.1. GTDB lineage: Bacteria > Actinomycetota > Actinomycetes > Streptomycetales > Streptomycetaceae > Kitasatospora. The sequence continues at coordinate 37,204 of NZ_JARZAG010000016.1, read as the reverse complement.
GCGGTGCAGTTCGGGGGCCTGCTCGGGCGGCACGGGCACCGCCGGGGTGCTCGGTGGCACCGCGCGGGCGTGCCGGTGGGCGGCGGCCAGCGCGAGCAGGCCGACCAGCACGGCGAACCCGCCGACCGCCCAGCGCACCACGTCCCAGCCGGCGGCGTCCGGTGCGCCGGGCGCGCCGATCCGGCCGGTGAACCGCCCGGCCAGCAGCACCACGGCGACTGCGGCGGGCAGTACCGCCGCGGCCCGGGCCAGGGCGCGGATCCGCAGCACGGCGTGCGCCCGTGCGCGTGCGGCGTCGAAAGCGGCCATCGTGTGCTGCACCCCCTTCGGAGTCGGGACCTTCGAGATTCCTTCGCGCGGCCGGATCGGCTCCTGCCGACCGGGCGGTACACGCCTGGGGGCACCTGCCGGCCGCCGGGCTGGGGGTTGGCCGACCGGTGAAACGCCCGGCCACCCGTCCCGCACGTCCTGCTGCCAGTTCTGACGCGCCCACCGTCGCGGGTGTTCCGGTCCGGCCCGGTTTCCACCCGTCCTGGTGACGGCGCGCCGGTCCTTGCAGCTTCCCCCCGCGCGAGCCCGCGCACCCGGCGGCGATCGCGGATTCACCCCCATCGGCACCGCGGTTCAGCGCACCCTATGGCCACCGCCGCTGATCCGTCAGCCCGATGACGCGTCATTCACTCGAAGGACTGGAATCGCCCCGCCGTACGCAACCATCGGTCGCCGGGCCGAACAACCGGGCGAACGCCGAAGGGCGCTGCGCCCGGTGGGATGACCGGGCGCAGCGCCCCTGGTGAATGCCTGGCGGCAGCGGTTCAGCCGGCCTCGCGGGCCGCCTGCAGCGCGATGTCGGTGCGGTGCTGCGAGCCGTCCAGCCGGATCTCGGCCACGCCCTGGTAGGCGCGCTCGCGGGCCTGGGTCAGGTCCGCGCCGGTCGCGGTGACCGAGAGCACCCGGCCGCCGGCACTGAGCACCCGGCCCTCGGCGTCCGCCCTGGTGCCCGCGTGCAGCACCCAGACCGTGCCGTCGGCGGCCTCGGCCTTCTCCAGGCCCTCGATCGGGTCACCGGAGCGCGGCGCGGCGGGATAGCCCTCGGCAGCCACCACGACGGTCACGGCGGCCTGCTCGGACCAGCGCAGCGGCTCCAGGTCGGCCAGCGTGCCGTTGGCGGCGGCCAGCAGCACGCCCGCCAGCGGGGTGCGCAGCCGGGCCAGCACCACCTGGGTCTCCGGGTCGCCGAAGCGCGCGTTGAACTCGATCACCCGGGTGCCGCGCGAGGTGAGCGCCAGGCCCGCGTAGAGCAGGCCGGAGAACGGGGTGCCGCGCCGGCGCAACTCGTCCACGGTCGGCTGCAGCACGGTCTCCAGCACCTCGGCGACCAGGCCCTGCGGGGCCCAGGGCAGCGGCGAATAGGCGCCCATGCCGCCGGTGTTGGGGCCGGCGTCGCCGTCCAGCGCGCGCTTGAAGTCCTGCGCGGGCTGCAGCGGGAGCACGGTGCTGCCGTCGGTGATCGCGAAGAGCGAGACCTCCGGGCCGTCCAGGTACTCCTCGATCACCACCCGGTCGCAGGCGGCGGCGTGGGCCAGCGCGGCGGTGCGGTCGGCGGTGACCACCACGCCCTTGCCGGCCGCCAGACCGTCGTCCTTGACCACGTACGGGGCGCCGAAGGCATCCAGTGCCTCGGCGGCCTCCTCGGGCGTGGTGCAGAGGTAGGAGCGGGCGGTGGGCACGGCCGCGGCGGCCATCACGTCCTTGGCGAAAGCCTTGGAACCCTCCAGCTGGGCGGCCTCGGCCGACGGGCCGAAGACCGGGATGCCGGCCGCGCGCAGCGGATCGGCGACGCCGGCCACCAGCGGGGCCTCGGGGCCGACCACCACCAGGTCGGCGGCCAGCCGCCGGGCGAGCGCGGTGACCTGGGCGCCGTCGAGCTGGTCGACGGGGTGGACCGTCGCCACCCGCGCGATCCCGGCGTTGCCCGGGGCGCAGTGCAGCTCACTGACGGCGGGATCTTGGGACAGAGAGCGGCACAGGGCGTGTTCGCGGGCGCCGCCGCCGATGACGAGGACCTTCACGGTTGGCAAGGGTAGTCGGTGGCCTGTTCTCGCCGACCCACCGGGCTGTGCGGATCTCCAGCTGCCGGGCGCCGAACGGCGATTCTGCTTGTTCGATCCGCCAAGCGACGGACCCCGGTCAGGTTCGCGGCGCGCGACGCACTCGCTCGGAAGAGTGAAATCGCGCCGACTTCCGCAACCCCGCCACCACGGGTTACGGACGCCTTTTCGGGTAACGATCATGGGGGAGGCATCACACGGTCAGCCATTTGGCGGTAAGAAGTGCTGTTGGATACCCAGCAGTGCCAACCCGGCAGTGCCAGAAGTCGACCAGTGCCCACAGCAGTCCGCGCAGCAGTCAGGCCTGTCAGCAGAGTCAGGCCCGTCAAGGGAGCCCCACAGGTGAGCCAGCCCGAAATGCAGCCCGAGGAGAGTCCCTGGGGCAAGGACCTCGGCGAGGAGGACCAGCCCGGCACGGCGGCCGCCACCGGGCGGGACCGTGCCGCCACCCGTCACCGGGCCGACCTGAGCGCCCGCCAGTTCCCGCTCGGCGACTGGGGCGAGCCGGCCGAGCGGCTGGAGGAGCTCTACCGCTGGTCCGAGGAGCGCGCGGTCGAGGCGATCGAGTGGTACCGCCAGGACCGGCTCTGGAAGCGCCGCTGGGCGCGGCTGCTGCGGGCCGGCGCGGCCACCCTCGGGGTGGCGGGGGTGACCCTGCCGCTGGTCCAGCTGACCGGGCGCCTGCCGCACGGCACCGCCTGGGGGTACGTCGCCCTCGCGCTGGCGGCGGGCTGCCTGGCCACCGACCGGGCGTTCGGGCTCAGCTCGGGGTGGATGCGGGACGTCTCCACCGCCCAGGCGCTGCAGCGGCGGCTGGAGGCCTTCCAGTTCGACTGGGCCTCGGAGTGCGTGCGCGAGGTGCTCGGCCCCACCGAGGGCACCGCGGGCGAGGCGGCCGAGCGCTGCCTGGGCGTGCTGCGGCGGTTCTGCGAGGACGTGTCGGAGCTGGTCCGCGGTGAGACCTCGGAGTGGATGCTGGAGTTCCGGGCCCGGATGACCCAGCTGCCCACGCAGGCCCCCGGCAGCTGGGGCGGCCGCTCGGAGGGCGGCACGCCGGCTCAGGTCCGGGTGCTGCCGGCGCCGGGTACCAGGCCCACCATGCCGCGGCAGCGGCCGCCGGAGGGGCCCCTGCGGTAGGGCGGGCGGGCAGTCGGCGGTAGCGCGGGGGCGGCGGAGGTCGCTCCCCGGGCTCGACTCAGGCGAAGACCACCATCGAACCCTGCGTCAGGCTCCGCGTGGCCGCCGCGTAGAGACCGGCCCACGCGTGCCGCTCGCGCGCGTACGGGTGCACGTCGTCCAGCGGCGGGGCGAACGGCTGCTCCAGACCGGTCGGCCCGAGCGGGCGGGTCGGACCCGGCGGGTCCAGCGGGTCGATGCCGAGTGCGGGCGCGATCGCCTGCAGCTCCCGCAGCAGCCCGTAGGAGGAACCCAGCGGGCCGCCGGAGCTCAGCAGTTCCTCGTCCACCAGCGGGACCTGGAACTCGATCGGCACGTACGCCCCGGCGTGGTCGAAGTGCCAGACCAGGTGCGACTGCTCGGCCGGCGCCTCGAACATCTCCAGCAACTGCTCGTAGTCGCCGCCGAGCGCGTCCACCGGGGTCAGCTGGAAGCCGGTCAGCTGGAGCAGGTACGCGCGGCGCAGGAAGTGCAGCGAGTCGTAGTCGAAGGCCGCTATCGGCTCCACCCCACCGGTGACCCCGGGGGCGAACTCGTACACCGGCACCCCGGGCAGGCCGCGCGCGGTCAGCGCCGCGTTGTAGACCGCGAGGTCCTCGCGAAACGGGTTCTCCGGGCTGCGGCTCAGTACGTCCACCAGCGGTACGAGCCAGAGGTCACAGGCCACGGGCCGCTCTTCCTCTCACTGGCTTCGGTTCCTCGGCGCGCCGGTACCCGGAGACCGCCGGCATCGGCCGGCCCGCCTCCGTGGCGCCCGAACCACCCTACCGGCCCAGCGGCGGGTGCGGAGCGGGGAGGATCGAACGCGGCCCGGGCGGGGCCTCACCCGGGCCTGGCAGCGTGCCGGTCGGCTCGGCCGTCAGCAGCGGCAGTACCGAGACGCTCTCCAGCGACTCCCCCGCCAGCTCGGCCAGCAGCCGCACGGTGAACAGGTTGTACTGGTTGATCATCCGTCGTGCCCCGGCCAGGTCACGCGAGGCGATCAGCTCGACCAGCTGGCTCTGCCGGTCCCAGCAGACGCCGGCCAGCTGCTCGCGGGCCCGCAGGTAGCGGGCCGCGAACATCCAGGACTGCACCCGCAGCCAGTCCAGGTACTCGGCGATCCGCTGGTTCTCCAGGAACCCGGACATCTCGTTCCAGAACCGGCGGTCGCAGCCGACCATCACGTCCAGCTGCCCCGCCCGGGCGGCCCGCGCGGCCGCCTCGGCCCGGCGCCGCAGCGAGCTGAGCCGCGACCAGTCGTAGCCGCTCGGCCGGGTCGACAGCCGGCGGAACGCGCTGTCGGTGAGCATCACCCGGGCCTCGAAGATCTCCAGGAAGTCGGTCCAGCCGAGCTCCGGCACGGTGAACCCGCGGTGGTGCTCGGCCCGCAGCAACCCCTGCGCCGCCAGGTCGACCAGCGCCTCCCGGGCCGGGGTGGCGGAGACGCCGTACAGCTCGGCGATCTCCTTCACGGTGAAGTTGCCGCCGGCCGCAAGGCGACCCGCCATCAACTCCTCGCGCAGCGCGCCGGCGATCTGCTCGCGCAGGCTGTTGCGCTGGATCGGGAGTCGCCCCTGACCACCCACGCTCACCGGCTCGACCTCCTTCGCCCCGCCGCCGGGCCCGCCGCGGGCCGCCATCGAGGGATCATCCTCTCAAAAGGTCCGCAAAAACCACACAACCCCGATCTGCGCCGCAGCCACGCCGGGCACGGCACCTGCCGTCATCCCGACGTGGCTGTCATCACGACGCGGCCGGAACCATCGTCCGGCCGCTCCCACCGTCAGCGCTGCACCGGCGCCGGGATGCCGAGCAGCCGGTCGCGCAGCACCGGGAACTCCGCACGCGTCTTGGCCACCTCGGCCGGGTCGAACTCCACCGACAGCACCTCCTCGCCCGCCCCGGCCTCGGCCAGCACGGTGCCCCACGGGTCCACCACCAGGCTGTGCCCGGCCTGCTCGACCCCGCCGTGGGTGCCGCCCGTGTTGCAGGCCAGCACGAAGGCCTGCTCCTCCACCGCGCGGGCCCGCGCCAGCAGGGTCCAGTGCTCGCGCCGCCGCGCGGGCCAGGCCGCCGGGACCACCAGCAGCTGCGCGCCGGCGTCCAGCAGCGCGCGGAACAGTTCGGGGAAGCGCAGGTCGTAGCAGGTGGCCAGGCCCAGCGTGCCGAAGTCGGTGGCCGCCGTGACGATCTCCTGCCCGGCGCCCATCACGACCGCCTCACCGCTGTCGAAACCGAAGCGGTGGATCTTGCGGTAGGTGTGCACCAGCTCGCCGCTCGGCGAGAAGACCAGCGAGGTGTTGTAGATCGGGCCGTCCGGATCGCGCTCCACGATCGAACCGGCGTGCAGCCAGACTCCGGTCGCCCGGGCCGCCGCTGACATCACGTCAGCCGTCGGCCCGTCCAGCGGTTCGGCGCCGTCCGACCAGGCGTCATACGCGAACCCGCCGACCGCCCAGAGCTCCGGCAGGACCACCAGGTCCGCGCCCTGTTGTGCGCGCACCAGGGCGGCTGCCCTGGCCCGTCGCTCGGCCGCCGGTTCGGCATCGGACACGGAGAGTTGGATCAATGAGGCGCGCACACTACCACCGTCCACGACAAGAGACCTACGATCGTCACCCGAAAGCGCTGCCTGCTCTCTCCCGGCAGCGTAACGTGCGGTTAGCGCGTAGAGCCGACGGATGGGCCGGAGAAGAAAACCTGTGACCGAGAATCAGGCCGTACAGTCCTACACGGATGCCTGGACGCACTCCATCGAATCCATAGCGGAGTTGTTGGCCGCACTGCCCGCCGACTCCTGGAACCGGCCCACCGAGTGTCCGGGCTGGTCGGTGCGCGACGTGGTCTCGCACGTGATCGCCGTGGAGTCCGAGATGTTGGGCGATCCACGCCCGATCCACTCGCTGCCCAGCGATCTGCGGCACATCAAGGACGAGGTCTCCCGCTACCTCGAACTCCCGGTGGACAAGCGCCGCTGCCACACCCCACCCGAGATGACCTCGGAGCTGGAGTACGTGATCATCCGCCGGTCGCGCGCCCTGCGCAACGCCACCACGGCCGCCGACGACATCGTGCGCTTCCCGGCCGGTCCGTACTCCTTCGACCTGCCCTACCGGCGCCTGCTGCAGATGCGGGCGCTCGACGTCTGGGTGCACGAGCAGGACCTGCGCCGCGCGCTGCTGCTGCCCGGCAACCTGGACTCCCCCGCCGCCCAGGTCACCCGTGACCTGCTGCTGCAGGGGCTGCCCAAGATCGTCGCCAAGGAGGCCGGCGCCCCAGCCGGTGCCGTGGTGGCCTTCGACGTCAGCGGCCCGCTGGAGTTCCTGCGCACCGTCCGGGTGGACGAGAACGGCCGCGGCTCGATCGACGCCCAGATCAGCCTGGGCCCCGACGTGCAGTTCACCCTCGACTGGGAGACCTGGCTCCGCCTCAGCTGCGGTCGCGTCCGCCCCGACGGGCTGCCCGCCGGCACGCTGCGGATCGACGGCGACCAGGAGCTGGCGCAGCGGGTCCTGGCGAACTTCGTCCAGACCTTCTGAGCCGTCGGACCCGGTCGGCCGCCTGCTCGCAGGCTAAGCCGACCGGGACGGGCCGGAAACCCTCGCCCGCAGCCGCAGGATCATCACCGTCCCCAGCACCAGCGGCACGTACATCCAGCAGAACGCCCCCCGGAACGCCGCCGCCGGGTACGTGTCACCGCCTCCGCCCGGCGACAGCAGGTCGAGCAGCACGCCGATGCCCAGCAGCGTCAGCATGGTGGCGATGAAACCGCCCATGTTGGCGATGCCCGAGGCGGTGCCCAGGCGGTGTGCGGGGTTGTGGGAGCGGGCGTAGTCGAGGCCGACCAGCGAGGCCGAGCCGTTGCTGCCCATCACGAACAGGAGCACGATCAGCAGCCACAGCGGCGGGTGGCCGCCGGGCCAGGCGAGGACGAGGGCCCAGCAGGCGCCGGTGGCGGCGATCACTGTGAGCACGATCGGCATCCGCACCGCGGGCCCGCGGGAGAGCAGGCGGCCGAAGAGCAGGCCGAAGAACATGTTGGCGAAGACCAGCAGGGTGAGCAGGCCGCCCGCCTGGCCCCGGCTCATGCCCTGGCCCTCCACCAGGTAGGGCAGGCCCCAGAGCAGGGCGAACGCGTTGGCCGGGAACTGGGTGGTGAAGTGCACCCAGAGGCCGAGTCGGGTGCCGGGCTCGCGCCACGACGCGCGGATCTGCTCCCGGATCGGCGGGCGGTCGCCACCGACGGCGGTGCCGCCGACCGTCGGGCCCGGCGGAGCCTCCCGCAGCAGCAGGGCGACCAGGGCGAAGACCAGCACCCCGAGCAGCGCGATCGCGGTGAAGCTCGCGGTCCAGCCCTCGGTGTGCAGCGCCGAGGCGAGCAGCACCGTGGTCACCAGGTTGCCGCCCATCCCGGCCAGACCGGTGAGTTGGGCGACCAGCGGGTTCTTCGCGGCCGGGAACCATCGGGCGGCGATCCGCAGCACGCTGATGAAGGTCATCGCGTCGCCGCTGCCGATGACTCCCCGGGAGATCAGCGCGGGTCCGAAGGAGGTGCTGAGCGCGAAGGCCAGCTGGCCCGCGCTGAGCAGCACCACGCCCAGCAGCAGCACCCGGCGCGGGCCGAAGCGGTCGACCAGCAGGCCGACCGGGACCTGCATCGCGGCGTAGACGAGCACCTGGACGATCGAGAAGGTGGACAGCGCCGCGGCGTTGACGCCGAACCGGTGCGCGGCGTCCAGGCCGGCCACGCCGAGGCTGGTGCGGTGGATCACCGCGAGCACGTAGACGCTGACGCCGATGCTCCAGGCGAACCACGCGGCCCGCCCACCGGGCGGCTGCGGCACCGCTGCCACTGCCCCAGCCGTGCCCGCAGCCGTGCCCGGGGGGTGCCGGGGACCGGGGACGGAGGGGGAGCGGGTCGCGCTGGCTGGGTCCACGGTCATAGTGCACCCAGATTAGTCATCCCATCATTCGATGCTCCGGGTCAGGAGCCCGTGATCCCGCTCACCCCGTCAGCACCCAGCTCACGCTCCGCGTCATGTGCTGCTCCCGGAACGCCTCGTCCCGCACCCAGTCGGTGCCGTCCCGCACCGTGGCGGTGACCGTCACCCGCCGGCCGGGCGACAGCGCCAGCTCCGCCGGGTCGAACCAGGTGTGGTCGGGCGAGGAGGGTTCCACCACCTTGCCGTCCACCTTCCACTCCACCTGGAGCTGCCGGTCACCGGTCAGGTGCAGCGGGCGGACCGTCAGCCGGGGTCGGCCGACCACCCGGCCCGGCTGCGGCTCGACGCCGTCCAACGGGCTGATCCGGCGGTAGAGCTGCTCGATGATCGCCTCCCGCGAGGGGAGGTTGTAGCTGCCGCCCAGGGTGCGCATCACCGAGTCGGCGGTGGGGCGGTAGACGCCGTTGGCACTGCGGAAGGCACCCACCGGGCCGCCGCCGTCCGGCGAGTCGGCGCCCAACCAGCGCCACCACTTGAGGTGGTCGTGCCGCATCGTGTCGGCGCTCTGGCTGGAGAGGTTGGGATAGTCGGTGTCCTTGGGAGCACTGTCGTACTCGTCGCCGAGGTCGCCGACGGTGTGCCCGATCTCGTGCTGGATGATCCGGCCCGCGTCGGGGCTGCCGCCGGAGAGCGTGGTCACCCCGGTGCCGCCGGCCCCGCCGTACTCGGTCGAGTTGGCCAGCGCGATCAGGTACTGCGGGCCGTCCCCGGGGCCCGCGTACTGGGCGGTGGCGGTCTCGTCGGCGCAGAGCAGCCGTGCTGTGCCCTCGCACCAGAAGTGCATGCCCAGCGGCGTGCCGGGCCGTTTGCCCTTGCTCTCCCCCTCGACTATCCCGGTGGTCGGGGAGACCACCTCGACCCGCCGTATGTTGAACAGGTCCTGATAGGTGCGGAACGGCTCGATGTCCATCAGCGCGCGCCAGGCCTGGTCGGCCTGCTGACGGAAGAGGTCCTGCTGGCTCGCGGTGTAGCCGTCGCCGAGCAGCACCAGGGTGACCCGGTTGGCCGGATCACCCGTGCGGCGTATGTCGAAGGTCGGGGCGGTGCCGGCGCGCAGCCGGACCGGCTGGGCCGCCGCCGCGCCGCGGGGTGGGGCGGCCCGGTCGGTGGTCGAGGTCCCGGCGGGGCCGATCACGGCGAACGGCGCCGGACCGGTCAGTTCCAGGGCGGCGGGCAGCACGGCTGCCGCGAGCAGGGCGAGTGCGGCCAGACTCCGGATGAGACGGCCATGGTTGCCAGGCGCCATACGGACGGTCCTCGGTGCTCCGGTCACCCGGCAGGCGCTCGGGTGGGGGTCGCACAGACGTACCCACCGCGTGCCCGGCAGTCGACTCTCCGTAGCACATCTCACCCGCCAGGCCCAGCAGCGACACCCGCCGGCTCACGCCCGCTTGCGCGCCGTCAGGACCAGCTGGGTCCCGACGCCGAGCAGCAGTCCCCAGAAGGCGGCGCCGATGCCGAACAGCGTCATCCCCGAGGTGGTGGCCAGGAAGGTGACCGCCGCCGCCTCCCGGCCCCGCTCGTCGGCCAGCGCCGCCGCCAGGCTGCCCTGGAAGGCGCCGAGCAGCGCCACCCCGCCGACCACCGCGACCAGCGCGGCGGGCAGCCCGGCGAAGAGGCTGACCAGCACCCCGCCGAAGCAGCCCACCACCAGGTAGCAGACGCCGATCGACATGCCCGCCGGGTACCGGCGGCGCGGCTGCGGGTGGCTCTCGGGGCCGGCGCAGATCGCGGCGGTGATCGCGGCGATGTTGACCCCGGGACCGCCGAACGGCGCCAGCAGCACCGAGACGGCGCCGGTCGCCCCGACCAGCAGCCGGTCCGGCGGCTGGTAGCCGAAGGTGCGCAGCACCCCGAGCCCGGGCGCGTTCTGCGAGGCCAGCGCGACCAGGGTGAGCGGCAGCGCGAGGCCGACCAGCGCCGAGCCGGAGAAGACCGGCATGGTCAGCACCGGACGGGTCAGCCCGCCGTGCCCCAGGTGCAGCGACAGGCCCACGGTCGACGCCGCCGCCACCGCCCCGACCAGCAGCGCGGCCGGCACGGCGTACCGGGGCAGCAGCCGCCTGGCCACCAGGTAGGCCGCCAGCGCGGCGAGCACCAGGGTGGGCGCACTGTGCAGCGAGCTGAAGATCTCGGTCCCGAATTCGAACAGGATGCCCGCCAGCATCGCGTTGACGACCGCGTTCGGGATCACCGCGATCAGCCGCCCGAACAGCCCGGTCACCCCGATCAGCGTCACCGCGACCCCGCTGACCAGGTAGGCCCCGATCGCCTCCGGGTAGGAGTACGCGCCCAGGCCGCCGACCAGCAGCGCCGCCCCGGGGGTCGACCAGGCGGTGACCACCGGCAGCCTGGTCCGCCAGCTCAGCAGCAGCGAGGTCACCCCGCTGCCGATGGATATCGCCCAGATCCAGGACACCGTCTGCGCCTGGTCCAGGTGCCCGGCTCGGGCCGCCGCGAGCACCACCACCAGCGGTCCCGAGTAACAGACCACCACCGCGATCAGGCCGGCCAGCAGGGCCGAGCCGGAGACGTCACGGCGCAGCGAGTACCCCTGGGGGGCGGGCTCGGCGGGGGCTTCGAGGGTACGGAGATCAGCCATCCGAGCAGTATTCAGGTCCGCGCGCGGGGCCTGGGGACAATATCCGGCCCGCCCCCTTGGACGGGCCGGACAGACCACGGGCCCCGCACCTCCAGGCTGGAGGTGCGGGGCCCGTCGGCTCGACGGAACGTCAGGCCCAGGTGATCAGCCGCTTCGGCCGCTCCAGGATGGCGGCCACGTCGGCCAGCACCTTGGAGCCCAGCTCGCCGTCGACCATCCGGTGGTCGAAGGAGAGCGCCAGCGTGGTGACCTGGCGGGGCACCACCCGGCCCTTGTGCACCCACGGCAGCTCCCGGACCGCGCCGAAGGCCAGGATGGCGGCCTCGCCGGGGTTGAGGATCGGGGTGCCGGTGTCGACGCCGAAGACGCCGACGTTGGTGATCGTGACGGTGCCGCCGGCCATGTCGGCCGGCGACGTCTTGCCCTGGCGGGCGGTGTCGACCAGCGAACCCAGCTCGGTGGCCAGGCCGGCCAGGGTGAGCGCGCCGGCGTTCTTGATGTTCGGCACGATCAGGCCGCGCGGCGTGGCGGCCGCGATGCCGAGGTTGATCTGGCCGCGCAGCACGATCTCCTGCGCCGCCTCGTCCCAGCTGGCGTTGACCTCGGGGTGCCGCTTGAAGGCGGTGAGCAGCGCCTTGGCGACCACCAGCAGCGGGCTGACCCGCACCCCCTGGCCCAGCTCGCCGGTCTCCTTCAGGGTGCGCACCAGCTTCATCGTGCGGGTGACGTCGACCTGGACGAACTCGGTGACGTGCGGCGCGGTGAAGGCGGAGGCGACCATCGCCGAGGCGGTGGCCTTGCGCACGCCCTTGATCGGGATCCGCACGTCGCCGCCGGTGACGGTGACCGGGGCGCTCTCGATCACCGCGGCGGTGACCGGCTCGGCCACCGTGGCCGGGGCCTGGGCCGGGGTCGCTGCGGCCGGGGCCGGCGCGGCCGCGGCGTGCACGTCCTCGCGGGTGATGATCCCGTCGGGGCCGGTCGGCACCACGGAGCGCAGGTCGATGCCCAGGTCCTTGGCGAGCTTGCGGACCGGCGGCTTGGCCAGCGGCCGCTCGGCACCCGGCTGGGTCACCGCCGGCGCGGGCGCCGGGACGACGGCCACCGGGGCCTGGACCGGGACCGGGGCCGAGGCCACGACCGCGGCGGCGGCGGCCACGGCGGCCGGCGCGGGAGTGCGGCGGGCCCGTCGCTGGCTCCCGCCGGTGCGCGGGCCGTAGCCGACCAGCACCTCGCGCCGCTCCGGCTCGGCCGGCTCGGCGTCGGCCGGAGCAGCGGCGGCGACCGGTGCGGGCGCGGCGGCCGGCCCGCCCGCCACCGCGACCGCGATGATCGCGGTGCCGACGTCGACCGTCGTGCCCTCGGGGAAGTGCAGCGCCTGGACCGTCCCGTTGAACGGGATCGGCAGCTCGACCGCCGCCTTCGCGGTCTCCACCTCGCAGACGATCTGGCCGTCCGTCACGGTGTCACCCGGCTGGACGTACCACTTGAGGATCTCGGCCTCGGTCAGGCCCTCGCCCACATCGGGCATCTTGAACTCGTGGAGAGCGGTAGTCATCGAGTCACTCCCCTCAGAACGCCAGTGCGCGGTCGACGGCGTCCAGCACCCGGTCCAGGTCGGGCAGGTACTGCTCCTCGACCCGGGACGGCGGGTACGGCGCGTGGTAGCCGCCGACCCGCAGGACGGGGGCCTCCAGGTGGTAGAAGCACCGCTCGGTGAGCCGGGCGGCCAGCTCGGCGCCCATGCCCATGAAGACCGGCGCCTCGTGCACCACCACGGCCCGCCCGGTGCGCTTCACCGAGGCCTCCAGGGTCGCGAAGTCGACCGGCGAGAGCGAGCGCAGGTCGACCACCTCGACCCGGTGGCCGTCCTGCTCGGCGGCCTGGGCGGCCTCCAGGCAGACCTTGACCATCGGACCGTAGGCGAGCAGCGTCAGGTCGGTGCCGGGGCGCACCACCTTGGCCGCGTGCAGGTCCAGCTCGGGGGCGCTGCTGATCTCGGCCTTGTCCCAGTAACGGGCCTTGGGCTCCAGGAAGATCACCGGGTCGTCGGACTCGACCGACTGGCGCAGCATCCAGTAGGCGTCGTCCGGGTTGGACGGGGTGACCACCCGCAGGCCCGCGGTGTGCGCGAAGTAGGCCTCGTGCGACTCGCTGTGGTGCTCGACGGCGCCGATGCCACCCGCGTAGGGGATGCGGATGGTAACGGGCATCTTGACGTGCCCGAGCGCGCGGGCGTGCATCTTGGCCAGCTGGGTGACGATCTGGTCGAAGGCCGGGTAGACGAAGCCGTCGAACTGGATCTCGACGATCGGGCGGTAGCCGCGCAGCGCCAGGCCGATCGCGGTGCCGACGATGCCGGACTCGGCGAGCGGGGTGTCGATCACCCGGTCCTCGCCGAAGTCCTTCTGCAGGCCGTCGGTGACCCGGAAGACGCCGCCGAGCTTTCCGACGTCCTCACCCATGATCAGGGTCTTCGGGTCGGTCTCGAGGCAGGCTCGAAGACCCTCATTGATGGCCTTCGACATGGTGAGCTTGGACATGTTCGACTACTCCCCGCCCTCGAAGGACTCCGCGTACGCGACATACTCGGCCCGCTCCTCCGCCACCAGGGCGTGCGGCTCCGCGTAGACATGGTCGAAGATCAGCGTCGCGTCCGGGTCCGGCATCGAGCGCACGCCCTCGCGCACCCGCAGCCCCAGGGTCTCGCTCTCGGCCTCGACGGCGGCGAAGAACTCCTCGTCGGCCAGCTGCTCGCGCTCCAGGTGCGCCTTGAGCCGGGAGATCGGGTCCTTGGCCTTCCAGGCCTCGGTCTCCTCGTTCGCCCGGTAGCGGGTCGGGTCGTCGGAGGTGGTGTGCGCGCCCATCCGGTAGGTGAAGGCCTCGATCAGCACCGGGCCGCTGCCGCTGCGCGCGCGGTCCAGCGCCCAGCGGGTGACCGCCAGGCAGGCCAGCACGTCGTTGCCGTCCACCCGGACGCCCGGGAAGCCGAAGCCGGAGGCGCGGCGGTAGAGCGGGATCCGGGTCTGGGTGGTGGTGGGCTCGGAGATCGCCCACTGGTTGTTCTGGCAGAAGAAGACCACCGGCGCGTTGTAGACCGAGGCGAAGGTGAACGCCTCGTTGACGTCGCCCTGGCTGGAGGCACCGTCGCCGAAGTAGGCGATCACGGCGTCGTCCGCGCCGTCCTTGGTGATGCCCATCGCGTAGCCGGTCGCGTGCAGGGTCTGCGAGCCGATCACGATGGTGTAGAGGTGGAAGTTCTTCTCGTTCGGGTCCCAGCCGCCGTGGTTCACGCCACGGAACATCCCGAGCAGGTTCAGCGGGTCCACCCCGCGGCACCAGGCGACGCCGTGCTCGCGGTAGGTGGGGAAGGCGTAGTCCTTCTCCCGCATCGCGCGGCCGCTGCCGACCTGCGCCGCCTCCTGGCCGAGCAGCGAGGCCCACAGGCCCAGCTCGCCCTGCCGCTGCAGTGCGGTGGCCTCGGCGTCGAAGCGCCGCACCAGCACCAGGTCACGGTAGAGGGAGCGCAGCTCCTCCGGGGTGACGGTCAGCGGGTAGTCCGGGTGCTCGACCCGCTCGCCTTCCGGGGTGAGCAGTTGGACGAGCTCGGCAGGGGCGTCCTTCCCCGTGGCGAGGCTGTCGGGGACGCCGGGGGACGCCTTCTTGCGCGCCCTCGCCGTGCTTTTGACGGTCACGTTCACTCCTCGGTCTGTCCGGCCGCCCGGGGTCGCCGGTGACCGGTCCGGTCACCTCCTCGCACGGAGCGCGGGGTATGCGCGCCGAATACGCGGCAGGTGGTGATCCTTTTCCGACGGCAGCCCCACGAGAACGTTACCCAGCGGGCGCTCTCGGCGCGCCTGCGCTAGGACGTCCTACTTGTTCCGACCTGGGTGGGGGTCGAGCCGGGCATGAAGCTCGCGCCGGCGGTGCCGTCAGGACACCAGCGCACGCTATCCGGGCAGCGCGTTTCGCGTAAGGGGGTTTGCCGGACGGATTGTGCGGACGACCGGTGCGGACGATAGATCCGTCCTGTCTGGATATGGGAGCCTTTGACAATGAGCGAAACCGGGCGAATCAGGGTGTTCCTGCTTGACGATCACGAGGTGGTCCGGCGCGGCGTGCACGAACTGCTCTCCGACGAGCCGGACATCGAGGTGGTCGGCGAGGCCGGCACCGCCGCCGAGGCGCTCGCCCGGATCCCCGCGGTGGCCCCGGACGTCGCGGTCCTCGACGTCCGGCTGCCCGACGGCAACGGGGTCGAGGTCTGCCGGGAGATCCGCTCGCAGCGGCCCGAGACCCGCTGCCTGATGCTCACCTCGTTCTCCGACGACGAGGCGCTCTTCGACTCGATCATGGCCGGGGCCTCGGGATACGTGCTCAAGGCGATCCGCGGCAGCGACCTGCTCTCGGCGGTGCGCGACGTGGCGGCGGGCCGCTCGCTGCTCGATCCGGTGGCCACCAGCCGGGTGCTGGAGCGGCTGCGCGGCGGCGGCGAGAAGGAGGACGAGAAGCTCGCCCAGCTGACCAAGCAGGAGCGCCGGATCCTGGAGTTGATCGGCGAGGGGATGACCAATCGGCAGATCGGCGGTGAACTTCACCTGGCGGAGAAGACGGTGAAGAACTACGTCTCCAGCCTGCTGGCCAAAATGGGGATGGCGCGACGCACCCAGGCGGCCGCGTACGTGGCCCGGCTGGGCACAGATCAGCACCATTAGCCGGTCGTTGCCGCTCCATCGGTGATCATCGCGCGAGGACGGCCGCTCACAACCGGGCAATTTCGGCCATCCAGCCCGCACACAGGGTGCGGAAGTACGATCACCAAGCGTGACCTACCGTGAGATCGTCCTGGCCGACGCCCCGCCGCTGGACGGCCCCGACGCCGCTGCCCCGCCGGTCGGCACGCTCAGCCCACCCGTCCCGCGCCAGGTCATCGCGCGGGTACTGCGTGACTTCCGGGTCGGCCGGCTGCTGGCCGCCGAGCCGGTGGCCGAGGGCCTGCTGAACCGCGGCTACCGGGTGACCACCGACAGCGGGCGGTACTTCCTGAAGTGCTACGTCGAGCCGGCCACCGCCACCTCGGCCGCGATCACCGCCCAGCACCGGGCCAGCGGCGCGCTGGCCGAGCTGGGCCTGCCGGTGCCGCCGCCGCTGGCCGCCCGGGACGGCCGCACCGTCACCGACCACCAGGACCGCCACTTCGCGCTCTACCCCTGGGTGGCGGGCCGGCATCGCACCGGCGCCGAGTTGACACCGACGGCGTGCGGCGCGCTCGGCACGCTGCTCGCCGAGCTGCACGGCGCCCTGGCGCGGGTCTGCGCCCCCGTCACCCAGCCCGTCGCGCTGCCCAGCGCCGACCCCGACGCCGGCCTCGAACTGGCCGCCCGGCTGGCCGAGCTGGCCGCCCGACGCCGCCCCTACCACGCCTTCGACCGGCTGGCCGAGTACCGGCTGGCCGAGCGGGCCGACCTGCTCGGCGCGCACCGGCACCGCCGGCCCGCGCCGACCGCGATCGCGCCCTCGGGCTGGGTGCACGGCGACTTCCACGGGCTCAACCTGCTGCACCGCGGTGAGCGGGTGGTGGCGGTGCTGGACTGGGACCGGCTGCGGGTGCGGCCGCGTGCCGAGGAGACCGTCCGGGCCGCCACGCTGATCTTCAACGACCCGGCCACCGGCGAGCTGGACCTGGCCCGGGTGCGGCACTACGCCCGCGGCTACCGGGCCACGGCCGGCGCCGGGGCCGAGGAACTCGCGCTCGCGGTGCACCGGGTCTGGTGGGAGCGGCTGAACGACTTCTGGATGCTGCAGTGGCGCTACCAGCGCGCCGATCCGCGCGCGGACCCGCTCTTCCCGGCCGCCGCCGCGCAGACGGTCTGGTGGTGCCAGGAGTACGAGCAGGTCCTCGACGCGTTCGTGAACTGACGAAACCGGCAGTTATCCGGGCAGGAGCGTCCCCGTGATCGGCGAGTGGCTGGACCCGCTCGGCGGCGCGCTGGTCGCGCTGCTCGGGACGCCGCTCGGCGACGAGCCCGAGCTCGCGCTGGACGAGGCGGAGGAGGACGCGGACGCCGAGGAGGACGTCGAGGCCGACGCCGAGGAGGACGCGCTGCCGCTCGGCGAAGCGGACCGCGTCGGCCGGTAGCTGGGCTGGCTCGGCGGCGTGTTGTCGCTGGGCGGCTGGTAGCTGCTCCGGCTGTGGCTCGAGCTCGCCGACGGGGTGGACGTCGGGCTCTGCGTGGTCGGCGAGTCGCTCGGCGTGTCGGTCGAGACCGAGCTGCTCTGCTGCGGCGGGAGCACGTTCTGGCCGCCACCGCCACCACCGCCGCCGTTGGCCGCGACCGCGACGCCGATCCCGGCCGCCAGCACCAGCACCACGCCGGCCGCCCAGGCCAACGCCTTGCGGCGGCCCGCGGGCCGCGGCTCGTCCTGGTACCCGTCGCCGTAGCCGTCGCCACCGCCGCTGCCGGACCCGCCGCCCGCGCCGCCGTAGGGCGCCCGCGGGGTCTGGTAGCCGTTCAGCACCGCGGTCCGGTCGTTCGGCGGCAGCGCGCTCGCCCCGAGCACCGCGGTGACCGCGGTGCCCTGCCCCGGCGTGCCGTCGTACCCGCCGAGCAGGGTGGTCGGGTAGCCGCCCGCG
This sequence comes from Kitasatospora sp. GAS204B, assembly GCF_029892155.1. Taxonomy (GTDB): domain Bacteria; phylum Actinomycetota; class Actinomycetes; order Streptomycetales; family Streptomycetaceae; genus Kitasatospora. The sequence goes on along the minus strand of NZ_JARZAG010000016.1, from coordinate 19,696 downwards.
CCGCCGTGCATCTCGCGCAGCGCGTGCTGCACGTGGGCGCGGAACTCGTCGGCGCCCTGGAACCGGTCGTCCGGGTTCTTCGCCAGCGAGCGCAGCACCAGCTCGTCCAGCTGCCAGGGCACCCGGGAGTTGGCCTGCGAGGGCGGCACCGGAGCGTCCTGGACGTGCTGGTAGACCACCGAGAGCGGGGTGTCGCCGGTGAACGGCGGGCGCAGCGCGAGCAGTTCGTAGAGCATGCAGCCGGCCGCGTACAGGTCGGAGCGGTGGTCGACCGGCTTGCCCAGCGCCTGCTCGGGCGAGAGGTACTGCGGGGTGCCCATCACCATGCCGGTCTGGGTCATCGTGCTGGCCGCGCCGTCGAGCGCGCGGGCGATGCCGAAGTCCATCACCTTGACCGCGCCGCTGGTCGTGATGATCACGTTCGCGGGCTTGATGTCGCGGTGCACGATGCCGTGCCGGTGGCTGTAGTCCAGCGCCTCCAGCACCCCGGCGATGATGATCAGCGCCTGGTCGACCGGCGGCGCCTGCTCGGCCACCAGCAGCTCGCGCACCGTGCGGCCCTCGACCAGCTCCATCACGATGTACGGGGTCGACTCACCGCCCACCAGCTCCTCGCCGGTGTCGTAGACCGCGACGATCGAGTGGTGGTTCAGCGAGGCCACCGAGTGCGCCTCGCGGGTGAACCGCAGCCGGGCCACCTCGTCCTGGGCCAGCTCGGGGCGGAGCAGCTTGACGGCGACCTGGCGGCCGAGCCGGATGTCCTGGGCGGCCAGCACCTCGGCCATGCCGCCGCGGCCCAACCGGTGGGTCAGCCGGTAGCGGCCGTCACCGAGAGTGCCGAGCGCCGCCGCGATGCCCCGGCTCGGAGTGCCGGGGCCGCCGTAGGGCGCGCCGGGCGGCTGGCCCAGGGCGCGGGCCGCGGTGGTCTCCTCGGCGTCGCTCTCGGGCAGGGGCGGCTGTTCAGGACCGGCACCGGGGGCGGGAGTGAACTCCTCGCCGTCGCTGGGCTCATGCGTCTGTGCCATTACTCCTCGCCCCGGGCCGACGCTCTGGTCGCGGTCGCCCTTTCGATTCGCTCCTCCAGAACGCTACCGCCTCCGGCCCCCGCACCCCGAATGCGTTGCGGGGGGCGGGGTGGCCGAACCGGTGCCGGCCCGGTGTCAGCCCAGGTCGGGCCCGGGCGACAGCTGGGCGACCACGGCGGGCAGGTGCGGCAGGCCGCTGGAGCTGGTATCCGTGCTCCTGGTCGCCACGATGGCGATGATGATGACCATCAGCACGATCAGGCCGATGATCACCCCGACCACCACCAGCGCCGTGGAGCACCCGCGGTTGTCGGCCTTCACCAGGGCCGGCGGCTGCTGGTACGGGGCCCCCTGCTGCAGCGGGCCCGGCATCGGCGGCGGGGTCTGGCCCTGCCGCGGGAAGGCGGGCGGGGTCTGGAACGGCTGCGGCACCGGGGTCGGGTACGCCTGCGGCTGCTGGAAGCCCGGCGGCTGGGCGGTCGGGCCCGGACCGTAGCTCGGCGGCGGCGGGGTGTGCGGCCCCGGGCCGTACGGCGAGCCGGTGTGCATCGGCTGGTAGGGCTGGGCGACCTGCGGGTTCGGGGTGTTGATGTCACCGATGACCGGCGGGAAGTTGGCCAGCGACGACGAGGCGGCGTGCGCCGACCGCGGGCCCTCGCTGATCACCAGCGGGGTGCCGCCACCACCGCCGCCCCGCTCCCCTGCCGCGACCCGCTCGACCTCCTCGCGCATCGCGGCGGCGGTCGGGAACCGGTGCGACGGGTCCTTGCGCAGCGCGCGGGCGACCAGCGCGTCCACCGCCGGGCTGACCGCCCGGTTCACGCTGGACGGCGCCGGCGGCTGCTCCTGGACGTGCTTGTAGGCGATCGAGAACGGCGAGTCCCCGTCGAACGGCAGCTGCCCGGTGAGCAGTTCGAAGAGCATGCAGCCGACCGAGTAGAGGTCGGAGCGGGCGTCCACGCTCTTGCCGAGCGCCTGCTCGGGCGAGAGGTACTGCGGGGTGCCGACCACCATGCCGGTCTGGGTCATCGAGGTGACCCCCGACTGCATGGCCCGGGCGATGCCGAAGTCCATCACCTTGACTTCGCCCTTGGTGTTCACCATGACGTTGCCCGGCTTGATGTCGCGGTGCACCAGACCCTGGTCGTGCGAGGTGTCCAGGGCGGCCAGCACCGCGCCGGTGATCCGCAGCGCCTGCTCGGTGGGCATCGCGCCGTGCTCGGCGATCGCCTGGTTCAGCACGTCGCGCAGCGAGAGGCCCTCGACCAGCTCCATCACGATGTACGGGGTGGTCGCGCCGTCCGGCGCCACCTCCTCGCCGCTGTCGTAGACGGTGACGATGTTGGCGTGCGACAGCCGGGCGACGGCCTGCGCCTCGCGGCGGAAGCGCTCGCGGAAGGACGCCTCCCGGCCCAGCTCGGTGTGCAGGGTCTTCACCGCGACATTGCGGCCCAGCGTGTTGTCGTAGGCCAGGTGGACCGAGGCCATGCCGCCCTCGCCCAACAGGCGTTGCAGGACATACCGGCCGTGGCCCAGCGAGTGGAGCTGCCCCATCGGTTGGTCCACTCCGGTGCTGCCGTCCTCGCTCATGGTCCTCTGCTTCCCCCTCGGCGGGCCGTCGACAGGGGTCAGGGTATCGGCTGCCGTGCGGCCCGGTGCCACCGCTCCCGGCCCAGCGGGCGGGGGCGCGGTGCACCGGGTACGAGCTACAGGTACGGGCCCGAGCGCAGGCCGCGGCCCTCGCCCGGCTCCTCGAAGTCCAGGTCCTGCGGCGCGCTGCCGGGCGGCAGCGCCCGGCGCATCTGCTCCAGCTGGGCCCGGGCGGCCATCTGCTGGGCGAAGAGCGCGGTCTGGATGCCGTGGAACAGGCCCTCCAGCCAGCCGACCAGCTGGGCCTGGGCGATCCGCAGCTCGGCCTCGGTGGGAATGGTGTCCTCGGTGAACGGCAGCGAGAGCCGCTCCAGCTCGGCCACCAGCTCCGGGGCCAGGCCGAGTTCCAGCTCCTTGATCGAGCTGGCGTGGATGTCCTTCAACCGGACCCTGCTGGCCTCGTCGAGGGGAGCGGCGCGGACCTCCTCCAGCAGCTGCTTGATCATGCTGCCGATCCGCATCACCTTGGCGGGCTGCTCGACCATCTCGGTCACCGGCAGCTCGCGCTGCTCGCCCTGTCCCTCACCGGCGCGACCGAAGGCGCGGCCCGCGCCGCCCGGCGCCGTGCCGACCGCCATCCCGTCCGGGCCGACGATCAGCACCTGCTGCGGGCCCTCCTCGGACGGAGAGTCCGATCGCGTCGATCCCTGGTACGGCTCGTGCTCGGGCCGTTCGTTCAGCGGCTTCGTCATACCTCCTTCATATGCTTCGACGCTCCGGAGGGTCAACCGACCACCTCACGGCTGGCTCAGTCGCGGCGCAGCCGCAGGCCGACCAGGGCCAGTCCGAGGCCGATCAGCACCAGTCCGGCGCCCATCGGCAGCACCAGCACCACCGGGCCGCGCAGCCGCACCACGGCGAGCGACCCGGGTACCCCCGGCCGCGCGGTCGCGGGCGCGGCCGGCAGGGCGGGGGTGCCCGGGTCGGCCACCGGGGCGGGCGTGGCCTGGTCGGCGGGCCGGGCGAGGGCGGCGGGATCGGCCGGCACCGCGGGGACGGCGCCCTGGGCCTCGGTCGGCGGGGCGGCCGCGGGGATCACCGAGATCCAGCCGGCGCAGCCGCCGTCGGACGGGCCGGCCGGCAGGCCGCTGGGTGGGTCGCCCACCGGATCGGCAGGTGGGTCGCCCGCCAGATCGGCAGGTGGGTCGCCCGCCGGATCGGTCGGCGGGTCGCCGGGCGTCGGCCGGGTCGTGGCCGGGCGGGTCGCGGTGACGCCGGCGGCGGTTGGCGAGGCGGTGGGGCGGGCGGCGGTGGGACTCGGGTGCCGGGTCGCGGTGGGCGAGCCGGCGGCACCGGGGGTGCCTGGCGCGGCGCCGGGCGGGGTGGCGGCGGCGGTCTGCGGCGGGGTGGAGCCGGGGACGGCCGTCGCGGAGCCCGTGCTTCCCTCCCCCGGCGGGGTCGCGGTGCTCGGCGACGGCTCGGGTATCGGGCGCAGCTTCGGACGGAACGGCGAGCCGGACGGATCCGGCTGGGCGGGCTGGACGGCCTGGTCGGGCTGGTCCGACGAGGCACCGAGGGGCACGACCACCGGCGCGGCGACGGCTGCCGCCTGCGCGGTGGTCGCGGGTATCAGCAGCGAGAGCAGCACCGGGGCCGTCACCGCGGCGCCGACCGCGGATCGGCCGGCCCACCGGACCCGGCGGCGCAGCGCGGACGAGGCGGCAGGGTGGCCCGGGGCGGAAGAACGCGGGGTGGAAGAACGCAGGGGGGAAGAAGGGGAGAGCGGGAGCGACGAGAGCGAGGGCTTGGCCACGGACGACGGTCCTTCCGACGGCCGACGCTCCGCGAGGAGCGCCGGCGGCGGGACAGCTCCGCTCCAGGGTCACACAGGCCGCCGCGCCGGGCATGCCGGGACGGATCGGCGGGCCGGGGGCCGGTCACCGCACGGCTCGCGCCAGGCGGCGGCCCGGTCAGAACGCGTGCAGGCAGTGCGGGGGCCGCTCGGTGCGGAAGAGGGCGTCCGCGCGGGCGGCGGCCCGCGGGTGGTGGGCCCGGATCCGGCCGGCCCGGACCAGGGCGCCGGCGGCCACGCCACCCAGGTAGAGCGAGGCCAGGTCGCTGATGTCCAGGGTGAGGTCCGGCTCGCGCTCGGTCGGCTCGCAGCGCGCGCCGTCCGGGGTCACGGTCAGCTCGTACCGGCCGCCGGTGGCGGGACGGAACGGGTCCAGGACGTCCAGCACCAGCCGCCCGTCGGCGAGGTAGCGGCGGGCGGTGAGCGCGCGCGGGACGTCGAGCAGGCGCAGCCAGAGCGCGTCCTGATCCTCCGTCAGCTGGGCGCCGCGGTGATCGGCCAGCTGCCAGCGCACGTCGTTCTCCGGCGGCAGGTTGGCCAGCACGACCCGGTGGACCAGGTCGTGCGAGAGGCAGTAGCGCACCAGCGCCCGGTGCGCCGCGCTGTCGACCGCGACGATCTCGTCCACGGTGAGTTCCCGGGTGCGGGAGACCGGATCGGTGGGGCCGACCAGGTAGCTGGCGTAGCCGTCGGCGGTGCCGCTCGGATCGCGGTGCACGGCGAGGTGGCGCGGGGCGAGGGACACCGGCGGCTGCCCCGCGCCCAGCGCCCACCAGTGCGCCGGGCGGGAGAGCTCGCCCGGCTGGGTGCGCCGGTAGCGGTCGTAGATCTCGGCCAGCAGCTCGGCGCTGCCGGCCCGCTCGCGCAGTTCGATCGAACCGGGCACCGCGGGTCCGGCGACGGCCGCCCGGTGGCGCGGCACGGTCAGCCGCTGCCGGAAGGTGGCCGGGCCGTAGCCGAAGCGGCGGTAGATCAGCGCCTCCGAGGCGATCAGCACGGCGAGGAACTCGCCCTGCCCGCACAGCTGGTCGAGCTGGTGGCGCATCAGCGCGGTCAGCACCCCCTGCCGCCGGTGGGTGGGCAGCACGCCGACCGCGGTCACCCCGGCGACCGGGGCCACCGGGCCGCCGGGCAGGGTGAGTTCGAAGCTGTACGCGCCGGCGGTGCCGATCGGCACGCCGTCCCGCTCGGCGAACAGGTTGCGGTCCATCTCGTAGGCGTACCACCAGCCGCCCTGCCCCTGGGCCGGGGGCTGCGGGAGCTGCCCGAAGGCGGCCAGCAGGGTGCGCAGGAAGCTCTCCCGCTCGGATTCGAACGCTGATCGTACGTCCATGGCGGGCATCGTAACGGTCGGTCAGATCGGCTGGCGACGGCCCGAATCGAGGGGCTCGGGGGTCGACCAGCGCAGCGGGCTGCCGGCCGGGTTCGCCACCGCCTCGGCCAGTTCGAAGTGCACGGTGCGACCCGCCGCGCCGAACTCGGCGTGAGCCGTGCCGGTGAGGTGCAGGGTGGCCCCGGTCGTCCAGTCGAGGAACAGCAGGCCGGCGCGGGCGTCGAGTTCCAGGTTGCCGAGGGTCATGAACATCGCGTTGCCCGGGTAGTCCGGCCAGGCCAGCCGGGTGGACGAGAGCACCTGGACGAAGCCGGGGTCGCCGCCGCGGTGGCTGGCGTCCGCGCTGCCGGAGTCGGCGGCGGTGGCGATGAAGAAGGTGTCGCAGCGGCCGATCAGCTGCCGCTGCTCGGCGTCGAGCGCACCGGTTCTGGCCACCGGTCCTGGCCCGGTGGCCAGAACCGGTGCGCCGTCCAGGAGTCGACGCCTGCGCAGGTACCTGGGGCAGTTGGCGAAGACCTGCTCGGTGTCGATCGCGAGCCCGCGCGGGGTGGGCCGCGCGGTGCCGTTCACGCGCAGCCGGCGGGGGATCCGGGGATCGAGGGCGAGCACCCCGACCGGGGCCGGGCGCGCGGTGAGCGCCTCGGCCAGCGGGTCGCCGGCCACCGGGCGGGCGGCGACGGCGGCGGTGTACGGGCCGGTGGCCCGGGCGAAGCCGGCCGGCCCGGTGAGCGGCGAGGCCCACAGCCGCCCCTCGTCGTCCGCCGCGCCGAGCACCAGCATCCGCTGGACGCCCAGGAAGACCCCGGCCATCTCGCTGATGCCGCGCCCGACGCTCCGGCCGATCCGGTCGGCCTCGGCGAGCACGTCCACCCGGCTCTGCACGGCCCGTTCGCCCCGGTGGTAGACGCTCACCTCAAGCACCTCCGACGGCCGCACCCTCCTCGGCCGAGGGCGGCATCTCCCGCAGCTTACCCACCGGCGAGAGGATGATCGGGACCAGCATCACGGCGGCGGCCACCCCGGCGACCCAGAGCGCGGCGTGCAGCCCCATCAGCCCGGCCAGCAGCCCGCCGACCGGGCCGCCCAGCGCACCGCCGCCGTAGAGCAGCATCCGCATGCCGGCGGTCATCCGGCCCATCAGCTTGTGCGGGGTGATGGTCTGACGCAGGCTCACGATCAGCACGTTCGAGACGCTGCTGCCGAAGTACTCGACGAAGAAGGAGACCACGAAGAGCGAGATCAGCAGCCAGCGCGGCCCGCCCGCGGCGGGAACCAGCAGCGGGCCGAGGAAGATCACCGACACCGAGGCCCGGTAGACGGTGCCCACCGAGAACCGGCGCACCACCACCGCGGAGAACATGGCGCCGAGCAGGCCGCCGACCGCCGCCGCGCCCATGATGAACCCCACGGCGGCCGGCGGCAGGTGCTTCTCGCGGACCGCGTAGAGCAGGAAGAGCGTCTGCACCATGGTGAGGAAGAAGTTGCAGGAGCAGCCGACCAGCCCCATGGCCCGCAGCCAGGTGTTCCCGAAGACCCAGCGCAGCCCCTCGGCCACCTCGGTGCGCAGCCGCCGCTTGGTCTCCGGTGCCGCCGGCTTGGGCTCCGGCGTGCGGATGATCAGCAGCGAGACGACCGACAGCGCGTAGGAGAAGGCGTTGGCGGCCATCGCGGCGGGTGCCGACAGGGCGCTCACCAGCACACCGGCAAGGCCCGGGCCGGCGATGTCGGAGGAGGCCGAGGTGGCGTTCAGCTTGGTGTTGGCCTCCATCAGGTACCGGCGGTCCTTCACCAGCACCGGCACGTACGACATCCAGCTGACGTCGAACAGCACCGTCGCCACCCCGATGCCGACCGCGATCAGGTACAGCAGCGACAGCCGCAGCGTCCCGGTGTAGTGCAGGATCGGCACCAGGCTGATCAGCGCCATCCGGACCAGGTTGGCACCCAGCATCACCGGCCGCTTGCGGACCCGGTCCACCCAGACGCCGAAGAGCAGCGCGAGGGCGAGGAAGGGCACCAGCTGGGCGAAGCGCAGCAGCCCCAGCTGCTCGGGGCCCACGTTGAAGACCAGCACCGCGGTGAGCGGCAGCGCCAGCGTGGTGATCTGCGTGCCGTACAGGGAGAGGGTCTCCCCCGTCCAGAAGGTGACGAAGTCCCGGTTGCGCCAGAGCGCGCCCGCCGGCGGCGGTGCCGCGGCGAGTTCCGGCACCTCCTCCACCGCCTCCTGCGCGGCGTCGTCCACCTTGTCCGTCACACCGTGCCTCCTTCCTCGGGTTCGGCGCGGGCCGCGCGCAGGGCGGCCGCGACGACGGCGCTCAGCGCCGCCAGGCCCTCCCCCGTCCACATCGAGTGGTGGTCGCCGGGCACGGTGTGCTCCTCGACCCGGGTGGCCAGCGGGCCCCACCGCGTCTCGGCCGGGTCCGACTCGGCCGCCATGACCGAGATCAGCGTGCCCTGGTGGACGGCCTCGATCCGATGCCGCATCAGCAGCGAGACGTGCGCCTCGAAGAGCGTGAAGCGCTCTTCGAGGAACTCCGCGTCCAGCTCCTCGGGGAACTGCCCGGACCGCTCGGCGGCGGCGAACCACTCCACCAGCGGGGAGTCGTCGCCCAGTCCTGCGAGAGCCGCGTCCAACTCCGGCGTGCGGCCCGCGGTGAGCCCGAGCAGGTCCCGCAGGAAGTGCGGGAGCATCGAGCTCAGCGGCCAGGACTCGATCGGCTCGGGCACCGGGGAGTCGACCAGCACCAGCACCGGCACCCGCTCGCCGGCGGCGGTCAGCCGGCGGGCCATCTCGTAGGCCACCACCCCGCCCAGCGACCAGCCGAGCAGGTGGTAGGGGCCGTGCGGCCGGGCGGCACGCAGCGAGGCCACGTGCCGCTCGGCCAACTCCGCCATGTCGGCGGCCGGTTCCCCGATCCCGTCGAAGCCCGGGGCCTCGAACCCGAACACCGGCTGGTCCGCCCCCAGCGTCCGGGTCAGCACCGAGTAGCCGTACGGCGAGCCCGAGACCGGGTGCACGCAGTACAGCGGCGGCAGGCTGCCCGGCTCGGACAGCGGGACGAGTGTGCTCTCCTGACCGTCAGCCACCGGACTTGGCCGTCTCCCGCTTCTTCGCCAGCAGCTCCTCGACCGCCGCGGCGACCCCGCCGACCGTGGCATTGCCGTACAGCGTGCGGACGTTGACCTTGACCCCGAACCGCTTGTTGAGCCGGCTGACGGCCCGCATCGCCTGCAGCGAGTTGCCGCCGAGCGCGAAGAAGCTGTCGGTCGAACCGACCCGCTCCGCGCTGAGCACGGCGGCGAAGACCTCCGCCACCTGCTCCTCGGTGGGCGTGCCGGGGGCCACGTAGCTGTCTCCACCGGCCAGGTTGACCGGGGCCGGCAGGGCCGCCCGGTTGATCTTCCGGGCCGGGGTCAGCGGGAACTCCGCCAGCTCGACGTAGGCCGTCGGCACCATGTACTCGGGCATCGTGCGGCCCAGGTGGGCGCGCAGCTCGTCCACCGTCGGCGACACCTCGCCGAGCACGGTGTAGTAGGCGACCAGCTGCTTCTCGCCGCCGTCCTCGCGCAGCAGCACGATCGCCATCCGCACCCGCGGGTGGGCGACCAGCCCGGACTCGATCTCGCCGAGCTCGATCCGCAGGCCGCGCAGCTTCACCTGGTGGTCGAGCCGCCCGATGAAGTCGATCTGCAGGTCGGGGGTCCAGCGCACCAGGTCGCCGGTGCGGTAGACCCGGCCCTCGCCCAGGAAGGGGTCGGGGGTGAACTTCTCGTCGGTCAGCTCGGGCAGGTTCAGGTAGCCGCGGGCCAGGCCCTCGTCGCCGCCGATCAGCAGCTCGCCGGGGACCCCGATCGGGACCAGGTTGTTCGCCTTGTCGACCACGTAGTGCAGGCGGCTGAACTCCGGCCGCCCGATCGGCGGCGAGGACTGCCACTCGATCCGCTCGCAGAGGTACTCGGTGGTCGCCACCGACGCCTCAGTGGGGCCGTACAGGTTGACGAACTTGCGACCCGGCAGGTTCCACTTGGTGACCAGCTCGCCGGGCAGCGCCTCCGCGCCGCCCATCACGTACTTGAGGTGCGGGTAGGGCTCGGCCTCCACCAGCGAGAGGATCGCGGGCGACAGACCGGCGTAGGTGACCCGCTGATCGCGCATCAGGGCCGCCAGCGACTCCGGCGAGGAGGCGTCCTCGGGGGCCACCAGCACCATGGCGGCGCCGCTGATCAGGCCGGCGAAGATCTCGCCCTGCGACATGTCGAAGGTCAGCGCGGGCAGCTGCAGCAGGCGGTCCTCCGAGGTCCACTCGCCGAAGGTGCGGCGGTAGGCCTCGACGAACATCCGCAGGCCGCGCTGCTCGATCATGACGCCCTTGGGCATCCCGGTGGAGCCGGAGGTGTAGAGGATGTAGACCAGCGACTCGCGGTCGGCCCACTCCTCCAGCGGCTCGGTATCGGCTGCGGCTTCGATGGCCGCCCACTCGGTGTCGATCAGCACGGTGCCCCAGCCGCTGGACTCGGGCAGCTCGGCGACCGCCGTGGAGCGGGTGATCACCAGCGGGGCCTGGGTGTCGCGCAGCATGTGGTCCAGGCGGGCGTTGGGGTGCGCCGGATCCATGATCGTGTAGGCGGCGCCGGAGAACATCACGCCCAGGATCGCCACCAGGGCGTCCAGGTCGCGGTCCATCGCGATGGCGACCACCTGCTCGTGCTTGACACCCAGCGAGCGCAGGTGGCGGGCCAGCAGCCCGGCCCGCCGGACCAGCTCGCCGTACGTCATCTCCACCCCGCGGCAGACCGCCGCCACCAGCTCGGGCCGCTCGGCGGCGATCCGGGCGATGGTGGCGTGCACCGGCTCGGTGGGGTAGTCGAAGTCCTCGCCGCGGCCGACCGCCAACAGCCGCGCGCGCTCCGCCTCGGTGAGCAACGGGAGCCGGGAGATCGGCAGCTCCGGGTCGGCCACGGCCGCCGCGAGCAGCGTGCCGAGCTGGTCGGTGAGGCCCTCGACGCGCCAGCGGTCGAACAGGTCGGTGGCGAACTCCACGGTCAGCCGCAGCCGTTCGGCGCCCTCGACGAAGGTGAACGACAGGTCGAAGCGGGACCGGGTACCGGCCACCGGGACGATCTCCGACTCCAGGCCCTCCAGGTCGAAGCCGAAGCCCGAGGTGCTCTCGCCCAGGACCTGCGTGGCGATCTGGAAGAGCGGGTTGCGGCCCGGCTCGCGGACCGGCTGGACCCGGTCGACCACCTGGTCGAACGGGACGTTCTGGTTGTCGTAGGTGTCCAGGTTCGCCTCGGCGAGCCGGTCGACCAGCTCCGCGAAGGTGGGATCGCCGGACAGGTCGGTGCGCAGCACCGTCATGTTGATGAACAGCCCGACGACGTCCTCGAGTTCCTCCTCGGGGCGGCCGAGCATCGGCATGCCCAGCGGGATGTCCTCCTCGCCGGTGTAGCGGCCGATCACCACGTTCAGGGCCGCGGTGAGCACCATGAAGAGCGAGACGCCCCGCTCGTGGGCCAGTTCACGGGCCTTCACCAGCAGGTCCAGCGGGAAGTCGACCTGGAAGGTCTCGCCGTCCTGGGTCGGCTGGGCCGCCCGCACCCGGTCGGCCGGCAGCTCCAGCACCGGCAGGCCGGCCAGCCGCTCCGCCCAGAAGTCCAGCTCCTGCGCCCACTCGCCGTCGGCGCGCTGCTGGTGCTGCTGCGCGATGTGGTCGGCATAGGTCGCGCGGGCCGGCGGCAGCTCGGGGGTCCGCCCGGCCCGCAGGTCACGGTAGGCCTGGGCGAGCTCCCGGCTGATCACCCCGCCCGACCAGCCGTCCGTGATGATGTGGTGGTAGCTGCAGCAGAGCACGTGGTGGTCGGCGGCCAGCCGGAACAGCTGGAACCGGTACATCGGCCCGGTCGCCAGGTCGAAGGGCAGGTCGGCCTCGATCCGCAGGGCCTCGTCCAGCGCCTCCTCCCGGGCCTGCGGCGCCGAGCCGGACAGATCCACGACCGGAAGCCGCACCGGCGTGTGCGGCGCGACCACCTGGTGCGGCACCCCGTCCCTCGCGTGGAAGCTCACCCGCAGCATGTCGTGCCGCTCGACCAGCAGATCGAGCGCCCCGCGGATCGCGTCCTCGTCCAGCGGACCGCGCAGCCGGTAGGCGCTGGTCACGTTGTAGGTGGTCTCGCCGGGGGACATCTCGTTCAGGAACCACAACTGCTCCTGGCCGGAGGAGAGTCGCAACTCGGACCCGGCCGTCGCAGGCTCCACTGCCGTCGCCTCGTCAGCGCGCGCCATGGCTACACCACTCCATTCGAAACATCGTTCAGTAGTTGATCAGCGGCCGCGGTCGCCACGGCGGCGGGCCGCAGGACGCGTTCGGTGCGCCGCAGGCCTTCGGCGACCACGGCGGACTCCCGGGCGAAGCAGACCCGGAAGCCGTCGTGGGCCCCCAGGGTCTCGCCGGGAATCAGCAGGACGCCGGCGTCCAACGCCCGCCGGCACATCTCCAGAGGTGCCTCGCCCGTCCGCAGCCAGAGCCAGGCGAACGGGGTGTCCTCGGGCTCCACCAGCTCGACCGCGTCGGCGTTGCGCCGGGCGAAGTCACGCACCAGCTCGAGCCCGGCCCCGGTCACCTCGCGGTAGGTGCCCACGTACCGCTCGCGGTCGCGCAGCACCTCGCAGGCGAGCGTCTCGCAGAGCACCGAGTTGGCGATGGTGGAGAAGAACTTGCGGCGCATGCAGGCTTCGACGAACTCCGGCGAGCCGTAGAGCCAGCCGACCCGCAGCCCCGGGAAGCCGTACACCTTCGACAGGCTCGACACCGACACCACCCGGTCGCTGCGCAGCGCCGGCGAGCCCGCCAGGTCCAGCCGGTACTCCTCGTCCAGCAGCAGGTGGGCGCCGGTGCGGTCGGCCAGCTCCAGCAGGACGCCGAGGTCGGCTTCCGCGATCCGCCGACCGGTCGGGTTGCAGGGGGAGTTGACCACGATCAGCCGCAGGTCGGGCCCGGCGCAGGCGAGGGCGGCCTCGATGTCGAAGGACAGGTCGGGCCGGTAGCCGACGGCGTCGACCCGGCAGCCCAGGTCGGCCGGGATGTCCCAGGACTGCTGCCAGCCCGGGCGGAAGGTGATCACCTGCGCGCCGGGGGTCAGCAGCGTGGCGTACACCAGGTAGAGCGCCTGCTGGGCGCCCTGGGTGATCAGGACCGAGTCGGCGGTGCCGCCGTAGAGGCCGGCCACCGCCTCGCGCAGGGCGAGGATGCCGCGGTCGTGTCCGTAGTCGAGGCTCAGCTCGTCGGGGACGGTCAGCTCGCGCATCGTCCAGGGGCGCATGTTGCTGCCGCCGAGGTCGATGTCGAAGCGTCCGGCGGCGTCCTGGAACACCCAGCGCTGCATGGGGTATCCGGCGGTCATACCGTCGCTCCCGCAGGCTGGTCGGTGGCGACAGCGGCAGCAGGGGCCCGGCCGTGCGCGCGCAGCCGGGCGGCCAGGGCGGGTGCGAAGAACCCCTTCGCCACCTGCTCGGCGCCGCCCGTCATGGTGATCCCGCCGTCCTCGGCGATGCTGATGTCGATGCTGCCGCCGGGCATCAGGACCTCGACCCGGCGGTCCACCAGGCCCAGGCGCGCGGCGACCGCGGCCGCCGCGCAGGCGCTGCTGCCGGAGGCGAGGGTGTAGCCGGCGCCGCGCTCGTAGACCTCGATCCGCACCGTGGCGCGGTCCAGCACCTGCATGAACTGCACGTTGGTGGCCTGCGGGAAGCGCTGGTGACGCGCGATCAGCGGGCCCAGGCGCCGGGCCAGGTCGGCGTCGACCTCGGGCAGCGGGACCACGGTGTGCGGGTTGCCGTTGTTCAGCGAGGTGACGGTGAACCGCTCCTCGCCCACGGTGAGCGGGACGGAGACCGCCAGGCCGGCCGGCGCGCCGCCGTCCTCGGCCAGCAGCGGGACGTCGGCGGCGGCGAAGCCGGGCTGTCCCATGGCGACCTGGACCACCCCGGCAGCCAGGTCCAGGATCCGCACGGCGACCTCGCCGGACTCGGTCAGGACGGTGAACTCCTCTTCGGTGAAGTGGGGTTGACCGTCTTCCTCAGCAAGATACAGCGCGAACAGCCGCAGCCCGTTGCCGCTGCGGCCGCAGACGCTGCCGTCCGAGTTGAACATGCGCAGCCGCACCGGGACACCGGGACGCGGCTGCTCCAGCGGGCCGAACAGCACGCCGTCGGCGCCGACGCCGAAGTGGCGGTCGCAGAGCAGCCGGACCGCGTCGGGAGAGGGGGTGAAGTCACTGTGCCGGGGGTCGATCACCAGATAGTCGTTGCCCAGCGCTTGGTACTTGGCGAAGTCGGTCATGGCCCCGTCTCTTGTGGTGTCCGGTCGATGGCCTGCGGGTGCGGCCCGTTCCCCCGCGGATCGCGCGGGGGAACGGGCCCGGCACCTCTCTCCTGGAGCGGTGGCTCAGCTCTCCTGGTCGGTCAGCGCCGCCTCGTCGTGCTCGTCGCCGTACCACTTCTCGGCCCAGCGGGAGAAGGCGATGATCACGATGTCGCGGTGGCCCGGCCGGCCGTCCGCCGACAGCACGTCGGTCACGTCGTGCGCCAGCCCGCGGTCGTCCAGCAGCACGGCCTGCCCCGGCTCCAACGTGCCGGTCCAGAAGGGCGCTTCGTCGCCCTCGTGCCACAGCCGGGTCATCCCGCCGGCCACGTTCTCCTTGTTCAACACGGCGATCATGACGAACTCGTGGCCGTCGTGGTGGACGCCCTCGGGGGTGAGCGGCCCGGGCTTGCCGCCGTCCGCCTTGGTCCGGTTCTGGTGGACGTTGATCTGCCAGGCCTCGGAGCGGTCGAGCCCGAGCTCCTTGACGCCGAAGGCGATCAGCGGGGTGAAGTCCACCTTGATCGGCTCGTAGACGCGGCGGATGCCGCCGCCCACCGAGTTGAACTTCTTGAACGTGGTGTAGTCGCGGTGGGCGAGGCGCTCGAACGTCCAGTCCGCCGCCCCGGCCGGCTCGAGCTTGTACTGTGAGAAACGCTTGAAACGGGTGCCGTTGCCCATGTACTCGTCGACCGGGCAGTCGTCATAGCTCGGAAGAAGGTCCGGCTCGATCTCCGGCAGGTCGATGACGGTGAATCCCTGGCTACCGAGGGGCATGGTGATGCCTTTCATGATGCTCATGCTGCGAACGAGGACGGTGTCCCATGACGGGAGATCAGGCGGCGATCATCGGCATGCGCTCGTCGAGGTAGGCCGCGGAGGCGTTCAGGCGCCAGAGGATGCCGCGCGCGATGGCGCGGCGCATCTGCTCGGACTCCGCGGCCGGCAGCACCACGTTGTGGAACCAGCCCTGGGCGTGCTGGGAGTCGATGGTGATGTGCAGCTTGTGGTAGGTGATGCCGACCTCGGGCAGCCCCAGCCGCTCCCAGGCGTGCACCACCTGCACGAAGCGGTCGGGAGCCATCCACTCGGTCATGCCGAGGTAGCCGACCGCCTCCGGGTACAGGGTGCGGTACCGGCAGAGCATGACCGCCAGGTTGCCGTTGAGCAGCGAGTTGGCCGTCAGCGCGCTCTCCAGCTCGCTGTCGGGGATGTCGAAGACCTCGAAGATCTTGTTGAACAGGTGGGTGTGGACCTGCTCGTGGTCCCCGTTGCCCATCTCGTCCCAGAAGTTGGCGGCGATCTCCATCTTCGCCGCGCCGGCGGTGCCGACCTGCATCATCGCGAGCAGGTCGTCGAACCGGCCGTCCACCACCGACTCCTGCATCACGTAGTTGCGCAGGTCGTCGGTGGTCGCCTGGTTGCGGACGAACTCGTGGTAGTAGGGGTGCTTGTAGACCCGGTGCTCGCGGGCCAGCTGCTTGAGCCAGGACAGGTAGGCGCGGGGCTCGGCAGGGGCCTGGTCGATCAGGCCGGGCTCGATCAGCCGGTCCTGGGCCTCGGCCGTGGCGGCCTCCAGCAGCCGGGTGATCTCATGGATGACCGAGGAGCCCTCGGCGGTGGGCTGGTCGGTCAACTGCGTGTGCATCCGGTAGATCCGGTCCAGCAGGAACTGCTGTGCGTACAGGGCCGCCCCGTCGTTCTTCGCCGCGGCCGCGTTGATGGCGGTCACCTGGTCGAGGATCCGCAGGCGCTCGGCGCCGGTGAGCGCGGCGTCCACCGTCTCGGGCGCGGAACGGAGCCATCCGGTGATCTCGTCGACGACGGACCGCAGGTCGGAGTCCGACGCTGTCAAGGATGCAGAGTGTCCGGTGATGGGCGTAGCAGACATAGAAGACCCCCTGAGCAATTGAAAAGCAACTGTGCGTCAGCGCGATCGGCGCTTGATGACTTTCAGTGACATTCGTTGTGGGGCGCCCTGATCGGGGCTCAGCCCCAGCCGGTGTCGCCGGCCAGTGCGCCCGTGGTTGGGGCGCTCTGACCGGCCATCAGTGCGGAGTCCTGCCGCACCGTCCGCACGGTGCGCGGGACCGATCCGGCGGCGGTCGGGCCCGCCATCGATGCGGCAGCGCCCTGGAAGGCGAAGGCCGTCAGGGCCACGGTGGCCAGCAAGGGAAAGAGTTGACGTTTCGTCATGACGCGAACTTCCGGAGAGGTGAGTGGCTCTACGCGGGACGGCACGCTGTCCCCCCGTCACCTCAAACATTTCATCCAGACAGTGGCAGGTCAGCAGCTACCGGGGATCATGTTCCTGGCAGGCGGGATTCAGAAGGGTGAACCAACTATGGGAAAGCTGGACATAGGTGACGAACTCCTGTCTACACTCGGTGCACCGGTCTTGACTGAGGATGCCGTTCGTATCTATCGGTACGCGGCCCGTCACGATCAGTTCCGATCGGTGGACCTCACCGACGCGTTGGAGCTCCCACCGGCGGCGGCGGACGAGGCGGTGGCGCTGCTGGTTCGACTGCGGCTGCTCCAACCGGCCGTCGACGGCGAGGGCTGGGTCTGTGTGGCCCCCGACTCCGCGGCCGCCCGCCTGCTGGCCCCGGCGGAGCAGGAGGCGCACCGGCGGCAACTCGCCCTCGAGGAGGTGCGCAGCACCCTGCGGGGCCTGGCGCCCGTCTACGCCTCCGCCACCCGGGGCGGCCGGCGCGGCTCGCTGGAGCTCATCACCGATGTGCACGCCGTCCGCGAGTTGCTCACCGAGCTGGCCGCCTGCTGCGAACACGAGGTGCTGACCTCACAGCCGGGCGGCGGCCGCCCGATCGACCACCTGGAGGACGCCGTCACCCGCGACGAGGACATGCTGCGCCGCGGCGTCGGCATGCGCTCGATCTACCAGCACTCCGCCCGCTACAACCCGCCCGCCGTCGCCTACGCCGAACGCGTCGCCGCGCTGGGCGGTCAGGTCCGCACCCATGGCGACGGCCTCGTCCGGATGATCATCTTCGACCGGACCACCGGGATCATGGGAGTGCGCCAGTCCTCCGGCGCCGCCCTGGTGGTGCGCGACCCCGATGTGGTCGCCTTCATGATCGCCGCGTTCGACCGCGCCTGGCTGGCCTCCCTCGACTTCCCGACCGGCTACGCGCGCGAGGAGGCCAAGGCCGTCTCCAGGGACATCAAGCACGTGATCACCAAGCTGCTGGCCGAGGGTTTCGACGACAAGAGCATCGCCCGCCGGATCGGCGTCTCGGAGCGCACCTGCCAGCGCCACATCTCCGAGATCATGACCCAACTGGGCGCCGCCTCCCGCTTCCAGGCAGGCTTCCTGCTGCGCGGCGGACTGCCCGACGGCGACGACCCGCAGCCCCGGAGGTCCTGACCGGTGTGCCCTGCTGACCAGACGTCGAGCAGCGGCCTCCGCGCCGCGCGACCTGCCAAGGTCGTACGCGACCAGAACGCGGCTGACGGCACGTCAAAGACGCACCGTCAGCGTGATCGGGTGGAGCTCAGCTGTGCTGGAGCGGGCGGTCCGCGAGTCGCTCCGCCAGGCCGAAGAACGACCCCGCCTTCTCCAGCGCCTCGGCATCGGTGAGGATCTGGCCGGGAGAGTTGGCGTAGCCGAGCAGCGAGCCACCCCACCGCATCGCCATGTAGTCGGCGCTGTTGCGCAGCGTCCCGAGCAGCGGGTCGGCCACGCTCTGGTCGTCGGTCGCGAGCGCGCTGATCGCCCACATCGTCTTGCCGCCCATCCGGGGCTTGAAGTCCAGGCCCGCCACGCGCATCCACCCCGACCAGTGGTCCAGGTAGAGCTTGGTGCTCGCCGAGACGCTGTACCAGTAGAGCGGCGAGGCGATCACCAGGTCGGTGGCGGCCAGGGTGGCGTCGAGCAGCACCCGGGCCTCGTCGACCGGGTCCGGATAGATGCCTTCGCCGTCGTGCCGGCGGTCCTCGAAGGCCGGGAGCGCCAGGTCGCTCAGGCGCAGCCACTGCTGCTGCACGTCCGCCGGCAGGCCCGCCGCCGCGCGGCGCGCGAGCGTCTCGGTGTTGCCACCCTGGCGGGCGCTGCCCAGCAGGAAGAGGAACTTCCGGTCACCGGGCTCGGTTGCTTCAAGCATGCTCTGACATCTCCTCATGGTCGGCGCTATGAGTTGGAAGGCCGAGGCCCACCGGGGTGTTCCCGCTCGTGCCGTCGTACCAGTTCACGGGGCCCGCGCAGCTCTCCGGCCGGGCGATCGCCGCCAGCGCGGACCCGGCCGGCGGCAGGTCCTGCACCAGCCAGCCGCCCGGTGCGCGCAGGGCGTCGCGCAGCAGTTCGACCCGCACCACGGTGGGCCCGCGCGATGGCACCAGCACCTGGTGCGGCGCGGTGGCGCGCGGCAGGCCCGCCGCCTTCATGACCGCCTGCTTGCGGGTCCAGGCCCGCACGAAGGCCGCGTCGCGCGCGCCGCCGGACAGCGTCCGCACCTGCCGCTGCTCCTCCGGTGCCAGACACCGGTCGATGAGTCCCTCGGTGTCGAACCCGCGGACGTGTTCGACGTCCACCCCGATCGGGTCGTCGACCGCCAGCCCGAGCACCCACAGATCCTCGGACCGGGCGACGCTCAGGCAGACGCGCGGCTGCGACGTCTCCACCACGAGCTGCGGGTAGCTGCCGCTGTCCCGCGCCGCGGACCGGCCGGCGCCCAGCCGGATCTCGCCGGGGCCGGTGTCCAGGTAGCCGGCCAGCACCCTGCGGACCGCGGCCCAGGCGGCGACGTAACGGCGCCGGTCCTCGGGGCTGAAGAACCTGGTACATCGGCTCCGCTCGGTGTCGGAGAGCAACGTCAGGTCCTGGACCGGATCGGACGAACTCCCGTCGCCGAGCCAGACATGCGCCGCACCCCGCAGCGGCAGGGGGTAGCCGCTCAGCACGCGATCAGCCGTTCCCGTGCACGCTGTGGCGCACGGCGGCGATGGCGGCGTCCACGGCGCGGGCGTCGGTGCCGCCGCCCTGGGCCACGTCGTCCTTGCCGCCACCGCCACCGCCGAGCGTCTTGGCGGCGGTGCGGACCAGTTCACCGGCCTTGACGCCGCGCGCGCGGGCCTCCTCGTTGGTGGCGATCACGGTCAACGGACGGTCGTTCACCACCGTGAAGGCCGCGACCACGGCCGGACGCGAGCCCAACCGGTTGCGCACATCCAGGACCAGCTTGCGCAGCTCGTCCGCGCCGACACCGTCGGCGACCCGGGCCGCGACCAGTGCCACGCCCCGCACGTCCTCGGCCGCGTCGGCCAGACCCGCCGCGGCGGCCAGCACCTTCTCCGCGCGGAACCGCTCGATCTCCTTCTCGGCGTCCTTCAGCTTGCCCAGCATCGCGGAGATCTTCTCCGGCAGCTCCTCCGGACGACCCTTGACCAGCTCGGTCAGCTGCGCCACCACCGTGTGCTCGCGGGCCAGGAACTTGTAGGCGTCCACGCCGACCAGCGCCTCCACCCGGCGCACCCCCGAGCCGATCGAGGACTCGCCGAGCAGCTTCACCAGACCCAG
>NZ_JARZAG010000015.1 GCF_029892155.1 Kitasatospora sp. GAS204B | reverse complement strand
GCGCCCGGGGCCCCCCCCCGGGGGGGCCCGGGGCCCCGGGGGGGGTGCGGGCGCTCAACCCGCGGGGGGGGGGGCGCCCCCGGCCCCCCCCGGGGGGGGCCCCCCCCCCCCCCGGGGGCGCCCCACCACCCCTGACGCGCGAACCGCTCAGCAGCCGACCCGCCCATCACCCATCCGGCGTGGATCGGTGCGCCGTTGGCGATTCGCCATGCTGAAGCGTCGCGGCGGGTCCATCGTGGAGGAGTGGGCGCGATCCGGTGACCGCGTCCGCTCCGGCCGGTCCGGGTCCGTGCGCCGCGACGTGCCAACAGCCGCGCCCCGACATCCCCGCCAGCACCGCTGGCGAGCCCGCGCACGCCCCCGGTCCGGTCCGCGGCATGGGCCACCTCGCCGGAAACCGACGCGTTCTTCTAGGCTCACTTCGGCTTCCCCTGCCACGGTGTCACCCGCACCGCAACCCGGAGGCCGCTGCCCACGGGGGTCCCGGCCGCATCGGGACCGCCGGATCGAGCGAGGAGGACGTATGTCGAGCAGTCGTTCCATCGCACCACAGACCCTTCGGCCACCCGCCGTCGTACGGCTGGCGAGCCGGCGGCCGGCCGGTCGCCGGCGCACGTCGGACAGTCCACAGTCGTCGGACGGTCCACGGCCGTCGGGCCGCTGCCCGGCGGCCGCCCCGGTCTGCTGTCCGCCGGCCGCCGGTCGGGCCCGCGCCGTGATGGCCGGCCGAGGCGGCCGCCCGGTGACGCCGGGTGCGCTGAGTACGGGCCGCGGCCGCGGAGGTGTCCGATGAGTCCGCACACCACGACGCCCACCACGACGCCCACCACGACCTCGACGTCCCCAGCCACCGCCGCCACAGCCACCACTGCCGCCACGGCCACGGTGGCCACCTCCCGGTCGGCCGTCGCCGACCCGGCCGCCGACGACGAGACGCTCCCCACGCTCCCGGGCACCCTCACCGCCCGGGCCCGTACCCTCTCCGTCGCCGTCCGCCGCCGCTGCGCGGACCTGGCCCGGATCGAGTCGCCGAGCGGCGACGCCGAGCGGCTCAACGCGCTGGCCGAGGAGCTGTCGGCCGGCTACCGGGCCACCGGCGCCGAGGTGAGCCGGGAGAAGGGCGCGGCCGGCGACCACCTGCTGCTGCACTGGCGCGGCCAGCACGAGGACCTCCCGCACCTGCTCTTCGTCGGCCATCACGACACCGTCTGGCCCGCCGGCATCCTGGCGGACTGGCCGGTGACCGAGCACGACGGTGTGCTCAGCGGCCCTGGCGTGCTCGACATGAAGGGCGGACTGGCCCTCCTCGAAGGCGCCTTCGCCCTCCTCGCCGATCTCGGCCTGCGCCCGTACCACTCGGTACGGGTGGTGGTGACCTCGGACGAGGAGGTCGGCAGCCCGGACGGCCGCCGCGTGGTGGAGCGCCAGTTCCCCGGCGCCGCCGCCGTCCTGGGCCTGGAACCGCCGCACGAGGACGGCCGGCTGAAGACCGCGCGCCGAGGGGTCAGCCGGGTCAAGCTCACCGTCACCGGGCACGAGGCGCACGCGGGCAACCATCCCGAGGACGGCACCTCGGCGGTCGACGAGTTGGTGGACCAGCTCGTCGAGATCCGCGACCAGTTGGGCCACCAGCCGGGCACCGAGCTGAACACCGGCCGGATCCGTGGCGGCACCAGGGCGAACGTGATCGCCGGGCAGGCCGAGGCCGAACTGGGCCTGCGCTTCGCCACCCCCGAGGCGCAGCGCAGCACGCTGGACAGCCTGGCCCACCTGACCGCGCTGCGTCCGGGTGCGCTGATCACCACCGAGGTGCTCTCCAGCCGGCCGGCCTGGCCCGAACGCTCCGGCGGCAACGCGCTGCTGCATCACGTGCGCACGCTGGCCGCCGCGCTCGGACAGCAGGTCGACGGCGCCCCGGCCGGCGGGGCCGGGGACACCAACCTGGCGGGCGCCCGCGGGCTGCCCACGCTGGACGGCCTGGGCGCGGTCGGCGCCGGGCCGCACGCGCGCGACGAGCGCATCGAGCTGGACCAGCTGGCGCCGCGGATCGCGCTGCTGGCCGGGCTGCTCGCGGTGCCGATGCCCCGGCTGCGGCCGCGATCGGGTGCGGCACCCGAGGCGGTGCGGCCGCGCCCCTGAGCCGGCGGCCGGCCCGGCGCCGGTCCTGAGCCGGCGTGGTGCCGGCATCGCGGCGTAGCGCCGGCACCGTGCCGGCGTCCTGCCGAGGGCGGGCCCGCAGGTCGGGCCCGCCCTCGGCGTTCTCCCGGCCGTGCCCGCGCCGTTTCGGCCGGTCAGCGGAGGGGTCCTTGTCATTGGTAGGCCGATGGCTACACAATGGAACCGACCGAACGGTCAGTCGGGAGGAATCGTCATGGTGGCAGTGCAAGCGGCCGACACCGCCGAGCCCGGGGTGCCCGCCGGGCTGGCCGAGCGCTTCGAGGCGGTGGTCGCCGCCGAGCAGCGGATCGAGCCGCGCGACTGGATGCCGGACGCGTACCGGGCCACCCTGATCCGCCAGATCGCCCAGCACGCGCACTCCGAGATCATCGGCATGCAGCCCGAGGGCAACTGGCTGACCAGGGCGCCCTCGCTGCGGCGCAAGGCGATCCTGCTCGCCAAGGCCCAGGACGAGGCAGGCCACGGCCTCTACCTCTACGCGGCGGCCGAGACCCTCGGGGTGGACCGCGCGGAGCTGACCGAGAAGCTGATCAGCGGCCGGCAGAAGTACTCCTCGATCTTCAACTACCCGACGCTGAACTTCGCCGACGTCGGCGTGATCGGCTGGCTGGTGGACGGCGCGGCGATCTGCAACCAGGTCCCGCTCTGCCGGTGCAGCTACGGTCCGTACGCGCGGGCGATGGTGCGGATCTGCAAGGAGGAGTCCTTCCACCAGCGCCAGGGCTACGAGCTGCTGATGACCCTGATGCGCGGCACCGAGGGGCAGCGGCGGATGGTCCAGGACGCGGTGGACCGCTGGTGGTGGCCGTCCCTGATGATGTTCGGCCCGCCGGACGCCGAGTCGCCGAACACCGAGCAGTCGATGGCCTGGCGGATCAAGCGCCACACCAACGACGAGCTGCGACAGCGATTTGTCGATATGACGGTGCCGCAGGCCGAGCACCTCGGCATCACCCTGCCCGACCCCGAGCTGAGGTGGAACGAGCAGCGCGGCGGCTGGGACTTCGGCGAGCCCGACTGGTCCGAGCTGATGCGGGTGATCAAGGGCCAGGGCCCGTGCAACACCCAGCGGATCGACCGCCGCCGGGCCGCCCACGAGGAGGGCGCCTGGGTCCGCGAGGCGGCCGCGGCGTATGCGAAGAAGCGTGAGGAGTCCCATGTCTGACCACACCTGGCCGCTCTACGAGGTCTTCGTCCGGCCACGGCGCGGCCTGAACCACGTCCACGTGGGTTCGCTGCACGCCCCCGACGACCGGATGGCGCTGCTCGCCGCCCGCGACCTCTACACCCGCCGCAACGAGGGGGTCAGCCTCTGGGTGGTCCGCTCGGCGGCGATCACCGCCTCCACGCCCGACGAGCGCGACCCGTTCTTCGAGCCCAGCGGCGACAAGGTCTACCGCCACCCCACCTTCTACGACATCCCCGAGGATGTCCCGCACATCTGATCCGGGGGACCCGATGACCACCGATGACCACGTCTACCTGACGCTTGCCGAGGGCGACCACGAGGCCGAGGCCCGCTGGGCGTACGGCACCGGCTTCGCCGACCCGCTGCTCGGCGTCGACACCACGGTGCCGCCGGACGTCGACGGAGCCGACCTCTCGCTCTACTGCCAGCTGCTCGGCGACGACGCGCTGATCCTCGCCCAGCGGCTGATCGAGTGGTGCACCAAGGCGCCCGAGCTGGAGGAGGAGGTGGCGCTGGCCAACCTCGGCCTCGACCTGCTCGGCCAGGCGCGCCTGCTGCTCTCCCGGGCCGGGCAGGCGGACGGCACGGGGCGCACCGAGGACGACTTCGCGTACTGGCGGGCCGAGCACGAGTTCCGCAACGTGCGCCTGGTCGAGCTGGACAACGGCGACTTCGCGTTCTCCATCGCCCGGCTGCTGCTCTTCGCCACCGCCCGCCGCGCGCTCTACCAGCGGCTGGCCGCCGCCTCGCCCGACCCGGTGCTGGCCGCCGTCGCGGCCCGCGGGGTCAAGGAGCTGGCCTACCACCAGGAGTACGCGGCCGCCTGGACCGTGCGGCTGGGCGACGGCACCGCGTACTCGGCAGCGCGGATGCAGGCCGGCCTCGATGCCGTCTGGCCGCTGCTCGACGAGCTGTTCACCGCCCACGAGGCCGAACTGCGGCTCGGGCTCGACCCGGCCGAGCTGCGCGAGCCGGTGCTGGCCGAGCTGGCCGCCGTGCTCGCCGAGGCCGAACTGACGGTGCCCACCGCCGGGCCGCTGGCCCGGATCGGCGGCAAGGCCGGGCGCGAGGGCGTGCACACCGAGGCGCTCGGGCCGCTGCTGGCCGAGCTGCAGAGCGTGGCCCGCGAGCACCCGGGGGCGACATGGTGAGCACCCTGGCCGCCCGGCACGCCGCCGAGATCGCGGGCGCCGTGCCCGACCCCGAGCTGCCCATGCTCACGCTGGCGGACCTCGGCGTGCTGTCGGAGGTCGAGCAGGACGGCGCCGCGGTGACCGCCTGGCTCACCCCGACCTACTCCGGCTGCCCAGCCGTCGCCGAGATGGCCGCCGACGTGGAACTGCGGCTGCGCGCGGCCGGTTTCACCGAGGTCCGGGTGCGGCTGCGGCTCGACCCGCCGTGGAGCACCGACCTGATCACCCCCGCCGGCCGGGCCAAGCTCGCCGCCGCCGGGATCGCCCCGCCGGGCCCGTCGTCCCCGGGGCTGCTCCAGCTGGGGCGGACCAGGCTTGCCGTCGACTGCCCGCAGTGCGGCTCGGCCGACACCGAGGAGCTGTCCAGGTTCGGCTCCACCGCCTGCAAGGCGCTCTGGCGCTGCCGGGCCTGCCGAGAGCCGTTCGAACGCATGAAGGAGATCTGATGGCGACCCGCCGCGCGCAGTTCCACCCCCTGCGGATCGCCGCGCTGGACCGGCTCTGCGACGACGCGGTGGCCGTCACCTTCGAGGTGCCCTCCGGCCTCTCCGCCGACTTCGCCTTCCGGGCAGGACAGACCCTGACGCTACGTCAACTTGCGGACGGCGCCGATGAGCGGCGCTCGTACTCGATCTGCTCCCCGGCCGGCGGCCCGCTGCGGATCGCCGTGCGCGAGGTGCCCGGCGGGCTCTTCTCCGAGCACCTGGTGCGCCGCGCGGCCGTCGGGGACACCGTCGAGGTGCTGCCGCCCAGCGGCGCCTTCACCGCCGACCTGAGCGTCCCGGCCCGTCACGTGCTGATCGCCGCCGGCTCCGGCATCACCCCGATGGTCTCGATCGCCGCCACCGTGCTGGCCGCCCACCCTTCGTCGACCGTCACGCTGCTCTACGGCAACCGGCGCAGCGACACCGTGATGTTCGCCGACGAGCTGGCCGACCTCAAGGACCGCTACCTGGACCGCTTCGAGCTGCTCCACGTCCTCTCCCGCGAGGCCAGGGACGCCGAACTGCTCAGCGGCCGCCTGGACACCGACCGGGTCAAGTCCCTGCTGGCCGCCCTGGTGGACGTCCCCGCCGTCGGCCACTGGTGGCTCTGCGGCCCGTTCGCCATGGTCGCCGAGACCCGCGAACTGCTGGGCTCACTGGGCGTCCCGCCACAGACCGTGCACCAGGAACTCTTCCACGCCGAGGACGAACCGATCACCGAGCGCGCGGACGACGAGCCGTCCGCCGAGGGCCGCAGCGAGGTCACCGTCGTCCTCGACGGCCGCCGCAGCACCCTGCGCCTGCCGCGCGACCGCAGCGTGCTGGACGGCGCCCAGCACTCCCGCCCCGACCTCCCCTTCGCCTGCAAGGGCGGCGTCTGCGGCACCTGCCGGGCGTTGGTCACCGAGGGCGAGGTGGAGATGCGCCGCAACTTCGCCCTGGACGAGAAGGAGTTGGCGGCGGGCTATGTGCTGACCTGTCAGGCGCGGCCGGTGACGGACAAGGTGACGGTGGACTACGACGCCTGAGCACGTACCGGGTTGTCCGGGAGAGTCCTGGACGGCCGGGGCCGGGAGCAGCCCTATCCGGGCTGAAGAACGGGCGTGCCGATCAGCTTCACGATCCCGTTGACCGCCGCCCGCCCCGCCCGGTTGGCGCCGATGGTGCTCGCTGACGGGCCGTAGCCGACCAGGTGGACGCGCGGGTCGGCGACCGCCTGCGTGCCGTCGAGGCGGATGCCGCCGCCCGGTTCGCGAAGGCCCAGCGGTGTCAGGTGGCTGACCTCGGGGCGGAAGCCGGTGGCCCAGATGATCGCGTCCACCTCGACTTCCTCCGTTCCCCAGGCGATCCCGTGCTCGGTCAGGTGGTCGAACATCGGGTGCCGCTGCAGCACCCCCAACTCGCGCGCCCGCTGCAGTGCCACCGAGGGGCCCAGCCCCGTCACGCTGACCACGCTGCGCACCGGCAGCCCCTGGCGCACGCGCTCCTCGACCAGGGCGACCGCCGCGCGTCCTGCCTCCGGGCTGAACGGGCCGTCGCGGAAGGCCGGTTCGCGGCGGGTCACCCAGACCGTCTCGGCGACCTCGCCGAGTTCGGCGAGCAGTTGGATCGCCGAGGCGCCGCCGCCCACCACGGCCACCTTCTGCCCCGCGAACGAGGCAGGCCCCCGGTAGTCGGCGTAGTGCAGCTGGCGGCCGGCGAAGTGGCCGGGGTAGTGGGGGAGGAAGGGGCGGGTCCAGGTGCCGGTGGCGTTGATCAGTGCGCGGGCGGACCAGCTCCCGGCGGTGGATTCCACCAGCAAGCGGTCTCCCGTGCTGTGCACCGTGCTCACCCTGACGGGGCGTACCACCGGCAGCGCGTGGCGGGCCTCGTACGCAGCGAAGTACCCCGGCACCACCTCGCGCGCGGGGGCACCCGGATCGGCCGGCGGCAGCTCGAAGTCCGGGAGGTCGTGGAAGCCGTGCACGGTGGCCATCCGCAGCGAGGGCGCGCGGTGCGCCCAGGCTCCGCCGGGTGCCTGGTCGGCGTCCAGCACCACGAAGCCGTCGAACGGGGCGAAGCCGCGTCGGCGCAGGTGGTAGGCGGCGGACAAGCCCGCCTGGCCCGCGCCGATCACGACCACGTCGACTTCGGTTGCGCCTTCAACAGTCACGTCCGTGAAACATCACGGGCGTCACCGGATGTTCCCGTCAGCCGGCCGGGTTGATCACCACCGCCGTGCCGTACGCGCAGATCTCCGTCCCGAGGTCGGCCGCCTCGGTCACGTCGAAGCGCATCGCCAGCACGGCGTTGCCGCCGCGTGCCTTGGCCTGTTCGACCAGCCTCTCCATCGCCTGGTTGCGGCTCTCCACCAGCGTCTTGGTCAGCCCTCGCAGCTCGCCGCCGAGCATCGACTTGAACGAGGCGCCGATCTGCGTCCCCACATGCCGACTTCGCACTGTGAGTCCGAACACCTCCCCGATCACCCTTTCCACCCGGTACCCCGGCACGTCGTTGGTGGTCACCACCAGCACATCCGCACCCGGCCCCGGCCCGCCACCGTACTCATCGAGATTGCTCATCCCCCCATCCTGCGGGCCCGGTCCAGCCACGTCCGGCAACCGCGCCCGAAAACCTCCACCGCACCGGTGAGTGCCGCAGCGAAAAGCCGTACCGTAGGCGCATGGGCGAGCGACGTGATCATCCGCAGGGGCCGGGCGCGACCGACAATCCGGGGGCGCTGGAGGTCGAGGCGACCGTGGTGCTCGGGATCCGGGTGACGGACTGGCCGGCACTGCGGGCCGCGGCCGTGGCGGCCGTCGAGGAGTTCGACTTCACCGGGATCGATCCCGCGAGTCAGCGGATGGAGCTGTTGCGCGAGGTCTCCGAGGACCCGCACGCCGCGCTCGGCGCGCTGCTGCATCCGGACCGGCTGATCGGCGCGGTGCCCGGGATCGAGGCGATCGGCGGGACCCTGGAGATCAGCGCCACCGAGGACTTCGCGCCGGACTTCGCCGAACTCTTCCCGCTGGACGGCGAGGACGGCGAGCCGGGCGACTGGACCCTCACCCCACGCACCGCGTGCCTGCTGCACACCCAACTGCTGGCCCTGGCGGACGCCGCCTATGACGATCTGGACGAGCACGGCGACGAGCCGGTGGCCGACGAGGACGACCAGGACTGGGCCATCTTCGCCCGCCTGCCACAGGCCAGTTGGGGCATGCACCGGTCCTGGCGCCGCGCCATGGCCCGGGCCTTCGACGACCTGGCCGAGGACCTCGGGCTCGGCGAGTGGCCGCTGCCGCGCTGCCCGGGCGAGGAGCTGGCGCTGCGCCTGGCGCTGGCCGACGCCCGCGCGTTGCTGGGCTCGCAACCCCAGGCGGTGGCCGATCTGATGGGCGACCTGCCCGCCGACCTGTACGACTACGACTGGGAAGGCTGCTCCGACGAACTGCTCGGGGTGTACGACCTGGCCGGAGCGGACTCGGAGGAGGACAGTTCGGCGCGGCTGGACACGCTGCTCTCCGCCACCCACCCCGAGGGCTGGTTCCTCCCGTACGAGGAGGCGGAGGAGCGCGAGCCGGGCCGCGGCTACCGCAGGTAGCCGACGGGACGGCTGAGCAGCGCGGGTAGCCTGTCGGGGTGACCACCTCACCTTCCGAGCCCTTCGACGCCCCGAGCCCGGCCGCCGCCCCCGTGGACCGCGACGCCAGGCCGCAGTACGTGCTGCCGCTGGTGGTCCACCTGGAGAAGGCCGACCCGCCGGCCCGCACCGACGCGTTGGAGACCTCGGCCCGCGCGGTGCTCACCCTGCTCGCCGACCCCAGGGCGAGTGGCGACGGCGAGTGGGCGGAGCTGGTGCACGCCTGGGAGGACGCCCGGATCCGCAAGGTGGTCCGGCGGGCGCGCGGTGGCGAGTGGCGCAAGACGGGAGAGCTGCCCGGCCTCACCGTCACCGGGGAGCACGCCGAGGTGCGGGTCTTCCCGCCGGTCCCGCTGGACGGTTGGCCCAAGGAGCTGGCCAAGCTGCAGGTCTCCGGCACCGAGCTGAGCGACCCGCAGGACGTGGTGCTCGCGGCCCCGGGCGAAGGCCTGCCGGTGCTCTGGCTCAACCCCGAGCTGGAGATGAGCGCCGGCAAGACCATGGCGCAGACCGGCCACGCGGCCCAGCTCGCCTGGTGGCGGCTGGACGAGGCGCAGCGCAAGGAGTGGGCGGAGAGCGGCTTCGCGCTGGCGGTGCGCACCGCGGAGCGGGCGCGCTGGAGCGAGTTGAGCGACGGACGGCTGCCGCTGGTGCGCGACGCGGGCTTCACCGAGATCGCCCCCGGGCCAACCGTTGCAGTCGAAGGCGGCACGCGCTACTGCCCCACCCCGCGCCTACGGCGCCCGTGAACGCACCACGCTGAACCCAACACGGCAGCGTAGCGGGTGAGGAGCGCGCGTTCCCGGCAGCCGCATGCCTCCGGCCGGTCCTCTCTCACTGGGCATCGCTCCCGCCGCGAAGGGTGGTCGGGGCGAAGCAGGACGCCCCGGCCACGGCGGGCACCGGTTTCAGGTGCCGTTCCGGTCGCAGCAAATTGCTGCCGCCGGAGATTGGGGTTCAAGCAATCAAGCCTTCGCCATACCGCGCGGGTCCCCCGGCACGCGTCCCAGGCACCTGGGCCCGGCCACCGTTCCTGGCATGCTCTGGTCCCCTTCGCCTTTCGGTTCCAGGTAAGCCCTCGGACCCAGCAGACCTCCCTTCGAGTCTGTCCCGCCTGCGTCGGGGATGCGTCAGAGCGCTTTGTGGCGCACTGGTTGGCCTTGACCATCAGCAGGAAGTGGGCCTTCTTCTCCTCCACCAGGAAGCGCGCGTGGGCGCGCTGGGTGTGCGGGGCGTCTGCCGTGACGGTGACCCGGTCAGGTCGTAGGGTTCCAGCAGCGAGGCGAAACACGTGATTTCGCTGGTCTGGTCGGGAACCCGCAGCTGGGTGACGGTCCGGCCGTCGCCGGTCGCCGGTCGTCGTCCGCTCCGGCGACGAGCCCTCGTTCTTCGACCTCGCGCAGCAGTGGCCCCCGGCGGGCGAGTTCGAGTCGGGCAAGGTGGAGTAGCGGCGGGCATCCGCGCCCCGCTACTCCACCAGGTGCTCGTAACCCTCCACCAGTAGCTCCCCGTACTCGAACTTCGCGCCGAGCGCCACGTACCGGTCGTACTGGGCCCTGGTGATCCCGGGCCCGTAGGCCGTGAGTTCGAGCAGGAGCAGGCGGAAGGCGAGTTCGCACGACACCTGGGTCGCCACCAGGTTGAGCGCGGGCACGACGCCGGGCACGTAGTGCCAGTTCGCGCGCAGCGCCCCCGCCAGCATGCCGGTCGAGACCAGCATGATCTCGTCCAGCACCGCCCCGGTCAGGTGGGCGTAGGCGTCCCGTGGAACGCTCGCCCGGTAGGTCGGGTCCTCCTTCAGGAGCCGCTCCTGACAGAGCTCGACGATCTGCCGCAGCCAGTCACGGCCCTCCCAGCCCTCGGCCGCCAGGTCGTGACAGCGGTCGGTGGCAGCCGACCAGAGCGCCTCGATCGCCCAGGTCGGCACGGCCGAGTCGGCCAGCCGGAGCGCGTCGACCAGCAGGGCCTGCACCACTTCCGGGGGGTTGCCGACGGCGTAGGCCCTCAGCAGGTCGAGGTCGCTCCCCCCTCGTTCCCGCCAGCCCTGCTGGAAGGTCCTGATCAGGTTGCTGAGACCGAAGTCCAGCTCGCGGTATCGCTCCGTCATGGCTCCTCCTCGCTATTTGGCCAGGGGGAAGATCGAGGCGACGATCCACCCCTTCTTGTCGGTCGGGTCAAGCCTGCTCTGGACCCGGACCGTGGTGCCGGCGTCCACGATGCCGACGGTGTCGACTCCGTTGACGGGCACCTTCTTGTAGACCTTGCCCAGGGAGGTTATCGGCTGTCCGTCCGAGCCGACCAGATCGGGCGTCGCCCTGGCAGACGGTGACGTCCGCGGGGGTGCCGGGGGAGAGGGTGATGCTGGTCGGGTTCACGGCGCCGGTGGTGAAGACGGCGCTGTGCGAACTGCTGGGCAGCCACTCGGTCTTCGTGCGGCCGAAGCCGACGACCTGGAGGCTCTCGGCCGCGCTCGGCGCGGTACTGGACACCGCGATCGGGGCCCCGTCGGTGACGGGCTGGGCGAGCCGGGCCATCACGAGGTCGCGGTCGGTGCGGGGGTCGAGCTCGGCGATGGCCAGGGTGTGGCTGCCTATGGTGGCCGTGGTCGCGGTCTTGGGCGCGCCCGAGGGCACCGTGCTGAGGTCGGCGGGGTTGTCGGCGAAGCAGCTGGCCGCGGAGAGCAGCCACTGCGGGGCGACCAGGGTGGCGGTGCAGGAGCGCGAGCCGGGGTGGCGGGGCTGGCCGACGGTGATGGTGCCGACGGCCGGAACGGAGCTGGTGGGGGCGGTGGCGGCCGGGCCGCCGGTGGCGTTGAGCTCCAGCAGGGTGGTGGGCGCCGGTGGAGGTGCCTTCGCCGACCGGGGTCCAGGCGTTCTTGGCGATGTCGACGCTGGTGACGGTGCCCGCGGTGTTCAGGGTGGCCTTCAGGGCGTGGTCGTCGCCGTCCGGCTGTACAGCTGCACCAGGTTCCCACCTGACGCGCAGTCGGTGAGCAGGATGTGCCCGTCACCCGACTTGAGGGTGATGTTCTGGGAGGCCAGGATCTGCGCCGCCCCGGGGTAGCTGAAGTCCTCCACCGCCGAGGGCGGCGTGGCCGGAAACATTGCCGTCCTGGTCGGCAGCCTGCTGGCGACGGTGGGCGGGCCGCGAGCAGCGGCTCGCACCCGGGTGGCTCGGGTACTGTGCCTGGCATGGACACCGATCAGGCCAGTGCGTCGACCGAGGACCTGCGCTCCGCCGAACGCTGTCTGCAGGCCGCGCAACTTGCCGCCGACGTCACCGCACTTGACGCCCTGCTCGACGACCGCCTGGTCTTCACCGGACCGGACGGGCGCACGTACGCGAAGGACGACGACCTGGAGCTCCAGCGGAGCGGCCGACAGCGCCTCACCCGTGTCGACGAGGAGGACCTTGCCGTCCTGGTCGTGGGCCCGACCGGTGTCACCTGGTTCCTCGGCACGCTCGCCGGAACCTTCGAGGGACGGGAGTTCACCGCGCGCGTGCGCTACACGCGCACCTGGGTCCACACGCCCCGCGGCGGATGGCGCGTCATCGCGGCGCACGTCGGCCCCGCGTAGGGCAGGTCCGGCACGGGCCCGCGTCGCTGCGGCGGCGTCATGGCTGCCCAGCGGTGCGGTGGGGCGCCAGCGCGAGGTTGTAGGTGCCAAGAACCACGTCCGTGCTGGTCACGCTGCATGTTGGTATTCGTGCAGAATGCCGCCGAGGCGCTCGCGTCGGCGGACGTCGAGGTGGGTGAGCCCGGTCGGGTTCGGCGACGGGTTCGGGCAGTGGGTGTAGGGGCGCGGCGCTGGCGAGGCTGCGGTGGGGTCTGTGCGTGTTGTAGAACTGCTCGTACTCGCGTAGCGCGTGGAGTAGGTGGTTCTGGTTCCAGATGAGGGTGCGGTCGAGGAGCTCGGTTCGGCAGGACCGCACCCAGCGCTCCATGATCGCGTTCATCCGCGGCATTCGGATGCCGGTCTGGACGACCTCGATGCCCTCGGCCCGCAGGACGGCGTCGAAAGCGGCTGGGTAGCGGACGTCCCGGTCCCGGATCAGGAACTTCACCCTGGTGCCCGTGTCCTGAAGGTCCATGACCATGTTCCGAGCGAGCTGGGTCGTCCAGGCCGCGGTCGGGTGGGCGGTCGCGCCGAGGACCCGCACGCGCCGGGTGGCATGCTCGATCACCGCGAGGACGGTCACAGTCGCCCCGGTCAGTGTCCTGGTCTCGAAGAAGTCGGCGGCGAGGATGGCGTGGGCTTGGGAGCGGAGGAACGGCGCCCAGGTGGTGTGGTCGCGTTCGGGTGCGGGGTCGATGCCGTGCTCCTTGAGAATGTTCCACACGGTGGAGGCGGCGTCCTTGTCGCGGTCGCTCATCGGCAGGAGCCGTATCAAGATGAACACACTTGTCAAGGCCAGGTAGGGCAGTCGCAGCAACACCGGACCATCCTGGAACCGACCGGAACCAGCTGGCAAACACCGAGCGAGACCTCCGCTGTCACTCGACCGGCCGGCCTCGCGACAGTGTCCATACGTCAACTGACCAGCACGGACGTGGTTCTTGGCACCTACAGCGTCGAGTCCGCGTCGCGGGTGGGACCGGACCGGCGTGAGTACGTGCGGCACCTCGACAACCTCAACGATCGGTCGGTAGACCACCACGCTGGGAAGCCGAGGCTGCTCGCCCCTCAGCTCACGGGAACGAGGGTCAGGTAGGCCAGGCCCATGACGCCGCGATAGCCCCGGAGCCACATGGCGCGGTGGCGGTCGACACGGTTGCGGGTCTCCTTCGCCACGGGGTGGTCGGGGTGGGCGGCAAGCCATTCCTCGACGTCGGACTGGTAGGCGGACTCGAAGTCGTCCCATTCGTCGAGGTTCGCGGTTTCGATCCAGGCGGGGCGAAAGCCCGCGGCGATGGCGAGGTCGACGAGATCGGGGAGGTCGTGGAACTCAGCGGGGGAGGCATCGGGCCACATGGCCGACAAATCGCTTGGAGTGGGCGTGCGTTGCCAGAAGCTCTCGCCGAGAAGGACACGGCCGCCCGGGGTGACCAGGCGGCGAAGAGCGCGCAGGGCGGCAGTCGTGTGCTCAGGTGGCTGGGCGTCGCTGAGTGCGTGGCTGGCGCTGAAGCAGAGAACGAGGTCGGCGGGGCCATGGGCGGTGTCGACGGCGGACTCCTGGACGAAGCGGACGCGCTCGGCCAGCCCGCGGGCCTCAGCGTTGGCGCGCCCGCGGGCGAGGTCGTCCTCATTGAGATCGATGCCGACGCCGGTCGCACCGGGCGTCGCCTCGAGGAGGCGGAGCATGAACTCGCCCCAGCCGCAGCCGATGTCGAGCACGGTGACCGGGGTGGCTTGGGCGCTGAGCCGGCGGATCATCCTGGCGGCCCGGTCCTCGGAGAGCGGGCCGTGGAAGGTGAGCCGGGTCAGCCGCGGCGGGGCGGTGGTGTCATCCATGAGCCAGAACGGTAGGGCTGGCTCAGCTGTCGGCGACACCGGTTTTCCGTGCGGCGGTGCCAGGGCGGGCAGTCGACGGCTACCTCGCCAGCACTGGTCTGACCATGGGCAGCTGACCGACATCACGAATTCAACTTCAGTAGCGGCCGGGGTCGTCCGGGCCGGCTATGGCGGAGCGGGTCCGGGCTGATGACTTCCCTGCCAAGTCAACGTGTTGAGCCACGCAGGCCGGAGCGAGGTTGCTGAGGGGGCTCGTCCGGCTAGCCCCTCAGCAACCCCAAGATCAGTCGCTTTCCACGCGCTGATCAGTGGCGGAGAACGCACGGGGCCCCGAGCCGTGTGACAATAACGCACTCAAGGCTGTCTCGTAACTCGGCTGGCAGCATTGGGGCATGCGCCTGGCCGAGCGTTCTGACCTCAGTCGGCGAGCGCGAGGTTGTGCATGCGGGCGACGCGGCTGGCGGCCCAGTAGACGGCCGGGCCCCTACGCCGGCACGCGCGGAGGATCTTCCGGCGGCGTGTTCGACCCGTGCCCGTACTCGGCGGTGGGAGCGGTTGGCGTCCTTCTGCCGATCGATGATCCGGTGGGCAGCTGTCGGTGAGACACCGAACAGCGGTGCCAGTTGGCGCATCGTCAGGTTCGTCCGGTAGTGGACCGCGACCAGCAGCACCCTGTCCTGCAGGGACAGCGCCCACGGCCGGCCCGGCCTGGATGGGTCCAGTGCCCGGCCGCCGCGGTACTTCACCGCCTGGACCCAAGCGCCTGAACTGGGCCGGGCGTAGCCCGGTGAGCACCTCGATGAGCTCACGACGCTCCGCCGACAGCACCTGCACACCCAGACCAGCGCCACGCAGCCTACGGAGTTACGAGACAGCCTTTAGAACGGGCATCGCCCGCCACTTGACGCCGTTGTCGACGAGGTAGCGAATCGCGTCCAGTATCGCGCGATGGCAGTACCCTTCGGGCTGGCCGCCCCGCCCGCGTAGCCATCGCGGCACCGGCAGCAGCGGTCGGGCCGCTGCCCATTCAGCGTCGGCCATGTCCGACGGGTAGCGTCGCACACGTTCCCCGTGATTTGGCCGCGTTCCCGTACACGTGCGCGAGACAATCACACTGCCAGGCAGCCGAGTTGGACGCTTGCGAGGGTGGTACGGAAGACTGCGGCACAGAGCCTCCTGCTGCGCGTGGACTTCGACACCCACGAGCTGTGCAGGATGCCCTCTCTCCATGCGCGTACGGGCCGGAGATCCCCCAACCGGGCGACAGGCGTAGAGCCGCGGGTTTCCAAGATCAGCAGCGGACTTCCTGTTATCAGTCGGGGCCGCAGGCAGTCTCGGCGGCTGTGAGCCACCCGAGGTACCAACTGGCGAAGTCCAGTGGGAAGCCGTCGGCGTCGTGCATCGGATGAAGATCCATGCCGTTGCAGCGATCGTCACGCCACATTCGGCCGCGTTCCGATCCAGTGACGACCAGCCAGACCACCATCCCGCAGCCCTCATCACACAGGCAAAGCGCCCCGGCTGTCCGGCGCGGATCGTACTGCACCTCGCCCAGACGCTCCTCCCACACCTCAAAGGCCGCGTCGAGATCGGCGAGGTCGTCGAAGTCCTCCCGCAACGGCCGCTCAGCCAGGATCTCAACCGTTGCCACCGGGTCCGTCCCTCCTGGAAACAGCTCGGCGAACATGCCCGGCTCGACCTCCTCAAGGAGCTCTCCGACCCAGTGCCAGCCTGCAGAACCATCGCGCCGCACCGGGAGAATGCCGTAAGCCGGACCAGCCCCGCCAGCTCCGACATGCAGCAGGAACGAGCGATAGTCCTTGGGCAGATCAACATCCAGCCACGCCTCGAGGTTGGCCACCTCGGCGGCAGCCAGAGGGTCATCGAGCGCAAAGCCGTGGGCCCTCGCCCCGAACACCTTGTCGCTGCCCGGCACTGCGGCAAGTGCCAGAATCCGATCACGCACCCCGGTCCAGTCGGTCATGGCGCCCGACCCTACCGGCCACCGCCGGCGCTGGCCGGCCTGGGTGGGCGACACCGACCGGCGGGAGTGCTTGGGCACGATCTGCGGCTCGAACGTGCCGGCCCGGTCTCTGGGAACTGCGAGCTCGACCGCGCCGATCTCGGTGAGCACCCTCTTGCGGGAGGCGCCGTTGCGGTGGTTGCCCGAACCGGCTCCGCCCGGCTCACCCTTCTCGTAGCCGAGGTGATCGCTCATCTCGGCCTCCAGCGCGGCCTGCAGGACCTGCCGGGTGATCGAGGCCAGCGGGCCATCCTCGCCGGTCAGCGACACGCCCTCGGCCCTGGCCCGCTCGATCAACTCCCGACCCAGACGGACATCCAGGCCCTGCGCGGGCGCCCGCTCGATCTCCCCGGAGATCTTCCGCTCCGTCAGTTCACTCTCGGACCCTCGTGATCCTCTCCGGCCGGACTCGCAGCTCCGGCCTGCCCTGGATCACCAGGTCGCATACAAGATCTCAGACAGTCCCGCGAAAAGGACGTGGTCAGCCCGTCAGGCAGCCGGATCCCGTGTTGGTGGGTTCCAGGCCGACGGGGCTCGACGGCCCCTCACGGGTCAGTCGACAGTGCTCGCGGACTCGGAGAAACGCGACCGGATGTGGCGGCGTCTAGGGTGCGGGGGTGTGTGGCAGGAAGACGGTGGCGGTGAGGCCGATGAGTCCGACGGCTGCCAGGGTGATCATGGCAGCGGCGTAGGCGTGGCTGGTGAGGCCGGCGACGAGGATGGTGCCGGCGATGGCGGTGCCGAGTGAGGACCCGAGGTTCGACACGCTGCGGGACAGGCCGGAGATCTCGCCCTGGCGTTCCTCGGTGAAGCTCGACTGGACGATGTTGACCGAGGGGGTGAGCATCACGCCCAGGCCCAGGCCGATCAGGAGCAGTCCGGGGGCGAAGGCCCAGGGGCTGGGCGAGCCGGCGACGATGAGGATGAGGACGATGATCCCGGTGATCGAGGTGGCGAATCCCGTCAGGATGAGGGTGCGTTGGGCGTGCCGCTTCGCGAGGCGTTCGGCGGCCAGGGAGGTGGTGAGGATGCCGAGGGTGGCGGCGGTGAAGATCACGCCGGTCTGGATCGCGTCGTATCCGCGCACGACCTGCAGGTAGGAGGCGACGGTGAAGGACACGCCCATCAGGAGCAGCCACTGGGTGTTCTGGGTGACGAGCCCGAGGTTGGAGACGCGGCTGCGGAACAGGCTGGTGGACAGCAGCGGCTCCTTGCCGGCTCGTTCCCGGGCGCGGACCCAGAGGAAGAAGCCGGTCAGGAGGAGCGCGCCGAGGACGAGCAGGGCCAGCATCAGCCAGACGTTGTTGTCCGCGGCCAGGATGCCGGTGACGACGAGGACGAGTCCGAGGGCGGACAGGACGGTGCCGACGGTGTCGAAGGGGCGGGTCGGGTCCGGCGGCAGGGGGTCCTGGATCCGGCGGCTGAGGATGATGATCACGACGATGACCAGGGCCTGGAAGACGAAGGCGGCGCGCCAGCTGAGGGCCGAGGTGATGAGTCCGCCGAGCAGCGGGCCGGCCGCCGCGCCGATGCCGCCGAGCGCCATGATCGTGCCGAAGGAGCGGGCGCGTGAGGTCAGGTCGGTGAAGAGCAGCGTGGTGAGGATGTAGACGGGTGGGATGAGCAGGGCGGTGCCGACGCCTTCGAGGATGGAGTTGCCGAGGATGAGGACGCCCAGGCCCGGTGCTGCGGCGCTGAGCAGTGCGCCGACGCCGTAGACGATGAGGCCGGTGAGCAGGCACCGCTTGCGGCCGTAGCGGTCGGTCAGTTTGCCGCCGGGGATCATCAGGGCGGCCATCACCAGCAGGAAGACGGTGATCGCCACCTGCACGCCCTGCACGGTGGTGTCGAGGTCCTCGCTGATGTCGTTGATCATCACGTTCATGTTGGAGCCGGCGAAGCTGCAGATGAACTGGGCGAGGGCGAGCGGGGCGATGATCCGCCGACCGGCGGCGGGTGTGCGTGGGACCGGGGTGGCGTCAGACATCGGCGTCACCGCGCTCGGCCCTGTCGAGTTGCTCGTCGAGGGCGATGGCCGCGGCGACCACGACCGGCTCCTGCCCGCCCGGCAGGTGGGCGGACAGCCGGCAGTAGCCACCGCGTTCGCTGTCGAGCAGCGAGGCGAACACGCTGGGAGAGTCGAACCGCGGCGCGCACCACCAGTCGATGGTCCCGTCGGAGGACATCAGCGCGGCACTCTGGAAATCGCCGGGCATTCCGTGATCGGCAATCGCCGGGTAGGCACTCATAGGAAGGCTCCCTCGTTCGATCGGGTCCGCCCACGGCGCCCCTGCACCGGCGCCGGCCGCGCCAGTGCGCCCCTTTGCCAGGGCACCTCGGTCACGTCGTGACACGGCTGCGCGCCCGGGCCACCGCTCGTCCACGGTGGTCCGCCGGGGCCGCGCCTCGATGAACGCGGCGGGCGCGCCACCGTGGAAAGCGCGTCTCCGGGTGTGCTCGTACCCTTTCACCACGCTCGCGGCCGAGCAGGACCGACGCGCGGGGGTGTCGCCCGCCCGGGCTGCCACCAGGCTCGACAGAACGGTGGGTTCAGGGCCACTCCCGTTGTCACCGTCATCCAACCGCCCAGAGCGCAGACCCCACCGGCAGGGCCACCATCCGCCGGGCCGAGGCAGGACAGGTCGGGGCAGCATGAGTGGCTCATCGTCGAGGCTGCAGTCAGTCTGATCGGCGAGG
Organism: Kitasatospora sp. GAS204B; assembly: GCF_029892155.1. GTDB lineage: Bacteria > Actinomycetota > Actinomycetes > Streptomycetales > Streptomycetaceae > Kitasatospora. The sequence continues at coordinate 176,031 of NZ_JARZAG010000015.1, read as the reverse complement.
GCTCCAGGACGTCCAATTAGTAAAATGTCAAATGGCACGAAACGGTCTTTGTTCGAACGGGGCCGAGAGTGGTGCTCGGCATCAGCAATTGTCTAGACATCGCTCGGCAGCTGCTGTGGTCATCGACGGGCGCCTCCCTCGACTTTCCGTCAACTTCTGCTGGTGGATGCCTTGGTGAGGGTGTGCCGGTCGCCGCGGATGGTCGGATGCGCGTACGCGACCGTATTTGTTTGAACTTGTTGACTCTTGCTCAGTTAGCCTTCATATTGAGCAGGTCTGAACCCAATCCCCCACCCTCACCCCTGGAGTCCCCCCATGGGTCGCAGCGTCATGCCCGCAAGACTCCGTACAGCCTTCGGTGCAGCCCTGCTCCTTCTCGGCTGCACCGCCCTCGGCACGCCGGCTGCCGCCGAAGCCGCCGCCCCCGTCCCCGCCGCGGCCGCCCCTGCCCCCGCCACGGCCGTGGCGCTCAGCGGCATCAAGCCCGGTCTGACCTTCGACGGTGTCGGCGCCATCTCGGGCGGCGGTGGCAACTCCCGTCTGCTGGTCGACTATCCGGAGCCGCAGCGTAGCCAGCTGCTCGACTACCTCTTCAAACCCGGCTACGGAGCCTCGCTGCAGGTCCTGAAGCTGGAGATCGGCGGTGACACCAACTCGACCGACGGCGCCGAGCCGAGCATCGAGCACACCATGGGCACCGTCGACTGCAATCAGGGTTACGAGTGGTGGCTGGCCGAGCAGGCCCAGGCCCGTAACCCGAATATCAAGTTCTACGGCCTGTCCTGGGGTGCACCGGGCTGGATCGGCGGCGGCAACTTCTGGTCCCAGGACACCATCGACTACCTGATGTCCTGGATGGGTTGCGCCGCGCAGCACCACCTGAACGTGTCCTATCTGGGCGGCTGGAACGAGCGCGGTTACGACAAGACCTGGTACGAGAACCTCAAGTCGGCGCTCATCAAGCATGGTTACTCCGGAACCAAGGTGGTCGCCGCGGACAGCGACTGGTCGGTGGCGGACGACATGGCCACGGATCCGGCGTTCAAGAAGGCCGTGGACGTCGTCGGGGTCCACTACCCCTGCGGCTACCTCGGCTCCTTTTCCTCCTGCCCGAGCACCGCGAACGCGCAGTCGCTCGGCAAGCCGCTGTGGGCCAGTGAGAACGGTTCCGAGGACGCGAACGGCGGCGCCCCGGCGGTGGCCCGGGCGATCAACCGGGACTACCTCGACGGCAGGATGACCTCGTATATCAACTGGCCGGTCATCGCCGCGCTCTACCCCAACCTCTACTTCTCCGGCGACGGTATGTCGATCGCCGACCAGCCCTGGTCCGGCAACTACGCGATCGGCAAGACCACTTGGGTCACCGCGCACACCACCCAGTTCGCCCAGCCCGGCTGGCACTACATCGACTCGGCCAGCGGCTACCTCGGCGGAAACCGCGGCAACGGCAGCTACGTGACGCTCAAGTCGCCCACCACCAAGGACTACAGCACGGTCATCGAGACCATGGACGCCACCACCGCGCAGACCGCGAACTTCACCGTCTCCGGCGGCCTGTCCACCGGCAAGGTGCACGTCTGGGCCACCGACCTCAACTCCACCGACCCCGCCGCCTGGTTCGTCCACCAGCAGGACGTCACCCCCAGCGGCGGCAAGTACACGCTCACCCTCCGGCCCGGCTACGTGTACACCGTGACCACCACCACCGGCCAGGGCAAGGGCACCGCCACCCCGCCGGCCCCCGCCGCGCTCCAACTCCCATACAGGGACGACTTCGAGACGCCGGCCACCACCACCTCGCCCAAGTACTTCACCGACATGAACGGTGCCTTCCAGACCGTCCCCTGCGGCGGCGGCCGCACCGGCAGCTGCCTGCGCCAGATGACCCCGACCACGCCGATCCGCTGGACCGACGAGCCCTACGACGCCCCGTACACCGTCATGGGTGACGGCAGTTGGAGCAACTACACGGTCAGCGCCGACACCATGTTCGAGCAGCCGGGCACCATCGAACTGCTCGGGCGGGTCAACCAGCAGGGCCGCAACAACAACGGCCTGAACGCCTACCACCTGCGGGTCAGTGACACCGGCGCCTGGTCCATCGACAAGAGCGACACCAGCTGGAACTTCACCACCCTCGCCAGCGGCACCACCGCCAAGGCGCTGGGCACCGCCAGCTGGCACACCGTCAGTCTCACCATGCAGGGCACCACCCTGTCCGCCACGGTGGACGGGGTCGTGGTCGGCAGCTCCATCGACGCCAGCTTCACCAACGGCCAGGCCGGCCTCGGCGTGACCGCCTACCAGACCGACCAGTTCGACGACTTCGCCCTCACCCCCGGCACACCCGGCACCCAGACCGGCGCGGTCGCCTCCGCCCTGCCCGGCAAGTGCCTGGACGCCAACGGCGATTCCACCGTCAACGGCACCGCCGTGCAGCTCTGGGACTGCAACGGCGGTGACTCGCAGGCGTGGACCTGGGAGAACGGCACCCTGACCCACGGCGGCAAGTGCCTCGACGTCACCGGCCAGGGCACGGCCAACGGCAGCCTGGCGGAGCTCTGGGAGTGCAACGGCGGCGCGAACCAGCAGTGGACGCCGCAGGCGGACGGCACCCTGAAGGGCGCCCAGTCCGGCCGCTGCCTGGACGATCCGGCCGCTTCCCTCACCAACGGCACCCAGCTGGAGATCTGGGACTGCAACGGCGGCGCCAACCAGCGGTGGACGCTGCCGTAACGTCCGCGCGCCGGCCGGGCGGGCGGGCCCGAACCGCCCGCCAGGCCCGCGCGCGTCGCAGTGCCACAACCCACCCGCACCCTCAGGTATTCGGAGCACCTCCGTGCGTAGACTCCTCCTCGCGCCGCGAAGCGCGACCCTGCTGGCGGCACTGATCCTGGGCCTCGCCACCGCCTTCACCGCCACCCCGGCGCCGGCCGCCCCCACGGTCGACACGCCGGCGACGACCGCCGCCGCGCCCGCGACTTCGCAGAACATCACGATCGACGGCACCTCGACCGGCCGGACCTTCGACGGCCTCGGGGCGATCAGCGGCGGCGGGGCCACCTCGCGGCTGCTGGTCGACTACCCCGAGCCGCAGCGCAGCCAGATTCTGGACTACCTCTTCAAGCCCGGCTACGGAGCCTCGCTGCAGATGCTGAAGGTGGAGATCGGCGGCGACGCCAACTCCAGCGACGGCCCCGAGCCCAGCCACATGCGCACCCCCACCGAGGTCGACTGCAACCGCGGCTACGAGTGGTGGCTCATGGCGCAGGCCAAGGCCCGCAACCCCGGCATCAGGTTCTACGGCCTGGAGTGGGCCGCCCCTGGCTGGTTGAACGGCGGCATCTGGTCCCCGGACAACATCACCTACATCCAGTCCTGGCTCGGCTGCGCGAAGAGCCACGGGCTGAACATCGGCTACCTGGGCGGCTGGAACGAGAGCGGCTACAACAAGACCTGGTACGAGAACCTGCGCACCTCCCTCGACAGCCACGGCTACACCGGAACCACGCTGGTGGCCGCCGACAACGACGACGCGAACTGGTCGGTCGCCTCCGACATGGCCACCGACAGCGCCTTCGACAAGGCCGTCGGGGTCGTCGGACTGCACGGCACCTGCTGGCACTCGACCCCGGCCTACACCGGCTGCCCCGGCTCCACCACCGCGATCGGGCTCGACAAGCCGCTCTGGGCCTCCGAGGACGACAACGACAGTTACGGCTCCGACCCCTCGGCCCTGTCCCGCAACATCAACCGCGAGTACGTCGACGCCAGGATGACCGCGGACATCAAGTGGGCGCTGGTCAGCTCCTGGCCCTCGAACCTGCCCTTCGCGGGCGCCGGCCTGATGGCCGCCGACCAGCCCTGGTCGGGCAACTACCAGGTGGGCCGAGACATCTGGGTGATGGCCCACACCGAGCAGTTCGCCAAGCCGGGCTGGAAGTACCTGGACGGCGCCACCGGCTACCTGCCCGGCACCGGCCTGGGCGGCGATCCGCACAACGGCAGCTACGTCACCCTCAAGTCCGGCAAGGACTACAGCACCGTCTTCGAGACCACCGACGCCTCCGCGGCGACCACCGTCAACGTCAAGGTCGCCGGCGGTCTTTCGACCGGTGCGGTGCACGTCTGGGCCACCAACATGAACAGCAGCGACTCGGCCCAGTGGTTCGTCCACACCCAGGACGTCACCCCGCAGCGCGGCTCGTACTCGCTGACCCTGCAGCCGGGCTACCTCTACACCGTGACCACGACCACCGGCCAGGGCAAGGGCACCGCCACCGGACCCGCCGGGCAGACCTTCCCGCTGCCCTACCAGGCCGACCTGAGCGGCTACCAGAGCGGCGCGACCGCAAAGTACTTCCACGACTGGGCCGGCGCTTTCGAGACCGCACCCTGCCCGGCCGGGGCCGGCACCCCGATGTGCCTGCGCCAGGTCATCACCCAGGCCCCGCTGCCCTGGCACTCGGACATGAACTACACCCCGGCCACCCTGCTGGGCGACCCGAGGTGGAACAACTACCAGGCCAGTACGGACGTGAACCTCGAACAGTCCGGCAGCTCCGCCGAACTGCTCGGACGGATCGACCACGTCGACCACGACCGCTCCGCCTACCACCTGAAGATCGACGACACCGGCACCTGGACACTGTTCACCGAGGACCGCTCCAGCACCGACACCGTCCTGGCCGGCGGGAGCTACTCCGGAGCAGGCGCCGGGACCTGGCACAACCTCACGCTCGCGATGACCGGCGACTCGATCACCGCGTCCGTCGACCACGTGCAGGTCGCCTCGGTCACGGACAACAGTCACCTGGTCGGCCAGATCGGCCTGGGCGTGGGCGGCTTCCAGCACGCCGACTTCGCCAACGTCGCCATCACACCCCTCGCGGGCCCGACGGCCACCACCGTCACCAACCTCAACAGCGGCAAGTGCCTTGACGTGACCGGCGCTTCGACCGCTGACGGAGCCCTGGTCGACCAGTGGACGTGCGGCACCGGCAAGGCCAACCAGCAGTGGCTGCTGCAGCCGGTGGCCGGATCCAGCGCCGTCCAGCTGGTCTCCGTCAACAGCGGTAAGTGTCTGGATGTGACGGGGGCTTCGACCGCCGATGGCGCGCAGGTACTGCAGTGGGCCTGCGGCACGGGCAAGGCCAACCAGCAGTGGCTGCTGCAGCCGGTGGTGGGCTCCAAGGCCGTCCAGCTGGTCTCCGTCAACAGCGGCAAGTGCCTGGACGTGACCGGCTCTTCGACCGACGACGGCGCGCAGGTCGTGCAGTGGACGTGCGGTACCGGCAAGACCAACCAGCAGTGGACGACCACCCAGTAATCATCGCCCGATCGCAGCCGGTTTTTCGCCGGTGAGTCGGCCGGAAATCCGAACGCACAATCAGCGGTCGCGCGGGCAATTCCTGGCCCGGTCCGCCGGTAGTACGCGAATTGCCCCAGCCGTGCCGTCTTGCAAGGTGGCACGGCTTCGCGCGCCTGTGAACAGGAAGACTGAGGTGGCCGCAGGTTTCCTCGGGGCGGCGGAATCAGCGGGTCGGCAATTCCTGATCAGTTCTCCGGAGTTCATTCGGTGGCAGTAGGTGTCGAGCCGGTCAGGCGGGCCATCGGCACCTCCAGGTCGCAGCCGGTCGGGCACCAGTACACGCCCCGCCAACGACACTGCGCAACGGGGTTGGGGAGGTGGGGGTGCCAGTCGCTGGGAGCCCGGTTGCTGGTGATGATCAGCGAGCGCCCCTGCCGCTCGGAGACCAGTTCGACTCCACCCCGGTGACGGACGACAGGTGGGTGAGCTGGAGCTCCTGCAGCTCGGTGGGAAGCAACGTGCGCCCTGTCGTCACACTGCTGAGGGTCTTGCCGGGCCCTTCGCGGCGGTAGAAACAGGGGCGCCCGAGCGCGAGTGACGGCACTCGGTTTGGCCTCGCCCGGCCCGGGACAGGTGGCATACCGATCGTGTGTGGCTGTGAAGCCGTGTCAGGAGCCGGCCGTCGACAGCGAAGGTGCCGCCCGGGCTCATCCTTTCCGGGAGGGCGCGGCGGCGAGGCTGGCGAGCAGCGCGATCACGTTGATGCGTGCCGTCTTGTCGTTCGTCGCTGCCTGGTGGGCGTCGACGATCCGCGTGTCCACGTCCTCGCCCGGCGCGGCAAGGCCCACTCCCATCAGGTCGATGGTGTAGGCGACGTACCGGGCGTGGTCGGCCGCAGCAGTGGCGGCCGCGACGTGGTCGATGTGGGTGGGGTCCGCACCGCGGATCAGCGCGGGGGTGGGGGGCGGGCCCAGCACATCCGCGATCCAGCGCGAGAGGGCCTCCCGGGAACAGCCCCGTTCCAACTCGCAGGCCGCCGAGGCGGCAAGCGCCAGGTGGATCAGGAGCAGGCCGAACCACCTGGCGGCCTCGTCGGGAGGCGTTCTCACGCCAGCCGGTGGCATCACGGCCTCGTACAGAGCGGCGGTGTCACCGGCCCGTACTGCGGAGACGACCGCGTCCACGGCCGTGTTGATGGCATCCTGCTCGCTGGTCACGCCGCCGGTTCTCCTCAAAGGGTCTGTGACGGGACACCAACGTACCGCTCCCATGGACGGATTCGTGCCGTTTCTCCGCGGTTCACTCTTCAGCGGGACACCAGCGGTGCCTGCTCCGGCACGGACGTGGGGGACGGCTGGTACGAATCGGGGGCGCTCAAGAACCCCTGCCACCGATTTCTGTCAGAGCCCTTGCGTACCTGCGGGGGTAGCTTCACTTCGCTGCACGAGCGCCTGGGCAGGACCCCGCCACTTTGAGGCACAGCTGCGTGTGCGCGCCCGAGGGTGTCCAGAGGGCAGGCCCGACACGGCCGGGCTTCGCGTGCTCCGGGCCGTCCGCCGCCGAAGGCGGAGCGGGCAGCCCGGGTGACGGTCCGTAATGGCGCCCCGCCGGCTCGATAGTCGATCCGGCACTGTGGCACCGTGCGGTCCGCCTACTGGTACGGGTTCTGTTGCGGCGGCCGAGGTTGGTCAAAGGGCGTCGGAGGCTGCGCCGGGTACTCGTGGTGTTGCTGCATCAGCAACTCGCGTTCCTTGCGCTGCCGTCGCTTCATGGACAAGCCGACCACGACCATAACCACTGATGCGATGGCAAGTACCAACACGATAAGAGCGGGAAGCGTGAGGTCTCCGAGTAGGCCCGCGCTCAGCGTAGTGAATGCCGAGGGTTCCAGGTTCGAGGCCGGCGTCCTCGTCGAACACGAGGAAGCAACCGCAGCCTGACGCGCGATGCTGAACACGGACACCGTGAGAGAGGCAGCAATGGACCGAGGCACACGCAGCAAGCCAAGTCGAGCCCACCGTCCTCGCGCGGGGCGGGTGCGCGGTCTCGGAGTGGGCGCGGGACAGGCCGTGTCCGCCGGGTTGCCGGGCCCCGCCGGTGTCACCGGGCCAGGCGCATCGCCAGGGCGATGAGCGTGAGCACAGCGGCGGCCAGGACACCTGCGCTCGCCACGGTTCACAGTTCCCGCAGCCGGGTCTGCCCACGCCACCAGCTCCGGAAGCCGGGGGCGGTGCTGGCCGCCGCCAAGCACAACAGCAGGGCGAGCGCGGCACCCAGCACGCAGACCCCGTTCCAACCGGCGTGGGCGTGGACCACGCCAGCCAGCGCTGAGCCGATCGCCCCGCCCACGAAGTAACACGTCATGTAGGCCGAGGTGATGCGTCCGCGTGCGTCCGGGCGCAGCGCGTAGATCAGCGACTGGTTGGTGATGTGCACGCCCTGGTGAGCCAGGTCCAGCAGCACGATGCCTGCGATCAGCGCCGCCACCTGATGCGCTCCCAGGGCCAGCAGACCCCAGGAACCGAGCAGGAGCAGCGCGCTGACCATCGTGGTCAGCGTGGTGCGTCCGCGGTCCGCCAGGCGCCCGGCGAGCTGGGCGGCGATCGCACCGGCGGCACCGGCCAGCCCGAGCAGTCCGATCTCGCTGTCCGACCAGTCGTAACCGGGGCCGGAGAGCAGAAAGGCCAGTGACGTCCACAGCGCGCTGAAGCAGGCGAAGGCCAGCAGGCCGAGCAACGCCCGGGCCCGCAGCACCGGTTCGTCGACCAGGAGGCGCGCGGTGGAGCGCAGCAACGGTCCGTAGCGCAGACCGGCGGATCCCCGGTACTGGGGCAGCGCCCGGTGCAGGGTGGCGGCCAGGACGGCCATCGCAGCCGCCGCGGCCCAGTACACCGTGCGCCAGCCGCCGACCGCGGCCAGGGCACCGGATGCGGTTCGGGCCAGCAGCATGCCCAGCACCAGTCCGCTCATGACCGTTCCCACGACCTGACCGCGCCGATGAGGGGTGGCCAGATCGGCGGCGAACGGCACCAGGACCTGCGCGGTCACCGACAGCAGACCGGTCAGCGCGGTGCCGGCCAGCAGCAGACCTGTGTTGGGGGCGACCGCGGTCAGCGCAAGGGAGCATGCTGTGGCCAGGGTCAGGCCGCTGACCAGCCGACGCCGTTCCATGAGGTCGCCCAGCGGCAGTACCAGGATCAACCCCAGTGCGTAGCCGACCTGGGCGACCGTCACCACCAGCGCGGCGGAGGCGGCGGACAGCCGCAGGTCGCGGGCAATGGTGTCCAGCAGAGGCTGGGCGTAGTAATTGCTCGCCACGCACAGCCCGACGGCCGCAGACATCAGCACGACCGTGCCACGACCCGGATCGTCGGGGCTGGCACCGCCCGCACGGGGCCCGGGAGCGCCTGTGGTGGATTGCGCGGCGGAGGAAGCCGAGGAAGAGGCCATGTCCGTTTCCTTCCGTGAGTTCTCCGTCCGCGGACCGCGTCACAGGGCGCGCGGCGCCCGTCGGTCCGGACTGCGTTCATGCTCTCCGGCCAGTCCGGATGAATCCAACAGATGGTTGTCATCCCAGCGATCGCGGAACACGATGGATGGATGGAACTCCGCCAGCTCGCCTACGCCGTCGCTGTCGCCGAGACCGGCAGCTTCACCCGCGCCGCTCACCGCTGCTTCGTGGTCCAGTCCGCCCTCAGCCATCAGATCGCCCGGTTGGAGAGTGAGTTGGGCACCCGGCTGTTCGAACGCACCAGCCGCCAGGTGCGCATCACCGCGGCCGGCGAGGCGTTCCTCGGCCCGGCCCGTGAGGCCTTGGCCGCGATCGAGCGGGCCCGCTGCGAGGTGGCCGCAGTCGGCAGCGAGGTACGCGGCCAGCTGAGCATCGGCACCATCACCCCGCTCACCGCGGTGGATCTGCCCGACCTACTCGCCGCCTACCGGGACCGGCATCCGGCCGTGCGCGTCACGCTGCGCGCCAGGCTGGTCCGGGACTTGCTGCAAGAGGTGCGCGAGCAGGCCTGCGACCTCGCGTTCGTCGACACCCGCCCGGAGGGGCCCCCGGCCGGATTGGCCGGGCGGGTGCTCGCACACGAGGACTTGGTCGCCATCGTCCCGCACGGGCATCGGCTGGCCGGGGCGGCGCGCGTCACACCGGCCCGGCTGGCCGAGGAGGACATGGTCGACATGCCACCCGGCTCCGGCATCCGCCGGCACAACGACGCGGCGTTCGCGGCGGCCGGCGCCACCCGCACCGTCGCCTTCGAGGCCGACACCATGGCGCTGCTGGAACAGCTCGTGGGGCGCGGCCTCGGCATCGGATTGGTCCCCGCCGCTACCGCCGCACGCATGCCTGCGGTGACTGCGGTGGCTGCGACGGGCGTGCCTCCGCGGACAGTGCGTGCGGTCTGGGTCGCCTCCACAGCCTCACCGGCGGCTCGCGCGTTCCTCCAGCTCCTGCGCGAACGCACACCGGAGGCCCCACCCGAGGAGGACGGCCCCCGGGAAGAACAAGCTCAGGACGTCGAACTGCGAGGTCGTACGGAGTCCGACCCGGGTCGCCGTCGCGGATGAACGCGGCCCAGGCAACGTGCGTGCAGTCCGACACGTCGGCCGGCGGTCGATGGGGACCGAGCGGGGCGGTGTCGCCATTCAGGGCGGGCAGGTCGGTGTGGTGGAAGACGAACGGCAGTTCCACGCAGCGGCAGGCGCCGAGCGCGCCGCCGACGGCGGTCGAGCGCAGGCGAACTCGTAGGCGAAGGTGCGGGCGCGCCGGTGGCGGACGTGGGCATCGGCGAGGAGTGAACCCGACTTCGGCGAGCTGAGCCCGGAGCGAAGCGCTGCTCAGGCCGGATACGCGTGGGTCTGCGCCGCCTTGACCGAGGCCCAGACCAGCGCGCCCGGGCTCAGGTCGAGTTCGGCGGCGGCCACCGGGGTCAGGTCGGCGGCCAGCGTCAGCGCGCCGGTCAACTCGGCCCGCACCTGGTCGCCGTGCAGGTCGAGCCCGGTCACCGTGAGCTCCCACACGTTGCGGGCGCTGGTGGTGGGCCGCTCCCGGTAGAGGGTCACGGCGGCGGGCGCGAACGCCACGAAGGCGGGCCCGGACACCTCCTCGGCCGTCGCCAGCACCGTGCCGTCCGCCAGCCTCACCAGGTGGCCCTCGCCGGTGCCCTGATAGAGGTTCAGGCCGACCAGCCGGGCGATGTAGTCGGTGCGCGGCCGGCGGGCGATCTCGGCGGGAGTGCCGGACTGCACCTCGGCGCCGTCCTCGATCACCACCAGCCGGTCGGCCAGCACCATCGCGTCCAGCGGGTCGTGCGTGACCAGCACCGCGACCGCCTCGAACTCGGCCAGGTGCCGCCGCAGTTGGGAGCGGACGTCGAGCCGGGTGCGGGCGTCGAGGGCGGCCAGTGGCTCGTCCAGCAGCAGCAGCCGGGGCCGCACCGCCAGCGCCCGGGCCAGCGCCACCCGCTGCGCCTGCCCGCCGGAGAGCTTGGCCGGGCGGGCGGCTGCGTGGTCGGCCAGGCCCATCCGGTCCAGCCAGCCGCTCGCGGCGGCCCGCGACTCCTTCTTCGAGCGGCCCTGGCAGCGCAGCCCGAAGCCGACGTTGTCCAGCGCGCTGAGGTGCGGGAAGAGCAGGTAGTCCTGGAACACCACGCCGACCGGGCGCCGCTCGGCGGGCGTGTGCCGCCCGGCCGCCGGCTCCTCCAGCGTCTGCCCGTCCAGCCGCAGGTGCCCGCCGCTGAGCGGCAGCAGGCCGGCCAGCGCGCGCAGCGCCGTCGACTTGCCCGCACCGTTCGGGCCGAGCAGTGCGATCACCTCGCCGGCGGCGGCGCGCAGCGCCAGGTCGAGCGTGAAGCCGGGCCGCTCGACGCGCAAGTGGGCGTCCAGGGCGGCAGTCTGACGATCCGTCACGGTGCGCTCATCCACCGTTCGCGCAGTCCCACCAGGACCGCGATCGAGACCGCGAGCAGCACCAGGCTGAGCGCGATCGCCGCTTCGGGATCGGTCTCCAGCGCCAGGTAGACCGCCAATGGCATGGTCTGGGTGGTGCCGGGGAAGTTCCCGGCGAAGGTGATGGTCGCGCCGAACTCGCCGAGCGCGCGGGCCCAGGCGAGCACCGAGCCGGCTGCCACCCCTGGGGCGATCAGCGGCAGCGTGACCCGCCGGAAGGCGGTCAGCCGGGAGGCGCCGAGGGTGGCCGCCGCCTCCTCGAACCGCGGATCGGCGGCCCGCAGCGCGCCCTCCACGCTGATCACCAGGAACGGCATCGCGACGAAGGCCTCGGCGACCACCACCCCGGGCGTGGTGAACGGCAGCGTGATCCCGAAGGCGGAGTCCAGCCAGCGGCCGACGATCCCGTTGCGGCCCAGCACCAGCAGCAGCGCCACGCCGCCGACCACCGGCGGCAGCACCAGCGGCAGCGTCACCAGGGCGCGGATCACCCGCCGTCCGGGGAAGTCGGTGCGCGCCAGCAGCCAGGCCAGCGGCACCCCGAGCACCAGCGAGACCGCCGTGGCGGAGGTGGCGCAGATCAGCGACAGCCGCAGCGCCTGCCAGACCGCGGGACTGGACAACTCCTGGGGCAGCGACCGCCAGGGGGCCTTGACCAGCAGGCCCACCAGCGGCAGCAGCAGGAAGAGCAGCCCGAGCAGGGCCGGCAGCAGCAGTGCTATCGGGATCCGGGAGCCGCGGCTACGCACTGAGCGGTCCTCAGGAGGCCGAGGGCGACGGGGCGGTGGACGAGGCGGTCGGGGGCTGGAAGCCGGCCGCGGTCAGCACCGCGATGCCCGCCGGAGACTCGACGTACTGCTCGAAGGCCTTGGCGCCGGTCGGGTTCGGGGCCTTGGCGAGGTCGGCGATCGGGTAGTTGTTGATCGCCTTGGCGGCCTCGGGGAAGTTCACGCCGTCCACCTTGCCGGCGGCGGACTTGACGTCGGTCTGGTAGACGATCGAGGCGTCCACCTCGCCGAGCTCGACCTTGGTCAGCGCGCTGGTGACGTCCTGCTCCAGGGTGACCGGGGTGAGGTTCACGTTGCCCGCCTTGAGCGCGGTCTGCGCGGCCGCGCCGCACGGGACCTGCGGTGCGCAGAGCGCGACCTTGATGCCGGGCGCGGCGAGGGACTGGAGCGAGGTGATGTTCTTCGGGTTGCCCTTGGCGACCGCGATCTCCAGCGTGTTGCTGACGAAGACGGTGGGCGTGTCGGCGGTGCCCTTGGCGTCGGTGACGGTCTTCATGGTGGCCGGCGAGGCGGCGGCGAAGACGTCGGCCGGGGCGCCGGAGTTGATGCTCTGGGCCAGCGTGGAGCTGCCGCCGAAGTTGAACTTCACCGTGGTGCCGGGGTGGGCGGCCTCGAAGCTCTTGCCGAGCGTGGTGAAGGTGTCCTGCAGCGAGGCGGCGGCGAAGACGGTGACCGTGCCGGTGACGGCCGGGCCGGACGAGGACGGCGAGGAGGCGGCGCTTCCGGTCGACTTCGTCGAGCTGCTGCACGCGGTCAGGCCACCGGCCAGCGCGAGCGCGGCGAGGGTGGCGGCGGCGGTACGGATCCGGGTGGTGGGCATGTGGTTCCCCTCCTGCCGGGTCCTCAGGGACACGGCGGTGCGGTCAGGTACGGGCCGGTCCGCCGCGCCATGCGACGGAAGGGGGCGACCCTGGCGCCGCCGGGACGTGCGCGTGGGCCCAGTGCGTCTGCTGTGACTGCCGGGTTGGCGGTGGCCACAGTGGCGCCTGGGCTCGGTGTGCTCGTATCTGCGGGCGTTGTGGCGATCATAGTGCCGTAGATGCAAGCCTGAAATCCTCTGTGCCTTTGCACAGCGTGTCCGCCCCCGAACGCTCGGGCCGCCTGTGCGAACGTTCGGACGCCGTGGCTTCGGGCGGTGGACGGCTGGACGAGCACTCCGGCCGAAAACCGCTGGCCGGAGTGCTCGTCCGGGCAGCAGAGTAGGCCGCCGAGAACGATTCGAGGGGGAGGACATCCGATGTCCACGCTGCGGGTCACCGCCGAGCGGCTGACCGTGCTCGACCATCCGAACGCCGACGCGCTGGAGCTGGCCCAGGTCGGCCTCTACCGCGCGGTGGTGGCCAAGGGCGCCTACCGCACCGGCGACCACGCGCTCTACATCCCGGAGCAGGCCGTGCTGCCCGCCGCACTGGTCGAGGAGTTGGGCCTGACCGGCAAGCTGGCCGGGCCGAATGCCGACCGGGTCAGGGCGGTCCGGCTGCGCGGCGAGCTCTCCCAGGGCATCGTCTGCCGGCCGAGCGCGCTGGCCGGCACCGACCTGGCCGCGGCCGCCGCCGAGGGCCGCGACTTCGCGGAGCAGCTGGGCATCACCAAGTGGCGGCCGCCGATCCCGACCGCGATGAACGGTGACGTCGAGGCGGCCCCCGACCTGCTGCCCTGGGTCGACATCGAGAACCTGCAGCGGTTCCCCGACATCTTCGAGCCGGGCGAGCCGGTGGTGCTGACCGAGAAGCTGCACGGCAGCTGCTGCCTGCTCACCTATCACGCCGCCGGCGGCGAGGTGCAGGTCTCCTCCAAGGGCATCGGCGCGCAGTACCTGGCGCTGAAGGCCGACGACCGCAACCTCTACTGGCGGGCGGTGCGCGCGCACGGCGTGCCGGCGGTGGCCGCGAGGCTGGCCGAGCAGTTGGGGGCGGAGCGGATCGGGATCTTCGGCGAGGTGTTCGGCGCGGGCGTGCAGGACCTGACGTACGGCAGCTCGGGACGTACCGAGCTGCCGGGCTACGCGGTCTTCGACGTCTCGGCGCTGATCGACGGTCAGCTGCGCTGGCTGTCCGCCGCCGAACTGCTGGCCGGGCTGCTGCCGCTGGTCCCGGAGCTGTGGCGCGGACCGTTCGACCCGGCCGTGGTGCTGGCCCAGGCCGATGGGCGGGAGACGGTCTCCGGCCGGGCGCTGCACCTGCGCGAGGGCGTGGTGATCCGGCCCGTCGTCGAGCGGCACAGCCCGGTGCTCGGCGGCCGGGCGATCGCCAAGGCGGTCAGCGGCGCGTACCTGACCCGCAAGGGCGGCACCGAGTTCGAGTAGCGGCGGACCGGCGGCGACGCACCGGGGTAGCGGCGGACCGGCGGCGACGCACCGGCGCTGACGCGGTGTCAGGGGACGGCGTCGGTTGGACCGTACGCTGACAAGTGTGATCACGTACCAGGACCCGAAAGTCGGCGAACCCGAGGCCGACCGCCACTGGGCCCGGCTGCTCGACGGCTACCGGCGCACCCGGGCGCGGGTCGCCGCGCGGGCCGGCGAACCGGCGGCGGCCCGGCGGACCGCCGCGCTCGGCCACGAAATCGCCCTCGGCGCCCCGGTGTCGATCGCCGCCGCGCTCTTCGACCCGGCCGCCGGGCCCGGCACGGCGGCCGGCGAGCGGGACGGCTGGGTCGGGCCGTTCTGGGAGGTGCTGGCGGTCCGGCAGCCCTGGGCGGTGCTGTCCGGGTTACCGCTCCCCGAGCCGGTGCGCACCCTGATGGCGCACACCAGAGTGCTGCTCGGTGAGGACCTGACGGATGGCCGGACACCGGCACCGACACCGGCACCGGCACCGACTCCGACACTGGGCCGGGACGCCACGGTGCCGCTCCGGCTGCTGCCCTGGGAACAGGCCGGCTGGGAACGCGCCGACCGGGTCACCGCCTACCGGGCCGACGGCGCGGCCACCGCGCACTTCCCGCTGCCCGAAAGCCGCGAGGGCCTCGGCCCGATCCGGCTGCCCAGGCCGGGAGCGGCGCTACCGGACCCCGAACAGCCGGCCACCGCCGCGCTGCGCGGCCTGTGCGACTGGCTCGACGCGCGCTGCCTGCGCGGCACCGCCCCGCAGGCAGCCGCCCTGTTCGCCGGATCCGGTGCGCCGCACGGCGAGACCGTCGCGGGCTATCTGCCGTTCGCCGCCGCCTATCCCGCGCTGGTCCGGGCCGGTTCGGGCGCCAGTGCCTACGGCCGCTCGGGCGGCACGGCGCGGGGCCGGCTGGCGGTCTGGCGGGTGCTCGCCGCGATGGCCGAGCCGGCGGGGCGCCGCTCGGTCGCCGGGGTGACGGCACTGGTGGCCCGGATGCGCTGCTTCACCTGGTGCGAGAGCGCCGACGAGGTCTGGCACCTGCACCTCGCGCTGGAGGATCCCGCGACCGGCCTGGCCTGGGCGGTCAGCGGAAGCGACTACGACTGAGCGGGCTGGTCCCGGTCGGCCTGCGCGTCGGCCTGTGCGTCGGCCTGCGCGTCGGCTCGTGCGGCGGAGAGGACCGCCTGGTTGCCGGTCGACCAGAGCGGGGTCATCACGACGGACTCGATCAGCCACCGCTCCCCGCCCCGGCGCAGGCCGAACTCGTAGCGGCCGCCGAGCGTGTAGCTGTTCTCGCCGAGGTCGTGATCGGCGATGTGGGTGGCCTGGAAGTGCGCGGTGCAGCGGGCCTGCTCGCCGTCGACGGTGACCAGGTGGTTGGTCAGCATGTGCTGGGTGGCCCGCAGGCCCCCGAGCAGCGAGCGCCAGGAGGCGATCAGGTCGGTGCGGGGGACCTCGGCCGGGGCGCCGGCGCCGAAGCGGGAGTAGTCCAGCGTCACCTTGTCGGCCAGCACCTCGGCGAGCCGCTCCCAGTCGCGCAGGTCGGTGTACCAGCACATCCGGATGGTGGTGTCGATCACGTCGTCACGGATACTCACGGGGTCGCTCCCAGGGGTGGACAGCCGATGAATTGAGCCTTCGTACACCCCTTGCCTGACGGTACGTCAAAGCCGCGGGTGGCAGGATCGTCGCATGATCAATGGAGTCATGTTCGACTTTTCCGGCACGCTCTTCCGGATCGAGTCGGCCGAGCGCTGGTGGGCGAGCGTCTCCGCGGCGCAGGGTCTGGCCCTGAGCGCCGAGGAACTGGCCGAGGGCGCACGCCGGTTGGCGACCTACGGCGCGCTGCCGGGCGGTCCGGTGCCGGAGGTGATACCCGCGGAGCTGGCCGAGGCGTGGGAGAAGCGGGACCTGAGCGAAGCGCGGCACCGGGCGGCGTACGCCGGGCTGGTCCGGGCGGCCGGCTCGCCGATGGCGGAGCTGGCCGACGCGCTGTACGACCGTCATATGACCCCCGACGCCTGGCGCCCGTACCCCGACGCCGAGCCGACGCTGCGCGAGCTGCGGCGGCGCGGGCTGCCGGTCGCGGTGGTGAGCAACATCGGCTGGGACCTGCGCCCGGTCTTCCGGGCGCACGGGCTGGACGAGTTGGTCGACGCCTACCTGCTCTCCTTCGAGTTCGGTGCGCAGAAGCCGGACCCGTCGATCTTCCAGGCGGCCTGTGACCGGCTCGGACTGGCGCCGGGCGAGGTGCTGATGGTCGGCGATGACCGCCGGGCCGATGCGGGTGCGGCCGCGCTCGGCTGCCCGTTGCACCTGGTCGACCACCTGCCGGTCGACCAGCGTCCGGCCGGACTCGGCCCGCTGCTGGAGCTGCTCGGCTGACCAAGCGCCAGCGCCGGGCGGCTGGTGCCCCGTCAGTCGACGCGGCCGGCGAGGGCCAGGAAGCGGTCGTCCTGGTCCAGATAGTCGGTCAGTCGCCAGCCCGACCCGGCGAGCAGCGGGCGCAGATTGGGCTCGGCCCGCAGGTCGTCCGGTGTGAGCGCTCGCCCGTGCCGGGCGGCCAGCGCGGCGCGCCCGACCGGGTGGAAGAGCGCGAGCCGCCCGCCGGGGCGGGTGATCCGGGCCAGTTCGGCCAGGTTGGCGGCGGGCTCGGGCAGGTGGGTGATCAGTCCGGCCGCGAAGACGGTGTCCACCACCCGGTCGCCCAGCGGCAGCCGGCCGCAGTCACCGACCAGCAGTGTGGCCACCGCGTCCCGGCCGAGCCGGGCCGCCTGCTGGAGCATCTCGGGCGTCAGGTCGATGCCCAGCACCGTCCCGCGCTCGCCCACCGCCTCGCGCAGCGCGGGCAGCGCCCGCCCGGTGCCGCACCCCGCGTCCAGCACCACCGAGCCCGGCGCGGGCGCGAGTGCCACGACGGCCTGTGCGTAGCGCGGCCCGTCGTCCGGGAAGCGCTCCTCCCAGTCGGCGGCGCGCACGGCGAAGAAGTCGCGGGTGCGGGCGAGTTCGGCCTGATGGTCGTCCATGCGCGCAGCGTACCCGTGACCTGTGGGCGGGCGTGTCGTTGACAGCACGGCAGGGAACCGACGGGCCCTGAACTAAGGTAAGGCTAACCTAACTTTGGCCAGCCTTGTGGGAGCTCCCTCGTGACCATCACCGCCGAACCCGCCCCGCTCGCCGGCGACGCGATCCTGCGCCGTCAGCGCGTCCGCGAGTCCGCCGCCCGCACCTACGCGCGCTCCTTCCCGATCGTGCCGGTGCGCGCCAGCGGCATGACGGTCGAGGGTGCGGACGGTCGCCGCTACCTCGACTGCCTCTCCGGTGCCGGCACCCTGGCGCTGGGCCACAACCACCCGGTGGTGCTGGCGGCCATCCGCCGCACCCTGGACAGCGGGGCACCGCTGCACCTGCTCGATCTGGCCACCGCCGAGAAGGACGACTTCACCACCGCGCTGCTGGAGAGCCTGCCCGCGGCCTTCGCCGAGCGGGCCCGGGTGCACTTCTGCGGACCGGCCGGCACCGACGCGGTGGAGGCCGCGCTCAAGCTGATGCAGACCGCCACCGGGCGGCGCGGCGCGCTCGCCTTCACCGGCGGCTACCACGGCATGACCGCCGGCGCCCTCGCGGTGACCGGCAACGTCGCGGTCAAGGAGCCGCTGCCCAGCGGCGGCGAGGTCACCCGGCTGCCGTACCCGTACGCCTACCGCTGCCCGTTCGGGATGGGTGGCGCGGCGGCCGAGCGGCTGGCCGCCGTCTACACCGAACGGCTGCTCGACGACCCGTCGGGCGGCGTGGTGCGACCCGCCGCGATGATCGTGGAGGCGGTGCAGGGCGAGGGCGGCGCGGTGCCGGCGCCCGACGGCTGGCTGCGCGAGATGCGCCGGATCACCGCCGAGCGCGGCATCCCGCTGATCCTGGACGAGGTGCAGACCGGGGTCGGGCGGACCGGCGCGATGTGGGCCGTCGAGCACAGCGGGATCGTGCCGGACGCGATGGTGCTCTCCAAGGCGATCGGCGGCAGCCTGCCGCTCGCGGTGGTGGTCTACCGGGAGGAGTACGACAGTTGGCGCCCCGGCGCGCACACCGGCACCTTCCGCGGCAACACGCTGGCGATGGCGGCCGGCGCGGCGACCCTGCGGTACGTGGCCGCGCACGGCCTGGCGGAGCGGGCGGCGCTGGTCGGGCGGCGGCTGCTGGCCGGGCTGACGGCGCTCCAGGAGCGGCTGCCGGTGATCGGGGACGTGCGCGGACGCGGCCTGATGCTCGGCGTCGAACTGGTCGACCCGGCGGGCGAGACGGACTCCTGCGGCGCCCACCCGGCCGACCCCGCGCTCGCGGTGCGGGTCCGGGCGGCCTGCCTGGCGCGCGGGCTGATCGTCGAGCTGGGCGGGCGGCACGACGCGGTGCTGCGGCTGCTGCCGCCGCTGACCATCACGGACGAGCAGGCGGACGCGGTGCTGGAGCGGCTGGCCGAGGCGATCGCGGCGGCCACCGCGGGTGCGGCGTGACCGACCGTCAGCTGACGGAGCATCAAGAGGGCGAGCTGCCACCGCTGGCGGGCGGGGTGGCCGGCCCGGCGGCGCTGCGGCCGCTGCTCACCGCCGTGCTGGACGCGCTGACCGTCGGCGCGGCTCGCCGGGGCGGCCCGCTGGCGGCCGGCGAGCCGGGCGAGTTGGCCGCGCAGGTGGTCCAGGCCTTCGGCGCGCCGGGCGGCACCGAGGTCACGATGACGCCTGCCGCCACGGCACCGACCGACGCCGCCGCGCTGATCGCGCTCACCGAACTGCTGGCGCACGGGGCCGCCGACCCCGCCGACCCGGCCTGCGCCGCGCACCTGCACTGCCCGCCGCTGGCCGTCGCGGTCGCCGCCGACCTCGCGGTCAGCGTGCTCAATCCCTCGCTGGACTCATGGGACCAGGCCCCGGCCGCGACCGTGCTGGAGACCGAACTGCTGGCCGAACTGGCCGCGCTGGTCGGCTACCGGCCGGAGCTGGCAGCCGGCGTGCTCACCTCGGGCGGCACCGAGTCCAACCTGCTCGGCCTGCTGCTGGCCCGCGACCAGCTGCTGCCCGGACAGGTGGAGCTGGACGGCGTCGACCCCGCGCTCCAGCCGCGGATCTTCGCCTCCCGGGCCGCCCACTTCTCGATCCAGCGCGCCGCCGCCGTGCTCGGTCTCGGCGAGCGCGCGGTGGTCCCGATCGAGGTCGACCGCGACCAGCGGATGGACCCGGCGGCGCTCGCCGCAGCGCTCACCGCCGCACGGCGGGCCGGCTGGCTGCCGCTCGCCGTGGTCGCCACCGCCGGCACCACCGACACCGGGGCGATCGACCCGCTGCACCGCTGCGCCGACCTGGCCGCCGAGCACGGCGCCTGGCTGCACGTGGACGCCGCGTACGGCGGCGGCGCGCTGCTCTCCGACAAGCTGGCCCCGCTGCTGGAGGGCCTGCACCGGGCCGACTCGCTCTCGCTGGACTGGCACAAGCTGGGCTGGCAGCCGGTGGCGGCCGGGATCTTCCTGGTCCGCCGCGCCGAGAGCTACGCCTCGCTGGCCCGTCGCGCCGCCTATCTCAACCCGGCCGACGACGAGGCGGCCGGCTATCCGAGCCTGCTCGGCCGCTCGTTGCGCACCACCCGCCGGGCCGACGCCTTCTCGATCGCGGTCACCCTGCGCACCCTGGGCCGGGCCGGCCTCGGGCGACTGGTCGACCGCTGCCACGAGTTGGCCCAGGCGGCGGCCGAGCTGATCCGGACCCGCACCGAGCTGGAGCTGTACTGCGACCCGCTGCTGACCACCGTGCTCTTCCGCGCGCTGCCCGCCGACCCGGCCGGGCGCGCGGATCCGGCGGCCGTCGACGCCTTCAACGCCGAGCTGCGCCGCCGGTTGCTGGCGAGCGGGCGAGCCGTCCTCGGACGCACCGAACTTCCCTCTCCTGTACCAGGAGTGACGGAGGGTCTGGTCCGCCTCAAGCTCACCATGCTCAATCCGCATACCACCGAAGCCGAATTGGTCCGGCTGCTGGACCTGGTGGTCGAGGAGGCCGGTCGGACGGAGTGGTCGGGCGGCGGCCGGACAGCCTCGGGGGATACAGCGCGGACCTAGAAAAGCGCCCCGAAATTGGAGGAAGCCACATTGTGGTGACTCTGTGTGAGGATTTCCGGGAAACATTCCAGTGCGCTGTCGAAACGCCCGGAAAAAGCTGGGAGCGCAGCGCGGAGCGGCCCCGAAACGACGATTTTCGGCCGTGCCTCGCGCACATTCCCGCCAACCGGCGGCCAATGCTTGCGGATCTCCCGAGCGGCGGAGATAACGTCTAGTAGTCGCCGCCACACCGGGAGCACACGGCTCCCAGGGACTAGCGGCGCGAGGGGGACTCGTCATGCGCAACCGCGAGTTCGCGGTGGCTGCGGCATGTCGTAGCGATCGGGCGCGGCCGGCCACGGCCCCGGCGTCCGTGGTGTCCATCCCCGACGGCGCGCCCCCGGTCCAGGTGCTGCCGAGATTAGGCGCGGCCCGCCGCGCCGGCTGAGCCACGACCTCTCGTCCGGAGGGGACCGCACCGCGCGGCCTGCCGAGTGGTTGCCGAGTTCCGCCGGGCGTGAATTCAGCGTCACATTCCGATGAACGCACGTCAATAGCCGCACACGGCTGCGCGCCCGTGCGCGTTGCTGCGCGCGGCCGGCCGAGTGCGCGTCAGTTCGCGCGCCCCATTGGGCTGCCGCCACGCCTGGTCGGGCTCCCGTCGGCCGGGCGTATTCCCCTGGCGCGCCCCCTTGTGCCGCTTGTTCCTTGTCTAAATCCCTGATTCGCTGCGTACACCAATGATTTGGTGCACCCAGCCATGCGACGCGGAGGCCGCGTAATGAGCGACGCGCTCATGAGCACCAAGCCCAGCCCGTACCAGGCCCTGCCCTTCTCCGACCGCTGCCGGCAGGTTTGGGAGCGCGGTGACCACCTGCTGATCGGCGTGAGTCCCGGAAACAGCTACTTCAGTACCCATCGGATCAGCGAACTCGTCAGCTGGGGGCGCGAGTTCTTCGACTCGATCGACATCGTCCACGCCGACCTGTACGTCGACACGCAGTTCGAGGCCTTCGGCTACACCCCGGAGCACGCCCGGCGCCGGGCCACCAAGGAGGTCAAGACCACGGCCCGGCGGATCCAGCGCGGCGTCGAGGAGGCCGGGTTGACCGGTGTCGCCATGCATGCCCTCTCCGATTTCCTCCCCGACCCCGCCTACCGGCGCCTGCACGCCGAGGTCGCGGTCGCGCTGCGGGACGACCCGGTCTTCCGAGCCGCCGCCGAGGGCATGGCGCGGGCCTTCCTGAGCTCCCGGCTGCCGGCCGGAGTGGCCGCCGACGAGCGGCAGTTGGCCGCGGGCCTGCGGTACATCTGCGCCGAGCTGCCGTTCTTCCTGGACACCCCGGCGCTGCTCGGCAAGGCCAGTTCGATCTCCTGCTACCACGTCGAACTCCCGCTCACTCCGGTGCTGTTCGGGCGCACCGAGGGGCTGCGGGCGGTGCCCGAGCAGGGCTACGCGGTGGTCCGCCCGACCGCGGCGGCGGAAGCCTCCGGGGAAGCCACCGGAGAAGCCACCGAGGAATCCGCCGGAGAGGCCGTGGAGGAGGCCGTCGCGGCCTGAGCCCACGTTCCTCCCGCTGACCTGACCCGCGCCAACTCGCATCGAACCAAGGAGAACTACGTTCATGACCACCAGTACGACGCCCCGCACCGAGCTGCCGCCCTTCCCCCTCTCCCGCCGCGGTGACGTGCTCCCCGCCGAGGCCGAGCGGCTGCGCGCGGAGCAGCCGGTGGCCCGGGTCCGGACCATGACCGGTGACGAGGCCTGGTTGGTGAGCAACTACCAGCTGGCCAAGCAGGTGCTGGAGGACGACCGGTTCAGCCTCAAGGACACCGCCAACCCCGGCGTGCCGCGCCAGTACGCGCTGACCATCCCGCCGGAGGTGGTCAACAACATGGGCAACATCAACAGCGCCGGGCTGCGCGACGCCGTGATGAAGACCCTCTCGCCGCGCGCCGACCGGGAGTTGGGCAGCTGGCTGGAGGCACAGGCGCACCGGTTGCTCGACCGGGTGATCGCCGAGGGCGCGCCCGCCGACCTGCGGGACGCCTTCGCCGAGCCGTACTCCGCCGCGTTGCACTGCCGGCTGATCGGCATCCCCACCGACGACTGGCGGCGGTTGATGTCCGGCATCGACGTCGCCTTCATCACCAGCCCGCAGCCCTTCGAGGGCTCGACTCCCAACTGGTACAAGGACCTCGGCTACCTGCTGGACCGGCTGAACGCCGACCCGGCACCCACACGGGGTCTGCTCGGCCGGTTCGTCGAGCTGCGGCGCTCGCCGGAGGTCTCGGAGCAGGTGAGCGACGAGCTGCTGGCCACCGTGGCCCTCTCGCTCTTCGGCGCGGGCGCGGTGAGCACCTCGGCCTTCCTGCAGCACGCGATCATCGCGCTGGCCCAACAGCCCGAGCTGGCCGACCGGCTGCGCGCCGAACCGGCCGTGATCGGGCGCGCGGTGGACGAGCTGCTGCGCTACAACCTCTCGATCGGCGACGCGCTGCCCCGCATCGCGCTCGCCGACGTCAAGCTCGGCGAGGTGGAGATCAGGGCCGGCGAGCTGGTGCTGGTGCTGATCGAGGGTGCCAACTACGATCCGGAGGTCTTCCCCGAGCCGGAGAAGATCGATTTCGACCGGGTGAGCAACCCGCACCTGGCCTTCGGTGGCGGCCGACACTTCTGCCCCGCCTCCGCCCTCGGCCGCACGCACGCGGAGATCGCGCTGACCGCGCTGGTGCAGCGGCTGCCCGGCCTGCGGCTGGCGCTGCCGGTGGAGCAGCTGGCCTGGCGACCCGGCTTCATCAAGCGCCTGCCGGAGCGGCTCCCGGTGCTCTGGTGACCGGCGACGGGGGAGCGGCGAACGGCTGCCGCGGGCGGGGGAGCATGATCGCAGCGGATGGGCCCTGCGAACAGGTCTAACCGGGCAGCCCGAGCAGGATCGCGCGGGTCCGCTCCCAGGTCTGCGGGTCGCAGGCGACCAGCAGACCGTCCTCGCCGCCGGGCGGGTCGGGGCGGTAGGGGGAGCCGTCCAGGCGGGCCGAGACGCCGCCGCTCTCGCGGACCAGCAGCGAGCCGGGGGCGTGGTCCCAGGGCAGCGTGCGCCAGTAGACCAGGAAGTCCAGCTCGCTGTCGGCGATCAGCGGGTACTCGATGCCGACCGATCGCCGACCCTCCGTCAACTGCCCGAAGGCGGACGGGTCGGCGCTCAGGCCGGGGAACCGGCCGCGGCGCAGGTAGGGCTTGGCCGCGCCACGCCAGCGGGCCGGGTCCGGGCCGGCCGGCGGGCGGGTCAGCCGGTGGCCGTCGCGCCAGGCGCCCGCGCCCAGTTCGGCGCTGTAGGCGGTGCGGGTCATCGGCTGCCAGATCCAGGCCGCGACCGCCTCGCCGTCCCGGACCAGCGAGGCCATCACGGCGAAGTCGGGGCGCCCGGCGACGAAGTTGGCGGTCCCGTCGACCGGGTCGACCAGCCAGCAGGCGGGCTCGTTGTGCAGTGCCCGGGCGAGTTTGGGATCGGCGGCCACCGCCTCCTCGCCCACCACCGGAAGGGGCAGCACCTCGCGCAGCCGCCGGGTGATGATCAGCTCGGCCTCGCGGTCGGCGATGGTCACCATGTCCCCGGGGGCCTTCTCGATCACCTCGCCGGCCGCCAGCGCCCGGAACCGCGGCTCAACGGCCTGCGCCGAAGCCTCGGCGAGGATCTCGGCCACCTTCTCCATGAGCACGCCGTTCCGCTCCCTTCGCTCGGCTACCACTCTCGCACGCTCGGCGCGCCGCGACGCGCGCCGGCCACCGGCTGGGCGCTCGGCGGGGCGGTAGGAGGCAGGGGTAGGAAGCGGAAGGCGGAAGGCGGAAGGCGGAAGGCGGAAGGCGGAAGGCGGAAGGCGGAAGGCGGAAGGCGGAAGGCGGAAGGCAGAAGGCAGAAGGCAGAAAGCAGAAAGCAGAAAGCAGGAGGCAGGCGCAGGTCGGCCGGCACACCACGCAGCGCCGGCCCGCCGAGCGTGACTGGGAGCTGGGAGCTGGGAGCCGGCGGAGCCTCAGACCGTCGAGAGGACGGCCTGATCGGCGGGTTCGGGCCGCTGGTAGCGGCGGCTGGTCGCGGTGCCGGCCGCCAGCAGCAGGGCAGCGCCCGCCGCCGCGCAGGTGACCCAGAACGGTGCGCCCGGGCCACTGCGGGCCGCGGCCCAGCCCGCCGCCACGGTGCCCGCCGACTGGGCCAGGGTGATGCTGCTGACCAGGCCGGCCATCGCCTCGCCCAGCCGCTCGGTGGGCACCGTCCGCTCGACCAGGCCGAACATCGTGATCATCTGCGGCGCCACGGCCAGTCCCACGCAGCCCACCGCCACCGCGAGCCCGCCCAGCGTGTGCCCGAGCAGCGGCAGCACCAGCGCGGCGGCCAGCAGCAGGACGGTGCCGGCCCGCAGCCTGGCGGGCAGGTCGAAGCGGGCCGGCAGCGCCGCCATCGCGATGCCCGAACAGGCGCTCACCGCGCCCATCAGTCCGTAGACCAGCCCGGCCGCCCCGGCATGGCCCAGGTGCCCGGTGGTCGCGGTGACCCCGACCTGGATCGAGCCGAAGACCACGCCGAGCAGCGCGATCCCGGCCAGCAGCAGCCCGTACGGCACGCTCAGCAGGCGGGCCGAGGTCCGCGATGGGCCGCCGCCCCCGGTGCCCGGCGCCGCCGTCGGGTGCCGGGCGAAGAGCGTGCCGCAGACCCCGACCAGGGCGGCCGCCAGCAGCAGCCCGGCGGCCGGGTCGATCAGGGTGGCCAGCACGCCGACCACCGCCGGACCGCTGGTGAAGCTGATCTCGTCGAGCAGGCCGTCCAGCCAGAGGGCCGCCGCCGTCTGCTCCTCCTGTCCGTCCGCCAGCCAGAGCCAGCGGCTGCGCGAGAGCGGGCCGACCAGCGGCACCGAGAGCCCGACCAGCGCGGCGAGCGCCAACTGCCAGCCGAACGCGGCGTGCTCCCGCACGGCGGCCACCAGGGCGAGGATGGCCAGCGCGTTGACCCCGGCGGCGACCAGGCCGACCCGGCGCTGACCGTGCCGGTCGGCGGTCCGGCCGACCACTGGCCCGCCGGTGGCCTGACCCAGGGCCAGGGCGCCGGCGACGGCCGAGCCGCGCCAGACGCTGCCGGTCTGCTGGCTGACCATCAGCAGCGTGCCGATCGCGCACATCGCGGCCGGCAGCCGCCCGAGGAACGACCAGGCGAGCACCTGGCCACCCGTCAGCTCGACGGCCGAACGGCACTTCCCCACGGCACTCATACGCTTTCGAGCCCCCAGCCGGGCCGACTCGGGGCGCCCGCCTCCCCGCCGTCGGCCCACGGGTGATCGTCCAGCGGGTGGCTTCGACCTTAGGGGCGGCTATGCACGGAGGGTAATCGTACGATCATCCAGCAGGTTCGGGCCGAGCGCGGCGATAGGTCGTACGCACCGGCACTGCGCGAGGTGCTGCTCCGTGCGCCCTGGGGCCTGTCGTCAAACCCCCTTCTGCTCGGCGACGCCATGCACGCGCTCTCGCCGCACCGGGCACAGGCCCGAGTACGCCCAGTACGAGGGCCCGCGCCCGGCACGCCGAGAGCACGCACCTGACGCCGCCAAGCCGCCCTGCGGGCGACGAAGGGGGTTTGACGACAGGCCCTAGCGTCGTCGGCGCAGCAGCCCGTCGTACTCGGCGTGCACCCGGCGGTCCAGCGCGAGGCCGAACTGGGCGTCCGCCACCGTGCGGGCCAGCGGGCGGATCCGGGTGACCTGCTCGGTCAGGTGGGCGGCCTCGCCCGGCGGCAGCGGCTGGTCGGCGGCCAGCGCGGCGAGCAGCTGGTCGCGGATCAGGCCGACGAAGACCTCGGCCATCGCGTCCGCGTACTCCTGCGCCTTGCGGCTGGCGTCCAGCACGGCGGCCAGCGGGATGTCCTCCTCGATCAGCGCGACGGTGGCGTCCATCAGCCGCCGGCTGACATGGGTGATGCCGTCGTCGGTGACCGTGATGTACCCCTGGGCCAGCGACTCGGCGGTGTTGGCCTCGGTGAGCTGATCGCCGAAGGCGTCGCGCAGCTCGTCCCAGCTCAGCGAGACGGGGGTCTCGTCCGACCAGGGGGAGATGATCGCGGCCTCCAGGCCGATCAGCTCGGCCACGTCCCGGCCGCGCTCGCCGGCGCCGATCAGCTCGGCGATGCCGCCCAACGTGTGACCGCGCTCCAGGAGTTCGGCGATCACCCGCAGCCGGGCCAGGTGCGCCTCGCCGTACCAGGCGATCCGGCCCTCCTTGCGCGGTGGCGGCAGCAGCTTGCGCTCGCGGTAGAAGCGCAGGGTGCGGGTGGTGATGCCGGCGGCCGCCGCGAGCTCCGCCACCCGGTACTCGCGCGGACCGGCCGCTTCGCTCTCGATCTCCGCCACGTCGTCAGCATAGGGCGCCAGGGGCGGGAAATCGGCTCGGTCGGACGTCTTCCTAGACGCGCTGTCAACAGCTACCCTGCCAATCGTGCCAGTAATCACTGGCGCGATTGGCCTCCTCGTACGCTTAGGCGCCCCCCAGAGAGGACCCGCCGCATGGCAGCCAGCAGCTCCGAGCAACGCACCAGCCCGCAGTCACCCGACGCCACCCCGCACGTCAGTGTCGCCGTGATCGGCTCCGGCTTCGGCGGAATCGGCGCCGGCGTGCGGCTGCGCCGGGCCGGCATCACCGACTTCGTGATCCTGGAGCGGGCCGACGCGGTCGGCGGCACCTGGCGCGACAACAGCTACCCGGGCTGCGCCTGCGACGTCCCCTCGCACCTCTACTCCTTCTCCTTCGCGCTCAACCCCGACTGGCCGCGCAGCTTCTCGGGACAGGGGGAGATCCGCGCGTACCTGGAGCGGGTCACCGACACCTTCGGCCTGCGCCCGCACCTGCGGCTGAACCACGAGGTCACCGAGGCCCGTTGGGAGGCCGAGCGGACCCGCTGGCGGGTCACCACCACGGGCGGCGAGTGGACCGCCGACGCGCTGGTCTCCGCCACCGGGCCGCTCTCCGACCCGTCCGTCCCCGAGGTGCCGGGGCTGGCCGAGTTCCCCGGCCAGGTCTTCCACTCCTCGCAGTGGGACCACGACCTCGACCTGACCGGCAAGCGGGTCGCGGTGGTCGGCACCGGCGCCTCCGCGGTCCAGATCGTGCCCGCGATCCAGCCCAGGGTCGGCAAGCTGACGCTCTTCCAGCGCACTCCCGGCTGGGTGCTGCCGAAGATCGACCGGGAGATCAGCGCGCTGGAGAAGCGGGTGCACCGGGCCCTGCCGGCCACCACCGCGCTGCGCCGGGCGGCCCTCTTCGCGACCCGCGAGCTGCAGGTGGACGCCTTCGTGCGCCGCCCGGGCGCGCTCAAGCTGGTGCAGAAGCTGGCCGAGCGGCACCTGGCCCAGCAGGTCCGCGACCCGCGGCTGCGGGCCAAGCTCACCCCCGACTACCGGATCGGCTGCAAGCGGATCCTGCTCAGCCAGACCTACTACCCGGCGCTGGCCGCGCCCAACAGCGAGGTGGTGGCGTCCGGGCTGCGCGAGGTGCGCGGCTCGACCCTGGTGGCGGCCGACGGCAGCGAGCACCAGGCCGATGTGATCATCTTCGGCACCGGCTTCCACGTCACCGACATGCCGATCGGCGCCAAGGTCTTCGGCGACCAGGGGCAGAGCCTGGCCGAGGAGTGGAAGGAGGGAATGGAGGCGCTGCGCGGCTCCACCGTGCGCGGCTTCCCCAACCTCTTCTTCGTGATCGGTCCGAACACCGGGCTCGGCAACAGCTCGATGATCCTGATGATCGAGTCCCAGCTGAACTACCTGATCGACGCGCTCAGCACGCTGCGCTCGGTGGGCGCCACCGCCCTGCAGCCCACCGAACGGGCCCAGCGGCACTGGAACCAGCGCCTGCAGCACAAGATGTCCCGCACCGTCTGGACCACCGGCGGCTGCCGCAGCTGGTACCTGACCGAGGACGGCAAGAACACCACCCTGTGGCCCGGCTCCACCGGCGCCTTCCGCCGCGCCACCCGCCGGATCGACCTGGCCGAGTACGACCTGATCAAGCGTCAGGTGCCCGCCGCCCCCGTGGAGGTCCACGCGTGAACCACTCCGATCTCGTGCTGCCCGAGCCCGCCGAGCGCCTGCGGGTCCGCTCCGCCGACGGCAGCTGGCTGAACGTCGAGGCCTTCGGCCCCGCCGGTGCCCCGACCGTCGTCCTCTCCCACGGCTGGACCTGCAACACCGCGTTCTGGGCCCCGGTGGTCAACCGGCTGGCCACCGACCACCGGGTGATCGCCTACGACCAGCGCGGCCACGGCCGCAGCGACATACCCGCCACCCGGGACGGCTACTCCACCCAGGCCCTGGCCGAGGACCTGGAGGCGGTGGTCACCCGGGTGCTGCCCGAGGGGGAGCGGGCCGTGCTGGCCGGTCACAGCATGGGCGGGATGACCATCATGGCGGCCGGCGGCCGCGGTGCGGTGGCCGCCCGGACGGCGGCGGTGCTGCTCTGCAGCACCGGCCCGAACGACCTGACCGACCTGCTGCTCCTGGTCCCGCCGGCGGTGCGCGCACCGGCCGTGCGGCGCCTGCTGCACCGTCAGGTCCTGCAGTCCCGGCTGCCGCTCGGCCCGGTCACCGGCCTCTCCAAGGCGCTGCTCAAGTACGGCACGATGGGGCCCGCCACCCCCGCCGAGCGGGTCGCCGCCTGCGCCGCCATCGTGCACACCTGCCCCACCCCGGTGCGCGCCCACTGGGCGCGGGTGCTCGGCGAACTGGACGTCCGGCCCGGCCTGACCATGATCGAGGCGCCCACCGCGATCGTGGTCGGCAGCCACGACAAGCTCACCCCGCCGGTGCACGCCCACGCCATGCGCGCCGCGCTGCGCCGGTCCGACGGCCTGACCGAACTGCCCGGCGTCGGGCACATGGCCCCCGTCGAGCGCCCCGACGAGGTCGGCGCCGAGATCCGCCGCCTCGTCACCACGTACCTGACCACTGACCGGACCACTGACGTGACCCGCGAGAGGATCGACGTCGCATGACTGTTCCGCCGCTGAACGCCCAGGTCGTCGTGGTCACCGGCGCCGCCCGCGGCCTCGGTGCCCTGATGGCCCGCCGGCTGGCCGACCGCGGGGCCCGGGTGGCCCTGGTCGGCCTGGAGCCCGCCGAGCTCAAGGCCGCCGCCGAGCAGTGCGGCCCCGAGGCCAGCAGCTGGGAGGCCGACGTCACCGACCTGGTCGCGCTGAGCGCCGTGGCCCAGCAGATCAAGGAGCGCTACGGCCGGATCGACACCGTGGTGGCCAACGCCGGCATCGCGATCGGCGGACCGCTGCTGGACAGCGACCCGGCCGCCTACAGCCGGGTGATCGAGGTCAACCTGCTCGGCAGCGTCACCACCGCCCGCGCCTTCCTGCCCGCGCTCACCGAGACCCGCGGCTACCTGCTGCAGATCGCCTCACTGGCCGCGATGACCCCCGCGCCGCTGATGAGCGCCTACTGCGCGAGCAAGGCGGGCGTCGAGGCCTTCGCGCACGCGCTGCGCGCCGAGGTGGCGTACCAGGGCGTCAAGGTCGGGGTCGGTTACCTCAGTTGGACCGACACCGACATGGTGCGCGGCGCCGACCAGGACGACGTGATGCGCGAGATGCGCGCCAAGCTGCCCTGGCCGGCCAACCGGACCTACCCGATCGGGCCCGCGGTGGACCGGCTGGTGGCCGGGATCGCCCGCCGCTCCGCGCACGTCTATGCCCAGGCCTGGCTGCGCGGCATGCAGCCGGTGCGCTGGATCCTGCCGCCGCTGGTCGCCGCCGTCGGCTCCCGCGAGGTGGCCCGGATGGCCCCCCGGCTGGCCGCCACCGCCGCCGCCCGGCTGCGCCCGGTGGGTGCGGGCGGGGCCGCCGACGAGGCGTCCCGGGGCAGTCGGGCCGAGCGGTAGGATCGGCCGTCGTCCCACCGTCGGCCGGTCGCTCTCCGGTGACCGGCCACCGGCCGATCGCACGCCCTCGATCGTCCGATCGCGCCCCCTGATCGTCGAAAGGCCCGCGCAGCCGATGGCCCCTCGCCTCTCCGTCGTCGTCCCGATCTACAACGTCGAGCGCTACCTCGAGGAGTGCCTCGACTCGATCGCCACGCAGACCTTCGAGGACTTCGAGTGCGTCATGGTCGACGACGGCTCGACCGACACCAGCGCCGCCATCGCGAAGGTGTACGCCGCCAAGGACGCGCGGTTCCGGCTGGTCCAGCAGGAGAACAAGGGCCTGGGGGCGGCCCGCAACACCGGCTGGCGGCACCTGACCGAGGGCACCGAGTACCTGGCCTTCGTGGACAGCGACGACACCCTGCCGCCCGGCGCCTACCAGCTGATGATCGGCACGCTGGACAAGACCGGCTCGGACTTCGCGGCCGGCAACGTGCTGCGCTTCCGCTCCACCGGCTCCTACCAGTCCGGCGCCCACGTCAAGCCGTTCCGGCAGACCCGGCTGAAGACCCACGTCACCGAGCTGCCGTCGCTGGTCACCGACCGCACCGCGTGGAACAAGGTCTACCGGCGCGACTTCTTCGACGGCGCCGGGATCCTGTACCCCGAGGGCATCCTGTACGAGGACGCCCCGGTCAGCGTGCCGCTGCACTACCTGGCCGGCGCCGTGGACGTGCTCGCCGAGCACATCTACCACTGGCGCGAGCGCGAGCTGGACGACCCGTCGATCACCCAGGGGCGCACCAACCCCAGGGGCCTGGTCGACCGGGTCCGCTCGATGGAGCTGGTCCGCGAGTGGCTGCTGGCCCGCCCCGAGCCGAAGTTCGCCGAGCACCTGCGCTCCTACGACCACAACTGCCTGGTCGAGGAGATCCCGATGTTCTTCTGGTGGGTGCCGGACGGCGACAAGGCGTACCGCGCGCTCTACCAGCAGCACGTCAGCCGGCTGCTGGAGGCGATCGGCGTCGAGCGGATCCGCGACCTGCGCACCCCGCTGCGGGTCAAGTACCAGCTGACGTTGGCGAACCGGATGGACGAGTTCGTCGCGCTGCAGCGCTTCCACCGCCTGTACCGGCGCCGGATGCGCCAGCTGCGGGCCCGGGCGGCGGCCGCGAAGGCCTGACGACCCGTCAGTGACGCGGGTCGGCGCGACCCGCTAGCGTCGCGCCATGACAACTGCTCTCATCACCGGCGCGACCGCCGGTATCGGCGCCGCCTTCGCCCGCCGCCTGGCCGGTGACGGCCATGACCTGGTGCTGGTCGCCCGCGACACCGAGCGGCTGACCGCGGCCGCCGCGGCGCTGGCCGACCGCTTCGGCGTGCGGACCGAGGTGCTC
Organism: Kitasatospora sp. GAS204B; assembly: GCF_029892155.1. GTDB lineage: Bacteria > Actinomycetota > Actinomycetes > Streptomycetales > Streptomycetaceae > Kitasatospora. The sequence continues at coordinate 144,267 of NZ_JARZAG010000015.1, read as the reverse complement.
ACCGCCGACCTCGCCACCGAGGCGGGGATCGGCGCGGTCGAGGAGCGGCTGTGGGACGGCGAGCGACCGATCGGGATCCTGGTCAACAACGCCGGCTTCGGCAACAAGGGCGCCTACCTGAGCGTCCCGCTGGAGCAGGAGCTGGACATGGTCAAGGTGCACATCGAGGCGGTGCTGCGGCTGACCACGGCGGCGGTGCCCGGGATGCGCGAGCGCGGCTTCGGCGGCGTGGTCAACGTGGCCTCCGTCGCGGCCTTCGTGCCGCGCGGGACCTACGGGGCGAGCAAGGCCTGGATGGTCAACTTCACCCTGGGCGCGGCACGCGACCTGGCCGGCAGCGGGGTGCGGCTGCTGGCGCTCTGCCCCGGCTTCACCCGTACCGAGTTCCACCAGCGGGCCGGCATGGGCACCAGGAACATCCCGGCCTGGGGCTGGCTCTCGGCCGAGCGCGTGGTGGACGAGGCGCTGCGCGACCTGGCCCGGGGCCGCAGCCTGTCGGTGCCGAGCAGGCGGTACAAGCTGGTGGTGGCGATCGCCCGGCTGCTGCCGGCGGGCGGGCTCGGCGGCCTCTCCTCGAAGGCGGCCCGGACATATCGGGCGGACTGACAGTGTTCTGTAGACCGAAGTGGGGAGGCTCGGAATAACGAGTGGGCGTAGCTCATTATTAGGTCAGCTAACAATGAGCTATCCTCTTCATATCGCCGTCCCCTCGGAGGTTTCATGAGGCCCGACACCATCAACTGGACACCGCCCGCCCGCGAACCGGACGAGCCGCGCCCACCCGCGCAGATGCGCCGGATCCTGGCGCTGTTCCGTCCCTATCGAGGGCGACTGGCGGTGGTCGGGCTGCTGGTCGGCGCCTCCGCCGTGGTCTCGGTGACCACCCCGTTCCTGCTGCGCGCCGTACTCGACGTGGCGATACCGCAGGGCCGCACCGGCCTGCTCAGCCTGCTCGCGCTCGGCATGATCGCGGCCGCCGTGGTCAACAGCGTCTTCAACGTGCTGCAGACGCTGATCTCCACCACCGTCGGCCAGCGGGTCATGCACGACCTGCGCACCGGCGTCTACACCCACCTGCAGCGGATGTCGCTGGCCTTCTTCACCCGGACCCGCACCGGCGAGGTGCAGTCCCGGATCGCCAACGACATCGGCGGCATGCAGTCCACCGTCACCTCCACCGCCACCTCGCTGGTCTCCAACCTGACCAGCGTGGTCGCCACCGTGGTCGCGATGGCCGCGCTGGACTGGCGGCTGACCGTGGTCTCGCTGCTGCTGCTCCCGCTCTTCGTCTGGATCAGCCGCCGGGTCGGCAACGAGCGCCGCAAGATCACCACCGAGCGGCAGCGGCAGCTGGCCCGGCTCTCCTCGGCCGTCCAGGAGTCGCTGTCGGTCAGCGGGATCCTGCTCGGCCGCACCATGGGCCGCTCCGGCTCGCTCTCCCGCGAGTTCACCGAGCAGAGCGACGAGCTGGCCGAGCTGGAGGTCCGCGCCAGCATGGCCGGGCGCTGGCGGATGAACGTGATCCAGATCGTGATGGCCGCGATGCCCGCCGTCATCTACTGGGCGGCCGGCCTGGCCGCGAGCGGTGGCGCGCCGATCGTCTCGATCGGCACCCTGGTCGCCTTCGTCACGCTCCAGCAGGCGCTCTTCCGCCCCTCCGTCCAGCTGCTCTCCACCGGCGTGGACGTGCAGACCTCGCTGGCGCTCTTCCAGCGGATCTTCGAGTACCTGGACCTGCCGGTGGAGATCGCCGAGCCCGCCGACGCGGTGCGCCTGCCCGCCGTGCACGGCGAGGTCCGGTTCGACCACGTGGACTTCGGCTACGACCCCGAGCGCCCGGCCGGCACGCTGGCCGACATCGACCTGACCGTGCCGGCGGGCAGCTCGCTGGCCCTGGTCGGCGAGACCGGCTCCGGCAAGACCTCGCTCAGCTACCTGGTGCCGCGCCTGTACGACGTGACCGGCGGCCGGGTCGCCATCGACGGCGTGGACGTGCGCGAGCTGGCCTTCGAGACGCTCTCCTCGGCGGTCGGCGTGGTCTCCCAGGAGACCTACCTGTTCCACGCCTCGGTCGCCGAGAACCTGCGCTTCGCCAAGCCCGACGCCACCGACGAGGAGCTGGTCGAGGCCGCGCGGGCGGCGCAGATCCACGACCACATCGCCGGTCTGCCGGACGGCTACGACACCCTGGTCGGCGAGCGCGGCTACCGCTTCTCCGGCGGCGAGAAGCAGCGGCTGGCGATCGCCCGGACCATCCTGCGCAATCCGCCGGTGCTGATCCTGGACGAGGCCACCAGCGCGCTGGACAACCAGACCGAGCGGGCGGTCCAGCAGGCGATCGACGCGCTGGCGGTGGGGCGCACGACGATCACCATCGCGCACCGGCTCTCCACGGTCCGGCAGGCCGACCAGATCGCGGTGCTGGACGCCGGCCGGGTGGTGGAGCTGGGTACTCACCAGGAGCTGCTCGACCGCGGCGGCCGCTACGCGGCGCTGCTGCGCCGGGAGGCACCGGGGGAGGGCGAGCCGGCGGGGGTCGGGGCGGCGGCGGTCGGGGCGGCGGGCGGCGAGCCGGTCGCCGTGGGCGCCTCGGCTCAGGCGGCCTTGGGCGACTCGTTGTAGACCTCGGCGAGTTCCTGCCCGGACAGCTCGTGGATCGCGGCCATCACCTGGTCGGTCACCTGGCGGCGGACCTTGGCCGAGCGGGCCTGGCCGTGCAGCTCGGAGAAGTCCAGCGGCTCACCGAAGCGCACCGTCACCTTGCGCAGCCGGGGCCGGCGCCTGCCCACCGGCAGGATCTCCTCGGTGCCCGCCAGCGCCACCGGCACCACCGGGACGCCCGCGGTCAGCGCCAGCCAGGCGACGCCCGTCTTGCCCCGGTAGAGCCGCCCGTCCAGCGAGCGGGTGCCCTCGGGGTAGATCCCGAAGGCGTTCTTCTCCTCCAGGATCTCCAGCGCGGCGTTCAACGCGGCCTGGGCGAGGTGGATCTCGCCGCGCTGCACCGGGACGGCGTCGATCGCCTTGAAGAAAGCCCGGGACATCCGGCCCTTGAAGCCGGTCCCGGTGAAATATTCCGCCTTGGCCAGGAAGCTGATCGGACGTGGTGCCGTGAGCGGGATCACCACGCTGTCGATGAACGACAGGTGGTTGCTGGCCAGGATCACCCCACCCTTGCGCGGCACGTTCTCCAGGCCCTCGACGGTCGGCCGGTAGACGGCCTTGGCGAGCGGCTTGAGTACGAGCTTGGTGACGATCTTGATCATGCGGACCCTCCCCGGGCACCCGGTCCTGGACCGTCCCGGCGCCGACTGACACGTTTTCTAGAATGACCTTTCATACCATCAGCTAGGCAGGAGGACGCGGCAGGGTGAGCGGAGTCACGACGGTCCTGTTGCTCGTGGTGCTGGCCACGGCGGTCGCCACCGGGGCCCGGCACTGGAGCATCCCGGCGCCCTCGCTGCTGGTGGTGGCCGGGGTACTGGCGGGCCTGCTGCCGTTCATGCCGCGATTCCAGGTGCCGCCCGAGGTGATCAGCGTGGTGGTGCTGCCGCCGCTGCTCTACGCCTCCGCCGAGGAGATCTCCTGGCGTGAGCTGAAGGCGGTCTGGCGGCCCGTCACCCTGCTCGCCCTCGGCCTGGTGCTGGCCGGCGCCTTCACGGTCGGCGCGATAGCCGCCTGGCTCACCCCGCTGCCGTCCTCGATGGCCTTCGTGCTGGGCGCCGTGCTGGCCTCCACCGACCCGGTCGCGGTCACCGCGCTCGGGCGCAAGCTCTCGTTGCCCGCCCGGGTGCAGACCCTGGTGCAGTCCGAGAGCCTCTTCAACGACGCCACCAGCCTGGTGCTCTTCAAGGTCGCGGTCGGCCTGGCGACCACGGCCGGGGCCCTGTCGCTGCCCGCCGCCGGCGGCGAGTTCCTGCTGCTGGCCGGTGGCGGCGCGGCGGTCGGCGGCCTGCTGGCGGGCGTAATCGCGGCGATCCGGGCCCGCACCGAGGACCCGGTGCTGGAGACCGTGATCGCCCTGGTCACCCCGTACGCCGCGTACGTGGTGGCCGAGGACCTGCACACCTCGGGAGTCACCGCCGTGGTGGTCGTCGGCGTGGCGCTGGGCGCCCAGGGGCACCGGCTGACCAACGCCCGGATCCGGCTCCAGGTGCACGCGGTCTACCGCACGGTGGTCTTCATGCTGGAGAGCGTGGTCTTCGCGATCATCGGCCTGGAGCTGCCCGGGCTGCTGCACGACCTCACCGCGGCCGAGGGCGGCTGGTTCTGGCAGGCGCTGCTGATCGCCGTGGCGGTGCTGCTGATCCGGCTGATCTGGGTCTTCCCGATGGCCTGGTTCCTGCAACGACGCCGGGCCGCGGCCGGCGGTCCCCCGGTCAACTGGCGGGTGCCGGCGGTGATGACCTGGGCCGGCACCCGCGGCGTGATGCCGCTGGCGGCGGCGCTGACCATCCCGCTGCTGGGTCCGGACGGCGCCCCGCTGCCCTATCGCGAGCTGGTCCTGGTGCTCACCACCGCCGTGGTCGCCTGCACCCTGATCGTCCAGGGCTTCACACTGGCCCCGGTGGTGCGGGCCTCCGGCATCGCGCTGGAGCCGGAGGCCACCGCGCGGGAGGAGGCGCGGGCCGCCAAGGCGGTGCTGCGGGTCGCGCTGGAGCGGTTGGAGTCGATGGTGGACGCCGAGGCGGTCCAGGAGGTGGTGGCCGAGCGGATGCGACGCGACCTGGAGGCTCGCCTCGACCACGCCCGGATGCGGCTCTCGGACGAGGAGCCGCCCGAGGACGAGGCCACCGTGCTCGACTACCGCCGGCTGCGGCGCGACCTGATCGCGCTGGAGAGCGGCGAGCTGCACCGCCTGTACGCCGACCGGCGGATCACCGAGGCCACCCGGGCGGCCCTGCAGCACGCGCTGGACCTGGAGGAGGCGGGGTTGGGGGAGGCCTGAAACGCTCGGCCGCTCTCAGCCGCGGCTTCCGCGCAGGCTCGCCTTCAGGGTGCGCGGTAGCCGCCCCGCCCGGCGCAGTTCGTCGTAGCCCAGGCGTGCGTCGCGGGCCGCGAGCCGGTACCGCACGCCCTGCACGCCGCCCGGGTAGCGGTAGCCGGGCGGGCGGTGGGCGGCGAAGTGCGCGGCGATCCGGTGGAAGAAGTCCCGGCGCAGCTCGGCGGGGACCAGGCCGGGCGTGTCGTAGATGGTGAGCGCCTGCCGGACGGTCCGATCGAAGACCAGGCCGCGCAGGTCGGCGAGGTCGGGGCGGCGGTCCAGGAAGGCGAAGATCGCCTCGTACTGGGCGAACGCGTCGGCGTGCTTGGCGGAGGCGGTGGCGGTGATCGCACCGGGGCGGCCGCGGCGGTAGTTGTAGCAGTCGCGGTCGAGGTAGCGCAGGCGGCGGGCGGCCAGCAGGGCCGGGTAGGTGACCGAGATGTCCTCGTAGAAGCCGCGGCCGAAGGAGACGTCCAGGCCGTCCAGGTACTCGCGGTAGAAGATCTTGTTCCAGACCGAGAGCACCGTGCGCAGCAGCGCCGGGTGCTCGCGCAGGGTGGCGCCCTCGGGGCGCTCCAGCGGCGAGCCGGCCAGCAGGTGGCGCCAGGGGTTGGGCTCGGTGCTGTCGTCCGGGTAGACGTGGCTGAAGCCGGTCAGCAGGACGTCCAGCTCGCCGGGTCGCTCGGCGCGCAGTTCGGTGAGGACGGCGTCCAGAGCACCCTCGGGAAGCCAGTCGTCGCTGTCCACGCACCAGAGGTAGCTGCCGCGCGCCTCGGGCAGCGCGGCGATCCGGGCGCCGCCCAGGCCCTGGTTCTCGGTGAGATGCAGCACCCGCAGGCGCGGGTCGCGGGCGGCGTAGTCGTCCAGGATCGCGCCGCAGCCGTCGGGGGAGCGGTCGTCGACCGCGATCACCTCGAAGTCCTCGCTCCGCTGGCCGGCCAGGATCGAGTCCAGGCAGCGCGGCAGGAACTGCTCCACGCCATGGACGGGGACGACGATGCTGAGGAGGGGAGGCACGTCCGTCACTCTATCGAGGCCGTGGAACGCGCCGGCACGGCGGTGAAATGCTTCCGGCATGTCACGGCACGACGCCGGACACGACGGGCGCCGGTGCCGCGCCGAAAGCGGCGACACCGGCGGCCGTTGGCGGCCTGGCCGACCCTCAGCGGCCGGCCGCCGATCCTCCACCGCCTGAAGCCGGGCCGCCGCGACATCGGGGCGGCCGGACAGTGGACCCAGGAAAGTGGTGGAAGCTCTATGTTCACCAGTCGAAACCTTGAGTGAGAATACTGTGATCCCGCCCACTCGTGCTGGCTCAGAACAGATACTGCTTGGACATAACGGGCGCGTCAATCCCCCGTGAGCATTCAGTTTCCGAAAGCTGACCGGCCTGGAGACGCGCCGGGCGGCAGGGTGCGGCCCGGCGCGTCCCGGCGCGTCCCGGCGCGGCTCGGGTGGGCTCGGGTGGGCTCGGGTGGGCGGTTCCGAAGGCTCGCTGGTCCGGCCGGTCCGGCCGGTCCGGCCGATCTGACGGTCTGTCGGTCTGACGTCACGTCAGGGCACGGGTTCGACGGCCCGTCAGAAACCTCGTCGGCGCTGCGGAAGTGACGTGGACGTGGCGAATGCCGACCGGGATCGGGTGGTTTGCCCGGATCGCGGACGCTTATCGATGCTCAGTCGTGACCGAGCCAGGGGTCCCTGATGCCACGTGAGTTGTCATCACGCGATACGGTGACTGAACACCAGGACGGTTGCGTGAGGACCGTCTCTCACGGATAGTCTTCGCCTCACGGCCCTGGCGCCTCGTAGGGGTGGGAAAATCATGGAACAGATGCAAGTGCGGAACAGGCCCCGCGTGCCGGCCATTCAGTGCGGCGTGGGCACGACCGGGCGGCGCATCGAGCGCCACCTGTCCGTACTCGGCGCGCCTGCCGTCCCCGTGGTCGACACCGCGGAGGCGCTCGGCCTGATAAGAGAGCTGACGCCTCGTGGCGTGAGCCCGCATGCCGCGCCGCGCCGCACCACTCGGGTGCTGCTGCTGGCCCCGCTGCGGCGACTCAAGCGCAGTCTCTTCGGCAGCCGGGGGTAGGTCACCCGGCCGGTGCCAGGTCGCCGGGCGCCGTCGACGGGAGTTGAATCCCTGTCCCGCCGTCGGCGACCACGCTTGTCGCCGGCCCGGCCCGCGACGGAGGATGGCGCCATGGCCGACACCTTCCAGACCCGGACCTTCGAGATCACCACCGGCGACCGCGAGGTCGCCCTGGACATCACCGACCGCTGCGCGGACTTCCTGGCTGAGGTCGCGCCCGGCCGGGACGGCCTGCTCAACGTGTTCGTCCCGCATGCCACCGCCGGCGTGGCGGTGCTGGAGACCGGCGCCGGCAGCGATGACGACCTGCTCGCCGTGCTGCGCGACCTGTTGCCCGCCGACGACCGCTGGCGCCACCGCCACGGCAGTCCCGGCCACGGTCGCGACCACGTGCTGCCCGGCCTGGTCGCCCCGCACGCCACGTTGCCGGTGATCGACGGCCGGATGGCCCTCGGCATCTGGCAGTCGGTGGTGCTGATCGACACCAACCGCGACAACCCGCGCCGGACGGTGCGGCTCTCGTTCCTGGGATGATGGGTGGCATGACCGACGCCGGCGAGAGCACCGACACCTCCTACTGCGCTGCCCCGGCTGCGGCCGACGCCACCCTGATCGCCCTCGCCGCCGCCGACCCGGCCGCCGGCCCCCGCGCGGACTGCGTCCTGTGCGGCGAGCCCACCGAGTTCCCGGCGGGTACGCCGGGCAGCACCCTGTGCGCCCGCTGCGCCTGGCAGCAGGCGCAGCGCGGGGCCTGCTCGGGCTGACGGCGAGCAGCAGTCGGCGGGCGCCGTCCGCGCCGTCCGAGGCGTTCGCGTCATCCGCGCCGTCCGAGGCGGGCACCTCCGGCCGGTCGGGGAGTCGCGTCAGGCCGCGTCCGGCCCGGTGAGCTGCAGGGTCGAGCCGTGGCGGGACTTGCGGACCAGCAGCTGGGTCGGGATCCGCTGGCGCAGGTCGGCGACGTGGCTGACGATCCCGACCGCGCGGTCACGCTCGCGCAGCCCGTCCAGCACGTCCATCACCTCCTCCAGGGCCTGCTCGTCCAGGGTGCCGAAGCCCTCGTCGATGCAGAGGGTGTCCAGCGGCATGCCCCCCGCCTCGTCCGTCACCACGTCGGCCAGGCCCAGGGCCAGGGCCAGGGAGGCGAAGAAGCTCTCGCCGCCGGAGAGCGTGGCGGTGTCCCGTTCCGTGCCGGTCCAGGCGTCGACCACCAGCAGGGACAGGCCCGAGCGGCGGCTGCCCGGGCCCCGCTCGTCGCTGTGCACCAGGGTGTAGCGGCCGCCGGACATCCGGACCAGGCGGGCACTGGCCGCGGCCGCGACCTGCTCCAGCCGGGCGGCCAGCACGTAGGACTCCAGGCGCATCTTCAGGCGGTTGTCGCCGCTGGTACCGCCGGCCAGTTGGGCCAGCCGGCTGATCTCGCCGAAGGTCGCCAGCCGTGGGCCCAACTCGGTGGCCAGCCCGCCGAGCTGCTGCCCGAGCCCAGCCAGGGCGGTGCGCCGTTCACGGGCCTCGTGCTCGGTGGCGGCCGCACCGCGCAGCGCGGCGACGGCCTGGCGCAGCGCCTGCTGCGCACCCGGCGGGTCGGCCGGCGGCAACGCGGCGGCGGCCGCTGCCTCGGGGCGGGCCAACTCGTCCTGGACGGCGCGGCGATGGGCGGCGCGCTCGGCCAGCCGGTGGCGCAGTGCCGCCAGCTGTTCGGCGGGCAGCCCGGCCGCCGCTGCCTGATCCGGGCTCGCGAAGCCGGCGTTGCGCGCGGTCAGCGCCAACTCCCGCTCGGCCTCGCGCAGCTGGGCCGCCGCCTGCTCGGCGGCCCTGGCTGCCTGGGCGGTGCCGGCGAGGGCGTCCGCGAGCCGGCCCAGCCGCTCGGCGCGGGCCGCCACCGACGGGGCGTCGCCGCGCGCCTCGGCGACCCGCTCGGCCAGCTCGGTCCGTTCGGTGGCCAGCCTCTCCAGCCGGGCGGTCCGGGCGGCCACCCGCTCGCGGTTCTCGTGCAGTTGGGTGCTGTAGTGCTGCTGCTGGCGCTCCAGCCGCTCGCGCTCCTGCAGCAGCGCGGTCAGCTCCTCGGCGCCGCGCAGCGCGGCGCGGTGCGCGAGGGTCAGCTCGTCCAGGCGTGCGCCGATCGCGGCGACCAGCTCCTCGCCGGCGGTCGCCTCGGCCGCGGCCGCCGCGACCCGGAGCCCGGTCAGCTCCTCCTCGGCCGCCGCGGCCTCGTGCTCGGCGCGCTGCTGGGCCTCGACCGCGGCCCGCTCGTCGGCCGCGCGGACCGGTGCGGCGGTGGGGGCGGCCGGCGCCGGGTGCTCGCTCGCGCCGCAGACCGGGCAGGCCTCGCCCGCGCGCAGCCGGTCGGCCAGCTCGGCGGCCATCCCGTCCAGCCGGCGTTGCCGCAGGTCCAGGGTGTGTTCGCGGGCGGTGAGCGCGACCCGCTGCAGGCTCAGCAGGGAGCGCTCGGCGCGCTCGCCGGCCGCCCGCAGCTCGTCGCGCCGGTGGGCGGCGGCCAGGCAGTGCTCGGCCTCCTCGCGCCGGCCGCTCAGCTGCTCGGCCCGGGCGGCGGCGGCGCGCGCCGTCTCCTCGCGCAGCGCCCGGCTCTCGGCGGCCAGTTGCTGCTCGGCCAGCCAGCGCTCGGCCTCCTGGGCCAGTTCCTCGGCCTGGCGCAGCTCGGCGGCCTCGCGCCGCTGGTCCGCCGCCAGCGCGGTGCCGCGCCGCTCGTCGGCGGCCGCGGACTCCAGCCGGCCGATCGCGGCCCGTACCTCACCCTCGACCTTGGCCAGCAACTCGACGGGGGCGGCGACGGCCTGCGCCGGATCCCAGAGCGCCGCGAGCCGCTGCCGGCTCCGCTCCTCGCCCGCCCGGGCCCCCTCGTCGGCGATGGCCGCCGCGCGGCGCCCCCGCAGTGCGGACTCGACCGCGAGTGCGGCCTGGGCCAGCGTCAGCCGGCGCTGCTCGGACTCCTCCTGCTCCCGGGTCGCGGCCAGCTCGGTGGCCTGGCGCAGCGCCTCGGCGTGACGCTGCTGACGGCCGGCCAGCTCCTGTTGGACCGTCAACTCGCGCTCGGCGGCCAGCTGGCGCGCCTCGGCCCAGGTCAGTGCCGAGGCGCTGACCTGGGCCCACTCGGTGGCGTCGGTGCGCAGCAGGGCGGCCCAGCCGAGCGCCGCCTGGGTGAGCGCGCCGTCGTCGGTGCCCACCTCGCCTTCGGCGGGCAGGAACGCCGCGGCGGGGCGGGCCGCCGGACCCGCCGCCTGCTCGATCCGGCTGACCAGCTCGCGCAGCCGGCGCCGGTCGGCCTGGACCGCCGTCTCGTGGTCACGGCGCCGCTCGCCGAGCCAGGCCTCCAGCCGGCGGTAGCGCTCGGTGTCGAAGAGCTTGCCGAGCAGCTCGGCGCGCTGGGTCGCGTCGGCCTTCAGGAAGCGGGCGAAATCGCCCTGCGGCAGCAGCACCACCTGGCAGAACTGCTCCCGACTCATCCCGATCAGCCGCAGGATCTCCTCGCCGGTCTCCTGGTGCGACTTGCTGGCCGCCCGCCAGCCCGGCTCGCCCCGGTCGCCGTCCGCAGCCCACTCGCGCAGCAGGGTCTGCGCCTTCTCGATCGTCCAGCCGCTGCCGCGCTTCTTCGGGCGCGGCTGCTCGGGCAGCCGGGTGATCTCCAGGCGGCGGCCGCCCAGCGTCAGCTCCAGGGTGACCTCGGTCAGGCATTGCGGGTCGGCGTGGTCGCTGCGCACCCGGTTCGCCCGGCGGGTGCCGGGCAACTCGCCGTAGAGGGCGTAGCAGACCGCGTCGAGCACGCTGCTCTTGCCCGCGCCGGTGGCGCCCCGCAGCAGGAAGAGACCGCCGGCCGCGAGCGCGTCGAAATCCACCTCCTGGCGGCCGGCGAACGGGCCGAAGGCGGTGAGGGAGAGCCGGTGCAGTCTCATCGGGGCAGCTCCGCCCGCTGCTCCTGGTCGGTGCGGACCCGCTCGAACCCGTCGCGCAGCCAGTCGCGCTCGCGCGGTGCCAGCTCGACGCCCGGGCGGACATGGCGCACGAAGCTCTCGGCCACCTCCAGTTCGGCGCGCCCGCGCACCCGCGAGGCGTAGGAGGCCGGGCTCTGGTCGGGTGCCCGCTCGGGTTCGAAGAGCAGCTGCAGGGTGTGCGGGAACCGGCGACGCAGCCGCTCCATCGGCTCGCTCGGGCGGGCCGGGTCGGTCAGCGTGACCTGGACCCAGGACTGCTCGTGCTCGGCCAGCTCGGGGTCGCCGAGCAGCTGCTCCAGCGGGCCGCGCAGGCAGGCCAGCGGGCGCGGCACCGGGCAGTCGATCCGCTCGGCGGCCACCGAGCCGTCGGCGGCCAGGTCGATCAGCCACATGGTCTTGCGCTGGCGGGCCTCGGAGAAGGAGTAGGCGAGCGGGGAGCCGCTGTAGCGCAGGTGCGGGGCCAGGGTCTGCGCGCCGTGCAGGTGGCCGAGCGCCGCGTAGTGCACGCCGTCGAAGACGCTCGCGGGCACGCTCGCCACGCCGCCCACCGCGATGTCCCGCTCGCTGTCGCTGGGCGCGCCGCCGGTGACGAAGGCGTGCGCCAGCACCACCGCCCTGGTGCCCGTGGGGCGGACCGCCAGATCAGCCCTGACCTGGTCCATCGCCGCTTCGAGCACGGCCGCGTGCCCGCCGCGCGGCAGGCCGAACCGCTCGCGCACCAGCAGCGGCTCCAGATACGGCAGGCCGTAGACGGCGACCTCGCCGTGCCGGTCGGCGAGCAGCACCGGGGTGGCGCAGGAGTCGGGATCGGTCCGCAGGTGGATGCCGGCCCGCTCGATCAGCCCGGCGCCGACACCCAGGCGCCGGGCCGAGTCGTGGTTGCCGCTGATGAAGACCGTCGGCACGGCGAGGTCGGCGAGCCGGTGCAGCGCCTCGTCGAAGAGCGCGACCGCCTCCAGGCCCGGCAGCGCCCGGTCGTAGACGTCGCCGGCGACCAGCACGGCATCGACGTCGTGCGCCTCGACCACGGCCACCAAGTGGTCGAGGAAGGCGCGTTGGGCGTCGTGCAGGCTCTCCCGGTGGAAGGAGCGGCCCAGATGCCAGTCGGAGGTATGCAGCAGTCGCATGGCCCCGACCCTAGCGGGGAGCCCTGACACTGATGGCCAACTCACGGATGGTCGACCGCCCCAGGGGCCCCAGGCGAGCCGGAGTGATGACCGAGCGTCGACTGTCAGTGGCGCTCTGTATGTTCGACGGCGATCGACCGGATCACCTGGGCGGCTCCCGGAAGGGCGTGATGATCATGACGAGGACGGTGCGGGCGGTGCCTCGCGAGCCGGCGGTGGGTGTGCTGTTCGGCCTGCCGGGGCCGTTCGGGCACGGCGGCGGGGCCGCGCAGCCGGTGGCCGTCGCCGTGGTGGCCGACCCGGTGGACTACCGGGCGCTCCGCGGGCTCGGCCTGTTCGCCGGTGGGGAGTTCGGCGGCGAGGGTTTCCGCGGTGGGGAGTTCGGCCGCTACCTGCGGCGGACCGAGCGCCGGCTGCGGGCGATGACGGCGGAGGGCGTCGAGGTGCACCTGCGGGTGCTGGAGCCGACGGACTACGCGGACTTCTGCGCGGTGCGCGGCCTGGTGCCGGGCGAGGCGTCGGCCCGGGTCGCGTACGCGGGCGATCCGGAGCTGGCCGGCGAGCCGTTCGTGTACCGCGGCGAGCCGCTGGCCGAGCTGCTGCCCGAGCTGGTCGAGGACCACCTGGCCCGGGTGCGGATCTCGCTGGCCCGGGAGCGGCTGCGGCAGGCGCTGGGCGGGGCGGCCGGGTCGGTGGCGCGGATCCTGGAACGGGCCGGTGTGCTGCTCCGGGCGCTGGCCGCCGGGCTGGGGGAGGGGTGCCACCGGCTCAGCCTGGTGCCGGGCGAGGGGGAGACGGCGGTGCTGGCGGCGTGCGTCGAGCGCGGGTGCTGGGCGGCCGGGCCGCGGCTGGTGGCGGCTTTCCAGACCGCGCTGGCGGCCGGGCTGGCGGCGCGCGGCGGCGGCGAGCTGCTGGCCCGCAGCGAGCGCCCGCCGGCCCGGGGGCCGACGGTGCGCGGGTGGGCGCTCGACGCCGGGCGGCTGCTGCCGCTGGACGCGGGCGGGGTGCGGGTGGCGCTGGCCCGGCTGCCGAACCGGGCGGCGGGGCCGGCGGCGGGCGGGCCGATCCGGGTGCGGCCCGGGTTCCCGCTGCCGGGCGCTTCGTGGAGCGGGAATGAGCCGTGGGCGTGAGCTGAGCAGCGGCTCCCGGTGGCGCGCCGGCGTGCCCCGAGCGGGTGTGAGGACTGTTCATCGCCCTCCTGTTCGGGGAAGATCAACAGGTCGGACCCCGCGCGAACCCCGATCCCGCGCCGGAGTGCCGACCACCGCAGCTGACCAGCCGGCCCGACGGGCCCGACACCGGAGGGGGAGCTATGCAGCGGATCGAGTACAGCGCGGAGATCGCCGAGCTGCTGGGTCTCATCCGGCGTCGCCCCGCCGCCGGCTGGCCATGGCGCCCGGGTGAGGCGGTGCCGGAGTGGCTGCCGGTCAAGCAGTCCTGGGGCTGGCTCTTCGCGCCCGACGGGCGGGTGTTGACCCTGGTCAACCCCAAGGACGGCATCGTCAGCCTGCCCGGCGGTTCGCTGGAGGCGGAGGATGCCGGCGACCCGGGGGCGGCGCTGGCCCGGGAGGCGGCCGAGGAGGCGCAGGCGGTGATCGGTCCCGCGCACTACCTGGGCTACCTGTACGACCGGGTCGGCTCGGCGAACGGCGGCCATGAGTGCGCCCGGGTCCGGATGGCCGCCGCGCTGCGCGAGGTGGGCCCGAGCCTGCCGGATCCGGCGTCCGGGCGGCACTACCGGCGGCTGCTGGTGGCCCCGGGTCTGGCCGTCGAACTGCTCGGCTGGGGCGCCCCGGGGTTGCGGCAGGCGCGCGCCGCGGTGCAGGTGGCGGTGAGCCGGCTCGGCGTGCCGGAGTCCGCCAACGAGGTGATCGAGGAGCTGCCGGTGACGGGGTGTGAGGTCTTTCCCGCAGCCGGCTGACGCGTCGCCACCAGCCGACGCCAGGGCGCCGTGGTGTGCGTGGGGTGTGCGTGTGGTGGCCGTGGTGCGCCGATCGGTCCGGCGACAGGTGCGGCGAGGTGTGCGGTTTTCCGGTGAGTCGCCACGCACGGTCGGTTAGGGTCGGTGACCATCTGATGGCCATTCGAGGGGGGACGTTCACATGCCTGGGCCGAACGGCGGTCTCATCCATCACGTCGAACTCTGGGTCGACGACCTGGCGGCGGCCGAGGGGCAGTGGGCACCAGTGATGCTCGCGCTCGGCTGTGCGCCGTTCCAGAGCTGGGAGGCCGGCCGCAGTTGGCGACTGGGTGACTCCTACCTGGTGCTGGAGCAGTCACCGGCGCTGCGCCCCGGCGGGCACGACCGCTTGCGCGCCGGGCTCAACCATCTGGCGGTGCACGGCTCACGCTCGGCCGTGGGCGCCGCGCTCGCCGCCGGCTGGACGCTGCGGGTGGACACCGGCGAGACCGTGCACCTGGTGGACCGTCAAGGATTTGAACTCGAAGTGGTCTGCGCGTAAAGGTTCCTGGCTCGTCCACACGATCGGCACACGGGCGGCGGGCGGCCGGCGTATTTCCGGCGTATTTCGAGCCCGCCTCAAGCCTCGCTCCGGAAATTCGACGCAGAACCGACATCGCGGCCAACTTCAGCTCCCTGAACGAGAATTCCCGTCAACATATTTGGCATGGGCACTTCCCGAGACTCGGCGTCACTGGTACCACGGAGTAACCCGCGTCACGCTCCCGCTTCGATGGAGGTGCAATGCGTCCCATCCGTGCTGTCTCCGGCGGCGTCATGGCTCTGCTGCTCGCCGTGGCCACCCTCTTTCTCGCCTCACCCGCCAACGCGGCGTCGGTCAACTACGTCGCCCTCGGTGATTCCTACGCGGCCGGCGTAGGCGCCGGAAACTACGACAGCTCCAGCGGCAACTGCAGCCGCAGCTACAACGCCTTCCCCGAGCTGTGGAGCTCGGCCAACAGCCCGGCCAGTTTCAGCTTCGTCGCCTGCTCCGGCGCGAAGACCGGTGACGTGCTGAACAGCCAGCTCTCGGCGGTGAACTCCAGCACCACGCTGATCAGCATCACCATCGGCGGCAACGACGCCGGATTCGCCAGCACCATGGAGACCTGCGTGCTCCAAGGCACCAGCGCCTGCCTGAGCTCGGTCGCCACCGACGAGTCCTACGCCGACAACACCCTGCCCGGCCAGCTCGGCCAGGTGTACTCGGCGATCAGAGCCAAGGCGCCGAACGCCCACGTCGTGGTGCTCGGCTACCCGCACCTCTACGAGGTCCCCGGGAGCTGCTGGTTCGGCATCAGCGACACCTCGCGCACCGCGATCAACGGTGCCGCCGACACCCTCGACACGGTGATCAACAAGGCGGCGGCCAACGCCGGCTTCACCTTCGCGGACGTCCGCAGCGCCTTCAGCGGCCACGAGATCTGCAGCAACGACGAGTGGCTGCACAGCACCACGCTGCCCATCGACGAGAGCTACCACCCCACCGCCGACGGCCAGTCGCTCGGCTACCTGCCGGTCTTCGAGAACGCCGCCTGACCGGCAGCCCTCCGACAGCCCTCGGACCGGCGCAACCGTGAGAACAGCGCAACCATGAGAACGGCGCAACCATGAGAACGGCGACCGCCCGGGTGCTCTCTCGCCCGGGCGGTCGCCGTTCATGAGCCGAGGTCAGACCCTCGTCAGCACGGACCGTCGTCGGCCCAGACCCCGTACTGCCCGCTGGCGGTCGGGACCTCGTTCTGCGTCCACCACTTGGCGTGGTAGTCGTGCCCGTTGTACGAGACCTTGTCGCCGTTGGTGTACGTGCTGCTCGCGCTCCAGGCCGGCAGGGTGCAGATCCCCGGGCTCGCGCTGGTGGGCGGCGCGCTGGTCGGCGGCGTGGTGGGCGGGGTGGCCCCGGCGAACTGCACGGTGTACTTGGTGAAGTCCCAGGGGTTCTGCACCACACCGGAGCAGGAGCCGGACAGCCCGGGGTCGACCACCGGCGTGCACTGCCGGTCCCGGTTGACCGACCAGAAGGTGTAGCGGGCCAGCCCGTTGGCGGTCGCGAAGTTCAACACGGTCTGGAAGTCCGCCTGGCTGAAGTACTCGGCCGCGTCGGTGCGCCCGTTCATCATCGAGACGCCTTCGTGGGCGTAGGCGGTCGCCGCGCTCCAGCCGAAGGTGGTCTGCAGGATGCTGTTGAACGAGGTCAGTGCGGCGACCTGGGCGGCGCCGCCGTTGAACCCGCCGTCGAACGGCATGATCGAGTAGTTGTTCGGCGTGAAGCCCTGCGACTTGGCTTCGTTCAGCATCTGGGTGCCGAACCAGCCGGTGCCGGCGGTGGTGCCGGCCGTGGTGATCGAGATGTAGATCCCGGGGTTGTTCGCCTGCAGGATCTTCGCCGCGCCGATCTCGTTGTGGATCGCCGCGCTGTTCTCGTACTCCGGCTCCTCGAGGTCGAAGTCGATCGCGTGCAGCCCGTACTTGGTGATCACCTTCTGCTCGGCGGCGGCGGTGGCCTCCGGCGTGCCGCAGCCCTGGCCGAGCTTGTTGCCGCCGTAGCCGCCGAAGGAGACCGAGACGTCGCCGCCCTTGGCCCGGATCTGCTGGATCACGGCCGGGATCGTGGTGTCGGTGTCGATCGAGGAGGTGCCGCCCCAGGCGGGGTTGCAGCCGCCGGAGTCGAGCATGAAGGCCAGCTGGAAGGCCTTCTGGCCGCTGGCGTCCATCACCGCGCCGGCGTCCGGCGCGCTGTTGTCCTCCGGCATCAGATACGGCGCGGAGGCGTACCAGTTGCTGGTCAGCGCGCCGCCGGCAGCGGTCGGGGCGACGGAGGAGGCGAGCGCGGAGCCGCCGCCGGCCAGCGCGGCGAGCGTGCCCGCCAGCAGGCCCAGGGTGGCCAGACCGGTGGTGACGGCGGTGGTGCGGCGTCTGCGGTGCCGCCCTGCTGTGTCGGTCGAGGGGGCGGTCGGGGTGGCGGGAGCGGCGGGTAGCTGGGCGCGTTCCATCGGAACCTCTCCAGGAAATGGCAGTGGGGGACCCGGCCCGCGCACGGTGTGGGGGAGCGCGGGGGCGGGGTGTCGTACGGACCTGCCAATAAAGTGGACTAGACCAACTGGGAGGTCAAGGGTTCGGCCCTGACTTAAGACGGACTTGAGGCGAGGACGGACTTGGGGCGGCGGCGCCGCGCGAGCTCCGGTGGCGTCCCGTCAGGGGGTGTAGAGCGCCTCGATGTCGGCCGCGTACCACTCGGCGATCACCTGCAGGCGCAGCTTGAGCGAGGGCGTCAGCAGCCCCTGCTCGACGGTGAAGCCGCCCGGCAGCAGCCGGAACGCGCGGATCGACTCGGCCCGTGAGACGGCGGTGTTGGCGCCCGCCACCGCGCGCTGGATCTCCGCGTGCAGCTCCGGGTCGGCCAGCGCCGTCAACTCGTCGGCCGGTGCCCGCCGGTGCGACAGGTGCCAGTGCTCCAGCGCCCGCGGGTCCAGGGTGATCAGCGCCGCCACGTACGGGCGGTTGTCACCCACCACCACGCAGTGCGCCACCAGCGGATGCGCCTGGACCCGGTCCTCCAACGCCGCCGGCGCCAGGTTCTTGCCGCTGCTGGTGACGATCACGTCCTTCTTGCGCCCGGTGATGGTCAGATAGCCGTCGTCGTCCAGCGAACCCAGGTCGCCGGTGGCCAGCCAGCCCTCGCGCAGCGCATCGGCGGTGCAGAGCGGATGGTTGAGGTAGCCGCCGAAGACGCCGCCGCCGCGCACCCAGACCTCGCCGTCGTCCGCGATCGCCACCTGCGCGCCCGGGATCGGCTTGCCGACCGTGCCGAACTTGGGGCAGCCGGGCGGGTTGGCGGTGATCGCCGCGGTGGTCTCGGTCAGCCCGTAGCCCTCGTACACGGTCATCCCGGCGCCCGCGAAGAAGAGGCCCAGCTCGCGGCGGAGCGTCGAGCCGCCGCACATCACGCTGCGCACCCGCCCGCCCAGCGCGCCCCGGATCTTCTGGTAGACCAGCCGGTCGAAGGCGAGGTGGCGCATCCGCAACGCGGGCCCCGGGCCGCCCCCGTGGCCCAGGCCCTTCCGCTCGGCGGCCCGGGCCCAGCGCAGCGCGGTCTCCTCCGCCTGGCCGAACAGCTCGCCGCGTCCTTCGCTCTCGGCCTTGCGCCGCGCGGAGTCGTAGAGCTTCTCGAAGACATAGGGGACGGTGAGCAGGAAGGTCGGCTGGTACGAGGCCAGCGCGGGCAGCAGCACCTCGGCGCCGAGTTCGGACTGGTGCCCGAGCCGGATCCCGCCGCGCAGCGCGGCCACCTGCACCACCCGGGCGTAGACATGGGCCAGCGGCAGGAAGAGCAGGGTGGCCGCCTGCTCATCGGCCCGGTCGCTGAAGACCGGCCCCCAGCACGCCAGCAGGTTGTCCGCCTCGGCGGTGAAGTTGGCGTGGCTGATCAGGCAGCCCTTGGGGCGTCCGGTGGTGCCGGAGGTGTAGATCACGGTGGCGATCGACTCGGCGGTGACCGCGGCGCGCTGACGGTGCACCAGGCTCTCCGGCACCGCGGCGCCCTCGGCGGTCAGCGTGCGCACGCAGCCCTGGTCGAGCTGCCAGATCCCGGTCAGTTGGGGCAGCGCGTCGCAGACCGCTCCGACGGTCATCGCGTGGTCCTCGTTCTCCACCACGCAGGCCACCGCGTCCGTCTCGGCCAGGATCCAGCGCACCTGCTCGGGGGCGGCGGTCGGGTAGACCGGTACCGGGATCGCGCCGATCGACCAGAGCGCGTAGTCGAAGAGCGTCCACTCGTAACGGGTCCTGGACATCAGCGCGACCCGGTCGCCGAACCGCACGCCGCGGGCCAGCAGACCCTTGGCCAAGCCCAGCACCTGGTCCCGGAAGGCGGCCGCGGTGACCGGCACCCAGCGCTCGGAGCCGCCCGCCCAACGGGACAACTGCACGAGTGCGGGGGTGAGTTCGGCCGTCTCGTAGACCGAGTCGGCGAGCCCGCCGGCCGCGGGCTGTGCCAGCGGTGGGGTGCTCAGCTCGCGCAGCATCCAACCGGCCCTCTCCGGCCCCGCTGCCGACCACGCTCCGTGGCCCGTGCGGAGACCGGCGGTGATCTCCAGGGGCTCGGTAGCGACCGTAGCGGATCGTCGCGGCGCTGCCCAGAGCCGGGCCGGGTCGGATGGGTTCGCACGCGTCCGCTGGTCGGGCTGCCGGCTGTCTGAAAGTCAGGAGAGAACTGCCTGGGAGCACCGTGGGAGCGCGGCGGGAGCAGAGTGGGAGCGCGATGGGAGCGCGCTGGGAGAGACATCATCAGCGGTCACCCGTGCCAGCCGACATGTGCCTGCCAATGCTGGATCATGCGTCTGCCAACAACGGATCAGAAACCCGTGAACAACAGATCAGGATCGATCTCCAAGACCCGTCGAACCAGTCAGGATCGAGTAGTAAGCTCGCGCAGACTCCCACCCGGGCACACCCGACCGAGGACTCCATGCGTCTGCGCAGCAGCTCGATCCGCGCGAAGATCATCGCGCTGCTCCTCGTGCCCATCGTGGCGCTTGTGAGCCTCTGGGCCTATGCCACCCTGGTCACCACCAGCGACTTCTGGAACCAGCTGAACGTGGCCTCGACCTACAAGGCCTTCGGCGCCCCGGTCGACCAGGTGGTCCGCGATCTGCAGGGCGAGCGTCGCACCGCGGTGGTGCTGCTGGCCCGACCGCAGGCCTCGGACGTGCAGAGCGACTACCTGAACGCGCAGAAGGCCACCGACCAGGACCTGGCGGCGCTGCGGCAGAAGGCGACCGGCGCCGGCTCCGGCCGGCTGAACGGCAGCGAACGGGCCCGGCTGCAGGACCTGCTGAACGCTGCGAGCCAGCTGACCCTGCTGCGCGGCCAGGTCGGGCAGCAGTCGATCAGCTGGGGCTTCGCGATCACCCAGTACAGCGGACTGATCCAGCCCGCGTTCGACTTCCGGGCCGCGTTCGTCAGCCAGCAGAACGGCCAACTGCCGCGCCAGGGAACGATCCTGATCGAGCTGACCCGGGCCAGGGAGTACCTCTCGCAGCAGGACGCGGCGATGGAGGGCCTGCTCGGCACCCAGAACCCGATCCTGCTGCAGGAGCAGGCCGTGCTCGACCCGATGCACGACCAGCAGGCGCTCTTCCAGGTCTACATCGGCGAGTTGGACCAGCCCGACCAGGGCGACTACCTGGCGCTGCAGGGCGGCGACGACTGGCGGGCGCTGGACCTGGCCGACCGCGAGTTCCAGAGCGCCAGCGAACCTGCCGACGCGGTGGCCAGCATCAGCGAGCCGGCCTGGCGGACGACCGCCGACCACATCCTCGACGACCTCGCCCAGGAGAACAGCAAGCTGGCCGACTCGCTCGGCACCCGCGCCACCGCCTATGCGATGGGCCTGCTCTGGCGCGGTGCGATCGCCGGTGTGGTCGGCCTGCTGGCGATCGCGCTCTCGGTGGTGGTCTCGCTGCGGATCGGCCGCGGGCTGGCCCGGGAGCTGATCGGACTGCGCAACGCCGCACACGAACTGGCCGCTGTCCGGCTGCCTTCGGTGATGCTGCGACTGCGCGACGGACAACCGGTGGACATCGCCGCCGAGGCACCCGACCTGCAGTTCGGCGACGCGGAGATCGGGCAGGTCGGCCGGGCCTTCAACCAGGTGCAGCGCACCGCGGTGCGGGCCGCGGTGGAACAGGCCGAACTGCGGCGCGGCGTCTCGGCCGTCTTCGTCAACCTGGCCCGGCGCAGCCAGGTGCTGCTGCACCGTCAGCTGACCCTCCTCGACACCATGGAGCGGCGCACCGAGGATCCGGCGGAGCTGGAGGACCTGTTCAAGCTCGACCACCTGACCACCCGCATGCGGCGGCACGCCGAGGGTCTGATCATCCTCTCCGGCGGCTCGCCCGGGCGGGCCTGGCGCAAGCCGGTGCGGATGGTCGACGTGGTGCGCGCGGCGGTCGGCGAGGTGGAGGACTACGCGCGGGTCATCGTGCGGCCGTTCCCCAGCACCGGGCTGCTCGGCAGCGCGGTCGCCGACGTCACCCACCTGATCGCCGAACTGGTCGAGAACGCCGCGGTGTTCTCGCCGCCGCAGACCCAGGTGACGGTGCAGGGCGAGGTGGTGGCGCACGGCTTCGCGCTGGAGATAGACGACCGCGGACTCGGGCTGAGCGAGCCCGCGCTGGTGGAGATCAACCAGCGCCTGGAGGTCGAGCAGGCCTTCGACCTGACGGACACCGACCGGCTCGGGCTCTTCGTGGTCAGCCGGTTGGCCCGGCGGCACGGGATCCGGGTGAGCCTGCGGGCCTCGCCCTACGGTGGGACCACGGCCGTGGTGCTGATACCCAGGGAGCTGCTGGCGGAGGTGCCGGGCGGCGCGCTGCTGTCCGGCGGTGCTCCGGCGGGCGGCGCCTCCGATGGAGTGTCAGCGGGCGGCGGGTCCGGTGCCGGGTCCGGTGGCCTGTCGGGCGGTAGTGCCGGGAGCGCCTCGGCCGTGCCGAGGCAGCGCGATCTGGTGGCCGTGGCGGGCGGCGTGACGTCGCGTGCCGGCGAGCCCAAGCGCGGGGTGCAGCAGCGTGCGGTCACCGGGCCGCAGCCGGCCGGCGCCGAGCCCGCGCGGACGCCTGGCGGACTGCCGCGGCGCCGGGCGTCCGGCGGGCCTGTCCTGGTGCCCGCGTCCGGGGGCACGGGGCGGCACCGGCGCCAGGACACGGCGCCCGACCTCCCCGGAGCTGACGATGCGTCAGCAGACGTGCTGCCACAGCAGTCCGAACCGGCCGCCGGCGGACTGCTGCCGCGCCGGGTCCGGCAGGCCAATCTCGCACCGCAGTTGAAGGAGGCCGCCGCACGCGAGGCGGACCGGTCGGCCGACCGCGCGGGCGACCCGCAGGCCGCGCGCGAGCGTTCGCCCGAGGAGGCGCGGGCCACCTTCAGCTCCTTCCAGCGCGGCTTCAGCCGGGGGCGGGCCACGCCCTCGGCCGCAGCGCCCCCGCCCGCCGGCTCCCGGCCCGCCGCACCCGCGGTGCCGTCGCCGGGCACCCCCGGATCGGTCGGAGTGCCGCCGTTCGACCGGCGGCCACCCCTCCCGGACGCCCGCCGCGCGCTGGCGGCGTCCCCCGTACCTCCGGCCCTGCCGGCTGCTCCACGCCCAGCACCACCCGCACCAGCGGAAGGACCTGATCGATGACCGCAATGACCCAGCCGTCCGGCGACCTCAACTGGCTTCTGGATGACCTGGTGGGGCGGGTTGCGTCGCTGCGGCACGCCGTCATCCTCTCCAGCGACGGCTTGGCCACCGGAGCGTCGCAGGGACTGGACCGGGAGGACGCCGAGCATCTGGCCGCCGTCGCCGCCGGGTTCCACAGCCTGGCCAAGGGCGCCGGCCGACACTTCGACGTCGGCGGGGTGCGGCAGACCATGGTCGAGCTGGACGAGGCGTTCCTCTTCATCACCGCCGCCGGTGACGGCAGTTGCCTGGCCGTGCTGAGCGACGCGGACTCCGACATCGGCCAGATCGCCTACGAGATGGCCCTGTTGGTCAAGCGGGTCGGGGAGCACCTCGCCGCCGAGCCCCGGCATCCGGCCGGATGATCGGGCAGCCACCGGATCGCGATCCGACCGGCCCCGCCGAGGCCGCCGACCTCGACGAACTCTCCGACCAGGAGCAGTGGTTCGACGACGAGGCGGGCCCGGTGGTGCGGCTCTTCTCGATGACCAGGGGTCGGACCAGACCGGCCGGCGAGGAGTTCTTCGACCTGATCTCGATGATCTCGCTCGCCGACCCGGCCGACCGTGCGGAACGCGAGCCCCTCCAGCCCGAGCCGGTGCTGGACCCGGAACACCACGCGATCCTGGACCTCTGTGCCCAGGGAACGCTCTCGGTGGCGGAGCTCGGCTCGTACACCGACCTGCCGGTCAGCATCGTCCGGGTGCTGCTCGGGGACCTGCACGATGCCGGGCTGATCGGCGTCACCCGCCCCGTTCCGCTCGCCGAACTGCCGGACGAGCGCCTGCTTCTCGAAGTGATCAATGGCCTCCGAGCACTCTAGAGCCTCTGACGGATCATCAGGCTCCGTTCCCTGGCGCACTGCTGACGGTGCGCCGACCGTCGCGCTGAAGATCCTGGTGGCCGGCGGCTTCGGGGTCGGCAAGACCACCCTGGTCGGCGCGGTCAGCGAGATCCGCCCGCTGCGCACCGAGGAGCGGCTGAGCGAACTGGGCCGCCCGGTGGACGACACCAGCGCCGTGGTCGCCAAGCGCACCACCACGGTGGCGATGGACTTCGGGCGGCTCGACCTGCGCCCGGGCCTCGCCCTCTACCTCTTCGGCACCCCGGGCCAGGACCGGTTCTGGTTCGTCTGGGACGAGCTGGCCCGTGGCGCTCTCGGCGCGGTGGTGCTGGCCGACACCCGCCGACTGGCCGACTGCTTCCCGTCGGTGGACTTCTTCGAGCAGCGCGGCATCCCGTTCGTGATCGCGGTGAACTGCTTCGAGGGCACCCAGGTCTTCGCGGTGGACGACGTCCGGGCCGCGCTCGACCTCGACTCCGGTGTGCCGGTGGTGCTCTGCGATGCCAGGCAGCGCGAGGACGGCAAGGAGGTGCTGATCCAGCTGGTGCGCCATGCGGCCGACCGCCGTTGACGGTGCGTTCGAGGGCGCGCTGCTGGACGCCCGCCGCCCGGGCCGCCGCGCGCACCGTGGCCCGCGCCGTCGTCTCAGCATCGCGTCCGAATATCGGAACGGTGCTTGCCCTGGAGCCGGTCGGCATGGAAGCCTCTGGGTCAGCACGCCGCGCCGCATCCAACGCGTCCGGCGGGATCACCCGGGGGAGGGCAGCACCATGACGGCGGAGCGTTCATCTGTCGCACGACAGCCGGTGCACCGCCGTGCCCAGGGGATCTGCTTCACTGGCGGCATGCACGCCACCGTGGACAGCAGCCGAGGCCGTCAGGACCTCGAGCCGTTCTGGCCGTCCCGGCAGCCGCACCTCTTCGACCAGACCTGTCCGGGTTGGCCTCGCGCGTCCCGGCTCGCCCACCGCTGACCCCAGGTCCTACGACCTCCGGTCAGCTACGGGCTGCGGAGTCCGGTCCGACGCGCAGACGACGTCCACCCATCGTTCTGTGCGAAAGAGCTGCCTCATGCCTTCCTCCTCCTCGGCCACCCTGACCGCTCCCGCCGCCACCCCGCACCTGCGCGCCGTCCGCTCGGTCACTGCCGCGCCGACCACCGCCGAACGTCGGCACCCGGCGGCGGCCGGGCCGGCTGCACCAGCCGCACCGATCCTGCCGACCTTGCTGCCGATCGGTCATGCCCAGCTGACCGGGCAGCCGGGCGTGACTCCCGAACTGCTCGGCGTCCTGCCGCAGGGTGCCACCGTGGTCGCCTCGCTTCCGCACTCCGCCCTGCCACAGGCCCTGCTCGCGCAGTACGGGGCTCAGCTGGGCACACCGGGCGGGGCGGCCCCAGCGATGGTGGGCTACCTGGTGCTGGTACCGGCTGAACTGGCGCCTGCCATGGCCGACGCGACGCCCACCGCTCCGATCGCGCTCGCCGCCCCGGAGCGCGGAGGCCGTCCGGCCCCGCGTGGGCTCAGCGTCGACCTGGACCGGCGCAGCGCCCACGTCGACGGCAAGCTGCTCGATCTCACCTACCTGGAGTTCGAGTTGCTCGCCCACCTGACCCAGTACCCGCAGCGCGTGCACACCCGCGACCACCTGGTCTCCGCCGTCTGGGGCTACGGCCACGTCGGCGACGGCCGGACGGTGGACGTTCATGTCGCCCGCCTGCGCCGCAAGTTGGGGGTCGGGCACCGGGACAGCATCGTCACCGTGCGGCGGGTCGGCTACAAGTACACGCCGATCAGCCAGTTCTGACGTTCAGTCGTGCCGCAGTGCCGCAGTGCCGCAGTGCTGCCGTGCTGCCGTGCTGCCGGCCCTGCGGAGCCGAACTCGGCAGCACTGCGACTCAGTGGTTCAGCGGTTCAGTGGTTCAGCTACTCAGCCGGTCGATCTCGGCCAGTTCCTCGGCGCTCAGCGGTCCGGCCGCCAACGCGTCGAGGTTCTGGTCGAGCTGGGCCACGCTGCTGGCGCCGATGATCACCGAGACCACCCGGGGGTCACGCAGCACCCAGCTCAGCGCGAGCTGGGCCAGGCTCTGCCCGCGCTGCTGGGCGAGCTTGTCCAGGGCCCGCAGCTGCTCCAGCTTGGCCGGGGTCAGCGCCTCCTCCTTGAGGAAGTGCCCGACCGACATCCGGGAGCCGGCCGGCACCTCGCCACTGAGATAGCGGTCCGTCAGCAGACCCTGGGCGAGCGGGGAGTAGGCGATCAGGCTGGTCTGGGTGTCGCCCACCGCGTCCAGCACGCCGTCCTCGACCCAGCGGTCCAGGATCGAGTAGCGGGACTGGTTGAGCAGCGCCGGAGCGCCCAGCTCGCGCAGGATCGCCACCGCCTCCCGGTGCTGCTCGGCCGGGTAGTTGGAGATCGCCGCGTAGAGCGCCTTGCCCTGCTGGACGGCTGAGGCGAGGGCGCCCATGGTCTCCTCCAGGGGCGTGTCGGGGTCGTAGCGGTGCGAGTAGAAGACGTCCACGTAGTCCAGGCCCATCCGGGCCAGCGACTGGTCCAGGCTGGCCAGCAGGTACTTGCGGCTGCCGCCGTCCCCGTAGGGGCCCGGCCACATGTCGAACCCGGCCTTGGAGGCGATGAACAGCTCGTCGCGGTACGGGCGGAAGTCCTGGGCGAACAGGGTGCCGAAGTTCCGCTCCGCCGAGCCGTACGGCGGGCCGTAGTTGTTGGCCAGGTCGAAGTGGTTGACGCCCCGGTCGAAGGCACGGCGCAGCACGGCGCGCTGCACCTCCAGCGGCTGGGTGTCGCCGAAGTTGTGCCACAGCCCGAGCGAGACGGCGGGCAGCTGCACGCCGCTGCGCCCGGCGCGGCGGTAGGTCATCGAGGTGTAGCGGGAGTCGACCGCGAGGTAGCTCATAGCGGCATCCTGCCAGGCCGTGCCAGGTACCGGGAGCGGCGCCACGGCCCTGTCGCACGCCGGCGTCATCATCGCGGACTCCCGGGAAGGCGGTGCCGGTGAGGACGTGGCGCCGCGCGATGCTCCTTCGTCTCGTCGGTGCCGGATCAGATCGCCACCCGCAGCGGCCGGATCCTGGTGGCGACCACGTTGGTGGCGCCCTGGTTGCGTTCGACATGGCCGTGGATGAGCAGCCCGGCCCGGTCGAGGGCGGTGCGACGCTGGGGCTCCCAGACCGGGCGGTTGCAGACCACGTTGATCAGACCGGTCTCGTCCTCCAGGCTGAGGAAGAGCACCCCGCCCGCCGTGGGCGGTCGCTGACGATGCGTCACCAGTCCGCCGACCAGGACCGGGCTGCCGTGGGCCAGCGCGGGCAGGTCGACCGCGCAGGTGGCGCCGATATGGGTCAGGTCGGGGCGGACGTGCTCGACCGGGTGGCTGGTGGCGGAGGATCCGGTGGCCCACAGGTCGGCGATGGTCTCCTCGACGGGTGTCATCGCCGGGAGTTCGGGCGCGACCGTCCCCGGAGTGGTGCCGGGCAGCAGGCCCTTGTCGCCACCGAGGGCCAGGGCGCCAGCCGACCACAGGGCCTGACGCCTGGTCAACCCGAAGCAGCGGAACGCCCCTGCGGTGGCCAGCGCCTCCAGGACCGGAGCCGACAGGGCGGTGCGGTGCGCGAAGTCCTCCAGCCCCCGGTACGGCTGCCCGGCGGCCACCGCCTGCGCCTGCTCCTCGCCGAGACCGCGCACGGTGGCCAGCCCGAGCCGGATCGCCGGGTCGTCCCGAGGTCCCTCCAGGGTCGGGCCCGCCGCGCTGAGGTTGACGTCCACCGGGTGCACCGTCACGCCGTGCCGACGGGCGTCCGTGATCAGGCTGAGCGGCGAGTAGAAGCCCATCGGCTGGTTCGCCAGCAGTGCGCAGGTGAAGGCCGCCGGGTAGTGGTACTTCAACCAGGCGCTGGCATACACCAGGTAGGCGAAGCTGATCGAATGGCTCTCCGGGAAGCCGTAGTTGGAGAAGGCCTCGATCTTGGTGAAGATGTCCTCGGCGATCTGTGACGGGATGCCGCGTTCCGCCATCCCGTCCAGCAGCCGCTGGCGCAGCTCGGCCACCCGCTGGTGCGAGCGCTTGGCGCCCATCGCCTGGCGCAGCCGGTCGGCCTCGGCGCCGGTGAACCCCGCGCAGTCGATGGCCAGTTGCATCATCTGCTCCTGGAACAGCGGGACTCCGAGGGTCTTGTCCAGGGCCCGTTTCATCAGCGGGTGCGGGCAGTCGGCCTTCTCCTGCCCGGCCCGGCGGCGCAGGTAGGGGTGGACCGAACCGCCCTGGATCGGACCGGGCCGGATCAGGGCGACCTCCACCACCAGGTCGTAGAACTCGGTCGGCTTCAGCCTCGGCAGGGTGGACATCTGGGCCCGCGACTCGACCTGGAACACCCCGACGGTGTCGGCCCGGCAGAGCATCCGGTAGACCTTCTCGTCCTCCTTCGGGATGCTGTCGAGGTCGAGTCGGCGACCGTGGTGCTCGGCCACCAGGGTGCAGGCGTCGTGCAGGGCGGAGAGCATGCCGAGCCCCAGCAGGTCGATCTTGACCAGGCCCGCACCGGCCGTCGACTCCTTGTCCCACTGCAGCACTGAACGGCCCGGCATCCGGGCCCACTCGGTCGGGCAGATCTGGCCGATCGGCTGTCCGGTCAGCACCATGCCGCCCGAGTGGATGCCCAAGTGGCGTGGGAGTCCGCTGAGTTGGCTCCCCAGATCGAGCACGTCGGCCGGGATCACGGCGTCCGCGCCGGGGGCGGAGTGGAAGTCGACCTGCCGGGAGAAAGCGTTCACCTGATCCATCGGGTAGCCGAGCACCCGCGCCGCGTCGCGCAGCGCGAGCCGCGGGCGGTAGGTGATCACGTTGGCCACCTGGGCGGCGTGCGCGCGGCCGTAGCGCTGGTAGACGTACTGGATCACCTCCTCGCGGCGCCGGTGCTCGATGTCCAGATCGATGTCGGGCGGGCCGTCCCGCTCCATGCTGAGGAAGCGTTCGAAGAGCAGCCCGTAGTGGATCGGGTCGACGGCGGTGATGCCGAGCGCGTAGCAGACCGCCGAGTTGGCGGCCGAACCGCGCCCCTGGCACCAGATGTCCTGCTTGTGGCAGAACTCCACCAGGTCGTGGACGATCAGGAAGTAGCCCGCCAGGTCCCGCTGGCGGATCACGTCGAGTTCCCTGGCCAGCTGAGCCTGAGCCGCCTGGTGGCCCGGGCCGAAGCGGCGCTCCGCGCCCTGGAGCGTCAGTTCGCGCAGGCGGCTGAACCCGGTGTGCCCGTCCGGTACCGGGAAGACCGGCAACTCCGGCTTCAAGGTGGTGAATTCGAAGGAGCAGGCGCGGCCGAGTTCGGCGGTGGCCGCCCGCACCCCGGGGAACCGGGCCAGCCGGGCCGCCATCTCGGCCCCCGAGCGCAGGTGCGCGGTGCCCGCCGCCCTGGTCCACCCGGCGGCCTGGGAAAGCGTCTTCCGGGCCTGCAGTGCGGCCAGCCCCTGCGCCAGCCGCCCCTGGGCGGGGGAGGCGTGGTGCACGTTGTTGGAGGCGACCACCGCGAGGCCGGCCCGGGCGGCCAGTGCCGCCAGCGCGTCGTTGCGCGGGTCGTCCCCGGGCAGCCGGTGGTCGATCAGCTCGACGAAGACGTTCGCCGTCCCGAACGCCTCGGTGAGCAGCAGCAGTTCGCGCAGCGCTGCGTCCGGTCCGCGCTCCTCCAGGGCCCGCCGCACCCGGCCGTTGCGGCAGCCGGTGAGCACCGCCCACTCGCCGCCGTGCGCCTGGGCGAGTTCCTCGAACGTGTAGGCGGGCCGGCCCTTGCCCTCGCCGGCCAGCTGGGCGGTGGCGATCGCGGCGGACAGGCGCTGGTAGCCCTCGGCGGAGCGGGCCAGGACCAGTAGGTGCTCGCCACGCAGGCCTGGCGCACCAGGTGCGGTGGGCATGCCGGGTACGCCGGGGGAATGGGCCGCGTCGGGGGAGCCCCGCAGGTTGAGCTCGGCGCCGAAGACGGTGCGCAGGCCGGTGTCCTTGGCGGCCAGATGGAGCCGGACCGCGCCGTAGAGCCCGTCGTGGTCGGTGATCGCCAGGGTCTCCACGCCCAGCCGCAGCGCCTCGGCGACCAGGTCCTCCGGTTCGCTCGCGCCGTCCAGGAAGCTGAACGCGGAGTGCACGTGCAACTCGGCCCAGGGGACGCCCTTACGGGGCCCGGACGGCCGGGGTGGCCCGGGCAGGCGCAGCACGTCGGCGCCCGCACCCGGGTCCGGGTGGTGGCCGCCGTCCCGGCCGTGCGTCCGGTCGCGGCCGTGCATCCGGTCCCGGAGTTCGCTCCAGGGGAGCTTGGACTGACTGTCGAATCCCATGGTGCCGGGCCGTTCGTTCTTCGTGCTGCTCGGAAGTTCCGTTCGAAATCTCACCGTCGACTGATGGATCGTCAGGTATAGGCCGCCTCCACCGCCCAGCCCCCGCCCTCCAGGACGAGCAGCAGCGCCCGCCCGTCGGCGAGGGTGACCTGGAACCGGGCCCGGCGCCGCGCCAGGTCCGGGTCCCACCACCGCTCGACGGCGGGCCACGGCCCGGCCCAGCCGGTGATCACCGTCACCCGTCCGTCCAGCACCAACTGGACCGGCGGCGCGGAGACCTCGGCCCGCCCGGTCACGGTGACCGGCAGTCCGGCCGTGTCCAGCACGGTCACCGGCACCGGTGCCGACGGCACCACGCCGGGCGCCGGGTGGCCGAGCCGTCCCGGCCAGG
Source organism: Kitasatospora sp. GAS204B (assembly GCF_029892155.1). Lineage (GTDB taxonomy): Bacteria > Actinomycetota > Actinomycetes > Streptomycetales > Streptomycetaceae > Kitasatospora. Next base: position 114,374 of record NZ_JARZAG010000015.1, on the reverse strand, counting down.
GCGCGTCCCGGTCGGCGGCCGGCGCAGGCCGCTCGCCCCAGGGCACCCTGACCAGCACCTCGTCCGGACCGCGCCCGCCGATCCGTTCCACCCGGCTCAGCCCGCCGTACCCCAGCAGCGCCTGCACCCGGGCCGCCGCCCGCTCCACCCGGTCCTCGACCACCGCCTGGCCCCAGAGCGCCAACTGCCGCCCGTGGTCGGCCACCAGCTCGTCCGGCGCCAGCCGCAGCGCGGTGAACCCGCCGGTGGTGGGCGCGAAGAACCCCGAGCCCTGCCAGGCCTGCAGCTGCCAGCGCACCCGCTCGGCCAGCGCGGGCGCGGACAGCCTCCCCTCGTGCTGCCAGAGCCGGGCGGCGCTGCTGCCGTCCGCGCAGGTCACCTCCACGGCCACCCGGCGGCAGGCCAGCCCGGCCCCGGCCAGCGCCTCGTGCAGGCGCTCGGCGAGTGCGCGGCCGACGAAGACCAGCGGTTCGACCAGCAACTCGGGCGGGTCGAAGCGCTGCTCGACCGCCAGGTCGGGCCCAGCCGTTCGACCGGCCGGCGGGCGGGCGGTCCGGCCTCGGGCCAGCCGGTGCGCGGCTCGCCCGGCGGGCCCGAACCGGTCGGCCACGGTGGCCGCCGGCAGCCGGGCGAAGTCGCCCAGCGTGGGCACGCCGAGCCGCACCAGCAGCTCGGCCAGCGGTTCGTCCTCCAGCGCGGCGACCGGGTAGGGGGCCAGGAACTCGGCCGTCCGGCCGGCGGGCACCAGCACCCCGGCGCGGGCGGCGAGCGCGGCGGCGAAGACGCCGTCCGCCACCCCGGCCTGCGGGGCTGGGGCAGCGGTGGGCTCAGGGGCGGCAGCCGGCGCCGTCACCGGCGTCACCGGCCCGCCCCAGTCCGTGTCGCGGTCCGCCTCCGCCCCCTCGCCCACCCGCAGCTCGGCCAGCGCCGCCAGCACCGCCGCGACCAGTGCCCGCTCCCCGCCGAAGTAGCGGGCCGGTCCCTTCACCTGGATCGCGCAGAGCCCGGGCCGCAGCACCTCCACCCGAGGCGTGAACGACTCGACGGCGACCAGCACGGGCTCGAAGCAGCGGGTCTCGCCCGCCGGGTCCCGCTCCCGCAGCCGCAGCTCGGGGCAGAGCCGGTGGGCCAGCCGGAGCCGCTGCCCGCGTCGCACCCCGGCCAGCCGCGCCGCGTTCGAACAGGCCAGCACTCGGCCGCCCTCCACCACGGCCACCGCCTGGCCGGGCTCCGCCACTCCACCGGTGGCGACGATCGGCCAGTCCGGGTACCAGATCACCAGCACGCGCACCGGGTCGACCAGGACGTCATCGGCCAGGGCCGCACCGGTACCGGCGGCGTCACTCTTCTCGACAGCAGTCATCTCACACCGCCGTCAGCCGCTCCCGTCCCACCGCGTCGCCCGACTCCTCGTCGAGCCCCACCCCGACGGCGGCGGGCCCGAGGGCACCGTCCCGCGTCTCGTCCATCCCGGAAGCCATCCCGGAGGTCATCCCCGGAGCCGCACCAGATGCCGCCCCCGGGGCCTCCGCCGCCGCCCGGACCACCCCGTGCTCGTCCGGCAGCCAGACCCGCGCCGTCCGCCCACGCGCGGCCGCGCCCCGGCCCTCGACCTGAACCAGCGCCTGCCGCCCGGCCAGCAGCCCGTACCCGGGCCCGAGCCCGACCCAGCGGCTCTCCCGCACGCTCAGCCGCAGCTCCGCCCCCGGCCACTCGCCGGCCACCAGCAGCACGCACCCGCTCCGCCGCAGCACCGCCCCGAGCCGGGCCGCCAGCTGCGGCGCCACCACCCCGGACGGGCGCAGCAGGATCACCTCCACCGCCCCCGCCAGCGCCGCCACCACCTCGGGCCACTGCCGCCCGGGCGCGTCCACCAGGAGCAGCCGCCCGGGGTCGATCCCGTACCCGCTGGCCGCCAGCAACCCGAGCTCGGGCAGCCCCACCGCCGCGTACCACCCGTCCCGGTTCCCCGAGGCGAGCGCCAGCAGCAGCCCGGCGTCGTCCTGCACCGACACCGCCACCCCACGCCGCAATCCGCCCGCAGGCAGCATCCCGGCCAGCGCGGCGGGCACCGGCACGGGCGCCGGCGCCGGTGCCGCCTGTGGCTGGAGGAGGACGGGGGTGGCCATGGGTCCAGGATCGAACATCCGTTCGCAAAGATTCAAGTCAGAATCGAACTAGTGCGCCAATTCGATGGGCGCGGTCACGCTCGGTGTCACGGCGCCGGGGTGCAAACTGTCACCGGGATCGACCAGGGTGTGAGGCCGTCGGTGGCTCGGTCTCCTCCCGGCGGGGCTACCTGCGGTCAGGTCGACCTCCGCTGCGACGGGACGCCGGTCCACACAGGTCAACGCGACTCGTGAGTGAGGGTGTTCAGGCGCCGCGTTCGCGCTCGTCCCGCTGCCGGGCCAGCTCCTCGACCGCGCTCGGGAGGGTCGTCTCGAAGTCGATCAGTTTCGCCCACGTCGGGGTCACCACGATCCGGACCATGCCGTCGTAGAGCGAGCGGACGCCGGCCTCCCACTCGACCCGTTGCTCGGGCGTCATTGTGTAACTGCCGTTCATCTGGAGGAACTCGTCCGGGATGCCCTCGACGGCGTCCAGCTCGGCCCGACCGCGGATGAGCAGGATCTTCGGTGGGTGCACCTCGGTGTCGATCGTCAGGGCAACCGCCGGGTTGTGGCGCAGGGCCGGTAGCTTCGCGGCGTTCTTCGCTGTGCACATGACGAATTCCGAGCCGTTCCAGACGAAGCCGATCGGAATGGCCCGGGGTGTGCCGTCCTTGGCGACGTAGGCCAGGCGGGTCAGGTCGCGGGCCAGGAGTTCCTGGCTGATCGGACGGTTCAGGACCTCGGAAATCTCGCTCGGCCGCATGGTTCGGACCCACCTTCCAACGGTCGTCCACCAGTCTCCCCAGCTTAGGAGGTCCCGGGAGCCCGGGCCCTGGTCGCGAGAGTGCTGGTGCGGATCTGCGCAGCCCTGGCCCCGCTGCCGGATGCCGGCCGCATCCGATGAGGCCGATGGAGAGCGGCTCTCGATCGGCGTGCAACCTCTAGGTTGCACCTGAAGAGACGATGTGCAACTCTGAAGTTGCATCCAATGGCGGAAGTAGTGGACGGAAAGGAGATCCCCTCATGAGCGAGGACCGGATCGAACGCGAAACCCTGATCGGGGCGCCCCTGGAGCGGGTCTGGTCGCTGGTGGCCCAACCCGGTTTCTGGGTGGCCGACAAGGCCAGCCTGCCCGGCACCGTGGCCAGGGCGGGCGAGTCGATGGTGGCGAAGAACTCCGAGTACGGCGATTTTCCGGTGCGCGTGGAGAAGGTCGAACCGCCGACGTACCTGGCGTACCGCTGGGCCAGCGCGTTCCCCGGGGCGGAGCTGCGCGAGGACAACAGCACCCTCGTGGAGTTCACGCTGACCCCGGAAGGCGACAGGACGAGGCTGCGCGTCGTGGAGAGCGGGTTCGCGGCGCTGGCCGGGTCCGAGGAGCTGCGCGGCAAGGCGGTCACGGACAACACCGGCGGCTGGCCCCTGGAGCTCGACGCGCTCAAGAAGCGCGCGGAGGAGTCGTCCGCGTGACGGAGGAACCCCGCGCCGCCGGGCCGGTCGACAGCGTCCTGGCCGCACTGGCCGACCCGACGCGGCGTCAGCTGCTGAATCTGCTGGCCGCCCAGGGCGAGGCCACTGCCACCACGCTCGCCGAAAGGCTTCCCGTCTCGCGGCAGGCGGTGGTCAAGCACCTCGCCGTCCTGGACGCCGCCGGGCTGGTCTCCGGAAGCCGGGTCGGCCGTGAGGTGCGGTACGCGGTGCGGTCCGCAGCGCTGGACGCGACCGCGCGTTGGATGGCCTCGCTCGCGGCCGACTGGGATCGGCGACTGGCAACCATCAAGCGCCTCGCCGAGGCGGCGGAACAGGATTCGTCCTAGGGCCTCTCTTACGGATCTTGTCGGATCAGCGCGCGGCTCCCCCAGCCTTCGGCCGGGAGGTGCCCCCACGGCGCCCGGCTGGGCGTGCCGGCGGATCGTCCTCGTACTGGGTCGTACTTGGATGATTCGCCGGTGCGTCCAGGCGGGATGCCCGGCGTCGCGCGCCCGGCAAGATCCGTACGAGAGGCCCTAGCCGGAAGACCGTTCAGCAGCACCCCGCACGAGCTGGCGTCGGCACCCGAACGGGTCCCGGTGAGTGACCGTCAGCGGTCACCGGTGTCAGCCGCGCACCGGATCCACCGTGAACAGCGGCTCGCAGCCGGCCGGGATTCCCCCCGGCCGGCTGCGCCGTCACCCGCACCCTGACCGCGAACCGCCGAGCGGCGCCGCGCATCGCGGTCACACCGTGGTAGCCGGGTGTTCCGCGCGCGATGGGCCAGGATGTCCCTGGCGCGGTGGTGCCGCGCGACGAGGACGAGACGAGGAGCGGGCCGGTGGGGAAGTACCAGGTCAGGGAGAAGATCTTCGCGATCGGGGACGACTACTGGATCGAGGACGAGCACGGCGAGAAGGCGTTCCTGGTGGACGCCAAGGTGCTGCGCATCCGTGACACCTTCGAGCTGCGCGACCCGAACGGCCGGGTGGCGGCGGTGATCAAGGCGAAGGCGCTGTCGATCCGGGACGCCATGAAGATCGAGGACGCGCACGGGGAGGTGGTCGCCACGGTGCGCAAGAAGCTCTTCACGCCGTTCCGCGACAAGTACCACGTCGAGCTGCGTGACGGTGGGGAGTTGGAGATCCACGGCGACCTGATCGACAAGGACTACCGGATCGAGCGGCACGGCGAGAGGGTCGCCGAGATCTCCCGCAAGTGGTTCCGGTTCCGCGACACCTACGGAGTCCGGATCGCCGACGACGCGGACACCGCTCTGCTGCTCGCGGTGGCGGTCTGCGTCGACCACCTGGTGCACCAGGAGAACGGCGGCTGACGCGGCGCCGGGATCCGCCCCGCCGCTCCAGCTCTCTTGCCCTGGGCTTGCCGGAGGCGTTGAATGTTCAGTAGATTCTGAACGTTCGAAACCGGATGCGATGGCAATGGATCGGGAAGCCAAACAGCGGTACGCCGAGGAGTTCGGCCTGCTCTACTCCACGCTGGGCATGCCGCCCGCGTACGGCAAGCTCCTGGGCTGGCTGATGATCTGCGACCCGCCGGACCAGACCAGCACCGAACTGGCCCGGGCGCTCCAGCTCTCCAAGGGCTCGGTGTCCACCGGCATGCGCATGCTGGAGGGCGCCAAACTCGCCCGGCGGGTGACCCGGCCGGGGCAGCGGGGGCATGCCTACGAGGTGCTCCCCGACGCCCTGATCACCGGGACCATGAACGGCAAGGCCATCTGGGGCGCCCTGAGTGTCCTGATGGCCAAGGGCGTTGAGCTGATCGGGGACGAGGACGCGCCGGAGGCCCGGCGGGTGCGCATCGCGAGGGACTTCTTCGCCTTCATCGCCGAGCGGGTGCCGGACCTCATCGAGGAATTCAAGCGGGACAACGGGCTGTAGCGGCACCGGGCAGAACCGGAGCCGGAAGCCAGAAGCAGGAAGAAGGGGGTGGCGATGACCGACATCGCCGTCGAAACGGCCGGGCTGGCCAAGCGGTACGGGAACGCCCGCACCGGCAAGACCGCCCTGGTCGGCCTCGACCTGACCGTGGAGCGTGGCGAGGTGTTCGGGTTCCTCGGGCCCAACGGCGCCGGGAAGACCACGACGATCCGCCTCCTGCTCGACCTCATCCGGCCCACGTCCGGCACGGTCCGCGTGCTGGGCGCCGATCCGCGCGACAACGCGCAGCTGCGGGGTCGGATCGGCTACCTCGCCGGGGACTTCCGGATCGACGGCCGCCAGACCGGACGCGAGGCGCTGACGTACCTCGGCGACCTGCGCGGCGGCGTCCCCGCCGCCCGCACAGCCGAGCTCGCCGAGCGCCTCGACCTCGACCTGACCCGCCGGATCAGCACCCTGTCGAAGGGCAACCGGCAGAAGGTCGGCGTCGTCCAGGCGTTCATGCACGCCCCGGAACTGCTCATCCTGGACGAGCCGACCAGCGGCCTGGACCCGTTCCTTCAGCAGCGGTTCGTCGAGCTGGTCCAGGAGGCCAGCGCCAACGGCCAGACCGTCTTCCTCTCCTCCCACGTGATGAGCGAGGTGCAGCAGACGTGCCGACGAGTCGGCGTCATCCGCGACGGTGAACTGGTCACCGTCGCGGATGTCGAGCAGCTGCGCCAGTCGGCGCACCGCAAGGTCGAGATCGCCTTCGCCGAGCGGGTCGGCGCCGAGGTCTTCGAGGCACTGCCCGGGCTGCAGAACACCGTCGTCACCGACACCCCCGACGGCGCGAGCGTGCTGCGCGCGATCCTGACCGGCAGCCCGGACGCGCTGCTGAAGGCCGCCGCCCGGTTCGAGGTGACCAGTCTGCTGGCCGAGGAGCCGGAGTTGGAGGAGATCTTCTTCACCTTCTACGAGCACGGCTCCACCGGGAACGGATCGAAGGAGTTCGCAGCATGAGCAGCACCGTCTTCCGCAAACACCTGACGGACAACCGGCGCGGCTTCCTGGGCTGGGCGCTGGCGATCACCGCGGTGGCGGCGATGTACTCGTCGATGTGGCCGGTCCTGGGGCGGAACTCGAGCCTGTCCAGCGCGATCAACTCGTTCCCGACGGCGATGCGCGACGCGTTCCACCTCCAGGACTACGGCACCGCCGCAGGCTACTTCGGCTCCACGGTCTTCGGCCTGCTCGTCCCGATCCTGCTCGCCGTGTTCGCCGTCGCCGCCGGGACGAAGTCGATCGCCGGTGACGAGGAGGCCGGGACGCTCGACCTGGTGCTGGCCCACCCCGTCCGGCGGGTGCGGCTGGCGGCCGCCCGCTGGCTCGCCGTGCTGGCCGCGATCGTCCTGGTCGGAGTGGTGCTGCTGCTCGTGGAGCTCGCCATCCGGGTACCGGCCGAGTTCACCACGATCAGCACGGCGAACCTGGCCGCCATGACCTTCCAACTGGTCCTGTTCGGATGCTGCTTCGCCTCGATCGCCTTCGGCATCGGCGCCTACACCGGCCGCCGGCTCTACGCCGTCGTCGGCGGCGCCTACGCGACGGTCGCGTCCTACCTGTGCGACTCGTTCCTGCCGCAGATCAACGGCCTGCACTGGGTCCAGGCCATCTCACCGTTCTCCTGGTACCTGGGAGGCGACCCGTTGCGCAACGGCATCCAGTGGACGCACTGCGCGCTGCTTGCCGGGTTGAGCCTCTGCTGCGCCGCCGTCGGGATCCGGGGCTTCGACCGGCGGGACGTGGCGCAGGGAGGCTGACGCCCGACCCGGACTTCGGCGCGCGTCCCCCGCCGGGCGGTTCCCCGGTCTCTGACCACCTCTCACCGGTCCTTGCCGGAGCGGAAGTCGGCGAACCCGTCCCGCCAGGACGCCCGGGTCGGGCGCCAGCCCCGGGTCACCCGGGCCAGCGTGTTGTCGGCGCCGCGCTCCCAGCCGGCCCGCCCGGTGCCGTCCCCGGTCGCATCCCCCGTCGCCGGGACCGCCGCGGGCGCCGGTGCCCCGAGGGCGGCGGCCAGCGCCGGGACCCAGTCACGCGCCGGGGCCGGCTCGTCGTCCACGATGTTGACCGTCCCGCTGGGCCAGTCCAGCGCCGCGAGCGCCGCCAGCGCCGCGTCCTCGACGTGCAGGAACGAGCTCACCGCGGCGCCGGCGGCCAGCTCGCCCCGGTGCAGCCGCTGCGCCATCAGCCCGCCGGGCGCATACCAGGTGCCCGGGCCGTAGAGGATGCCGTAGCGCAGCACCACGTGCTCGGGCAGCTCGGCGGCGGCCTGCTCCAGCGCGCGCAGCCCGCCGACCGTGGTGGCGCGCGGTTCCTCGATGGTGTCGTCCAGCGGAGTGGCCTCGGTGGCCGGGGCATCGCCGCCCTGGTACGCCCAGGAGATGGACTGCGCGACGATCCGGCCCACCCCGGCGCGCTGCGCGGCATCCACCAGGTTGCGGGTGCCCTCGCGGCGGATCCTGGCGTTCGCGGCGAGGTCCACGTCGGCGAGCGCGGTCAGCTGGTGCATGATCGCGTCCGGCGCGGCCTCGGCGACGGCCCGCTCGACCGCCGCCCGGTCGAAGACGTCCAGCCGCACCGCCTGGGCCCCGCGCTCGCGCAGCCGCGCCAGGCGCTCGGCGGAGCGCGAGGTGGCGACGACCTGGTGACCGGAGTCCAGCAACAACGGCAGCAGCCGGCGGCCGATGGCGCCGGTGGCCCCGGCGAGCAGGATGCGCATGATGGTGCTCTCTTTCGCTTGACGGTGATGCCGATATGTCGATCCGGCGTGTCGATCAAGAGGCATGTCGGTCTGACGGCATGTCGACCTGGTGATGTGTCAGCCCGGCTGCTCGGCAGCTGGCTCGGCTCGCCGCTCAGCGAGCCGCCCGCCCGCGTGGGGGTGCGGGCGGGCGGCGGTCAGGTGGGGGAGCAGCAGTTCGGGCGAACGCGTCGAGCGGCACCACGCAGATGGGTGGGCGTGGCGAACAACGCGTGAAGATTCAACAATTCAGATCACACTATTCCGTGTCTGCATGTCCCTGTCCAGCCTTTTTCGAACATTAACGCGCACTCGCTGTACCTACCAGTATGTACAGTAGCCTTGCGAAGCAGTCGAAGACAGGAGAGAGGACGCACCCGATGCACGCGATGCAGTACGAGATCACGCTGCCGGCCGACTACGACCTGGACATCATTCGCCGCCGGGTCGCGATGAAGGGTCAACTGCTGGACCAGTTCCCGGGTTTGGCGCTGAAGGCCTATCTGCTCCGGGAGCGCGGGGTGGCCGGTTCACCGGTCAACCAGTACGCGCCGTTCTATCTCTGGCGGGCGGACGAGGGGGCGAACCGCTTTCTCTGGGGACCCGGATTCCGTGGCCTCAGCGAGGACTTCGGGCGGCCGGTGGTCCGTTCCTGGCTCGGTCTGGCCGTCCAGGACGGACCTGGGCGCGAGGGAGCCCCGACCGCCGCCACCCGCCTCCGTACACCCATCGGGCCCGACCAGGACCCGGCCGAGGCGATCGAGTCGGCGCTGGCCGACCTGCCCGCCGACCGCCCGGGCGCGCACACCACCGCGCTGGCCGTCGACACCACTTGCTGGGAGCTGCTGACCTTCACCCTCTGGACCGCGACGCCCGGCCCCGAGTACGGCGAGCGCTACCAGGTCCTGCACCTGAGCCGTCCCGAACTGGCTCAACTGCCGCGCGGCCGGCACTGGTGACGAACAGTCACCCCGCCACAGCCACAGCCGCCCGCCACAGCCGCCCCGACCTCAAGAGCCAGGAGCATCCCCATGGACTTCGATCTGACCCGGGCCCGCCTCGATCGCGCGGCCGGCTACCGCCTGCTGGACGAACTGCAGGACCGCGAGACGCAGCAGGCCGCCCTGCCCGCGCTGGAGCGGATCGCCCCGGGCTTCCCGGACTGGATCGTGACCAGCCTCTTCGGCGGCACCTACCAGCGCCCGGGCCTGGAGCACCGCGACCGTCAGCTGATCAACATCACCGCGCTGGCCGCCCTCGGCGGTGTCGACCCGCAGCTCACCGGGCACATCCGCAGCGGCCTGCGGGTCGGGCTGACCCGGCAGCAGGTGGTCGAGGTCTTCGTCCACCTCGCGCCCTACCTCGGCACCCCGAAGGCGCTCGCCGCGCTGCGCGTCGCGGCGGCCACCTTCGAGGCGCTGGACGCGCGGGAGCAGGCATGACCGCCGAAAGCACCGCCACCGCCGAAAGCACCGCCGCCGTCCGCACCGTGCTCGGCGATCTCGATCCGGCCGAGCTGGGCGTCACCGACGCGCACGACCATCTCTTCCTCCGCAGCCCCAGGCTCCCCGGTCAGGAGCTGGACGACCCGGTCGCCGCGGGCGCCGAACTCGTGGCGTTCCGCGCGGCGGGCGGGCAGGCGGTGATCCAGTGGACGCCGTACGGCATGGGCCGTCGCGCCGCCGAACTGCCCGCCCTGGCCCGGGCGGCCGGCGTGCACCTGGTCGCGGCCACCGGGCTGCACCAGGCCGGGCACTACGAGCGGCTCCCCGACCTCGACACCCTCGCCGAACTCTTCGTCCGCGAGCTGACCGTGGGCATCGGCACCGGACCCGACGCTCCCCGGGCCGGCCTGATCAAGGTCGCGGGCGGATACCACGGCCTGGACGCGCACGCCCGCCGCACCATGACGGCCGCCGCCGAGGCGCACCACGCCACCGGCGCGCCGATCGCCGTCCACCACGAGCACGGCACCGCCGCCCCCGAGGTGGCCGAACTGCTCTGCGACCGCCTCGGCGTGCCGCCGAGCAGCCTGATCCTCGGCCACCTCAACCGCTACCCCGAGCCGAGGGTCCACCAGGACCTGGCCGCCACCGGCGCGTACCTGGCCTTCGACGGACCCTCCCGCGCGCACCACGCCACCGACTGGCGGTTGCTCGACTGCCTGGTCACGCTCGCCGAGGCAGGCTACGGCGAGCGCCTGCTGCTCGGCGGGGACACCGTGGTCAGGTCGGCGCGGGCGGCCGACGGTGCGGGCCCGGGGATGCCGTTCCTGCTCACCGGCCTGCGCCCGAGGCTGCACCGCGCGCTGGGCGAGGAGCGGACCGACCTGATCTTCCGGCAGAACCCGGCCCGCGCCTTCGCGGCCGAGTGGCGCTGAGCGGCGGCGGAAGTGGCAATGGCGACGACGGCCGCACGCGGGCTCGGGCGGTCAGACCTGACGGAACATCAGGAATGTCCGGAGCGTCAGGCCACCGGCTGCAGCGTCCCGGTGTGCAGCTCGCCGACCCGGCCGCCCTCGCCCTCGTAGGTCCAGAACACCCGGACCGTCAGCGCCGCCAGGTCCATCACGTGGCTGATCGTCATGCCGCTCTGCTCGGTCCAGCTCACGAAGTACACCTCCGGCGCGACCTGCGCGACGTGCAGCGCCACGTCCTCCCACTGGCCCGCCGACTCACCGAGGCCCTCCCAGCGCAGCCGCCGGCCGTCGGCCGAGTAGGCGTTGCGGAAGGTGGCGCCGTTGTCGACCTGGAAGAGGTAGGTCCGGCCGGCGAAGCCGGGCAGGGCAGCGGTCTCGGTCATGCTGGGGGAGGTCCTCTTCTCTGGCGGGTGTCCGGTCCGGAGCCCGGAGGTCGTGCGCCCCCAAAGCTATCCGACCGGCCCGGCGGAGAGACAATGGTTCCGCGACACGCGTGTGCTGCCGCGCGCCGGTCCTCCGGCCAGCGGGTGGCCCGCCGACGGGTGCGGCACGGCGCGGTCGGGAGGTCGATCATGCGCAAGGTCGCCGACTGCCGGGAATTCCCGAGTGAGATGAACTGCACCCTCGCCATCTCCGGCGAGGAGGAAGAGGTCGTGCGGGCCGCCGCCGAGCACGCGGTCTCGGTCCACAGCCACACCGACTCCAAGGAGCTCCGCGACCAGATCCGGTCCGGACTCAAGGACGAGCTGATCCTTCAGCACACCTGACGCCGGATGTACCTGGAACACCTGACACATCTGTCCCACCTGGCACACCGGATGCACCTGGAACACCTGGCACACCGGTTCCATCTGGGGACGGACGGTCAACAGCACACGCCCCGCCCCGGGTCCGTACGGAGAATCCCGTATGGCCCGGAGCGGGCGCCTTCTGCTGGGCTGGGAGGAGCACCTAGGAGGTGGGTCCGATGGCGGTTGACGAGGACAAGGTGATGGAGTTCCTGGGCCGGGTGGTGACCGACGGCGGAGCCGCCGTGGCCGGGTTGTGCACCTCGCTCGGCGACCGGCTCGGCCTGTACACCGCGATGGCCGGCGCCGGGCCGATGACCGCCGCCCAACTCGCCGCGCGCACCGGACTGCACGAGCGCTACCTGCGCGAGTGGCTGGCCGCCCAGGTGGCCGGTGAGTACGTGAGCTACGACCGGGACACCGACAGCTACCTGCTGCCCGACGAGCACGCGGCCGTGCTGGCCGATCCGACCGCGCCCACCTACGCGGCCGGGTTCTTCACGATGATGCAGGCGCTCTACGGCACCGAGGACCTGCTGATGGACGCGTTCCGCACCGGACAGGGGGTGGGCTGGGAGGAGCACAGCGACGCCCTGTTCGCCGGCACCGCCAAGTTCTTCCGCCCCGGTTACGCGGGCTCCCTGGTCGCCGACTGGATCCCCGCCATGAACGGCACCGAGCGCAGGCTGATGGCGGGTGCCGAGGTCGCCGACGTGGGCTGCGGGTACGGCTGGTCCACCATGCTGATGGCCAAGGCCTACCCGGCCTCGCGCTTCCACGGCTTCGACTTCCACCAGCCCTCGATCGACCGTGCCCGGGAGCTCGCGACGGAGCAGGGGCTGGCCGACCGGGTCAGCTTCGAGGTGGCCGGCGCGCAGGACTTCCCCGGTGACGGCTACGACCTGATCACCTTCTTCGACTGCCTGCACGACATGGGCGACCCCGGCGCCGCGCTGCACCACGCCGAGCGGGCGCTGGCCACCGACGGCGCCTGCATGATCGTCGAGCCGAACGCCTCGGCGGAGGTCGAGGAGAACATCAATCCGGTCGGCCGCGCCCTGGTCTCCGCCTCGGTGGCGATCTGCCTGCCCTCCGCCCTCGCCCAGCACGGGCCGCAGGCGATGGGCAACCACGCCGGTGAGGAGGCCATGCGCCACCTCGCCGACGACGCCGGCCTGCACCACTGGAAGCTGGCCGCCGAGAGCCCGGTCAACCGGGTCTACGCCGCCGCCCGGTAGCGCCGTCCCACTCCGGCCGGGTTTGTCGGGACCCGGCTTGACCCGGCCTCCGCCACGGGAGCACGCTCGTTGCGTGACACCGTCCGGGGAGGCCGGGCTGCGGCGGATCTGCGCCGTGATCGACCTGCTGCTCGACGCCGTCGACGAGGAGACCCTCCTGCCGGCGCTGTTCCCCGTGCTGCTGCGCGCGGTTCCGGGCGACAGCCTCACCTGGTCCACCCGCACCCCCAGCGGGCGCCATCCGGTCACCCTGCCCGGCGCGCTCTTCACCCCGCAGGCGATGGCGGACTTCTTCCGGTACGCCCCCGAGGACGCGCTGTTCCGGCACACCAACAGCGGTAGCGGCGTCCCGCTGCGCCGCTCCGACCTGATGTCCCGCACCGAGTACCACCGTCTGGGCACCTATGGTGCGACGCTCGGTCCGATCGGTGCCGAGTACCAGTTGGCGATGGCCTTCCCGGCCGGCTGGGCACCCGGTGGCGGCCGTCGCACCGTCGCACTGATCGTCAACCGGACCGGCAGCGACTTCCCCGACGCCGACCTGGACTCAGCCGTGCTGCTCCGCACCCGGCTGACCCACGCCCTGGACCGCCTGGCGCCGCCTGTCGCGGCGCCGCCGGTCGACCTCACCGCCCGCGAGGCGGACGTCCTCGACCTGCTGGCCCGAGGCATGACGGACGTGCAGATCGGGCACCGGCTCGCCGTCTCCGCCCGCACCGTGGACAAGCACCTGGAGCACGCCTACGCCAAGCTGCGGGTGCACAGCCGGGTGGCGGCCGCCGCGGTGTGGCGGGACGTGAGCCGCGGCATTGAGCGGGCCTGACCGCGGCATTGAGCGGACCTGACCGCGGTGGCACCATGGAGGTGAAGGGGTGCCGAAGGAGACGAACTTCGGCGACCGCGGCCGCCACATCCACCCGGAGGAGACGAACCCCGGGGCCCGACGGCGACCGCGCGTGATCCGGCATCCGGGCGCCGGCTCCGTGGAGCCCGAGGGGTATGGCGATCAAGCGACTCCGCGGTGTACCTGGGATCGCGTTCACAGCGTTTTCGACACCATGAACGGCACGCCCCCAGGGGTGGGGACGTGTTCACCTCATCAGTGAGCCCCGCCGGGCACGGCGGACGCCCACCGGGCCCCGCGCGCGACGCGTCGCCGATCCCCGACCGTGCCGACCGTGTCGCTCGACCAGGCACGACCGATCCCCGACCCCGCGCAGGACGGCCACCTCACCACTTATCTGCCCTAGGCACCCACTGGCCCGCGGTCTCGCGAACCGCGGGCCAGTGCGCTACCCGTTCCGGGTGGCCGTGCGGGCCTCACGCAGCGGTGGGCCCTGCTACCTCAGCAAGTGGTGTCGATCAGGTAGAACGACACGTAGTGGTCCGAGGTGTAGTAGTCCGAGCCGTCCTCGCCCGTGATGATCCGGCGGGTGCCGCGGGTCGGGGCGCCCGGGGTGATGACCGTGTACTCCTGGTAGTAGCCGTTCGGCTCGCTGGGCAGGACGCCCTCGCGGTTCTGGAAGGTCTCGCCGTCCTGGGAGTACGGGAAGGGGCCGCCCTGGGCGATCAGGTTGAGGGTGTCGTCGGCCTGGCTGGGCAGGGCGGTCTGGCAGATGTTGCCGCTGACGTCCGCGTGGGCGGCGGAGGCGAACATGGCGGTGGGGGCCAGGGTGAGCAGGCCGACGGTGACGACGGACGCGGTACGCGACTTCAACGCGCGTAGAAGAGTCTGCATGGACAGCAGTTTGAGGGGGCGTCAGGAAGCCTGGGAAGGTGCTGGGAGGGGGCTGAGAGAGTCTTCATGTGCATGTAACTAGCGCGCGGGGCAGGCGCCAGGTGTGCGTCGCTTTCGATGCGCGGGGTGGCCGGTGTGACTCGTGTGACATTGATGATGATCATGTCATCTGCCTACTCTGCAGGCTGCTCGCCACGCAGCGGCGGGCCCAGTCCCGGGACGCCTAGTCCTGCCTGCCCGGGGTCGGAACCAGAGCACCGCACCAGGCAGGAGCGGGGGACCCAGGTAGTACTGCCGTGTCCCCGCTCGCCTGCGTACCGCCAGGCCGGGTGAGGGTGCGGCTCGGGGTGAGGCCGACCGGCAGTCGCCGACTCGGCCGGGCCATCTTGCGGTCCGAACCCGACAGCTCACCTCGTAGGCGTCGCAAGAGGAACCTCCGTGATCCCTTCCGCCACCCCTGCGCGCCTCGGCATCCTCGCCGGTGCGCTCGGCCTGCTCGCCGTCCCGATGGTCGGCCAGGCGAACGCCCTCAGCTGGTACCCGTCGACGAGCGCCGCGCCCACCGTGACCCAGGACCGGCTGACCCCGGCCACCGCCACCACCGGCGCGGCGACCACCGCCGCCCTGACGCTGCACGCCAGCTCCTGCTTCACCGCGAAGACGGTGGGCGTGGGCGTGCGGGACGCCGCCGGCAACAACCTGGACTTCCCCGGGAACCTCAGCAACCAGCAGATCTGCCCGAGCGGGCTGTCGCTGACCACCGCCGCGCGGACCTTCGCGGGTGGGACGTACACCATGTTCGGCTTCTACCAGGACCAGGCCGGTGCCTGGCACAACCTGGCGTCGCAGACCCTGACGGTCTCGGCCGGCGGCGGCAGCACCCCGGCGCCGACCCCCGCACCCGCGCCGACCCCCACGCCGACCCCCGCCCCCGCCCCGACTCCGGCGCCCGCCCCCAGCAGCTCGCCCGTCCCCGGCAAGTCGCTGACCTGGTCCGACGAGTTCAACGGCGCGCTCGACAGCACGAAGTGGAACGACAGCTCCACCACCTCGTACAAGTACGGCAACCACAACCCGGACGACAACAAGCTCGACTGGATCGACCCGTCCGGCGTCTCGGTCGCGGGCGGCGTGGCCACCTTCACCGCGCAGCCGTCCAGCCACACCCTGGAGAACGGCAAGCAGGCCTGGACCACCGGTCTGCTCACCACCGAGGGCAGCGGGCAGGGCTTCAAGGTCAAGACCGGTGACTACGCCGAGGCCCGGGTCCAGATGCCGTCCGCGCCCGGTGCCTGGCCCGCGCTGTGGACCTGGTCGAACGGCGGCAGCGAGATCGACTCCTTCGAGTACCACCCGGACAACCCGAACCTGCTTGAGCTGACCAACCACGTCAACTTCGCGCAGAAGTACTACACCGACGCGAACGCCGTGAAGCCGGGCCAGTGGGTGACCATCGGCACCTACTACGGCGCCAACTCCGTCGACTACTACGTCAACGGCGTCAAGGTCTTCTCCGACAACACCGGCGTCGGCGCCAACTGGTCGGCCTACCTGATCCTCAACCTGTCGATCAGCGCCGGCCAGTACCACCCGGCCCCGAGCGGCTCCGCGCCGATCAGCTTCGCCGCGGACTACGTGCGGGTGTACCGCTGACAATTGACGCACCGTCAGATGGCGTGCCGTCATGACCGTGGCCCGGATCCGCTCCTGGATCCGGGCCACGGTCATGACGGGCGAAGGATCAGGGCGCCAGCACGCCGCCCAGCCGCTGCGCGATCTGCCGCATGACCGGCACCAGCGCCGTCGAAGCGATCTGCTCCTCCAGGGCCCGGATCCGCGCCTCCGGGCCGGAGACCGAGAGTGCGGTCGGCGTCGGGGCGCCCGGCACCGCGACGGCGATGCAGCGCACGCCGATCTCCTGCTCCTGGTCGTCCACCACGTAGCCGGCCTCCCGGGCGGTGACGAGCTGGGCGAGCAGGGCGTCGGGATCGGTGACGGTGAACTCGGTGTGCGCGGGCAGGGGTTGGGTGCCGAGCACGGCGCGGGCCTCGTCCTCGGTGAGCTGGGCGAGCAGCGCCTTGCCGACGCCGGTGCAGTGCGGCTGCACCCGGCGGCCGACCTCGGTGAACATCCGCATCGAGCGGCGCGACTGCACCTGGCCGACGTAGACCACCTCGCCGCCCTCCAGGACGGCCAGGTTCGCGGTCTCGCCGGTGGCCTCCATCAGTTCGGCCAGGTAGGGGCGGGCCCAGCTGCCGAGCAGCCGGCCCGCGGTCTCGCCGAGCCGGATCAGCCGCGGCCCCAGGGTGTAGCGCCGCGCGGTGTCCTGGCGGACGTAGCCCTGCTGTGCGAGGGTACGAACCAATCGGTGGATGGTCGGCATCGGGAGGCCCGAGGTGGTGGACAGCTCGCTGAGGGTCGCGACGCCGCCCGAGTCGGCTAGTGCTTCCAGGAGTTGGAAGGCGCGATCGACCGACTGCACGCCGCCCGCGGCGGCGCGCTCGGATCCGGTCGAAGCTGCGGCGGGGGTGCTTGCCACCGGCGTTCCCTTTGCTGTCGGGGGAGGAGTAGAGTCCCAGCGATCTACCTCAACAAACCGTTGAAATTCTGTATCGCGGAAACTAGTGTCCACCTTACAGAATCGAACTCGCCAGTAGGTGGGTCAGATCAGATGAGGGAAGCCCCTACCGGAGCTCCCTACACAGGTTCTACCGTTCAAGGAGTGTCCTGCCCATGGCTGCAGACCAGGGACCCGTCGGTACTTCCGCCGCTCCGGTCGTCACTGTCGCCGGTCCGCGCGTCCCCCGTGCGGAGGAGGTGCTCACGCCCGAGGCGGTCGCGTTCGTCGTGGGCCTCCATCGGACCTTCGAGAGCCGCCGGCAGGAACTCCTCGCCCGACGCCACACCCGTCGGGCCGAGATCGCCAAGGCCGGGACCCTCGACTTCCTGCCCGAGACCGCCGAGATCCGCGCTGCGGACTGGCAGGTCGCCCCGGCCCCCCGGGCGCTGCAGGACCGCCGAGTGGAGATCACCGGCCCGACCGACCGCAAGATGGTGATCAACGCGCTCAACTCCGGCGCGAAGGTCTGGCTGGCCGACTTCGAGGACGCCACCTCGCCCACCTGGCAGTCGGTGGTCTCCGGGCAGGTCAACCTGATCGACGCCTTCGAGGGCCGGATCGACTTCACCTCGCCCGAGGGCAAGGAGTACCGGCTCAAGCCCGCCGCCGAACTCGCCACCGTGGTGGTCCGCCCGCGCGGCTGGCACCTGGACGAGAACCACCTGATGGTGGACGGCGTGCCGGTGGCCGGCGCGTTCTTCGACTTCGGGCTCTACTTCTTCCACAATGCCGCGCGGCTGCTCGCCAAGGGAGCGCAGGACCCCAACTCCGGGCCCTACTTCTACCTCCCGAAGACCGAGAGCCACCTGGAGGCGCGCCTCTGGAACGACGTCTTCACCTACGCCCAGGAGCAGTTGGGCATCGAGCACGGCACCATCCGGGCCACCGTGCTGATCGAGACGATCCTGGCCGCCTTCGAGATGGAGGAGATCCTCTACGAGCTGCGCGACCACGCAGCCGGGCTGAACGCGGGCCGCTGGGACTACCTCTTCTCGATCGTCAAGAACTTCCGGGACGCCGGCGAGCGCTTCATCCTGCCCGACCGCAACAGCGTGGGCATGACCTCGCCGTTCATGGCCGCCTACGCCGGCCTGCTGGTGCAGACCTGCCACCGGCGCGGCGCGCACGCGATCGGCGGGATGGCCGCCTTCATCCCGAGCCGCAAGGACCCCGAGGTCAACGCGGCCGCGCTGGTCAAGGTCCGGGCGGACAAGGAGCGCGAGGCCGCCGGCGGCTTCGACGGCTCCTGGGTCGCCCACCCCGACCTGGTGCCGGTCGCCCGCGCCTGCTTCGACGCGGTGCTCGGCGAGCGGCCCCACCAGAAGGAGAACCCCGGCTCCGCCGGGCAGGTGACGGCCGCTCAGCTGCTGGACATCGCCGGCGCGGGCGGCTCCTGCACCGAGGCCGGTCTGCGGAACGCGGTCGCCGTGGGCCTGCGCTACTGCGAGGCCTGGCTGCGCGGACTGGGCGCGGTCGGCATCTTCAACATGATGGAGGACGCGGCCACCGCCGAGATCTCCCGCTCGCAGATCTGGCAGTGGATCCACAACGGCGTGGTGCTCGCCGACACCGGGGAGAAGGCCACCGCCGAGCTGACCCGCCGCCTGGTCGCCGAGGAACTCGCGGTGATCAAGGCCGAGCTGGGTGACGAGGCGTACGCGGCCGGCCGGTGGACCGAGGCGCGCGACCTCTTCGAGCAGGTCTCGCTCGCCGAGGACTTCGTCGACTTCCTGACGCTGCCAGGCTACGCACTGCTCGGCTGAGCACTTACTGCCGTTTCGTACGGTCCACCGGAGCGAACACGCCCCGGTGGACCATGCACGTCCTTCCAGAAAGGCTCCACCCATGGTCCGGATGTTCCTCAACGGCCAGGCGATGCGCGGCGGCGAGTTCCACCCGCTGGTCGCCGACGCCCCCTTCCTCGGCGTGGTCCGCACCGCGCCCGGCCACCGCTTCTTCTCCATCCGCGACGTCTGCCCGGGCGTGCTGCCCGACCCGAAGGCGGACACCGCGATCGAGGGCGAGCTGTACGAGGTGAGCCTGGAGCTCCTGCGGGACGAGCTGCTCCCGGGCGAGCCGCGAGAGCTCGAGTTCGGCGTGATCAAGCTGGCGGACGGCAGCGCCTGCTTCTCGATGGTGCTGGCCCGCGGCGAGCTGGAGCGTGGCGTCCACCGCGAGATCACCGAGTTCGGCGGCTGGCGCGCCTACCTGGCCACGCTGGGGCGCACCTTCTGACCCCCTGACCACCAGTACGGCCACCAGCGACCCGGGCACCATGACCGGGTCGCTGGTGGCCGTTGGCCTGCCAGCGGGCCTCGGGGTGGATCGGGGGCCCACCACACCCCAGGGGTGCGTATACGAATGGTGTGTTCGCTCCGAAGAGTCGGCTGGTCGCGGGGGCTGCGCTGGGTGGATCGCCAATAGCCACGGATTCAACGAGTTGTTGAAGATGGGTGCTCGGAACCCTTGACGCCCCGTCGGGCCGCCGCCTACCTTTTATTTCGCATCCTAAAAGCAATATTCCGTATTGTGGAATAAGAGCCGACCCGCAGGAGTACCCCGATGCCACGAATGACAGCCGCCCGTGCGGCAGTGGAGATCCTCAAGCGCGAAGGCGTTGAGGTCGCGTTCGGCGTGCCGGGCGCCGCGATCAACCCCTTCTACGCCGCGCTGAAGGCCGGCGGCGGGATCAAGCACACGCTGGCCCGCCACGTCGAGGGTGCCTCGCACATGGCCGAGGGCTACACCCGCACCAAGGCCGGCAACATCGGTGTCTGCATCGGCACCTCGGGCCCGGCCGGCACCGACATGATCACCGGCCTGTACTCGGCGATCGCCGACTCGATCCCGATCCTGTGCATCACCGGCCAGGCGCCGGTCGCCAAGCTGCACACCGAGGACTTCCAGGCCGTCGACATCGCCTCGATCGCCAAGCCGGTCACCAAGGCCGCGACCACCGTGCTGGAGGCCGCCCAGGTCCCCGGCGTCTTCCAGCAGGCCTTCCACCTGATGCGCTCGGGCCGTCCCGGCCCGGTCCTGATCGACCTGCCGATCGACGTCCAGCTGACCGAGATCGAGTTCGACCCGGAGACCTACCAGCCGCTGCCGGTCTACAAGCCGGCCGCCAGCCGCGCCCAGATCGAGAAGGCGATCGGCTTCCTGCTGGAGTCCGAGCGGCCGCTGATCGTCGCCGGTGGCGGCATCCTCAACGCCGACGCCGCCGACCTGCTGGTCGAGTTCGCCGAGCTGACCGGCACCCCGGTGATCCCCACCCTGATGGGCTGGGGCGCCATCGCCGACGACCACGAGCTGAACGCCGGCATGGTCGGCGTGCAGACCTCGCACCGCTACGGCAACGCGAACTTCCTGGCGTCGGACTTCGTCCTGGGCATCGGCAACCGCTGGGCCAACCGCCACACCGGCTACAAGCTGGACGTCTACCGCGGCGAGCGCAAGTTCGTCCACGTGGACATCGAGCCCACCCAGATCGGCCGGATCTTCGCCCCGGACTTCGGCATCGCCTCCGACGCCAAGGCCGCGCTGGAGCTCTTCGTCGAGGTGGCCAAGGAGCTCAAGGCCGCCGGCAAGCTGCCGGACCGCGGCGAGTGGGTGGCCGCCACCCAGGAGCGCAAGGCGACCCTGCAGCGCCGCACGCACTTCGACAACATCCCGATGAAGCCGCAGCGCGTCTACGAGGAGATGAACAAGGCGTTCGGTCCGGAGACCCGCTACGTCACCACCATCGGCCTCTCCCAGATCGCCGGCGCGCAGATGCTGCACGTCTACAAGCCGCGCCACTGGATCAACTGCGGCCAGGCCGGCCCGCTCGGCTGGACCATCCCGGCCGCCCTCGGTGTCGCCACCGCCGACCCCGAGAGCCCGGTCGTCGCGCTCTCCGGCGACTACGACTTCCAGTTCATGCTGGAGGAGCTGGCGGTCGGCGCCCAGCACAAGATCCCGTACGTGCACGTGCTGGTGAACAACGCGTACCTGGGCCTGATCCGGCAGGCGCAGATCGGCCTGGACATCAACTTCCAGGTCAACCTGGAGTTCGAGAACATCAACTCCCCGGAGTTGGGCGTCTACGGCGTCGACCACGTCAAGGTGGTCGAGGGCCTGGGCTGCAAGGCGATCCGGGTCACCGACCCGAACGAGCTGGGCGCCGCCTTCGAGCAGGCCAAGAAGCTCGCCGCCGAGTTCCAGGTGCCGGTCGTGGTCGAGGCGATCCTGGAGCGGATCACCAACATCGCGATGAGCAAGACGGCCGACATCAGCGACATCAGCGAGTTCGAGGAGCTGGCCACCGAGCCGGGCCACGCCCCGACCGCGATCAAGACGCTCAAGGTCTGATCGAGGATCTGATCGAAGGTCGGACTGGAAGCTCTGGCTGAAAGTCCGACCGAGCGAAAGCCGAAGGCCCGTCGACCTCCCGGGGGAGTCGACGGGCCTTCTGGCCGTGCGTGGTTCGGTGCGGCTCAGCGCGCCTTGGCCAGGCCCGACGGGCACGGGTTGCCCCGGTCGAACGAGTACTTCCCGGTGATCCGGTAGGTGCCGGGGGCCGGCGCGTAGAGCACCGTCCACTCGCCCTGCTGGGCCAGGCAGCCGTTCGCGTCGCCCTGGTCGCCCGCGATGCCCAGCCACGGCGACCAGGGCAGCAGCAGGTGGACCGAGCCCGCGCTGGGCACCTGGACGGTCAGCGCCGCGGGGCCGGCCTGCTGCACCACGGCGGGCGGCGCGGCCAGCGGGGTGGCGTCGGTGACCTGGTACAGCCGCCAACTGCCGTGCTGCCAGATCGGGTCCAGCCAGGGCTGCCCGGCGGCGACCAGCGCCGCCTCCTCCTTCGCCGCGTCGTCCGGCTTGTCGCTGGAGAGCGCCACATAGCCGACGCCCCAGCGCTGCAGCCAGGCGTGGTAGTCGCTCGGGGCCAGCTTGTCGGCGTAGAAGAGCGGGTTGCGGGTGACGTCCGTCTGCCGGTTCCAGCCACGGGCCAGGTCCACGTACGGGGCCACCCCGCTGGCCTCCCAGTGCGAGGCGAGCGGGACCACCTCCACCCGGGTGCGGTCCGCGCCGACCGTGTGCAACTCGTTGATCAGCGCCTTGCCGTCGGAGGCCGCCCTGGCCACCGGCACGGTCACCAGCAGGTCGCCCAGCGTCCGCCCGGCCAGCCAGGCGGCCACCGAGATGAAGGCGACCCCCACCAGCAGCGACCGACGCCGGGCCAGCCGGACGTTCAGCAGCACCGCGAGCAGCACGGTGCCGGCGAAGAGCAGGCTGAGCCGCTCCACGTTGCTGCCCACCGGCGAGGGGATCAGCCAGACCAGCACCACCCCGGCCGAGTAGACCAGCGCCCCGCGCCGCACCGCGAGCCAGTCGCCCGGCACCAGCAGGGCCACCGCGAGCGCGGCCGCCACCACCGGCGCGGCCGCCCACCAGTCGAAGGGCTGCACCCCGTAGAACGGGAAGAGCACCGAGGTGCCGGCCACCACCAGGACCGGGGCCGCCGCCAGCGGACAGCTCTCCCGGCGACGCCCGGTCAGGAAGAGCGCGGCGGCCAGCACTTCCAGGAAGAGACCGACCACCGGACTGCCCATGGTGGCCAGCGCCGCCAGCGCGAAGAGCCAGGTGCCGCGCAGCCGCCGCGGGCCGCCGCGGTCGACGGCCAGCACGGTGGCCGCCAGACCGAAGGCCACCCCGATCGCGAAAGTCACCCGTCCTGAGGCGACGTCACACCAGAGGGCGAACGCCGTCCACAGCGCGGGGGCCAGCGGCCGCCGCAGACCCGAGCGGGTCAGCAGGGTGGCGGCCAGCGCCGCGGAGGCGGTGCCGACCAGCATGCCGGTGGTCCTGACTCCCAGCAGGCCCATCAGATAGGGCGACAGCACGCTGTACGAGGCGGTGTGCATCCCGCCGTACCAGGACAGGTTGTAGGCCGCGTCCGGGTGCTGGCGGGTGAACTCGGTCCAGGCGTACTGGGCGGCCAGATCGCCCGCGTCGTTGGCCAGGGCGACGGCCCAGATCAGGTGCAGCACAGCGGCCAGCAGGGTGGCGGCGAACACCGGGTGGCGCAGTGCGGCGGGCAGGCGGGCAGCGGGAATCGCCGACCCCACGGTGGTCATATGGTCTCTTTCGGCCGTCGAGGAGCGGTGTGCGGTCAGCTGGGCTGAGTAGCAGTAACCTACGGTGCCGTCCCGCACGGTACGCCACAGCCCCGGACCCTCGCCGTGGGTCCGGGGCTGCGTTCCGGCCGACCTGACGGTCGTCCGGAGTCCGGGTCACGCACCGTCCCTGGGCGGCCCGGAGTCTGGGGGATTTAGCTGGGAGCCTGCTGAGTGGCGGTCAGCCGCGGGCGGCCAGCTCCTTGGCGGCGCGGGCGCAGGCCAGGGCGATCTGGTCCTCGTTGGCGGTCGTCAGGTTGCCCTTCTCCACCACCGCGTTGCCGTTGACGAAGAGCGCGGCCAGCGGCGGCAGCGCGCCCAGCGTCAGCGCGGCCACCGGGTCGGCGATCGAGGAGTGCATGATCCCGTCGACCTTCCAGAGCGCCAGGTCGGCGAGCTTGCCCACCTCGATCGAGCCGATCTCGTGCTGCCGGCCCAGCACCCGGGCGCCGCCCATGGTGCCCAGGCGCAGCGCGCCGCGCGCGGTCAGCGCGTCGGGGCGGCCGTGCAGCCGGTTGATCAGCAGCGCGTTGCGCAGCTCGGTGCCCAGCTCGCCGGACTCGTTGGAGGCGGTGCCGTCCACGCCCAGACCCACCGGGACGCCGGCCTTCAGCATGTCCGGGACCCGGGCGATGCCGGCCGCCAGGCGCGCGTTGGAGGAGGGGCAGTGCGCCACACCGGTGCCGGTCTCGGCGAACTTGGCGATGTCGGAGTCGTTCATGTGGACGCAGTGCGCCATCCAGACGTCCTCGCCCAGCCAGCCGGTCGACTCGAAGTAGTCGGTGGGGCCCATGCCGAACAGCTCCTTGCAGAACTGCTCCTCCTCGGCCGTCTCGGAGCCGTGGGTGTGCAGCCGAACGCCCTTGCGGCGGGCCAGCACGGCGGCCTCGCGCATCAGTTCGGTGGAGACCGAGAACGGCGAGCAGGGCGCGATGGCGACGTGCAGCATCGAGCCGAACGAGGCGTCGTGGTAGGTGTCCACGGCCGCCTCGGAGGCGATCAGGATGTCCTCGGTGGTCTCCACCGCGTGGTCCGGCGGCAGGCCGCCGTCCTTCTTGCTGCGGTCCATCGAGCCGCGCAGCGCGGTGAAGCGCATGCCGAGCGACTGGACGGCCTCGATCGAGGCGCCCAGGATGTCGCCGCCGTCCTTCGGGAACACGTAGTGGTGGTCCGAGGCGGTGGTGCAGCCGGACTTGAGCAGTGCGGCGGCCGAGCCGAGGGTGGCGGCGTGCACCAGCTTGTCGTCGATCCGGGCCCAGGTCGGGTAGAGCGCGACCAGCCAGTCGAACAGGATGTTGTCCTGGGCCAGGCCGCGGGTGATCCACTGGTAGAAGTGGTGGTGGGTGTTGACCAGGCCCGGGGTGACCAGGTGCCCCTCGCCGTTGATCCGGCGTACCACGTTGTCCAGCCACTGCGGCGCGGGGCCGTCGCCGACCGACTCGATGACGTTGCCCTTGATCACCACGTGGCCGCGGGCGTACTCGGTGTCGGCGGCGTCGACCGTGGCGATCGCGACGTTCTCGATCACGATCCGCTGATCGGCGGGCGGGGGCTGGACTGCCATGGGTGACTCCTGTGGAGTGGGGGGCGTTGTGCGGGACCGCGCGGTCCGACGGCGCGCCGGGGAGGCGGGAGGCCTGCCGTCAGGCCGCGCGGTCCGGCCAGGGTGTCACCGCCGTCAGCGGTACCGGGGTCCCGAGGGCGGGACGGCGGAGCGAGAATCCCTCGGGTGGGGGGCCGGTCGTGAGCCGGGAGGTGTCAGACGACCGGGATGACCGGGGTGACGCCGTCGCGGTGCACGGTGCCCTCGATCAGGCCGTACATCCGGTCGGCGGCGTAGTACACCTCGTTCTCGTTCTTGAGGTCGAAGGGCGACAGGTCGACCAGGAAGTGGTGCTTGTTCGGCAGCTCCAGGCGGACCTCGTCCACCTCGGCGCGGTTGTTCAGCACCCGGGTGCCCATCGCGTGCAGGGTCTGCTGCAGCGAGTAGGAGTAGGTCTCGGCGAAGGCCTCCAGCATGTGGCGGCGCACGTGCTGGTAGGAGCGGTTCCAGTTCGGCTGGGCCTCGTCCTCGCGGCCGCTGTAGGAGTACTTCCAGCGCGCCGTGACCTGGGTGGCAAGGATCCGGTCGTACGCCTCCTGGAGGGTGGTGTACTTGTCCTTGATGTAGCCCCAGAACTCGGAGTTGGTCGTGTTCATCACGACCAGGTCCTTGAGACCGGAGATCACCTGGACGGTCTCGCCGTCGTACACGATCTCGGTGGTGCGGGTCTCACCGCCGTCGCGGACGAAGGAGTGGCCGACCTCCTCCGAGCCGATGAAACGCGAGGTGTTGTCCGGGGTCTTGATCCGGTTCCAGGTGTACTCCTCGATCCGGATCCGGGCGCTGTGCACCACGCCACGCTCGGTGTTGTCGACGAAGTGGCGCGCCAGCGTGATGCCGAACGCCTCCGCCGACTCGATGCCGTGCTCCTTGGCGAAGGCGAAGACGGTGTTCTTGGTGGTGTCGGTGGGCAGGCAGTTGGCGTTCGAGCCGGTGAGGTGGACGTCCTCGAACTCGCCCTGGAGGGCGACCGAGACGTTCAGGTCCTTGATCTCGTGACGGGTGCTGTCACGGTAGACCCGGACGATGCGGTTCTCCGCCTTGCCGTACTGGTTCTGACCGAGCACGTGGGCCATCGTCGGCTCCTTGCTGTCTAGCTTCCGCGGTAGACGGAATATCCGAAGGGGTTCAGCAGCAGCGGCACGTGGTAGTGGTGCTGCGCGGGCGCGACCGTGAAGACGATCGAGACCTCGGGGAAGAACGGCGTCTCGCTGGACTTGGCGGCGTAGTACGCCGCCGTGTCGAAGCGGAGCCGGACGACCGAGCCCGCCTCCACGGCCGGCAGGTCCTTGGCCCGGCCGTCGGAGTCCGTGGCGGAGGTGCCGAGCACCGTCCAGCCACCCTCGGTGTTGAGTGCGAGCTCGACCGGCACACCCTCGGCCGGGCGGCCGAGGCTGGTGTCGAGCACGTGGGTGGAGATGCCAGTCATGGCGGAAGTGACCTTACTGGTGGCAGGAGTGACGGATCGTCAGCTGATGGTTCGACAGCCGGCCGACGGTGCGTCGGTAGGTCAGACGGCCGGCTCGTCCAGCAGGCGGTTGAGCCGGATGTCGTTGATCTTGCGCAGCTCGCCGCGGACGATCTCGGCCTCGGTGGCCGCGTCGTTCGGGAAGCGCTCGCGCAGTGCGGCGAGCATGGTGGCCGCGGTGCGCCCGGTGGCGCAGATCAGGAACACGTGGCCGAACTTCGCCTCGTAGGCGGCATTGGCCTCGTGCAGTTCATCGAGGAGTGCCTGGTCCACTCCGTGGATGCCGGCCTGCTCGCGCTCCGAGGTGGCGTCGCCCGTCCTGGGCTTGCCGATCCGGGCGTGGCCGGCCATCGCGTCGTCCAGGTCGGTGACCGCGAGGTCCGCCATGGCGGCCGCGTTGGCGGCCAGCAGGGCGTCGCGGTCGGACCAGGGCCGGCTGCCGGCGACGGCGGCGGCCCAGGTGGGGCTGGAGCAGACCTCCAACAGAGTCCGCTCCAGCTCGGCGGCCGGGGCCGCCGCCAGCGCCCCGAGGGCGCCGGGTGCGTCAACTGACGCGTGAGGGTGGTTGGTCACGGGTGGACCTCCTGAAGAGTGGTGCCACCCGCACAAGCTAGATCCACCACCTCCGGCCGTCAACACTTTGTTGAAGCCTTGGTGGTTACGTTTCGAACCGCCGGTGCTCGCCGACCGCTTTCGTGTGCGATCCGCCAAGTGTGCCGGACTCGTCCCTCGGTGAGAATTGCCTGGTCGGCCGGGGTGTCAGCCGCTCTTCGGTCCGTCCACCTGACGGTTGAGGTAGTTGTACACCGTGAAGCGGCTGACGCCCAGCGCGGAGGCGACGGTTTCCACACCGTGTCGCACGGTGAAGGCGCCGCGCTCCTCCAGCAGGGCGACGACCCGCTGCTTCTCCAGCCGGTCCAGCTCGCTGAGCGGTCGGCCGTCGAACTGGCGGATCATCTCGGCCAGCAGCCGGTCGAGCGCACTGCTCAGGTGGGGCAGGCGGACGGCGAGTGCCGCCTCGCCGTCCCACTCGAGGACCACGTCGTCCGGCTTCGCCTCGGCGAGGTCGAGGGCGGTCGCCCCGACCGCGTCCAGCAGCGGCTTTATCGCTCGGCTGAGCGGGTGCTCCAGGGCGTCGGTCACGGTGTACCCACTCCTTCGGGGGTCTCGGGGCCGGCTTCGGCATCGGGAACCACGCTGACCTGGAACGAGATCCGGCTGGCGCCGGCGTCCAGGGAGTCGTGCAGCAGTCGGGTCACCGCGGTGAGCACCTGCTCGGCGTCGCCCTCGGCGCTGGTCCCGAACGGGCCGACCGAGACGGCGAGGCCCGCCTCGTCGACCACCCGCCGGGCCGCGACCGCGTGGTCCGGGAAGTTGACCAGTTCGAACGGTTCTGTCGTGAACTCCACCATCAATCGCACCAGGTCACTGTAGCGAGCGGGTGGCCCGTGGCACCGGTCGGGCGAAAGAGATTCAACAAACTGTTGCATTGCCCTTGACACTTCCTCGGGTACTCGTGGCAAGCTTCCACCAAGCAGAATCCCTCTTCCGCATCATGGAAGTTGTGATGATGGTGAACTGAAAGGTGAGGGACGTGACGGCCGCTTCCGAGTACGCGTCTGTGAATGGACGCGCCACGATCAACCTGTCCATCCTCTTCACGGAGCTCCCGCTCCTGGAGCGCCCCGCCGCGGCTGCCGCCGCCGGCTTCACGGCGGCCGAGCTCTGGTGGCCCTTCGGCACCGAGACGACCCCCGCCGAGGCCGAGCTGGACGCGCTGCGCAAGGCCTTCGGCGACGCGGGTGTCCGCCTCACCGGCCTCAACTTCCTCGACGACCTCTCGGTGGGCGCCAAGGGCACCGCCTCGGTCCCGGCCGAGCGCGAGCGCTTCCGCACCAACGTCCCGGTCGCCGCCGCGCTGGCCGAGTCGCTCGGTGCCGGTGCGCTGAACGCGATCTACGGCAACCGGACCGAGGGCGTCTCCGCCGAGGAGCAGGACGCGCTCGCGCTGGAGAACCTCGTCCTGGCCGCCCGGGCCGCGCACTCCATCGGCGCGATCCTGCTGATCGAGGCGCTGAACCGGAACGACGCGCCCGACTACCCGCTGCACACCGCCGAGGCCGCCGTCGAGGTGGTCGACCGGGTCAACGCCGCCACCGGGCTCGGCAACGCCAAGTTCCTCTGCGACCTCTACCACCTGTCGGTCAACGGCGAGGACCTGAACGCCGTCATCGACGCCCACGCGGACAAGATCGGCCACGTCCAGATCGCCGACAACCCGGGCCGCAACGAGCCCGGCACCGGCGACCTCGACCTCGCCGCGCTGCTGGACCGGCTGACCGCCGCCGGTTACACCGGTCCGATCGGCCTGGAGTACAAGCCCGCAGGCGGCGTCAGCGCCGACAGCTTCGGGTGGCTGCCGCGCGAGCTGCGCGCCAGCTGACCCATCGGACAATCTCCCCTCGTACAAAAGGATTTGACGCGATGAGCGCCTCCCGCAAGATCGCCTTCATCGGCCTGGGCATCATGGGCAAGCCCATGGCCATCAACCTGGTCAAGGCCGGCCACCACGTCACCGGCTTCAACCTGGAGCAGTCCGCGATCGACGCCGTGGTCGCGGCCGGCGGTCACGGTGCGAGCAGCATCGCCGAGGCCGTCAAGGACGCCGAGGTCGTCATCACCATGGTCCCGGCGGACCCGCACGTCGAGCAGGTCATCCTCGGTGAGGGTGGCGTGCTGGAGAACGCGAAGGCCGGCGCCCTGGTGATCGACATGTCCTCGATCACCCCGCAGACCTCGATCAAGGTCGAGGCCGCCGCCAAGGAGAAGGGCGTCCGCACCCTGGACGCCCCGGTCTCCGGCGGCGAGGCCGGCGCGATCGAGGCAGTGCTCTCGATCATGGTCGGTGGCGCGGCCGAGGACTTCGCCGAGGCCAAGCCGCTCTTCGACGTGCTGGGCACCACCGTGATCCACGTGGGTCCGGCCGGCGCCGGCCAGACCGTGAAGGCGGCCAACCAGCTGATCGTGGCCGTGAACATCCAGGTGGTGGCCGAGGCCGTGGTCTTCCTGGAGAACGCGGGCGTCGACCTGCAGGCCGCGCTGGACGTGCTCGCGGGCGGCCTGGCCGGTTCGACCGTGCTGAACCGCAAGAAGGCCAACATGGTCGACCGCGAGTTCGCCCCGGGCTTCCGGATCGACCTGCACCACAAGGACATGGGCATCGTGACGGCCGCCGCGCGCGCCGTCGAGGCCCCGCTGCCGGTCGGCTCGCTCGTCGCCCAGCTGGTCGCCTCGGCCCGCGCCAACGGTGACGGCTCGCTGGACCACTCGGCGCTGCTGCGCGGTGTGGAGCGCCTGGCGGGCCGCGAGGTCAAGTAACCCGCAGGGTTACCACTGAACTCCTCCTGGTGGCGTGTACCTGTCCGGTCGTGCCCGCGTCACCAGGAGGGCACTTTCGACCAGCAGGCGACCGTGGGGCTCATATTCCCTCGCCTGCTGGTCGTGCCAACCGGCGGCGCAAGCGCACTTCGGTCGTGCGCGACGCGCCGCCCGGCCCCCTCCCTCGCCGAGGGGAGCCTCCCGTACGTCGGAAGCGGGACGGGAGGAACGGCGGGGAGGGGGTCGCACCCCGCTTCGGCGGGTGTGAGTCCGCATGATTGAAAGACCATCAGCTCATCCCGGAAGTGAGGCCAGCACCATGCCCGCCACCCCCACTCAGGGCCATGTGGTCGTAGCTCCCGACAAGTTCAAGGGCACCCTGGAGGGCGCCGAGGTCGCCGCCCGGCTGGCCGCCGGCATCCGCCGGGTGGTCCCCGGCGTCGAGGTCCGCGAACTGCCGGTCGCCGACGGCGGCGAGGGCACCCTGGCCGCGGCCCTCGCGGCCGGCTTCGTCCGGATCCCGGCGAAGGTGGCAGGTCCGACCGGTCTGCCGGTGGACGCCGCGATCGCCGTCAAGGGCGATCTCGCCGTGGTCGAGCTCGCCCAGGCCTCGGGCCTGGCCCGGCTGCCCGGCGGACGCACCGCGCCGCTCGCGGCCGGCTCCTTCGGGGTCGGTCAGCTGATCGGCCGGGCGGTCCAGCTGGGCGCCAAGCGGATCGTGCTGGGCCTGGGCGGCAGCGCCTGCACCGACGGTGGCGCGGGCATGGTCCAGGCGCTGGGCGTCGGCCTGTTCGACGCCCAGGGCACCGAGCTCCCGCCAGGCGGTGCGGCCCTGCGCCGGCTGCACCGCCTGGATCCGGGCGCGCTGGCCGACACGCTGCGCGGGGTGGAGGTCGTGGTCGCCTGCGACGTGGACAATCCGCTGCTCGGCGCCCGTGGTGCCACCGCCGTCTACGGTCCCCAGAAGGGGGCCGAGGGCGAGGACCTGGTGGTGCTGGAGGCGGGCCTGACCCGCTGGGCCGACGTGGTGCGCGAGAGCACCGGAACAGACTTCCGTGACGCCCCCGGCGCCGGGGCCGCAGGCGGGGTCGGCTTCGCCGCCCTGGCCCTGCTCGGCGCCACCATGCGGCCCGGCATCGAGCTGCTGCTCGAACTGCTGGGCTTCGACGAGGCCGTGCGTGGGGCACGCCTGGTCGTGACCGGCGAGGGATGCCTGGACGCGCAGACGCTCCATGGCAAGGCCCCCGCCGGAGTAGCCGCGGCGGCCACCGGGGCGGGGGTTCCGGTGGCCGCTGTGGCCGGTCGACTCGAGCTGGCCGAGGACGAGTGGCGCGGGGCCGGCTTCGCGGCCGCGTACGCGCTGGTCGAGCTGGCCGAGCAGCCGGGGGACAGCATCACCAAGGCGGCGGAGCTGGCCGAGCTGGCGGGGGAGACGCTGGCCAGGGACCTGCTCGTGGGTCGGTAGGAACGCGCGG
The DNA here is from genome assembly GCF_029892155.1 of Kitasatospora sp. GAS204B. Lineage (GTDB taxonomy): Bacteria > Actinomycetota > Actinomycetes > Streptomycetales > Streptomycetaceae > Kitasatospora. Next base: position 83,225 of record NZ_JARZAG010000015.1, on the reverse strand, counting down.
TCCGGCATGAAGTCCCCGCGTCGTTAAGTCCCCAAGCGTTCATCGTATTTTCCTACATTGACGTTTTGTTGAAGGCGGGCCTAGGCTCCGAGCCACTCCCACCGCAGCAGTTGAGTCCGGAGGTCTTGATGCAGCAGTCGACCGCGGTGATCCGCTCCCGTCGCGTGGTCCTCCCCGACGGTGAGCGCCCGGCCGACGTGCTGGTCCAGGACGGTCGGATCGCGCGGATCGCCGCTCACGGTTCGGTCCCGGCAGGCGACGCACGACTCACCGACCTCGGCGAGATCGCGCTGCTGCCCGGCCTGGTCGACACCCACGTGCACGTCAACGAGCCGGGCCGGACCGAGTGGGAGGGCTTCGCCACCGCCACCCGGGCCGCCGCGGCCGGCGGCGTCACCACGATCATCGACATGCCGCTCAACTCGATACCGCCGACCACCACGGTGGCCGGGCTGGCGGCCAAGCGGCGCACCGCCGAGGGTCAGGCCTGGGTCGACCTCGGCTTCTGGGGCGGGGCGATACCGGGCAACACCGGCGACCTGGAACCGCTGCACCAGGCCGGCGTGTTCGGCTTCAAGAGCTTCCTGGCCCCGTCCGGCGTGGACGAGTTCCCGCACGTCGGGCCCGCCGACCTGACGGCCGTGCTCGCCGAGCAGGCCCGGATCGGGGCGCTGGCGATCATCCACGCCGAGGACCCGGCGGTGCTGGACGCGGCCCCGCAGGTACCCGGCACGCACTACCGCGACTTCCTCGCCTCCCGCCCCGACGACGCCGAGACGACGGCCGTCGCCCGGCTGCTGGACACCGCGCGGCGCACCGGCGCCCGGGTCCACATCCTGCACGTCTCCTCGGCGGCGGTGCTGCCGCTGCTGGCCCAGGCCCGCGCCGACGGCGTCCAGGTCACCGCGGAGACCTGCCCGCACTACCTGACGCTGGCCGCCGAAGAGGTGCCGGACGGCGACACCGCCTTCAAGTGCTGCCCGCCGATCCGTGACGAGTCCAACCGCGACCAGCTCTGGGCGGCGCTCGCCCGCGGCGAGTTCATCGGCATCGTCTCCGACCACTCGCCCTCCACGCCCGACCTGAAGCAGCTTCAGAAGTACGGCGGCAGCGGCGACTTCGCCAAGGCCTGGGGCGGCATCGCCTCGCTGCAGCTGGGCCTGCCGGCGATCTGGACCGAGGCCCGCAAGCGCGGCCACACGCTGGGCGACCTGGTGCGCTGGATGTCCAGTGGCCCGGCCTCGCTGGTCGGCCTGGACGGCACCAAGGGCGCGATCGCCGTCGGGCACGACGCCGACCTGGTCGCCTTCGACCCGGATGCCGACTTCTCGGTCGATCCGGCCGGGCTGCACCACCGCAACCCCGTCACCCCGTACGCCGGCAAGACGCTGACCGGCTCCGTCCGCACCACCTGGCTGCGCGGCCGGGTGGTGGACGTGCACGCCGAGCCCTTCGGCCGCCAGCTCCTGCGCACCCGCTGACCCCTGATCTCGCTGAGGAGCGACGACGACATGAGTGACAGTCAGACCCCGGCCGCTCCTTTCACCGAGCTGGTCAACCTGGCCTCCCGCCTGCTGGGCGCCGGTGTGGTGGCCACCAACGAGGACACCTTCGCGGACGCGGAGAACCTGCTGGTCGCCAAGCCCGCCGAGTTCCGGGCCCACACCTTCGGCCACAAGGGCCAGATCATGGACGGCTGGGAGAGCAAGCGCCGCCGCGGCGTCAGCGCCGAGCAGCCGCACCCGACCGACGAGGACCACGACTGGGCGATCGTCCGGCTCGGCGTCGCGGGCCGGATCCACGGCGTGATCGTGGACACCGCGCACTTCACCGGCAACTACCCGGAGACCGCCTCGGTGCAGGCCGCCTCGATACCCGGGATCCCCTCGGTCGAGGAACTGGCCGCGGCCGAGTGGACCGACCTGGTGGCGCGCACCGCGCTGCGCGGCGACACCGCGCACGAGTTCGCGGTCGAGGACCCGACCCGGTACACCCACGTGCGGCTGAACATCTGGCCGGACGGTGGCGTGGCCCGGCTGCGGGTGCACGGCGAGGTGCTGCCGGACCCGCGCGACCTGGACGGGCTCACCTTCGACCTGGCCGCCCAGGAGTACGGCGGCGTGGCCGAGGCGGCCTCGGACCGGTACTTCTCCTCCCCGCACAACCTGAACGCTCCCGGCCGCGCCTCCGTCATGGGCGAGGGCTGGGAGACCCGGCGTCGGCGCGACAAGGCCAACGACTGGGTGCAGATCGCCCTGGCCGGGGGCGGCGAGGTCCTTGCCGTCGAGGTGGACACCACCCACTTCGTCGCCAACGCTCCCGGCTGGGCCGACCTGATGGGCTACGACGCCTCGAACGGCGGTGACCCGCGGACCGACGCCGCGGGCTGGTTCGAGCTGCTGCCGCGGACCCGGCTGCAGCCGGACACCCGGCACCGGCTGCGGCTGGGCGCGTCGTCCGCCGCCCGTCCGGTGACCCATGTGCGGATCAACGTCTACCCGGACGGCGGCCTGGCCCGGCTGCGGCTGACCGGCAAGCTCACCGAGGCCGGCCGCGGCGCCCTGGCGCTGCGCTGGTTCAACGCGCTGCCGGCCGCCGAGGCCGCGCAGGCGCTGACCGAGGCCGGGCTGGCCGAGGCCGAGGCGTGGACGCTGACCGCCGTCCGCCCGCTGGCCGACGCCGCGGAGCTGACCACGGCCGTGTCGGCGCTGCAGCCGAGCGACGGCCCTGACGGCACCGAGACCTCGCGGCGGGCCGCCGCGATCTGGCGCCTGCTGGGCGTCTGACCTTCCCTCTCTTGGCTTTTGCAGACTCTGCCAAGCGCGTTCCGGTGGCTTTGCAAGGTCTGCAGACCAGCAACTCTCGTACCTGAAGGACCCCCATGCCCAAGAACCTGACCACCGAGTCCGGCGCCCCGATCGCCGACAACCAGAACTCGGCCTCGGCCGGCGAGTACGGCCCGCTGCTCATCCAGGACCAGCAGCTGATCGAGAAGCTCGCCCGGTTCAACCGCGAGCGCATCCCGGAGCGCGTGGTGCACGCCCGCGGCTCCGGCGCCTACGGCTACTTCGAGGTGACCGACGAGGTCTCCCAGTACACCCGCGCCGACTTCCTCTCCGAGATCGGCAAGCGCACCGAGGTCTTCCTGCGCTTCTCCACCGTGGCCGGCAACCTGGGCGCCAACGACGCGGTCCGCGACCCGCGCGGCTTCGCGCTGAAGTTCTACACCGCCGAGGGCAACTACGACCTGGTCGGCAACAACACCCCGGTCTTCTTCATCAAGGACCCGCTGAAGTTCCCCGACTTCATCCACTCGCAGAAGCGCGACCCGTTCACCGGCATCACCGAGGCCGACAACGTCTGGGACTTCTGGGCGCACGCCCCCGAGGCCACCCACCAGATCACCTGGCTCTTCGGCGACCGTGGCATCCCCGCCTCCTACCGCCACATGAACGGCTACGGCTCGCACACCTACCAGTGGGTCAGCGAGTCGGGCGAGGCCTTCTGGGTCAAGTACCACTTCAAGACGAACCAGGGCGTCCGCTCGCTGGACGGCTCCCAGGCCGCCGAGCTGGTGGGCGGCGATGCCGACAGCCACCAGCGCGACCTGCACCAGGCGATCGAGCGCGGCGTCTTCCCGTCCTGGACCCTCTACGTCCAGCTGATGCCGGTGGCCGAGGCGGCCGAGTACCGCTTCAACCCGTTCGACCTCACCAAGGTCTGGCCGCACGCCGACTACCCGCTGGTCAAGGTCGGCCGCCTGGTCCTGAACAAGAACCCGGAGAACGTCTTCGCCGAGGTCGAGCAGGCCGCCTTCTCGCCGAACAACTTCGTGCCCGGCATCGGCCCCTCGCCCGACAAGATGCTCCAGGGCCGCCTGTTCGCCTACGCCGACGCCCAGCGCTACCGCCTCGGCGTCAACCACACCCTGCTCGCCGTCAACGCCCCCAAGGCGACCGAGGCGAACAACTACGGCCGGGACGGCTTCTCGGCCGTCAACAAGGCCGGCCGCGGCAAGAACTACGAGCCCAACTCGTACGACGGCCCGGCGCAGACCGACCGGGCGCTGGCCGCACCGGTCGCCCTGAACGGCTACACCGGGAGCTACACCACCCCGGCGCACACCAAGGACGACGACTTCTTCCAGGCCGGCGAGCTCTACCGGGTGATGTCCGAGGGCGAGAAGAGCCGCCTGATCGACAACCTGGCCGGCTTCCTGGCCCAGGTCAGCCGTGAGGACGTCATCGAGAAGAACCTGGCGCACTTCCACGCCGCCGACGAGGAGTACGGCTCCCGCCTGGAGGCGGCCGTCGCCAAGCTCCGTGCCGGCGACGAGGGCTGAACCACCCTCAGGTTCCGTCAGGACGCGTAGGACCAGAGGCTGACTGACACACCCTCAGATGGGCCCCTCCCCCCGGGCAGTGGGGGAGGGGCCCATCGCCTGTTTCACGCCCCGGTCGACCGTCTGGCATATGCCATTCGGCCAATAGCCGTCACCTGCGGGATTCTCGCCCGACCGTCGGGTACGACGACGGCTCGGTGGATAGGCTGGGGGAGGATACCCGGGGACGGCGGAAGGGGAGGCCATGCCGGCACACGGACAAGGTCATCAGATCATGCTGGACCAGGGCGAGTCCGGCCCGCACACCTCGCTGCGGCGAGCCCTGCGGGTGCTGGAGGCCGCCGACCGCCACCCCTACGGCGCGGGGCTGCCCGACCTGGTCCGGGAGACCGCGCTGCCCGAGCCGGTGGTGCGCGAACTGGTCGGCGTGCTCTGCGCCGAGGGCTACCTGCAGCCGAGCGACGGCGGTTGGGTGCTGGGCGGCACCTTCGCGATGCTCGGCCAGTACAACCGCGAGCAGCTGATCCGGATCCGGCTGCAGCACAAGCTCACCGAGCTGCGCGACGAGCTGGGCGCCGCCGTCTACTTCAGCCGCTACCACGACGGCGAGCTGCGGGTGGAGGCGGTGGCCGAGGCCGCGCACGCGCCCGCCGTCCACGAGTGGGTCGACTTCAAGGCCACCGCCCACGCCAGCGCGATCGGCAAGTGCCTGCTCAGCCAGCTCGACCACGACGGCCGCCTGGACCACCTGGCCCGGCATCCGATCGCCCGGCTCACCTCGCGCACCATCACCGACGCCGACCAGCTGATGCAGCGTCTGGAGCGGCAGCCCGCCACCGTCCCGATGCTGGACCTCCAGGAGTACGCGTTGGGCACGGTCTGCGCCGCCGTCCCGGTCACCGCGGGCAGCACGGTGGGCTGCCTGGCGATGTCGCTCCCGGTCGACAACGCCCACCGGCTGCGCGCTGCCGCGGAGCTGCTGGCCGAGCGGGCCGCCCCGTTGATGCTCGCGATGGCGGTGTAGAGCGGCCTGAGGCGGCCTGAGGCGACCTGGGTCGGGCAGCGACACGGGTGCGGGCCGGGTCCGGAACTCCGGACCCGGCCCGCACCCGTGCGACGACCGCCGTGTGACAGCGCGTCAGTGCGTGACGAACATGCTGTCCATGAACTCGATGATCTGCTTGTCGGTCAGTCCCTTGGACGTCTTGTGGGCGTCGGCCAGGTCCTTCTCGGTGATCATGCCGACCAGCATCCCGTCCTCGATCACCGGCATGCGGCGGATCTGGTGCTGCTCCATCTTCTTGAGCACCGTCGCCATGTCGTCGTCGGCGCGCACGCAGTGCAGGTGGCCGCCCAGGTCCATCGCCGTCATGGTCGACGGGTCCTTGCCCTCGGCGATACATCGGGTGACGATGTCGCGGTCCGTGATGATGCCCTTGAGCTTCTTGTCCGGCCCGCAGATCGGGAGGGCGCCCACGCCCTTGTCCCGCATCATCTTGGCCGCCGCCATCAGCGTCTGACTGGCGTCGACGCACTGGGCCCCGCGGTGCATGATGTCACGCGCTGTGATCACTGTTCTCTCCTTCCGCTGCCGGAGGGTACCGGCTCGTTCACGGTAGGTGGCGATCGGAGGGCCCGCGAGCGGAGCCGAGGCCGTTCGGCGGTGCCCGCGGCGCGGGGCCCGGGAGGCCGGGGTGGCATGATCGGCTCTCATGTGCCTTTGCGAATATGTGAGTTAGCCGGCGCGGTGCACCGCCTGGGAGTCGACCGCGTGACCACTGCCTTCCCGTTGAACGGAGCGTTCCTTGACCCTCAAGACCGTCGTGGTGATCCCGACCTACAACGAGGTCGAGAATCTCCCGCGCATCGTCCAGGAGATACTCGGCCAGGACGTCCCGGGCCTCGGTGTCCTGGTGGTCGATGACGGGAGCCCGGACGGCACCGGCGAGGTGGCCGACAAGCTCGCCGCCACCCACCCCGGCGTGGTCGACGTGCTGCACCGGACGACCAAGGACGGCCTCGGCCGGGCCTACCGGGCCGGCATGGGCAAGGCGATCGAGGACGGCGCCGACCTGGTGGTCCAGATGGACGCCGACTTCTCGCACCCGCCCACGGCGCTGGCGCCCATGATCGAGGCCGCGGAGCGGGGTGCCGGACTGGTCATCGGCTCGCGCTACACGACCGGCGGCTCGCTGGACGAGGCCTGGGGTCTGCACCGCCGGCTGCTCTCCCAGTGGGCGAACTTCTACGTCAAGACGATCCTCGGGGTGCCCGCCGCTGACGTGACCGCCGGGTTCAACCTCTGGTCCAGGGACGCGCTGGCGGCCGTCGGCCTGGAGCGGATCGAGTCCAACGGCTTCTCGTTCCAGGTGGAGATGAAGTACCTCGCCTCGCGCGCCGGGGTGCGGATCGCCGAGGTGCCGATCCGCTTCGGGCAGCGCGTCGCCGGGACCTCCAAGATGTCGCTGAGCACGCAGTTGGAGTCGGCCTGGATGCCGTGGCGGCTGCGCGCCAAGCACAGCGGGGTCACCCAGGGCTGAGCCGTCGGGCGGGTGCGCGGCAGGGGCGGGTGACGGCGCGGGGCGTCGCCCGCCCCGCCGCGTGTCCGCCCCCTCCGGGGTCCGGGTCCAGGGCCGGCCTTGATCGGCTTATTAGACTCGATGTCGATAGAAACGGTCGAAACCCTTGTGGCCCGCGATACCCGCCAGTAGTTTGAGGTCCTGACGCCACCCCCGCAGGTCAGGAGGGTCCTCCCATGCCCAGAACCGCCCCCGAGGTGCACGCCGACCTCGTGTTGGAGCCGCGCGACGTCACGTTCGACTGGAGCGGGCTGCCGCTGCACTGGATCCCGGACGAGCCGCTCGCCACCCACACGATCAACGTGCTGCACCTGCTGCTGCCCGAGGGTGAGCGCTGGTTCATCAAGGTGTTCAAGGACGCGCTGCCGCTGATCACCGACGAGCAGCTGCGCGAGGAGGTGCTCGGCTTCATCGGCCAGGAGTCCATCCACGCCGAGGCCCACCAGGAGGTGCTCGACCACCTGCTCGCCCAGGGGCTCGACCCGCGCCCGTACGTGCGGCAGATCGCCTGGCTCTTCCAGCGGGTGCTGGGGGAGAAGCCGAAGCTCGGCCCCCGGCAGCGCCGGGAGAACATCATCGAGCGGGTGGCCTTCGTCGCCGCGATCGAGCACTTCACCGCCTTCCTCGGCAACTGGGCGCTCAACTCGCCCGGCCTGGACCGCGCCGAGGCCGACCCGACGATGCTGGACCTGCTGCGCTGGCACGGCGCGGAGGAGGTCGAGCACCGCAGCGTGGCGTTCGACCTGATGACCCACCTGGACCCGGGCTACCTGCGGCGGGTGCGCGGCATGGCGGTCTCCGGGCCGCTGCTGGTGCACCTGTGGGTGCGCGGGGTGCGGTTCCTGCTGGCCGCCGACCCGACGCTGGACGGCCGGATCGTGCCGACCTGGCGCAAGGCCCTGGACATCTCCCGGCGCGGGCTGCTGCCGGAGCCGATGGCGTCGCTGCGCTCGGGCCTGCGCTACCTCAGGCGCGGCTACCACCCGACCCAGGAGGGCTCCAGCGCGCAGGCGCTGAGCTACCTCGCCAGCTCGCCGGCCGCCCGCGCCGCCGCCCGCTGACGCCGCCAGGCAGCCGACCGATGAACGGGCACCCGATGAAGAAGATCCCGAAGAAGCCGAGCACGCCCTCGCGCGAGACCGCGCCCGCACCCACCGCCGTCTTCGGCCGCACCACCCAGCTGGACGTGGACAACCCGCCGCCGGACCTCTACGGCCGCCCGCAGCCGGACCGCTTCATGCGCGCCGTCACCACCTTCAGCGACCTCTACACCCCGGCGATGGGCCGCCCGCTGCTGCGCCGCAACCCGCGGCTGCCGGCGCCTCGGGCGCGGGCACCGCTGTCCCTGGTGATCACCGGACACCGGGCGGTCGCCGAGGAGGTGGTCGAGCTGCGGCTGGCCGACCCGTCCGGCGACCGCCTGCCGTCCTGGCAGCCCGGCGCCCACCTGCGGCTGATCCTGCCCTCGGGACGCGAGCGCCACTACTCGCTCTGTGGCGACCCGGCCGACCGCACCACCTACCGGATCGCCGTGCGCCGGATCGCCGACGGTGGCGGCGGCTCCCGCGAGATCCACGAGGAACTGCACCTCGGCGCCCGCCTGACGGTCCGTCGGCCGCGCAACGGCTTCGCCTTCTGTGGCGAGCCGCGGCTGCTGCTGGTGGCCGGCGGGATCGGCATCACCCCGCTGCTGCCGATGGCCCGCGAGGCCCAGCGGCGCGGCCTGGACTGGCACCTGGTGCACGCCGGCCGCAGCGCCGCCTCGATGCCCTTCACCGAGGAACTGCGCGCGCTGGCACCCGACCGGGTGAGCTTTCGCACCGAGGACGCCGAGGGCCTGCCGACCGGCGCCGAGCTGCTGGCCGCGGCCCGCCCCGGCACCGCCGTCTACTGCTGCGGCCCGACCCCCATGCTGGCCGCCGTGCAAGCCGCCTTCGAGGCCTCACCCGCCGCCGCCCTGCACTACGAGCGGTTCGGCGCCGCCCCGATCCTGGACGGCCGCCCGTTCACCCTCCAGCTCGGCCAGGAAGGACCGCGGCTGCCCGTCCCCGCCGACCGTTCCGCGCTCGACGTGCTGCGAGAGGCGAGGCCCGACCTGCCGTACTCCTGCCACCAGGGCTTCTGCGGCACCTGCCGGGTCCAGCTGCTGGCCGGCACCCCCGAACACCGTGACCGCCGGCTCACCGCCGAGGAGCGCGCGAGCGGCGCCCTGCTGCCGTGCGTCTCCCGCGCGGCCGAGGGCGAGACCCTGGTCCTGGAGGACTGACCGATGGCGTTCGACTACTCCGCCGCCGACCTCGACCGGTTCCGCGAGGTCCAGCAACTCGCCTACCACTGCGCCGAACAGGTCGCCGCCTGGATCGAGCCCGGGGTGACCGAGCGGCAGGCCACCCAGAAGCTGTGCCGGTGCCTGGTGGCCGAGGGCGTGGACGACTTCTTCCACGTGCCGTTCGCCTGGTTCGGCGACCGCACCGCCTTCCGGCACTTCCACACCCCGCTGCAGTTCTTCGCCGGCTCCCGGGTGCTCCAGGAGGGCATGCCCTACGTGCTGGACTGCGCCCCGGTGGTGGACGGCTACACCGCCGACATCGGCTACGGCGGCAAGGTCGGCGCCAACCCGGTCTGGGACCGGCTCGCCCAGGACCTCAAGGTCTACCGGGAGTTGATCCTGCGCGAGGTGCGGGCCCGCAGGCCGCTGGACGAGGTCTACGCGGCGGTGGACGCCCAGCTCGCCGCGCACGGCTACGACAACCGCCACCAGGTCTACCCTGGGCGGGTGATCGGCCATCAGGTGACCCGCAACACCAGCCGCGCGCCCAAGGGCGTCAACCTGTTCGGCTTCGGCCTGCGCACCCTGCAGACGCTGGGCCGGGAGCTGATCAGCGAGCGGCTGCACGGCCGCTCCCCGCTCTGGGCCGACGGTCGCGCCTCCCGGCACGCGCCCACGCCGGGCCTGTGGGCGGTCGAGCCGCACATCGGGTTCCGCGAGGTGGGTATCAAGTTCGAGGAACTGCTGGTGGTCACCGAGGACGAGGCCTACTGGCTGGACGACGATCTGCCGCACGTGCGGCGCTGGACGAGCCTTGAGGAGGCCGCCGCATGAGCCCGGTGACACGTCGTACGGTGCACAGCGCCGGCGTCGACCTGGCCGTCTTCGAGCAGGGCGACCCCGCGGCGCCCACCGTGCTGCTGGTGCACGGCTATCCGGACACCCACCGGGTCTGGGACGACGTGGCCGAGGACCTCGCCGCCGACCACCACGTGGTCCGCTACGACGTGCGCGGCGCCGGGGAGTCCTCGGTGCCGGCCGGGCGCGCCGAGTACCGCCTGGAGCTGCTGGCCGCCGACCTGTTCGCGGTGGCCGACGCGGTCAGCCCCGACCGCCCGGTGCACGTGGTCGCGCACGACTGGGGCTCGCTGCAGTCCTGGGAGGCGGTCACCGAGCCCGGCGCCGAGCGCCGGCTGGCCTCCTACACCACGATGTCGGGGCCCTGCCTGGATCACATGGGCCACTGGATCCGGTACCGGCTGCGCCGCCCCACCCCCCGGCACCTGCGCCAACTCCTGGTCCAGGGCGCGCACTCCTGGTACATCACCGCCTTCCACCTGCCCTTCCTGGCTCCCGCCGGCTGGCGGCTGGGCCTGGCCCGGGCCTGGCCGCGGGTGCTGCGCGATCTGGAGGGCGTGCGGCCACGGGCCGGGCATCCCCAGCCGACGATCCGTCAGGATGCCGTGCGCGGGATCGAGTTGTACCGGGCGAACATGCGCCCGACGCTGCGCAACCCGCGCGAGCGGCACACCGAGGTCCCGGTGCAGCTGATCACGCTGCGCCGTGACCACTACGTCAGCCCGTTCCTCTCCGAGGGCCTGGAGCGCTGGGTGCCCCGACTGACCCGGCGCGAGCTGAACGCCACCCACTGGTCCGCGCTGCTCGAACAGGGCCCGGTGGTGGCGGGGTTGGTGCGCGAGTTCACCGCACGGATCGAGAGCACCGGCCAACCGCCGGCCCCGGGCGAGAAGTTGGTGGTGATCACCGGCGCCGGCAGCGGGATCGGCCGGGCCACCGCGCTGGCCTTCGGCGAGCAGGGTGCCACCGTGGTGGTCTGCGACCTGGACCAGGTGGCGGCCGAGCGGACCGCCGAGCTGGTCACCCTGGTCGGCGGCGCGGGCCACGCCTACCGGGTGGACGTGAGCGACGGCGCGGCCATGGACGCCTTCGCGCAGCAGGTGGCGACCGAGCACGGGGTGCCGGACGTGCTGGTCAACAACGCCGGGATCGGGCACTCGGGCACCTTCCTGCAGACCACCGAGAAGGAGTGGCAGCGGGTCCTGGACGTCAACCTGTGGGGCGTGATCCACGGTTGCCGGGCCTTCGGCGCCCTGATGGTGGCGCGCGGCCGGGGCGGCCACATCGTCAACCTGGCCTCGGCGGCCGCCTACCTGCCGTCCAAGGTGCTCGCCGCCTACGCGACCAGCAAGGCCGCCGTGCTGATGCTCTCCGACTGCCTGCGGGCCGAACTCGCCGACAGCGGCATCGGGGTGAGCGCGATCTGCCCCGGCATCGTCAACACCAACATCACCAGGACCTCGACCTTCTCCGGCCTCTCGGCGAGCGAGCAGACGGCCAAGCAGGACCGGGCGGCCAGGCTCTACGCGCGCCGGGGCTTCCCGCCCGAGAAGGTGGCGGCCGAGATCGTCAAGGCGGTGCGGACCGGCAAGCCGGTGGTGCCCGTGACGGTGGAGGCCAAGCTCGCGCGCTGGGCCGGCCGGATCTCGCCCGGACTGCTGCGCCGGGCGGCCCGGATCAACGCCGGCTGACGGATCGTCAGCTGACCCGGGCCGCCCTGTTCTAGCGCGACGGGCCGTCGGTGCGGGTGCGCTGCTGCGGCTGCTGCTGGAACGGCGGGACGCCGCCGTCCAGCAGTCCGGAGGTGATGTCCAGCTCGGCCGGCGTGGTGCTCAGCTCGTAGTGCAGCCGCTCGGCCGGCACGCCGTCGCGCTGGAACCGCTCGACCATGCTGACCACCATGTCGTCGGGCCCGCTGACGAAGACCTCATGGTGCACCCAGTGCCCCTGGGCCGGCACCACCTCGGGCAGCCGGCCCACCACGCCCGGGTACTCGATCTGCTCGGAGACCACCGGGACCAGCAGCAACCGGGGGAAGACGCTGGCCAGTTGCCGCAGGCTGCGCAGGTCGTACAGGTCGCTCTCGCGCCGTGCGCCGACGAACAGGTGCAGGGTGAGCGGCCGGTTGCGCGCGATCATCTCCTCGACCAGCGCCTTCACCGGCGCCAACCCGGTGCCGCCGGCCACGCAGACCACCCGGCGGGCCGGCCGCTCGGGCAGCGTCATCGCGCCGCGGCCCGGGCCGAGTCGCAGCACGTCGCCGACCCGGGTGTGGTGCACCAGCGTGTTGCTCACCCAGCCGGCCGGGACGGCCCGCACGTGCAGGTTCAACAGGCCGTCTCGGCGCGGCGCGTTGGCGATCGAGTACGGGCGCCAGACCCGCGGCCAGCGGGCGGTCTCGACGGTGGTGTACTGCCCGGCCCGGTAGGGGAACGGCGACTCCGGGCGCAGGGTCAGCACCGCCAGGTCGGCCGAGCGCTGCTCGTGGCCCACCACCTCGGCCAGCCAACTCGCCGGGCTGCCGGCGGCGTCGGCCTCGGCGGCCCCGCTCATCGCCGCGGCGATCTGGCCGTAGGCCTCGGTCCAGGCCTGCTCGTGGGCGGGCGTCCAGGCCTCGCCGGCGAACCGGCGCAGGGTGCTCAGCAATGCCGCGCCGACCGCGTCGTAATGCGCGCTCTGCACCCCGTACTTGCGGTGATCCCGGCCCAGCTGCTGGAGGAACGTGGTCAGTTCGGCGGGCCGGTCGAGCATCCGGACCGCGCCCGCCAGGGCCCGGAAGAGCCGGTCACGCTGCAGGTCCATGGCGGGCGGGAAGAGGGCGCGGGCCTCGGGGTGGTGCAGGAAGAGGGTGGCGTAGAAGTGGCCGGTGAGCTTGTCCGCGTGCTGCTGGACCAGCGCGAAGCTCTCGCGGATCAGGGTGAGGTTGTCGTTCTGATCAGTCATGGCTTGATGACGCTGGGTCAGATTCCTTGTCCGCTGGTTTCCTTGGCGCCGAAGAAGTCGCCGCCCTTGCGTCGTACGTCGTCGGTGCCCCAGGCCCGGGTGCGGGGGGCGGGGATGAACCGGGGGATGTGCTTCGCGCAGTGCAGGTAGGCCTCCTCGATGTCGACCAGCACCCAGTGCTCGGCCCTTCGGCCGGGGGCGGTCTCCAGTGGCAGCCCGGGGGCCGCGGGGCGTAATGCGGCGTCCGAAACGATCCGGGCCCGGCCGTTGACGTGCAGGCCGATCAGGTCATGGACGAAGTCGACCAGCAGCAGCCCGACATGGCCGTTCTCGCTGATGTTCCCCAGGCTCGCCATGACGCCGTTGCCGCGGTACTCGGGGTAGGCCAGGGTCCGTTCGTCGATCACGTGCAGGAAGCCGGGCGGTCCGGCCCGGAAGCTGGCGTCGCACTCGCCGTGGGCGTCCGAGCTGGCGACGAAGGCCATCTCCTGGCGGGCGACGAACTCCCGCATCCGCGCGTTGAGGTGGTCCAACACCTGGTCCCGGTAGAACCGTTCGGCGCGCTCGGTGGACCCGTACGCCTGCTGCAGGCGGTGCTCGCCGGCCGAACCGGGTTGGTGCAGGAGGTGCTCGGGCATCGACTCTCCGTGTCTATGTCAAGGGCATGACAATATATCCCCCGGACCTCCACAAGTGCCGTTGAGCGCACCCCCGTTCGAACTCCTCAGCGCACCCTACACGTAGCGCGATGGAGCGTCACCTGCGGGTGGGTCGGCCGTGCCGCAGACGGTCGGCGCGCTGCCAACCGGCCGGGACCGGCGGCGAGTTCCTCGCCGGTCGGGCAGGGCAGGCAGGGTGTGAGCGATACCCGGGCGTAGGGCTCTGCTCAGCAGAGCGCAGGCAGGGCAGAGCGGCGAAGGCGAGTCCGGACCCGGCCCGGCCGACCCCAACCTGGCCGGGCCCGAACTCGCGCCGCGGGGTGACGGACCCGGGGGAGTCCGTCACCCCGTCGGCACCGGCGACCGAAACTCATGCACAGTCGGGGCCGCCGGAGTTCCGGGAGGGTGGTGTGCCCGGGGAAGCCACCACCCGTCCCGGAGTCTGAGGGGTACTACTGGTTGTGCTCGGTGCGGCTCAGGACCCCCCTGGGCCGTTGCCGCCGATGGCCTGCCCCTGCGGGGTGTAGCCGTGGCCGTCCCCGCCGGGCGGGGACGCGGTGGACGTGCCGGGGTCGGGGGTCGGCGGGTGGGCCGCGGTGGGCGTACCGCCCGGCAGCACGGGCAGCGGGGAGGTCCCCGACGTCTGCTTGCCGCTCTCGCTCCGTAGCGCGGCGCAGTACGTGCGGACCCGGTCCGAGCCGCCCGCCGCGCGCGTCAGCGGCTCGAACCGGGAGTCGGCGGCGCCTGGTTGGCTGGTGCCCGGCCACAACTGGCAGAGCGGCAGCAGGATCGACGGGATGTCGGCCCCGCCGGTCGCCTGCTGCCCGGGCGGCACGCCCTTGCCGGACTGCCCGGCGCCCGAGGGATCGGCCGTGGCCGGCGTGCTGCCACCGTCCGTACCGCCGCGGGTGGACCCGCTGCTCGCGGCGCCACCGCTCGGACCGGTGCTCGAGCCGCCGGGCAGCGGCCGGGCGCCGGCGGAGGCTCGACCGGTACCGGGCAGCTGCCCGGCGGCCTGACCGGCCCAACTGCTGGTCGGGGCGGCCGACGCCGATCCGGTGGCGGCCGTGTTGTCGGCGCGCCCGGTGCTGCCCGAGAGGCCGGGCCCGCCGAGTGCGGCCGGCAGGTGCCCGGTCCCGGCCGCCACCGCGACCCCGCCGATCGCCGTCACCGCGAACGCTGCCGCGGCGGCCTTCGCACTGAGGAACCGCGTGGGCACGCGGAACCTCTGCGGTGCGCAGCTGGCCATCGGGCGACTCCGGGGCTTGGACGAGGCGGGCGAGTTGGTGCTGGACCTGGTGGCCCGGGACAGGGACGGGGCGCCGCTGTTCTGGTGCGGCACAGCGGTCTGGTGGGGCACGGCGTTCTGGTGGGGCGCGGTGAGGCGGGCGGCCTCCCGGAACGCGGTCACGGCCGCTTCCTCCCCGGCCAGTTCACGCGTCGTGGCAGGAGCGGCCGCGGCGGCGAGCAATCCGGAGAGGGCGTCCAGACCGCCCTGCGTATCGTCCACGGCGCCGGCCAGCAGCTGCTCGGCGGCGTCGCGGTCGATCCGACGGGATCGGTTGGTGCTCATCTCATGTCCTTCAGCGTCGAAGCTCCGGGCTGTGTCACACCTTCGGCGGATTTTTTTTCGAGCCGCCTCGAGGGACCCCGCTGGACCGGCACGGTGGCGGGGGAGTCCAGCAGCTTGGCCAGCTTGCGCAGGCCCCGATGGGCGGCCATCCGGACGCTGCCGGCCCGCTTGCCGAGCACCCGGGCCGCGCTCTCCGCGTCCAGCTGCAGCACCACCCGCAGCAAGACCGCCTCGGCCTGGTCCTTGGGCAGCCCGGCGATCAGGTCCAGCGCCTCGCGGGTGCCCATGGTGGCCAGCGCGCTGCCCTCGGTGTCGTCGCGGGCGGGCAGGTCGAGCAGTTCCTCCACCGGCAGATCGGCGGTCGGCCGGCGCCGCCGGGCCCGCAGGTGGTCCAGTGCCCGGTGCCGGGCGATGGTCGCCGCCCAACCCCGGAAGCCGTCGCCGTCGCCCTGGAAGGTGTGCAGGTCCCGGGCTATCTGCAGCCAGGCCTCGGAGGCGATGTCCTCCGCGTCCGTGCCGTCCCCGCCGACCATGACCCGCAGGTACCGCAGCAGCAGCGGCTGCACGGTCCGGAAGACCAGCCGGTACGCCTGCTCGTCGCCGGCCTGCGCCTCCCGTACCGCGCGCCCGAGTCTCTCGGTCTCCGAGGGATCGGCGGTCGGCGTGGTCGGTGAGGTCGGTGAGCTCGGTGGTGGGCCGGCGGCGTCGGCGTACCCGAACTGATCTGCGTTTTGCACCGGGCCATCATCCCCTCTCGCTGGGCCTGAACATGCAATGTCCCGCCCGGAGAGATCATCCGGGCGGGACATTCGAAGCCGGCTGCCGTGAACGAGCGGCTTTCCTGGGAGTTCGCTGGGTGCTGACGCGGTGTCAGGCGTGGGTGGGACATGGGTCAGGGTGGTCGGACGGGTCAGGCGACCCGCCAGGCCTTCGGTGCGCCGGCGTCGGCGCGCTGCAGGTCGTGGTGGATCGGGCCGGCGCCGGAAGACAGCGGCAGGCAGCCGCCACCGCGCCGGCTGGCGACGATCTCGGCGGCGACCGCGACGGCGGTCTCCTCGGGCGTGCGGGCCCCCAGGTCCAGGCCGATCGGCGAGCGCAACCGGGCGATCTCGGCTTCGCTCAGGCCGACGTCGCGCAGCTTGGCGTTGCGCTCCAGATGGGTGCGGCGCGAGCCCATCGCGCCGACGAAGCCGACCGGCAGCCGCAGCGCGCGTTCCAGCAGCGGGATGTCGAACTTGGCGTCATGGGTCAGCACGCACAGCACGGTTCGGCCGTCCAGCGCCTCGAGCTGGGAGTCCAGGTAGCGGTGCGGCCAGTCGACCACCACCTCGTCGGCCTCGGGGAAGCGCCGTGCGGTGGCGAAGACCGGCCGGGCGTCGCAGACCGTCACGTGGTAGCCGAGGAACCTGCCGATCCGCACCACGGCGGCGGCGAAGTCGATCGCGCCGAAGACCAGCATCCGCGGCTTGGGGACGTAGGACTCGACGAAGAAGGTGACGGTGCTGGCTGCCGTCGGGTCGCAGGGCCGGCCGTCCAGCGCCAGGGTCACCGTGGCGGTCTTGCCGGCGTCCAGCAGCGCGCGGGCCTCGGCGACCACCGAGCGCTCCAGCGCCCCGGTGGTGCTCGGGCCGCCGGGGGAGAGGGTGCCGTGATGGGTGCCGGCGGTCACCGCGACGGTGGCGCCGAGCAGCCCGGCGGGCCCCTCGATCGCCCGGACCAGCGCGACCGGCGTGCCCGAGGCGATGTAGGTGATCCCGGCGTCCAGCCCGGCATCCGCGCCGGGGACCACCGGCTGGACGAAGACGTCCAGGATGCCGCCGCAGGTCAGCCCGACCGCGAAGGCGTCCTCGTCGCTGTAGCCGAAGCGCTCCAGGACCGGTCGGCCGGAGTCGATCGCCTCCCGGCACAGCTCGTACACCGCGCCCTCGACGCAGCCGCCCGAGACGCTGCCGACGGCCTCGCCGTCCGCGTCCACGGCCAGCGCCGCGCCCGGGTCGCGCGGCGCGCTGCCCGAGACGCCGACCACGGTGGCCACCGCGAAGGAGCGCCCGGAGGCGTGCCAGGCCTGCAACTGCTCGGCGATGTCCTGCATGTCCGTGGCTCCTATCGGTGGTGTCGAGGGTGTCGGTTGCTGTCGGGGGTGTCGAGGGGGGTGGCAGCCGGTCCGGCGCGGCGCGGGGAGGCCGACGGCCCCCGCGCGCCGCGCCGGCGAACTCCTAGTGGACTCCCAGCCACTCCTTGACCGGGGTGAGGGCGAAGTAGAGGACGAAGACGGCGGTCAGGATCCACATCAGCGGACCTGGTTCGCGCCACTGCCCCTTGCCGGCCTTGATCACCGTGTAGGAGATCACACCGGCGGCGACGCCCGCCGTGATGCTGTAGGTGAACGGCATCATGGTGCAGGTCAGGAAGGCGGGGATGGCCACGTCGCGGTCGGCCCAGTCGATGTGCCGGGCCTGACTCATCATCATCGAGCCGATCACCACCAGGGCGGCGGAAGCGACCTCGACCGGCACGATGCCGGCCAGCGGGGAGAAGAAGAGCATCAGGACGAAGACGCCGCCGGTGACCACCGAGGCGAGACCGGTCCGCGCGCCCTCACCGACGCCGGTGGCGGACTCCACGAAGACCGTCTGGCCGGAGGCACCGACCAGGCCGCCGATCGCGCCGCCGGAGCCGTCGATGAGGAGTGCCTTGGACAGGCCCGGCATCCGGCCCTGCTTGTCGGCCAGGCCGGCCTCGGTGCCGACGCCGATGATGGTGGCCATCGCGTCGAAGAAGCCGGCCAGCACCAGGGTGAAGACCGCGACCGAGGCACTGATCGCGCCCATGCCCTTGGAACCGAAGGCGCCGAACAGGTCGACGTGGCCGAAGAGTCCGAAGTTGGGCGCGGCGACCGGGCTGCCCGGCCAGACCGGCGGGGCGCTGCCCCAGGACTTGCCGGGGATGTGGCCGACCGCGTTGACGATGAAGGCGAAGACCGTGCCGGCCGTGATGCCGATCAGGATGGCACCGCGGACGTTGCGGGCCAGCAGTACGAAGATGATCAGCAGCGTGACGGCGAAGCAGACCACCGGCCAGCCGGCCAGCTCGCCCTCGGGGCCGAGCGAGACCAGGGTGGGCCCGCCGCTCTGCACGAAACCGGCCTTGTGCAGGCCGATCAGCGAGACGAAGAGGCCGATGCCGATGGTGATCGCGTGCTTGAGCGGCAGCGGTATGCCGTTCATGATCTTCTCGCGGAGTCCGGAGAGCACCAGCAGCACGATCAGCAGACCGTAGATGACGCAGAGGCCGAACGCCTGGGCCCAGGTGGTGTGCGGTACGACCAGTGCGGAGACCGCCCCGGAGACCGACAGGCCGGCGGCGACCGCCAGCGGCACGTTGCCCACCACGCCCATCAGGATCGTGGTCACGGCGGCGGCGAGCGCCGTCGCGGTGGTGAGCTGGGCGTGGTCCAGCTTGACGCCGGTGACGTCGGCGCCGCTCAGGATGAGCGGGTTGAGCAGGACGATGTAGGCCATCGCCATGAAGGTGGTCAGTCCGCCGCGGATCTCGTTGCCGAAGGTCGAACCTCTGGCCGAGATCTTGAAATACGCGTCCAGCGCGTTTCTGGTCGCGGGTGTCGGGGGCGGCGTGGGGGTGCCGGCCTCGTCGGGCCCGTCGACGGTCGTGGGGGATTCAGTGGTGCCGGGCTCCGTGGGGATCCGGGTCATGTCCACTCCCAAGGTTCATAGGGGGTTGGGGTGGGCGAGCCGACCCGCCCGTCAGAGGGGTGACGGCGCAGGGGGACTTGCTCGACTCACGAGGTGCACTCGGTGTGCGTGCGGTGCGTGGGGTGGTGCGCACCGCTGCAGAGCCCCGGCGTGGGAGAGGCAGCGGGATGGTGCACGGACACTTGCTCGGTACTTCCTTTGGTGCGCCCCGGGGCGGTGGGGAAGACGTGGTCACCGCCCCGGGGAGGTTGTGGGGGTGCGGCTAGAGCGTCCCGGTGAGGTGCTCGGGCCGAACCGGGATCCGGTTGAGCGCGATGCCGGTGGCCTGCCTGATCGCGGCGACGATCGAAGGGGTGGCCGAGACGGTGGGCGCCTCGCCGACCCCGCGCAGCCCGTACGGGGCGTTCGGGTCCGGCAGTTCCAGCACGTCCACCGGGATCGGCGGGACGTCCAGGATGGTCGGGATCAGGTAGTCGGTGAACGAGGCGTTGCGCACCTTGCCGTCCTTGACGATGATCTCCTCCATCACCGCCAGGCCCAGCGCCTGGGTGCAGCCGCCCTGGATCTGGCCGACCACCGAGAGCGGGTTGAGCGCCTTGCCGACGTCCTGAGCCGCCGTCAGCTCGACCACCTTGACCAGGCCCAGCTCGACGTCCACGTCGACCACGGCGCGGTTGGCGCAGAAGGTGTACTGGACGTGGCCGAAGCCCTGCCCGGTCTCCTTGTCGAACGCCTCGGTCGGGCGGTGGTGGTGCTCGCGGGTCAGGTCGATCGCCTCGTCGCCGAGCAGGTCGACCATCGGGACCAGCACACCGGCCGACTCGGAGACCACCTTGCCGCCGACCAGGTTCAGGTCGTTCTGCGCCCAGCCGTAGCGCTTGCGGCCCTTCTCGATCAGCGCGTACTTCACGGCCTCGGCCGCGAGCTTGACCGCGCCGCCGGTCATGTAGGTCTGCCGCGAGGCGGAGGTGGAACCGGCCGACCCGACCTCGGTGTTGGCCGGGTGGATGGTGACCTGCTCGACGCCCAGCTCGGTGCGGGCGATCTGGGCGTGCACGGTGACGCCGCCCTGGCCGACCTCGGCCATCGCGGTGTGCACCATGGCGACCGGCTCGCCGCCGATGACCTCCAGGCGGACCCGGGCGGTGGAGTAGTCGTCGAAGCCCTCGGAGAAGCCGACGTTCTTGATGCCGACCGAGTAGCCGATGCCGCGCACGATGCCCTCACCGTGCGAGGTGTTCGACAGCGCGCCGGGCAGCTCGCGGATGTCCAGGTTGGTCAGGTCCAGCGGCGGCGGCAGCGGCATGTCCTTGACCCGGCGCAGCAGTTCGGCGACCGGGGCGGGCGAGTCGATCTGCTGGCCGGTGGGCAGGTAGTCGCCCTCCGACATCGCGTTCAGCTGGCGCAGCTCGACCGGGTCCATGCCCAGCTCGGCGGCGAGCCGGTCCATCTGGGTCTCATAGCCGAAGCAGGCCTGCACCGCGCCGAAGCCGCGCATCGCGCCGCAGCTCGGGTTGTTGGTGTAGAGGGCGATGGCCTCCATCCGCACGTTCGGGATGTTGTACGGGCCGTTGCCCAGCGAGGCCGCGTTGCCGACCACGGCGGGGGAGGCGGAGGCGTAGGCGCCGCCGTCCAGCACCAGGCGCACGTCGGAGTAGACCAGCTTGCCGTCGCGGGTGGCGCCGTGCTCGTAGCTCATCTTGGCCGGGTGGCGGTGCACGTGGCCGAAGAAGGACTCGTCGCGGGCGTAGACGATCTTGACCGGCTTGCCGGTGCGCTGGGCCAGCAGCGAGGCGTGGATCTGCATCGACAGGTCCTCGCGACCGCCGAAGGCGCCGCCGACGCCGGCCAGGGTGAGGCGGACCTTCTCCTCGGGCAGGCCGAGCACCGGGGCCATCTGCTGGCGGTCCACGTGCAGCCACTGGGTGGCCACGTAGAGGTCGATGCCGCCGTCCTCGGCGGGCACCGCGAGGCCGGACTCCGGGCCGAGGAAGGCCTGGTCCTGCATGCCGACCTCGTACTCGCCCTTGACGACCACGTCGGCCAGCGCCTTGACCTCGTCGGTCACGCCCTTGCCGTAGACCAGCTTCTGCGAGTGGCAGATGTTGCCCGAGCCGTGCGACTTGTACTCGTGCGGCTCGTGCACGTAGCCGTGCACCTCGGGGTTGAGCGCCTGCTCCTCGGTGGTGATCGGGGTGAGCACCTCGTACTCGACCTTGATCTTCTTCACCGCGCGGCGGGCCGTCTCCGGGTGGTCGGCCGCGACCAGCGCGATCGCCTCACCGTGGTAGCGGACCTTGTCGATCGCCAGCGCCGGCTGGTCCTGGATCTCCAGGCCGTAGTACTTCGAGCCCGGGATGTCCTCGTGGGTCAGCACCGCGTAGACGCCCGGCGTCTTGAGCGCCTCGGAGATGTCCACGCTCAGGATGTTGGCCCGCGGGTGCGGCGAGCGCAGCGCCATGCCCCAGAGCATGTCCTCGTGCCACATGTCCGAGGAGTAGGCGAACTCGCCCTTGACCTTCAGCGTGCCGTCCGGGCGCAGCGGCGAGCCGCCGATGCCGTGCGGGCTGCCGGTGGTGATGTCCTGAAGGTTCTTCTGACCCTGGATGGTACGAGCACTCATTCGGAGGTCCCCACCTTCTGGCACTTGCGGGCGGACGCCAGCCGCACCGCGTCCATGATCTTCTCGTAGCCGGTGCAGCGGCACAGGTTGCCGCTGAGCGCCTCGCGGATGTCGGTGTCGCTGGGCTGCGGGCTGCGGTCGAGCAGCGCGTCGGTCTGCACCAGCAGACCCGGGGTGCAGAAGCCGCACTGGACGGCGCCGGCGTCGACGAACGCCTGCTGGACCAGGCCCAGCTCCTCGCCGTCGGTCAGGCCCTCGACGGTGCGGACCTCGCGGTCCTGCACCTGGCCGGCCGCGACCAGGCAGGAGCAGACCGGGGTGCCGTCCAGGTAGACCGTGCAGGAGCCGCACTCGCCCTGCTCGCAGGCGTTCTTCGAACCCGGCAGGCCGACCCGCTCGCGCAGCACGTACAGGAGGCTCTCGCCCTCCCAGACGTCGTCGGCCTCGACCGGCTTCCCGTTGGCGGTGAAAGTGACCCTCATGCCGCGCTCCTGATCTGCTTGCTGTAGTCGTTCCAGGTCCAGGTGAGGGTGCGGCGGGCCATCACGGCCAGCGAGTGCCGGCGGTAGTCGGCGGTGCCGCGCACGTCGTCGATCGGCGAGGCGGCGGCCTTCACCAGCTCACCGAACTTCTGGATCACCTCGGTGCCCAGCAGGTCACCGGACTCCCACAGCCCGCGCTCCTCGAGCACGCCCTGCAGGTACTGCTCCGCCTCGACGGCGCGACGCGGCGTGGGGGCAGCCGAGCCGATACCGGTACCGACGGTGTGGTTCTTGGGGTGCAGCGCGAAGCCGAAGGCGCAGACCGCGATCACCATCGCGTTGCGGGTGCCGATCTTCGAGAACTGCTGCGGGCCGTCCGCCACCGGGATGAAGACCGAGCGGATCAGCTCGTCCTTCTCCAGGCTGTTGCGCTTCACCCCGACGTAGAACTCGTCGATCGGGATCAGCCGGGTGCCGCGCACCGAGCAGGCCTCGACGTAGACGTCGCGCCCGGCGGCCAGCAGCGCGGGGTGGGCGTCACCGGCGGGCGAGGCGCCGCCCAGGTTCCCGCCGACGCCGCCCCGGTTGCGGATCTGCGGTGAGCCGACCGTGTGCGCCGCACGCGCCAGCCCCGGCAGGGGCTCGGACAGCTCGTCGATGATCCGGGAATACGGGACCGCGGCCCCGAGTCTCACCACACCGTCGGTGATCGACCACTCGGTCAGCTCGGTGATGCGGTTCAGGTCGAGCAACGCGGATGGCCGGTGGACGTCGAAGTTCATCTCGACCATCACATCCGTGCCACCCGAGATCGGCAGCGCGGTCGGGTGCTCAGCCTTAGCCGCGAGAGCCTCGTCCCAGGTAGCGGGCCGCAGGAACTCCATGCGGGTGTCTCCTCAAGTCGTCGCCAATCGAACCAGTGGGCACTGTGCCCGGAATCCACGGATCATCGCCCGGTTGGGGGCGTCGGCGCGGGATTCGCAAACCTCCGGTGCTCGGACTGGCCTCCGAAGCGTTGCCGGGGCGTTGAGTCCTGGTCACCGGGGTGTGTCCGGCGGCGTGTTTGCCAGTGAACCGCTGTGACGGGGCCCACTGGCAGTCACCGATGGCATGAAGCCCGTGCGCCGGTGCCGCCCGGCATCCTGTACGTTCCTCTAAGGGCGATGAAACTGCTGCTGAGCGGTCTGCCAACCGCCGCTTACGACCGTAATCCGGCCGTGACGACGAAGCGACGGGCCCGTGACCCGGATGGGCGCTGATACATACCGCCGAACGACTGGAAGTCGGGCACACTGTCACCCCGACCTGCGCGGATCCGCCCCAGGTGTTTCCTTGCCCGCACGTTTCGGTTCTGACGAAGGAGTCAGCGGATGCGCGTCCGTGACCTACTCGCCCCCGGTGCCCCGAGACTTCGGCTGCTCGCGGCCGAGGACGAGCTCGACCGACAGGTCAGCGGTGTGATGACCACGGACCTGTACGACCCCGGCCGCTACCTGCACGGTGGCGAGCTGGTCCTCACCGGCATGCTCTGGCGCACCGGGCCGGAGGACTCCGAGCGCTTCGTGCGCACCCTGGCAGCCGGCGGGGCGGTCGCGCTGGCGGCCGGCGAGGCCGAGGTCGGACCGATCCCCGAGGACCTGATCGAGGCCTGCCGCCGGCACCGGATGCCGCTGCTGGCGGTGCCCGACGACATCGCCTTCTCGACCCTGACCGAGTTCATCGGCCGGCAGGTCTCCGCCGACCGGGCCGCCGACCTGGCCGCGCTGGTCGACCGGCACCGGATGCTGGTCTCGGCGGCCGGCGGTGGGGGCCTGCACGCGGTGCTCGACCTGCTCGGCGGCGACCTCGACCTGGACTGCTGGGTGCTCACCCCCACAGGCCGGGTGGTCGCCGGGCCCGCCGAGCACCTGAGCGCCGAGGACCGCGACCAGCTGGTCCGCGCCCATCTGGCCGCCCAGCGCCAGCGCCGCCGCCCCCCGCACCGGGCCCGCCTGGTCTCCGGCTCCTACTCGCTGCTGCCCGCGCCCGCGCACCCCGAGGAGGAGGCGCCGCTGGCCGACTGGGTGCTCGCCGTCGCCGGCGACGTCACCGAGTGGACCACCAAGCGCCAGCAGCTCGCCGAGAACCTGGCCCGGCTGGTGGCCGCCGAGCGCAACCGGCGTGACGAGAGCCGACGGCTGCGCCGCCGGCTGGCCGACGAGGTGCTGACGCTGCTTCAGCGCGACGCCGACCCGGCCGAGATCAGCCGCACCCTCTTCGCCTCCTCGGCGATGGCCGCCCGCTACGAGGGGAGCACGCCCGAAGGCGAGCAGGCGCAGGGCTCCTGGCTGGTGCTCAGCGCCGAAGGAACAGGTCTACCCGACGGGGCGGTGCGTTCAATCCTGGAGGAAGCTCTCACCGACACCTCGGACCGCGCGCTGGTGGCCGGCACCGGCGCCGGAGCGGTGATCGTGCTGCCCGCACCGGGCACCGCGGTGCCCGCCGACGCGCTGCGCGAGCTGCTCGCGCCGCTGGAGGCGGGCCTGGGCTCGGAGGGGCGGATCACCGTCGGCGTCTCGGCCCCCGCGCTGGAGGCCGGCGGTCTGCGCGGCGCCCTGGAGGAGGCCCGGCACGCCCGCCGGATCGCCGCCGCCCGCGTCGGCCGGGTCTGCGTGGCCGGCCCCGAGGAGCTGGCCTCGCACGTGCTGCTGCTCGCCGCGGTGCCCGACGAGGTGCGCCGGGCCTTCCGCAGCCGGCTGCTCGACAAGGTGATCGGCTACGACATCGAGCACCAGGCCGACCTGGTCCGCACCCTGGAGGCCTTCCTGCGCTCCGACGGCTCCTGGACCCGCTGCGCCGCCCAGCTGCACGTGCACGTGAACACGCTGCGCTACCGGATCGGCCGGATCGAGGAGCTGACGGGGCGTGACCTGTCCCGACTGGAGGACCGGGTGGACTTCTACCTGGCCCTGGAGCTGGCCTGACGGTCGGTCAGGCCAGCGGCACCGTCCTCGGGATGATGCACCGTCAGGACGGCTTGGGCGCCGGGATGATGCCGCTCAGCCACTTGAAGACGCTCGGCACCATCGGCCGCCAGGTCGAGGGCGTGTGCGGCCCGGTGGTCAGCTGCACCTGCACCGTGGTCGGCGCCTTGGCGGCGGTGGCCAGCGCCTGGCCGTCCTCGTAGCCGTCGCCCTTGTCGCCGCTCTGGAAGAGCGCCACCTTCGGCGGGGTCGGGGCGTGCTCCAGGATGTAGAGCGGGTTGGCGGTCTGGCGCAGCTTGGAGTCCTTCGCGGTGAGCGAGGAGGAGAGCGCGCCCGGGTCGCTGTACCCCGAAAGGCTGATCGCGGCGCGGTAGCGATCGGGGTGCAGCAGCGCCATCCGGTCCGCGCAGTGCGCCCCGGCCGAATAGCCGGCCACCGCCCAGCTGTTCGGCGAGGGGTCGGCCCGGAAGTTGTCCAGGATCATCTGCGGCACGTCGGTGGAGAGCCAGGTGTCGGCGTTGACCTTGCCCGGCACGTTGGCGCAGCCGGTGTCGACCGTGGTGCTGATCAGCTGGGTCCGCGGCGAGACCAGGATGAACGGGGTGATCTGACCGGACTGCATCAGCGGCTTGAGCTGCTCGGACACGTTCAGCGAGCCGAACCAGGTCTTCGAGGAGCCGGGGAAGCCCGGGAAGAGCTCGACCACCGGGAACTTGGTGTTCTTGTAGGCCGGGTCGTTGTACTGCGGCGGCAGCCAGACGTTGACCTCGCCGTCCACCCCGGAGACCTGGCCCTTGAGGTCGGTGGTCTGCACGTCCTTCGGCACCAGCGGGTCGTTCACACCCTTGAACTGCTGGAGCGCCTTCGCGGCGGCCGGCTTGGCGTCGTTGCCGGGCTGACCGGCCGCCCCGTTCTGGCCGGTGCCGGCGGCCGAGCCCGCCGTCGGCACGGTCGGCACCGACTGCACGTGGCCGTCGTCGCCCAGCAGGTCGCCCCAGCTCCCGTAGATCAGGTTGGCGTTGTTCACCATCACGAAGATCATCATCACGGCCGTCGCCTGGCAGAACAGCAGCATCACCAGCCGGACCAGCGCCTGCAGCGGCTTCGGCCCCCGGACCCGGCCCCAGAGCAGCATGGCGACCGCGATGGAGACCGGGACCAGGATGATCGTGAGAATCAGGAACGGCTGGCCTGTCAGTTGCATGAATGTCTCGTATCCGGGTTGCTGGCGTGCCCGGACCCCGCATGCCCGGTGCGTAACGACAATGAAGAACGACGGTGTGAACGGACTCCCGGGTTCCGCCGATGCTGAGGGAAACCTGAGAGGAAGATCACCCGCAGCTGGGAGCCGGCTGAGTGTCCGCACCCCAGTCTGTCACCTGCCCGGGGGTGCCCCGAGCACCTGCCGGGACGATCAGTGCGGCGTATCGTTCCCGTCGTGACACAGCCAGGCGGCCGCACCGGCCAACCCGTCCTGCCCGCGCTGCTCGGCCTCGGCCAGCGCGGTCTCGGCCAGCGAACCCTCGCTCCGCGCGGGGCCGACCGGTACGGCGCGGACCGGCGCCGGCGCACCCTGCCGGCCGGCGTGCTGCGACTGCCCACGATCGGGATCGACATCGGCGGCACCAAGGTGGTCGCCGGAGTGGTGAACGGCGAGGGCAGGATCGTCGAGCAACTGCGCGCCGAGACCCCGCACAAGAGCAAGAGCCCCAAGGTGGTCGAGGACGTCATCGTCGAGCTGGTGCTGGAGCTGGCCGACCGGCACGACGTGCACGCGGTGGGCATCGGCGCGGCCGGCTGGGTGGACGCCGACCGCTCCCGGGTGCTCTTCGCCCCGCACCTGAACTGGCGCAACGAGCCGCTGCGCGAGGCGCTCAGCGACCGGCTGAAGTTCCCGGTGGTGGTCGAGAACGACGCCAACGCCGCCGCCTGGGCCGAGTGGCGGTTCGGCGCCGGGCGGGGCGAGGACCTGCTGGTGATGATCACCCTGGGCACCGGGATCGGCGGCGCGGTGGTGCGCCACGGCTATGTGGACCGCGGTCGCCACGGGCTGGCCGGCGAGTTCGGCCACATGCAGGTGGTCCCCGGCGGGCACCGCTGCCCGTGCGGCAACCGGGGCTGCTGGGAGCAGTACTCCTCCGGCAACGCGCTGGTCCGCGAGGCCCGCGAGCTGGCCGCCGCCGAGTCGCCGGTGGCCCAGCCGCTGCTGGCCAGGGTCGGCGGCGAGGTGGCGGCGATCACCGGGCCGCTGGTCACCGAGGCGGCCCGGGCCGGCGACCCGATGGCGACCGAGCTGCTGCACGACATCGGCACCTGGCTGGGCGTGGGCCTGGCCAACCTGGCCGCCGCGCTCGACCCCGGACGCTTCGTGGTCGGCGGCGGCGTCTCGGCCGCCGGCGACCTGCTGCTCGCCCCCGCGCAGGACGCCTTCCGGCGCACCCTCACCGGGCGCGGCTTCCGCCCCGAGGCGCAGATCGTGCCGGCCGCCCTGGGCAACGAGGCCGGCCTGATCGGCGCTGCCGACCTGGCCCGCGCGCTGGCCCGGCGGTTCCGCACCGTCAAGCGCAGCCGCGCCGAGCGCTGAGCCGGGCTGAGCGTTGAGCCCGGCTGAGCGTTGAGCCCGGCTCAGACCTGCTCGACATCGGGGGCCGGCGCCGGGTCCGGCCGCGGCGGCTGCGGTGGTTGGACCCGGTCGCGGTAGAACCAGCGGCTCAGCGCCCCCCGGAGCCGCTCCGGCCGCGAACCGTCCGCGGCGGCCACCGGCTCGGGGCGGTCGGCCAGCGTCAGCTGGTACCGGTCCACCACCGCCAGCGGCTCCCGCTCACCCTGGTAACCGCCCTCGACCGACTGGCGCACCAGGCCGGTGGGCGTCGAGCCGGCGGTGAAGCGGTCGTGATCGTGTGCCTGCAACGCCAGGCAGATCCGGCGGGTGAGCCAGAACGCAAGCGCTGGGCCGACGAAGAGCGCCACCCGCAGGATCCAGTCCAGCTGGTTCACCGAGAAGTGGGAGAGCAGCGCGAGCACGTCCTGCCCGCCCGCCAGCAGCAGCACCGCGTAGGCAGTCACCCCCGCCACCCCGATCGCGGTGCGCACCGGCCGGTCGCGCGGCCGGTCGCACAGGTGCCGCTCGGCGCGGTCGCCGGTGATCCACTGCTCCAGGAACGGGTAGGCGTAGAGCGCGGTGAACAGCACCACCGGGAAGAGCACCGCCGGGAGCAGCGGGTTCCACGAGACGCTGTGGCCCCACAGCCGGGTCTCGGTGCCCGGCATCAGCCGTAGCGCGCCCTCCAGGAAGCCCATGTACCAGTCCGGTTGGGCGTCGGTGGAGGCCTGGTCGGCCCGGTAGGGGCCGTACTTCCAGATCGGGTTGATCTGGGCGACCGCCGCCAGCAGCGCGATCAGGCCGAAGACCATCGCCGCCAGGCCGGCCGTCTTGGTGATGAAGTGCGGGAACTGCGGCCGGCCGACCACGTTGTGCCGGGTGCGCCCGGGCCCGGCCCACTGGGTGTGCTTCAGGTAGTAGACCAGGATCAGATGGGCCGTCACCAGGCCCACCAGCAGGCCGGGCAGCAGCAGGATGTGGGTGGTGTACAGCCGCGGGATGATCGCGGTGCCCGGCCACTGGCCGTCGAAGGCGAAGAAGCTGAGGTAGGTCCCGACCAGCGGGACCGCCAGCATGAACCCCTGCGCGGTG
This sequence comes from Kitasatospora sp. GAS204B, assembly GCF_029892155.1. Lineage (GTDB taxonomy): Bacteria > Actinomycetota > Actinomycetes > Streptomycetales > Streptomycetaceae > Kitasatospora. The sequence continues at coordinate 54,527 of NZ_JARZAG010000015.1, read as the reverse complement.
CGCAGCCCCGTGCCGGAGAGCAGGTCGTCGGGCAGCGAGTAGCCGGCGAATCCTTCCACCAGCGCCAGCTGAAAGAGCGTCAGGCCGATCAGCCAGTTCACCTCGCGCGGCCGGCGGAAGGCGCCGGTGAAGAAGATCCGCAGCAGGTGCACGCCGATCGCGGAGACGAAGACCAGCGCCGCCCAGTGGTGGATCTGTCGGATCAGCAGCCCGCCGCGCACGTCGAAGCTGATCGCCAGGGTGCTGGCGTAGGCCTCGGTCATCCGCAGTCCGCGCAGCGGCGCGTACGACCCCGCATAGACGACCTCGGTCATCGCGGGGTTGAAGAAGAAGGTCAGGTAGACGCCGGTGAGCAGCAGCAGCGTGAAGCTGTACAGGGCCAGTTCGCCGAGCAGGAAGGACCAGTGGTCGGGGAAGACCTTGCGCACCTGCCCCCTGGCCGCGTCCAGGAACGGCAGCCGGCCGTCCAGCGCCACCGCGGCCCGCTCCATCGCCGCTGCCCGCGAACGCCGCATCCGATCCGTACCTCTCGTCCGCCGCCACTGTCGCCCCCCGTGCGAGACAGCCTTATCGCGGGCGCGGCGGGCCCGATGCGCGACAGCCGCGCGCGCCGCCGGGGTTCACCCCCTCGCGCTAACCGCCGACCTGGCGCCAGGCCCCGCCCTCTCCACCGGGCCCCGCCTCCTCGGCGCGGCCCGGCTTCGTCAGTGGCGGGAGGTATCTTCGGGACGGGTGCCAGGGCCGGCATCCGTTCCCGTACCGCTGGAAGGCCTGGTCGTGACCGTCCGCATCGCCACCTGGAACATCAACTCCGTCACCGCGCGGCTGCCCAAGCTGCTGGAGTGGCTGGAGAGCGCCGCGCCCGACGTGCTCTGCCTGCAGGAGCTGAAGAGCGCCTCGGACGCCTTCCCCTACGAGGAGGTCCGCGCGCTCGGCTACGAGACCGAGGCCCACGGCAACGGCCGTTGGAACGGGGTGGCCATCCTCTCCCGGCTCGGCTTCGCCGACGTGGTGCGCGATCTGCCCGGCCAGCCGGGCTACCTGGCCGACGACGCGCTGCTGCCCGCCGTCGAGCCGCGCGCCATCGCCGCCACCTGCGGCCCGGTGCGGGTCTGGTCGGTCTACGTGCCCAACGGCCGCGAGGTCGGGCACGCCCACTTCCGCTACAAGCTCGACTGGTTGGCGGCCCTGCGCGCCTCCGTGCTGGAGGACGCGGCCGGTGAGCGCCCGTTCGCCGTGCTCGGCGACTTCAACGTCGCGCCGAGCGACGAGGACGTCTACGACATGGCCGACTTCGTGGACGCCACCCACGTCACCGAGGTCGAGCGGGCCGCACTGGCCGGGCTGCGCGAGGCCGGCCTGACCGACGTGCTGCCGCGCCCGCTCAAGTACGACCACCCGTACACCTACTGGGACTACCGCCAGCTGGCCTTCCCGAAGAACCGCGGCATGCGGATCGACCTGGTCTACGGCAACGCGGCGTTCGGGAAGGCGGTCACCGACAGCTACGTGGACCGCGAGGCGCGCAAGGGCAAGGGCACCTCGGACCACGCGCCGGTGGTGGTGGACCTGACGCTCTGAGCGCGGGTCCGTGAACCTGTCGGGCCGACGTGGTCCGTGCGGGTTCGGCCGAAGGCGTTCCGCGCCGCGACGAGTGCCGGCCGGGCCGCGAGTCTGCTCCGGTGACCGTCGTACGTCGTGCGACGCTGCCCGCTACGAGACACCACGGAGGACACCATGACAAGCGCCCCGGACGACTCGACCACCGCGCTGCCCGGCCGGCCGCCCGTCGTCGACCTGGCCACCTGGCAGACCGCCCGGGACGAGCTGCTGGTCCGCGAGAAGGCCCACACCCGCCAGGGCGACGCCCTCGCCGCGGCCCGCCGCCGGCTGCCGATGGTGGAACTCGACGGGACGGTCGAGGTGGTCGGGCCCGACGGCCCGGTCCCGTTCCTGGACCTGTTCCAGGGCCGCGAGGAGCTCGTGGTCTACCAGCACATGTGGTACGACGGCGCGCCGCACCAGGGGCAGTGCGAGGGCTGCACCACCACGGCCTGGCACGTGAAGGACGCCGTGTACCTCAACGCCCGGGGCGTCTCGTTCGCCGTCCTGACCTCGGGCCCGTGGGACGAGGTGGCCTCCTACGTCGAGTTCATGGGGTACACCCAGCCGTGGTACTCGGTGCGGGGCGTGCCGGCGCCGATCGGCGGAGGGATGGGGCACCTCGTCTGTTTCCTGCGCGACGGCGACCGCGTGTTCCTCACCTACTCCACGACGGGCCGTGGCAACGAGCCGGTCAACGGGTCCCTCGGCCTGCTCGACATGACGCCCTACGGCCGCGGCGAGGCGTGGGAGGACAAGCCCGAGGGCTACCCGTCCGAGAGCCGCCAGGCCTGCTGGTACTGGCGCTCGGACGCCGACGGCGTCGCCACCTGGGGCCCGACCAGCCGGCCCGTGCCGCAGTGGACCCGCCCCGGCGCGACCCCCGTGGAGACCCTCGGCCGGCACGGCCACCACGGCTGACGCGCCTTCGTGGACGGACTGCGGCAGCTCAGCGACCGCCGCATCCGCTGTCCCGGCTCACCGACGCCCGGCAAGATCCGTGAGAGAGGCCCTAGGCCTGCTACTCGGCCGCCGCCGCCTTCAGCGCGGCGGTGGCGAGCAGGTACTGGGCCAGCAGGTAGGTCGACATGATCCAGAACTCGTGGCCCGGCAACTGCTTCCAGCCGGCCAGCCGGGTCGCGATCAGCGTGTCGGAGAGCAGGAAGAGCGCCCCACCGAGACCGCCGCGCCGGCCCAGGCCCGCCGAGGTCACGGCGATCGTGGCCAGCAGCAGGCTGTAGCCGGCCACCGGGCCCTTCAGCTCGCCCAGCCCGGGCCAGAGCTGATGGATCATCACCGCCCAGGCCAGCGCGTATCCGGCCGCCACCAGCGCGGTGCGCCGACGGTCGGTCAGCGCGCCCTGCTTGGCGAACATGGTCACGTAGCAGATGTGGGCCGCCGCGAAGGAGCCCATGCCGGCCAGGAAGGCCCGCTCGTCGTCCACCTGGAGCAGCGCGTCGCCCGCCGCGCTGGTGAGCAGCGCCGGGGTGAGCAGGCGGGGCGCGGGGCGCCCGGTGGCGGCGCTCGCGGCGCCCCGCACGTGGCCGACCAGCAGCGGCATCAGGGCGGGCTTGGTGACCTGCTCGACCACCTTGGACTCCGTCAGCAGCGAGCCCAGGTGCGTGGCGGCGGTCGCCGTGAAGGCGGTCAGCAGGCCGCGGGCCCGGCGGGCGGTGGTGATCGTGTTCAGCATGTCCGGCACGATAGGCGACGGGGCGGGGGACCGGAAGGGCCGCCCCTCTTCCTCCTTTAGGCTGTCCCCGACACGGTGGGCAGCACGGCGGAGGGGCGCGTGAACGGGGGCGGAGCGCTGGGCGGGAAGTCGGCTACGGTCGCCCTGGCGCCCGACGGCGAGGTGACGTTGGAGCTGACCTCGTGGCACCCGCCGGTGCTGGCCCCACCGGCTTCGCCCACCACGGCCGTTGCGGCACCGGATGGCGCGGCTGTCACCGTTGTCGCCTCCGCCACCGCTGGCGAACCGGATGCCACCGCGCGGACCGCGAGCCATTTGCGGGCGCTGGCCGACCGGTTCGCCGCCGCCACTCCCGACGAGGCGCACGACCTCTTCGCCGACGCCTTCCGCCTCTACGGCGCGCGGCACTTCGGCATCGCCCCCGAGCCGCACCGCGCCGACCTCGGCGAGGTCAGCTGGTGGCACGGGCCGACGGTCGGTCAGCGTTCGCTGCCCGGAGCCCGTCGCGCCCGCCGGGCCCGTCGCGCCACCCGGGCGGCCGTCGACTCCGCCGTCCCCGGGCGGCACCGCAAGCCGGAGCCGCCCGCGGCGGCCGGCCGCGCCGCGCCGGCGGCGCTGGCGGCCGAACGCCGCGCCGCCGCCCGGATGCTGCTCGCCCACCCGCTGGTCACCGCGACCGGCCCGCACGCCCAGGCCTTCCCGTTGATCCGCCGTCACGCCGACTGGCTCACCGGGCGCTTCGCCGAGCTGCTCGGCTACCCGCTCACCGTCACCGACAGCTTCGCCCGGCTGACCAAGGCCGCGCTCGGCCCCACCGCGCTGCGCCGCCTCAGCGTGGCCGGCACCCCGTGCACCCCCGCGCAGTACGCCGCGCTGACCCGGACCCTGGCCGCGCTGCTCACCGGCTCGCCGCGCCGGCCCGCCGACGAGCTGGCGGCGGCGACAGGTGACCGGGTTCCCGCCGATGACGTGGTCGGCGTGGTGCTCGACGTGCTGACGCGGTGGCAGGTGCTCACCGAGGAGCTCCCCGCGCGGGTCTTCGTGGTGGACCGGGAACTGCTCGGGGCCGTGCTGGCCGGCTGCCGCCCGGCCCGGCCGCAGGACCCGCCACCGCCGCGCACCACGATCCCGGTGGCGGTGCGCCGCCGGCTGGTCGAGACCCCGGCGGTGCTCTTCGAGGAGCTCACCGGGCTGGAGCGGGAGTGGCTCTGGGAGTCCCGGGAGCGGGAGGCGGTGGTGTTCGGGGACTTCCTCGGGTTCAGCACCGAGATCCGCCGCGAGGGCATCGCGCTGCTCGACCCGGCCGGCGAGCTGACCGACCTGCGGCTGCCCGGCCCCGACCCGCTCGCACACGCCGCACTGCTGCTGGTCGAGCGCCTGGTCGACGAGCTCCGCCCGCTGCCCGGCGAGGAACCCGCGCCCCGGGCCCAGCCCGCCACGCCCACCGGTGTGCCGATCGCCGAGGCGCTGATAGACGGGATCCTCGGGGACCTGGCCGACGAGTACGACACGGACGACCGGGTCCGGGAGCAGCACGTCGCCCACTGGCGCCGAGCCCACCTGGCCGACCGGGCCGCCTTCCGGCGCGAGGTGCTCGCCCTGCTGCACGCGATGCGGCTGATCGCCCCGCACACCCCGGCGGACGCCGGCTGCGGACAGGCCCGGGGCGGATGGACCCTGCTCGCCCCGGCCGCCCGCTACGCGGCCCCGCTCGACCTGGGCGCGGCGGGCGGTACCGGACGGCACTCGCGGCGCTGAGGAACGCTCAGCGACGATGGGGGCTGACTGTTCGTCAGCCGACGTGCCGTCAGTGCGCCCCGGCCTCCGCCGTGACACTGGTTCCGTGCTGGACGGTCTCCACCGTGGCGCCCACGCCGAGGGTGCCGAGCGCGACCGAGGCGGCCACGGCGGCGCAGGCCAGCATGCGGCGATGGCGCTTGGGCAGCGGGAAGCGCGGAGCCTGCGCGACGGAGTCCGCGGGGCCGAGCGTGCCCGGGTCCTCCGGGGTGAGGGGCTCCACCGGGCGGCGGAGCGGCGGGAGCGATTCGTCCATGATGGTCAGCATTCCAGTCAGGTGTTAAACGATGACTACAGAGGGGTGAACGCCGTACCCGCAGGACACGGCGATTCGGAACGGTCAGCGCGGTCGCCACCTGGGCCGATCCACTGAGCCGAATCCACTGGGCCGAATCCACTGGAACGCGCCGCTGGACCCGAGCCTGTGGACCGAACCGCCCGGCCGAGGGTGGACCCGGACCCTCGAGTCCGGCTCAAGCGGTGCGCCGCCGCAGCATCGTGGGCACCGCGGCGGCGAGCAACTGCTGCGCCATCCCGTAGAAGAAGATCGGCAGCAGCACGGCCGGGTGGCCACCGAACTGGCTGCCGGCCAGCGCAGCGGCCGCGCTGGTGTTGTTCATCCCGGTTGCCAGGGTCAGCGCCGCCGCCTCGCCGGGGCCCGGGTGCGCGCGCCGGGCCGCGAACCAGGCGCACCAGCCGACCGCGAACGGCGCCGCGCAGACCGTGGCGCCGGCTAGGGCCTCTCTTACGGATCTTGTCGGATCAGCGTGCGGCGTTGGGCGCCCGGCTGGGCGTGCTGGCGAAGCGTCCTCGTACTGGGTCGTACTTGGACGTTTCGCCGGTGCGTCCAGGCGGGATGCCCGGCGTCGCGCGCCCGGCAAGATCCGTAAGAGAGGCCCTAGCAGCGCCAGCGTGACCAGCGCCGGGTTGGGCTTGAGTTCGATCTCACCGAAGACGCCGGCGGCGTTCAGCGCGGTCAGACCGAGCGCGTTCAGCAGGCCCGACAGCCGCACCCAGGGCAGCGCCCGGGCCCTGGGCCGCCCGTCGCGCACCCGGCCGGTGAGCCGACGGGCCGTCAGCCCGGCCACGCAGGGCGCGGCCACCCAGAGGAGCATGAACCGGCAGGTGCCGTCGGCCTGCGCCAGGCTGTCGAGCACCGCACGCGGTCCCGGCGTCTCCGGCTCCTCGGCCAGCGCCAGGCCGAGCGGCACGGTGAACGGGCTGAGCAGCGTGGTGGCCAGCACCAGGCCCAGGCTCAGCGAGGCGTCCGCCGAGGCCTTGGCACCCCAGGTCTGGGCGGCGCCCGCCACCGGCATGGTGGCGGTCAGCGAGAGCCCGACCACCAGCCAGAGCGCCTGGTGCTGCTCCGGCCAGCAGTAGGCGGCCCGCTCGGCGCCGAGCAGCACCACCATCCGCAGCACCAGCGCGACGCCCAGCCCGGCCAGCAGCAGCCCGGGTCGCAGCAGCGCCCGGGCCAGGTCGGCCAGCCGCACCTCGAAGCCGCCGATGAACATCGCCGTGACCAGCATCAGCATCGGCGGGGTGACGCCGGGCAGCGGGTGGCAGTGCCGCAGCAGCGTGACCGGGCCGTGCAGCACGCAGCCGGCCACGCAGGCCAGCACGGTGACGGGGACCAGACGGGCCCGCACGGCGCGGTCGGTGGCCGCTCCGCGCCGCCCGTAGGAGAGCGGGTGCGGGCGAGGGGCGGTGGCGCCGACCGTCTGGACGGACATGACTGGTGTGCTTTCGGCTGGTTACCGGGAACCGGAAAACGTCTGCCAGCATGCCATGATCCTGACGGTGCGTGAGGCCGTCTTGACGCTGCGTCAGATCAGCAGGTCGGGCCGGTGCCCAGTGGCGCCAAGGGAACGGGCCCGAGGCACCGCCGTCCCGGCTTTCACCCGGACGGTGGAGCGGAGTTCCGGCCGTCCTGCCGCCCCGTCAGGCGGAGGTGGGTGGTGCCGCCCGGCGCTCGCGGAGCAGGGTCTCCTGGACCGCCGAGGCGACCAGCAGCCCGTCCCGGCTGTAGAACTCGCCGAGCGACAGTCCGCGCCCGTCCGAGACCGACGGGCTGCGCTGGGCGAACAGCAGCCACTCGTCCGCCCGGAACGGCCGGTGGAACCACATCGCGTGGTCCAGCGAGGCCATGGTGAGCACCGACGGTTCGCTGCGCTGGAACCGGTGCGGCTGCAGGTGCAGCGCGCTGGTGGCGGCCAGCGTCAGATCGGAGAGGTAGGTCAGCGCGCAGACGTGCAGCAGGCTGTCGTCGGCGGGCAGCGGCGAGCCGGTGCGCAGCCAGACGAACTGCTGCGGCACACCCTCGATCTCGGGCGGCAGGCCGGGCGTCTCCGGCGGGATGAAGCGGATGTCCAGCGAGTGGAAGCCGGCCGCCTGGTCGAAGTCCTCCGGTGCGGCCTCGGCCCAGCCCGCCAGCGGGTCGGGCAGCTCCTCCGGGGCCGGCACCGGCGGCATGGTGCGCTGGCGCTCGCCGGTGGCCTCGGGCCGTTTGACGGAGGCGGAGAGGGTGAAGATCGCCTCCCCGCGCTGAATCGCCGTCACTCGCCGGGTGGCGTAGGAGAGGCCGTCACGGATCCGCTCCACCTGGTAGATGATCGGCCTGGTGGGGTCGCCGGGCCTCAGGAAGTAGCCGTGCAGCGAGTGCACCGTGCGGCCTGCGGGCAGCGTGCGACCGCTCGCGATCAGCGCCTGGGCCGCGACCTGGCCGCCGAAGGCGCGCAGCGGGGCACCGGCGTGGCACTGGCCCCGGTACAGGTTCTGGTCCAGCTCCTCGATCCGCAGCAGATCGAGGAAGGAGCGGACCTCGCCGCCGCCGGCCTGCGCGTCGGCCCGGGTGTCGGCCCGGGTGTCGGATTGTGCGGCGACCTGTGCGCGGGCCGGCTCCGTCTGGTCCGTCCGGTGGTCCCGTGCCGGTGCGTCTGCCATCCGCTCATAGTGGCAGACCGCTCCGCCGGGCACTGTGAAGTGGGTTACCCGCCGTTGACCTGGAGCGTCCCCGTGCTGCACCTGCGCCTGATCGTCCCCGTCGACCTGCGCCGCGCCGTGCGCGCCGTGCTGGAGGAGAGCGTCGGCGTCACGCACGTCGTCGGACTGCCCGACGCCGCCTTGCGCCCGCCGGGGGACGTGCTGCTCTGCGACGTGGCCCGCGAGTCGGCCAACGACCTGCTGGAGCGGCTGCGCGCCACCGGGATCGCCGAGCGGGGTGCGATCGACGTCTCGCAGCTGCAGCTGAGCATCTCGGCGGCGGCCCAGGAGGCCAAACGCGCGGCGCCGGGGGAGGGCTCGGACGCGGTGGTCTGGGAGGAGGTCGTCGAGGTCACCCACGAGGAGAGCGCTCTCTCGTACACCTACCTGGCCTTCATCGTGACCGCGACCATGCTGGCCGCCTGTGGCGTGGTGCTGGACAGTGCCGTGCTGGTCGTCGGGGCGATGGTGGTGGGGCCGGAGTTCGGCCCGCTGGCCGGGCTCTGCGTGGCTCTGGTGCAGCGCCGGGCCCATCCGGCGGTGCGCTCGCTGACCGCGCTGCTCGGCGGCTTCGTCTCGGCGATCGCCCTGACCATCCTGTTCGCCCTGATGATGGACGCCTTCGGGCTCTTCACCGAGGCGGAGTTCGACGGGGCGCGCCCGAACACCTCGTTCATCTTCCAGCCGGACGCGCTCTCATTCGTGGTGGCCTTCCTGGCCGGCGTCGCCGGACTGCTCTCGCTCACCTCGGCCAAGTCCGGCGCGCTGGTGGGGGTGGCGATCTCGGTGACCACCGTGCCGGCGGCGGCCAACGCGGCGGTGGCGCTGGCCTACGCGGACTTCGGGCAGGCCCGCGGGTCGGCCGCGCAGCTGCTGCTCAACCTGTGTGGGATCACCCTCGCGGGAGTGCTGACGCTGCTGGTGCAGCGGGCGGTGCAGCGGGCGGTGCTGCGGCGCGGCGCCTGAGCGGGGCCGCCGCGCCGCGTGCCGAGCGGAGCGGTTGAGGCGGCGTCAGGCCGGGACCTCGTCCTCGTGGGTGCGAGCGGGCTCGGTGGTCGGCGTCGGGGTGAGGTCCGCCGCGTGGTCGGCCAGTTGCTGGTCGGCCAGTTGCTCGTCGGTGCGCTCGGGCAGTGCCGCGACCGTCCGCCACCAGGAACGCAGTGCCGGCGGGTCGGCCGGTTCGAACGGCGCACCCGGCAGCGGCACCGCCACCGTGGCGCCGAGCGCCGCGGCGGCCGCCACCGTGCGCTCGGCGGGCTCCTCCCAGGGGTGCGGCGCCAGGTTGAAGGTGCCCCAGTGGATCGGCAGCAGCAGACCGCCCCGCACGCCCAGGTGGGCCCGCACCCCCTCCTCGGGGGTCATGTGCACCTCGGGCCAGAACTTGCTGTAGGCGCCGACCTGGGTCATCGTCGCGTCGAACGGGCCGAGCAACTCGCCGATCCGCTCGAAGCCGGGAAAGTAGCCGGTGTCCCCGCTGTGGAAGACGCGGTGTTCGGGGCCGGCCACCGCCCAGGAGGCCCACAGCATCTGCGGGTCGGTACGCGGGCCGCGGCTGCAGTAGTGCCGCGCGGGTGTCGCGGTCAGCGTCAGGCCCGCCAGCTCGGCGGACTCCCACCAGTCCAGCTCGGTGATCCGCTCGGCCGGTACGCCCCAGTGCTCCAGGTGCGCGCCCACCCCGAGCGGGGCGGCGAACCGGGCGCCGGAGCCGATCAGGGCCCGAATCGTCGTCATGTCCAGGTGGTCGTAGTGGTCGTGGGAGATCACCACGACGTCCACCGGGCCGAGGTCGGCCAACCGGATCGGCATCGGGTGCAGCCGCTTGGGGCCGATACCCGGGAACGGCGAGCAGCGCACGCCCCAGACCGGGTCGAAGAGCACCCGGCGGCCGTCCAGCTCCACCAGCACGGTGGCGTGGCCCAGCCAGGTCAGCCGCAGCCCCGAGGCGGGCGCGGTCGCGAGCTCGGCCGGGTGCAGCCGGTGCACCGGGATCGGGCGGCCGGGCACCCGGCGGGCCTTGTCGGAAGCGAGCTGGGCGCGGGTGATCTCCAGCGGCGAGCGCTCGTAGACCAGTCGCCGGGTCGGCACCGGGTTGCGGAACGCGCCTTCCACGAAGTTGGGGCTGCGCAGGATCCGCTCCAGACGTGCGCCGGCGGGAACGGCGCCGAAGGCGTCCGTCCGGATCCGTCGCCAGCCGGCGGCCGTCAGACCACGAAGGTCGGTGAGTCGGGACGTGCTGGGGACGGGGCCGGGCACGGCGCCTCCTAGGAGCGGGACGTCAACGGTGCCGCTGTGCCAGCGGCACCACATCGAGCGGGCACCGGTGTGGCGTGGTGCCCGCTCGAAACGATCAACACCTCATCGGGAGACTACCGGGCGCGAACCGGCCGAGCGCGGTGGATCGCATGATCGGCCCGCCGTTCGGGGCGGGTCGGCCGGCGATCGCGGACGATCGCCGACGATGCGTCAGGTCGCCTGCACCGCAGGTGGTCAGGGTCGCCCTGACAGGCCCGTCCCGGTCGGGCCCGCGCCGGTCGCCTCAGAGGTAGAAGCGGGTGATCGCCTCCGCGACGCAGTGCGGCTTGGCGCTGGCCTCGCTGGCGATGGTGAACCGCACCACGGCCTGCTGCCCGCCGGCCACCTCGGTCACCGAGAGCAGCTCCGCGGTGGCCTGGATCGGCGTGCCGACCAGCAGCGGGGCCGGGAACCGCACCTTGTCCGAGCCGTAGTTGAGGGCCATCTTGATCCCCTCCACGCCATAGCACTCCTTGGCCAGCAGCGGGATCAGCGAGAGCGTCAGGTAGCCGTGTGCGATCGGACCGCCGAACGGGCCCGTCTTGGCGCGCTCGGGGTCGACGTGGATCCACTGGTGGTCGCCGGTCGCCTCGGCGAACAGGTTGACCTGCTCCTGCGTGACGGTGTGCCAGGCGCTGCGGCCGAGCTCGGAGCCGACCGCCGCGGTCAGCTCGTCCAGGGTGGCGAAGATCGTCATGCTGCGCTCCTGAGGTTCGTCGGGGGCTCGGGCCGGCCGGCCAAGGGCCGTACAGGCCCCAGGCCCCGGACCCGTCCCCGGGAGCGTAGTCCTACCGGCCGGTCAGCTGGCGCCGGGGTGGCGCTGCCCGGGCGGTGAGCTGGGCGCGGGCAGCGGCGGAGCGCTCCGGGTTGGCTGCGGCGGTGCGTCCGGGGGCGGCAGGCGGCGCCCGGAGACCAGTTCGGCGCTGAGCAGTACGAACATCGGCTCCTGCCCGGTCACCCACAGTCGCGGGCCGCTGCGCACGAGTGCGGCCTGCCGCTCGGCGTCACGGACCAGCTCGGCGGGCCCGTGCACCACCACGCTCCAACCGGTCCGGTTCGGCGCGTCGAGGTGGTCGGCCTGGAAGGCGGCGACCGTGCCGTCCAGGGCACGGGCGAGGCTGGTGCCGGGCAGCATCGCGAGCACCAGCCGGCCGTCCGGGTTCAGCGTGAAGGGGACCGGGAGGACCCGTAGCAACGCGTGCTCGGTGTACACCACGCGTCCGATGGGCACGGTGCTGAGCAGCCGCAGGCATTCTGCCTCGCTGAGATCCTCGATACGGTCGACCAGGTCCATAAACCCGATGGTGCGCTCCTCGCGGGCGGGCCAGTAGGGCCCATGGTCCCGGACCCGGGGCGACAGCTCGGCTGTCCGGGTGCGGCGGCGGGGGTGTGCGGCCGGCACCAGGGGGCGAGCGGGCCGGCTGCGGGTGGATACCCGCACGTCAAGGCGGACCGGTGCGGCAGAGTGGCGACCAACGGGGACGAGTACGGCTAAGAGGGGTGCGGCAGTGACGGGTGTGGGCGTGGGTGTCAGAGGGACGGATGCGGCTGCCACCGGGCCGTCCGGCGGTGTCGACCTGGTGGTGATAGGTGCGAACGGCGGGCCGGAGCGCAGTTACGGCGGCTCGGCCCAGGCGGCGCACGGGGCACAGGTACTCGCCCAGGCGCTGCCGCCGGTCTGCTTCGACACCGGCAACCGGGGCTGCCGGGTGACCGTGGTGCCGCCGGAGGCCGATGCGAACACCATGCTGACCGCGCTGCGTGAGGCGGCCCGGCAGGAGAGCCGCTGGCTGGTGGTCTGCCTGCTCGGGCAGCTGGTCGCCGACCCGCGCGGTCGCCGGTTGGCGCTGGTGACCGGCGGCAGCACCCCGGAAAACGCCTACCGGCGGGGGCTGGCCTGGGACTGGGTGGTCAGCTGCATGGTGCACGGCGCGCAGGAGGAGGCCTTGCTGCTGGTCGACGTGGTGGCCGCGCCGGACACCTGGGCGGCGATCGGCGGGCTGGACGGCGAGCAGGGGGTGGCGGAGCTGCTGGCCCACTCGCGGGTGCCGCTCTGGGGGCGGGTCGGTCCCTACCCCGGGGGGCGGCGGGGGCGCTCGGCGGTGCTGCCGGGTGGTGAGGGGTCGTTCAGCTGGGCGCTCGGGCGAGTGCTGGAGCGCGGGGTGCCGAGCGCGCCCCCCGCGCTCGCGCCGGCTGAGCTGCAACCCACCGTCGCCGCCGAGCTGGCGTGGGGTGAACTGGCGTCAGGCCTGGAAGCGCGCCTGCTGGTCCCCCCTTCGGGTGGCCGGTTGTTGCTGCGAAATCGGGCCGCGGTGCGCGGTGCGCTGGCCGGATTGTCGGTTTCCGAAGAACTGTTGGCTGTTCTGTGGCGCGAAAGTGCCCCAACGGATCCGCCTTCCGCGTAAGGTCAGGGGCCCAAGGTGTTGCCGTACGTGGTGGGGTTGGCGAAGAATCGTGCCCCACACCGCACTTCGGCAGCCGGCAGGTGTTTTCTGCCAACTTCGGGGCCGGGTCGGGTGGTCGCGACTAGGTGGGGCTATGCGCCGTTACAGGGCTTTCTTACGCCGACGGGCGGTCGGGGTCGGTGCGGCGGTTCTGCTCACGCTTTTCGTGGCCGGCTGCGCGGGGAGTTCGCCGGGGGTGGCGGGGTCGCTTTCAACGAGTGCGCCCGGTGGGGCAGATGCGGTCGGCGGGGGGCTGCTGCCGACTCCGGGACCGTCCGGCGGTGCGGCGGGCACAGGTACGGCCGGGGGGCCGGGTGCCGCCGCGAGCGGGTCCTCGGGCGGGGCGTCGAAAGGGAGTGTCGCGCCCACCACGGGGGCGCCGGGGGCGGTCGGCCGAGTGGTGCTGAGCACGTATCAGGACTGGTGGGCCGCACAGGTGGCGGCCTACTCGGGAGCCGATCCGAACGGCGCCCAAGCCAGGGTCTATTCCAACGGGACCGCACTCGGAAACATCCTGCTGAGCCTTCATTCGCTGCACGCTGCCAAGTTGGTGATGACCGGAAAGCCGGTGCTTTCTCCCGTGGTGCAGAGCCTCGATCTGAACGGCTCGTCGCAGAGCGCGGTGATCGAGGACTGCGTGGACGTCTCCGGCTGGCATCAGGCCGATGCCGGGGACGGCTCGCTGAAGGACGCACCGCAGCGGCTGACCCGATATCCGGCGCAGGCCGTGCTGCGGTTGGACGGAAGTTTCTGGATGGTGTTCGAGTTCAATCGCGAGGCGGGCCGGACATGCTGAGCACAATGCGTCGATTCCTTGGCCAACTACTGCTGCCGATCGGCCTGGTGGCCGCGGCGACGATCCCCGCGCAGGCGGCCACGCCGACGGGGGGGCTCAATCCCTGCGTGGTCCAGGCGATCTGCCTGGTGGTCGGAGTTCCGGGGAGCCCCGGCTCGACCGGCGGACCGACCGGATCGCCCGGCTCCGGGGGCGGCGAGGCGACCTGCACGTTCAACAAGCAGCAGTACCCGTGCTGGGACGCTGACCTGGGGTGGTTCGACAGCGAACACGGCTGCTACGAAACGCCGGAGGACCCGCAGCCGCCGGCCGACGACAAGTCCTGGGGCGGCAACAGCCCGAACGACGGCTCGGTCTACCTGGTCAGCTGCGTCGACGGGACCGTGTCCACCAAGTTCCTGAACAAGCCGCCGAACATCGGCGCACCGCCGCCCTCCCCCGCGACGGTCGCCCTGATCGCGTTCAAGAAGCTCCCGTTCCTCCAGCCCACACCGCACAGCGCGCCGACCGGCCAGGCACTGGTCGGGGTGCCGGTCTGGCTCTGGTACGACGTCCCGAACGGCACGCAGGCCGAGACGGTGGGCCCGATGACCATCAACGCCTCGCTGGACGGCGTCTCGGTCGACGCCACCGCCACCCTGACCGACGTGTCCTGGGACCTCGGCTACCGCGATCCGGCCACCGGTAAGGAGGCAGTGGTGGATTGCCCGGGCAAGGGCGCCGGACACCCGTACCAGCCGGGGCTGGAGCAGAACCCGCCGGCGGACGCCTGCCTGGCGACCTTCGGCTCGCTGTCGGTGAACGCGTCCGGCTCGCCCGCGCCCACGGCGAAGGCGTCGGCCGGTGCTTCGGGGGTGCCGGCGGGCAGCTTCTCGCTGGTCGTCACCCAGACCTGGACGGTCCACACCCAGGACATGATCAACGGCGGCGAGCCCTGGGGGCCGGTGCAGGTCTCGGTCTCCAGCAACCCGATGGCGCTCCAGGTCAGCGGCCTCCAGGTACTCAACTAGCAGTCACCCCAAACATGTTCGCCCCGCTCGTCCCCGCTCGTCAGGAAGGCCGAAGTCCGATGGAGAACCGCACCTTCTCGTCGCCGACCCTCGGCGCACCGGGAGCCGCCGGCTACGGCCAGGACCAGGCGGCCGCGACTTCCGCGCCTCCCGCGACGGTGCGTGCCGAGGCCCGGCCCGGGCCGCTCGCCCCGTCGCGGTCGCTACGGGCCCGGCGGCGTCGGCCTGCCGTGATCGCGATGGCGGCGGCGCTGGTCGCGGCCGGCGGGCTCGGCGGTGCGGTGCTCTACAACAGCACCGGACAGCGGATCGCGGTGCTGGCGCTGGCCCGGGACGTGCCGTACGGGAAAGCGCTTACCAGTGACGATCTGGTGGTGGCCCGGATCGCCAGTGACCCGGCGCTGGCACCGGTGACCGCCGCCGATCTGAGCCTGGCGGTCGGCCAGCGGGCCACCACCGACCTGCACCAGGGCTCGCTGCTGCTGGCGGCCGACCTGACCAGGGACCTGGTGGTGCAGCCCGGCATGCAAGAGGTCGGCCTGCCCGTGCACACGTCCCAACTGCCCGCCGAGGGCGTCCAGGTGGGGCAGCAGATCGTCATCGTGCTGATCGGCGGCGACCAGCCCACGACCGGCTCCGGTGGCGCCTCAGCGGGCCCCGTGACGATGAACGCGGTGGTCGCCCAGCTCGGCAAGGCCGGTGGCGACGGCAGCCAGGTGATCGACGTCGCGGTGCCGCCCAGCCAGGCGCCGACCTTGGCGACCTGGGCGGCGGCCGGCAGGTACCAGGTGATCCTGGCGCCGAAGACCGGCGCGTCGGGCGCGCCGTCCGGTTCGTCGGCGTCGTCCGGTTCGTCGGCGTCGTCCGGTTCCTTCACCTCGCCGACCGGGAGTCCGGTGCCCGCCGGTTCGCGCGCCGCAGGGAGCGCCTGATGGCCGTGATCGCGGTGACCGGCGGCCTGGGCGCCCCCGGTGCCACCACCTCGGCGCTGGCCCTGCTGCTCGCCTGGCCGCTGGCGGCAGGCCGCAAGATGTTGCTGGCCGAGTGCGACCCGGACGGCGGCGCCGTGCTGGCCGGTGCCCTGGAGGGCCGGGTCGAGGCGGTCTACGGGCTGCGCAACCTGGCGGTCGCCGACCGGCGCGGGCTGCTCGCGCAGAGCCTCTGGGACCAGCTGATCGACATCTCGCCGGACGGGGAGGGCAGCCGGCTGCTGCTGCCGGGGCTGACCGATCCCGCCCAGGCCGCCGGGCTCGCCTACACCTGGGAACCGTTGGTCGAGGAACTCCACGCGCTCGACTCGCAGGGGTACGACGTGCTGCTGGACCTCGGCCGCTCGGGCGCGTTCGGCGCCGGCGCGGTGCTGGCCCGGCGGGCCGACGCGGTGGTCGCCACCGTCCGCACCACGCTGCGCGGTCTCAGTGCGGCCCGCCCGCGACTGGCCGCGCTGCGCGAGGACTTGGAGAGCGCGGGTACCGGTGGCGACGCACTCGGGCTGCTGCTGATCGCCGAGGGTCCGTATCCGGCGGCCGACGTCACGCGTCAACTCGACCTGCCGGTCCTCGGCGTGCTCCCGTACGCGGTCCGCACCGCCCGGGTGCTCTCGGACGGTGGGGACAGTACCGATCGACGGTTCATCAGGTCGGAGCTGATGCGCACCGCGCGGACGGCGGCGGACCGGATCCAGGGTCTGGTCGAGCAGCGCCGGGCGCGGTTGAGCCGGCTGGTGCCACTGATCGCTGATGAGCCGTCAGAGTTGTTTGTCGGTACGGTCGGTGCGGTCGGCGATGCCGGCGTGCCGATGCCGGCGGCCGGCGCCGGTTGGGGGGTGGCGCCGGAGCGGCAGTCGCCCGACTACGCGGGTGCGGCGATGACCTCGATCGACCAGGGGGACGGTTACCGGCAGCCGTACGCGCCGCCGTCCGGGGAGGTCTTCGTGCCGCCGGAGTACCAGCAGCCGTACCAGCCTGCGGCGGTCGCGCCGGTGGCGCCGGCCCCGGTGTGGTCGGCCCCGGTGCCGCCGGCGCCTGCGCAGCCCGGGCACATGCCACCGGCGTATGCGGCGCCGCCGTACCCGGAGCCGGCGCGTCTGGAACCGATGTACCCGGCGCTGCCGTTCCCCGAACCGACGTACCCGGCGCCGGCGTTCCCCGAACCGGCGCCCGGTGGTCAGGCGTTCGCGTCGCCGGTGGGGCAGGTCTACGTGCCATCGGCCGGTCCGGTGCAGGTGGTGCCCGGGCCGGTGCCGCCAGGGCAGTCGTATCCGCCGCTGGCCGGGATAGCGCCGCACCCGGCGGCCCCCGAGCCGTTCCCGGGCCCGACCGAGGAAGCCGAGACTCAGGGGGAGGTCCTCCGTGCGCGGTAGCCCCATGCGTGACCGATCCACAGCCCCGGCTGATCCGGCCGAGTTCCAGCAACAGCAACAGCCGGCGCCGCCGTCGGCGCCGCAACGTGACTCGGGGGTCGGGCCGTTCGCGCCCGGCGGCCCGTTCCCGGCGGCTGCCGGCGCGGTTGCAGGTGTGACGGCGGACGGCTTCGCGGCGCAGGAGGCCGCCCCGGGCTGGGTGCGCCGGGCCGCGACCTTCGGCGGCCCTGGGCCGACCCCGGTGGTCCAGGTGGCGCCGAGCGCGGGGGCGGCCACCGCCACCGGCGTGCCGCTGCGCCTCGCTCCCGGCCCGGTGCCGCCGGGCGCCGGCGTGCCGGGGCCGGCGGCTCCCACGGCCGGCCACCTCGCCGCCGGGCAGCCTTGGTCGGCCATGCCTCCCATGCCCCCCACGCCCACCGCCACGCCGCCCCCCACTCCCACGCCGCCCCCCGTCCCGACACCAACCCCCACCGCGTCCCCGGCGGGTCTCCCCGCGCTCCCCGTCCCCGAGCAGTGGGGCCCGGGCACCGCACCCGCCGTGGATACCCGGGTGGCCCGTGAACTGAAGCGGCAGGTGGCGAACGAACTCCACCATCAGCTTTCGAAGTTGACGGGTGGTCAGGGATCGGACGTCGATCGTGCGACCCGCCGGCAGCGTGGGCGGGCACTGATCGAGGAGGCCGTGGCCCGCTGGTCCGACAACCACGCGCAGCTGCACGGCGTGCCCCCGACCCGGGAGCAGGACCGGGCGCTCGCCGAGGCCGTCTTCGACCTGCTCTTCCGGGCCGGGCGGCTGCAGCCCTACCTGGACGACCCGGAGATCGAGAACATCCTGATCAACGGCTGCGACGACGTCTGGGTCTCCCGAGTGCACCAACCGCTGCGCAAGGTCCCCCCGGTGGCCGACAGCGACGCCGAACTGGTCGAGCTGCTGCAGGACTTGGCTCGTCAGCACGGCGGCGGCGAGCGCACCCTGAGCACCGCCAACCCCACCCTGGCGCTGCGCCTGGAGGGTGGAATGCGCTTGCAGGCGCTGACCGAGGTGACCCCACGCCCGTACGTCGCGATCCGGCGGCACCGGGTCGCGTCGGCCACCCTCGCCGACATGGTGAACCTCGGCACCGTGGACTCGACCATCGCCGCCTTCCTGGCCTCGGCGATCCGGGCCCGGAAGAACGTGATGATCACCGGTACCCAGGGGGTCGGCAAGACCAGCCTGCTGCGCGCGATGGCGGCCGAGATCCCGCCGGACGAGCGGATCGGCACCCTGGAGTCGGAGTTCGAGCTCTGGCTGCACACCCTGGGCCACCTGCGCCAGGTGGTCCCGATGGAGGCGCGCGAGGGCAACGGCGAGCGGGTCGACGGCAAGCTCGCCGGCGAGTTGACGATCGGCGAACTCATCCCGGCCGCACTGCGGATGACGCTTTCCCGGATCATCGTCGGCGAGGTCCGCTCCGGCGAGGTGGTGCCGATGCTGCGGGTGATGACCAACGGCGAGGGCGGGTCGATGTGCACGTTGCACGCCCGCGGTCCGCACATGGTGGTGGACCGGATCGCCGAACTCTGCCTGGAGTACGGCGCGCACATGACCGACAGCCTCGCCTACCGGCTGACGGCCAACGCACTCGACCTGATCGTGCACGTCTCGATGGTCGACGAGACCCCGGTGGGCGGCCGTCGGCACCGCTTCGTGTCCCATGTGCTGGAGATCACCGGGCTCGGCGAGCAGGGCCGGCCCGCGCTGAACACCGTCTTCGGCCCGCGCCCCGACCTGGGCGAGCCGCGCGCCGTTCCGCACACGCCGCCGAACTGCCTGGACGACCTGCGCCGGGCCGGGTTCGACGCGGGGCTGCTGCAGTCCGCGTACGGGAGTTGGAGCGCGCCGCTGCCGCTGCGGATCGGAGGCTTGCGATGATGCTGCTGTACGCGCTGTGCGGAGTGCTGCTGGTCGGTGGCCTGCTCGCCCTGGTGGCCGGTCTGGCCGGTGCGGGGGGCAGGACCGAGCGGGCCGAGCCGAGTCCGCTGGCCACCCGCGCCCACGTCTTCTGGTACGGCGCGCCGGGAGTGCCCGCGCCCGGCGTCGTGCGGCTGCGCCGGATCCAGCTTGCGCTCTCGCTCGTCGCCGGGCCGCTGACCTGGCTGTTCAGCCGGATTGCGGTGACCGTCGTGCTGGTCCCGCTGGTGATCTTCGGGTTGCCCTGGCTCTTCGCGGTCACCCGCTCCGACACCCGGCACATCGTCCGGCTGGAAGCGCTTGCCGACTGGACCCAGCGGCTCTCCGACGTGCTGCTCCTGGGCACCGGCCTCAACCAGGCGCTGATCACCAGCAGGCGCACCGCGCCCGCCGCGCTGAAGGACGAGGTGGAGGACCTGGTCGCCCGGCTGCAGTCCCGGTGGAATGCCGAGGACGCGCTGCGCGCCTTCGCCGACAGCCTGGCCGACGCCACCGCGGACAAGGTGCTGGCCGCCCTGCTGCTGCGGGCCGGCGACAGCGGGCCCGGGTTGAGCCGGGCGCTGGCCGACATGGCCGAGTCGGTGCGTGACGAGGTCCGCCAGCGGCGGGCGATCGAGGCCGACCGGGCCAAGCACCGGACCACCATCCGCTGGCTGGTCACGATCATCTTCCTGGTGATCGTGGTCGGTTCGTTCAACGACCGGTACACCGCGCCGTACGGCACGCTCCAGGGGCAGTTGGTGCTGGCGGCACTGGCCGCGCTGTTCGTCGCGGTGATCGCCTGGATGCGGTCGCTGGCCGCCCACAAGCCGCTGTCGCGCCTGCTGGAGGCGGACCGCCGCAGCCGGGTCGGCAGGCTGCCCGAGCCCGCCGACCCGGCCGAGGACGCTCCCGCCGCGCCCGCTGCCGGTGCCCGCGGTGGTGCTGGCGGTGGTGCTGGCGGCGGTCGTGGCGGTGCCGAGCCGTCCCTGTCGAAGGAGCCGCGATGATCTCCCCCTGGGCCGTGCTCGCCGGGTGCGTGGCGGCCGCCGGGATCGCCCTGCTGATCGCCGAACTGCGGCCTGCCCCACCGGACCTGGGGCAGGCGCTGGAGCGGCTGCACCGGGCCCCGGTGGAGCAGCGGGACGGCGAGACGCCGCTGGACGGGTCCTGGTACGACCGGCTCGGCAACCGTTCGCTCGCGCTGGCCGGCTCCCGAGTGCCGCTGCAGTCGCTGGCGTTGATCGGCCGTACCCCGGCGCGGTTCATGGCGCACAAGCTGCTCTTCGCGCTGATCGGCCTGGTGCTGCCCGGCTACCTCTCGGCGATGGCGCAACTCACCGGCCTCGCCATGCCGGTGGCACTGCCCGCGCTGCTCGGCGTGGCGCTCGCGGCCGGCGGCTGGGTGCTTCCCGACGCGATCGTGCAGAGCGAGGCCAAGGAGGCCCGCACCGAGTACCTGCACGGGATCGCCGCGTACCTCGAACTCGTGGCGCTGGAACGGGCGGCCGACCACGGCCCGGCCGAGGCGATGCGGCGGGCGGCGGCGGTCGGTCGGGGCACGGTGTTCCGCCGGCTGCGCGACGCCCTGGAACGCGCCGCCACGGACCGGTTGCCGCCGTGGGACGGCCTGGACGCGCTCGCCGACGAACTCGGCCTGACCGCCCTACAGGACGTGGCCGACATCATGCGGCTCTCCGGGACCGACGGCGCCGCCGTGTACGACACCCTGCGGGCCCGCGCCAAGGGTCTGCGCGACGAACTCCTCTCCGCCGAACTGGCCGAGGCCGGCTCCACCAGCGAGCAGATGGTGGCGCCGGGCGCGGCGCTCACCCTGCTGATGACCGTCCTGATCGTCTATCCCGCGCTCTACCAGATGCTCCATGTGTTCTGAATGCCCGTCCGGCCCACCGGACTTCCGTCCCCCGAGGAGACCGAACCATGAAGACCCTGCGGACCCTGACACAGCTGTTCCTGCTGCCACTGCTACTGCCCCTGCAACTCGGGGCGATGGTGCTGCGGGTCCACGCCGGCCGCGCCCGGTCGGCCCGGGCCGCGGGCGACCGTGGCGCGCTGAGCATCGAGATGGCACTGATCGTGATCGTCGTGGTGGCGATCGCCGGCGCGATCCTGGCGGCGGTCACCAGCTTCAGCAACACGGTGAAGAGCACCGTCCCGAGCACCCTGCCGAAGAACATCACGCCCAACTGACGGGGTGGCGACGGTGGGTGGACGACCGCGCTGACCGTGGGGTCCTCACCTTGAGCTTCGCGCTCGTCTTCCCGCTGATCGTGCTGCTGGTGCTGCTCGTGGTCCAGGTCGCGCTGCTCTGGTACTCGGAGAGCGTGGCCTTGGCCGCGGCGCGCGAAGGGGCGGACGCGGGGCGCGCGTACGGCGGCACGGACCAGGCCGCCGGCGACCGGGCAAGCGCTTTCCTGGCACCGTTCAACGGGGTTCTCGGGACGCCGACCGTGGGAGTCCGGCGGCCTGCGGGCAGCAACACGATCGTGGTGAAGGTGGAGTTCACGCCGTTGTTCGTGCTGCCTTGGCTGGACGGCCTGAAGGTCGACCAGCAGGTGCAGGAACCGATCGAACGGTATGTCGGACCATGAGCGAGCACGAGGAGCGGGCGATCGAGGTCAGCGGGCGGGCGGGCAGCGCGGGCGAGGTCGGCGAGCGTGCGGCTATCGAGCGTGCGGGCACCGAACGGGGCAGTCTCGCGATCGAGGCGGCGATCCTGATCCCGGCCATCGCGGCGCTCTTCAGCCTGGTGGTGATCATCGGTCAGCTGGAGACGGCCTCCGGCAGCGTGCAGGAGGCCGCCAGGGTCGGCGCGCGCACCGTGACCCTGAACTACGTGGCGAGCGAGTCCGACAAGCAGCTGAACCAGGTGGCCGGCACGGCGGTTGCGCAGTCACTCGCACAGAGCGGCGTCAGCTGCCACAGGTTGACGGTCCAGGCCGGCAGAACTTCGCTGCAGACCGGGAACATACCGCTGCAGATGGTCCGGGTCGACATCAAGTGCACGGTTCAGGTGAATGATCTGTTCGTGACCGGGGTACCGGGCGAGATGGAGTTTGACCAGTCGTTCACATCGGCCATCGACTACTACCGACCGCAGTGATCCGGTGGCCGCCTGTGATCCGGTGACCGAGCGCGTGCACACATCAGGCCCTGGGGAGGGGACGTGAGGGTCCATCGGGGGGGTCGCGACCGCGGCACCATCTCGATCTTCGTGGCGCTCAGCGCCAGCGTGATGATGCTCTTCATGGGCATCGTGCTGGACTGCGGCGGCCGCCTGAACGCCTTGGAACGGGCCGATGCGCTGGCCGAGGAGGCGGCCCGGGTCGGTGGCCAGCAGATCGACCAGGGCGCGCTGCTCGGCGGCCAGGGGCTGCTGATCGACACGAACGCCGCCCGCCAGGCCGCGAACGCCTATCTGCGGCAGACCTACGGAGGCGGGCTGACCGCGGACTGGCCGGACCCCGGCCACCCGCCACCAGCCGATGCGACCAGCGTCACCTTCGTGATCAACACCACGTACCACACCGCGCTGCTCGGGCTCTTCAACACACCCACCCTGCCCGTCCAGGGCATCGGCACCGCCACTCCGGTGACCGGCAACCAGAAAGCGGGAGGCGCCTGATGGCCGCGCCACGAGCCAAGGTCCGTACCCGCCCGGAGAGTTCTTCCACCGCGGGGCGCCCCAAGAGCGGGCCGGCTGCCGCTCGGGCCCGAACGGCGGCCCGCCCGCCGGGGCGCCGGCGCAACCCGCTGCGCTCGCTGCCGGCCGCCTTCGGTGCGCTGCTGGTGCTGGCCGGCCTGCTGGTCGGCGTGCCCGCGCTGCTGCTCTACGGCACCCGTGCGGTGGCCGCGATGGGCGGGGTGGGCCACGACGGCATCTGGCAAGCGCTTTCCAGTCCGGACAACGGGCAGCTCTTCCTCTGGGCGCTGGTCGGCATCGGCTGGCTCGGGTGGGGCTGCTTCGCGCTCTCCGTGCTGCTGGAGATCCCGGCCCAGCTGCGCGGCCGGGTGGCCCGGCGGATCCCGGCCTTCGGCTGGAGCCAGCGGATGGCGGCCGGCCTGGTCGGCGCGGTGATCGCGCTGCTGCCGGTGGCCGGCGCCTCCTTCGCCGCCGCCGCGCCGGGGCAGATCGCCGCGGCCGCCGCGCCCGCGCAGCTCACGGCCGCACCACGGTACGCCGCTCTGACCGCTGCACCGGCCGCCGCGCCGACCCTCGCGCTGCCGGCCGCCGACCCGCAACCGCAGGCCCAGCACCCCGGCTACACCGTGCGGGACAGCCGGCCGGCCGACAGCCTCTGGTCGATCGCCGAGCGCCAACTCGGCTCGGGGGAGCGCTGGCAGGAGATCGCCAAGCTCAACGCCGGGCGGGTGATGGACAGTTCCGGTGAGCGCTTCGACGCCGACCGGCCGATCCAGCCGGGGTGGCAGCTGCTGATGCCGTCGGACGCCAAGCCGGACGGCTCCGGCACGCCTTCGGCGCAAGCGGCGCAGTCGGCTTCGGCGGCCGGCGGCCCGCAGGGGCAGGGGGCGCACGACGCCACCACGACCGTCCGCTCGGGTGACACCCTCTCCGCCATCGCGCAACGGGAGTTGGGGAGTTCGGACGACTGGCAGCAGCTGTTCGACGCCAACAAGGGAGTGCGGGCACCGGACGGGGAGACGCTGACCGATCCGAACGTGGTCGTGCCGGGGATGGTGTTGACCGTCCCGGGCGCTCCGGCCGCAGCGGCTGCCCAGCCGGCGGCCGCTGCGCCGACCCCTGCTCCTGCTCCTGCCCCGGCCGCAGTGCCGCAGTCGGCGTCCGCGACGCCCGCCACGCCGGCTCCCACGCAGTCCGCGCCCGCGCTCGCGGCATCCGCGCCGGCCGCGTCGACGCCGTCCGCGCACCCCACCACCCAGCCGGTCGCGCACCCCTCCACCGGCCCGTCCGTCGATGCGGCCCCACACCCGAGCGCTGCCGCCCCCGGCCCGGGCGCTCACGAGGGGGCGGGTGGCAGCGTGCAGGAAAGCGCTCACCAGGCCAAGGCCTCCATGGAGGAGCCGGCCGGCGACTACACCGCCGCGCTCGCCGCCGCAGGCATCGGGGTGCTGCTCGCCGCCGTGCTGATCGGATCGGTCGCCCACCGGCGTGGCGCACAGCAGCGAGCCCGCCGCCCCCGGCACCGGATCCCGATGCCCACGCTGCCCGCCGCCACCTTCGAGGCGGAACTGCGGGTCAGGCAGAACAGCACCGGGCTCGACCTGCTGAACCGCTCGCTGCGCACCCTGGCCCGCAACGTCAGCCGCACCGGAAAGCGCTTGCCCGCGCTCGCGGCCGTCCGGGTCACCACCGGTGGCACGGTCGAGTTGCACCTGGCCGCCCCCGCCGTCCCGATCGCGCCGTTCCGCGCCGCGCACGCGCCCAACGTGTGGTGGTGCTCGGCCGACTCCACCGCTCTGCTCTCCGTCCAGCAGGCCGCCAAGGTGCCCGCCCCCTACCCGGCGCTGGTCACCCTCGGCACGGCCACCGACGGCGCCGCCGTGCTGGCCGACCTGGAGACGGTCCGGCTGCTCCACCTGGCCGGCCACCCGGACGACGCGCGCGGGGTGCTGCGCACCATCGCCCTGGAGCTGGCGCACAGTCCGCTGGCCGACAAGCTCAGCCTGCACCTGGTCGGTTTCGCCGACGACCTGCCGGTCTCCGACACCGTCGCCGACCGGGTGCACCGCTACCCGACCCTGGAGACCGCGCTCGCCGCCCTCGAACCCCGGATCGCCAAGGCCCGCACCTCACTGGTCGAGGTCGGCGCGGCCCATCCGCGCGACGCCCGCAGCCGGGGCCACGCCGGCGACGCCTGGGTGCCCGAGATCGTGCTCTCCGCGCAGCCGCCCACCGGGGACGTTCCGGCAGAACTCGGCCGACTGCTCGACGGCAGGCCGCGCACCTGCCTGGCCGTGATCGCCCGCGCCCCGGAACGCGGCGCCGGCCCGGTGGCCCGTTGGACACTGCCGAGCACCGGCCCCGCCACCCTGCCGGGCCTGCACCTGGCCTTCCAGTTGCAGCGGTTGACCGACGAACAGTTCGGCCACTGGGGCGAGCTGGTGAGCACCGCCGAGTCCACCGAGCAACACCCCGCGCCCTCCTGGACCTTCGAGGGCGAGGAGTTGGAGCCGGCCGATCTGCCCAAGCCGGTACCGGTGCTGGCCGGTGTCGGCGCGGGCACCGCCGCGTTCGTCGGCGATGCGCTGCCCGACGGACCGCCGGAGGACGGGCCGCGCCTGATCAGCCGGTTGATCGGAACCGGAAGCAGCCCGTTCGCGACCGTCAACCCGGCTGCCGCGCCGACCGGTTCGGCCCGCCACAGCATCAACAGCCGCGGTTTGCAGGCGATCAGCGGTCAGCCGGTGCCACCCCGGCCCGTCATCACGCCGGTTGAGCCCGCGGTCCCTGAGTCCCGCACAGTCTCCGAACCCCCCGCAGCCCCCGAACCCCCCGCAGCCCCCGAGCCCGCCCCCATCCACGACGCCGCCCCCGAGCCGTCGCCCGTACTGCCCGACCCGCGCGTCCCGTTCCGCCCCGAGCCGGTCCAGGCCGACCCGACTCCGACGGCCGCCGCCCCTGACTCCGCCACCCCAGCCGCCGGTACCCCGATCCCGGGCCCCGCGGTGGTCCGCACCGACGCCGACGACCTGCTCGCGATCCTCCGCTCCCCGGAGGCGCACGCGATCCGCACCACCCCCCGGGTGCGGCTGCTCGGCCCGGTCGACGTGCTCGGCGCGTGCGGCCCGACCGACCCGGCCACCGTGCCCGGCCTGACCGAACTCGCCGCCTACCTGGCGCTGCACCCCGGCTCCGACCCCGCCGCAGCCGACCGCGCCCTGCACCCGGGCGATCACGCGCGCCCGGACCAGGCACTGCCCGCCACCTTCGCCGCGCTGGCCGACTGGATCGGCAGCGACCCGGACGGCCGCGCCTTCCTGCGCCAGGACGCCGACGACAGCTGCACCTTCGCCCCGACCGTCACCTGCGACTGGGACGAGTTCCGCAGCCTCTACCGCCGCGGCATGCGCAGCACCAGCACCACCGCCGACGCCGCCCTGGCCCACGCCCTCGCGCTGGTCCGTGGCGCCCCGTTCGCCGAGACCCCGGACAGCGGCTACACCTGGGCCGAGGCATTCCGCCAGGACATGCTCGCCGCCATCGTCGACACCGCCCACGAACTCGCCGCCCGCCGCCTGCAGTACGGCGACCACCGCAGCGCCGAGGCCGCCGTGTTCCGCGGCCTCGCCGTCGCCCCGGACGTCGAACTCCTGCACCGCGACCTCTTCTACGCCTACGCCTCGGCCGGCGCCCGCGACCAACTCCTCAAGGCCGTCAACCGCTTGGACGCCCTGAGCCGCCGCACCGGCCGCAGCCTCGCCCCCGACACGGTCGCCCTGTTGCGCGACCTGCTCTCCAGCCCCTGAGCGGCTGCGGTTCGCAGGTTCAGCGTTGCGGTGCGCAACGTCGGAGGATGCTGCGCGATGCATGCGCAGATCCGGGATCGGCTGCGCGCTGACTCCAGGCTGTAACCGTCAGTCACGAGACCTTCCCGAGCTTCCGCCGGGGGGACTGCAGAGGGCTCGGCACCGTCCAGGCAGGACGGTACCGAGCCCAAGAAAACTCGATGTCTGCGGCCAGCGGCTCAGCCGCTGTGTGAACCCGCCTCGGCGGGGACCTTCGGCTCGGTCGCAGGCACCGCGGCAGGTGTGCCCGGGGTTGACAGCGCGGGCGCGGGCACGGGCGGCGCGGGTGGTGCCGGCAGGACCCGTTCGAGCGTCTTCAGCACCTTCCGGCCGAGCTTCTGGCACGGCAGCTCCACCAGCCGGTACATCAGGTAGGCGGCCGCCAGCGTCACTGCCAGGAACGTGGCCGTCCAGAGCACCTTGGCGCCCACCGCGGTGGGCCGTGGCGGGATGCCGAACATCGGGCCGAGCGTGTGCAGCAGGTGGACGTGCAGCAGGTACACCGAGAAGCTCACCGCGCCGAGCCAGGTCAGCACCTTCGGGAAGCGCCGCTTGCGCAGCGCCATAGCGCCGAGGAAGGTCGCCCAGGCCCCGGTGTAGGAGCCGCACCAGGCGATCCAGCCGGCGTTCCAGGTCTGGTTCTCCATGCCGTTGCGGTTGTACATCCAACCGATGGCCACGCCGGAGACCACCACGAAGCCGCAGACCAGCCAGGCCTGCGTCTTGTCGAGCTGCCCGTGCTCGGCCCGGTAGATCACCGTGCCGGCGAACATCGTGGCGAAGATCAGCAGGGTCTCGAAGATGGGCGCTCGACCGTTGGTGAACAGCAGCACGGCGGCCAGGGCACCGACCAGCAGGCCGCCGATCCGGGTCAGTGCCGGGTTGCCGCTGAGCATGCAGACGAAGCCCATCAGCACGATCAGCGCGGCCGCCAGCACCAGGTGCCGGGTGGAGTTGAGGTCATGGGCGAAGAGGTCGGAGGTGAGCGTGCCGCCGAACACCAGGCCCACTGCGGCGAAGCCCACCGCGAACAGGCTGCTGCGCTTGTGCCAGCCCAGCGTGAACAGGCCGGTGACCAGGAAGTAGAAGGTCATCTCGTAGGTCAGGGTCCAGGTCACGCCCATGCCGTTCACCACGTTGAGCATGTCCTGGAGCATGGTGGCGTTGGCCGTCAGCGAGATCACGTTGTGACCGGTCCGGAACAGCGCGACAGCGCCGTCCCCCTTGGGCAGGATCATGATGGCCACCACGTAGGTGCCGATCAGTGCCGGGTAGATCCGAAAGATGCGCCCCACCCAGAACGCCCGCACGTCACCCCGGCGCTCCAGTGAGGCCGGGATGATGTACCCGCTGACCAGGAAGAACATCATCACCCCGTACAGGCCGAGGTCGAAGTGCGCCCACACCGCCCCGCCGAACGGCAGTAGTTCGAGGATGCCGAAGTGATACAGCGCCACCACCAGCGCGGCGAGGCCGCGCAAAGCATCCAGCCAACCCAATCGAGACCCTGCGGTCGAGGTGCGCTCGCCACCGCGCTTGGCGGGCGACCGCCGTCGTATACCCTTCACCGCAGGAACATTAGTCCATAGCCGGTGTCCCCTTGTCCCGGCGGCCGCGCGCTGGGTCGGCTGACGCGGAGGGTGTTGCGGTTCAGCTCCTGGGGCAGAACCCCGAGCGGCGGGCTTCTGGGCGGCAGCGCCGCCTCGCCTGCGCTGTCCAGTCCATCGAGCGAGACGGCGACCGCCTGGTTCGGGAGCCCAGGTCGGACGGTGGCCCGCAGGTCCGCGGATGTCGCCCGGCTCCGGCCCGTGAACCGGGTCACCAACGTCTTCGGCGAGGCGCGCAGGTCTTCGTGCCCATGGCTGGAAGCGTGCGCCGGTCGACGACAGGGCTCCCGCCTCGCTTCGACGGCGAGGCGGGAGCCCGGGAGCCCGGGAGTCAACCGAGCTGACGATGTGTCAGCTGACGTTGAACGCCGTGTCGTCGAGGACGAACGAGGTCTGGTACTCGTTGTCCTCGGTTCCGGTGAACTTCAGCGTGACGGTCTGACCGGCGTAGGCCGACAGGTCGAAGGTGTGCTGGGCGTAACCGGTGAGGTGGTCCAGGTTCGAGTAGGTGTGCAGGGTGCCGAGCACGGTGCCGGAGCTGCTCAGCACCTGGACGTTGAGGGTGTCGTACGCGGTGGTGGTGCTGGTCTCGGCCGTGTCCACGTGCAGCCAGAAGCTCAGCTGGTAGCTGGAGCAGCCGCTCGGGACGGCGACGGTCTGGGCGAGGGTGTCGGTGTGCGTGGTGCCGTAACCGTCCAGCCAGGCATCCCAACTACCGCTGTGTGCCGGCTCGCTGCTGTCGTTGCTGACCGTGCCGGTGGAGGTGGTCCACGGGGCGGCGGTGCCGGTCTCGAAGCCCGGGTTGCCGAGCAGCTGGGCCGGGGTGCAGCCGCCGCCCGAGCTGGGGTCGACGGTCCAGCTGAAGGTGGTGGAGCCGCTGGCGTTGGTGGTGTCCGTGGCGGTCAGCGTCACGCTGGAGGTGCCGGCGGTGGTGGGGGTGCCGGTGATCTGGCCGGTGGTGGAGTTGATCGAGAGGCCGGCCGGGAGTCCGGTGGCGCTGTAGGTGAGGGTCTGGCCGGAGGCGGAGTCGCCGGCGGCGATCTGCAGGCTTGCGCCGGAGCCGACCGTGCTGGTCTGGGTGCCCGGGTTGGTCACGGTCACGGTGTTCCCGGCGACCGCGTCGACGGTCCAGCTGAAGGTGGTGGAGCCGGAGGGGCCGGTCGAGTCGGTCGCCGTTACGGTCACGTTCGAGGTGCCCGAGGCGGTCGGGGTGCCGGAGATCAGCCCGGTCGAGGAGTCGATCGACAGCCCGGCCGGCAGCCCGGTGGCCGCGTAGGAGAGGGTGCCGCCGGTGGTGTCGGTCGCCGAGACCTGCACGCTGGCGGCGCCACCGACGGTGCCGGTCTGGTTGCCCGGGTTGGCCACGGTCACGCCGGCGCTGCTGGTCTGGTTGAAGTCGGCGGTGATCGTCGACTCCAGGCCGCCGACCACGCCCGGGTCGCTGACGATCAGGCCCAACTCGCGGTTGTGGTTCAGCGAGTTGTCGGAGAAGTTCTCCGAGCCGGCGAACGCCTTGGCGGTCGAGGTGCCGTAGTCGGCGACGATCGCCTTGGCGTGGACGTAGAACCCGGTCGAGCTGGTGTAAGTGGTCACCTTGCCGCCCGCGGCGGTGATCTGGTTGAGCTGCGAGGTGTAGCTGTTGTTCTCGTTCTCGGCCACCACCCGGACGGTGACGCCGCGCTGCTGGTCCGCGACGATCGCGTTGATCAGGGCGGTGTCGCCGAACTCCTCCTCCTGGACGTCCAGGGAGTGTTGGGCCCCGTTGATCAGGCTCAGCAACTGGGTCTGCGAGTCGGTCGGCGACCAGACCAGGTCGTCGCCGTCGCCGGGGGTGATCGAGGTCTTCGCGTAGTCCGCGGCGAAGACCTTCTCGATCGCGCTGACGTCGTTGGCGTCGGTGTCGAAGACTCCGTAGTCGCGCGAGGTGGCGTAGTACGTGGTGTCGAAGTTGCCGGTGCTGATGTAGGACTTGGCGCCGTCGACGGTGATGGTCTTCTGGTGCGTGTAGACGTAGGCGGAGGACGAGTAGGTGACCCCCACGCCGCCTGCGGACAGCGCGCTGTAGGCGGCGCCGTCGATGGAGGAGTGCTGGGAGTCCAGGATGACGCGGACGGCGACGCCCGCCTTCTCCTTGGCCACCAGGTCGTTGACCAGGGTGGTGTCGCGCAGCTCGTAGATCGTCACATCGATCGACTTCGTCGCGGAGTTGACGAAGTTGTAGATCGCGCTTTCACCCTGGTCCGGCAGGATCACCAGGGAGTAGGTCCCGGTCGCGGCGTGCGCGGCGGTCACGGGCGCCAGCATGCCGGCGGCGGCGGTGGCCCCGGCGGCGAGGCTGATCAAGGCGCGACGCGTGAGTCTCATTCAAGTCTCCGTGGGGGGTAGACGGGGAGATGTGACGCGCGTAGCTCCGACGTGCAACGCGCGTAGCTCTCCAAGTAAGGCACGGCGTCGATGACGCGTGAAGTCCGCGCACATGACAAGTGGCTTAACAGTCGGACGACAGCTGCCGTCCCGTGCCGATAATCGGTACGCAGCGAAGTGTGCCCTGCGGATGAGGAGTTGAATGTGCGGTTGCGTGATGTCGAACTCGCTGACCTGCCAGCCTACTTGAGGATGCGCTGTGATCCGGAGATGATGGCGGAGCTCGGCGGGCCACTACCGGCTGACGGTATGCCGGACAAGGTCGGACGGGATGTGGAGCGGGTTCTGGCGGATGATCAGTGGATCAAGATGATCGTGCTGGGCGGCGGCCACATGGGCGACGGCGGCCACGGCGGCCACGGGGGCGATGGCGGCGGAGGTGGGGACGGCGCCGCGACGGGTGTGGTCGCGGGCACCGTGACGCTGTGGACGCATGAGCATGAGGCGGCCGGCGCACCCTACTCGGAGATCGGCTGGATGGTACTGCCGGAGTTCCAGGGGCAGGGGCTCGCCAAGTGCGCGGTCCGCGAACTGCTGCGCTTGGCCCGTGCGGACGGCCGTTGGGGGCTGGTAAGCGCTTTCCCCGCCACCACCAACGCCGCGTCGAACGGCATCTGCCGCTCACTCGGTTTCACCTTCCAGGGTGAGCGGCGCACGGAGTTCGCGGGACGCTCGCTGTCGACCAACCACTGGACGATCGCGACCTGAGGCGCCGCCGGACCGCCGCACCAGCGGACCGGCGGCCTACCCGACCAGCGTGCGCGGCTGGCGCAGGACGGCGCGGACCGTGCGCTGGGCGGGCACCCGGCCGGTGACGGGGCGGTCGGCGCGCAGGATCCGGCGGTGCAGCTCGCGCAGTTCGGGGCCGGGGTGGACGCCGAGTTGTTCGTCGAGCAGCTGCTGGACCCGGCCGTAGGCGGAAAGCGCTTCCGCCTGGCGGCCCTCGCGGGTGAGGGCGGTCATCAGCTGGGCCCAGAACCGCTCGCGCCCGGGGTGGGCGGCGGTCAGCGCCTGCAGTTCGGGGACCACCGAGTGGCGCTCGAGCTGGAGTTCCGCCTCCACCCGGGCCTCGACGGCGTGGAGCCGTTCGTCGGCCAGCCGACCGGCCTCCTCGCGGTGCAGCGCGTCCGAGGGGACGTCGAGCAAGGCCTCGCCGCGCCAGACGTCCAGGGCGGCGTCGAGCAGGCCGAGGGCGCGTTCGTACTCGCGGGCGCGCAGCGCAGCCGCACCCCTGGTCCGCAGCTCGGTGAAGCGATGGACGTCGAACTCCTCGGGGTCCACGGCGAGCCGGTAGCCGCCGGCGCAGGTCTCGAGCCGGCCACCGGCCGGCCCCAGGCAGCGCCGCAGCCGCAGCACCGCGTTCTGCAGCGCGGCCGTCGCGCCACGCGGCGGGCAACCGTCCCAGAGCCGCTCGGCCAGCAGCGGCGGCGAGCAGACCTGGCCCCGCCGGAGCAGCAGGGTCGCCAGCAGCACTCGCTGCTTGGGCGCCGGCACGCCGTGCGGCTGGCCGGCGTCGTCCCGCACCAGCAGTGGCCCCAGGATCCCGAACTCCATCGGTACGCCCTCTCCAGACGGTTGACATCGGGTGACATCAACCGTTCTAGTCGGGTGTGCGGTTGTCCACGACCCTTGGCGCCGCCGGTCAATCAACTTCGGACAATAGGCCGCCGACCAGGCCTGATGGCTCGCCGGGGCCATTCGGTCCGAACGAGGGATCGGCTCGTCCGAGTCGGTTCCGCTGAGTCGGCTCCGCTGAGCCGGCGCTAGTGAGAGGTCGGAGCCAGGGTCCAGTCGATCGCGGAGAGGGTGATCATCGACAGCAGCGTCGACCAGAGCACCGAATCGCGCGGCAGCGCGGTGTTCAGCCCGTACTGGCGGGCGTAGATGAAGACGTTCTGCGCGGTCGGCAGCGCCGAGCAGATCACCACGGCGAGTAGCTGGTGCGCGGTCAGGTGCAGCAGCAGGCTGCCCACGGCGAAGGCGACCAGGGGCTGGATCAGGTTCTTGGCGACCACGGCGAGGCCGACTTCCGCCCGCAGCGTGTGTCCCTCGGTGGACGGGCGGCCGTGCAGCGACATGCCGAGGGTGATCAGCGCGGTCGGCACGCCGGCGTTGCCGAGC
Source organism: Kitasatospora sp. GAS204B (assembly GCF_029892155.1). GTDB lineage: Bacteria > Actinomycetota > Actinomycetes > Streptomycetales > Streptomycetaceae > Kitasatospora. Next base: position 21,955 of record NZ_JARZAG010000015.1, on the reverse strand, counting down.
AACTGGCAGGACTGGCCGAGTGCTGCGGGCGGGTGCCAGCCGACGGCCGAGCAGAGTGCGCCGAGCGCCGAGGCCAGGATGATCGGGTTGCGCAGTGGCAGCCGCAGCATTCGTCCGACTCGCGCGGACCGAGTGGCGCGGGCAGCACTGCCATCTGCCCCGCCATCTGCGCCGCCATCCGTCCCGGCGTCGAGCAGGCCGAGGATCACCGGCGTCACCAGGAGTACCTGGAAGAGCAGCACCGGGCCGACGAACGACGCGTCGCCGAGTACCTGGACCGCGACCGGGATTCCCAGGTTGGCCGAGTTGACGTAGCCGGCCGCCATCCCGCTGATCGCCCGGTCGGCGGGGGCGCGTCCGAACAGCCAGCGTGCGCCGGCCCAGCCGAGCAACGAGGCCACCAGCGTGCCGGTGGCGAAGGCGAGCATCGAGGCGTTGGCGAAGGTCCCGAGCGGTGCCTTGGCGAGCATGGTGAAGAGCGCGGCGGGCATCGCGACGTGGAAGACGAAGCGGCCGAGGACCAGCTCGGCCTGCTCACCCAGCAGGCCGGTGCGGCTGACCAGGTAGCCGACGGCGGTCAGCGCCCAGATCGGGACGAAGGCGGCCAGCAGGGGTTGGAGCGCGTGCATGGGTCCTCGAGGGTGCGTCAAGTCCCGTCGTCGCGGGGGCCGGTGGGTGAGGGTGGAGCGCGTCGGGCCGGACACAGTCAACCAGGCACCCGGAACCGCGCGTTCCGCGCCCCCCGTTTCGGCCGGGGTCGGTGCCCCGGCCTGGAACGGGAGGTCGGACACCCCGTAAGGTGGCGCGGAAGGGGGAGCGGTGGAGCCAGCCGTGACCTGCGGACGAGACGCCCACGGTGGCGGGCGGGGTGGTGACCGGCTTTGGCGGACAGTGCATCGATCTCCGGGGGTGCGGTGCCGCCGCCGGACGCTCCGCTGGACCCTCGGCAGAGCCCCCACGACGCGAACACCGGGTACGACGCGGAACGGACGACGCCGCTCCCGGCGCCGGAGGTCCAGGACGCGGCCCCCGGGTGGTTGCCCCACGGACCGGCGGACGAGCTGGTCGAGACCCGGGTGCTGCCGGTGATCGAGGACGCGAGTCCGGAGGCGCACCGCCAAGCGCGAGGCGGCAGCGAAGGTACGGCGGTGCTGCGCGCGGTGATGCCGAGTGCGGCGACGGCGGTGCTCCGTGCGGTGCCCGCGCCTTCCCCCACCGCTGAGCCTTCCCCTGCCGCGGCGCCGTCCCACGCGTCTGTGCCCGCGCCCGAGGCCGAGGTCGCTGACGCGGCGTCGACCGGGGCGCCGTCGGAGCCCCCGGTCTCCACCGGGTGGACCGTCACCGTCCCGCTCCCGCCGCTCGCCGCGACCCTGCCGCTCCCGTCGCCCGACGCGCTCGCGTCGCTGGCTGGCACGTCCGACAGACCCGACACGTCCGTGCCCGCGTCCGCAGCCACGGGCGCCACCGTCGGCGGTGGGCTGCGCGGCCGGATCCTCGCGGTCGAGGGCGGCTACGGCAGCGGCGGCCGCCGTCCCTGGGCGCGCGGTGGCTCGGGGCAGCCGCAGGTGCTCTCCGCGATGCTCGCCGCCGTCGCCCCGCAGACCCTGCTCGCGGCCGAGGCGGTCGACGCCGTGCACCTGCCGGCGGCCAGCGACCCGCAGACCGTCCTCGCCCACCTGCGCGCCGCCGCCCGGCATCCGGGGCCGCTGCTGGTCCACCTCGGCGGCCAGCTGGTGGCCGACAAGCGCGGTGGCGGGCTGCACCTGACGCTGCGTGAGTCCAAGGCCGCGACGATCCGCCAGGAGGGCGTGGCGTGGTCGGCGATCGTCGGCGAGCTGCGCACCCGGCCCACCGACTGGGACACCCTGGTGATCGCCGACCTCAGCGCCGACCCGGGCGCCTGGCCGCTGCTTCAGGGCGGCGGCGGACCGGCGCTGCTCACCGAGGCGATCCCGCTCTGGGCGGTGATCGGACCGGACGTGGAGCAGATCGGCACCTTCACCAGAGCGCTGATCGAGGCGTTGCACGGCGGCCGCCCGGGCGCCGGGCCGCTGCTGACGCCGGAGCAGCTGCGCGGGCAGGTGCATTCGGTGCTCCGTCCGAACGCGCTGATCTTCGGCTCCTACGGTCCGGAGCGCCCGGTGTTCCGCAACACGGCGCGCCAGCAGGCCGCGCCGGGGGTGCAGGCTCAGGCGCTCGCCGCCGGGTCGGGTGCCCCGAGCGTGGCGACGGCTGTGACCGCCGCGACCGCCGCGACAGCGGCGACGGTTCCGCTGCCCCGGCCGGCGGCGGACCGTGGGCCGGTGTCGCTGCTGAAGCCGGGCGTGCCGCCGACGGTCCGGTCCAGCCGTCCGGTCTCGCTGCTGAAGGCAGCGGCGGTCGCGGAGTCGCCGGCGGATACGCCATCGCCGGTGGACACGCCATCGCCGGTCGACGTGCCGCCCGCCGGTGCGGCGCCCCTCGACCCGCCCGCCGCAGCACCTGTCGACCCGCCCGGGGACGTTCCCACCGACACGCCTGCCGCCCCGCCCACCGACGCGCCTGCCGCGCCCCCCGAGGACTACCGCGAGGCGCTCGGCCGGATCGTCAGCACCGCCGACGCGGGCGCGCATGACTCCGCCGCCGAACTCGCCCTCGCCCTCGAGGAGCAGGTGGTGGCCGTCCACGGTGCCATCGCTCCACCGGTGCTGATGGTTCGTCAAGTACGCGCCCATGTAGCCAGATTGGCGGGTGACCCGGTGCTGGCGGCCGAGCTCTACCGCCAAGTGGCCCTGGTGCTGCTGGCGGTGGAGGGGCCGGAGGATCCGGAAGTGCATCGGGTGGCGACCAATGCCGAGGCGTGCTGGCGGGCCATCGCGGACCCGCGCCGGGCGTTGCAGGTCGGCGCCCTCATCCTGGAACTGCGCGCCCAACTGCCGGGCGAGGACGGCCGCAAGCTCCGCTCGGCCGAGCGCTATCTGGCGAAGCTGACCGGCGCCGCCGGGCAGGCCGGGTAGGGCCGGGCAGCCGAGTAGGGCCGAGCAGGCCGGGTAGGCAGTCGCCCGAACCCCCTGGGCAGACAGCACGAACGGGGCACCCGCCGCACAGCGGCGAGTGCCCCGACCGGGCAAGCGGTCCTAGGTCAGCGACCCGCGATCGCGTGCACGAAGGTGTAGCCGTCGATCGTCCCGAGGCCCGCCGCCATGTTGTAGCCCGGCGTCGCCTGGTAACCCGCGACGTTGTTCCAGCCGTTGTCGCCCTTGGTCACGCTGTTGATGCCGCTCCACTGGGAGGGGAGCATCGACAGGCCGTAGAGCCGCCAGTTGATCTGGCCGAGGCGGTGGCCCGCGGCCTGGTCGGCGAGCGCGACGACGCCGGAGAAGAGCGGCGAGGCCTCGCTGGTGCCGCCGGTCAGGTGCCAGCCGACAGCGGTCGGGTCGTACGAGTCGTACGTCCAGGCCGCGCCGTCCACCGCCGCGCTCATGCTGATGTCGGGCGTGCCGCGGTGGTCGCCCACCACGTTCGCCACGCCGGTCTGGTACCACGGGCGGTCGAAGACGGCGGACTCGCCGCCGCCGCCGGCGCCGTACGCGTCGTGCCAGACCTGGTCGGGCGCGGTGCGGTTGCCGTTGTTGTCCAGGGTCAGCTGGGTGCCGCCGACCGAGGTGACCAGCGGGTCGGAGGACGGCCAGGAGTTCACCTTGTACGGGTACAGGGTGTTGTTGTTGTCCGAGTCCGTCACACCGTTGTCGCCGGAGGAGGCGAGCACCGTGACGTTGTGCGCGGCCGCGGCCTTGAACGCGTACCGCAGGTCGGTGAGCGAGGAGTAGTCGCCCTTGTCGAAGCCCGGGAAGGTGTTCTCGGTGGCCCCGAAGCTCTGCGTGATGACGTCGCCCTTGCCCTGCTTGATCAGCGACTGCTCGGCGGACATCATCTCGGGCAGGCCGCTGGTGCCCTCGTTCTCCGAGACCGCGGTCTCGACCAGCACGATGTGGGCGTCGGGCGCGATCGAGTGCGCGTACTCGACGTCGAGGGTGGTCTCACCGGCCCAGCTGACCTGGTCCGCGTTCTTCGGGTCGAAGGTCGGGACGTTGCCCCACTTGACGACCTCGACGTTGGTGTCCTGGATGCCCCACTGCTTGTCGAAGGTCTCCAGGTCGTGCTGGATCGTCGGCGAACCGAAGGAGTCCACGATGACGATGGTCCGGCCCTTGCCGGTGATGCCCTGCTGGTACAGCGGGTTGAGGTTGTACGCGGCGCGGTACTGCAGCGGGGAGTAGCAGTGGATGCCGATCTGCGCCACGCAGTCGCTGGTGCTGATCGGTGCCGTCCGCGCGGTCGCGTCGATGTGCCCCTCGGAGGCGGGGTGCAGCTTGAACGCGGCCTGGACCGGGGCGCCGGCCGCGAAGGCCGCGGTGCTCTGCGCGGTGACCGTGCCCGCGGTCAGGGCGGTCGCCCCGACGGCAAGGAAGGCCAGGGCACGAGCGGTCGCGGAGCGTCGGGGGCCCGCGGTGGCGGGGGAGGTTCCCATGGAACTCCTTCGAATGGGGGAGGGTCGTGCCGAAACCATGTCGGCCCGGATATCCCATCGTGTGGAGAGCCGATGGATCTATAGTCATTTCGGACTCTTGACATGCCCTGAGAGCATGCCGAAAAAATCCGTGCGAGTGTTCGCAATGGACCGAACGGCCCAGGTCGGCGGCGCTCTCCGCGAGTCCTCGTAGGCCTTCGCGGGGCCTTCCCGGGTCCCAGCGGGGTCTTCGTGGGGTCCGCGTCGGTCTTCGTGGTCCGGCCGGGATCGCCCGACGGACCGTCAAGTGCCGGTCAAGGAACGTCCACTTGGTGCAACCGGACGCCGCTGACCGGACGTGACGGCGGTCTCTCCGGTGTGTCGGGACCATCGCGGGGGCGAACGGCGGACCCTCGGGGAACGGTCGGTGAACTCTCGTTCGATCCGCTCCCACCGGTCGGCGCCGGTGTGCAGGATCTCGGCTGACCCGTGCAACTCCCCGCACGGTCGCATCGGCCCGCGCCGTCTTCCCCCGCGCGGGCGCTATCGGGAGGAAGACTTCATGCCACGTCGCCGTATCGCGACCACCGCCGCGCTCGCGGTCACCACGATCGCCGCGCTCACCGCCACCGCCGGCCCCGCACTGGCCGACGCCGACGGCAACACCTTCGACGCCCAGGGCGTCCCGGGCTGGGGCGGGCACCACCACCGGCACGGCTCGCTGACCTACAGCGTCGGCACGCCGGTGGTCGACAAGGTCAAGGGCGGTCCGTGGACGCTCGGCCAGGGCGACCTGACCCTCGGCGCGTCCTACGGCAACAGCCTGCCGGTCTACGCCGGTGGGGGCAGCGGCAACGTCACGGTGGGCGGGGTGACGTACCCGAACCTGGCCCTCGACCCGGCCGGCTCCGGCAGCGTGCCGGCGGCCAGCGGCGTCACCGGCACGCCCGGTCCGCTCGACGGCTACTGCTCCAGCGGTGGCGCCACGCCCGAGACCGGCAGCGTGGTGCGGCAGCCCAAGGGCAGCGTGCTGCCGATGCAGCCGTACTACTTCCCCTTCGTCACCAGCCAGGACGGCGGCGACACGCTCTCCGGGCTCTTTGACTACCGCCCCAAGGACGGTGACGAGGCGGTGGTCGCGGCCACCTCCACGGACCACGGCAAGACCTGGAAGTACGCGGGCCAGGCGCTGGAGCAGAACGCCGGCCTGTGCCCGAACGGCAACACCAACGACGACGGCCAGGGCCACGCCTTCGTGCTGAACGTGCCGAACTACGCCGGCACCGGCCACCACGGCCAGGTGCTGTACACGCTCTCCCGTCCCTCGGGCGACACGCTCGGCACCAACCTGATCGTCCATCACCTCACGCCCGAGGGCGGCGACCCGTTGGCCGGCCTGCCGGCCGCCGAGCCGGTCGGCATGGGCGGCAGCACCGCGGCGACCGCCGGCGTGAGCGTGCCGGCCGGCCCCGGCGGCGCGGGCGTCACCATCACCGTGGGCAGCACCGCCGCGTTCGAGCAGCCGGGCCACTTCACGGTCGACGGCGTCACGGTGGACTGCAACGACGCCAGCGCCACGGCCAGCGCTTTCACCGGCTGCACCACCCGCACCCCGGGCGGCGTGACCATCAAGGCCGGCGACCCCGTCACCGCCGACCGCGTGATCCCCGCCACCGCCCAGCAGACCAGCGGCCTGATCGCGCCCGACGGCATCATCAGCACGGTCCCGAGCTACCCGGGCGCGCCCAAGGGCAGCGTCGCGGTGCTCTACACCGAGAAGATCGTCAACTACTTCACGCCGACCACCACCACGGCCGCCGTCACCCTGCCGGCCGCCACCCTCCCGGTGGCCGACAGCTCCGCGCTGAAGCCGGCCGCCGGTGCCTCGGTCACCGTCAGCCTGGGCACCGCCGCCGGGATCGTCCAGGTCACCTGCACCGGTGCCGACGCCGCCCAACTGACCGGCTGCACCGGCGGAACCGGGACGGTCGCCAAGGGCAGCGACGTGGCAGCGCCCGGCGCGGCCGTCGCCCCGTACGCGCAGCTGGCGAAGATCGGTGAGGGCAAGAACAAGCCCAAGTCGCTGTTCGGCAACAACGAGGACTACACCGTGGTGCGCGCCGCCTACACCACCGACGGGCTGCACTTCACGGACCTCGGCCAGGTGAACGGCCTGGCCGACCCGACCAGCAACAGCGACTCCGTGCTGCGCTGGATCGGCTCGCGCGGCACCGTGATCACCAACCCCGACGGCAGCTACGGCCTCTTCCTCTCCGGCGCCTACGCCGCGGACGGCGACAGCGACGCGTTCAACCAGATCTTCTACTCCTCCTCCAGGGACGGGAAGACCTGGTCGGCCCCGCAGAAGCTGATCTCCACCGACTACGGCTTCTCGGCCCTCACCCAGCAGGCGGCCACCGGCGGCGCGCTCGGTGTCTCGGGCTACTACAGCGGCCGGGTCTACGACCCGACCGTGGTGCAGAACGACAACGGCAGCCTCACCATGCTCTTCGCCGGCTACTCGACCCCCAAGCCGCTGCCCGGCACCGGCAGCGTCTACGGCACCGACCTGGCGGCCCAGTTCACCGTCCCGGCCGTGCAGCCGGCCGAGTACCGCACCATTCTGAGCGTCACTCTGAAGCCGCACTGGACCAACTGACGGTGAGTAAGCCACAATGAACCACATCGGGTAACGGCCAAACAGGTGTGAATCCCAGGTGGTCTGCGTGCCGGAGTCTCCGGTTCGTGTAGCGGCTGCCGTGCTGCTGGGCGCGGCTGCGTTCGCCGTTCTGGGATCTGTGGCGCACCTCGCGGACGCCGCACCCGAGGAAAGGTGCGCGACGGCGCGGCGTCAGCCGCTGCCGTCGCCGCGCCGTCCACCGTCACCAAGGGCCCGAAGGGCTGAGCCAGTCGCCCCCGGCCCGCCATGAACCGATCCGCCCCGCCCGGCGCCCTGATCCCGGACGGGGCGGATCCATGTCCGGCCCCCTCAGCTCCAGAGTGCGCGTACCGTCTCGGCCAGCTGCCGTCCCTGAGCCAGGCCCGCGTGGGCGGCCGGGGTGCGGGAGGCGGGATCCAGCGGGTCGGTGCCGAAGGCGGCCAGGGATGCCTCGTCCGGGGTGATCACCTCGACCCGGCCGGAGCGCTCCAGCAGGGCCACCTCGTCGGCCAGAGCCGGGTCCGCCATCGGGGCGAGCACCAGCACCCGCTGGTAACCGGCCGCCAGGTCGGCGTTGTTGGAGGAACGGACACCGCCGTCCATGTACCGCGAGCCGTCGATGGTGACCGGCGGCCAGATCCCCGGTACCGCGCAGCTGGCGGCGACCGCGTCCACCAGGCCGACCCCGCCGGCCTGGTCGAACAGTCGGGGCTCGCAGTCGCGGGTGTCGACCGCGACCAGCGTGATGCTCCGCTGCGGCCACGTGTGCACCGGCAGCCGGTTCTCGATCACCCGGCGTCGCGCCGTGGGTGTCACCGTCCGCGCCGTCAGCGCCAACTCGGCTGCCCGCCTGCGCCGTTCGGCAGGGTCGGTGACCTCCTCCAGCAGCTTGCCCCAGAACGCGAACAGTTCGGCCGTCGTCATCCCGGTCGGCGTCAACTCGGCGTTCTGCAGCTCAGGTTCGGCCTGGCGCCGGAACAGCTCCGGCAGCGGCAGCCCACTGCCCAGCTGCCCGGCCACCGCCGACCCGGCCGAGGTCCCGACGATGTGGTCCGCCCCCGTGACGTCCGCCCCTGCCGCCGCGAGCCCGGCCAACACCCCGGTCTCCCAGGCGATCCCGGCCAGTCCGCCGCCGCCCAGGACCAGTGCTCGCTGCTTCGACTCCGGCTGTCCGGTCGACATGTCGATCCCCTTACCCGGCCCACCATGGGCCTCGCGGATCACAGCATCGCAGCCCGCTCGGACAATTGGAGGCCAGGCGTTGGACGCCCGGTCGGCTGACGGTTGCGCCGCCGGCGGCTCAGCGCTCGGCGGCCCGGTCCGGCTGGGGTCGGGTCAGGCCGAGGTCGTAGGCGAGGATCACGGCCTGGATCCGGTCGCGGGCACCGATCTTCGCCAGCACCCGGCCGACGTGGGTCTTGACCGTGCTCTCGGAGAGCACCAGGCGCTCGGCGATCTCACCGTTGCTCCAGCCCTGGCCGATGGCCAGCAGGATCTCGTGCTCGCGCTCGGTCAGTGCGCGCAGCCGCGGATCGCTCGGCTGCTGGTCGGCCGAGTGGGCGGGCAGGCGGTGGGCGTAGGTGTCGAGCAGGCGTCGGGTGAGCCCGGGGGCGATCACGGCGTCGCCCGACGCCACCGCCCGGATCCCGGCCAGCAGTTCCTCGGGGAGGGCGTCCTTGAGCAGGAAGCCGCTGGCTCCGGCGCGCAGTGCGGCGTGCGCGTATTCGTCGAGGTCGAAGGTGGTGAGCACCAGCACGCGCGAGCGGCCGCCGGCGGCGACGATCCGGCGGGTCGCCTCGATGCCGTCCATGCCGGGCATTCGCACATCCATCAGCACGACGTCCGGACGCAGTTCGGCGACCTGCCGCACGGCCTGGACTCCGTTCTCCGCCTCGCCGAGCACTTCGGTGCCGGGGGCGCTCTCCAGCAGCATCCGGAAGCCGAAGCGCTGCAGGGGCTGGTCGTCGACGATGACCACGGTCGTCATGACGCCGCCTGAACGGTGGTGGGGGCGGCGGGCTGGCCGAGGGGCGCGGGATCGAGTACGGCTTCCACGGTCCAGCCGCCGCCCGGGCGCCTGCCCGCGGTCACCCGCCCGCCGTACAGGGTGGCGCGCTCCTTCATTCCGGTGATGCCCTGGCCGTCCCCGTCCCCGCTGCCGTCCCCGTTCGCGTTCCCGTTCGCGTCGAGGCCGGTGGTGGCGGGAGCCGCGCCGCTGGCACGGCCGCTGTCCTCGATCCTGATCCGGATCTCGCGGTCGGTCACCCGCAGCGTGAGCTTCGCGCTGGTTTCCGGGCCCGCGTGCTTGAGGGTGTTGGTGAGCGCCTCCTGCGCGATCCGGTAGACCGTCAGCTGCAGCCCGCGGTCCAACGCCTCCACGTCGCCGACCGTCCGGTAGGTGACCTCGGGGCCGGCCGCTCGTACCCGCGCGCAGAGAGCCGCCAGATCGGCGACGCCCGGCTGCGGGGTGAGTTCCGGACCGTCCGTTCGCTCCTCGCGCAGCACACCCAGCATCCGGCGCAGCTCGCCCAGGGCTTGGCGCCCGGTGCCGGCGATCAGCTGCAGCGCCTCCTTGCTGCGCTGTGGAGCGACTTCGGCGGCGTAGGCGCCGCCGTCGGCCAAGCCGATGATGACGGACAGGTTGTGGCCGATGATGTCGTGCATCTCGCGGGCGACCCTGGTCCGTTCGGTGGCGGCGGCCAGCCGGCTGCGCTGGTCGCGCTCGATCTCCAGCCGTGCCGCGCGTTCGCGCAGCGCGGCCAGGTAGGCCGTGCCGACGCGTAGCGCCAGGCCCAGGGCGGCCGCCGCGGTGGCCGTGCAGCACAGGAAGAAGAGCGCGACGAGCGGGGAGATCACCACCGACACCCGGGCGGCGGCCAGCAGCAGCGCGGCCGCCGTCGCCGCGCCCACCCAGGGCAGCCGACGCAGGCGGTCGTGCCGGGCCACGCTGTACAGGGCCAGGAAGAGGGCGATGTCGGCGTGCAGCCACACGTTCAGCGACCACTGCGCGACGAAGACGGCCGCGATGGCGGCGAAGACCGCGGTGGGGCGGCGGCGCCGCCACAGCAGCGGCAGTGCCAACCCCAGTTGCAGGCCGACCACCGCGCCCACCGGCAGACCGTTGGCGTGCACGATCCCCGGCCGGTTCTCGCCGTGCAGCAGGTCCGGCAGGCCGAACAGCAGCAGGACGGCGGTGACCAGCGTGGCGTCCAGCAGCCAGGGCCGGGCCCGGTCGGATCGCTGGAGCCGTCGGCACACCCGCATCAGACCGGCCACCAGGGGGTGACCCCAGATCGGGTCCCCCGTGTCGCCGTCGAAGGCGGTGGGCGCGGTGGTCGCGCTGGTCATGGGTGTCACCCGTCCATCATCGCAGCCTGTCCGTCATGCCAGCCGCAACCGCGGAGCGCAGTCGGCAGCGCGACGGCGGCCGGGGGCCCGGGGGCCACCCGCGGCCCCGGCCGCCGTCGCGGTCACGCCGGTCAGGCGTCGGCGCGCTTGAGCCGGTACGCGGCGCCGGCCAGCGCGAGCGCCGTCCAGAGCCCGAGGACCAGCAGGCCCATCCCGGAGGAGAGGGTGTGCGCGTCCTGGTGCAGCGCGTACATCGAGTCACCGGCGTGGCTGGGCAGGTACTGGCTGACGTTGTTCTGCCAGCTGGTCGGCAGCAGCGTGATCAGCCCGGGGACCAGCAGCAGGGTGCCGACCAGGACGGCGATGCCGCCGGCAACGGAGCGCAGCAGCGCGCCCAGGGCCACGCCGCACACTCCGATCAGGGCCAGGTAGACCCCGGCCATGACCAGGCTGCGCAGCACCCCGGCGTCGGAGAAGGTCAGGGCCGCCCGGGTGCCGGAGACGATGCCGCTGCCGAAGCCGAAGGCGGCGAACGCGCCGACGATGCCGACGACGAAGGCGACCAGGGCGAAGACGGCGGCCTTGGACCAGAGCACCGGCAGGCGCCGCGGCACGGCGGCGAGGGTGGAGCGGATCATCCCGGTCGAGTACTCGCCCGCGGCGACCAGCACGCCCAGGACGCCGACGGCCAGCTGGCCGAAGTTCAGCCCGAACAGCGAGAGGCTGACCGCATTGGCCGCCAGCATCTCGGGGGCGTCCATGGGGTTACCGGCCGTGATGTTGACCTTGTAGCGCCAGGCCCGGATCAGCCCGAAGAACAGGACGAAGACCAGCGCCAGCGTCAGCGTGATCCAACTGGAGCGCAGCGACCAGAACTTGGCCCACTCCGAGCGCAGCACGCGGGCCGCGGTGACCTTGTAGGCGGGACGCTCGGCGCGCACGGGGGCGACCTGCGTGGTGGTGGCGGTGCTCATGCTGCGCTCCCAACGGGCTCGGCCGTCTCGGTGTTCTCGGCGGGCTCGGCGGTCTGCAGGCTCGGGGCGGTGGTGTTGCCGTGGTACTCGACGGCGTCCCGGGTCAGCTCCATGAACGCCTCCTCGAGCGAGACGCCCTTGGTGGCCAGCTCGAACAGCGCGATGTTGTGCTCGGCGGCCTTGAGCCCGATCGCCCGCGCCGCCAGCCCGGTGACCAGGAGTTCCTCGGAGCCGGAGCGTCCGGTGATGTCGACGCCGGGACCGGCCAGCACCTCGCGCAGCCGCGCCGGGTCGGAGCTGGCCACCTTCACGGTGTCACCGCCGGACTGCCGGATCAGGTCCTTGACGGTGGTGTCGGCCAGCAGGCGGCCGCGCCCGACGATGATCAGGTGCTCGGCGGTGAGCGCCATCTCGCTCATCAGGTGCGAGGAGACGAAGACCGTGCGGCCCTCGGCCGCCAGCCCGGTGAGCAGGTTGCGGATCCACAGCACGCCCTCCGGGTCCAGGCCGTTGACCGGCTCGTCCAGCATCACGGTGGCCGGGTCGCCCAGCAGCGCGGCCGCGATGCCGAGGCGCTGGCCCATGCCCAGCGAGAAGGCGCCCGCGCGCTTGCGTGCCACGGACTGCAGACCGGTCAGCTCGATCACCTCGTCCACCCGGCGGCGCGGGATCCCGTGGGTCAGCGCCAGGGTGTTGAGGTGGTTGAAGGCGGAGCGCCCCGGGTGGATCGACTTCGCCTCCAGCAGCGCGCCGACCTCCTGCAAGGGGGCGCCGTGCTCGGCGTAGCGGCGGCCGTTGACGGTGACCGAACCGTTGCTCGGCGCGTCCAGGCCCACGATCATGCGCATCGTGGTCGACTTGCCGGCCCCGTTGGGGCCCAGGAAGCCGGTCACCATGCCCGGCTTCACGGTGAAGTCCAGCCGGTCAACGGCGGTCTTCTCCCCGTACCGCTTGGTCAGTTGCTGCGCCTCGATCATCGGGTGTTCCCCTAGCCTCGGGCCGACGGACGTTCCGGCCGGCGTCAAGCTCAACGCTAGGAGCCGCAGGCCCCGAAACCGTGGTACTCCAGGGCTGAAGAGTGACCGGCCCGTAGTACCGAGGTACTACGGGCCGGTCCTCCAGGTCGAGGCGGTCAGCGCGCCCCGCCGTTCACGTAGAGCGTCTGCCCGCTCACGTACGAGGCCTCCTCGCTGGCCAGGAAGGCCACCACCGCGGCGATCTCCTCCGGTCGGCCGGGGCGGCGCAGCGGGGTGCGGGCGGCGACCTCGGCCTGGTGGTCCTCGGGGCTGGCGCCGACCCGCTCGGCGGTGGCGGCGGTCATGGCGGTGACGACGTAGCCGGGGGCCACCGCGTTGACGTTGATGTTGAACGGGCCCAGCTCGATGGCCAGCGTCGCGGTCAGGCCCTGGATACCGGCCTTGGCCGCGGCGTAGTTGGCCTGGCCGCGGTTGCCGAGGGCGGAACGCGAGCTGAGCGAGACGATCTTGCCGTACTTCTGTGCCACCAGGTACTTCTGCGCCACGTGGCTGCAGTTGTAGGCGCTGGTCAGATTGACCGTCAGGACGGCGTCCCAGTCGGCCTTGGGCATCTTGAAGAAGAGGTTGTCCCGGGTGATCCCGGCGTTGTTGACCAGGATGTGCAGGCCGCCCAGGTCCTCGACGACCTTGGCGAAAGCGTTTTCCACGGCGTCGTAGTCGCTGACGTCGCAGGCGTAGGCGCGGGCCGTGCCGCCCTTGGCGGTGATCGCGTCGGCGGTCTGCTGGGCGCGCTCGGCGCTCAGGTCGAGGACGGCGACGGTTGCGCCGTCCTCGGCCAGCAGCTTGGCGGTGGCGGCACCGATGCCCTGGGCGGCACCGGTCACGATGGCGACCTTGCCGGTGAAACGTGACATCTCCGATTGCTCCTTCAGCTGTTCTCGATCAGGACTGCGCTGCCCTGACCCACGCCGACGCACATGGTGGCCAGACCCCGGCGGGCGCCGGTGCGCCGCATCCGGTGCAGCAGGGTGGTGAGGATCCGGGCGCCCGAGCCGCCCAGCGGGTGGCCGAGTGCGATCGCACCGCCGGTCGGGTTCACCAGCTCCGGGTCGATGCCCAACTGGTCGATGCTGGCCAGTACTTGGGCGGCGAAGGCTTCGTTCAGCTCGGCTTCGTCCAGGTCGCCGATCTGCCAGCCGAGGCGGGAGAGCGCCTTCCGGGTGGCCGGCACCGGGCCGATGCCCATCACGTCCGGGTGCACGCCGGCCGAGGCACCGGCGGCGTAGCGGCCCAGCGGCTCCAGGCCGAGCTCGCCCAGCGCCTGCTCGCTGACCAGCAGCAGGGCGGCCGCGCCGTCGTTCATCGGGGACGCGTTGCCGGCGGTCACCGTGCCGCCGGGGCGGAAGGCCGGCTTCAGCCGCGCCAGCCGCTCCAGGCTGGTGTCCTCGCGGATGCCCTCGTCCTGACTGACCGTCACCCCGTCCGGACGGGTGACCGGCAGCAGTTCGGCGTCGAAGTGGCCGTCCTTGCGTGCGGCCGCCGCGCGCTGGTGACTGCGCAGCGCGAAGGCGTCCTGCCGTTCGCGGGCGATGCCGAAGCGGCCGGCCACCTCCTCGGCGGTCTCGCCCATGCTGAGCACCCCGTGCAGGTCCTTCATCAGCGGGTTGGTCAGCCGCCAGCCGAGCCGGGTGTCGTAGGTCGACATGGTGTGCGGCAGCGCTTCGTCCGGCCGGGCCAGCACGAACGGCGCGCGGCTCATCGACTCGCAGCCACCGGCCACCACGATCTCGGCCTCGCCGGCCGCGATGGTCCGGGCGGCCATGGTGACGGCCTCCAGGCCCGAGGCGCAGAGCCGGTTGACGGTGGCGCCGGGGACGCTGTCGGGCAGGCCGGCGAGCAGCACGGCCATCCGGGCGGCGTTGCGGTTGTCCTCGCCGGCCTGGTTGGCGGCGCCCCAGTAGACGTCGTCGATCCGGGCCGGGTCGAGGTTCGGGACCTCGGCGAGCAGGCCGCGCAGTACGGCTGCCGACAGGTCGTCGGGTCGGACGGTGGACAGCGCGCCGCGCAGCCGCCCGATCGGGGTGCGGCGGGCGGCGGCGAAGTAGACAGGACGCACTTCGTTGGGCTCCTCTACTGGGAACGGCTGGTACTGGGAACGGCCGGTACGGGAAACGGCTGGTACGGGAAACGGCTGGCTCGGTCGAACGACCGGCTCGGTCGTCAGAACGCGTTGACGCCGGTCAGGGACCTGCCGATGAGCAGCTTCTGCACCTGGCTGGTCCCCTCGTACAGGGTCATCACGCGCGCGTCGCGCACCAGCTTGCCCACGGGGTACTCGTCGATGAAGCCGTAACCGCCGAACACCTGCAGCGCGTTGTTGGCCGCCCGGACGGCGGCTTCGCTGGCGAAGAGCTTGGCCGTCGAGGACTCGGTGGCGAACGGCAGCCCGCGCTCGATGTGGTCGGCGACCCGCCAGGTGAGCAGCCGGGCGGCGTCCAGGTCGACCGCGATGTCGGAGATCAGCTCCTGCACCAACTGGTAGGAGGCGATCGGCTTTCCGAACTGCTCACGCTCGGTGGCGTAGCGGACGGCGGCGTCCAGTGCGGCCTGGATGATCCCGACGCAGCCGGCGGCCACCGACATCCGCCCCTTGGCGAGCGCGGACATCGCCACCGAGAAGCCCTTGCCCTCGGCGCCGAGTCGGGCGCTGTCCGGCACCCGGACCTGGTCGAAGCTCAGTTCCGCGGTGGCCTGACCGCGCAGGCCGAGTTTGCCGTGGATCTCCCGCCGTTCGAGTCCTGGGGTGTCGGTGGGGACCAGGAAGGCGCTCACCCCCTTGTGGCCCGCCTCGCCGGTACGCGCGAAGACCAGTGCGACATTGGCCCAAGTCCCGTTCGTGATGAACATCTTGGTGCCGCTGATCAGCCAGTCCGCGCCGTCCCGCACCGCGCGGGTGGTCAGGTTCGCGGCGTCCGAGCCGGTGCCGGGCTCGGTGAGCGCGAAGCAGGCAAGTGCCTGCCCGTCGCAGAGCCGGGGCAGCCAGTGCCGCTTCTGCTCCTGCGTGCCATAGCTGTTGATCGACTTGGCGACCAGGCCGAGCGAGACCGAGACGATCCCGCGCACCGCCGAGTCGCCGCGGCCCAGTTCCTCCAGCACCAGGCAGTACGCCAGGTGGTCGCCGCCGCTGCCGCCGTACTCCTCGGGAATGGTCAGGCCGAGGAAGCCGAGCTTGCCCAACTTGCCGATGACGGCCCGGTCGACCGACTCGGCACGGTCCCAGTCGGTGGCGTACGGGGCGATCTCGCGGTCGGTGAACTCGGCGGCGAGCGCGCGGACCGCGGCCTGTTCCTCGGTGAGTGCCAAGTCCATCGGTCAGGTCCCTTCCTGGGGTCGCCCTGGGGTCCTTAAACTAGCGGTGCAAGTTTTTTGGACTCTAGCTCGGCCGCGACCCCGCTGGGAAGGGGCCCCTGCGAGAATGGCCGCCCCACCACCCGACCGGAGGAGCCCCCCATGGCCCGGCCCCGCACCCCGCTGCTCAGTCGCGAGCGGATCGTCGAGGCCGCACTGGCGCTGGTGGACGCCGAGGGGCTGGAAGCGCTTTCCACCCGGCGCCTGGCCGCCGAACTCTCGGTCAGCGGTCCGTCGCTCTACAACCACTTCGCCACCAAGGACGAGCTGCTCGACGCGGTGGTGGACAGCGTGATGGGCGAGGTCGACCTCGGCATGTTCGCCCCGGACACCCGGAGCGGCGGGGGCGCCGGGAGCGGCGGCGACTGGCGCACCGCGCTGCGCGACTGGGCCCGTTCCTACCGGGCCGCCCTCGCCGGGCACCCGCACATCGTCCCGGTACTCGCCCAAGGTCCCGGCCGGCGCCCGAACGCGCTACGGCTGGCCGACGCGGTCTACGGGTGCCTGGTCGAGGCGGGCTGGCCGCGTGGCCAGGCCACCCGGATCGGCGCGCTGATGCGCTACTTCATCACCGGCTCGGCGCTCGGCTCCTTCGCGGCCGGCTTCCCCGAGGACGTGCAGCTCTACGCGGGCGACTACCCGCACCTGGGCGAGGCGCACCGGCTGGCCGAGCACCGGCGCGCGGTCGACGAGGGCGCGTTCGAGACGGGTCTGGAGGCGCTGCTGGACGGGTTGGCACTGCGTTTCGAGCGCGGCGGCACCGACCACAACGGCTCCGAAGGTCCGACCGCAACGGCACCGACCGCGCCCTCCCCGCACTCAGTCAGCGGGCCCGCCTAGGGCCTCTCTTACGGATCTTGCCGGGCGCGCGACGCTGGGCATCCCTCCCCCAGCCTTCGGCCGGGAGGTGCCCCCACGGACGCACCGGCGAATCATCCAAGTACGACCCAGTACGAGGACGATCCGCCGGCACGCCCAGCCGGGCGCCCAACGCCGCACGCTGATCCGACAAGATCCGTAAGAGAGGCCCTAACCGCCTCACCAGGGTTCGCGCGCCACGAACGCGGGCCGGGTCTCGGGGTCCACCGGGTCGTAGTAGCGGTGGAACACCGGCGTGACCCCGCCCGACACCGGCGGCACGATCCAGCTCCAGTCCGCCGGCGTCTCCCGCCCCAGCCGCTTCTCCTGGGCGATGTGCTTCAGGAACCGCTCCGACTCGGTGTGGTGGTCGGTCATCGTCACGCCCGCCACCTCGTAGGAGTGCAGCACGGCCCGGTTGAGCTCGATCAGCGCCCGGTCCTTCCAGAGCGTGCGTTCGTTGGAGGTGTCCAGGCCCAGCCGCCCGGCGACCTCGGCCAGCAGGTCGTAGCGGTCGGCGTCGGCGAGGTTGCGGGCGCCGATCTCGGTCCCCATGTACCAGCCGTTGAAGGGCGCGGCGGGGTAGCGGATGCCGCCGATCTCCAGCGTCTGGTCGCTGATCGCCGGCACGGCGTACCAGCGCAGGCCCAACGCGGCGAACCAGGCGTACTCGGGGTGACTGAGTGGCACCTCCAGAGTGGCGTCGTCCGGCACTTCGTACCAGTACGGCCGCTCACCGGTCCGCTCCTGCACCAGCAGGGGCAGCACGTCGAACCGGCCCTCGCCCGGCTTCCAGCCCAGATCGGCGGCCCGGGCGGCGAGTTGACCGCCCGCCGGGTCGCCGATCCAGCCGCCGTAGCCGTCGGGGTAGCCGGCGTAGCGGACCAGTTGGGCGTTGACGATCCGGGCGGCCGGACGGCCGGGACGGTCCGGGGCGAAGATGCTGATCATCGGGCGGATCCGGCCGCCGTTGGTGGCCAGCCGCAGGTGCTCGAAGCACTCCTCGGCGATGTCGTCGGCCGAGCCGACCTCGCGCAGGTCGCGGACCAGCAGGCTGCGCCAGTAGAGACGGCCGATGCAGCGGGCGGAGTTGCGCCAGGCCACCTTGGCCCCGAAGGCCAGTTCCTCGGTGGTGTGCCGGTAGGTGCCGGTCCGCGAGATCTCGTCCAGCACCTCGTCGAGCCGCGCCGTCGGGTCGCCGGCGCCCGGGATCTCCGCGTGGTACTGCCGGATGAACTCGCTCGCCCGGTCCGGATCGGTGAACGCGGGGGTGAAGAGGTTCGACGGCATCCGTCGGGCCTGCTCCGGGACCGTCGGCACGGCGGCCCATGCGGCGGTGGCCGGACGGTCGTGGCTCACCGGGCAACCGGGCGCGACTGGAGCGGGGGTGGGGATGGCCTTGCGGGCGCGTATCCGGTCGAAGATCACAGAGACGTCCTTTCCGCCCCTATGGATACCCGAAGCGGCAGCTCAGCGGCCGAGTGTGGGCAAACCTCGCACACATTCCCCTCGCGACACACTAGGCTGCCCCTCTTCAAGTAGATCTTGTGATGATCAGGTCAACGGGATGTTCGGTCGGCGCTCCTGGTCTGCCGGCCTGGCTGCCGGAGCCTGGTTCGCCGTCATGTGGTCCGCCGACATCCGGTCCTGCGGCCGCCTGACCAGCAGGTAGCCGACGCCGATCAGGGTGACCGTGCCCACGCCGATCAGGGCGGCCCACACTTGATACCACGGTGCCCCGGGCGGCGCCAGGATGGTCCGGGGCCAGCAGATGTTCAGCACCTCGCCACCGGTCCAGAGCACTGCCAGCGCGTTCAGCGCCGTCCCGAACCGCCCGTAGCCCACCTGGCCGGCCGGCCGCCAACTGCCGCGCACCCGGGCGATCAGCGCCGCCAGCGTGAGCAGGAAGAACGGCAGGAAGGTCGCCGCGCTGCCGAAGGTGATCAGGCTGCCCATCGCGGCGCTCTTCAGGCCCAGCGGCAGTGCCGCACAGCTGATCAGGGTGGTCGCGACCAGCCCGCCGATCGGTGCCTGGTGCCTGTTGACCTTGCGCACCTGGGCCGAGTACGGGAAGACGCCATCTCGGGCCAGCGAGTACAGGCCGCGCGCCGCGCCGCCCTGCGAGGCCATCAGGCAGGCGGTGAAGCTGACCAGGACCACGACCACGAAGGGCTTGGCCGACCAGTCGCCGAACGCGCTGGTCACCGCCGTGGTCACCGGGTCGAGGTCCTTGCCGGCCACAACGGCGGCCGGGTCGGGGTGGGCCAGCGCGACGCCCACCGCGTTCAGGATCACCGCCGCGCCCACGCTGAGCAGCGCGTACCACATCGCGCGCGGCACCTGGCGGCCCGCGTCCTTGGTCTCCTCGGCGGTCGAGACGCAGGCGTCGAACCCGATGAACGCCCAGCCGCCGACCGCGATCACGGCCAGGAAGGCCAGCGTGCCGCTGGTGCCGTTGGCCGACGGGGCGCCGAGCGTGTCGGTGAGAAGCGAGAGGCCGTGCTTGCGGAAGAAGAGCAGCAACGAGACCCCGACCAGCACCGAGGCGACCGCCTCGGCGGCGATGCCGAGCGAGACGAACCAGCGCAGGATGTTGATCCCGTAGGCGTTCACCAGCGCGCAGAGCAGCGTGAACGCGGCTGAGACCAGTACCAGTTGGGTCGCGGTGGGGGTGGCGCCGAAGAGTGCGAAGACCCAGGGGGAGGCCAGGTAGGCGACGGTGGTGTTGGCGAACATCACGGCGAACTGCCAGAGCCAGCCGCTCAGCCAGGCGAACGACGGCCGGGCCAGCCGCCGGGTCCACTGGTAGGCGCCGCCGGCCAGCGGCCACTGGCTGGCCAACTCGGCGTAGACGCACACCACCAGGGCCTGGCCGAGCAGGCAGATCGGCAGCGCCCAGACCCAGGCGCCGCCGTCGATGCTCATGCCGACCTGGGCGACCGCGTAGAGGCCGACCACGGGGGAGACCACCGCGAAGCCCATCGCGATGTTGCCGAGGATGCCCAGGCTGCGGCGCAGTTCCTGGCGATAGCCGAGGGCGGCCAGGCGTTCGCTGTCGCCGGTGGCCGGGGGCGTCGGGAGTTCACTCATACGGTCCGCCTGTGAGGGTCGCGAGGGAAAACTAACTTAGTTAGTCGGGGACCGTAGACCACCGACCCCGGCCGGCGGAAGCCCTCGACACCGGGCTGTAACCTGACGTCGACCGGACGGGCGCGACCTGCGACGGACGGGTGTCACGTGCGCCCGGCGGGTGTGAGGTGGACCGGACCGGTACGACGGGTGCCGGATGGATGCGTGGCCAGACGAGAGGGCGGGGCGTGGGGCGACCGGGCAAGGCGCTGCTGAGCAGGGAGGTCATCGCCCGGGCGGCGCTGGATCTGGTCGACGAGCACGGCCCGGCCGGTCTCACCATGCGGGCGCTGGCCGAGCGGCTCGGGGTCAAGGCCGCCTCGCTCTACAACCACGTGGCCGGTAAGGACGAACTGCTCGACGCGCTGGCCGAGCTGGTCAACGCCGAGATCGACCACGGTCCACTGCGACCGGGCGCCGGCGGCCGCAGTGGCGACGCCGGAGCGGCGGCATCGGAGCAGGACTGGCGCGCGGGCGTGGCGGAGTACGCCCGCGGCTACCGGCGGGTCTTCCTCCGTCACCCCAACACCATCGCGCTCCTCGCCCGCCGCCGGGTCGAGGCCGAGCGCCAGTTGCTCGGTTACGACGCGCTGCTCGCCGCGCTGCGCCGGGCCGGTCTCGACCCGGCGGACGCCGCCGAGGCCGCCGCCGCGCTCGACTACCTGGTGCTCGGCGCAGCGCTGGAGACGTTCACCGAGGGCTTCGCCCGCCCGGCCGAGGAGTACCGCAGGCAGTACCCGGACCTGGCCGAGGCGTTGTCCGCCTCGGCCGTCCGGGGCGGTGGCCCCGGCGACCTGGACGAGCGGGGATTCGAGCTGGCCCTGCGGTTGCTGCTCAACGGGCTCGTGCCCAAGGGTGGCAACGCCGCGCCATGAGCGGAAGTTGACTTGGCGTCACTTCGTGGTGAGGTTCCCGCCCGGGCGCCGGTCCTGCTGTAGGGGCGGTGGCTGACTTGTCGTCACATCTCGCGTGGCTCCCGCCCGACCCCCGGCGGGCCGGCGAAGACCTGGGCGAGCGGCACCCAGGCGGTGGCGACCGGGCCGGTCACCGTCAGTGCCAGGTCGTCCGGATGCCGCCGCTGGGTCACCAGGAGGCAGAAGTCCAACGCGGGTCCGGTGATCCGGTCCAGCGCCTGCTCGGGCCCCCAGGTCCACACTTCGCCATCCGGCCCGGCCAACTCGACCCGCACCGGCTCGGTCGGCACCGGCAGGCCGTGCGCGGAGAACGCGAAGCCGAAGGTCCGCACGCCCAGGTGCGCCACGTGCCGCAGCCGGGCGGTGGGCTTGCGCTCGACGTGGAGCGCTTCGGCCACGTCCTCGCCGTGCGCCCAGGTCTCCATGATCCGCGCGGTGGCCATCGAGGCGGCCTTCATCGGCGGGCCGAACCACGGCAGGCGGCTGCCCGGCGGCACCTCGGCCAGCGCCGCCAGCACCTCGGCGCAGCCGGTCCGCCACCGCTCCAGCAGTTCGGTCGGCGGCAGCGCCGCGCCGTCGGCCGCGCCCCGGTCCACGATCCCGTCGAACTCAACCGGGCCGGCCAGCAGTTCGACTGCCGCCGAATGGAACCCGGCCGGATCACGGACGGACCGCAGCGTCCAGTCGTCCGTCCAGGCCAGGTGGGCGATCTGGTGGGCGATGGTCCAACCCGGCGCGGGCGTCGGAGTCGTCCACCGGTCCTCGTCCAACGGCACCACCAGCGCCGCCAGTTCCTCGCTCTCGGCGCGCAGGTCCGCCAGTAGTGCGGCGATCTCGGTCATCTGCCACTCCCTCGTCTGTTGCCGCCGCGCTTGCGGCCGGCCCGTTGCGGCTCGCGCGCTGACGCGGCGCGGAACTCCACCCGGGTGGGCGCCCGGGAGCCGGTCGCCCGGATGCCGCCACTGTGACGCGACTGATCGCTCGCGCGCCAGACCGCGCGCCGAGCCGGTGCGTCAAAGCCTGTGCGGCTGCGCGCCCGGCAAGATCCGTAAGAGAGGTCCTAAGGCCAATACCGGTGATTTAGGTCGTTTTCCGGCTGGTCGGGCTGGCTCTGGTGGGTGCGACCAGCCGGACGGTTGGAGTGTCGGGTGCCGTCGGGTTGCGATGTTCGGTGCGTTTGAGCTTCCAGTTGGACATCT